>JBGAJR010000008.1:0-248944 GCA_044224815.1 Polyangiaceae bacterium
GCCTTCGGCGGGGGCTGCCGCCGCCATCCTTGAGGAGCACGAAGAGCCACTTGCTCGCCATCGTGCTCGTCACGAGGTAGTGAACCGAATTGAAGTCAACTAACCGAGAATCGGTGGACCAACTTCGGGTGTCAGGTCAGGGTCACGACATCGAGGCGAAGTTCACCGCCAGCGGACGGCCAAGCCCGCGAGCCGGGCTCCGTTTTTCGCGGACGAAGCTTCAGGCTGGCGGATGAAGCCTCGAAGTGGCGAACGAAGCTTCTGGGAGAAGCCCGAAGCCTTGGTTCTCGTGCACCGAGGTTCCAGACTCGTGCACTTCGCTTCCCGGTCGCGCGTGACGCGTTGGCCCCGCCACGTGCGACGCCCGGCACACCGGCACGTGCTACCTTGTACGCATGGCGGGTGGCGCTGAAGACCGTCGGCGAGCCCGGCAGGCGACGTGGACGAGCCGAGTCTATCGCGGCCCCAACGTGCACGGCGCCATTGAAGCCGACGACCTCGCAGAGTGGGCCGCGATGAGCCCCGGTGAGCGAATGGCCCTCGCGTGGGCGCTCAGCTTGGCGCAAGAAGGACTCGACGATGACCCCGAGGTTCCCGCCCGACTTCCTCGATCTGCTTACCGAGTTGAGCGCCGCTGACGCGCGCTTCTTGCTCGTGGGTGGACACGCGGTCGCCTTCTACGGCCGACCGAGAGCGACCAAAGACTTCGACCTCTTCATCGAAGCGTCACCCGAGAACGCTCGCAAGGTGATGCACGCGCTCCGTTCATTTGGCGCCCCCATCGGTTCGCTCTCGGAAGGAGACCTGTCGCGACCAGGGCACGGCTTCCGAATGGGCACGCCGCCATTTCGGATCGAGCTGCTCACCGAGATCTCGGGGCTCACGTTCGGCGAGGCCTGGCCCAACCGTCAGCGTTGGAACGTGGGGCCCGTGGAGCTCGCTGTCATTGGCCGCCAAGACCTGATCCGAAACAAGCGCGCCGCGGGGCGGCCCCAGGATCTCGCGGATGCAGATGTTCTCGAGCGTCAGTCGAGCCGAGAGTGATGCGCGTTCGCGCCCGCGCTTGACCACACTCACCCTCGAGAGCGCGCGGTGTCTCTGAGACCGAAGAGTCCGATGCGGGTCTCCGACATGGGGTAGTCCGCCGGGTTCGGCGCCGGGCTGCGCTCCGTCGGCGGCTCGACGTCGAGCGACGGAGCTTCGACGAGCGTGTCCATCGGGGCTCGCACCGCTTCGCCTGCGCACTTCCGAGAGTCGATGACCACGGCACGACGTAGTGCAGCGCGCGTGCCGGCGACGCGACGCGGCGAGTCATCCTGCGGAACGCGCTCGGATCATCGAGGGAACGCCAGCGCGACCGACGATTGCGAGCGCGTCTCAGGAGTCTCACGCAGCGCGACGACTGAGGACTGCATGCGCCAGTCGTGTGGCCTGCCCGCCAAGGCCGCCGGACTCAGACGCGTGCTAAAGTCTCTTAGTGGACGCGCTGGAGAAGGATGACCGCTCACGAGCTCGCAGCACGGCGCCCGCCGAGAAGCTCCGCCAAGCGCTCGAGATGATGGCGGCCGGAATCCGCCTCAAGCGCGCGGCGCTGCGACATCGCCACCCCGAGGCTTCCGAATCGGAGATTGACGGTCTGCTTCGCGCGTGGCTCGAGCACGTTGACTGAGTGTGACTGCGCCGACTGACGTGCGTGAAGCCTGTGGCGATTGACGGACGCGGCAGGTCGCGCCAAAAAGAGCGCGTGAATCGCTTCGTTCGTTGGTCGGCCTTCGCCCTCTTCGCGCTCACCGCCGGCGCGTGCGCCGAAGGGGCGCGCTCCGAGAGCGACGCGGGCGGGCTCCTCCCGCCGCTCGACGCGGGGAAATCGCGCGACGCGAGCGCCAATGGCGATGGGGCCTCGATCGACGACGCGGGCGTCGAGCCCGACGCGAGCACCTCCAACGACGCGAGCGCCGACGATGGCGCTGCGGACGCGAGCGTCACCGACGGTGCGAGCGACGCGCCCACGATCGTTCCACCGGTGGCCGACGGCACCATCGGCGCGAGCGAATACGGCGCGCATGCCGACGGCCAGAACATGCAGACGAGCGACGTCGACGCGGCGACGCCCACGACTTGGTACCTGACGTGGGACGCGAGCAACGTCTACGTGGCCGTCGCGTACGCCGACGTGAGCGAAGGCGTGGTCCTCTACTTCGACACGAACCCCGTCTCGCCGTCCAACGGTGGAACGAACAGCGACGGCTCGCTCGCGGGTCAGACGTACGACGCGACCAAGCTCGCCACCCTCCCCTTCCGCGCCGACGCGGTGATCTACGCCAAGTCGTCGTACAACGAGGTGCGCCTCGCCGACGGCGTGGGCGGCTTCGGGAGCCCGACGGCCGGCGCGATCACCGAGGTCGGCACCGGCAACGTGCGCGAGCTCGTGATCCCGTGGTCGACGATCCACGCCGGCGGGCGGCCAGCCTCGTTCTCGTGGCTCGGGTACGCCACGTCCGGGAGCGGGTACGTCTACGGCGAGATGCCGCCCACCAACGGCGGCGGTAACATCGGCACGTCCGCGTCGTTCTCGCACTTCTATCGCGTCACCGACGCGACGCCCGCGTCGGGCACCAAGCCCTTCTCACTCGACTCGACCCCGTAACGCCGATGCCGAAGCCCACGCCGCCCCAACGTCCGCGCAGCGTCCCCAAAGACGCGGTGTGGGTCGAGAAAGACCAAGAGTGGGAGCTCGCGCCGAGAGACTCGCGCAAGAAGATGCACGGCAAGGTGCGCTGGTGGCGACGCGACGGGAGCCTCGTCTGCGAATGTGAGTACGCCCACGGCGTCGCGCACGGAGCGTTCACGCGCTACCACGACGACGGCACGCCCTCGCGAAGCGGCACGTTCGTGCGCGGCAAGATGCACGGCGTCGACACGGCGTATCGCTCCGCGAAGCCGACGACCGAGCAGGCGTTTCCGAACACGTTCGGCGCGCGCGTGTGGCGCTACGAGATCGATCGCGACATGGACCGCGTGCTCGCCTCGCGGTGGTTCGACAAGCGCGGGCGACCGGTGACCGCCACCGGTGAGCCCATGCCGCCCCGACCCGCAAGCGTTCCGGCGCGGGCCACCTTCGAGCCGGTCTTTGGCGTGTGGATCGACGGAGAGACGGACGCGCTTCTCGCGCGTCATGGAACGTGGCGCACGTGGAACAAGCGCGGCTCGCTGACGAGTGAAGTGCAGTATGCACACGGCGTCGAAGAGCGGCGCGTCATGCCTGACGACGACGACGACGTGCGCGAGCGCGAGCCGGCGCCGGCCGCGCGACGCTCGGCGCTCTTCGGGACCGACTGCGCGGGCGATTGGCTCGACGACCTCGACGATCGGCCTTCGTGGAAGACCGTCGAGCGTGCCCTCGCGCGCGCCGCGAACCCGAAGCCCCGCGCGTACCTCGACGTGGACGACTGCGAGGCCGCGGTGGCAGCCGCGGGCTGCGTCGCGCAGATCCGCGACAAGAAGCCCGGCCCGCTCGGCAAGACGACGCTCGCCGTGCTCGCCAAGGCGTTCGCCGCAAAGTCGGTCGCCGAACGAAAAGAAATCGTGCGAGCGGCGAGCCGCGCCGTCTCCTTCTCGCTGGAAGACGACAAGCGCTCGGAGCTCTGCCAACTCCACGAAGACGACGGCCCGCGCAGCCCATGGCGCACCGCGATGAAGCGCCTCCGTGCCCGCCTCGACGCCTCGACAAGGTGACCCGTGCCAGCGCGATCGTCGGGACCGCACGACTGTCGTGCTTGGGAGACGCGTGGATCGGCCGGCACGGAAGCGGTCGCCGGGCGCTGAGGAATTCGGGCCGCGCGGGCGGGTGGCGCGCCGGCATGGGCCGTGCAACGCGGGATGCATGCACTTGCTTGGGCGACGGGCGTTTCTGATGGGGCTGGGTGGCGCGCTCGCCGCTTGCGCGAGCCGCCCGGGCGACGACGAGAGCGACGACTCCGCGCTCGCCACCAGCGCTCGCAAGAAGACCGACCCCATCGTCGTCCTCGGCGCCGGGATCAGCGGTCTCGCGGCAGCGCGGCGACTCACCGAGCGCGGCTTCACGAACGTGACGGTGCTCGAGGCGCGCGATCGGCTCGGCGGGCGCCTCTCCACGGACCGCTCGCTGGGCATGCCGTTCGATCTGGGCGGCGCGTGGGCGCACCACGCGGGCTCTGCGAACCCCATCGTCGATCTCCTCGCGCAAGCCAACGTCGAGACCACGAAGACCTCGTGGGACAAGATCGCGCTCTACGACGCCGCGCGCGGCGCCATCGCCGACGCCGCACTCAACTCGGCCGAGGCCGACTTCGAGAAGATCCTGAACCGCGTGGCGACCAAGATCCGCGCCGCCCACGGCGCCGGGCCCTACGCGAGCTTCCTCTCCCCAGAGCTCGACGCCCGCTACGCCACCAAAGACGACCGTCGCCTCGCCGCCTGGCTACGTGCATTCTACATCGAAAACGAGTACGCGGCCGACGTCGGCGACATCGACGCCACCGAGTTCGCGAACTACGACCAGGTCTCCCACGCCGAAAACGATCGCTTCGTGGCGGGCGGCTACGATCGCGTGATCGCGCTCCTCGCGCGCGGGCTCGACGTGCGCACCTGCGAGGCGTGCCGCAAGGTCACGACGACCGCGAGCGGCGTGACCGTGGTCACCGACAAGGCGCGCTACGACGCGAGCGCGGTGATCGTCACGCTCCCCGTCGGCGTGCTCCGCTCCGGCAGCGTCACGTTCGAGCCCGGCCTGCCGGACGACAAGCGCCGCGCCATCGAGACGCTCGGCGTGGGCGACTTCGAGAAGGTCGTGCTGCTGTTCGACGAGGCTTTCTGGCCGCGCGATCCGCACGCGTTCGGCTTCGCGTCGGGCGACGCGAACGACGCGCCGCTCCTCGTGAACGGCGTCGCGGCCGCGGGCGCGCCGGCGATCGTCGCCATGTTCTCGGGCCGCGCCGCCCGCGCTCTCTCCAACCAGAGCGACACGGCCGCGCGCGATCGCGTGCTCGCGCAGCTCAAGACGATGTTCGGGACCGTGCGCGCGCCCGTCGGCGTCCTTCGCACGCGCTGGCACGATGACCCGTTCGCGCGCGGCGCGTACACGTACCCCGCGACCGCGACGACCGACACCGACGTCGCCGCGCTCGCGAGGCCGATCGACAAGCGCCTCTACTGGGCCGGCGAGGCCACCGACACCAAGGCGTACTCGTACGTCCACGGCGCGTACGCCTCGGGCCTCCGCGCCGCGAACGAGATCTAGCCCGCTCCTAGGAGCGCGGCGTGCACAACGTAGAGACAGATGCGAGCTGCATGCGACGCGCCGTCAGGGGTCGTTGACGTCGGTGCGACGTGGCCCGTGACGGCGCGTGGCGCGGGCGCTCAGGCCTTGAGCTTGGCGACGAGATCGATCGGAACGGCCGAGAGCGCCTTGGAGATCGGGCAGCCCTTCTTGGCGGCGTCGGCGCACTCCTTGAACGTCGCCTCGCTGATCCCCGGCACCTTGGCCTCGAGCTCGAGCGTGATGTTCTTCACGAACCAGTGCACGCCTTCCTTGTCCATCGTGACGTTGGCCTTCACGTCGAGCTCGTCCGGCGGGTGACCCGCGCCGGTGAGCCCGAAGCTCAGCGCCATCGCGAAGCAGCCCGCGTGCGCCGCGGCGATGAGCTCCTCGGGGTTCGTGCCCGCGCGTCCGTCTTCGGACACGAAGCGCGTCTGGAACGAGTACGGCTGCTCCTTGAAGACGCCGCTCTGCGTCGTGAGGGCGCCCTTGCCCTCGAGTCCGTTGCCCTTCCACACCGCGGTGCTGGTTCGCTTGAGCATGAGATTCTTCCTCCTTGTACGGAACGGATCCCCGCTCATAGGGCGAGCCGCGCCGCGCGGCAATGCGGACCGAATCCGTGCCGTTTTCCCCGCACGACGACGAGCGGCCTCGAGCGCTCCGCCCCGATCTGGCGCGTGCGCCTCTCGTCAGGAATCGCCAGGCGAGTACACGATCGGGTAGACGACGGTCACCTTGCCGCCTTCGGGCCTCGGGAAGCGCAGGGCGCCGAAGGCGTACTCCATGCACGTCACGACGTCTCGATCCGGAAGGTCGGCCTTGATGGCGCGCGCGCTCGCCACGCGACCGGTGGGATCGATCACGAACATCATTTCGACGCGACCGCCGAGATCCGACTTGCGCCGCAGCCCCGCCTCGTAACAGTCGCGCAGGTCGCTGAAGCGTGCGCGAACGACGGCCTGAATAAGCTCCGGCGGCAACCGACCGGCGACTCCCCCATCCGGCGCGGCGTTCCGCCAGGCGGTTCCCACATGGATCGACTCACATCGCGCGAAGCCGCCGTCGAGGTCCGGCGAAGCGAGCGCGTGCGCGACGCACACCTCGAGCGGCGACGCGGGTGTACTGCGCGACGGCGCGCCCGCCTTCTTCTCGCCCCCGCAACCGAGAACGGTGCCGCAAACGGTCACGAGCGGTACGAGCCGCCAAGCGCGCGTGCAACGCATGACTCACGCACCGTAACAATGCGACGCCTCACCTTCCAGCGGAGAGGCGCCAGCGCGCTCGGCGATGACCGCGGTCGGACGCCCCTGGCATGGTTACGCTCACGATTGGGAGCGACGCTGCGGATTTGCCGGTGCGAGCGCCGCGGAGACCGACGCGATCAGCTTGTCGCGGGCGACGGGCTTCTCGAGCAACGTAATCCCGGCCGGCACCTCGTTCTTTCCGGAGAGGAGGCCTTCGGCGTACCCCGACATGAAGATCATCGGGAGCCCCGGCCGCGCGCGTTGAATCGCCTCGAGCATGTCGCGCGCGCGCATCGGGCCTGGCATCACCACGTCGCTCAGTACGAGCGCAACGCCCGGATGCGCGGCGAGCACGTCGAGGGCCGCCTGCGCCGAGTCCGCCTCGAGCACCGCAAAGCCCGCCGCACGCAGAAGCTCGCGCGTGAGGGCGCGAACGCTGACGTCGTCCTCGACGACGAGGATCTGGTGGACGCGGAGTCGGTCGACGCTGCCGCGCGCGTCCTCTTGCACGGTGGCCGCCGGCACGGCTCGGCGCATCGCTCGCGGGAGGAACAGCGTGACCTCCGTCCCCTCCCCGACCTTGCTCTGTAACACGACCTCGCCGCCCGACTGTCGCGCGAAGCCGTACACCATGCTGAGCCCGAGCCCTGTGCCCTTCCCGCGCGCCTTCGTCGTGAAGAACGGCTCGAACGCGCGCGCGCGCGTCGCGGCGCTCATTCCGTGGCCCGAGTCGCGCACGCAGATGGTCACGTAGTCGCCCGCAGGGACGTCGTTTCCGTCGACCACGCGGTTCGCCGTCTCGATGGTCAATCGGCCCCCGTCCGGCATCGCGTCGCGCGCGTTGATCGACAGGTTGAGCAGCGCGCTCTGCAATTGACCGGCGTCCACGAGGCAATCCCACAAATCGGCGGCGTGAACGACGTGGACGTCGACCGTCGCACCGACCGCCCGCTGCACGAGCGGCTCGAGCTCGCTGACGAGGCGGCGAACGTCGACCGTCGCTGGCGCGAGCGGCTGCCTTCGCGCGTAGGCCAAGAGGCTCCTGGTCAGCGTCACCCCGCGTCGCCCGGCCTCGATCGCCTCGGTGACGAGATCGAGCGAATCCGGGTCGGCGTCGAGCCGCGTCGCGAGCAGCTCCAAGCTCCCGAGCACCACGAAGAGCAGATTGTTGAAGTCGTGTGCGACGCCGCCGGTGAGCTGCCCGAGCGACTCGAGTCGTTGCGCTTCGTGGAGGTGCTCCTCGGCCACGCGTGCGTCCGTAACGTCCATGGCGAAGAAGACGCCGCGTTGGGCGCCATCACCCTCACCAGGGAGGGACGAGCGGACGACGAGAAGGCGACGCTCCACGCCGGAGACGGACACGGTGACCTCGCCGCGCTCGGGCCCGGCAACGACTTCGGCACCGAGGATCCGTTCGACGGGCTCGCCGAGCACTTCCGGCCCCGCGATCGCGAACACCTTCCGCGCCTCGGCGTTCCAATAGGTGACGCGCGCGCTGCCGTCGGTGAGGACCACCGCTACCGGTGCGTGATCCAAGACGCGCTGGAGCTCCTCGCGCGCCTCGCGAACTTGGTGCTCCGCGCTCTGGAGCGCCACCGCGTCGGCTTGGAAGACGGCGAGAGCGCGCGCCATCTCGCCGATCTCGTCGGGGCGCTCGCGTTGGGGCACGGTGAGATCGAGGCGTCGCAGAGCGAGCGAGCGCGCCGTTTCCGACAGATCACGTATGGGGCTGGAGAGGCGCCGGCCGACCACGAGCGCGGCGCCGAACCCTACGAGGAGCGCCACCGCCAGCCCCATCACGAGCGAACGACGAAGGGACGAGAGCGGCGCTTCGATGGGCGACACGTCGACGATGACCTCGACTACGCCGATCTTGCGCCCGGCGTAGTCGAGGAGCGGATCGGCGGCGACGAGGTAGCTGTCCCCGGAGAGCGACGCGATGGACCGACGTCGCGCGGGCGCGCCGCTCGCGATCTCGGCGTCGGAGAGAATGCGCGTCGGCTGCTCGATCGACGACGCGTACACGGCCATTCCATCCTTGTTCTGGAGGACGACCGTGTAATCGACGCCGCGAGGTGCGAGTCGGCGGAGCATCGGCGACTTCAAGAACGCGCCCACCTCGACCGATCCCACGTGCGCCCCGTCCGGCGCGAAGACCGGCACCACCCCGCGAATCGGGAGACCGTTGGCGCCCTGCTCGAGCCCGGAGCGGACCGTGCGTGTCTCGTTCACCTCGACGAGGATCTTGCGGAAGCTCGAGAGATCGTCTCCGAACTGCTCCGGCTTGTGCATGCGGAGCACGGTGATGAGGCGCTCGGTGTGGAAGTGCGTGTTGTCGACCCCGTGCGCTCCGTGGAGCGTCTCGTAGAGGGGCCGCATGAACTCGAGGAGCGCGAGGCGATCCCTCCGCTGCATCGCCGATCGCACCGGCTCGAGCGACGCGATGGTCGAGGCCAGCGCGAGGTTGCGCTGCGCCGCCGACTCCAGCCCGATGGCGAACGTGTGCTTGGCGACGTCGACCTCGCGGGCCTCGCGCTGACGTACGGACTCGTCGAAAACGTAGAGGCCAATCGCGCCCGTCAACGCGACCGCGAACGCGACGACCGCGAGGAGCACGAGCGACAACCGCGCCGTGATGGTGACGCCGCGCCGCCCGCGTGAGGTCATCGCTTCGTCGTGGCTCATCCCTAGTCGAGCATCGCCGACCCTTCAGGCGAACGTCGAGGCAAACGTGAGCGCCTCGCGAAGCGTGAGCCATCGGGCCCCCGCCGCGTCGTCGACACTCCCCCGCACGAGGCGTCGTGCGCAGCGCGCACGTTACGCCGCACCGCGACAGAGGATTTTCCGTGATCCCGATGCAGTGCCCCAAGGGCGCCGGCGCTCGCGGGTCGAACGCACCATGAAGCTATCGCTCATCGCCCCCGCTGCGTTCGCGCTCCTCCTCGCCACTTCGATGGCCTCGGCGCAGACCCCCGCCACCGGCACGACGACGCCGACGCAGACGCAGTCGACCTACGCCGAATCGAAGACCTCGGACGGCTCGGCGGTGGTCTTCAAAGACGACCTCGCGACGGCCGACGGCCTCTCCGCCGCCGGCGCCGTGCTCAAGGTGCGCGGTGGCCCCGCGCGCTTCGTCCTGATCAAGCCGCGCATGAACTTCATCGACGCGCTCCGGAAGAGCGTCGAGAACCTCTGACGGTACTTGGGCGCGGGCGCGCGTTACGCGCGTGACTTCAAGAGATCGCGGATCTCGGTGAGGAGCACCACGTCGGCCGGCGTCGGCGGCGGGGGAGGCGCATCCTTGGCCTTCATGCGGTTCACCGCGCGGACCACCATGAAGACGGCGAACGCCAGGACGAGCGTGTTGATCGCGACGGTGGCGAACTGGCCGTAGCCGAGCACCACGGCGCCCGCGACCTTGCGCGCCTCGGGGAGCGGCGTCCCATCGGGGACGGCGCCCTTCAGCACGAAGTAGGTGTTCGAGAAGTCGGCCTTACCGAGGAGGCCGGTGAGCGGAACGATGAGCTCGTCCACGAACGACTTGAGGATGGTGCCGATGGCGCTGCCGACGATGACGCCGACGGCGAGATCGATCGCGTTGCCCTTACCGACGAAGTCGCGAAAATCTTTGATGAGCGACATAGCTAGCTCCGCATTTCGATGAGGACGCCGATGGCCACGAGTCGAAGTCGGCCACCACGCGGACCTTTTACTGCAGAGCCTTGCGAGACTCCTCTCCAAATCCGACCTCTCGGCCGCGCTCTCGACCGACACCGGCACCTGGCCAGCGCACCAGAAGCGGCGAATGCCCGAGGATCGGGTCGATTTCGGCCCCCAAACGGCCCAGGCAAATCAACGGCTTCTGGACGGGGCGGTCGATGTGGGCGGCGGAGCGAATATTCCAGCGGGTGTGTCCGTATAACGAGACATGGGTGCCGTCGCGTTGGTCGCCATGGAGAGTGCGTTCCGCGCTCCCTCCGACTCGCAGATCCGCGTCTCGGCGCGCTCCGAGGTGGGGATCGGCAATCTGGCGGACGGCCAACGCGCCTTGGCCGAAGCCCGCCGCTCGGCGATCGCAGCGCTCGATCGTCGGACCCACGACCCGTCGGTGCACGCCGCGCTGAAGACGATCGCGGCCCGCCTCGACGACATCGGCGACGTCTACGAGTCGCTCGACGACGTCGTCGCGTCGCTGTGGCTGACCGACTCGCCTCCCCGCGCAGGGTCCGCGCTCGTTCGCTACCTGGAAGGCGTGCAGCGCTGGGCGCTCGCGGTGACCGAGGAGCTCACGGAGCTCGCGGCGCGTCTCTTCGAGATGCACGCAGATTGGTCCACGTTTCGCTTTCGTCTCGGGCTCGCCAAGGCCGAGTGGCCCACCGAGCTCGTCGCCGACGTGGAGCGTGAGCTCGCGTCAGTAGACGACGACGACGTCTCCGATGCGACGCAGGAGCTCTCGTTCTCGCTCCACGTCCTCGACGCGAACTTGGCGCAGCGCTTCGGCTGATCGCGCTGGTCGCGGTCGCACGTCGAGCGTCAAGACACGAAGAGAGCACCGAGGTCCAGCGCGAACGTCGCGGCGTCGTCTTCGTCGTAATGACACACGACCCGCGATCGCGCCGCGTCGTACCAGCCCACGTCGAACGCCGCGTTGCCGCCGGTACTGTTGGGATCGCGCTTCACCGGTGGCTCGAGGGTCGCGATCTGCTCGAGACGGCACCCCTTCTTCGGGTCGTTCGTGAAGCGAACGACGTCGCGCTCGCCCATCCACCGGCGAACGAAGAGCACCGGTGACGCGCCGCCGCGAGCGCACACGATGCGACTCCACGCCGCCGCGAGCTTCGCGCCGCCGAGCTTGGCGTGCGTCCACGCCGCCCCGTCGAAGTGCGCGACCGCGCTGGCCGAGATGCGCGCGACCTTGCGCGCGACCGGATCGAAGAAGAGGCCGAAGTGCCCGCTGTCCTCTTCGTCCAACCCCTCCGTCTTCTCTTTTCCCTTCTTGGCCTTCGTCCACTTCGTGCCGTCGCAAACGAACGTGTCGTCCTTGCGGCCCTTCTTGGCTTTGCGCTCGCCCCACACGACGAAGAGGCCGCGCTCTTCGTCGAACGCCGAGAGCGGCCACGACTGCGCGCCGAAGTCCTTCGTCTTGGCCACGACTTTGGTCCAGGCGGCGCTGTCTCCGCGGACGTCGAGCCGAAAGACCGAGCCGTCGTTGGCGACCGCGTGAGCGAGGCCCTTCCATGCAGTATGCACAATTTGAATGGGCGCCTCGATCGCGGCGGGCTCTTCCGCGATGGCCACGCGCCAGCGCGCGGACGCTTCGTCCCAGAGCATCACGGTGCCGCGACGACCCACGGCCACGGTGCGCTCACCAGAGCGGGCGATCATCGGATCGCTCCCCAGCGCCTTGAGCGCGCTCTTCTCGACGACACGCCCCTGCGCTTTCCATGACCCGGCCCGGGCCACGAAGAAGCGATGCTCGGCGTCGTCCGTCCGAAACGGACCGAGCACCGTGAGGTCACGCTCCGGATCGCGCGCGAGCTGGCCGCCCCGGCACGGCGGCGGCGCACCTTGCGACGCGCGCCCCGCGGAGCGGAAACCTCCGTCTTTACCGGCGAGGGCGAAGATCTCACCGTTCATGAGCACGACGAGCCCCGCGCTCTCGTCCTCGCCGACGGCGTAGCCACCCTCGCCCACGAATCGATTGAACTGCGTCTCGGGCAATCCCTTCACTCCGAGGCGGACGAGCGACTCGCCGTCCCACGCGACAAGGACGAAATCGCCTTCGTCGTCGTCGCACAGGTAGAAGACGACGCGCTGATGCTTCGCGTCGTAGACGCCGCCGAACCCGAGGCCTAGCTCGGAGCCATCCATCTCCTTGGGGAGGATGCCGAGGTCGACCTTGCGCCGCCGCCACTCGTTTCCTTCGAGCTCGTAGAGCCCGCTCTGAGCGAGACACACCGTGACGTCGCGGCCGCGGTCGTAGGCGAAGATGCCGCGGCAGTCGCTCCACGTCGCGTCTCGGTCTCGCTCCGGGATCTGCCCCACGAGCTTGTCGGCTTCGTTCGGCGCGTCGCTCGCGATTCGCCGCGGCGGTGAAGCGCCGTCACCGATGACGATGCCGACCGGTCCGGTCCCATGATCCCACGACCAGACCACGACCGAGCGACGCTTGGCGTCGAACACCCCACGCCACTGCTGCGTGATGCTGCCGCCGCCTCGGATCGACTTCGTGACCAGGGGCTTCCACGCCGCGCCGTCGAACGTCCACGCGATGCCCGCTTCGTGAAACTTCGTCGAGGGCGCGAACACCACAGCGCGCCGCAGCGGATCGTAGACGAGCCCGTAGTTGTCGGGCGTCACGGGCTCGGGCGGAAGCTCCGGGCCGTCCGCGGCGACATCGCCGATGCGTGTGAACGTGAGGTTCGGAAGGCTCATCGGTATCAGCCCTTCTTTTCGGCCGCTTCGAGGATGGAGAGGATCTCGGTCTGCTTGAGATCACGGGCTTCGTCGACCACCGTCTTGCCCTTCTTGTTCTTGATGGAGAGGTCGGTGCCCTTGGCGATCAAGAACTTCACCGCCGTGGGATTCCACGAGCTCTGCGCCTCGAAGATCGGGGTCTCGCCGTCCTCGTCCCTCGCGTTCACGTCGCAGCCGTGCGCGATGAGCCACTCCCAGATGTCCTTGTGCTTGGAGTGCGTGCTGTCGACGGCGCGATGGAGCATCGTCTTGCCGTACTTGTCGATGGCGACGCGTGCGCCGCGGGCCGCGACCGCCTCTACGAACGCGAGATCGCCGGTGTGCTTCACGGCATACATGAGGGCGTTCCATCCGTACTTGTCGACAGCGTTCACGTCGGCGCCACGCTCCATCAAGAACGAGGCCGCGCCGAGACTCGTCTTGGTTGCGGCGTAGATGGTCTTTTGGAGCGGCGTTCGCTCCTTGTCACCGTCGTGAACGTCGATGTTCGCTCCCTTGTCGAGGAGGAGCGTGGCGAGATCGAGCTTGGGGCGCATCACCGCGAGGTGGAGCGGAGCCTCGTTGTCGCTCCCACCGAGCGCATTGGGATCGGCGCCGGCGTCGATGAGCATCGCCGCGATGTCGAGGTCGGGGAACGCGTCGGCGATCACGTGGAGCGGCGTCTCACCGCGCTTCTTGGTGACCTTGGGATCGGCGCCCGCGGCGAGAAGCTGTTTCGCGATGGGTTTCGACTTGAGCTCGAGCGCGATGAGGAGGCCCGACAAGCCCGACGCCTTCTTGGCGCTCGCGCTGGCCCCGGCCGCGAGCGCAGCCTTCACGTCTTTCGCGTTCTTGGCCTCGATGGCCTGAAGGAGCTTCTCGTCGTCGGCTTCGCTCATGGCGGTCATCGTCGCCGACCCTGCACGCCCCCACCACGCTGAACGAAGACGCAGCGACCATACCGTCCGCGCCAACGGGCTTGCTACGCGTTCCTTAGCGAAAGCGTCGCGTGCGGCTCGGCCGACGGGCGGCTACGCGCCGCGAACTCGTGGCGCAAGAACACGAGAACGAAGATCGCGCTCGTCGCCGCGACGAGGAGGCCCGACTCGCCGGTCCAGATCGAAGACGCGCGCCGGCCGGCCGCGGCGACGGTGGACTCGTCGAACACGCCTTGAATGATCGAGTTCCACGCCGCGTGCGCGAACGCGGCTGGCCACAAGCTCCCCGTGGTGAGGCGCGCCCATCCGAAGAGGTACGCCGCCGGCACGATCGACACGAGGAAGAGCGCGGCCGAAAGCAGCGGAGACGGCCCGGCCGCGTACTGACCGGTGAGTATCAAGGGCACGTGCCAGAGGCCCCACACGACGCCGCTCACGAAGAGCGGTCGCGGGATGCCTGCGCGCACGAGTCGATCGACGAAGTAGCCGCGCCATCCGATCTCTTCGCCGAGCGCGGAGATGAGCGAGAGCGGCGTTCCCGGAAGCACCGCGGCGGCGTAGCGGAGTGCGAGGCGCCCGAAGTCGGTCGAAGGCCGCACCGAGAACGTGGACGCGGGCGGATGAAACGTCGCGAGCCCCGCGCCCCAGGCAATGCCGTACGCGATCGCGCCCACGATCGTCGGATACGCGATGACCCAGAAGAGCGCGCGCCACGTGGCCGCGCCGCCCCATCGAAACGACACGTCGCCGAAGCCTTCGCGCCGAACGAGGCGCACGAGGATCGACACGAGGCCCGGCGTCCACATGAGCGCGAGCACCATCGGCCCGAGCTCGCCGATCGGGCGGCCCGTTCGTGCCATCGAGACCTCGAGCGTCACGCTGAACGCGAAGACGAGGGCGCCGAACCACAAGAGCCCGCGGCGTGCCGCGTTGCGTGATTGGTCTGGATTCATGTCCACGTCGTTCGCGCGAGGGGGCGCCGAAATTTCAGAGAAGCGCCCGAGTGAGGCAACGCCCGACACTCTACAGCTACCTCGCCGCCCCGAGCATGGCCGCGTCGTCCAACGCGGTCGTGGCGCGCTGGTTCACGACGATCGTACGACATAGGATTCGGCCATGGTGTTCGGTGTCGTGGCCTCTCTGTTCGCGGTCATGGCGATCGCGATCGTGGCTTTCACCGTCGCCACTCGCCGCTTTTACACGCTCGACACGCTGGCGTTGCTCCCCGAGGAGACGGTCCGCTTCGATGACGCGACGGCGCGGTGGAGCTCGCTGCCCTACCAGCACGCGGTCATCCAGGGCTTCTTCTTCCAGCGCTGCGTCGCACGGCTCACGGACCGGCGGCTCGTCGTCGCCGTTCCCGGGCTCTTCCAACCCTCGAAGAAAGTCGTCGTCGCCATCCTGTACCACTCGTCGGACGCGATTCCCGAGGAGGGCGGCGGCACGGACATCGGTAGCGGGTCACTCATGCGCGTCCGCCTCGATGAGTCACGCGTCGAGACGATGAAGGGCGAACGCGTGTTGAAGCTCGTCACTGACGAGAACGAGCTCCGGAATTCACCGTTCCCACCGGTCTACACGCTCATCAAGAGCGCGCGACTCGACGACTACCTCGCCGCGCTGGGCATCTCGCCGGAGCCCCGCCCCTTCGTGCAATGAGCGAAGGGTCGCTGTGCGCTCGGCCCACTCGTGGGACGGTCGGGATCGACGGAGCGCTAGACCTGGCCGACCGGGGCTGAGCGCTGCGCGCGGCGCCGGATGGCGCCCATCGTGCTCACGACGAGCAAGTCGAGGATGCAATAGAGCGTGCCGGCGGCGAGGGGCGGGTTCATGGTGGTCCAGCCGGTCACCGGCACGTCGTGCCTCCAAGCCCAGTTGCCGACCGCGGTGCCGTAGAGCTCGAGCCCGAGCGAGAGCATGAACATGACCGCGTAGAGCTTGCGCGCGCGGCTCCAGATCATGCATGCGAGGAGCATCGCGTAGAGCACGATCCCCATCGTGTCGGCCCCAATCCACGCAAGAGACAGCACGGGGATCGCCGCTCCGAGAGGCACCGCCCACACGATGGCGTTGGGCATGCGCTCGGCGATGGCGAGGCCGAGCAAGAGCACGAGCGCATGCGCCGGCGGAACGAAGAGTGGAATGCCGGGGAGGCGATAGTCGTAGAGGCCCCAGACGAGCGAGAGGAACACCTCACCCGCGGTCGCCCAGCCCACACACACCATCAACATCGTGCGTGTGTCGCGAGAGGATCGCGCCATCCAGAAGAGGAGCGCGGCCCAGACCACCACGTCGACGGCGTGCTGCCCCCACCCCGGCACGTGCTGGTCGATCCACAAACCAATCACGACGAGCGCGGCGAGCGTCCACGCGGGCGCCGGTCGGGAGTGGCTCTCGCTCATCACATCGGGCAACGTATCTCACGGCTGCGGGTTGGCTCGACCAAGGATGAACGTAAGCTGAGCGTGTCCGCGCCCACTGCCCATGGAACACCGCCCCTACCCCAAGATCGCTTCGCGTCCCAACCCAGCGCAGTCGAGCCCCGCTGGGATCTGGGTCGCGACAGAAAAAGTTCACGGCGCACAGCTCGTTGTGGGGTGCGATGGCAACGAGACACGCATCGGCAAACGCAAGGCATGGCTCGAAGACGGCGAGCCGTTCTTCGGCTGGCAGCTGCTCCGGGCACGGCTCGGCGCCGCCGCGCGAGGCATCCACGCGGCGCTCGGCGCACCTCGCGCGGTTCGCATCTACGGCGAGCTGTTCGGCGGCGCCTACCCGCACCCTGCCGTGCCGCCGAGCCCCGGGATCTCGGCGGTGCAGACTGGCATCTGGTATTCGCCGAACCTGCACTTCGCCCTCTTCGACGTGATCGTCGAGACGGCGACGGACGACGCCGGCGAATTCCTCGCGCACTCGGAGGTCGAACGACTCGCGGCCGCCCACGACCTCTTGGTCGTGCCGCTCGTCGGACGCGGCCCTCGCAGCGTCGTCGATGCTCTCCCCGTCCGAGCGCCGACGCGCGTTCCCGCTTGGTTCGGGCTGCCGACCCTCGAAGGCAACGTCGCCGAGGGGCTCGTGCTCAAGCCCGACGTTCGCGCAGCGCCGAACGATCGCATCGTCATCAAGCGCAAGATCGCGGAGTTCGACGACGCGCGCTTCGACGAGGCCACGCCGTTCGAAGCCGACGTCGTGCTCAGCGTGACCCAGCTCGCTTCGCATGCCGCAAGCCTGGTGAACGATGCCCGCGTCGCCTCTGCGCGTTCCAAGGTGGGGGCGATGCCCACGGCGATTCTCGACGAGATCGTGCTCGACGTGCTCCTCGATCTCGAGGCCGCCTTCCCAGCCGCGATGCGCACCCTCACGGCCGACCAAGAGGCGCAACTGCGTGCCGAGATTGAGCGGCTTTCCACGGCGAGGACCGAGCTTCTGACCCGCCGATAATCGATCTCATCGCGACCGGCCGGCGCGGAGCGCATCGAGCGCGGTTTGCCGTAGACTCCGTCGTTCCAACGAACGGCGGCCCTCTTGGTTCGATCGCAGCATTTCATCCTCTCGTGCGTCACGTGGCCCCTCGCGCTGGGCGCGCTCCTCGTCGCGTGCAGCGGTGAGTCTCGCGACGTATCGCGCGCAAACGGCGACGGTGGCGCACCGGCGTTCGTGACGGGCGACTCGGCGCGTGACGAGACCGGCGCCGGGGCCGTTGGCGCGGTGACGCCCGGCTCGGCGTGCGCCACGGCGAGCGCGGGCGCGACGCGTCCGCCCGTGCACCTCGTCTTCATGTACGACCGCTCGTTCAGCATGGGCTTCGCCGTCGGGAGCACCACCGTGTGGGAGGCTTGCAAGGCCGGGCTCTCCGCGTTCTTCGCGTCCCCGTCTTCCAGCGGGCTTCACGCCTCCCTCGCGTTCTTCGGCAAGGACGACACCCTCGACTCTGCGCTCACGTGCAGCGCGTCTTCGTACGCGACGCCCGAGGTGCCGATGACGGCGCTCCCCAACGGCACGCTCTTCGCGAACGCCATCGGCGCGACCAAACCGTTCACCGGCACGCCCACGTTGCCCGCGCTGACGGGCGCCATTCAATACGCCAAGAAGGTGAAGGCCGGCCTCGCGCCGAACGAGAAAGTCGCCGTCGTGCTCGTGACCGACGGCGCCCCCACCGGTTGCACCGACAACACGCTGACGACGGTGCACGACGCGGCGCAATCGGCGGCGCAAGCCGCGATCCCGACCTACGTGGTGGGCATCGGCAAGGTCGCCAACCTGCAGACGATCGCATCGGGCGGCGGCACCACGGCGGTCGAAGTGAGCACGACGTCGCCGGCGCAAGTGACGACCGACATCGAAGCCGCGCTGGGTCAGATCGGCGCCGCCGAGCTCGGGTGCGAGTACGCACTGCCACCACCGCCCGCGGGGCAGGCGATCGACGTCAACGCCGTCAACGTCAACTACACGCCCGCGAACGGCAGCGCGACGACGCTGCCCTACAGCGCGACCTGCGCGGACGCTGGCGGGTGGCACTACGACAACGTGCAAGCACCGACGAAGATCGTCGCCTGCCCCGCGTCGTGCGCGACCCTCGAAGCAGACCGCGGCGGCAAGATGGACATCATCTTCGGCTGTACGACGAGCATCCCGCCCGGAGGCGCACCGCCGATCCCGAAGTAGCGCGTCGAGATGAGCGCGAGAAGGGGCGCGCCCCCACCGCGACGTCTCCGTCACGAGACAGATCCGCTCCGCATCCAGACGTCCGCGTCTCATCGGAGCAAACGCACGCGCGACGATGGTCGTCGTGACCTCGCGTGCTACGGCGTGAGCGGTCGCTGGTGCCACGCCCAACTTTTTTGGACCGTGTGGACAGCGGCCGGTCACTCCATGACCAGCGTGCTCTTGCCTCTCTCCCCAACCCCGATCGAGCGGGACCAACGTCCGACGTCGGGCGTGCGCGACCTCGCACCGCGCCGAGCGTCCGACGAGGAGCTCGTCCGGGATCTGCGGCGCGGCGTCCGCAGCGCGGGGGAGGCGCTTTTCAACCGCTATGGCGGCTACGTCGAGCGCCTGCTCTGGGGGCTGCTCGGCCCCCAGCCCGACGTCGAGGACCTGCTTCACGACGTCTTCGTTCGCGCCTTCGCCGGCATCGAGTCGCTCGAGAACCCCGAGCGCGTACGGAGCTGGCTCGCGGGCATCGCCGTGCACACGACGCGCGAGTGGATGCGCCGGCGCAAGCGCTCGTGGTGGCTCTCCTTCGTGGGTGAGCTCCCCGACGTGGCGACGTTGCCGCCGAGCGAGGAGACGAGCGAAGCGACGCGATGCACCTTCGAGATTCTCCAGAACATGCAGGAGGAGGAGCGCATCGTCTTCAGCTTGCGCTTCATCGAAGGCATGGAGATGGCGGAGATAGCGCTGGCCTGTGACATGTCCTTGTCGACCATAAAGCGGCGGTTGAAGAGCGCCGAAGCCCACTTCTTGGCGCGCGCTCGTCGCGTCCCTGCGCTCGAATCTTGGCTCGAAGACGGAAGCCGGTGGGCCCCATGAACCGCTCGCAGCGAGTCTCCAGATTGCCCGAGCGGTCTCCGCGTGGTGCTCCGAGCGCGCTCACGGTCCTCGGGCGCGATGTCTCTCGTTCGCTCGAGGCGGCTCGCGGTGTGAGCAGCGCTACGGAGCGGGTGCGCGCTCAGCTCTTCGCGAGTGAGCGGCCCACGCTCCGCCACGCTCCGTCACCAGAGCGAAGCTCGCCCCGCGTGCGCGTGCGCCTCGTCGCGTTGCTCGCCGCGGCGCTGTCGGTGGTCGGCGCCATCGTCTTCTGGCCACGCCCGGCGCTGACCTTCTCGGTCGGCTCCGGGTCCAACCGCGTTGCCGGGCAGCTCGGCACGTTCCTCGCGGCGCCTGCGACCGCACCGCTTCCCCTCTCGTTCTCGGACGACACCACGCTCGCGCTCGCGCCCGGATCGCATGCGCGCGTCTTCACGCTCGGCACCGACGGCGCTCACGTCGGGCTCGAGCGCGGCTCCGTAGACGTACACGTGGTTCATCGCGCCTCGACGCATTGGACGCTCGACGCGGGCCCGTTCGCGGTTCAAGTCACCGGAACACGCTTCGAGCTCAGCTGGGACGCCGCCACCGAGACCATGGTGGTCGAGCTCAAGGAAGGCTCCGTCGTCGTCAAAGGATGTGGTCTGGGCCCCAATGGCCAGCGCGTGTCCGCGGGGCAACGCTTGCGTGCATCATGCAGCGATCGCGAGCTCGCCGTCGCAGCGACGGCAACGCCGACCGTGACGCCTCCGGCGCCGAGCCCGTCGACCATGCCCGCACACGTCGAGCCCGTCGCGGCGGTGGAGCCGGCCGACGCGGCGCCGCCCGAGCCGCCGCCGGGAAGGCAGTCCGCGCCCGTGTCGCCCCGCGGCGCGAAACAAGTGGACGCGGCGCCGCCAGCGCCGAGCAAAGGAGCGCAGGCGCCGAGCCTCGAGCTCCTATGGCGCGCGGGAGAAGCGCGCTACACACACGACTTCGCGACCGCCGAGGCCCTCCTCCGTGAGGCGCGGGTGCGCTTTGCCGGGAGCGATGACGCGGCGCGGGCGGCGTTCGAGCTCGGACGCATCGCGTTCGATGTGCGGCACGACTCTGCGGAAGCCGCCGAGTGGTTCGAGCGCTACCTGCTCGAACGGCCAAATGGCGAGCTGGCGCGCGAGGCGCTCGGGCGCGCTGTCGAGACGCGGATGCTCACGTCCGACGCGCGCGCGCGCGAGCTCGCGACCCGCTATCTCGCGACCTATCCCGACGGACCCCACGCAGCGCTCGCCCGAAAAATCACCTCGACGACGGAGCAACCGTGAGCCGACACGCCAACCGGAAGCAGGTCGCGCTGGGCGTCGCGATCGCGATCGTGCTGTCCAGCTCGTCGGCGGTCGCTGCGCGGCCACGCGTCGTCGTGGCCGGAGACGACGAAGACGCCGTCACGCCGCGCGTCGTCCGCGAGCTCACCGCGCTCGGCCTCGAGCCGGTGCGCGTCGGACCGTCCCCAGGATGCGAGTCCGCGGCCCTGGGCAACCAAGCGATGCACGAAGGAGCGCGCGCAGCGCTGTGCACCTCTGCCGACAGCGTCCTCGTGTGGTCGATGGGACGAGCGCTGCGATTGGTCGAGACGCTGCCACTCCACGGTGTCGGCCCCGACGAGCGCGCGCTGGTGGCCATCCGTGCCGCGGAGGCCACGCGCGCGTACGTGGAGGCCGACCGTGCGCGAGCCGAAGCGCTCGAGGCAGAAGAGCGAAGCACCGAAGAGAGCCTGAGCGCGCTCGCGGCCGCCCACGCGGTGCTGAGCACCTCGCTGGCGGTGCCGAGGGACCAACGGCGCGTGCTCGCCCCGGGCCCGCCACACACCGAGACGTTCAGCGTAGGCGTCGGCTCGGGCATGATCTCCGGAGTCGGGCCGCCGGTCTCGTCCGTGACCGCGATGGGTGAGATCGGCGGCCCGAGTGTGCTCGCGCCGTTCGTGCGCATCGACGTCCCCCTTTCGGCCAGCAGCATCGATAGGACCGGCGGCTCGGTTCGGGTCTCGCCGGGCCTCGCCGCGCTCGGGCTCAACATCCCGCTCCTTCCAGCGCAAAGCGTCTTGATCCCGCGCGTAGGAGTCGGTGCGGGGATCGCTTGGCTCTCGGTGACCGAGACGCGCGCCTTCAATCCCTTGGATACGACGAACGCCGAAGTCGGCTCGGTGAGCCCCGGCATGGCGCTCTCGGGGATGGGGTTCGCCCAGGCAGCGCTCTCACTTCGCATCGTGGACCCCGTGCGACTCGCGGCCGACGCGGCCCTCGGTGCGACGACGTCCCGGATGATGGCGCGTGGGTTCGGGACCACGGTGGCCGAGTGGGGCCGTCCGTTCGGGGCGCTCGCGGTTCGCGCGGAGATCCTCGTTCCGTGATCCGGGGCGCGCGCACCAGCCGCGTCATGGAGCTCGGCACGTGCGCGCTCGTGGTCCTCGCAGCGTGCGATGACGTCGTCGCCGAAGCAAAGGTCGTTCGCGCTCCCAAGTCGACGGGCGCGGCGCTCCCCACGGCCGCGACCACGGCCACGAGCAAGGCGACCCCACCGCCGGCGCGAGACGACTTCCGTTGCCCCTCCACGGCCCCGAACCCGAAGAGCGATTGCGACTCGACCAACGCCGTCTGCGAGTTCGGCGCGAGCGCGATGCCCGAATGCAACAGCGTCATGGATTGCCAGACGGACGGCACCTTCAGCGCATGGCGAGCGCGCCCCATGCCGGCCTGCGAGACGCGGACCTGTCCTTCCCCCGAGGCGCTCGCGACGCTCGATGGCCTGCCTTGCGACCTCGGCTCCCCCGATGGAGGAACCTCCGCCAGCGACGAGCTCCTCTGTCAGGGTCTCGAGGGCGTGTGCGCCTGCACGACGGGGCGTGATGCGGCGCACGCCCACGATCGACGTTGGGTGTGCACGCGCGCCATCGCCCCATGCCCTTCCCGACGACCGAACATCGGTCAACCATGCACCACGGCGATGCTCTGCGACTACGGCGGGTGCACGTCGAAGCGCGGGCTCCGCATGTCTTGCACCGAAGGGAAATGGCTCACTGCGCCAGTGGCCGAGTGCCCATAGACGCGGAGTTGCGGCGAGCGTGCCGTCCGAGCGGGCGCACGACGACGAGAACCCCCCGCGCTCATTTTCTTGAACCGAGCGCGGGCGAATCGGTCACTCCTTTGCATGATTCGAAACGCGCGGGTCCAACCGTCGACGCTCTGGCTCTTGGGCATCGTCGCCTCGATGGCTGCGTGCAGCATCTCTGCAGCTGACGGTCCAGAGGAGGCGCCCCAACCGACCTCGGGAACGGAGCCGCAGCGCGTCCGCTTTCCCGTCACGGTGACGCAAGCGTCGCCGCCGCCGCCCATCTCAGGCGGAACGCTGACCATCGCCCCCGATGGCACCACCGCCGTCGTCGCCGATCCGGATCGTGACCGCGTCTACGTCGTGGACCTTCCGAGCCGTAGCGTCTCTCACGAGATCGCGCTCCCCGACCACAGCGAGCCTGGACGCGTCGCCATCGACGATCATCGTCGTGCGTACGTCGTCCTCCGGCGCGCCGGGGGCCTCGCCGCGATCGACCTCGACAGCGGTGCGAGCACGCACCGTGAGGCTTGCGCCCACCCGCGAGGCGTCGTGTTCGACGCGACGCTCGGCGCGGTTCACGTGACGTGCGCGACGGGCCAGCTCGTCACGCTTCGCCCCGATGACGGCGCGACCACCGAGCAAGTGTGGGGTGACGATCTCCGCGACGTCGTCCTGGTCGGCCAGAGGCCGCTGGCCTCGCGATTCCGGAGAGCCACGTTGCACACGTCGCTCGGAGAGCTGCGCGCTGGCCTTCCGAAGTCGAGCGTGGCTTGGCGAACCATCGCGCTCCCCCACGAGAGCGACCCGAGCGATCACGACGAAGTCGCGATGGTGGCGCAGCAGCCCCCTTCCGAGCCGCTCCCGCCGTCGGGCTGGGGCGCCGTTCCCCGCGACGTGGATTGCCCGTCCGGTGACGGTCTCCTCGGGACGAGCCTCGCGCTCATCCGTATGCCCACGAGGCTCGACGAGCCTGGAGCCTCACCGACGGCTTCGTCGGTGTTCCTCCCGAACGCCGTGCTCCCCGTCGACCTGGCGTCCAATGGCCGCGATCTCGTGGTCGTTGCAGCGGGGAACGCGTACGCCGCCGGTCAGTCGCAGCTCTTCATCGTCTCGGCGGACATCCTGCGCGCCGGAGCGCCTTGCCCCAGGCCAGCGCTCGGCAACGTGCCGGGCCAAGCGATCGCCGCCGCGTTCGCGGGCGATGATTCGCTCATCGTGCAGACCCGGGAGCCCGCGGCGCTCCACGTCATGGGCGTGGACCGGAGGCAGCCCTCGCGCACGATTCGGCTCTCCGACGTGAGCCGCGCCGACACGGGCCACGCGCTCTTCCACACCAGCGCAGGGGGCGCCCTCGCTTGCGCGTCGTGCCACGCCGAAGGCACCGACGACGGGCTCGTATGGAGCTTCTCGGACGTCGGTGACCGTCGAACGCCCTCGCTGCTCGGCACGCTCGCGAACACCGCTCCGTATCACTGGAAAGGTGAGCTCGGCGACATGCGCGCGCTGGTCGACCAGATTTTCAGCACTCGAATGGGCGGAGCGCGCTTGGACATGCGCGACGTGGACGCCCTTCGTGACTGGCTCGTCGCGCTACCCGCTCGGGCGCCGGTCCGCGCGCCGAGCGCGACCACGCTGCGCGGCGCGGCAACCTTTCGCGCCCGCTGCGTGCGGTGTCACTCGGGGCCCGAGCTGACCAACAACGCGACCGTCGACGTCGGCACCGGCGGCGCGTTCCAGGTGCCCTCCCTCCGCGGCGTCGCGTGGCGACCGCCGTTCTTGCACTCGGGTTGCGCAAAGACCCTTCGTGACCGATTCGAGCCCACGTGCGGCGGCACCGCGCACGGTGACGCCGGCCTCACCAACGATCAGATCGCTGAGCTCGTGGCATACCTCGAGACACTCTGAGCGGTGTTGGAGCGACCGCCCGACGATGGGAGCTATCGCGAGATGCAGCCGACCGAGGGGCAGTTCGGCGAGAAGCCGCTGCCATCGTCCTTGCACGCGATGACCGACTCCCCTCGGTAGGGTCGACCTTTGCACTTCGGATCGGCGCGACACTCGGCGGTGTTCTTGTGGGCGCTGCAGGGATCGTCCTTGGGACCGGGGCACCAGTCGCTGGGTGACGCTCCGCAGCGCCCTTGCTCGTATTCGTCGATCCGCGAGGACGGCGGCGAGACCGACTGCGCTGCGCTCCCATACTCGACCCTCGCTCGCCACTGCTCGACGGCCGAGCGCAGCCTGCGAGGAGGCACACGCTCAGCATCACCATCACGCGCGAGATCATTCCCTCGATGCTACTCGCTCCCGAGGTCGTCGATGCGACCGAGCGGTCGCGCGCCGTCTGCGCCGCGCGCCTCCGCATCGGCCAAGTGACGTCGCTCCGCGGCGACATCGCGTCGGCGAGCGATCCGACGACGACCGACGAGCGGCGAAATGTCCGAGAAATGTGCCCGGTGGGAGATGGTACGAAACGTGTACTCGCATCGGGAATGCGCACGCTCTCCCAACTCTTCGCCGTTCTTTCCGTCGGACTCATGCTCGGCGGCTGCAGTGCAAACGACGCCACCTCCGACGACCAAGACAACGGAGCGCTCTTTGGAGCGAGCAGCGCGGAGGAGAAGCAGGCGCCGCTTCACGCGACGGACATCGACGGCTACGGCGCCGTCGCCGCGAACCGCGAGTTCATGTTCGGCGTGAAGTCGAGCGGGCTCGGCGGCGCCAACGAAAAATCCACAGTGGGGCGCGTGCGCCACGGCGAGACGTCCGCGGAGGTGCTCGCGAGCTTCTCCGGAAGAGTGCGCCAGGCCGTGGCCACCGACGACGCGCTCTTCGTGGGCGTGACCGACAGTGGCTGGAAGCTCCTTCGCATCACCAAAGGTGCGGCCCCGGTGACGCTCGACGGCCCCCAGTTCGTGACGGCGCTCGCGATCCGCGGAAGCGATCTCATCGTCGGCGGCCAAAAGCGCGACCGCGGCCCCGAGGGCGTGCTCGCGATGCCGCTCGCGGGCGGCGCGACGCGCACCCTCGTCGCGCAGGCCGACATCGATCGCGTGGGCGGCGTCGGCAAGCATCGCGTCAGCGGCGCTTCGGTGAGCGACATCGACGTCGCGGGAAGCGACCTCGTGCTCAGCATTCAGAAGACCGTCGACGGCAGCGCCCAGAGCGGCATCGTCGTGGCCAAGGCGCCCGCCGACGGCGGCGCGCTCCAAGTGCTCTTCGACTCCGACGACGCCGACATCGTGCTCGGCACCGGCATCGTGGGCCCGGACCTCTGGATCGCGCGCTCCCTCTCCCACGGCGACTCGGAGAGCGGCGAGCTCGTGAAGATCTCGCTCGCGAACGGCTCGAGCAAGCGCGTGAAGTCTGCCGTCGGAGCCGGCGTGTCGACCGGCGATCGCTTCTTCTTCGGCGCCGACGGATTCATCACGTCGATCGCGGACCCCGCGACCGTCTTCGTTCACGCTCACCTCGGCTTCCCCGAGCGGCTCGTGGCCTCGCCGGACGGCAAGCGCGTGTACGCGAATCGCAACACCATGACCACGCGCTTGGACCGCTGAAGCACGGACCTACACCCCTCGCCTCCCGCGCCGCGAAGGCATTCCAAAGGGAATCGCCAAGGCGAGAGAAGCGCTCGTGGAGCTCGATTGGGCCGCCTTTTTCCGCGAATCCGCGCCGCGCACCGCAATCGTCGACGCTGCCGAGAGTGGCGCCGCGATCCAAGCTCGCCGGACATTCCCGGCGACGCGACGTGGCGGGACCGCGCGATGCAGATTGAAATCGGACGGCGTCCGAGCCCGTCGGCGTCCGAAGTAGACCAGTCGACCGGAAGCGAAGCGAGGAGCGTCTCGACCGTCGCGATGCTCGGTCGTACGCCCGACTGACTCAGCTCGACGCCGACGGCATCACGGAAGGCCGTCCGCAACCGGATTTTGGTTGCCGAGCGCGTGGGAGCGTTCACCAGGCTGCACGACGACGGGTCGCACGCGAGGACGGAGGCTAGCGCGGCTACCTGGTCGACTTGGGCTTCGTCTTCGTGGCCTTGGTCTTTGGTGCGGTCGCCTTCCGCGTCGCCTTGCGACTCAAGTTCGAGGTGCGCTTGGCGCCTCCCGAGCTCTTACGCGTCGACTTGCGCGACGGCTTCCCGGTGGCGGAGTCCTCGAGCTTCGCGCCGCCCTTCTTCGCGGCGCGCTTCGACACGTTTCGCTCACCGCTGCGGCCATGACCGGCTTTCCGATCCGACGCGCTCACGCCCGGAAGAGACGTATCCACGGGCTCGTTTCGCTTCGGTCGCGGCGCCCTCTTCGCCTTGGGAGGGTTCGCGTCCTTCTGTTGCTGCGCCTTGAACTGCTCTGCCTTGGTCGCCATGACGTGATGCTACGTCCGCGTGAGCGCGATCGGGAAGGCGCTCGATCGCGAGAAGCTCACGCGCGAAAGAGATCGCGCCCGACGACTGACGACGTGCATCGGTTGAGGCGGCTTCACGATTCTGAGCGGCCTGTCCGATGTAAGATGAAAGGGTGGTGGAGAGCTCCAGCGTTCGCAGCGTGATCGCCTCGTCGTTCGTCGCCCTGGCGATCCTGTCGGTCGCTGGGCCCGCGGCCAGCGACGCCGGCTCCGCCGCCCCCACCGACCGCACCGACGCCAGCTCACCGCGCGCCCCCCCCGACCCGCGCGCCGCGCAGGTACGTGCGCTCGTCGCGGGCACCCTGGACGTCGGCGTGGCCCCCCAGGCGCTCTTCGATGTAGCCCTCGACGACGAAGCTGCGATCCCGGTCGAGGCCGCTCGGGTGCGCGCCTTCCTGCAAGCGGCGGACGAGGCGACACGTCCACCGACGCCTGCGACGAGGACACGTCGCCCAGCCGCCAACGGCTCCGACGCGGGGAGCCTGCGCGACGCGATCGCCGCGCTCGATCCCGCAGTCTTGGCCCAGCGCGTGGAGCTCGATCGCGCGAGGCTCGAGTTCTACGAGCTCGGCGCGGAGCGAAGGGCGGAGCTGCTCCGCGCTGACGCCGCACGCAAGGCGGCCGCGGAGCCGCGAGAGACCGACGAGGAGCGGCGCGCTCGCGAAGCGGAGGCCGAGCGTTCGCGAGCGCTCGAAGCCGCGAGGGCGGCTCGCTCGGAGGCCGAGCGCGTCGTCGCGGAAGAGCGCGCCCGCCTGATCGCGCTCGAGACCGCCGTTCGCGGGCGCCGCGACGAGTTCCAGCGAGCGCGGGATGACATCGCGGTTCGACGTGACGCGGTGTTGGGATGGCAGCGGCGCGCGCGCGACGCGAAGGCCGCGGGATCGTCCGAGGCGGACGCGACCTACGACGCGCTCCGACGCGCGCTGCGGACTGCGCGCGATGACTTGTCCCTCGCGCTCGACGCGCTGAACGACGACGCGAGCACGATCCCCGCCTTGGGTCCGAACCCGTTGGCGGACATCCCGCCCGATGTCCCGGCCGAAGCCGCACGAGCGCGTCGCTCCGCCGTCGAACGAGCCATCGGGGACGCGCACGGCGACGAGCGCGCTCTGCGCGAGGAGCGTGCGTCCGCGCTCCTCGAGGAGATCAACGCGCTCAACCGGGAGCGCCTCGCACTCCTTCCCGCACTCTCCGCCGCCAAGCGCGACGCGATCACCGGGTTCACTCCCGCCGGTTGGGATCAGGCTCGCTCGGAGGCGCGTCACCTCTCGCTGATCATCCGGTACCACGAGCACGCGACCCTCGCCTGGATTCGAACGGTCAGGAGCGGCGGGGCCGGTGGCTTGTCCCCATGGCGAGCGGTGGCCGTGCTGCTGCCGTCGGTCCTCGTCATCGGCACGTTCTTTTGGGGGCGGCGCAGAACGCAGGCGCTCCTCCGCTGGGCGGATTCGCGACTGGCGGCCGACGACCGCGCCGAGCGCCGAAGCTCACCGAGCCTCGCGCGACGAGGCGTCCGTCTCTTGCTCAAGGCCCATCGCTCCGTGGAGTGGACCCTCTTGTTTCTCGTCCTCGCGTGGCTGCTCCCCGCGGGCGCGAAGAGCCTCCTCGAGGTGCAGATCCTCTCCTCGATGATCACCTGGACGCTGGCGGGCTCGCTGGCCGTCAACCTGGTCAACGGAGTCGCCGCGGGGAGCGCCGGATCCGTTCTGCCTCTCGAAGAGAGCGAGCCCGGCGAGCTCCGACTCCGATCGTTGCGCTTGGTGGGGCGGACCGTCATCGTGTTCGCGCTCATCCTCGTGGTCAGCACTCGCCTCGTCGGCCAGGGCACGATCTATCGCTGGGTCTTCTCCACGTGCTGGTTTGCCGCCCTTCCCGTCTTCCTGCTCCTCGTGAAGTGGTGGCGTCGCACCGTGTTCGAGCGACTCGAGCGCATCCGGAAGAGGACGTCCCTCCAGTCGTGGATCATGGCAAACCGCTCGGGCTGGAAGAGCTTCGGTGCGGCCATGGTGGGTGCCGTCCTGCTCTTCACGACGGGAGCGATCAAGCTCGTCCGCAGTTGGCTCTCTGGCTTCGAGCTCGCCCGCCGCGTCCACGCCTATCTCTTCAAACGAGAGATCGAGCGCATCGGCGAAGCGCGCGCCGAGCTCGCCCCGCTGGCGGGGGCGCCGTTCGAGAAGCTGGATCCCGAGATGCCCTTCGGCCGCTGGCTGCCTTGCCCGGCCGATGCGGTGCGTGAGGCGCTTTCACGACGCGCGCGGACGCGGCGTGGCGCGCTCGTGGTCGTCGTCGCCCCGCGCGGGATGGGGAAGTCGTCCCTGCTTCAGGCGGCCGCTCAGGAGGCGCCCGGGTGCAAGTCCCTGGTCTGTCGGGCGGAGACGCACGTCGACGAGCTCAGCACCGCGCTCGAGGGCGAGCCCCCGCTCCTCCTCATCGACGATGCCCAGACCCTCATCGAGCCGCGCATCGGGGGACTCGCCAAGTTCGATGAGGCGGTCGCCTTCGCGCGCGCGCATTGCGACGAGACGACGTGGGTCTTTTCGATCGACGCGGCCATGTGGCCGCTGCTCAAGCGCGCACGCGACGCGCGGCCGCTCTTCGACGAGACCTACGTGCTCGCGCCGTGGGATGAAGGCCAGCTCGGCGCGCTCCTTTCGGACCGCTGCGCGGCGGCCGGGATCGCGCCCCGATACGATGGACTGCTCGACAGACTCCCGCCGGGCGCCGACGAGATCGACCGCCAAGACGCCCTCCGCGCCAAGCGCATCGGGTACGAGCGAATGCTCTGGGACCACGTGGGCGGTAATCCTGGCCTCGCGCTGGAGGCGTGGCGTGCGTCCCTCGGGCGCGACGACGCCGGTGACGTCCACGTCCGCCCACTTCAGATCCCCGACGTCACGAAGCTCGAGCGCCTTCCGGACGCCTCCTTGTTCGTGCTGAGGGCGGTGCTTCAGCTCGCCCCCACCAGCGTCGAGAGCCTCGCCCGAGCCGCACGACTCCGACCGGAGGAGGTGCTTCAGGACTTGCGCTTCGGAAAAGCCCAGGGGTTCTACCAAGAGGAGAATGGCACCGTCCGCGTGGCGTGGCCGTGGCTTCGTGCCGTGAGTCGGCACTTGGAGCGCCGTCAACTGTTGGTGAGCCCATGATGCGAAAGCTCTCGTCGCGCGCGCTGCGGATCGCCGGGGCCGGCGCAACGCTCCTCGTCGCCCACCCCGCGCACGCGGAGGACGCGCCCGACTTCGGACGCCTCGCGGAGTTCATTCGGTGGGGAGGCGTCGCGGCGTCCATCCCCGTCGTCGTCGGCTCGCTCTTTCTGATTCGAATCGTCGAGAACTTCGGCGACCGTCTGAGCGTTCGCTTCTCGAATCGCAGGCCGACCATCCAGAAGGTGCAGACGACGGTCCGATTCTTCGTCTACATCGCCACGATCGCGATCGCTCTCAGCCTGAGCATCCGACTCGACCCGACCGCGCTCACCGTCATCGGCGGCGCGCTCGCCTTCGCCGTTGGCTTCGCGCTCCGCGATCTCGTCGCCTCCTTCATCGCCGGCGTCACCATCATGTTCGATCGCCCCTTCCAGGTCGGCGACCGCGTGTCCTACGGCGGCGAATACGGCGACATCATCAAGATCGGTTTGCGCAGCGTGCGAATGAACACGCTCGACCACAACATCATCACCATCCCCAACAACAAGGTCTTCACCGACGTCACATCGAGCGGCAACTACGGCGCGCTCGAGATGCAGGTGGCGATGGACTTCTACATCGGCGTCGACCAGGACGCGAAGCTCGCTGCGGAGATCATTCGCGAGGCATGCCTGACGAGCCCTTACGTCTTCCTCGAGCAGCCAATCCCCATCCTCGCCAAGCAGGTCATCCTCCACGATTACGTCGCGTTTCATTTGAAGGCGCGCCCCTACGTCTTCGACTGCAAGTACGAGAAGCCCTTCGAGACGGACGTCCATTTCAGGGTGCTCGAGGCGTTCCACCAGCGAGGCATCCAGCCTCCGTCCGTCCTCCACCGTTCCACCCACGACGATGGACGGGCCCCGCAGGCCGCGTCATGACCCCGTCGAGCGAAGGCTCCACGGACTGAGGAGGTCGCATGACAGAGCAGCTGAAGACCATCCTGTTCGACCCGCTGACGGGCAAGGTCGCGCTCGCGTTGCTCGCGTTGGTGCTCGTGTTCACCGTGGGTCGGTTGCTGCTCCGTTCCGTGGAGCATTACGTCAAGGACAACGACGCCCGCTACCGCGCGCGCAAGGCGGTCTCGTTCGTCCGCTATACCCTTGCGGCGACCGTGCTCGCGATCATCTTCAGTGAGCGGCTGGCAGGGCTCACGGTCGTGTTCGGCGTCGCGGGGGCGGGCATCGCCTTCGCGCTCCAGGAGGTCATCGCCAGCGTCGCCGGGTGGATGGCGATCTCTTCGGGTGGATTCTACTCGACCGGCGACCGCGTCCAGGTCGGTGGCATCAGAGGCGACGTGATCGACATCGGGGTGCTGCGGACCACGGTCATGGAGGTCGGTCAGTGGGTGAACGGCGACCTCTACAATGGGCGCATCGTGAAGATCGCGAACAGCTTCGTGTTCAAGGAGCCGGTCTTCAACTACTCGGCCGATTTTCCCTTTCTCTGGGACGAGATCACGTTGCCGGTCCGTTATGGGTCGGACTGGAAGGCGGCCAAGGCGATGCTCGTCGGCGTCGGGCAAGAGGTCTGCGAGCACTTCGCGAGGCGGTCGCGGGACGCGTGGAACGCCGCGGTCGTGAAATACCGCCTCGACGCCGCCGCCGTCGACCCCGTCGTGACGATGATCGCCACCGACAACTGGCTCGAGTTCACGCTCCGATACGTCGTCGACTATCGGGGGCGGCGCGCCGTCAAGGATCGACTCTTCACGCGCATCTTGGAGGAGGTCGACAAGTCGGAGAACCGGATCCGAATCGCCTCCGCGACGTTCGAGCTCGTCAACCTCCCGCGCTTGGACGTCGACATGGCCGAGCGTCGAGTGACGGTGGCTCCCAAGTACGTCCCGTGATGGCGGCGCGAGCCCCCCGAAAGGTCGCCTCGTGGCACACGTCTCTCACCGACTGACGGGCGCCTTCGAGGGCGCGCTCGCCGGAGGCGGCGATCCAGCGACGTCGCCGCTCTATGTCTTCGGCCCATTCCTTCGCCTGCTCGTGGCGAGCGGTGCCGGCGCGGTCGCGTTCGGGACGCCGATCTGGATGGTGGTCGCGACGGTGGCGGTCGTGAGCTCCATGTACCGCCACGTCATGGAATGGATTCCGGACGGAAGCGGCGGCAGTGGCCTGTGCGAGGAGGAGTTCGGTGGCTGGGCCGTCAAGGTCAACGCCGCGATCACGGCGATCGAGTACACGCTGACCTTCCTCGTGAGCCTCGCGGCGCTCGTGACGTTCGTCGCGGACCGCGCGGGCGGGTTGGGACACTGGCCGCGCGTCGGCCTCGCCGTGGGGCTCACCTTCTTCGTCGGCGTCGTCGTCAATCGCGGCCCCCGCCTCGCCGCGCGAGTGTTCGGGCCCGCGACGGCGGCCGTGCTCGCGCTGCTCTGGCTCCTGGTGATCGCGACCATCGTCCGACGGGGACTCCACCTACCTCGGTTCGGGCTCGACGCGTTCGCCGCTCCACGGCTTCACGTCACGTTCGGCGGCTACGTACGCCTCTTGGCCTTGATGACCGGCATCGAGGTCTTCGCGAACCTCGTCGCCGCATACGAGGGCTCGCCCGGCGAGCGCGCGCGCAAGGCGTTCGGCAGCCTGCTCATGGTGATGGTGACCACCCTCGTGACCATGGTCGTAGTCGGCCCCGCGATCCTCGACCTCGCCGATCCGGCGCGCGAGGACGTCTCCGTCTTCACCCAGACGATGGACCGCTTGCTACCGACCCCCGTCGCCTACGTGGGCACGCTCGTCGGCATCGTCGTCCTCCTCTCGGCCGCGGCCGCGAGCGCTCAAGGGCTGCAGAACCTGGCCCTGGGCCTCCGCCATCGCCACTACGTGCCCGCTCGCTTCGGACAGCGAAATCGCTTCGACGTCGCAGACCGGCCAGTGCTCGCCCAAGTGCTCCTCGTTGCCGCCTGCTTCGTCGCCTTCGGCACGCACGAGGAGACCTACCTCGCGCTCTATGCCGCCGGCGTCTTCGTATTGCTGGGGCTGACGGGCTGGGCGTCGGTGAAGCGACTCGTGCGCGAACGGAGCGCCGGCGACATCTCCATGTTCGCGATCGTCGGCACGGTGCTGGCCGCCATCGTCACTTCCGGGGCCGCTGTCCTCATCTTCTTGGAGCGTTTCCTCGACGGCGCGTGGGCCTACTTCGTGTTGGTGCCGCTCGTATTCGGCGCGTTCTCCCACTACCGGAAGAAGCTGGGCGCCCCGACTCACATAGAGGAGCGGCTCGGCCGCCTGCTCTCCGAACAGAAGTCGTTCGTCCCCGTGGCAGCGAGTGCATGGCCTCGAGCCGCGCTCGCCGTAGTCGACGGATCCCAGGCGAGCGAAGCGGCGGCGCTCGGCGGCGCTCACGTCGCCAACACCTTCTCGATCCCCTGGGCCGTGGCGGTCGTGGGCGGGGCCGGACGACGCGCGGAGGCGTATCGGGCGGTGCTGCAGAAGGCACTTCGACCGGAGCGTGGGGTGCAACGCTGCGCGCCGAGCGCGCTCGGCTCGTTCGCAACGACCGAAGGCTTCGACCTTCTGGTGGTCGCACGCAGCCTGCCGAACGCGCGAAGCCTTGCACGAACGAGCCACCAGCCGATCCTCATCGTCCATGGCGCGGCCGACCCAGGCAATCGCTACCCTGAGTTCGCGAGGGTCATCGTCGGCCTCGACGGCTCGGTGGACGCGGAAGCCGTTCTTCCCGTCGTCGCGCGCTTCATGAAGTGCGGCGCGCGAGCGCTCCTCGTGTCGGTCCCCGACGGAGACACGTCCGAGGCCAAACTGCTCGAGTATGCCTCGCGCGTCTCGGACTCCCTGAAGCCCCACGGGGAAGTCGAGATCCACGTCGGCGGCTCGGGTCCGGCCCGAACGCTGGTCGAGCGAGCGAAGGACGACCCCGCGGACCTCGTGATCGTCGGCAGCCACGGGACCGGCGGACGCGGGCGAGCCGCGAACGTTCCTCTCGGGAGCGTACCGGAGCGTCTGTTCACCGAGCTCGATTGCTCATTGCTCGTGATCCCGGTCCCCGATCAACAATCGCCCTCGAACGAGGTCACCACGTGAGCTGGCTCAACGAACATGGCCTGACCATCGGGGCCAAGACCGTCAGTTACACCTCGCTCTTGGTCGCGCTCGTCGTGCTGCTGACGGGCTTCGTCGTCGCGGCGAAAGCCGGCGCGCGCATAAGGCGCCTGGGCGGAGACGGCTCCGCCCAGGTCCGCGGCCGCGCCGTCGTGGCCCAAATCGTCGGTCACGCGGTCCGTCTGGCGACGGTAGCGTTCGCGCTTCAAGTCACTGGGATCGACATCGCGAGCGTGCTCGCCGCGAGTGCGGTCGTGGCCGTCGGCATCGGCATCGCGATGCAGAAAGTGGCCGAGAACTTCGTCTCCGGAATCATCCTGCTCGCAGAACGATCGATCCGCGAAGGCGACATCATCGAGTTCGACGGACGCGTGGCCAAGGTGCGGCACATCGGAATCCGCGCCACGATCGCAGTCACGCTGGACGACGAGGAGATCATCGTCCCCAACAGCATCCTCGCGCAGTTGGCGGTCAAAAACCTGACCCTGACCGAGCTCGTGTACCGTTTGCGCGTGACGGTCGGCGTCGCCTACGGCTCGGACGTCGACCACGCGTCCGCGGTGCTCGAGCGCGCCGCGGCGGCGCTCTCGTGGCGCGAACAGGCGCACAAGCCCGTCGTCCTGCTGACGAATTTCGGCTCGTCCTCGATCGACTTCGAGGTGAGCGTCTGGACGAGCGACGTCTGGGCGCTTCGTCGCGGCCAGTCCGACTTGCGCAAGGCCCTGTGGCGGGCGCTTCGCGACGCGGACATCACCATGCCCTTTCCGCAGCTGGACGTGCACTTCCCGGACACCAACACGCGCGACGTTCGTTCTCCGCGTTAGGTACGCGCCACTATCGGTGCACTTTCCACGCGGGGCGTCGTAGCCGTCCCTATCGGCGGCAACCGTGCTATTGGGGCAGCGCCGAGGCGTGCGCGATCCCGAGCACGGAGAAGCGTGGCTCGCGCAATCCACCGGAACGAGGTCATGCACGCCAACGTGAGCGCCGAGCCCACATCATGAACGTCACGATCTCGCCGGAGATCCAATACATGCTGTTGGTCTTCGGCCTCTTCATCGTGCCCAAGGCGCTCCAGCGCTTCCGCATTCCGAGCGCCGTGACCTGCCTGGGCATCGGCGCGGGTCTGAGCATCGGCTTCCACTCCTTCCACGAGGACCACACCGTCAAGCTGCTCGCGACGTTCGGAATCGTCGCGATGTTCCTCTTCGCGGGGCTCGAGGTCGACTTCGCGGAGCTTCGCCAAGGCCGAAGGATTCTGCTCCAGCACGTCGCGGCACAACTCGGCCTCCTCGCGGCGGGAGCAGTCACCCTTTACTTCGTCGTCGGGCTCGAGGCGCGCGCCGCCCTGCTCTTTGCGCTCGCGCTGTTCACCCCCTCCACCGGCTTCATCCTCGACTCGCTTCCCGGGTTCGGGATGACGACTGAGGAGCGCTTCTGGGTGAAGTCGAAGGCCATCGCCTCGGAGCTCGTCGCCCTCGGGGTGCTGTTCCTGACGATCCAGAGCACCGACGCGAGCACGCTCGCTTTGTCCGCGCTCGCGCTGGCAGCCATGGTGCTGCTCCTTCCCCGCGTCTTTCGCGGCTTCGCCGTGGTGATCGCGCCCTTCGCCCCGAAGACCGAGTTCACGTTCCTCGTCATCATGGCGATCTTTTGCGCGTTCATCACGCGGGAGCTCGGCGTCTACTACCTGGTCGGCGCCTTCGTCGTGGGGGTGACGGCGGTTCGGTTGCGCAAGGATTTGCCGGAGCTGAGCTCGGAGAAGCTCCTCGGCGCGGTCGAGCTCTTCGCCTCGTTCTTCATCCCGTTCTACTTCCTCAAGGCGGGGCTCCACCTTCGCGGGGAGTACTTCACCTGGACCGCGCTCGCCATCGCGACGGCGCTCCTCGTCGTCGTCGTTCCGCTTCGCATCTTGCGCGTGGCGTGGCACCGCAAGCTGGCGCTGGGTGAGCCGTGGCGAGTCGGCGCGCGCATCGGCACCGCGGTCATCCCAACTTTGGTGTTCACCATCGTCATCGCAGAGATCCTCCAGGAACGCTTCAACCTGAGCCCGTCGCTGTTCGGGGCGCTCATCATCTTCACGGTCGTCAACACGCTGTTTCCAGGGTTCGCGCTACGCCTGCCGCCGCCCGAATTCGAAACGCCCGAAGTCCCGAGAGCCCCGCCCCCGCCTCCGGTGCAGGGCTCGCGAGATCGGGCATCGAGTCCACCGCGCACGGCGGTCGCGAAGTCGGGCTCGAGCGGTTGAAGAGCGAGCCTCCACAATCCAGACCGCACCCGGTGAGCCGACCACGCGCGCCCCCCAAACCGAGGGCGGTCCGGCGTATATTCGACGCTTGGGCACTCAGGAGGACAGGCCGATCGAGCTACACCGCACGGAGCGCTACGTCCTCCACGACGAGATCGCCACCGGCGGAATGGCCTCGGTGCACCTCGGTGTGCTCGAGGGTGCGCTCGGCTTCTCGCGCATCGTAGCCATCAAGCGACTGCACGGCGCCCTCGCGTCCGACGGGCGCTTCGTCTCCATGCTCATCGACGAGGCGCGTCTCGTGTCGCGGATAAGGCACGTGAATGTCGTCACCACGCTCGACATCATCGAGCGTAGCGGCGAGGTGTTCGTCATCATGGAGTACGTTCGCGGCGCGTCGCTGGCGAAGCTCATCGAGCTCTCGCGCACGCTAGGCGACCTCGTGCCGCTCCCGGTCGCGATCCCCATCATGGTCGGCGCCCTTCGCGGGCTCGGGGCTGCGCACGACGCCACGGACCTCGACGGGACGCCGCTCGAGATCGTCCATCGCGACGTGTCGCCCCAGAACATCTTGGTGGGCACCGGCGGGGTGCCCCGTGTCATCGACTTCGGAGTGGCGCGCGCGGTCGGCCGCTTGAGCGACACGCGCTCGGGCGAGTTCAAAGGAAAGCTGGCGTATGCGTCGCCCGAGCAGCTATCGGGCGGAGAGGCCACGCGGCAAAGTGACGTCTTTGCCGCGAGCATCGTCCTCTGGGAGCTGATCACGGGGCGCCGCTTGTTCCACCGCCCGACTCCGCTCGAGACCCTTCGCGAGGCGCTCGACGCCCAGATTCGCTCTCCGACCGCGATCTTCGACGAGGACGAGCGGATGAGGGCGGCGCGCAACCGCCATGACCTAGAAGCGCTCTCGGAGGTGGTGATGCGCGGGCTCGAGCGCGATCCCGCGAAGCGGTTCGCGACGGCCGAGGCGATGGCGCAGAGCCTGGAGACGTCGTACCGCGGCGCTTCGGCGTCGGAGGTCGGAGCTTGGGTGCAATCGACCGCGGCCCACGACCTTGCGCGCGATCTTTCGATCGTCGCACGGGCCGAGGCGCTCATGGCGGCGCGTGCCCAAACCGCGCGCGTGTCGCGCGCAAGCTTCACTGCGGAGGCGAAGACCGTCGTGGCGCGCCCCGGGGCCCCGAGTCCACCCCAGGGTGCGAACGGCGACGTGAGCCCACCCCCCGGGCCCAGCAGCGCTCATCGCATGCTCGCGCTCGCGGTCGTCGTCGCGATCGCCGCAGCGCTGGGCGCCGCCGTCGGCGGTGCGCTCGTCGCGCGAATGCTCGTGACGCCCTGACCCGCCCCATCGCTGAGCCGGACGCGCCGGACAATTTTTCGACGTGCCCGCGACCGTCGGTCGCTCACGAGGCGACCATGCCGCTTCGGGCGCGCTCGACGATGGCGCGAACGGCGGCGTCCCGAATTCGACGCTCCGTCGTGACCGCGTAGTAGGTCTCCTGAATCCCTTCGAGCCGGCCCACGAGCTCGACGCCGCCGCGTTCCTCGATCTCTGCGCGCAACGCGGTGCGGACGGGGAAGAGCCCACGGCCATTCAGGCCGAATACGCGCATGAGCGCTGCGTCGTCGAACTCGCCGCGGACCACCACGCGAGCGGAGCGCTCCGCGAACCACTGCTCGAGCAGGAGCCGCAGACTGCCGCCATGTCGGGGCAAGAGGACCGGGACACCGTCGAGCTGTCTCGGGAACCTCGGCCGCCATTTACGCGCGAGACGAGCGCTCCCGTAGAGGAGGAGCCTCGACGCGCCGAGAACATGGGTGTGGAGCGGCGCTCGACTGGCGCCGGTCGGCGGCGTGTTGGCGATGACGAGGTGCAGTCGCCCCGCCGCGAGCTCCTCCAACAAGAGCTCTGGTGGGTCCTGCCGCATCACCAGCCCTCGAGCATCGTCCAGGCCAGGCTCGACGAGCTTGTACACGAGGCTCTTGGGCAACGTCCCTGCGGCACCTACCCGCAACGGTGCGCGGTTGCCCACGCGCCCTCCCCGCGCCATGTCGATGAGCTCGCCGCCGACCCGGAAGATCTCGTCGGCGTAGCCCAACACCTGCGTCCCGAACGGGGTGAGGACGAGGACGCGCCCCTGACGCCGAAAGAGCGGCGCGTCGAAGAAACGCTCGAGCGCCTTGAGCTGGGTGCTGATCGTCGAGTGGGTGAGCTTGAGACGCGTCGCCGCGCGCGCGATGCCCCCCTCCCGAGCGACGAACCAGAAGTCGAGCAGGTGCTGGTAGTTCAAGTGCTCGGCGATGATGGCGGCGGGCATGGGACCAGGATGCCGAATCGTCGTCGGGGCGAACATCCTCCCGTGAGCACTGCATGCGTTTCACTCCGTGGAGGGCGCGCATCGGGGCTACGGTGTGTGGAAGGAGGTCGCCACCGTGACGAATCGAGAACGTCAACCGTCGTCTCCCGACCTCGAGGGTCGACGGCTGCTCATCCGGAACCTCACCAGCGCCGACTACGAAGCCGTGACGGCGCTACAGCTGCGCTGCTTCCCGGGGATGAAGCCGTGGCTGCGAGAGCAGTTCGAGAGCCAGATTCGAACGTTCCCCGCGGGCCAGATCTGCGTGGAGTTGGACGGCGCGATCGTGGCTTCGTCGGCCAGCCTGGTCGTCACGTTCGATCTGCACAACGAGTGGCACAACTGGGGCGAGATCTCCGACGGTGGATACATCCGCAATCACGACCCGAAGGGCGACACGCTCTACGGGATCGAGATCATGGTCGATCCCGCGCAGCGCGGGCTTCGCCTCGCGAGGCGCCTCTACGCCGCGCGCAAAGAGGTCGCTCGCGAGATGAACCTCGCTCGGATCATCATCGGGGGGCGCATTCCCGGATATGGCGCTGTCGCCGCAAGTATGAGTGCGGACGAGTACGTCGAGCGCGTGGTGTCCAAGGAGCTGTTCGATCCTGTGCTGACCGCGCAGCTCGCCAACGGCTTCGTGTTGCGCCGCCTCATCCCTGGCTACCTGCCGAGCGACGGCGAGTCCCAGGGGTACGCCACGTTCCTCGAGTGGACGAACTACGACTATCGCAGCGACAACCGACGCGCGCTACGCGCCGTCGAGATCGTTCGCATAGCGGTCGTGCAGTACGGCATGCGCGCGATCGAGTCGTTCGAGCAGTTCGCGCGCCAGTGCGAGTACTTCGTCGACGCCGGCACCGAGAACGGCTGCGACTTTCTGGTCTTCCCCGAGCGCCTCACGTTGCAGCTCCTCTCCATGGCGGAGCCGATGCGCCCGGGGTTGGCGGCGAGAAGCCTCGACCAATTCACGGCGCGCTACGTGACGCTCTTCGGGAAGCTGGCCATCAAGTACGACGTGAACATCTTGGCCGGATCTCACTTCGTGGTGGAGCAAGGGCGCCTCTTCAACGTCGCGCATCTCTTCCATCGAGACGGCCACGTGTCGCGGCAGACGCAGCTCCACGTCTCTCCGTCCGATCGACGATGGTGGGGCGTTCAGCCCGGGCAAGACCTTCACGTCTTCGACACCGACCGCGCGCGCATCGCGATCCTCATGTCGTACGACATTCAGTTTCCCGAGCTGGGTCGAATCGCAGCGAAGAAGGGCGCGCAGCTCTTGCTCGTACCGTTCAGCTCCGCGAACGAGGATGCGTACCTGCGCACGCGCTACTGCGCACAAGCTCGCGCGATCGAGAACGACGTCTACGTGGCGCTCGCCGGGTCCACCGGCAATCTGCCGTTCGTCGACAATGCCGACACCCACTTCTCACAGTCGGCCATCTTCACCCCGTGCGATCTGCAGTTCAGCCGTGACGGCATCGCGGCTCAGGCGACCGCCAACGTCGAAGGCGTCGTGGCGTTCGATCTCGACGTCGAGCTGCTCCGACGCCATAGATACACGGGCGCCACGCAGAACCTGAGCGACCGTCGGCGCGACCTCTACTCGATCCGCTACCAATCCGAGGCGGACAAGAAGGACGTCTAGTCGAGGAAGGAGTGACCGTTGGTCTCACGAATTCGCGTTGCATCCCTCCAGTACTTCATTCGTCCAGTCACGAGCTTCGAGCAATTCGAAGAGCAGGTCGACGCGCTCGTCCACACGGCCGCCGACTACGGCTGTCGGCTCCTCGTATTCCCGGAGTACTTCACGTGTCAGCTGCTGACCGTCACGGGGACGAGGTTGCCCATTGCGCAGCAGGTGCGGAAGCTCGCTTCTCTCGAGCCGCGCATCGTCGGTGTGTTCTCTCGCCTCGCGAAGGAGTGCGGACTCTACATCGTCGGCGGCACCGTCCCCGCCGTTGACCCTCCCGACCAGGAGACGGTCTACAACGAGTGCTACTTCTACGCGCCGACGGGCGAGTACGAGGTGCAGGGGAAGCTCCACATGACGCGCTTCGAGAAGGAGGAGTGGCTCGTCTCTCCTCACAAGAAGTTCCGCGTCTTCGACACCGACTTCGGCAAGGTGGCCATCACGATCTGCTACGACGTCGAGTTCCCGGAGCTCGCGCGCGCCGCCGCGCGCGCCGGCGCGTACATCCTCGTCGTGCCCAGCTGTACCGATGACCGCCATGGCTACCTGCGGGTCCGCTACTGCGCCCAAGCTCGCGCGATCGAGAATCAGATGTACGTGATTCATTCATGCACCGTGGGCAGCTTGCCGCAGGTGCCGGCCGTCTCGCTGAATTGGGGTCAGGCCGCCATTTACTCGCCGAGCGACTTCGCGTTCGCCCGCGACGGCATCGTCGCCGAAGGCGTACCGAATCAGGAGTCGATGGTGATCGCCGAGCTCGATCTCGATCGCATCGTCGAGACCCGCGAGAAGGGCACCGTCCTCCCGCTCCGCGACAGCATGGCCACCGCCGACGTCCTCCAGTCGCTCGAGCTCACTCCTCTACGAACCACGCAACCGTCGGTTTCATCGACGTAGTCCGCCGATTTTTCGTCATGGTTGGGCTCCAACGCGGGCGCTAGTTTGAAGCGTCAAGAGAGAGGAGGAGGAGCCCGTGCCAATTGCCTTCATCAACCGTCTGCCCGCGAGCGCGGGTTCGAGTGGCCCCACGCCGGAAGACGTCGACTTGGAGCTCGTCGTCGATCTTTTCCGGCGCACCGTGCCGCGCCCCAACCGGGTCGGCTACACCTCCGGCCTCACCGCGTTCCGAAACGCGCTGGCCGAGCGGCTTCGCTGCTCTTTGATGTTCGCGGAGTCCATCGTCGACACGATGGTTCGGCGCGGTTTCCTGCGCTACGCCGGTCAGCCGGGGCTGGTCGGGCGCGACGCGGCATGGACGCTCCACGACGAAGAGGAGCCGTGACCATGTCTGGCGACGACGACATCGTTCTCGGCCTCGAAGGGCTGGCGTTCGAGCGCGACACCGTCCGCGAGGCCGGCGCGCTCGCGTCCAGCCTCGGCGCGCGCCTCCGGATCCTCCACGTGACGCCCATCCACGTCGACCCCCACATGCTCATGGGCTTCCCGGGCACCTCGATGTCGCGCACGACGGCGTTCGATCTCGACGTCGTTCGCTCGCGCTGCGACGAGGCGCTCTCGGGCATCGACGTGTCGATCGAGTACGCGTTCACGGTCGGCGACCTTCTGTCCACGCTCGAGCACGCGATGACCGAGACGCCGCCGAACCTGGCGATGATCGCGCGGCCCCTGACGACGAGCGGCCGCGCGATCGTCCAGCTCGCGCGATCCACGGGCGTCCCCTTGCTCATCGTCTCCGCGTCGAGCCCGAAGGAAGGAGGCGTCGTCGCGGCGACCGACTTGAGCGACCCGCGCTTGCCCGTGGTCCATCACGCGCGCCGATTGGCCTCTTCCCTGCGCCGCCGCCTCACTCTCGTGCACAACGGTGAGGCAGACGCCCGCGCGTCGCTGGCCCAAGTCGAGGCCGTGACCCTCGCCCTGGGGCGCGACTGCCAAGGCCTCAGCGTGCGGCTTCCGAACACCGCGGCCGCCGTCCTCGCCGCGGCGCGCCTCGAGGCGGCTCGGGTCATCGCGGTCGGAGTGCGCTCGCGAACGTGGCTGCGACGCTGGCTGAGCCCGAGCGTGGCGACCATGGTCGTCGCGCGCGCCCAGCGGAGCGTGCTGCTCGTGCCGATCGACGACGACGACGCGATGGCGCCTGGCCCGGTCGTGTCCGCCGTGCTCGACTGACCTACTCGAGGAAGCCGACGGCAATGAGCTCGGGAGCGCATCCGCGCCCCAGATGCGGACATGAACGACGAATGGCGGCGCAAGCTGGGTCAGATCGCTCCGCTACGACAAGACGCAGCTTCTCTTCCACGCACGAACGCACCCTGACGTCGACCTCGTGATTTCGCGCTTCGGCTACCAGCCCCAGCTCTACGGGTTCGCGATGCGCAAGGATGCACCGTTCGCCGAGGTTCTCGACGGCGCGCTCCTGAAGCGCGTCGAGGACGGCACGCTCGAGCGCCTGCAACGGCGATGGCTCGGCACGGACGACGAGAGCCTCCTGCGCTGAACGGCAAGCGCGCCCACGCGAATCGCAACACGATGACCACGCTTTTGGACCGCGGAAGCACGCGACCGCGCGCGACAAAATGATCGCGACCCGACGGGCGCGTGGCGCCGTCGGGCCGTGACGGGTGCTTGGAGATCACTTCTTGGCGAGGATGCGCTCCTTCGCGGCCGGGATGATGACCTTGTCGAGGGTCTCCCAGCGAACGGTGTACTCGGACGGAGCCGCTTGCACCGCGTGGGGAAGCTCGTTGACGAGGTCGATGCGCACGCCCGAAGCGGACAGCGAGAAGGTCTCGATCTTCTCGAGCGGTTGCTTGAGGACGTAGTTCGCCGCGGAGAGCAGGGCCGCCTTGGAGTCGGCGTCGAGCTTTTCGACGACCAGCTTCTTGTCGGGTCCCACGTACGAGATCTTCTTCGCGCCGATCTGCGCGCGCACCGAGTTGAGCAGGGTCGCGCTCGCCGCCGGTTGGAGGATGCGTCGCTACGGCGCAGCTCAGCGCTACCGGGGAACGCCTTGCGTCCGGGCGGCCGGTCAGGAGCACTCGCCAGGTTTCGACACCGGGACCCCATTCGTGATCTGGAGGCAATTGGGCGCGCCGGTAGCCGTGTCGTAGAGCGTGATGCCCGTCGGCCGCGAAGGGGTGCCGACGCGCGCGTTGCCCGCGACGTCGAGTGTGTGCGTCGGCGCCGACGTTCCGACCCCGAGCTTGCCGTTCTGCACGGCCATCTTGATGGAGTAGCCGCCCGACGACTTGTCGCGCCAATACAGGCTCGAGTTGTAGTCGTAGAACATGGCACCGCCGGCCGACACCTGACGCGTGATGAAGTTGCCTCCGCCGTCGATGCCGACGAGGCCTGTCTTGGTCGCGGCTCCCGAGCCACACGACATGATCATGTTCGCCCCAGCCGCCTCCGGTCCCTTGCCTTCGAAGACCGTCGTGTTGGCGCCGTAGGCCATGGATTGGAGGCCGACGACGGGACGTGGAAGTGCGATCGAGTTGCGACTGTCGATGTACGGCAACGCGAAGACGCCGGAGCCGCTGGCGCCCTGTTGCATCATGACGGGCACGGCGTTCTTGTAGGCGACGAATTTCACGCCGTCGTAGAGCTCGGCCTGCCCGCCCACGTCGCCCTTTCCGAACTTGAACGCGACCCGGGGCCGATGCTGGTAGTTGGCGATCGAGACGACGTCGCCGGCGAGAAAGACGTCGCCATAACTGCCGTCGTGTCGACCCGTCCACGCGATGGGGCGATGGGCGACGCCCTGCGTGTCGATCGTATGGAGGAAGAACTCCGTCAGCGGCGACGCGGGATCGTTCGGGCCTTGATAGAACTTCGACTCCCAGTGGAGCGCGGCGTACGGCTTCGTCGGGTCGGCCTTCGAGGCACCACCCAACCCGACGTTGATGCCCCAGGCCCAAGTGTCGTCGACGTATTGAGGCTCGGACGGCGGGCCTTGGGTCCAGAGGCCTGGCGTGTACGTCATCTTCATTCCGTAACCACCGGACCCCGGCGCCTGAGAAGTGTCGTGCTCGATGATCGCGCGCGGGGAGTAAGAGCGGATGACGTCGAACACGTCGGTGCCGGCGGACTGAGCCGCGGCGCCCGTCTCGGAGGCGAAGTAGGCGGTCGCCGCGAGCGCACATGCGCCGACGACACTCCGGTGATCCCGAACCAACCTCTGCATCTTTTGCTTCATTCTCGAACGCTCCTCCGCGGCCATCGCGCACAAGTGTCCTCGTCACGCGTCGACCGGCTCGCAGCAGTTGCCATCGGCGAGCTCGGCCAACACCCGCGACCGTCGTCGACACTCGCGCGAGCGCACGACAGTCCAAGCTTTCACGCTACAAGCCGGCCGACGAATTCGATCGAAACCGAGCGCGCGCTCACCGCACTGCGGATGAGCTGTGGCCTATGCGGTTGTGCTGAGGCGCGTCGCCTTTCATCGCGTCGCCGAGGAGTCGCTCGTACGGCTCCATCTCGTCGGGGTCCACCGCGCTCGCCGCCGCGGCGGCGTCCAGCTGACCGCTCTCGTCAGGCGATAGGAACTCACCCGTGCTGCCGCACGACGCGTCGCTGCCCGCGAGGATGGCGATCCCGATGCGCAGTCGCGAAACGGAGAGACGCGCTGCGATGCTCTCGCCGATCATGGTCGGGCCGGTGGTGGGATGCGCGCCCGACGGAGGATTCTGGCGGAGCGTTTTGGACGACGTGATTCAATCGAACGTCTGACCTCTGCGCCATGCCGACGCCGATGCCGATCTCGACTTGTCGCCCGCCAACCCTGCTCGTTGTCCTCGCGGCGATCGTCACCGCCGCGTGTGGTGCGTCATTCACCGCCGGAGGTGACTCGCAAACGACGACCCTGCGCGTGAGCCAGGGCGGCGACAGCTTGCTCGAGCCCGCCCACGCTCGACTGACGGCGGCCATCGGGGCGGTTGAACGCGCCTTCGGGCACCCGATGCACGTCGAGCTCGACCGCGCGCTCGCCTCGGAGCGACGCGACTTCGGCGAGGTCGTGGCGCGAGAGCTCGAGACGCTGGCGCGCGAGCTCGCGAGCGCCCGCCGCGCGGACGACTTCGTGCTCGAGTCTCTCCTCGCCGAGGTCGACCACATCGAGGTGCGTTACGAGCCCGTTCGCGTCGGGCGCGCGCTCGTTCTCCCCCGCCGCGCGGTCGTGCTCGCGCTACCGGTCGGCGCGCGATGGAACGCCCTCGAGCCCGTGCTCCGCGAGCGTGACCGCCGCCTCGACGCGCGCTACGCGACGGCGACGCCGAGAGACGTACGCGACGAAGAGCTCGGCCTCTACGAGTGGTGGCGCCTCCGTGAGCTACAGCGGGACGGAGCACGGCGCCGGCCCGAGGTCGTTCGCGCGCTCATGATCGTCGACGAGCGCGGCGCGCACCGCGCAGGAGAGCCCGCGCGCGCGCTGCGAGCCTCCGCGCGAAGCGGCGTCCTTCACGCGATGCTCGCGATGCGCTCACCCGATCCATGGCGCCGCGAGCCGTCGGGCACGGACGCGCCGATTCGTAGCGCGTTCGTCACGTGGGCGAACGCCGTCATCGAGCAACTCGACGCCGACGGCGTCGATACGCTCGCCCGCGTCGTCGCGACCGACCCGCCCCTTCCCGGCCTCGAGACCGATGCGCTCGTGATGCGCGCGGCCGACGCGTGGGTGACGGCCGGACGGCCGCAGCTTGCGTGGGCCGCCTCGGACGACGCGCTCCCCGGCGTTCCGCTCCTCGTGACCCACCTCATGTGCCCAGGCAACGCCTGCCCGAACCTCGATCTCTACGAGGCGATCGCGGCGAGCGCGGAGCGCACGGCGACGCTATGGTCGAAGACCGAGGCGCGCCGCGATCCGCGACTTCGTGTCCTCGTGCTCGCGCACCTCCTCGAGGGCGCATGCGACACGGGCCATCGAGAAATCTGCGCGCGCATGCAGCGGGATTTGTGCGGAGCGGCCGGCACGGCCACGGAGGGGTCCGACGACCTCTTGCGGAGGATCGCCACACGCTGTGAAACCGCGAGGCAAAGGCGATGATGGGAAGAAGCGTTTGGCAACGTGTCAGCCTGTTGGCCGTCGGACTCTTGGCGGCGTGCTCCAGTAGCTCGGGCGGCTCACGCTCCGCCGCGGACGTCGGCAATGGAAGCGCGGATCGGGCGCGCGTACGCGCCGCGCTCGACGTGCTCGCGCGAGAAATCGGACACCCGGTCGACGTCCGCGTCGATGCAGCGCTCGTCGAGGGCAACCCGCTCGCCGGGGCGCGGGTCGCCGAGATCATCGAGGACCTCGCGCGCGATGTCTCGAAGCTGAATCCGCAGTCGCCCGAGTCCTGCAAGCGGAGCTGCCCGCCGTGGACCTCGCTCGCGATGGCGGCCGACGCTCGCTCACTCTGGGCCACGGTGCAGCGGGTCGAGCTCCGCTACGACGCGCTCGCGGGCAAGCGGGTCGCGGGCGGGCCAGACCGGGACGTCGAGCTCTCCCTGAACGACGGCCGGCTCACGTTCCACGTGAAGCCGGACGGGCTCTACGGAGCGATCGAGCTCCGCGCGGCCCAGACGCTGCTCTTCCACGAGACGCTCGGTCGCCGCTTCGCCGGGCGAGCCCCGGCGAGCGTGGGCCCCGGAGAGCTCAACGCGTACACGCTCTTTTTGGCCGGCCCGCTCGATCAAGCCGAGGCCGCGCGTAACGCCACGAGCTTCGTGTTCGCCTACCCGCGCCTCGCCGAGCCCGCGCGGAGCGTCGCGCAGGGCGAGATCCTCCGCGCCAAGAGCTTCATCGACGACGACGGCTATCCCCGTTACGGCTCGCCCGAGCTCGAGTCGGCCTGGTCCCTCTGGTACCGGACGTACGCGGCGAGCTTGGACGAGCCGAAGCTCCGGGCCGCGGCCAGCTTGGTCTTTGGTCGCGACCGCGGCGATCTGCCGGGTCTGACGCGCTTCGAGTACGCCTGGGATCTCATCACGCGTCAGGCGCACGGCCCCGGCACGCAGGAGACCGCGGCGCTCGCCTGCGCCGTCGCGGAGCGGTGCTACGGCCCGCTGTACGACTTCTTCGTCGACCGGCGCGCGCCCGAGCGTCGACGACGCCTAGCCGGCGCGCTGCTCGCGGCACGTGATCCGGCGCTCGTCGCGTTCGTGACCGCGCGCCTCTTCGAGCAGCGCGACGCGAACAAGAGCGAGTGGCTCGCGCTCCTCGGCGGTGATCCGCCCGCGTGGTCCGCCGCGTTCACCATGGGGCTCATGTCCCTCAACAGCGTGTACGCCGAAGACACCGTCAAGGCGTGGAAGGCCGGCCCCGCGCTCCGGGCGCCGATGCTCCGCGCGCTCGGCGCCGTGGCGACGCTGCGCCCGCCCGCCGGCGCGCGCGCTTACTTCAACGAAACGCCGCTCGGCCACGCTGCGAATGCCTTCGCCGATCTCGCGCGTCAGGTCTGCGTCACGCCCGAGCGTGCGGCCTTCATCACCCTCGCCACCCAGCAAATCCCGCCCGACAACCCGCTCTGGCAGCATCGACTGAACGGTGGAAAGGCCTGCGACGAGCTTTTGCGCTGACGGCGTCATACGGCCACCAACGAGCGTCGACGATGGACGGGTGAATGGCGTCTCGCTCCCGGTCGTTTCCATCGCGCGTGGCCGATGCCGAATCCCTACCGAACCTCCGATGCTCCAGTATCCGAGGCCGAAGATCGTCCAACCGATCCGATGCGCCAGGAGCGCCGACTCGGCGCCGCGTTGGCGCTCGCGAGCCTCACGATGCTCGTCAGTCTGGCCCCGCTGACGGTCCTCTTCTTTGGTTGGGCAGCCACCATCTGGATTGCCGCTGCCGTTGTGGCGGCGGCGGCCGGCTTGAGCTCGGCTCATCTCCTCTTCGTTGCACGTCAGGGTGACCGCACGTGTGCACAGACACTTTGCGCCTGGGTCGGCGGGGCCGCCCTCCTCCTCGCGCTGCTCGCCGTGATGACGGCGATCGCCTGCGCGCTCGTTGTTGTTTTCCTGATGTTGCGGGGTCCCTGGTGCGGCGTCTGCGGAACGTGAGCTGAACACCGCAATGACCATAACCTCGCGCTCAGTTCGCCTTCCGCTTCTTCGCGTACGGTTAGACCGACTTCGCGACGTCCACCTTACCTGCGCGGATCAGGAGTCCCTTCGTCGGACGGTTCCAACGTCTGCAGCTGTTTGCCGACCGGCATGGCGCCACCGCCGCTGCCGCCGATCCCATCGGCTACGCGCTCACAGCGACGCTCCCCTTTTGATACCCTCGCGTCCCAACATGGCCGCCCGCAAAGCCGAAGCCGCCGCGCCTGCCGCGTCTCCCGCGCCCGCGCAGAGCACGCTCCAGAGACCGCCCGCCGAGATCATCTACGAGGACGAGCTCACTCGCCTCGCGCAGGGTGACGACGCGCCCAAGCCGCCGGGCTGGCGGCTCTCGCCGCGCGCGGTGCGAGCGTTCATCCTCGGTGACCCGGCGCGGCGCGTGTCGCAGAAGTTCGTCGGTAATCCGTCGCTCGTCGAGCGCGCGATGGTCGCGCTCGCCACGAACCGCGGGCTCATGCTGGTCGGAGAGCCGGGGACTGCGAAGTCGCTCCTCTCCGAGCTCCTCGCCGCGGCGATCTCCGGTCGCTCGACGCTCACGATTCAAGGGAGCGCGGGCACCACCGACGATCAGATCAAGTACTCGTGGAACTACGCGCTCCTCTTGGCCGAGGGGCCCACGCCGCGCGCGCTCGTCCCCTCCCCGCTCTACACGGCCATGAAAGAGGGCGCGATCGTGCGCTTCGAGGAGATCACGCGCTGCCCGCTCGAGGTGCAAGACACGCTCCTCTCCGCGCTCTCTGATCGCGTGCTCTCGGTGCCCGAGCTCACGGGTGAGGCGACCACGCTCTTCGCGCGCGACGGCTTCAACGTCGTGGCCACCGCCAACACGCGCGATCTCGGCGTGAACGAGATGAGCGCCGCGCTGAAGCGCCGCTTCAACTTCGAGACGGTGTTCCCCATCCGCGATTTCGACGTCGAGATGCAGCTCGTGCGCACCGAGACCAAGCGCCTCCTCGATCGCTCCGGCGTGCCCACGCTGCCCGGCGACGACGTGCTCGAGCTCCTCGTCACCACCTTCCGCGAGCTCCGCGAGGGCAAAGACGACAGCGGCCAAGCGATGGATCGCCTCACGACGGCCATGTCCACCGCCGAGGCCGTCAGCGTCGCCTACGCGGTCGGCGTGCGCGCGCACTTCCTCGGCGAGGGGCGCGCCACGCCCAGCGATCTCGTGGACTGCCTGGCCGGAGCCGCGGTGAAGGACGACAAGGAAGATCTCGCGCGCCTCCGCCGCTACTTCGAGCAGCGCATCGCCAAGGTGCAGAAGCCGCACTGGAAGGCGTACTTCGAGGCGCGCCACCGCTTGCCCGGGTGATCGCCTCCGTGAGCAAAGCTCCGATCATCGTCGGCGTCCGTCACCACAGCCCGGCCTGCGCGCGCGTGGTTCGCGAGACCATTCGCGCTACGAAGCCACGCTTCGTGCTCGTGGAGGGCCCCGCCGAGATGAACGAGCGCATGGACGAGCTCGCGCTCGGCCACACGCCACCAGTTGCACTCTACAGCTACATGAGCGGCGCCGAGGGCGAGCGGAGCCGCGGCGCGTTCTCGCCCTTCTGCGACTACTCGCCGGAGTGGGTGGCGCTCGCGACGGCGTGTGAGGTGGGCGCGCGCCCACTCTTCATGGATCTCCCGTCGTACGACGACGCGTTCCACGACGTGGAGAATCGCTACTCGGATCGGCACCTCCGCGCGAGCGATCGCATGCTCGAGCTCGCCGCGCGGCTCGGCTTCGAAGACACCGACTCGCTGTGGGACCACTTGTTCGAGGGCCCGTCCGACGAGCGCGAGCTCGCGGCCCGTCTCGACGCGTACTTCGTCGCGCTCCGCGGCGAGGAACCGGGCGGCCCGCGCGACGAGCCGCGCGAGGCGTTCATGGCGCGCTTCATCGCGTGGGCCATGAAAGAGGGCGGCCCGGTCGTGGTGGTGTGCGGCGGCTACCACGCGCCCGCGCTCGCGCGCCTCTGGCCGAGCGCCGACGCCAGCTACCCCACGCTCCCGCCCTCACCGGAGGGCGCGCGCGTCGGCACGTACCTCGTTCCGTATTCGTTCCATCGGCTCGACGCCTTCGCGGGCTACCAGTCCGGGATGCCCTCGCCCGCGTTCTACGACGTCGTGTGGCGCGAGGGCCCGGCGGCCGGCGCCGCCGACATGATGCGGCGCGTGGCGACGCGGCTCCGCGAGAAGAAGCAGCGCGTCTCGTCGGCGGATCTCATCTCCGCGAGCACCATGACCGAAGGCCTCACGCGCCTCCGCGGCCACGCGGCGCCGCTCCGCGTCGACGTGCTCGACGGCCTCGCGTCCGCGCTCCTCAAAGACGCGTCGCGTGCGCCCTTGCCGTGGACGCGGCGCGGCCCGCTCGCGCCGGGCACCGATCCTTTGATCGTGGAGATGGTCGCGGCGTTCTCCGGCGAGCGCTACGGAAAGCTCGCCCCGGGCACGCCGCGCCCGCCGCTCGTCGCCGACGCCTACGCCGCCCTCGAGGAGGTCGGCGTCGTGCTGAAGCGCACGGCCTCGCCCACGGAAGCCGATCTGACGGCCGAGGACGGCAAAGCCCGGAGCCGCGTGCTTCATCGATTCCGCGTGCTCGGCATCCCGGATTTTCAGCTCGTGCGGGGCCCGTCGCTGCGCCGCGGCGCGACCGATCTCCGAGAGCGCTGGCAGGTCACGCAGAAGATCGAGACCGACGCCGCGCTGATCGAAGCCGCGGCGTATGGCGCGACGCTCGAGAGCGCCACGCTCGCGCGCCTCCTCGGACGCGCCGACGGAGCCGACGGCGCCGCGGAGCTCACCGACGTGCTCTTCGACGCCGCGCGCGCGGGCATCACGCGCCTCGGCGCGATGCTGCTCGCCAAGGTCCACGAGGGCATTCGCGAGGAGCCCGATCTCGAGCGCCTCGGCACCGCACTCTCGCGCCTCCTCGGGCTCACCTTGCACGGCACGTTGGTCGCAGCGCCCAACGAGGCCGAAATGAAAGCCGTCCTCCGCGTGGGCTACGAGCGCGCGGCGTGGCTCTTCGAAGGGCTCGTGGGCGCAAATGTCCCGGCCAACGTGGGGCACGTGTCCGCCGTGGCCGCGATGCGCGACGTCGTGCGGCAGCTCGGCCCCGAGGTCGGCGTCGATCCCGAGGTCCCGCTCGAGCTCGCGCGGAGGCGCGCCGCCGACGCCAACGCGCCCTCCTACGTGCGCGGCGCCGCGCTCGGCCTCCTCGCCAGCCTCGCACCCGAGAGCAATCACGAGGAGGAGGCCGTGCGCGCGGTCCGTGGCGCCGCGCACCCCAAGGCGATGGGCGACTTCCTGATCGGCCTCTTCGCCGTCGCGCGTGAGGAGGTCCGCGGCAGCGAGGCGCTCGTCTCGGCGATCGACGTCGCGCTCACCGCGATGGGCCAAGACGACTTCCTCGTGGCGATCCCCGCGCTGCGGCAGGCGTTCTCGTTCTTCCCGCCCAAGGAGAAGCGCGATCTCGCGCGCCTGGTGATCAAGCTCGGCGGCGGAACGGGCGACGCCCACGATTTGTTGGAGCTCCAAGCATCTCCGAACGTGCTCGTGCGCGGCGCCGAGCTCGACGGCGCGCTCGGCACGCGGGCGGCGCGCTACGGGCTTCTCCCCGATGAGGAGGTGGCGCCGTGAGCCAAGACGATCCGCGCAGCGCAGCGCTCGTTCGCTGGCGTCTGGTCCTCGGCGACTCCGCGGAGGAGGCGCTCGGTGGGAGCGCGCTTTCGGACGCTGACGCAGCGGCCGACGCCGCGCTCTCCTGGCTCTACGATCGCAGCGACGAGGAAGGCGACGCGCGCGATCTCCGCGGGAGCGATCGCAGCGCCGGGCTCGGGCCGTCGCAGCTCACCGTGCCGGCGTGGATCAACGAGGTGCATCGGCTCTTCCCCAAGGAGACCGTGGAGCGCCTCGAGCGCGACGCCGTGGAGAAGTACAAGATCCACGAGGTCGTCACGAGCCCCGAGGTCCTCCGCCGCGCCACGCCCAACCTCTCGCTCCTCCGCGCGGTGCTCCACACCAAGCACCTCATGTCGCCCGAGGTCTTGGCCATGGCGCGCGAGCTCGTGGCCAAGGTCGTCAAGAAGCTCATCGAAGAGCTCGCTCTCGAGATCAAACGCGTCTTCCACGGCACCAAGAACCGGCGGCGGTCGAACGTGGCGATGGCCAAGAACTTCGACGCGAAGTCCACCATCCGAAAGAACCTCGACACCTGGGACCCGGAGCGAAAGCGGATCGGCATTCGCAAGCCGCTCTTCGTCTCGCGCGTACGCCGACACTTCGACAAGTGGCAGCTCATCATCCTGGTCGACGAGAGCGGCAGCATGCTCGGCTCGGTCATCCACTCCGCGGTCACGGCCGCGTGCTTGTGGGGCCTTCCGTCGGTGAAGACGCACCTCGCGATCTTCGACACCGAGGTCGTGGATCTCACCGGCAGCGTCACCGATCCGGTCGAGGTCTTGATGAAGGTGCAGCTCGGCGGCGGCACCGACATCGCCAAGGCCGTGGCCTACGGCGCCTCGCTCGTGGAGAACCCGCGTCGCACCATTTTCGTGGTCGTGTCGGACTTCTTCGAGGGCGGCTCGGCGGCGCGCCTCGTCGCTCAAGTGCGCTCGCTGTGCGAGGCGGGCGCGACGGTGCTCGGGCTCGCCGCGCTCGACGATGAAGCAGCCCCCGTCTACGACCGCGATCTCGCGGCGCGCTTGGTCGAAGCGGGCGCGCACGTCGGCGCGATGACCCCGGGCGAGCTCGTGTCGTTCATCGCCGAGAAGGTGCGGCGATGATCCGCGAGGACTTGCTCGCGCTCACGCCCGAGGCCGTGGCGGCGCTCGCCAACGTGGGCCTCGTGAAGCGCGCGCAGCGCGAGATCGCCGAGGGCAAGGGCCCGGCGCTGGCGATCGACGACAGCGGCACCGTCACCGGAACGTTCGAAGGCAACGTCGTCGCCAAGCTCGTCCCCAAGAAGGCGCTCCGTGACTGCCCGTGCACGTGCGGCGCGGTCACCGTGTGTCGCCACCGCGTCGCGACCGCGCTCGCCTATCCGGCATGGGCGCGCGGAGGCGACGACGTCGCGAAGGCCGCCGCGACCGATCCGGCCGCGACGCCGTGGAGCCCGGCGGATCTGAGTGACGACTCGCTCCTCACGTTCGTGGGCAAGCGGACGCTCGATCGCGCGACCGCCACTGCGCGCGCGGGGCTCGTCGTGACCGTGGTTCCTTGGAGCGCGAGCGATCGCACGCCGACGGCTCGCCTCCCCTCGTGCACGGTGCGCTTCCACGTGCCGAACGATCTCGCGTACGCGCGCTGCGACTGCGTCGTGGGTACCGCATGCGAGCACGTGCCCCTCGCGGTGTGGGCCTTCCGCGAAGCGAGCCGCGCCGGAGCGCTCGACGCCGCGCGCACGGTATCGCTCGGCAAAGGTCGCGACGCAGCCGCAGGCGACGCCGCCGAGGCGCTCGACGCCGCCCGCTCGATCGCGATCGAGGTCCTCCGCCTCGGGTACTCGCATGCGCCCCCGGCGATGGCCACGCGCTTCGCGGAGGCGCGCGCCGCGCTCGAGCGCGAGAAGCTCGTCTGGCCGCTCGATACGCTCGAGGCGATCGAGCGCAACGTCGCCGCATACCAAACGAGGAGCGCGCGCTACGACGAGAAGCTCGGGGCGCGCCTCTTGGTGGAGATCTTTGCGCGACGGCGCGCCGCGCGAGCGAGCGACGCCGAGCTCCCGCCGCGTTTCGTGCTGGGCGAGGGGCAACCGCGCGAGACGCCGCTCGATCACTTGCGGCTCGTCTCGCTCGGCGCGCGCCTCGAGGCCGACGAGACCGCGCGCGAGGCCGAAGTCTTCCTCGCCGACGCCGACTCCGGCGACGTGCTGGTGTGGGAGCGTCGCTGGGACTTCACGAGCGAGGCGTCGCCACCGCCGAGCGGACCCGAGCTCGCGCGCCGACTCGCGCTCCCGGGCGTCACGCTGACGGCGCTCGGTCACGGACAAGTCGTGACGCGCGCTGCCAAGCGGCGCGCCAACGGCCTCGTGCTCTTCGGCCAGAACAAGAGCCACACCTCGGTGACGCCGCAGCGCGGCGATTGGGATCACCTGCCCGCGCCGCTCCTCGCGCGCGACTTCGGCGAGCTCGAGGCGCACCTCAAGGCCGCCGCGCCGCGGATGCTCCGGCCGCGCGTCCTCGGCGAGGGTTTTCACGTGATCGCGATCGCAGGCGTCGACGCGGTGGCGTACGTGCCCGCCGAGCAGAGGGTGATCGTCCGCGTGCGCGACGAGGCCGGGGCCACGATGTACCTCGAGCGCGAGCACAAGACCGTGGCGCCCCACCTCGTCGACGCGGTCGCCGCCGCCGCCGAGTCCGGGCTTCGCTTCGCAGCGGGCCCGGTGCGGCGCACGAGCCACGGCCTCGTCCTCGAGCCCCTCGCGCTCGCCACCAAAGACGCCGTCGTCGTGCCCGATCTGGCGGCGAGCCCGGCCGCGCACTCTGCCGCGCCGATCGTGGAGCGCGGGCGCGAGGATGCGATCGGCGGCGCGCTGACGCGGCTCGAGACCCTCGTCGGAGAGGTCGCGCACGTGGGCCTGGCGAGCCTGCCGCGATCGTTCGACGCGCGCGCGGCGCGGACGGCCGCCGAGCTTCACGGCCTCGGCCTCCTCCGGCTCGCCCATGCCGCCGAGCGATTCCGCGCGAGCCTGAGCGGCGCGAGCGATTCGAGCGTGATCGCCGCCGATCGATTCGCCGATCTGGGGATCCTCACCGAGCTCGCGCGCGAGCTCGCCTGAGCCCCGGCCCGCGCGCGCCTCCAAGCACACCCGCCCCGCCATCGCCTCGCGCGCGGGGCTCTGCTAGGAAGAGAGGCGATGCGTCACATTGCTTGGCTCGCGCCCTCGGTCCTTTCGCTGTTCACCACCGCCCTCCTCGGCGCGTGCTCGAGCTCTTCGAGCAACGCGGCGGCTCCCTCCGGCGGCGACGCCGGCGTCGACGCGACGCCCGTCGACACCGCTGCCCAGCGCGCCGCGTGCGCGTACAAGGCCGGCGCCACGGTGGCCGAGACGCTCGGCACCACCGGCCCCGTCGCGACGCCGGTCGAGCACGTAGTCATCGTGATGCGTGAGAACCGCTCCTTCGATCAGTACTTCGGGTCGCTCTCGCGCTTCGGACAGCCCGACGTGGCGCCCTGGCCGGACTCGTACTCGAACCTCGATCCGAGCGGCGCCGAGGTGAAGCCCAGTCACCTCACGAGCACCTGCTACCCGCTCGATCCGCCGCACCAGTGGACCGCGATGCACGCGCAGTGGAACAACGGAGCCATGGACGGCTTCGCCAAGAGCGCGGGCACCGGCACGAGCTCCGACGGCCACTTCGCCCTCGGCTACTTCGAGGAGTCGGATCTCCCGTTCTATTACTTCCTCGCCAAGACGTACGCGATCGCCGACCACAACTTCTCGTCGGTGATGTCGGGAACGTATGCAAACCGCAACTATCTCCTCCTGGGGAGCTCGTACGGCATCAAGAACACCGGCACCGACGGCTTTCCGCCCAAGACGGCGCGCAGCATCTTCGACGCCCTCGACGAGAAGGGCGTGAGCTGGGGCGTCTACACGTCCGAGGAGCCGCTCGAGGGAACGCTCGGTTGGGAGTCCAACCACAAGGGCGTGAGCTCGGTGAATGCGTTCCTCGACGCCGCGTCCAAGGGCACGCTCCCCGCCGTGTCCTTCGTCGACTCCAAGGCGAACATCGACGACGAGCACCCGCCGGCCGACGTGCAGAAGGGCGAGGCGTGGACCAAGTCGATCTACGACGCCGTCACCAAGGGCCCGGCTTGGGGCAGCACCGTTCTGTTCATCACCTGGGACGAGTCGGGCGGACAGTTCGATCACGTGAACCCGCCCAAGGCCTGCATCCCGAGCGACGATCAGACCGAGTTCAACCAGCTCGGCTTCCGCATCCCGCTCCTCGTCGTCTCGCCGTTCGCCAAGCGGCACTTCGTGTCGCACGAGACGCACGAGCACACGTCGATCCTCCGCTTCATCGAGGCCCGCTGGGACCTCGGTGCCCTCACGGCGCGCGACGCCAACACCGACGCCCTCCTCGACATGTTCGACTTCCAGAAGCCCGATACGAGCCTGCCCGCCGCGCCTGCGCCGGGCACCGGCGGCTGCAAGTAGTCGCGGCGTAACGAGACGACGCGGCTACGGCTTCTTGTCGTACGCCGCGTCGAAGATCGCTTCGAGGGCGGGGCTCACGCCGCGCAGGCGATCGACGACCGATCGCGTCCAGTCGAAGTACTCGCGCTTTCGCTCGAGCGACCAGCCCGCGGGCGGAGCGCTGATGATGTCGCGCACGTTGCAGATCTTGTCGGCGAGCTTCACCAGCTTGGCCTCGCGCGAGATCGTGGCCGCGTGCTCGATCTGGAGTCGCTTTCGCTCCGCCTTCTCGAGCGACTTGTCGTCGGTGACCTCCATCACGATGCCGCGAATCTCGGGACCGAACGCCGCCTCGAGCTCCTCGGGCGTGGCGTCCGTGTCTTCGACGGTGTCGTGGAGGAGCGCCGCGCAGATGACCGTGGTCTCGGTCACGCCGCCCTCGTTGACGAGCACATCGGCGAGCGCGATCGGGTGATTGATGTACGGCGATGCCCCCTCGTCCTTGCGCCGCTGATCGCGGTGCTTCTCGGCGGCGAACGCCAACGCTTTCAGGATGCGAGCGAGCTCGGCGCGCGGAATCATGCCGCGGAAGATAGGGCTCCGCCGACTCCGCCGCTAGCGCAAGCGGCCGTCAGTCGACGACGACGAGCGTGAGCGGTCCGTTGACCACCGGATCGAGCGATGCTGCGTGGTTGGCCGTGCAGATGTCGATGCGCGAGTGGCCCTTGCCCGTGAACGCCCCGCCGGTGTCGACCACGCGGAACTCGATCGGCTGGCCGCCGTGCGCGGCCTCGAGCTCGGGGATGCGGAGCTTCTGGCCGTACGGAAAGGCGTTCTTGTCCATCGCAACCGAGACGTAGGGCGCGTTGCCGGCGAGGTAGTCCTGCAACGTGTGGAGCGGGGCGCCTTGGCGATCGCGGAAGCCGCCCTCGAGCGCGGAGTTGTCCGGGTAATAGCCGGTGCCGTGCGCGTGGTACGTCTCGCCGGTGGCCTCGCCGATCTGGCCACCCGCCGCGGCGGCCGCGGCTTCGGTGAGCGCGAGGAATCCGCCGAAGCAGAAGCCCTCGGTCCCGTCGTCGGTGCGGACGCGGTAGAAGCCGCCGTCCGGCGCCCCATCGACGAGCGTCACGCTGGTGCCGCTCGGAAGGAGGCGAACGATCGAAGCGCTGACCGAAGGTCCGGTGCGCAGGCGAACCGCGCCGGTGGTGACCGCACCGCTCCCCGCACTCGCCGTTCCGGTGAGCGCCGCCGACTCGGCGACCGCGCCGTCGTCGGCGCCGCGCGAGGCGCTGCAGCCGAAGGTCCCGAGCATCGACGCGAAGGCAACCGGGAGAACGACCGCCGACCAGAACCTCGTCATCGCGAGCGACTCTGCCAACTTGCGGGCGCCTCGACACGTCTCGCGGACGTTTCGACTGTGCGCCGCTGCTGTCTCAGCGCCCGCACAATCGCCGCGACGAACAGTGGCAGGCGATCAAATCCAGCTCCGACGAAACCAACCCGCGCCGCCCATGCCTGCCCACGCTAAGCTCCCGCGCCGTGGAGACCCGAGAGACCCTCCTCGCCCGGTTCGACGCGGTGACCGAGCGCGAGCTTCGCAGCCGAAAGAGCGCCAAGTGGCGCCACTACCCGAGCGACGTCTTGCCGGCGTGGGTGGCCGAGATGGACCTCCCGCTCGCGGAGCCCATCAAGCGCGTCTTGTCCGAGGCCCTCGAGGCCGACGACACCGGGTACGCGTACCCGGAAGGCGTCGGCGAAGCGTTCCTCGCCTTCTCGGAGCGGCGCTACGGCTACGCGTTCGCTCCGCGCGACGTGAAGGTGGCGCCCGACGTGGTCACGGCCATTACGGAGATTCTGCACGTATCGACGGAGCCGGGCGATCCGGTGGTGATCGATCCGCCGGTGTACCCGCCGTTCGCGGGCACGGTGCGCACGCTCAAGCGAAAGCTGCTCGAGGCGCCGCTCGTTCGCCACGGCGAGCGCTTCGTGCTCGACCTCGACGCCATTCGCCGTGCGTACGCGGCGGGCGCGCGTGTCCACGTGCTCTGCTCTCCGCACAACCCCACCGGCACCGTCCACGACGCGGCTTCGCTCACCGCGCTCGCCGAGCTCGCCGATGCGCACGGGGTCCTCGTCATCGCCGACGAGATCCACGCGCCGCTCACGCTTGAGGGCGCGACGCATCGCCCGTTCGTGTCGCTCGGCGACGCGGCCGCCCGGCGCGGGATCGTGCTCCAGAGCGCGTCGAAGGCGTGGAACCTCGCCGGGCTCAAGGCCGCGGTGATGCTCGCCGTGCACGACGAGACGCGCACCGTCCTCGCGCGCTTGCCGCCCGAGCTCCCGTACCACGCGGGGCACTTCGGGGTGCTTGCGACCAAGGCCGCTTTCCTCGAAGGCGAGACGTGGCTCGACGCCGCGCGGGCGCACCTCGATCGCAACCGCGCGCGCCTAGGGGCGCTCCTCGCGACGCGCGTCGCGGGCGTTCGCTATCGCGCGCCCGACGCCGGATACCTCGCCTGGCTCGACTTCCGCGAGCTCCGGCTGGGCGCCGATCCGGCGAAGCGCATCTTGGAGCGCGGACGCCTCGCGCTCTCGCCGGGCCCGACGTTCGGCACCGGTGGCGAGGGCTTCGCGCGGCTCAACTTCGCGACGAGCGAGGCGCTCCTCATCGAGGCCGTGTCGCGCATCGCGCGCGCGGTCGAAACCTGATCCGCGCTCCCGCCGCGCCGGGACCGCCTGCCCGCGCGCCCGCTTGGATCGCCGAAGACCAGGGGGATTAACCGTACCTGGGGGTGGATGAAGGTGGGGTACCTACCCCCTCCCCACCAGAAGCGGTTTTTATAAATTTCACAGGCTTAGAGTGTCTCCCTCGCGAGGCACATCGGTTGCTCACCCTTGATGACATGAACGCCATCGACGAAGCCACCGCCCGCGATCTGGAGCTTGGGGAGCCCGACACGTCACCGATCATCATCGGCGCTCGTGGGACCTCGTTCCAGCTCGGTGACCTGCGGGTGGACCTCTCGCGGCGCAAGCCCGTCGCCCGCATTCTTTGGGCGCTGACCCAGAGCTCGCTCGACGGCCAAGGGCTCGCGACGCCCGAGCTCATCGCCGCCGGTTGGCCGGGAGAGAAGCTCGTGCGCAACGCCGGTCGCATCCGCCTTCGCGTCGCGATCGCGACGCTCCGTTCGATGGGCCTCTCGCGCATCGTGACCACGCGCACCGGCTACAGGCTCGGGGGTCGCATCGTCATCGAAGGTCCGACGACGGTCGCGCCGCCGAGCCACGAGCGTGCGATCGACGAGGTCGCGCCCGACGCAGCCGACATCGCCGACGTCGTCGAGGGAGAGCCCGAGCAGGCCGCAGGCTGAGCTGACGTCGGTCACCGCGACCATGACGCCCCTGCGCAGCGGCGCTACCGTCTGCGCATGTCCTCACATCGAGCCTCGGTTCGTTGGTCGCGCCGTCCGAGCGACACCCCTTTCTCGTACGAGACGTTCTCTCGCGCGCACGAGGTCATCTTCCCCGGTGGCCTGACGCTCGCGGCCTCCTCTGCGCCTGCGTTCGGTGGTGATGCTGCGCTCGCGAACCCCGAGGAGGTGCTCGTGGGCGCGCTGTCGAGCTGCCACATGCTGACCTTCCTCGCGATCTGCGCGAAGAAAGGCATCGCGGTCGATCACTACGACGACGACGCCGAAGGCGTGCTCGAGAAAAATGAAGAAGGCCGGCTCGCCGTCACGAGGACGACGCTCCGGCCTAAGGTCACCTTCGGAGAAGGCGTTCGAGTCGATGCGGAGGCGCTAAGGAAGCTTCACGAATCTGCCCACCGAGGCTGCTTCATCGCCGCGTCGGTGAAGACGGTGGTGACCGTCGAGACGTGAGGCGGGCGCTCGCTCAGGGACGCTGCGCGAAGCCCTTCAGCGAAGCGCCGATGCCGACGACGAGCGCGATGACCACGCCTTGGATGGCGAGGAAGAGCGCGCTGCCGACCGTGGCGCCCTCGAGCACTGCCTCCACGCCGATGTCGGCGGCGCCGTAGAGAACGGCGACGACGATCGCGGTCGTGATGACCATGCCCTTGCCGGCGCGGGTCATGAGCGCCGAGCCGTAGCCGAACGCGGCGAACGAGATCGCCGTCGTGAAGTACCAGAGCTTGCCGATGAAGCTGCCGCCGATCGGAAGCTTGAGGAAGAGCACGTCGAAGAGCGTGGCGACGACGACGGCCGCGATGCCGAGGACCGGCACCATGCCCGAGCCGAAGCGGCCCGCGTGCTGGTTCATCTTGCTGAGATCGACCGAGCCGACGCCGCGCACGCCGAGACGGAGGCCGGGGCCTTCGGCGGCGGGCTTGGACACTTGCGCGGCGGCCTTGGGCTCGGCCTTGGGCTCGGGCTTCGGCTGAACGGAGATCGAGCCGGGACGCGGCGAAGGCACCGACGTGCGCGCGGCGGGAGCCGGCTGTTGCGGCTGCGGCGCGGGCGCTTGCGGCGCGACCGACGGCGCGTAGCCGTAGGTCTGCGCATCCGCGGTCATCATCGGGTGCGCCGCGGTGGGGGCATACGCGAGGTTGCTGCGAGCGGCGTTTCCGTTGGTCTGGACGCGCGTCTCGGCGAGGTCCGCCGGCGGCGGATCCGACTTCTTCTGGAGGCGGGCGGCGGCGAACGGATCCGCGAACGGAGAGACCGCGATGACCGTGTCGTTGTGCGACGCGTTGCCGGCCGGAGCGGGCGCGGGGGCAGCCTTGGCGACGGGCGGGTGCGCGCCGAAGGAGGGACGGACGATCGTGCGGCCCTCGAGGTCAGCCGGGTGCACGCCGCTCTCGAGCACCTCCTCTTGGGGCATCATCTGAGGCGCCTGCGCGTAGGGCTGGGGATAGCCCGACTGCTGCGGGTAGCCCTGCTGCGGGTACTGCTGCGGCGCCGGGTAGCTCGACGCGTGCTGCGGGTACGGCTGGGGATAGCCCGACTGCTGCGGGTAGCCGTGCTGCTGCGGGTACTGCTGCTGGGGGTAACCCTGCTGCGGATACTGCTGCTGCGGGTAGCCTTGCTGCGGGTACTGCTGCTGCTGTTGCGGGTAGCCGTAACCCTGCGGCGCGCCGTACGGAGCGGGGTATCCGGACGCCATGTGCTGCGGCTGCTGCGGATAGTTCGAGGCAACCTGCGGTTGGGCGTTCGTAGCGCGGCGAGCGTGAGACATGTCCCCGTTCCTCTCTTGGAGCCACCGTGGCTGACGGCGGCGACGGAGAGACGGAGTGCACGGCACGTACCACTCGCAAGTGGCTGGATCCATTGAAGTGGCCACCCAGCGCGCCAGCCCGTCGCTTGCCGCATGCGGCAGCCGAGCACCCGACTTCCGGTAATGACGCAATTTTCCAGAGAAAAGAGAAACAGGGAACGCAGGCAACGAGGCAGGCACTCGGCCACCGCTCTCTCTCCCAATTGCCCGTGGCCTGTTCCCTGTTCCCCCGTTTGTTCTCTCTCTCTCCCCCATCCCAATTCCCCATTGCCCGTTGCCTGTTCCCTGTTCCCCCGTTTGCTCTTCTCTCCGCCATTCACTTGGCCCTCCGACAGCCCCTCTTCCATCGTTCGGCTCATGAACCAGGAACGTCGCCGTCGCCGGTCGACCATGCCGGCCGAAGCCCTTTCTCTCCTGCTCGACGCCTGCCGCGCCGAGGGCCAGTTCGATGCGCTCGTGGTCTCCGACGACGCCGGTCTGCTCGTCGCCGGAACGAGCGGCGCGCACACTCAGCCGATCGACTTCGAGGAAGTTGCGGCCGTCCTGCCCGAGCCGGAGCGTCGCCGCGACGTCGAGGGCCTGCGCACGACCGCGTTCGGGGTCCACGGCCAGCTCCTGTACGTGGGTGCGATTGGTGGCGACCGGACCCGCTTCGCACCCATGGTGCAGGCGACGCTACGCGGGGTCCGCCGCATCCTCGCCGCATGAAGCTTTCGTAAGAAAGGGGGCCCAAGCGGGTCTCTTCGTTGAATCGCGGCCGCGTGAGCGCCAAGCTCGCGCCATGCTCCAAAGTGCACGTGTGCTCGTCGTCGATGACGACGCCGAGATGTGTGATCTCCTCTCGGACGGGCTCTCCACGAGCGGCGCCCAGGTGACGATCGCCCGCTCCGCCAAAGAAGCCGAAGGCAAGCTGGCCGCCGCCGAGTTCGACGCGGTCGTGACGGATCTGCGCATGCCGAGCGGCAACGCCGACGGCAAGGCGAGCGGGCTCTCGCTCTGCGCTCACGTGAACGAGCGGTGGCCGGACTTGCCCGTGCTGGTCCACACCGGCTTCGGCGACATGGACGCCGCGATCGCGGCGATGCGCGCGGGCGCCTTCGACTTCCTCTCCAAGCCCGTGAACCTCGAGATCCTCCGCGCCTCGGTCGCGCGCGCGGTGGAGCGACGCCGCCTGCGTCGTGAGGTGAGCCGCCTCGCGAGCGAGCTCTCGCGCGTGCGCGGCCCGAGCGAGCTCTTGGGTGAGAGCGCAGCCATGGAGCGCGTTCGCGAGCTCGTCGACCGCGTCGCCAAGAACGACGCGACCGTGCTCGTGACCGGCGAGAGCGGCACCGGCAAGGAGATCGTGGCCCGCGCGATTCATCGTGCGAGCGATCGCGCCAAGGGGCCGTTCGTAGCCATCAACTGCGCGGCGTTGCCGGAGGCGCTCCTCGAGAGCGAGCTCTTCGGGCACGAGCGCGGCGCGTTCACCGACGCGCACACGGCGCGTCGCGGCATGCTCGTCGAGGCCGACGGTGGCGTCCTCTTCTTGGACGAGATCGCCGAGCTCCCCGTCACCCTCCAGGTGAAGCTCCTCCGCGCGATCCAAGAGCGCCGCGTGCGCCCGCTCGGCGGGAGCCGCGAGATCCCCTTCGACGTGCGCATCATCGCCGCGACGAATCAGTCGCTCGAGAACCTCGTGGAGAGCGGTCGCTTCCGCGAAGACCTCTTCTTCCGCCTCAACGTGATCGAGGTCGAGCTCCCGCCGCTCCGCGCGCGCGAGCGCGACGTGCTCCTCCTCGCGCAGCACTTCCTCGTCCGCGCCGCCGACAAGACCGGCAAGCCCACGCGCGCCTTCGGTCCGGCCGTCGCCGATCGGCTCCTCGCGTACGCCTGGCCGGGCAACGTACGCGAGCTCGAGAACGCGATGGAGCGCGCGGTCGCGCTCTCCGTGCACGACGTCGTGACCATCGACGATCTCCCGCCGCGGCTCCGCTCGGCGGAGCCGCCCCCGGGCTTGCCCGTCGACAACGGCGAGGCCACGGAGCTCGTGAGTCTCGACGAGATGGAGAAGCGCTACATCGCGCGCGTGCTCGAAGCGACGGGCGGGAGCCGCACGCGCGCCGCCAAGATCCTCGGCGTCGACCGTACGACGCTGTGGCGCAAGCTCGATCGACTCAAGAACGAGCGCGCCCGCGCGGAGCGCGAAGCGAACGCACGGGGTACGCTATCCACCGAAGGCACGCGCTGAAGCCGGTGGGAGCCGCGAGCGCGTGAAGCTGTTCCATGGCCGAACCCATCAGCACGCCACCACGGCCACGCGCTTCGCTCCCCACTCGCCTCGCGCGCTGGGTGGCGGCGTCGATCGACGAGCGCACGGCACTCCCGGTCGCGCTCGGGCTCACGGCGCTCTCCGGCGTCGGTGACGCGCTCACCGGCGCCGAAGTCGCGTTCACTCTCTTTTATTGGGTGCCCATCGCGATCGCGACGTGGTTCCGCGGGCGCGGCGCCGGCTACCTCGTCACGTTCGTGTCGGTGGTCCTCTCGATCACGACCGCGCTCCTGGTTGGGCCGGTGCCTCGCGTCGCGATCTTCGCGTGGAATCACGGCGGCGAGCTCGTGCTCTTCGTGGTCGTCGTGAGCCTCGTGGCAGCGCTCCGCACGCGCCTCGACGCCGAGGTCGAGCTACGCCGCGCCGCGCTCGATCAGCTGCGGCACGCCGACCGCCTCAACACCGTCGGCAAGCTCGCGGCCGGCATCGCGCACGAGATCGGCACGCCCCTCGGCGTGATCAGCGGCCGCGCGGAACTGATCGTCGCGGCCGCGAAGAACGACGAGGGCCTCCGCAAGAACGCCACGATCATCGTGTCGCAATCGCAACGCATCGCGAAGACGGTGCGTCAGCTCCTCGACTTCGGGCGGCGCAACGCGACGCGACGAGACCGGCACGATCTCCACAAGGTGGCGATCGAAGCCGTCGACATGCTCCGCCCCACCGCGTCGAAGCGTGGCGTGACCCTCGAGGTGCGCGGCGAGGCGACCTACGCGTGGCTCAACAAGGCGGAGATCGAGCAGGTGGTATCGAACCTCGTGATGAACGCCATCCACGCGAGCCCGGACGGCGCGTGCGTCAGCGTGGAGGTCACGCCGCGCGCGGACGGGCCGCTGCTGCGCGTGGTCGACGAAGGCGCCGGCATCGCCCCCGACATTTTGCCCCGCGTGTTCGATCCCTTCTTCACCACCAAGGACGTAGGCGAAGGCACCGGCCTCGGGCTCTCGGTGTCGTTCGGTATCGTGCGCGATCACGGCGGCACCATCGACGCGACGAGTCGGCTCGGTGCCGGCTCGGTCTTCACCGTGCGGCTCCCGCCGGGCGAGCAAGCGCCAGCCCTCGCGAGCGGACGCAGCAACGAATAGTCGGCCGGAGGCGATTCGCGTGTAGTCTGCACCCGATGAGCCACGACCCGCACGCGTTCGAGCCGACCGTCGCCCCCGAGACCGACATGCGCGAGCTCACGGTGCGCGGCGTCGTACTCGGAACGATCCTCGGCATGGTGTTCGGCGCCTCGTCGCTCTACCTCGTGCTCAAGGTCGGGCTCACGGTCAGCGCGTCGATCCCCGTCGCGGTCATCTCGATCACGTTCTTCCGACTCCTCTCCAAGCTCGGGCTCCGCGACGCCACGATCCTCGAGAACAACATCGTGCAGACGGCGGGGAGCGCCGGCGAGTCGATCGCCTTTGGCGTAGGCGTGACCATGCCGGCGATCATGATCCTCGGGTTCGATCTCGAGGTGACGCGCGTGGCGCTCGTCGCGGTGCTGGGCGGCCTGCTCGGGATCTTCATGATGATTCCGCTCCGACGCGCGCTCATCGTGCAGCAGCACGGAAAGCTCAAGTACCCCGAGGGCACGGCGTGCGCCGAGGTCCTCAAGGCGGGCGCGGCGGCAGCGACGGGCGAGGCGCCGAGCGCAAAGACCATCTTCGGCGGCTTCGGGATCGGCCTCGTCTACAAGACCGTGATGGTCGCGCTCCGCGGCTTCAAGGACACGCCGGAGAAGGTCTTCGGCGCGCCGCTCGCTGGCGGCAGCGTGGCGTGCGAGATCTCTCCGGAGCTCGTCGGCGTCGGCTACATCATCGGACCGCGGATCGCGTCGGTCATGTGCGCGGGCGGCGTGCTCGCGTACCTGGTCCTGATTCCGCTCATCAAGTTCTTCGGCGACGGCATCCCCGGGCCGTGGCCGCCGGGCACGGTGCCCATTCGGACGATGGGCCCCCACGAGATCCGGAGCGCGTACGTCCTCTACATCGGCGCCGGCGCCGTCGCCGCGGGCGGCATCATCAGCCTCGCCCAATCGCTGCCCACCATCTGGCGCGGGCTCCGCGAGGGCCTGCGCGACCTCGCGCCCCGCGGCTCGGCGCGGCAGCACGACGCGCGCCGCACCGAGCACGATCTGCCGATGAAGCTCGTCTTGGCCGGCATCGTCGCGCTCGTGCTCGCCATCACGCTCGCGCCGCAGCTCCACATGAACGTGGCCGGTGCCCTCCTCGTCGTCATCTTCGGCTTCTTGTTCGTCACGGTCTCTTCGCGTCTCACGGGTGAGATCGGCTCGTCGTCCAACCCGATCAGCGGCATGACCGTCGCGACGCTTCTCCTCACCTGCCTCGTCTTCTTGGGCCTCGGATGGACGGGCGCCGGGTACTACGTGACCGCGCTCTCCGTCGGTGCAGTGGTGTGCATCGCCGCATCCAACGGAGGCACGACCTCGCAAGATCTCAAGACCGGCTTCCTCATCGGGGCGACGCCGCGTCTTCAACAGATGGCGATCCTCGTCGGCGCGCTCGCGTCGGCGCTGGTGCTCGGACCGATCCTGCTCCGCTTGAACGACGCCGGCACCGTTTACGTGCCGGCGGAGAGCGCGCTCCACGTGGACGCTGCGACGCTGCGCGAGCACGAGGGACTGAAGGGCCCGCAGGCGCGGAGCGACGCGAAGACGTACCTCGTGTGGCACAAGGCCGACGACGTGGGCGGTCCGCCCGGCAAGTACCTCGTGGATGACACCGGCGGGGCGGTCTACTTCGTCGATCCCGGGATCAACGGGACGCACGCCAAGCGCCCCGATGGTACGCCCGTCGCCAAGTTCGACGCGCCGAAGGCGACGCTCATGAGCTACATCATCAAGGGCATCCTCGATCGGAAGCTCCCGTGGGGGCTCGTGCTCTTCGGGGCGATGATCGCGGTGGTGCTCGAGCTGGCGGGCATACCGTCGTTGGCGTTCGCCGTCGGCGTGTACTTACCCATCTCTTCGTCGACCCCCATTTTGGTCGGGGGGCTCGTTCGTTGGCTCGTCGACCGTGCTTCACGTGCGCGGCGTGAACGCGCCGGAGAGCACCTCTCCGAAGAGGAGCTCGCGGCCGACAGCGACAAAAGCCCGGGCGTGCTCATGGCATCGGGCTACATCGCTGGCGGCGCCATCGCCGGCATCGTGATCGCCGCGCTCGCCGGCGCGTTCGATCGCGTCGACGCCGCCATCGGCGCTTGGGCCACGGCGCACAACCCGATGTTCGGAGGGCCGAACGCCGACGCGCTCGCGCTCGCGCCCTTCGCGCTCATGGTCGGCGCGCTCTACCTCGTGGGGCGGGCCATGCCGAAACGCGTCGCGGCCGCGCCCAAGTAGGGTGCCGCGCGCGGGGTTTGCTACGCTCTTCGCGATGTCGCGGCTCCGGCGCGCAGCCCTCGCCACCGTCCTCGCGTGCCAAGCGGGCTGCGTCTTCGCGTACTCGTTCGACGCGCTGCGCGGCGGTGACGGCATCTCGGTGACCGACGCGAGCGCGGACGACGGGGCGGTCGACGCCGGCCCGACGCCGGCGCGGTACTGCGCGAGCGTCGCCGACAAGGTCGACTTCTGCGACGACTTCGACGACGACGCGCCGATCGGCGCGCATTGGAACGTCGAAAGCGCGTTCGCCAACCCGGTGCTCTTCCTCGACGCGAGCGTGAGCCGCATCCCGGTCGAAGGCGCGCCGCTCGTCTCGGCGCCGAGCGCCATCCGCATGACGGCGCGCGGCGCGCGCGCCAAGGCCACGCTCTTCGGCGCATTGCGCGACAAGAGCGATGCGGCACCAGCGCACGGCGTCGAGATCGCCCTCAGCGCGCGCCCGGTCCACATCGAGATGCCGCAGACGCCGCCCGACGGTCCGCTCACCGGGGTGCTCATCGCCAGCGTGCTCACGCAGGTGGGGAGCTCGCTCGGCGGTGTGAGCATCTTCTATCGCGATGAGCAGCTCTTCCTCGCGCAGACCGTGGATCTCGGCCCCGACGCCGCGCCGCCCGACCGCGCCACCTTCGTGCCCTTCAGCATCGTGGGCGTGAGCGGCGTCGCAGTTTGGGGTCGCCTGCGCATGGCGATCGGCCCGCGCGACATGGTCGTCGCGCGTGGATTCACCTGCGACGAGGTGAAGGACGGCGCGGCCTTCGTCACCGCGGCCGACAGCACGCTTCAGACCGCGTGCATGCCGCTCGGGGGACGCTTCGCGAGCGCCGATTGGCTGGCACGGGGCTTCTTGGAGGTAGGACCTCTGATCGTCGGGACCGCCGACGTCGAGATGCTCGCCGACAACGTGACGGCGACGGTCTTCTGACTCAGCGTTCGGTCGCGTAGACGATCACGGCAGCGGCGGCGGCGAGCGCTGCCGACACGAGGAACACGTCCGCCACCACGAACGCGCGCCGGTTCCCGTCGATCTCGGCGTCGGTACAGGACCGGGCGTTTCCGCAACCCGTTTGCATCTCCCGATAACGGTGATCGGCGCTCACTCCGAGCACACCGCCGACGCCGCCCAAGACCACGGCGGCACCGCCGAGCGTGATCGGCCAGATCCACGACCGCGCACGCGGTGGCGTGGGCGCGCCCGGCTCGGTGGATGCTCCGAGCCGGGGTACCCCGAGCGCTGACGCCGTGGGCGGAGGCGCAGGCGCGGCAGGCTCGGCGGTCGCGGGGAACGTCGCGACGACGAGCCGTCCTTTTTGGCTCGCGAGCGCCACCACGCTCTCGCGGATCTCTTCGCCGCTCGGGCGACGGAAGACGAGCTGATGCTCCCCCGGGTCGACGCCCAACGCGCGCCCATCGACCGGCGTGGGCGTCGCGCCGTCGACGCTGACGGTGGCGCCTTCGACGTCGCGACCGCGCTCGTCACGCGCGCCGAACACGAGCGTGGGAAGCGCGTCGGTGACCTCGGCCTCCCACCGCGCGCAATCGGCGGCGACGATCGCCGGGCAAGCCGCGCTCGCGCAGGCGCGGAGCTTCTCGAGCGCGCGCACGTACTCGCTCTTGCGACGCAGTGGCTGCGCGGCTTCGGCGTCGCGCGCGCACCGCTCGGAGACCGTGTCGTCGGCGCGAGCGAGCGAGGGCGCCGAGGCGAGCACCAAGAGAGAGAGGGCGAGCGCCGACGGCTTCATCGCAGACACTCGCGCTTGTAGATGCGATTGCCCTCTGCGTCGAGGCGGTACGGCACGCGGCAATCGACGGCCGCCTCACCGCCGTGCCGCGCGCTCGTCGGCGTCGCCGGTCCCGGCGCGGCCTTGCCGGCGTCGGCGACCGCGGCACCGGAGTCGGTCGGACGAACGATCTCGCCTGGCGCGTCGCTCGCGTCGAGGGCTGCGGGGGTCGGCGATGTGAGCACGACGTTGCTCGCCCCAGGCGGCGGCGCAGGTGCGCTTGCGCTCGCCGACGCCACTGGCAGCTCGGCCGCGACGGGCGCGCCATGCAGGGTCCGCGCCGCGACGAAGGCCACCACCGCGAGCGCGACGAACATGGCCGCGACCGAGAACTTCGTCGGGCCGCGCTTCTCCGTCGGAGCCGCGTCGTCGGCCGGCGGCGATGCGGTCACCGCGGCGCGCGGCACCGGCGTGGGCGTCACGACGGCCGTGCCACTCGCGGGGATCGGCTCTCGTTCGAAGCGAGCGAGGAGCGCGGCGCGCTCGTCGATGATCGCCCCCGCGTGACGCGCGAGATACGCGCGAACCTCGGCGGCCGACGCCGCGGGCGCGGCTTTTCGAAGCGCTGCGGCGAGCTCGCCTGCGGAGGCGAACCGGCTTCGGGGCGAGTGCGCGAGCGCGCGCATCACGACCTCGTCGAGCTCGGCGCTGATCGGCGCGCCCGACGCACGCGGCGACTTCAGCTCGCCCATCAGGATGCGCGCGGCCGTGGCGCCTTCGGATTCGGCGGCGAAGGCGGTGCGCCCCACGAGCGCTTCCCACAATACGCAGCCGGCGGAGTACACGTCGCCCGCGACGGTGTGCGGCTCGCCCTCGACCACTTCGGGCGGGAGGTAATGCAGCTTGCCTTTCACGAGCCCCTCTTGCGTCGTGCGCAAGCGCGCGACGCTGCGGGCGACGCCGAAGTCGATGAGGCGGCCCACGCCGTCGGTGCCGAGCAGCACGTTCTGCGGCGAGACGTCGCGGTGCACGAGATGAAGTGAGGTTCCGTCCTCGGCCTTCGCGGCGTGGGCCGCGTCGAGGCCGTCGAGCACACCGAGCAAGACCGCACACGCGATCTCCGGTGGGAGCCCGCGGGGCGCGGCGTCGGCGTCGGCGTCGGCGCGCGACGCCGTGAGGAGGTGCGAGAGCGAGACGCCCGGCACGTAGTCCATGACGAGGAAGAGCTCTTCGCCTTCGCGCACAACGTCTTGAATGCCCACGACGTTCGCGTGCCGGATGCGCGCTGCGACCTTGGCCTCGGCGAGAAAGCCGTCGACGACGTCCGCGCTCGCCGCGAGCGCTTGATGAAGGCGCTTCAGCGCGACGACGCGAGAGAAGCCTTCGGCGCCGAGCTGCTTGCCGAGATGCACCGTGGCCATCCCGCCGGAGGCCACGTCGGGCCCCAGCACATAGCGGTCACCGATGCGACGCGAGGGGCGGCTCACCTGAACGTCCAAGTCTACCGGAAGGGCGGAGCCCCGGCCGCCTTCTCGGACGCGCTGGAGCGCGACGAAATGGCGCCCCAGACCGAGAGGAGCGAGATAGCTTCGACGCCGCCATGGCCGTCAAAGAAGCCGAAACTAAGCTCTCGGGGCTCACCGAGGCGCCCCCGGGCGGGTGGACGTTCGAAGTCACTTTCACCGCACCGAGCGGCGAAGAGAAGAAGCTCGTCGTCGACGGTGCCTCACCGCGCCGCATGGTCGGCAAGAGCGCTCTCTGTCAGCTCGTCGTCGACGATCCCGAAGTGAGCCGTCGCCACGCCACGGTCGAGTCGACGCGCCATGGGCTCCATCTCCAAGATCTCGGCTCCAAGAATGGAACCTTCGTCGCCGGAGTGCGCGTGGCGTCGGCGTTCTTGCTGGGCGGCGAGACCGTCCGCATCGGCAAAACCGATCTCCACGTTCGGCGGGTCGACGCCCCGGAGACGACGCTCGTCCGCACGATGCGAATGGGCCGCGTCGTCGGGGCGAGCGACGCGATGCGCAAGCTCTATCCGATCCTGAAGCGCCTCGCCGACAGCGACGTGCCCGTGATCCTCTCCGGCCCCACCGGCACGGGGAAGGAGCTCGTGGCCGAGACGCTGCACGAGGAAGGTGCGCGGCGGCATGGCCCGTTCATCACGGTCGACTGCGCGGCGCTCACGCCCGCGCGCGCCGATGAGGTCCTCTTCGGAGGCGATCGACCGGGAGCCTTCGCGCAGGCGGAGAACGGAACCCTCTTCTTCGACGAGATTGGCGATCTCGATCCGGCGCTTCAGGCCAAGCTCCTCGGCGTGCTCGAGCGCACCCAATCGAAGACCGACGCGGCCCCGGCGGCCGTCGACGTCCGGATCATGGCCTCGACGCGGCGTGACCTCGAAGTGGAGGTGCAGGAGGGGCGCTTCCGCGAGGACCTGTATTACCGACTCGCCGTCACCGAGGTCGAGCTCCCGCCGCTCGCGGAGCGACAAGGTGACGTGGAGCTCTTGGTGCGTCACTTCTGGAGCAAGCTCGGCGGCCCCGGCGAGCTTGCTGCGGCCACGGTGCAGCGGCTCGCGCGAAGCGAGTGGCCCGGCAACGTGCGCGAGCTTCGCAACGCGGTGGCGCGCATCATCGCCGTCGGTGACGGGGGTGTGAGCGTGGCCGGGGTGGGCGACGCGAGCGCGGAGAGCGCGACGACGCCGGCGCCGCGCGCGGGCGGCGACTTCGATCGGGTGCTCGCGATGGATCTGACGCTGCCCGTTGCGCGGCAGAAGGTCGTCGACGAGTTCGAGCGACTGTACCTGGAGCGCGCGCTCGCCAAGAGCGGCGGCAACGTGTCCGCCGCGGCCATGAGCGCAGGCATCGCGCGCCGATACTTCTACGTGCTCAAGAATCGTTTGAGCACGAACGAAGAGTGACGGTTCGATCCGTGTGGGGATGGGGCGAGCGTCAGCTCCGTTCGCACCAAACCTCGAGGTCTTGACCGGTCACGTCGGGCGCGATGTGAAAGAGGAGCGGGTGGCAGCACACCGGGCACTCGTCGACGAACTCTTGCCTCTCTCCGCCGCCCTCGTCGAATTCGACGGGTGACGTCTCTCCGCAAAAGGGGCAGGCCACATCGAAGGTGAGGGCGAGCGGTCGTCGTTTCATCGGAGCACTCCTCGTTCGAGTCAGGGTTCGATGACGTCTTCTCCCGGGCGCGTGCCGCACCCTTCTCGAGGAACCTAGAACGCGGGGGGGCGATGCGCGAGGCACGGCCGAGGACAATCAGGGTCTCGTCGCAGTTTTGTGCGAGTCGCTCCCATCCATCCCGCCCCCCGCCCACAAAAAGGGGACCGAAATGCAGGGTACGCCCGGCATTTGAATCGATCGATGGGCGAGCTTCCGCCGGGCGGGACCCCGAATTTGGGACCCGGACGGGGAATAGGCGTCGGTTGATGCGAGCATTTGGTGACGCGGTACCCGTGATTCGGAAACCGACCTCCGCAGCCCACCGCGAGCACCTCACGTCATCCGAAACTGCGCAGTGGAAGGCAGTGACGCGTGATGACGCCCCGAAGGGCGCCCGCGCCGTAGTCCACCGCTTCGGCTGACGTCGGTCTGCCGCCGCTCTCTCCCTGATTGCAGACTCCTACACCCGTTGACTCTCCTTCTGTCGCCACGCGCGACCGCGGGCGACCGAAAACTTTCGCGGAACGCCCGCGAGAGCGCCGCCGCAAAGGCGATGCTCCCGTCTGCGAACCGCACTGACTCGACCCGAAACCGTGACCTCGAAACGTGACCTCGCGCGCGAGAGGACGCCTCACGCGCTACAAGCCACGTGCCGACCTGCCTCGCGCGGAAGCATTGGCCTTTCCTCCCTCCGCCCCTGTCCCAGGACAACTTCCGCTGTCTTTCGGACACCCGGGAACAGGACAAGACATCGCTGACAGGCAAGCAGTAAGCGGGCGACGGCCTGAAGAGCAGACGCGCGAGCGCACTCGAGGCTTGACGCACCGCCGGGCGCCCGGTCCCATGCCGGCCATGACGACGGACCTCCAGATCGAGACGCTCCGCGCCGGCAACGGCGCGACCGCGAAAGCGGGCGACAACGTGACCGTGCACTACGTCGGCACGCTGACCAACGGCTCCAAGTTCGACAGCTCGCGCGACCGGGGCAAAGGCTTCAGCTTCCCGCTCGGCGGCGGGCGCGTGATCAAGGGCTGGGACCAAGGAGTGGCCGGCATGCAGATCGGCGAGCTCCGCAAGCTCACGATCCCGCCGCACCTCGCGTATGGCGACCGCGGCTTCCCCCCGGTCATCCCGCCGAACTCGACGCTCGTGTTCGAGGTCGAGCTCCTCTCGATCGGCTGAGCCTTGGGCCTCCGACGACAAGGGCTCGGCGCGGCCTCGATCGCGCTCGCGATCGCCGTCTTCGCCTGCTCGAGCGACTCCACGTCGACGGGCGGGACGGACGGCGGCGCGACCGATGGCGGCAGCGCGAGCGACACTGGCTCGAGCACGCTCCCGAGCTGCGTCACGTCCGGCTTTCAGTGCCAGCCCAAGGGCTGCAACACTGGCTATCAAGCGCTCCCTGGTTACGATTGCGGGAGCTCGAGCGCGAGCTGCTGCGGCAAGAGCGTCCCGTCGCTCGACGCGAGCACCAGCGCCGACGCAACCACCGACTGAGCCGACTGAGCCGACTGAGCGCAATGAGTGACCCGAACGACGACGACGTCGAGCTCGTGCTCGAGGGCAAGCCGCGCGATCTGGGAGACGGATTCCAGGTCGCGCGCGTGCTCCCGGCCGTCGCGCGCCGCATGGTCGGCCCGTTCGTGTTCTTCGATCACTTCGGGCCCGTGACGATGCCACCCGGCCAAGGCCTCGACGTTCGCCCCCACCCGCACATCGGGCTCGCCACGGTGACGTACTTGTTCGAGGGCGCGATCGTCCACAAGGACAGCCTCGGCTCCGATCTCACGATCCGTCCGGGCGCCGTCAACTGGATGAACGCGGGCCGCGGCATCGTTCACTCCGAGCGAACCGCCGCCGAAGAACGCGCCAAGGGTCCGCGCATGCACGGCCTGCAGCTCTGGGTCGCGCTACCGATGACCCACGAAGATTCGGAGCCGACGTTTTCGCACTTCGATGCACGCACGTTCCCCGAGGTGCAGCGCGACGGCGTTCGCGTTCGCGTCCTCGTCGGGCGTGCCTTCGGCGTGACGTCGCCCGTGCCCACTGCATGGCCGACGCTCTACGTCGAGCTCATGCTCCCAGGCGGCGCTTCCATCGAAATCTCGCCGGACGCGGACGAGCGCGCGGCGTACGTCGTCTCGGGCACCGCACGCGCCGGAGCCCACGTGCTCGGCCCACGCGCGATGGCGGTCTTCCGCGCAAACCGAACGGTGACGCTCACGGCCGACGACGGCGGCGCGCACGTCATGCTCATCGGCGGCGCCAAGATGGACGGCCCTCGCCACGTGTTCTGGAATTTCGTCTCGAGCTCGAAAGAGCGCATCGAGCGCGCCAAAGACGATTGGCGCGCGGGACGCTTCCCCAAAGTGCCCGGCGACGAAGTCGACTTCATCCCCCTCCCCGAATGATCCACCCGACTCTCTCTCGCCTCGCCCTCTTCTTCGGCTTCGCCGTCGCGGCGGCCTGCAGCTCCACCGACACGAGCACGCCACCGGCCACGAGCAGCTCCGACGGCGGCGCAACGAACGAAGCGGGCGCCAGCGACGCGAGCACCGCGTCGGACGCGAGCGCCAGCGACTTCTCGACTTGCGAGGGCGCATGCGCGACGACGGCCCTCACGGTGACGTTCGACGGCAAGTCGGAGCCGCTGACGCGCGCGCAGTTCGGCTTCGTCAAAGGCGACGGCGGCGCGCTCCTCCTCCACTTGGAAGCGCATGACGGTGGCTCGCCGGCGTGCCCGACGTCTGCCTCTCCGACCACCGACCGCACGCTGGTGTTCGAAGATCTGCCCATCCCCAAGGACGGGTCCGTCATCGACGGGAGCGCCGGTGTGCGCGCCGCTTTCTTCGACTTCAAAGGCACGCTGCTCCCGTCGACCCCGCTCGCCAAGGCGACCAGCGTGAAGCTCACGCCCAAGGCCGCAATCTCCGAGGGCGGCGCGCTGTCCAAGGTGGCGTTCGACGTCACGCTCACGTTCCCGAGCGGCGGCACGCTGAGCGGCCACCTCTTCGCCGAGCACTGCGCGACCATGGATTGAGAGCGCGCGCGCCCCTCGAGCCACCAAACCGCTAGAAACGGAGCACCTTGGTCACGGCGACCTCGCGCCCCTCGAGCTCGAGCGCACCCGGCACGTCGACGTAGCGGTAGACCGCTACGCCTTCCGGAGAAAACAGCCGGCCCGGACAGCCGGCGAACACCTCGCAGCCCTCCGCGCGCGCGGACTCAAGCGCGCGCACGATGTCGCCCGCGTCGGCGCGCTCGTAGAAGACGTCACCCGCGAGCACGACCTCCGCTTCGCCGACGAAGAGCGTGTCCCCACGCTCGGCCTCCACGCGAACGTCGTTGAGCTCGGCGTTGAGCGCGAGCGCGACGAGCGCCACCGGATCGCGATCGATCGCGCGCGCCGACGCGGCCCCGGCCCGCATCGCCGCGAGCGCGACGAGCCCACCACCGCATCCGAAGTCGACGACGCGACGGCCGCGCACGATCTCGGGTGCATCGAGGATCGTTCGCGCGAGCGCCTGACCGCCCGCCCACGCGAACGCCCAATAGGGCGGCGCGACGCCGCGCTCGCCGAGCCACTCCTCCGTGGCGCGCCAAAGCGGGGTGCTCTCCGTCGCGAGGTGGAGCGCGATCTCGGGCACGAGCGGCGCGCGCGAGACCTCGGTGTGCGCGCGCACGAATTCACGCGCACCCCGCTGCGCCGCGACGATCACCACGCCGGCCGGCCGTCGCGGAACGGCACCCATGCGACGACGCAGCGATCGATCGAGGTGTCGCCCTTCCGCGGCGCGATGCGTACGGTGTCCATGCTCGTCGGCGCGCCGAGCGCCGGATCCGCTTGCAGCGCGCGGAGCGCTTCGTTGGCCTCGGCCTGCAGCGCCGCCCACTTCTCACGGAGCGCCGCGGCGTCGGCTTCGGCGCGCGCGACGTCGGCCTCTTGTCGCGCCGCGCGTTGCGCGCTCCGAACGACGGCGCCCGCGCGCGACGCGTTCGCGCCGGTGAAGACGCCGCGCCCGAAGACCGCGCCGAGCACGCCCGTCCCCACCGACACGGCCGTGTTCACGCGCTGCGCGGCCACGTCGGCGCGCTCCTCTTGGATCTTGGCATCGGCGCGACGAATCTTCTCGGCGAGCGCTTCGAACTTGGGCCGGACTTTCTTGTCGAGCTCGGCGATGGCCGCGTCGCGCGACTCACGCAGCGAGAGCGCGACGCGCGCTCGAAACGCCTCCACCGTCTCCCCCGGCGTCGAGACGATCCGCTCGCCCCGCTTCTGCGTGCCACGCGGCGGGAGCTCCGCTTCGAAGAGCTCGAGCGGCCGCTCCTGATACAGAAACGTCCCGAGGCTCTTCTCGAAGCCCTGCACGATCTTCGCGCTAAGCGTCGGCGGGAGCTCGAACGTCGCGCCCGGCTCCGGCTCGGGCCGCGCCGCGGCGACGAAGGCCGGGGCGAGCGGCGTCGCGTCGGACCACGCGGCGTCGCCCGACACGAGCGGCGCGACCATGACGAACGGCTGCCAGAAGTCGATCTCGGCTTTGGCCTGGACGTAATGGAGCTTGCCCGTCGCAAGCACGCCCGGCCGATAGGAGACCCCGGGCCCCGGCATGCGAGTCGGAAAGAACACCTCCTCGACGTCACCCGGCACGGGCGGCCGCGCGACCGATGCATCACCCGCGGGCGCCGACTCCTTCACCACGCTCGAAGCGACCGCGACGACTTTGGGCGAGAGCGCGGCGATCTGCTCGCGCGTGAGCGGCCCGCGCAGGTACGAGAGCGTGTGGCGTGAGCGAAACACGCCGCTCCCACCGTGCACGTCGTGACAGTAGAACGCGCGACCGCCGAGGCTCGAGAGCAAGCGATCGAGATCCGCGCGATCGACGCCTTGGCCCGACGCAGCAGCAGCGCCCTCGAGCCCGTCGAGCACGCGCAGCTTGTCGCGCTCGGCCTGCAGCTTGCCCAGAAACCACGTGCCGCAGTTGGCGAGGCCCTTGTAGTCGAGGTCGACTGGGTTTTGCGTCGCGAGCACGATACCGAGACCGAACGCGCGCGCCTGCTTCAGCAGGGTGAGCATCGGTCGCTTCGACGGCGGCGCCGCGGTGGGCGGAAAGTAGCCGTAGATCTCGTCCATCAAGAGGAGCGCGCGCAGGCTCGTCGTGCCCGACTTGCGCCGCATCCATCCGATGAGCGCATCGAGCAGCGTGGTGACGAAGAACATGCGCTGCGCGTCCGAGAGGTGGGCGATCGATACGATCGCGATGCGCGGCTTGCCGCTCTCGGCGCGGAGGAGGCGCTCCGGATCGAGCGGCTCGCCCTTGGCCCACGTGGCCGCCGCCGGCGACGCGAGGAGCGCGTTCACGGCGCTCGCGAGCTTGGCGCGCGCCGCGGGCGCGAAGAACGTGTCGAGATCGAGCGCGCCCACGCGATCGAACGGCGGCTTCTGGAGCGTCTGGACGACGCTCGCGAGATCGAGATCCCGCCCCTCGCTCCACGCCCGCGCGAGGATCTGAGACAAGACGGCGTGCGCGGGGCTGCGGAGCTCCGCGTCTTCGCCGGCGAGCGCGAGCAATCCCGATGCGGTGCCTTCGACGAGCCCGGCAAAGGCCTCGGCGTCTTCGACGACGGCGGCGGGCGGCGCGGTGAGCGCGCCCAAGAGCGAGAGCTGACGTCCGGCGCTGCTCCCCGGCGTGAAGATCGTGACCTCACACGCGTCGCGGAGCCGCTGCACCCGCGCGCCGTCTTGTCCGAAGGCCGCGAGCCCAGCGCGCCAGGACTCCGCCACCTCCGCCGCAACCGCCTCGGCCGAGACCCCGCGGCGCGCGCTCTCGGCCTCGTCGACGTAGGGCAGAAAGTCGGTTGCCGCGAGCGACGGAAACGTGAGGAGCAAGTTGCTGAGATCGCCTTTGGGATCGATCACGATGGCCGGAACCCCATCGATCGCTGCCTCTTCCAAAAGCGCGATCGAGAGGCCGGTCTTGCCGCTCCCGGTCATGCCCACGCAGAGCGCGTGCGTGAGCAAGTGCCGCGAGTCGTACAGCATGAGCTCGCCCGAGTCGGTGCGGACGTCGGCCTCGAGGCGACGGCCGAGGTAGAAGGCGCCGAGCTTCTCGAACTCGGCCGGCGAAGGAGTGGACGCGGCAGACATCGCTCCGATTTATAGCCGCGTTCGGCGGCGCAGGCGCGCGCTTCAGGCGCGCTCGCGGTGGGCGCGGCGGACGATCGTCTCTATCCTCGCTGCACCATGCGCGAGCTCCTTCATTTCTTGCGACACGCGCCGTCGACGCTGGTCTTGAAGCAGCGCCTCTCCCAAGAAGAGCTCTACGACGTCGTCATGGACCGCGCCGATGCGGCCGGCCTCGGTGAGCAACGTCACGAGCTCGTGTCCGATCTCACCGGCGAGGTGGTCGAGATCGGCTGCGGCACCGGACACATGTTCCCGCACTACGGCGCAGGCGCGCACGTGACGGCGGTCGAGAACGACGATCGCTTCGCGGCACGCGCGCGCGAGCGCGCGAAGAACGTCGCGGCAAAGATCGACGTCGTCCTCGGCGACGCGGCCGCACTGCCGTTGCCCGACGCCAGCGTGGACTCGGTCGTGTTCGGGCTCGTCCTCTGCTCGGTCGCCGACGTACCGAAGTCGCTCGCCGAAGCGCGTCGGGTGCTGAAGCCGGGCGGAGAGATTCGTTTGCTCGAGCACGTGCGCAGCCCCCGCCCCGTGACCGGCTTTTTCATGGACGTGGCGAACCCGATTTGGCTCGCGCTGAACGGCCAGGGATGCCGCATGAATCGTGACACCGAGGCTGCCCTCCGCGAGGCGGGTCTCGTCTGCACCGACGTCTCCGCTTTCCAGGTCTACTCGGCCGGGCTGCCCGCCTTCCCGATGCGGCGCATGAAGGCGCGGCCGGCGGGGTCGCCGCCCTAAACGGCAATCGACTGCACCTGATGCGGCCGATCACGGTCCCGAAATTCGCGGACTTTTCGGCGTCACCCGGCGGAACGCGCCTTGCAGCACCTCCGTCCGATGAACGCGCCGACCTCGACCCGCACGCTCACCGCCCTCGCTCACCTGGGCCGTCGGGATCCGGAAGCGGCCGCCGGCCGGGCCTGCGTCGAAGGCGAACGGGACGCCGCCGGGCTGCGCCAGGGCTGGTTCCGCTTCTACAGCTCGAGCGGCGAGCTCGTGGGACGCGCGCACTATCGGGACGACCTCCTCGACGGTCAGGTCATCACGCTCCATCGCGGAGAGCGCGTCGCCGAGCTCTCGTATCGCGCGGGGCTGCCGGACGGTGCGTATCGACGGTTGGTCCACGACGGCACTTACGCGCCGGTGAACGGCGTCTCCGTCGTTTGGGAGGAAGGCTTCTTCGCGCAAGGGCTGGCGTGCGGTGCGCTTCGACTGAGACGAGCTTCGGGGGAAGTCATCGCCGAGCGTGACTTCGGGGTCGTGCCCGAAGACGACGCCGTCCTCGCGGGGGTCGTGCATTCCGAGGCGCACGAGACGCCCAGCGCCTGGACGGCGCGGGCTCGTCAGCTCGCCGCGATCGGTCGCGTGTCCGACGCGCTCGGTGCGCTCGCACGCGCGGTCGGCGCGGGCGGCCGCCCGCAGTCCTTCACTGAGGCGCTTCGTCACCTCGCTGCGCCTGTCACGAGCGAGGAAGCCGCGCGACGCGCGTCCGCCGTCCGCGGCAGCGGCTCACCGCGCGTCCTCTTGAACGCCCTTCTTCGTGGGAGCGATCCCGCGATCATTCTCCGTCGCTTGGCGCTCGTCACCCGAGGCGAGGCCGCGCCGGCGTTCTTGCTGTCGTCCGTCGCGCTCCGCGAGTGGCCGCTCTCACCCATCCTCGCCCGCGCCATTCGCGACGTGGAGGTGGGCGATCCGCAGTCGGTGCTCACCGACGCCCGAGCGCTCGTGATGACGCACGCGGAGGACGCGCGGGTGCTCGCGATCTTGGCCGCCCGTCGCGTGCGGCGCGCCCGCGAGGCCAGCAACGCTCGAGAGCACGAAGAGCGACCGACGATCAAGCGCTGGCTGGGCGAGCGGGCGAGCGCCTGACGCGCGCGAGCGGGCTCACGGCACGGGCGCGCCCGCGGCGATCCAATCGCGCACGAGGCGATCGACGCGCGGATCGTAGCCGCGATCTTGCGGCATCACGTCGCCGTCGATGCCGCCGTCGCCGCGCACCTTCAAGTAGAGATAGCTGGCCTCCGGCGAGCCGGGCGCGACGCGCACGAGCTCGGGCCGCTCGGCGGCGCGCACGCCGATGACGTCGCCTCCCGCGCCGAGGTGGAGGCGCAACTCGCCGGCGCCGACGGCGTGGCACACCGTCTCCGCTCCGCCCGCGCAACGGGCCGAAGCAAAGAGCTGCGACGCGCGCGTAGCGAGCGATCCATCGACCGCATCGAGTGGGTCGTAAACGGCGGCATCGGAGAACTCCGGGAGCGCGCCCGCCTCCGGAGTGCGCGACGCCGAATCGGGCGACGCACAAGCGACGATTGAAGCGCACGCGAGCGCGACGGCAACGATGGCCGATCGGCCGCGAGATGGTGCACCGCGCATCTTCGGACCGATCGTACTCCACGACGTCGCCCCGTCACGCTCACCCCGCGCAAATGTTGCGAGACCGTCCGCGCAGCACATCCCGTAGCATCGCCGTCGCCAAATGCAGCGCCGTCTCGTCTTCGCTTTCGTCGCCTTCGCGGCGCTCGCGCCGAGCCGCGCACGTGCCGACGAATCGGTCGACGCGCGCGAGCCAGTCTCGGTGACGGTGAACGCGCCGGTCGGCTGCACGACCGAGGTCGACTTCGTGCGCGAGGTCTTCTCGCGAACCCAGCGCGCGCGCGTCGTGGGCGCGGACGACGCCGAGCGGCGATTCACGGTCGTCATCGAGGCGCAGCGCGGAGCGTTCCGCGGCACGCTCTCGATCGTCGGCAAAGGCGGCGAGAAACATCAGCGCGTCCTCATGGGCAAGACGTGCGCGGCGCTCGGCTCGGCGCTCGCGCTCGTGACCGCGCTCACGATCGATCCGCAGGCATCGACCAAGCCCACCGCCGAGCTCATCCCCGCCCCCGCGGCGCCGCCCGCACCCGCCCCCGCGATGCTCCCTCCGCCGGACGCGAGCCCACTACCGACCGAAGCCGTGGGCGCGAAGACCGAGCCGCGGCCGGCGCCGCCTCCACCGAGCCTCCCGGAGCGCGCGCCCAAGGCGGGGCTCGCGATCGGTGCGTTCGTCGGCGGCGGCGTCGTCCAAGGACCGCTCCCCGATCCGAGCGCCGCGCTCGAGGTCGGCGCGCTCGTGGCTGGACGCGAGGGGCTGAAGTCGGAGCTTCGGTTGATGCTCGCCACGTTGCTGCCCGACACCACGACCGTGCCTTCCGGCGGCCGTGCTCGCTTCAATGCGACGCACGCCGAGCTCCTGGCGTGTCCGTTGACGCTCGGAAGGACGTGGACGCTCTCGCCGTGCGCGACCGTCTCCGGCGGTTGGGTCTCGGCCACGGCCTCCGAGGTGCCCGACGCGCAATCCGAAACACGAGGGACCGCCGCCGTGGGGGCCGCGCTCCACGGCGCTCTCCGCCGCGGGCACCTCCTGGCCGAGCTCGGGCTGGCCGCAGGAATGGCGCTCCTGCGGCCGCGCTACTACGTCGACCCCAACGTGGATATCTTCCGCACACCCGGCTTCGTGGCGGCCGTTTCGGTGCGGATCGGCGCGATCATGCCAGCCCAGGACTGATTTCGTGATCGAACGGGCGAAAGAAGACCATCCATCGGACGACTCCGTGGAGGCCGCAGCGTCAGCCCCGCTCCCGCAGGTGGGCGGTTCGTTCGATTCGAGCGCGTCGACCCGCGACGCGTCGGTCGAGCGCGTGCGCGCGCTCGTCAAGGAGCACCATGCGTTCGTGTGGCGCACGGTGCGACGCCTCGGGCTGCCCGAAGACGCGGCAGACGACGCGGCGCAGCAGGTCTTCGTGGTCCTCGCGCGACGCATCGACGAGGTCGCGCGGGGCGCCGAAAAGAGCTTCCTCTATCGCACCGCCGCGAACGTCACGGCCGACATGCGAAGGCGCTACGCGGTGCGTCGCCGCGTCGAAGCGCCGACCGAGGAAGGCACCGCACCCGAGGTGGCCGACTCCGCGGAGAGCCCGGAGGAGCACCTCGATCGTGCGGCCGCGCGCGCGCTCCTCGCCGAGGCGATCGAGTCGTTGCCCGACGACGTGCGCGAGGTGTTCGTGCTCTTCGAGCTCGAAGGTCTCACGAGCCCGGAGATCGCGACGTTGACCGGGGTGCCCGAGGGCACCGTCGCCTCACGGCTGCGTCGTGCGCGCGAGAAGTTCATGGAGATCATCAAGCGCCTCAAAGCGCGACGCGCCGGCAGAGGAGGTCGCCCGTGAAGCGCCTACTCGACGAGAGCCCGGACGACTTCGCGAGCGAGCTCCTCCGCTCGGCCGAGACCGATACGCCGAGCGCCGCGGCCCGCGATCGCGCGATCGAGGCGGCCACGAGCGCGGCGTCGGCGGGGCCCGCGAAGCCCGCGTGGCTGAAGGGCACGGGCATCGCGGGTGCGTCCGGCGTCGCGGTCGTGATCGCGCTCCGGCTCCTCTCGGGCCAGCCCGCCGCAGAGCCGCCCAAGAGCGGCGGCGCCGCGACGGCGACGACGAGCGTCGCGACCGCGCCCGCGCAGACGGTGACGGCGCCGGCGACCGCGGCGGCGGCGACCGCGGAGCCGGCGACCACGGAGCCCGCGCGCGTCGTCGCTCCCGAGCCGCCGCCGGCGTCCAATCCGCCGCCGATCGCGAGCTCGCGCGTCGCCGCGCCGAAGGCGAGCGGTCACCGCGCGGGCGCCGACGAGAGCGACTCCCTCGCGCGCGAGCTCGCGGCGCTCGATCGAGCGCGCGCGTCACTGACCGCAAGTGACGCGAGCGGCGCGCTGCGTGAGATCGCGTCGTACAAGCGAGCGTTCCCCGCGGGTGCGATGCGGCAAGAAGCGCTCGCCCTCGAGGTCGACGCGACGTTCGCGAAGGGAGACGACACCGGCGCGCGCAAGCTCGCGGCCGCCTTCCTCGCGGCTTTCCCGGACAGCCCGCAGGCACCGCGCATTCGGCGCCGGCTCGAGCGCCCATGAGCCGCGCGAGGCTCGCTTGTCTCATCGCGAGCAGCCTGGCCGTGGCGAGCGGCGCCGCGTGCGGCCTCGACGTGCGGCTCGGCGGAGCGGCGATCGATGCCGGTGAGCCCGATGGGACGAGCGACGCCGCGGACGACGTGCGCGACGCCTTCGCGTCCGCAGACGGTGATGCCGTCGCGAGGGACGACGGCGCGAGCGACGCTCCGTCGGACGGAGCGGACGACGCACCGACGGACGCGATCGATGCCGCCGACGCGAGCGACGCTGAAGATGCAGGCGACGCCGCTGACGCGAACGACGCCGACGCCGCGCTCGTCTGCGCGCCCCCGCTCGCCGACTGCGACGGGCTCCCCGGGAACGGCTGCGAGATCAACCTGTCGAACGACGGCACCCACTGCGGTCGCTGCGATCGAAACTGCCTCGGTGCCACGTGCGTCTCCGGTCAGTGCTCGGCAGTGACGGTCGCCCAGAGCATCCTCGGTCCCACCTGGCTCGCGGTCGACGCGCAGAGCGTGTTCGTGACGACGCGCGGTCACGCCGGAACGGTCGCCGATCCGAACGAGGTCTTGCGCATCGATTTGCCTGCCTCGGCGCCGGTAAAGATCGCCGACGGCGCCGGACAGTTCGAAGGGATCGCGCTCGGCGCGCCGCTCGTCTTCTACGTTCGCCATGCGGCCGCTCCCACCGAGACGGACGTACGTCGCAACGATCGCACCGGCGCATTGGCTTCCTTCGCGGTCGTCGCGCAAAACGCGGTGAGCGACGGGCTCGGGATCGCCGTCGACGGCACCGACGTTTATTGGGCCGCCGGGACGTCGCTCTACCGCGCGACGACGTCGACCGTGTCCGTGACCGGCACGGCGTTCGCGCAGCCCTTCACGCGTCCATACGGCGTCGCAACCGACGCCACGCGCGTGTACGTCACCGACGAAACCGCCGGCACGCTCTCGTTCGTCGATCGTGCGACCGGCACCGTCACGACGTACGTGGTCGGTGGCACGCCGCGCGGCATCGCGGTCGACGCAACGCACGTCTACACGGCCGCGGGCGACCGACTCGTGCGCGTGGTCAAGGCGACGGGTGTCGTCGAGCCGCTCGAGTCGGGCTTGGTGAACGCGACCGACATCGCGCAAGACGGCGTCCGCCTGTTCTTCGGCTCGGGCACGCAAGTGCTGACCCGCCTCAAGTTCACGATGGGTCGCGTCCCGCTCGCGGCTGGCACGTTCTCCTCGGTGGGGCACCTCGCCACGGACGCGGCGTACGTCTACTTCACCGATCCGGTCGGTGGAAAGGTGTACCGCGTCGCCAAGTGAACGCGCGGCTCACTCGTCGGCGTCGTCGGCCACGGGCACGCCGAAGAGATCGAGCTGCGGTCCCCCGCGGCGCTTCTTGCCGCGCGCTGCGGGCTTCTTGTCCTCACGGTGGCCCGTCGCCACCTGCGCCGCGAAGAGCTTGCCGACCGTCGTGAGGTCGTCGATCTCGGCGACGGTCTTGTCGTGACGGATCCGGTTGATGCGCGGGAAACGGAGCGCGAAGCCGCTCGGGTGGCGCTTGGAGCGCTGGATGCCGTCGAAAGCGACCTCGATCACGATCTCCGGTCGCACGCGGTGGAGCGCGCCGCGGCGCTCGAGCGTGAGCGCCTCGAGGCGCGTCGTCGTCTCGGCGATCTCCACGTCGGTGAGCCCGCTGTAGGCCTTGCCGACGTCGAGAAGCTCGCCGTCCTCACCGCGCACCGCAAACGTGTAGTCGCTGAGCACGCCCGCGCGGCGACCATGCCCACGCTCGGCGGCGGTCACCACCACGTCGAGCGTCGCGAACGCGCGCTTCACCTTCCGCCACGCCGCGCCGCGCCGCCCCGCTTCGTAGGGCGCGTCGACGCGCTTCAGAACCACGCCTTCGTGCCCGCGCGCACGCGCCGCCTCGTACGCAGCCGAGATCGCGTCTTCCGTGGTCGCGCCATCTCGGACGAGCGGCGCGGACGTGACCACGCTGGCCGTGCGCGGCGCGAGCGCCGCGACGCGTGACACGAGCCCGGCGTGCCTTTCGCTCCACGGTCGCGTGAAGACGGGCACGTCGTCGAAGAGAAGATCGAACGCGAAGTAATGCGTGGGCGACTCTTCGACGATCATCACGTCGGGGTCGACGCGCCCGAGGCGACTCTGCAGCACCTGAAACGGTCGCGGCCGGGCCTCGGGGCCCACCGCCAGGATCTCTCCGTCGAGAATGAAGCTCCCGGGCGCATCCCGAAACGCGGCGACGATCTCCGGAAACGAACGGCTCACGTCGCCCTGACCGCGCGCGTAGAGGCGCGCTTCGCCGCTCGCGACGTGAAGCTGCGCCCGCACGCCATCGAGCTTGTCCTCCACCACCGTGAGCGCAGGCTCGAGCGGCGTCGCGACCGTCTCCTCGGGAGCTGCGAGCATGAACGCGATGGGGTGGAAAACGCGCGCGGTGAGCGTGCGAAGACCGCCACGCGCGGCGACGACCGCGAGCGCGCCCGGATCGGTCTCCACGCCTGCCGCAGCCCGCACGTCGTCGAGTGGGACGTCGAACGCGCTCGCGAGCGCTTCTTCGAAGACACCGCCGGCGACGCCCACCCGGAGCTCACCCAAGAGCGCCTTCACGAGGTAGCGGGCCTCGTTCGCGCTCGCCCGCGCGAGCGCGGTGGCGACCAACTCGATTTTGCCCTCGCGCGAGGGTCGATCGGCGATCGCGTCGACGATGTCGGTGAGCTCGCGCAGCGTCAGACCGCGATGACGATCCGCCTCGGGCGGCAGCGCGAACGGCTCGGGCTCGCCGGAGAGGCTCAATTGCCGCGGATCGGCGGCGGGGGCGCGCTGGGCTGCGCGCTTCTTGGATTCGTGGGTGGGCGCGGCGATGAGCTCGGCGATTCCGTCCCCCAAGTCGCCGAGCTCGCGGGCGCGCTTCGCGATCCACGACTCGGGCACCCCGCGCACCAGGCTCGCCGCCTCGAGGATGATCGAACCGCCGACGCCGAGCGGTCGCGGATCGGTCGGTGCGAGCAGGCGCCCCACGATGACGCGCGCGCACGTCTCGGTCTCGAGGTTTCCGCGACGCGCTGCGTCTTTGAGAGCCCCGGCGATGAGGCTGACCTTCTCGAGACGCGAGCGCGTCTGGGAGGCGGCGTCGAGAGCGACGGCGAGCGAGCGCACGCCGGCATCCTATCGCGCCGTCCCGATCGGGCGCACGAATCGTAGGCTCACCGCAAAGGAGCACCGCTGTAGGGGAAGGCGGGCGGGTGCGTCTCCGTACGAGTACGGACGTGGAGAAGGACGCTCGCATCGGCCAGCCACCGGAGTGGCTCGGACGCGTCGCCGGCGCGGACGGCTTCGCGCGGTATCTCCGCGCGATCGGCCGTGACGCGAGCGTCGTACCGTTGCCCGATCGGGGGGCCACCCCCCACCAGGACGCGCCAGTATCATCGACGCGCGATCGGCACCTCGTGCTCATCGCTCGCTCGCCCATCCACCTCGTCAGCCTGCGCACGTCGCCCACGCCGAAGCGCGGCAAGCTGTCGCTCCACCACCACTTCGTCGTCCGCGCCGATGGTCTCGCTGGCTCTCTCCGCGACCGCGAGGCGAACGAGGAGCGCTTCGACGCGCGCCTCGGACAATCGTTCAAGGGCCTCCTCCGCAAGTCGCGCACGCGCCTCACGTTCGTGGGTGGGGAGCTCGCCGACCGACTCCGCGGAGACGACGCGGCGCGCGACGCCCTCTTCCGCCATCTGGGAACGACGGACGACCTCGTGGTCGCGCCCGACCTCACGCGGGGCCTGATTCGCATCGTACACATGCACCCCATGTCGGCGCGGCGCCCGCTGTGGGCGCCCCATCCGACCACCTTTTACGAACGCATGCTGCCCGAGCCGCTCTTCGCGGCGATCGAGCGGATCGCGCGGCACGTGCGCACGTTGGCAACTGCGCGCACCCACGCGCCCTCGTGGCAGAACCCACCCTTGTCCAGCACGGCCTGAACGCCGCGCGGTCCACCGTGACCGTGGCTTCGCGCCCAACCGCGGGGGCGCGTTCACTTCGGCGTACGGGCGGGCGTGGATCGCCCACGAATCCGGTGAATCTCTCGAGCGCCGAAGCGTTCTTGGTCACCGGCCCGGGTTGGCCGATGATGTGCAATGCGTCGGAGTGCGCGGCGCGCGGTCGCCGCCGACCAAGGAGCTGACGATGCGTATCCTCCCCCGCCCCCTCTCCGCTTCGCTCACCCTCGCCGCGGCCATGGCCACCGGCCTTCTCGTCACGGGCTGCCCCAAGGACAGCCAGAACGACGAGCCGGTGACGTACGCCGAGGCGAAGCAGGGACTCACCGAGTCTTCGGCCTCGACGCAAGCGAGCGACGTCACGACGTCGTCGATCGAGCTCACCACGAACTTCACGATCGGCGCGGCCGTGAAGGACGCCGCTAACGAGCTCAAGACCTTCGTCGGCACCCAGCTCCCGTGTGCGGACATCGCGCTCGACGCCGCCAAGCTCACGGTCAAGTACGGGGCGAAACCTGGAAACTGCACGTATCATGGCCACACCTTCACCGGCACGCACACCGTCTCGATCGCCAAGAACGACGAAGGCGACGTCGAGGTCGACCACACGTGGACCGATCTCTCGAACGGCATCGTGAAGGTGAGCGGCACGGCCAACGTGACGTGGAGCAAGAAGGACGTGTCGCGCCGCGTGGTGCACGACCTCACGTGGACTCGCATCGCCGATGGCATCAGCGGCAACGGCAAGGGCGATCGCACCCAGAAAGCGCTCGGCGGCGACATCACCAAGGGCATCCAGGTCGACGGCAGCCGGAGCTGGGACGGCAAGAGCGGTCACTGGGACCTCGCGATCTCGGGTGTCGAGATGCGCTGGGCGGATCCGGTGCCCCAGGCCGGCACGTACACGCTCTCGACGCCCAACAAGAAGACGCTCTCGATCTCCTTCTCGCGGCTCAGCGACACGCAGATTCAGGTGACGCTCGCGAGCGGCACGAAGTCGTTCAAGTTCGTCGTCGCCAAGGCTGGAGCGATCACCGACGCTTGAGTCGCCGCGCCAGGCGACTTATGAGCGTGCGCGATGAGTCGCTCGCTCGTGGCCAACGCCGCACCGTTCGTCTTCGCGTCGATTCTCCTCGCTGCGCCGCGCGTCGCTCGCGCCGGTGACGATCCTCCGCCCATGGGGACGCCGCCGGCCGACGCGAAGGCGCTGGCGAGCGGGCCCAAGGCACCGGGAGACGCCCCGACCATCGGCGCGTCCGCGGACGACGCGACGACCGTGGCCGTTTCGGCGGGCGGCCTCCTCGCCACGGGAAACTCGCGCACCCTCGCGCTGACCGGTAGCGGCGCGTTCGAAACGCGCTTCGGTGCGAACGGCATCGGCGCTTCGGTGCTCGGCAACTACGGGCAGGGTGCGCCGCTCGGGAGCCCCATCACTGCGTCGGCGGAGAACCTGCAGGGCCGTGCTCGCTACGATCGCTACTTCATCGAGCAGGCGAGCGCGTTCTTGATCTTCACCGGTCGCCACGATCGCTTCCAGGGGCTCGACCTCCGGCTCAACGTCGATCCCGGCGTCAAATACCTCTTCGTGAAATCCAAGCCCCAGGCCGCGTGGGGCGAGCTCGGCTACGACTTCCAGTACGACGTGCGACGGGACGACGCGCGCGCGGTGGTCGACGATCAGAAGAACCCCGTGCTCGACGCGAGCGGCGCGCCCGTGCTCCTCGACAAGACCCGCACCGATCACTCGGCGCGCGCGTTCCTCGGCTATCGCCAAGCGTTCAACAAAGAGGTCACCTTCTCGGCGGGCCTCGAATACCTGCAGAGCGTGGTGGCGAGCACGCGCTGGCGCCTCAACTTCGAGGCGCTCCTCGCGGCCAAGATCGCGGGCGGCCTCGCCTTCGGCTTCGGCGTGACCACCCGCTACGACCACGATCCCTTGCCGAGCAAGACGGAGATCGACACCGCCGCGAACGCGAGCTTGATCTACGCGTTCAGCGACGCGCCGGAGAAGAAGGAGGCCACGTGCCCCTGCACGCCCCCGCCGCCCGCGCCGCCTCCGTGTGAGCTCCCGCCCCCGCCAGACGCGGAGCCGGCGGGGACTACGTCGACGGCGCCGAGCGCGAACGCGCCGCCCGCGTCCGGCGCGCCCGTCGGTCCCGCGCCGCGCTGAGCGCCGTGACCTCACGTGGCCGAGTCTCGGTCACGCTCGACCGCGCAATCGCGGTGTACACGTGTCGTCGCGGATCTGCATCGTGCCGCGCGAACCATGTCAGGCGTATTGCCGATGGCACGGCGTTCGCCTTTGCGCGCGCAACATGCACGTATTTCGCAAGCTGCTTTGGGGGAGCCTCGTCGGCGTCGTCGCCGGATGCTCGGGCGGGGAGAACATCGACGAGCGCGCGCACGAGGCGGAAGTCGGTGTCGTGGCGAGCGAGTTCGCCGAGGGCAGCGTGCCCGCTGCGGGCAGCTTCACGCCGGGAACCAACGGCGGCGTGTCCGTGGGTCCGAACGGACAGCTCACCTACTCGCTCCCGATCTTCACTGCGCCCGCGGCCGGCTCGATGGCGCCGTCTCTATCGATCGACTACTCGAGCCAGGCGGGCCCGGGCCTCGTAGGCATCGGCGGGAGTCTGAGCGGGCTCTCCGCCGTCGGACGCTGCCCGAAGACGATCGCGCAAGACGGCGCGACCAGCGAGATCGCCTACGACGACACCGATCGCTTCTGCCTCGACGGACAGCGTCTCGTCGCAGTGAGCGGCGTCTACGGCGCCGACCAGACGGAGTACCGCACCGAGCTCGACTCGCTCACCCGCATCGTGTCGTACGGCCGCCAAGGGCTCGGCCCGGCGTCGTTCCGAGCTTGGATGAAATCGGGCCAGATCCTCGACTTCGGAACCACGGCGAGCTCGCGCATCGAGGTGAGCGGAGGAACGACCGTACGCACGTGGGCCGTCGCGAAGATCGCCGACCGCTACACGAACAGCATCGACGTCGCCTACAGCGAGAACAACGCCGCCGGCTCGTTCGTCCCCACCAAGGTGTCGTTCGGCGCGAACGCCACGCGCGCCACCGCCCATACCGGATCGATCGTGCTTCAGTACGAGTCCGTGCGCGCGCCCGTGCAGTACGTCGGCGGGGCGCCGATCTCGAACCCGCTTCGTCTGAGCCGCGTCCTCTCCTACGCCGGCGCCGCCGTGGTGCGCGACTACCGGCTCGCCTACGAAACGAGCGGGCCGCTCGCACAGTCGCGACTGACGTCCGTCACCGAGTGCGACTCACCGACCAGCAACGTCTGCCTCCAGCCGACGACGTTCGAGTGGCAAGACCCGAAGCCGCTCACCGGCACGCCGGCGTCATGGGGCACGGGCGTCGTGGACGGCGTCCTCCTCGGCGACTTCAACGCCGACGGCAAGACCGATCTCGCCAAGGTGCTCTTCCCGGACGTGATGGTGGCGCTCTCGACGGGCACCTCGTTCGGAGCGTGGACGAAGTGGGCCAGCGTCGCCGGAGGCACGGGCGACTCGACCTACGTCGGTGACATCAACGGCGACGGCAAGGCGGACATCTACCTCGCCAGCCTGCCTTCGCACAACGCGCCGCAGGTCGTGGCGCTGCTCTCGAACGGCTCCTCGTTCACTCCAGTGAACACGGGCATCGACAATTACTGGTTCACCGGCAACAACTGGGTCAAAGCCTTCGCCGCCGACGTGAACAACGATGGGCGCTCCGACCTCGTGGCGGTGCAGTTCTATCCGTCGACGACGGTCGTGGCGTGGGTCTCACGCGTCACCGGCACCACGATTCCGGCCACGCCCTACTCGCAAGTCACCTACAACTCGCCGCTCACGCCGCTCGCCGTCTCCGACGCGACGGGTGACGGCGCGAGCGACGTCACCGGCGTGATGAGCGGCAAGGTCGTCCTCAAGCCGTTCTCGGGGGATCTGATCACGACGACCGTTCCGCTCACCGTGAGCGACGCCGTGCACGTCGCGGACGTCAACGGCGACGGCAAGGACGACGTCGTGGAGATCGGCGGCGTCGGCGTGGCGTCGAAGGCGTGGATCGCCACCGGGCGCAGTCTGCTCTCCACGTCCACGGCCATCGGTGATGCGCTCGACAAGAAGGACGCCCTGCTGGACATGAACGGCGACGGGCGACCGGACCTGGTTCGCCCCGAGGACCCGAGCACGATCTGGGTCCAGCTCGCGACGCTGGACGGATTCCCGACCGGCGCCACCAATCGCTACGCGCTCGTTCCGGTGAGCAAAGGCTTGAAGGCCTCGTTCGGCGACTTCAACGGGGACGGCTTCCCCGACGCGTTCCAGAACGACGCCGGAGCCGCCCGCGTGACGTTGAACCCGGTGGGCCTCCACAACGTCGTGAGCGCGGTCGTCGACGGCCGGGGCGCGCGCACCGAAGTGACCTACGCCCAACCCTCGACGGGAGCCGCCTACGTGGCGAGTGGCGCGGTCACGACGTACCCCGAGCAAGCGACCGCGCCGTCGCTCCCGGTCGTCTCGAAGATGGTCTCGCCCAACGGCGTGGGCGGCACTCGAGCCCGGACTTACACCTACGTCGGCGGTCACGTGAGCTTGACCGGTCGCGGATTCGCGGGCTTCGAGCGCGTGGTGCAACGCGACTACGCGTACGCGAACGCGAGCGCGTACCTCAAGACCGACACCACCTATCGCACCGACTACCCCTACGCGGGGTCGGTCGGCCGTCAGACGCGTGCATACTACAATGGCACGACGACGAAGCTCCTCGCCGACGTGGTGAACACGTACGCCCTCGTCGCGGGGAGCGGCACCTCGATCCCGGTTCAGACTCAGACCGTCGAGCAATCGTGGGACGTCTCGGGCACGGCGCTTCCCACGGTCACCACGACCGCGTCGAGCTTCCAGTACGGCACGCCGACGGTGATGGTCACCGACGTCGACGGCTACAAGAAGACGACTCGCCTCACGTACACGCACGACGTCGCGACGTGGACGCTCCTCCGCTTGACGCGCGCCACCGTCGCGCATGAAGCGCCGTCGACCGCGAGCCTCCCGGCGATCACGAGGACGAGCGCCTTCACTTACGTCCCGGCGACGGGCGCGCTCGCGAGCGAGACGATCGAGCCGGACGACACGGCCGATCTCAAGCGAACGACGACCTATGCCTACGACGACTTCGGCAACAAGCGCGCGGTCACGGTCTCGGGCCCCAGCTTCGCCACGCGCACGACCACGACGACCTACGACGCGACCGGACGCTTCGCGGAGACGACCACGAACGCGCTCGGCCAGGCCGTGAAGAAGACGTACGACGTCCGCTTCGGGACGCCGCTCACGGCCACCGATCCGAACGGTCTCGTGGCCAAGAACACCTACGACGGCTTCGGCCGCATGATCAGCGAGACGTCGCCCGACGGCATCGTCACGACGTACGCCCACGCCTTCTGCGACGCGACGTGCCCGGCGGGGGCGGTACAGAAGAGCGTCATCACCAAGACCGCGGCTTCGGCGGTCACGACGTACTTCGATCTGCTCGGCCGCGACATCCGCAGCGAAAGCGAGGGCGCGTTCGACGGGCGTATCGTGGTCACCGAGAAGCAATACGACGCCGCCGGCCACGTCTACCGAACGAGCGTGCCGCGGTTCGCTACCGACACGGCGGCGGTCAAGTGGACGAGCACGCTCTACGACCCCGTCGATCGCCCGCTCAAGGTCACCGATCCGCTCGGCCACGCCACGACGTACGCGTACGACGGGCCCACGACGACTCGCACCAGTCACCTCGGCCAAGTCTCGACGTCCACCAAGAACGCCCAGGGCAAGATCGTCGCCATCACGGAGTCGGGGCTCGGCACGACGTTCAAGTACGACGCCGTCGGCTCTTTGCTCGCGACCACCGACGCCAAGCAGAGCGTCTCGCGCGCGACGTACGATCGCTTGGGACGCAAACGATCGGCAGTAGACCCGTCGACCGGCACCTGGCTCTACACATACGACGGCCTCGGCCAGGTCCTCACGCAGCGCGACGCCAAGCTGCAGACCACGACCATGACGTACGACGCGCTCGGCCGCCTCACGGAGCGGGTCGCGCCCGATCAGACCGCCGTCTTCACGTACGACGACGTGAACGGCATCGGCAAGATCGCCACCGAGCAAACCGTCGGCACGCTCGGCTCGAGCTTCCGCGGCTTCTCGTACGACGCGAAGTCGCGCCTGGTGTCGAACCAAATCATCGTCGACAGCGCGCTCTCGACGGGCTTTCGGATCTTCCAGACGACGACGACTTACGACGCCCTCGGTCGACCGGCGACGACCACGTACCCGAACGGCGTGGCCGTCCGCACGGTCTACGGCGCGCGTAGCTTCCCGGTGCGCGTCGACCGTACCGACGGCGGCACGACGTCGACGCTGTGGACGGCGCTCGACGTCGACGCCCAGAACCTCGTGCGCAAAGAGTCGCGCGGCAACGGGCTCGTGACGACCCGCGTGTTCGACGCGCTCGGGCGCCTCACCAGCGTGGCGACGCCGACCAAGGACGGGCTCTCCTGCGTCCCGACCACGTGCGCGCCGGATTACACGACCTACGATCCGAGCACCAAGAGCGACGCCACGGGTTGCACCTACGACCCCGACGCGGGCGAGCACCAACGACTGCCCACGGGCTGCACGACCGAAACCCCGCAGTCGTACGTGGCCGTCTACGACGAGGTCGGGCGGCTCGCGCAGCGCAACGACCGCGTCGCGGGGATGAACGAGACGTTCACCTACGACGACTTCGATCGTCTGAAGACGGTGACCGGCAAGGCGCCGAAGACGTTCGATTACGACGAGGTCGGCAACGTCGTCGCCAAGTCGGACGTCGGGACCTTCACTTATGCGACGCGCCCCTACGCGCCGGACGCGACGAGCGGCGCGCTGGCGACGACGTTCACGTACGACGCCAACGGCAACCAGAAGACGGGCAACGGTCGCACCGTGACGTGGACGACGGCGAACCTCCCGCGACGCGTGACGCGCGGGGCGGCGTTCGTGCAGTTCGACTACGACGCCCACGGCGAGCGCATGAAGGCGACCGATCAGACGGGCGCCAAGACCTACTACGCCGCGCCAGGCTTCGAGAACCTGGTGCGCACCAACGGCACCGAGACGGCGCGGCTCACGCTCATGTCCCCTGCCGGCCTCCTCGCGCAAATCATCGTCGACGTCTCGGCGACGGGCGCCAAGAGCGAGGCGACGAGCTACCTCCTCACCGATCACCTGGGCAGCGTGCAGGTCGTGACCTCGGAGACGGGCGCGGTCGTGCAGAGGCTCTCCTACGACGCGCACGGGCTCCGTCGCTTCACGAACGGCGTCGACGCCGACGTCGGCGAGATCGTCGCGCGCGCCACCCGCGGCTTCACCGGTCACGAGATGCTCGACGGGGTGGGCCTCGTGCACATGAACGCGCGGCTCTACGATCCGCTGCTCGGCCGATTCCTCTCGGCCGACAGCGTGCTCCAACACCCGTTCACGACGCAGGGGCAAAACCGCTACGCGTACACCGACAATCACCCGCTCAGCGCGACCGACCCATCCGGGCATGGATGGTTCAGCGTCTTCGCCTCGATCTTCATCGCGATCATGTTGCCCGAAGTGGCGTGGTTCAAGGACGCCATGTTCTTCCTGTCGGATGCGCTGGCGATCAGCGCCAAGCTGGTCACGGGCATCGTCGTCGGCGCCATCTCGGGCGCCGTCTCGACCGGCTCGCTCAAGGGTGCGATCTTGGGCGGCATCAGCGGCGGCCTCTTCGCTGCCGCCGGCTTCGTCGGCAAAGCAGGCTCGATGATGCGCACGATGGCTCACGGCGTCGCGGGAGCGGTCACCGCGGCCTTGTCGGGCGGATCGATTCGCGCCGGATTCCTCAGCGCGACGTTCCGCTCGGTCGGTGGTGGCGTCATCGACGCCGTGCCCGACGAAGTCCCGGCGCGCGTGGTGGCGGCCGCGGCCGTCGGTGGCGTGGGAAGCGTGCTCGGCGGCGGAAAGTTCGAAAACGGTGCCGTGACGGGCGCGTTCGGCGAGCTCTTCAACCACCAGTCGGACAAGATCTGCCTGCGCCCCGGGTACACCCCCGCTCCCTACGACGGGCCGAGCTTCTCGGTGTGGGAGCCCGCACCGCAACGCGGCCTCACCGACCAGTCCTTCGGAATGATCCTCGTCGAGAGCTACGTCAATCTGGCCAAGGCGTTGACCTTCGGCTGGATCCAAACCGGCATCGACGTTGCGGTCGACTACGGGATCTTGCCCCCCGAAGCCGGGCTCGCTACGGCCGCCATGCCCGGCGGAGGCGGCTTCCGCCTCGGACCGATGTCGGCCGCGGAGCGCGATCTCCTCGAGCTCGCGAACTCCTACCGCGGGCAGCTCATCTCGCGGCAGGACGCGGAGATCCTCCGAGACCTCGCCAACGAGGTGGGCATGGCCAACCGCGGCCGCGTCGCCATCGACGAAACGTCGCGCGGCATGACCGACCCGCTCTGGAAGGGACCGCACCTCCACATCCCCAGCCTCGGCGAGCACGCCATCCCCATCGCCGACGGGCCGTTCAGCCCATTCCGGACGGTGCGCGGACGCTGAGCCGCGCGATGGCGCCGTCCGCGATGGCGGCGCCGTTTGCGCTCGGCCTCGTTCATGTAGGATGCTCGCTCGTCATGAAGATGGAACGAGGCCAACGCATCGCGCTCCTCACCTCCGGTGGTGACGCGCCCGGCATGAACGCTGCGCTCCGAGGCGCGGCGCGCGTCGCGGTCGATCTCGGCCTCGAAGTGTTGGGCATCGAAGAGGGCTACGTCGGCCTCATCGAGGGGCGCGTCGCACCGCTCGATCTCCGCGCGCTCGACGAGGCCTCACGCCGCGGCGGCACCCTCCTCGGCACGGCGCGGAGCAAGCTCTTCCCCCAGCCCGAGGGCCAAGCCCGCGCGCGCGAGACGCTGGCCAAGCACGACATCGCCGCGCTCCTCGTCATCGGCGGCAACGGATCGCTCACCGGCGCGCGCACCCTCGCCGACGTGAAGACCAAGGCCGGCGCGCCGCTCCTCGTGGGCGGCGTCCCCGCGTCGATCGACAACGACCTCGCCTACTCGTCGATGTCGGTCGGCGTCGACACGGCCATGAACACCATCGTCGAGGCGTGCGATCGCATCTTCGACACCGCGACCGCGCACCGCCGCACCTTCCTCGTCGAGGTGATGGGCCGTGACTCCGGCTACCTCGCGATGACGGCGGCGATCGCCGCCGGCGCCGACGCCGTGGTCGTGCGCGAGATGGGCAAGGACGAAGAAGGCATCGTCGACTACGTCGTCAAAACGATGGAGCGGGCGTACCTCGGGCACTCGCTCAAGAAGCGCGTCCTCGTCATCAAAGCCGAGAACGTGAAGCTCGACATCGCCACGCTCAAGGATCGCGTCGAGGAGCGCGTCAAAGGCACGCTCCCGGACGTCGACACGCGCGTCACCGTCCTCGGGCACGTCGTCCGCGGCGGAACGCCCACGGCGTTCGATCGACTGCTCGGCGCGCGCCTCGCCAACGCCGCGGTGCGCGGGCTCTTCGAGGGTCGCACCGACTTCATGGCCGGCTGGATTGGCCCGGGCGTGACGGGAACGCCCACGCCCTACGATCCGTACGTCGTCCTCACGCCGCTCACCGAGGTGCTCGCCGAGACCGATCGCATGATGCGGGGAGAGTCGGCGCTCGCGCAGTGGCGCAAGCGCGTCTATCAAGAGGTCGAGTCGATCCTGAACCGCTGAGCCGCGGCGAGCTCAGCCCGCGCGGAGCGCGTGCTCGACGAGCACGATGCGATCCTGACCCCAGTAAAGCTCTTTGCCGTCGACGATCCACGTCGGCGCTCCGAACACGCCGGCCGAGACGGCGCGCTCGGTGGCGGCGAAGAGCGCCTGCTTGATCGGCGCCGTCTGCGTCGCCGCGAGGATCTCGTCTGCCCCTTCTCCGATGAGCTCGCGCAAGACCGCGTCGTCCGAGATGTCGCGATCCTCGGCCCAGTACGCACGGAACGTCGCTTGACGAAACGCGGCGCGGCGCGCCTCGGGAAGCGCGAGGTACGCGCGGAGCGCCTTCACCGTGTTCATCGGGAAGCGCGAAGGCCAGCGGAACGGAACGCCGTAGTGCGCCGCCCATCGCTGGAGGTCCTTCAGCATGTACATCTTCTTCGCGTCCGAGAACGCCGCGAGCGGAACGTCGACCTGGCCGATCGCCTTGAAGACCGCGCCGAGGAGCATCGGCCGGAGCTCGAGCTTCGCGCCCGTGCGCTCGGCGACCGCCTCGGCCTGGGTCGAGCCGAGGTAGGCGAAGGGCGACGAGAAGTCCCAATAGAGCTCAATCGTGTGCGGCGTCTGCATGGCGTGATCCTTCGGCGCGAAGTCGCTCGGGAAGAACGAGGAGAGAGGCAACCCGAAAGCGAACGGCAGGCGATCTTGCCCCCAAAAGAGCGCGCCGTCTTCGGTGACGATCGATGGCGCCCCGAAGATGCCGTGACCGATCGCTTCGTCGGTGGCGGCGCGGAGCGCGGCTTTCACGTCGGCGTCGCCGAGGCGCGCGAGGACCGGCGACGGATCGTGGCCGGCCGCCGCGAGCACGTCGCGCATCGTCGCCGGGTCGGACGGTGCGCGTCCTTCGACCCAGTAAGCGCGGTAGAAGCCGGCCACGACGCGCCGGTCGACTCCGGCGAGGATCGTGGCGCGCAGCGCCTCCACGGTGCGCCGCGGATGCTCCGGCGGCATACGCAGCGTCTGACCGAACACCGCCGCCCAGCGCTGCATGTCGGCGAAGTTGTGCGCCGCCTTTGCCGGGCCGAGCTCGTTCATGAGGTTCTGCGCGGTGCCGACGGAAGCGAAGACGCCGCCGAGCAGCATCGGCTTTAACCGCGCGCTTTTACCGGCGAGGGTTTCGAAACGTTCAAGCTGAGTGAACGCGAGGTACGCGTAGGGGCACGAGTAGTCGAAGTAGAAGTCCATCTCGCTCCGTCAACTTTCGCACGCGGCGTGTGTGGGTCGGCGAATTTCGGAGGTTGCGCCGGCAGGCCCACGGCTTGCTTCGGCGGCGCGCATGCTCCGCTTCTCTCTTTTTGGCGCCACGGCGCTCTCCTTCTTCGTTCTAGGGTCTTTTGCTTGCTCGAGCAGCGGCTCCTCGAGCGCGAGCCCTACCGGCCCGGCGAGCACCGCGGACGGCGGCGCCGGCGGTCAAGCCGACGCGGCGACGGCGGCGCGAGAGCCCTGCCCCGAGGGCACGCGCGAGAACGGCGACGCGTGTGACACCAAGCTCACCTTCAAGAGCACGGCCGACGCGCTGAGCCCGGCGCGCGATCACCACACGACGCACATCTTCGACGTCGGCTCCGATCACTATCTCTACGTCTTCGGCGGGACGCCCTCCTGGGCCACGATCTACGACGACATCCTCCGCGCGAAGATCGGCGCGGACGGCTCGCTCGGCGCGTTCGAGTCGGCCGGCACGATCCCGCACAAGCGCGCCGGCCACATGACCGCGCGCGTGAAGGACAAGGTCATCTTGGTGGGTGGGTCCACGCTCTCCGCCGGCTCGATGACGATCTCAGCCACCGTCGACGTGGGCACCTTCGGCGCGGACGGAAAGATCTCCGGCTGGGTCGACGGCCCGAAGATGCCCGAGGGCGTGATGCACCACACGATCGCCGTCGTGGGCGACTGGCTCTTCGTGTTCGGTGGCCGCGGCCAGACGACGGGCGCCAGCGTCGATCAGGTGCTGCGCGCCAAGCTCGGCGACGACGGGGTCCCCGGCGCGTTCGAGAAGCTCGCGCCGCTCCCCGAGAAGCGGAGCCACGCGATGACGTTCCAGGTCGGCCGCTGGGTGTACATCGCGGGCGGCCTCACGGGCGATCCGGTCGAGAACCCGCCTTCGCGCTCCGACATCATTCGCACGACCATCGGCGACGACGGTTCGCTCGGTGATTGGGAGACGGTCGGCAAATTCCCGACCGGCGGCCTCTCGGTGAGCGCGGCGCAGGTCTTCGGGCGGAGCGTCTACTTCATGGGCGGGCTGCCGGGCGGCTCGAGCTACACGAAGAACGTGTATACCGCACACATCAGCGATGACGGCTCGCTTGGCCCGGTGACGGCGCTCCCCACCAAGCTCCCAACGGCCCGCGCCCACGTTCACCAGACGCCCGTGCTCGGCCACAACATCTATTCGGTGGGCGGTCACCTCGACTCGGAGTCGTCGACCGGCGAGGTCGTGGTGGGCACCTTCGCGGCGCCTTGACCGCGCGCGCCGGCGCCCGCACCCGGGAGCGGGGTGTGCGGGCACGATCGCCATGGACGCCGGTCGATCCAGCCGGCGCGCGGTAACGCCATCCCGGGTGCACGATTGCGGCGATTTCGTGACGATCGGGTGACGACGAGGCTGGCACACGCGTTGCGCTATCGCGCGTCGTGCTGGGAGATCTCCTTCGTCGATGGCGGCGTGGCCGCGCAGCGCTCTTCGTGGCGACTGCGCTCCTCGCGCTCCATTGCGGCGCCGCGGAGACCGCCCCCCCGGCGGACGACGACGAGGGCGCGCTCGCCCAACAGGCGGCGCCGCGCGATTTCGCCAAGTATCCGGTCGTGGTCACCGTCCCCTCTTTCAACGAGCTCTACGCGGTGAGCGACCTCCACGGCCGATACGATCGGCTGGTCGATCTCTTCCGCGAGAGCGGGCTCATCAAACGCACGGACGAAGACACGCCGCCCAAGGCGCTCGAGTGGACGGGCGGCTCCGCGATCCTCGTCGTGTGCGGTGACGCGATCGACAAGGGCCCGCAATCGGTCGAAGTGCTCGACGCGCTCATGTCGCTCGAGACCAAAGCGGCCGCCGCGGGCGGGCGGGTCATCTTCCTCCTCGGCAACCACGAGGCCGAGTTCCTCGCCGATCCGCACAACGACAAGGCGAGCCGCACGCGCAAGGACGCGATCGGCATCAACGTCGAGCTCGGCAAGCTCTCACCGGCGATCGCGCCCGACACCTTCGCCAGCGCCGACGATCCCCACGGCAAGTGGCTGCGCACGCGGCCGCTGGCCGCCAAAGTCGGTGACTGGTTCTTCTCGCACGGCGGCAGCACGCAGGGCCTCTCGCTCGGGGAGCTCGACGTGGAGCTCCGCGGCGCGCTCACCACCAAGGGCTACGGGGCCCCGGCGATCATTGGTGACGACTCGATCCTCGAGGCGCAGGAGTGGTACGGCAAAGACTACAAGGTGGCCCGCAAGAACGCGGACGCGCTCGGCGTCGCGCACATCGTCTTCGGTCACGACCCGGCCGCGTTCGGCGAGACTCCGGAGATCCGTGAGAAGGACCACGGGCTCCTCTTCGCGATCGACACCGGCCTCGGCGCGGCCGAGACCAAAGGCTTCGTCCTTCATGTCCACAAGAAGGCTGGCAAGGTGGTCGCCGAGGCGATCAGCCACGTCCAAGGCGAAGCGCCCCAGAAGCTTTGGGACGACTGACACCGTTGCAGATTGCACATTTCTGAACGCCCCGGTCGCGTGCCGGTGGCGCGGCCCACGGCCCGCCCGGCCCACCCTTCCGCTCCGGACCGTTGTGGGATAATCGTCAAAGGATGAAGCGCGGCTCCGGCTCTCTTCTCTTGGCTGTCTTTTCGCTCGCCACCTTCTTCGCCTGCTCCGACTCGCATAGCGGCGGCTTCCCGACCGACGCGGGCCCCGAGACCGGCAGCATCAAAGCCGACGGGGGCTCAACCGCCGACTCCGGCAAGACGAAAAAGGACAGCGGCGACCCGACGCCGGTCGACGAGGACTCCGGGACCACGACCTCGTGCGCACCGGGATCGGTGTCGAGCTTTACGCCGCAGTGGGTCCCGCCGGCCGTGCTCCACGCCAATGCGTGCTCGGCGACGCAGATCACCACGCTACTCGACTGCCTCTTCAGCTCGACCGCGAGCCAAGCTACCTGCGACGCGTTCAATCAGGCTGCGGCGAACAAGAGCTGCATCACCTGCGCGGTGTCTCAGTCCACGGCGGCGAGCCTCGGCCCGCTCGTCGTCTCAGCGGACAACCTGGTGAGCCTCAACCTCGCCGGCTGCATCGCGCGGACGTCGAACCAAATGACCGCGACGGGTTGCGGCGCCAAGGTGCAGGCCGCGAGCCAGTGCACCGGCGCGGCCTGCGAAGCCAACTGCCCCGTCCCCGACGGTGACTCGCAAGCGCTCAAGGCACGCAACGACTGCGAGACCGCAGCGGAGTCGAGCGAGTGCCAGACCTACGCGACCGACGCGAAGTGCGCCGACACGCTCCTCCAGGGCGCCTCGGCCCCGTGCGCGCAAGGCTCGACCTTCGAAGACGTCGCCAAGAGCCTAGTCACCCTCTTCTGCGGCAACTGATTTCGCCGCAGGCTCTCTTCCCGGGTGGGGAGCTCGAGGGGAGCGGGCCATCGGCCCGCTATCGCTCCGAAGGAGCGATGGCTCAAAGCGCCGCCCAAAGCGAGTCGCTCAGTCCGGCGGTCGCGTCGTCTGCATGCCGACGTCGCTGCGTCGGAACTCGCGCGCGAACTCGAAGTCCCAGCCATCGGGCAGGAGTATCGAGCCGTCGCGCACGCGCTCGAGCTGCCCCGGCGAGATCTCGGCCACCAAGCTGCGGTACGGGAAGTGCTCGCTCGGCGGGAAGTTGAAGAACTCGATCTGCGCGTCGACGGGCGCTCGCTGATTGACCTCGAGGAGCTTGATCGGCTCGTCGTCGGAGGCGTCGGCAGAGGTGACGATCCAATAGATGCGTCGCAGCGCGGGCTCGCCGCGGAAGTGCCGCGCGATGAGCTCGCGGGCGGCGTCTTCCTTGGTGCGGCTGACCATGGAGCTGAGCGTAGTCGGGACCTTCCCGCCGGCGCAACCGGAGGATCGTGACGGCAGAGCTCGCTTACGTGGTGCCCTGCACGTCAGGACAGGGGTCCGAATGGACCACGCCTTTGACCTGCGGTCACGGTGCGTCGGCCGCGCGCGCGAGGAGCTCGTTGAGGCGCGTCATCGCATCGACTTGGGCGTCGGTGCCATCGAGATAGGCGTCCCCGTTCGTGAGAAGCACCCACCCCGCCCCCGTCTTGGGATCGAACCACATGTCCGTGCTTCCCCCGAGCGTCGCGCCGTTGTGCCCGAGGACGTCGTGCCCATTCGCTGGGGCATAGAACAGCATGAGCGCTTGGTAGTCGTTCGGCGCCGGGAGCTGGCGCCGACGCATCTCGGCGAGGGTGCTCGGCGCGAGCAGTCGCTTGCCGTCGAGCGATCCGTCGCCGGCGAGCATGATGAGAAAGCGCGCGAGCTGCGCGGCGCTCGTGCGGAGCTGCCCGTCGGGGTAGTCGGGAAAGCCGTACTGCCCCGTCGCGCGGTACTGACCGCCCTCCATCGTGTACGGCATGGCGATGTGCGTCGGATCGATCCCGGTCAAGAACCACGACGACTCGGGCATCGCGAGCGGCGAGAAGATGGCCTCCGTCGAATACGCCTGGAGGTTCTTCTTCGTCATGCGCTCGACGATGAAGCCGAGGAGCGACGCGCCGCTGTTCGAGTACGCGTAGTCCGTTCCGGGCGCCGTCGACGACCAGTTCGCTGGGTCGGCGACGTACTCGGTGAGGAAGCTCGTGAGGCTCACCGGCGAGTCGCCGAGCGGCCAATCGAAATTCTGGAAGTAGGCGCCGTCGATCAAGCTCGACGTGTGCGTGAGCAGCATTCGATACGTGATCGGCACCGCCGGGTAATTGGGATTGCGCACCGAGAACGGAAGGACGCCGCTCGCGTCGACGTCCTGGTCCAAGACGGCGAGCCCCGCTTGGCTCTTCTCCGCGAGCTGCAAGAGCGCGGTGGCCACGAAGGTCTTGGAGATCGACGCGAGCATGAAGAGGGTGTCGGGCGTGACCGGTCGCTTCGCATCGAGGTCCGCGCTCCCGTAGCCCTTCGTGAGGACGACCTTCCCGTGCTTCACGATCGCGACGGAGGCCCCCGGCGCGCCGGCGGCTTGGAGCTCGGCGGCGATCGCCGCGTCGTCGAGCGTGATTGACGGCTCGCCGGGAGGCGCCGTCGTAACCGGCGTCGCTCCGCCATCCGGCGTGGGCGTCGTGACCGCCGACGACGCCGGCGCGCCCGCGACTGGCTCCGTCGTCCCGTGACCGCTGCAGCCGAGGATCGAGAGCGCGAGGACGAGCCCCCACCGGAGTCCGAGCATGGATCTTCTCCGAGCGAGAAGCGTGCCTGGCGCGCCGGCGTCGGCGCACGCGGAAAAGCGGTGCGTTTACGGGAGGCGAGGTGGGCACGCGATGGACGAGCGAACGCGCGACTGTCTCCCGGTAGAGGCAGGACGGGGATACGCTCCCGCCCGCAATGAAGACGATCGCGCCGCTCCTCGTGCTCTCGGCCTCGGCCGCTCTCCTCGCGCTCGGTTGCCCGGGCCAAGAGGGACCGCCGCCGCAGATGCCCTCGGCCACCGTGCCTCCGACCAAGGCGCCCGAGCGCGTCGTGTGGCGCGAGTCGAAGTCCGGCCTCGGTTTTCGCTTGAGCGACGCCGCGCCGGAGGAGCAAGCCACCGCGCAGCTCGTGCAAGCCGCGGTACTGCCGGACGCCGAAGCGGCCAAGCTCCTCGCGCGTCTCCCGGCGCTCAAGACCGAAGGCGACGACGAGAAATCGTTCGCGCTCCGCGACAAGTCGCGCCCCGCGCCGCGGCCGGGCAAGACCGTCGACGTCGCGTTCCCGCCGCCGGGCCTCGCGAACGCGCCCGTCGCGCGGCCCGCGTCACGCGGCCCGCTCACCATCACGCGTCACGCGCCCGAGGGCGAGGTCGCGACGGCGCCGAGCCTGAACGTCTCCTTCTCCGCGCCCATGATCGCGGTCACGTCGCACGACGACCTCGCAAAGGTCACGCCGCCCGTCATCATGACGCCCGAGCCGCCGGGCAAGTGGCGCTGGCTCGGTACGCAGACCGTAGTGTTCGATCCGACGCTCGGCCGCTTGCCGATGTCGACCGACTACAAAATCGAGGTCAAGGCCGGCACGCAATCCACCGACGGCAGCACGCTCGCGCGCTCCGAGGTGTGGACGATCTCGACGCCCACGCTGAAGCTCGAGTCCCACGCCCCGCAAGGGAGCAGCGTCGAGCTCGAGCCCGTCTTCTTCACCGCCTTCAATCAAGGGATCGATCCCGCGCGGCTCCTCGCCTCCGCGAAGATCACGGCCGGAAACGACGCCGTCGGCGCGCACCTCGTGAGCAGCGAAGAGGTCGAAGCGAACGAGACGCTCCGCTCCTACGCCAAGCGCCACGAGTCGAAGCCCGGCGAGGCGCCCAAGTGGATGGCGTTCAAAGCCGACCGCCCGCTCCCCAAGGCGACGACGATCACCGTCACCTTCCCCGCCGGCTCGACGTCCGCCGAGGGCCCGAAGCCGACCGAGAAGCCGCAGAGTGTGAGCTTCCGCACCTACGGCCCGATGGTCATGACCGGGAGCCACTGCAACTGGCGCACTTGCGCGCCGCTTGCGCCGCTCCACGTGCAGTTCGCGAACGTGATCGACCAGAAGGCGTTCGATCCGTCGCGGGTCCAAGTCACGCCGGCGCTCGACGACATGAAGGTCGACGTCAACGGCTCGTCCGTCACCGTCCGCGGTCGCACCAAAGGCCGCACCAAGTACACGGTCACCGTGGCCGCCGGCCTGAAGGATCGCTTCGGCCAGTCGATGGAGCGCGACGCCGTCGCGACGTTCGACGTCCGCCCCGCCGAGCCGTACCTGTGGGGCGACGAGCTCCCCGCGATCGTGCTCGACCCCGCGAGCAAGGGGAAGCTCTCGGTCTTCAGCGTCAACTACCCCAAGCTCAAGGTGCGCCTCTACGCGGTGCGACCCGAAGACTTCGCGCGGTACAACAAGTGGCGGCAGGACTGGGACTACGACGGCAAAGACACGACGCCGCCCGGCCGACTCGTGATGAGCCAAGTGCTCGCCTCGGGCGGCGCGCCCGACTCGCTCGCCGAGACGGCCGTCTCCCTCGCGCCCGCGCTGAGCGGCGGGTTCGGTCAGGTGCTCGCGATCGTCGAGCCGGTGGGCGCGCGCGTCTCGGATCGCTGGAGCCGCACCTGGGTGCGCCAGTGGATTCAGGTGACCAACCTCGCGCTCGACGCGTTCAGCGATCCCACGCAGGTCTACGCGTTCGCCACCACGCTCGCCACCGGCGCGCCCGAGAGCGGTGTCGAGGTCTCGCTGCTCCCCGAGCTCGACGCGGCGACGGCGCGGAAAGCGCCCCCGCCGGTGCTCCCCGGCGGCCGCACGGGCGCCGACGGAATGGCGCGCATCACGTACGGCAGCGGCACGGCCGCGGTCGTCGTCGCCAAGAAGGGCGCCGACCTCGCGATGCTCGCGCCGCGCTACGGCGACAGCCTGAACCTCCACGCTGGCGGCCGCTTCGATGGCCTTCGCTGGTTCACGTTCGACGATCGCCGCATGTACAAGCCGGACGAAGAGGTGCACGTCAAAGGCTGGGTCCGCTCCGAGAAGGACGGCGCTGGCGGTGACGTGACCAAGGCGCGCGGCGCACGCTCGATCACGTGGATCGCCAACGACCCGCGCGGCAGCAAGATCACCGAGGGCACCGCCGAGCTCGATCCGTCCGACGGATTCGACTTCACGTTCAAGCTCCCCAAGGACGTGAACCTCGGCCACGCCGAAGTGCAACTTCGTCTCGGTAACGACGACTGGCGCCGGGGCTCGCACGGTTTCGAGATCCAGGAGTTCCGCCGCCCCGAGTTCGAGGTCGGTGTGCAGGTCTCCTCGGGCCCCCACCTCGTCGGCGGGCACGCCGTCGCCACGGCGTCGGCCAAGTACTACTCGGGTGGCGGACTCCCGGCGGCCGAGACCAAGTGGACGGTGACGCGCTCGGTCGGACGCTTCACGCCGCCGAACCTCTCGGGCTTCTCGTTCGGCGAGCCCGACGCGGGCTGGTTCTTCCGCACCCGCGGCATCAAAAAGACGAAGGGCGAGACCGAAACGTGGTCCGCGCGCACGAGCGCGGCCGGTGAGCATCGACTGCGCATCGACTTCGACTCTCTCACGCCCGCATATCCGATGTCGCTCGCGCTCGAGGCGTCGATCACCGACGTCAACCGCCAGCAGTGGTCGGCGCGCAGCACGGTGCTCGTGCACCCGGCCGACGTCACAGCGGGCCTCCGCGCGCAGCGCGCCTTCGTGCGCGCCGGCGAAGCCCTCCCCATCGAAGCGGTGGTGAGCGATCTCGACGGCAACCTCGTCGCCGGCCAGAAGCTCGTCGTGACCGGAGCGCGCCTCGACTACGAGTGGACGCCCGACGGCTACCGCGAGGTGGAGGTCGACACCGCGACGTGCGAGACCGTCTCTGGCAAGGCGCCCGTCTCGTGTCTCGTTCCGACGAAGCGCGGCGGTCGCTATGCCGTCACCACCGTGGTCACCGACATCTACGGTCGGAAGAGCCAGACGCGCATCCACGTCTGGGTGACGGGAGACGACTCGGCGCCGGATCGCGAGCTCCAGAAAGACGCGATCGAGATCGTGCCCGATCGCGCTTCGTACGCGCCCGGCGACACGGCGAGCCTCCTCGTGATGGCCCCGTTCGCGCCGGCGGAGGGCATCCTCACGGTGCAGCGGCAAGGCATCGTGGCGCTCCAGCGCTTCCGCCTCGAGAAGCGAAGCCAAGTGGTGACGGTCAAGCTCGACGCCTCGCACTACCCGAGCGTGGTCGCGCGCGTCGATCTCGTCGGAGCAGCGCCGCGCGAAAACATGGCCGGCATTCCTGACGCATCGCTCACGCCGCGCCCGGCGCACGCCGCCGGTGAGGTGACGCTGAAAGTGCCGCCCGCGGAGCGAACGCTGGCGATCGAAGCCACGCCGCGCGACAAGAAGCTCGACCCCGGCGCCGAGACCAGCGTCGACGTCGCGGTCAAAGACGCGCGCGGTCGTCCCACGCCGGGCGCGGTCGTCGCGATCGCGGTCGTCGACGAATCGATCCTCGCCCTCACCGGCGCCAAGCTGCCCGACCCGATCGAGGCCTTCTATCGGCAGCGATCGAGCGACACCACCGAGATTCAGCTCCGCGACCTCGTCTGGCTCGCACGTCCGAAGGAGGTCAACCTCTCCGCCCGCGAAGAGCCGTCGAAGAACAAGAAGGACGAATCGGGCAGCCTCGGCGACCTGAAGGGCGGGGCCGGCGGGGCCGCGTTCGGGAGCGGCTTCGGCCGCTTGGGCGGCGAGCACAAATCGGCGCCGTCGCCGTCGGTCCGCGCCGCGGTCGCAAAGCCGATGATGAAGGAGATGGCCGAGCCCATGGCCGACTCGTCGTCGTTGGCCATGGACAAGAAGAAGGCCGAAGAGAGCGACGGCGACCAGCCCGCGATCAAGCTGCGCAAGGACACGAGCGCCCTCGCGGCGTGGATGCCGCGCGTCATCGTCGATGGCGGAGGCCGCGCGTCGGTCAAGGTGAAGCTCCCCGAGAGCCTCACGCGCTACCGCGTCATCGCGGTCGGCGCCGCCGAAGAGAACTGGTTCGGCGCGGGTGAGTCCACGATCACGGCGCGCTTGCCGCTCATGGTGCGTCCGTCCGCGCCGCGCTTCTTGAGCTTCGGCGATCGCTTCGAGCTTCCGATCGTGCTCCAAAACCAAACCGACGCGCCCTTGGACGTCGCGGTCGCGGCGCGCAGCGCCAACGCCAAGATGCTCGACTCGGGCGGCCGCCGCGTGATCGTGCCCGCGAACGATCGCGTGGAGGTGCGCGTCCCCGTCGCCACCGCCAAGCCCGGCACGGCGCGCTTCCAGATCGCGGCCGCATCGGGTCGCGCGAGCGACGCTTCGGAGCTCTCGCTCCCGGTGTGGACGCCGGCCACGACCGAAGCGTTCGCCACGTACGGCGTCATCGACGAGGGCGCGGTCGCGCAGCCCGTCAAGATGCCGAGCGGCGTCGTGAAGGAGTTCGGCGGCCTCGAGGTGACGACGTCGTCGACGGGTCTCCAGGGCCTCACCGACGCCGTCCTCTATCTCGTGCGCTATCCGTTCGACTGCAACGAGCAGATCTCCTCGCGCATGATGTCGATCGCCGCGTTGCGCGACGTACTCGGTGCGTTCGAAGCATCGGCGCTCCCGCGGCCCGAGGTGCTCGCCGAGTCGGTGAAGCTCGACCTCCAGAAGCTCGCCACGCGGCAGCACTACTCGGGCGGATTCTCGCTCTGGGGACCCAACTATCAGCCCGATCCGTGGATCAGCATCCACGTGGCCCACGCCATCGAGCGGGTCGAGGAGAAGGGCTACACCGCGCCGCCCGAGCTCAAGCGGCGCGCGCAGAGCTTTCTCGGTAACGTCACGTCGTACTTCCGCCCCTGGTACACGCCGGAGCATCGCCGCGCGGTGCTCGCGTACTCGTACTACGTGCGGAAACGCTACGGCGAGTCGGTGGGCTCGCTGGCGCGCGCCCTCATTCGCGAGGCCGGAGGCGTCGACAAGATGCCGCTCGAGTCGCTCGGCTTCCTCCTCCCGGTCGTGGGCGCGGACGTCACGACTTCCGCCGAGGCCGACGCGATCCGCCGGCACCTCGCGAACCGTGTCACCGAGACCGCCGGCGCGGCGCACTTCGCCACGTCGTACGAAGACGGGGCTTACGTGCTCCTCCACTCCGATCGGCGCGCCGACGGCGTGATCCTCGAGGCGCTGATCGGCGATCAGAAGAACAGCGACCTCATCCCCAAGCTCGTGACCGGGCTCCTCGGTCATCGCAAAGCGGGACGCTGGTCGAGCACGCAAGAGAACGCGTTCGTTCTCCTGGCGCTCGATCGCTACTTCCAGACGTACGAGAAGCAGACCCCGGCCTTCGTCGGCCGGGCGTGGCTCGGCGACAAGCTCGCGCTCGAGCAAACCTTCCAAGGTCGGAGCACCGATCGCAAGAAGGTGACGATTCCCCTCTCATACCTGGCCGAGCTCGCCCAACCGCAAGACCTCGTCCTCCAGAAGGACGGCACCGGCCGGCTCTATTACCGCGTGGGCATGCAGTACGCGCCCGCGGATCTTCGGCCGCCGCCGATGGAGCAGGGCTTCAGCGTGACCCGCGTCTACGAGCCGGTCGATGATCCCAAGGACGTGAGCCGAGATCGCGAGGGCATCTATCACGTGCGCGCCGGCGCCAAGGTCCGCGTGCGCGTCACCATGGTCGCGCCTGCGCGCCGCGTTCACGTCGCGCTCGTCGACTCACTCCCCGCCGGCCTCGAGCCGATGAACCCGGCGCTCGCGGTGACCGGTCAGGTACCCGAAGATCCCAAGGCCCGCGAGTCCAAGGGCGGCATGCCGTGGTGGTGGAGCCGCGCCTGGTACGAGCACGAGAACATGCGCGACGAACGCGTCGAGGCGTTCTCGTCGCTCGTGTGGGCCGGCGTCTACGACTACACGTACGTGGCCGTGGCCACGACGCCGGGCAACTTCGTGGCGCCGCCGCCCAAGGCCGAAGAGATGTATTCGCCCGAGACGTTCGGCCGCGGGGCCGGCGATCGCGTCATCGTGGAGTGACGCGGCGACGACGACGCCGCGATCGACGCACCATCTCGAGGTGCTCGATCGCGGCCTTCGACTCGCCGGTGAGCCACACGAAGCGGAGGCCCATCTCACCGGCCTTGTCGTCGCGTCGCACCACGTCGGCGATGCCGACGATGGAGTAAAGATCGTCCTCGACGAAGGTGCAGCGCACGTCGATTTGCGAGCCCACCGGCTCCAGCCGACGCGAAACGACGCGCGCTCCCGTCTTCGACAGATCGGCGATGTAGAGGTCCCTCCCGAGGTCGTGCGCCGGGTAGTGATCCACGACTTCGTAACGATCGGCGCGGGGTACGACGGCGGCGGCCTTCGCGGGCATGGTGCGAGGGATCGTGCCGAAAAGCCGGGCTCCGGCCCAATTTTCGGCCGCCGGTCGGGCGGGGGTGAGCGCGCGGATCATCCTGCAACCGAGTCGCGTCTAGGTTGCGGCCCCCGGCGAAGCTGTTAGCTCGAGTCCCGATGCGTCTTCTCGTTTCCGTCGCGCGCGGAGGCCTCGCGCTCGCGCTCGCGATCTGCGCCGCCCCCGCGGCCGCCGCGCCGCAGCGACTCCCCTTCTCGTTCGACCCCGCGCTACCGGCCAAGCCCGCGCAAACGTCGGCGAGCATCGCGGCGGCCGAAGCCATTCTTCCGCCGCTGCCCTCGACGCTGCAGACGCTCCAGTCGGGCGCGGTCACGCTCTGGTTCTCGCCGGAGACCGCGGCCGCCTTGACGCGCACCGGCACCTCGATGGGCGCGCCGGCGTCTCCCTGGCCGAGCGCCCCCGGCGTATGCGCGGCGCACGACGCCTTCTCGGTGCCGAGCGTCGCATCGCTCGAGGCGAGCCCGTCGCCGAGCGCTGCGTGCCACACCGTCGTGCAGTCGGTCGTGGACGATCTCGCGGCGAGCGCGCCTTCGTGCCGCGAGCTCGAGGAGCCGGAGCGCTATGTCCGTCGGCTCCCGAGCGCGGAGGTGACGCTGGGCACGACGGCCGACGTGGCCGGCCTGGTCGGCGTCGCCGGCGAGGCGTTTACGCACGCGCCTGCCGTTCCCGCGGGTCTCTTGCCCAGCGACTTCGCGACCACCACGCGCACGATCTTGAAGAAGGTTCGCGCCGACGCGCTGGCCTCCCGCGCCAACGACGCCCGCGCTGCGTACGCACGCGCGAAGAGCGCGCTCGCGACCCAGCCCGCGTGCTTCGTCAACGGGACCGCGCTCGCGAGCGCGATCGACGCGCTCGACGCCGAGCTCGCGACGACGACGTCGTCGCTGAGCACGCTGGTCCAGTCGGGGAAGACCGAGGCCGCGCACGAGGCGCTCTGCCTCGCCGCCAAGTCGCACGTGCGCGTGACGAGCAGCCTGCCCACGCTGACGCGTGACGAGCGTCGCTTCGCCGCGTTCTGGCTGGGCGGGATCTTCTGGCGCATGCGCGGCGGCGGCCTCATCCCGCTCGGCTCGACGCAGTCGGCGCGCCTCTACTATCTCCAGCGACCGTTCACGGTCATCGGTGACTTCGCGGGCGGCCAAGACGGCGCCGACGCGGCGATGCAAATCTATCTCGCGATCTTCGAAGGCTGGGGCACCTGGATGGACATGGGCCGCACGCCCGGCCAGGAGGACCAGTACGACGACCTCGTGAACATGACGAGGCGCGGCGAAAGACAGGTGCACGCGGCCGCACAGCTCCTCGCGCAGCGCGGCTACGATCCGACTCCGCTCACCGAAGGGGGGCTCGCGATGGGCCCCTGTTACTTCTACGCGTACGCTCCCCTCGGCGACTTCCGCTGGGCCGACGCGCTCGGCGCGCCCTACGGCCCCTTCCTAGAGTGGCCCACCGCGCTCGGTGAATTCTGCACCGGCGCCTCGATCGCGCTCGGGCTCACCGACACGCTCCTCGAAGGTCGCGTGACGAGCGGCCCGCCCTCCGTAAATCTCTGCGCGAACCGTGCGTGTGGAGACGATGGCTGCGGCGGCTCGTGCGGCTCTTGTGGCGCGGGTCTCACTTGTCAGAGCGGCGCGTGCGTGGGCGCGTCGTCGTCGTCGTGCGATGGCGGTGACTGCGCGCAGGTCGCCCCGGCGGCGCCGTCATCCGGAGAGACCCGCGGCGCAGTCACCCCCGCGATCGATCCGGCGTCCACCGCGGGCGAGAGCGGCTGCGCCACGGGCCCGGGCGGCGCCGCTCGCAGCGGGCGTCTCTCCCTCACCATCTTCCTCGCGCTCGCCCTGCTCGGACGCGCGCGGGCGCGGATCAGTGCGGGATCCCGCCCTTCACCGCGCAGCCGAAGAACACGTCGATCTTGGCGCCCTTGTCCTTCATCACCCGATCGCACGTCGATGGGCAGAGAATGATCTTCGACGGCCCCGACGCGCTGTCGTAGTGCCAGCCGTCGGTCGCGCAGTTCGCGCTGTAGGTGAGCGTCGTGCCGGCCCCGCCGGTGGCCGAGTAGCGCACGTTGACCTTGTTGGGATCGATGCTCTGGCCGTTGGGCGGCGCCGGGATCTTGTAGTCGCACGACAAGGCCTGGCTCGCGATGGTGCCGAGCGCCGCCTTGAACGAGTCGCTGATCGTGGTCGAGGAAGAGGTCGATACGAGGATGGCCTGCCCGGTTCCTCCGGCCGCAGCGATCTTGTTCAAGTTGCTGAGCGCGTCGCCCACGCCGATGACGTAGGTCTTCACGTCGGCCGCCGCCGCGGCAGCCTCCGTCGCCACGCTGTCGACGCTGCTCTGGCAGTGATTCGGCTCGCCGTCGGTCACGAGCACGACCGCCGCCTTCTGACCACCGGCCTGAATGTCGCGCGCGTATTGGATGGCGCCCTTCAGCGCCGGCAAGGTCGGCGTGTTGTCGACGAGATCTTGCGCGTCGATCGCCTGGGCGAACGTCGTCCCGTCGGGGAGCGCCTTCATCGGCACGAGCGGGGCTTTGTAGCCCGCCCCTTCGCAAACCAGGTTCTTGCCTTGGTACTGGGGAAAGAACTGGAGCGACGCGCTGAGGCCGCTGGTCGATTGGTCGCCGAAGAACGCCTTCAGCGCCGTCGTGCTGGCGCCCCACTTGTCGTTGTCGCGCATGCTGCCCGAGCGATCGAACATGAAGACCAGCGCGGCGGGCACGCCCTGACCGGCCGCAGACGAAGTGGCGCACGCCGACTTGGGATCGACGTCGGTGGGGTTGGCGGCGTTGGGATCGACGAAGGCTCCCGCACCAATGGTGCCGTTGCCGGCCGGGCCGCCGTTGTCGGAGCTCGAGTCGTTGGAGCCGCCGCACGCGATCGCGAGGGGAGCGATCACGGCGAGTGCGGAGAGGGAGCGGAGGAGCATGGGGCGTGAGTAGCAAGGCACGTACCCTCGCCCCGATTCAGTACGGTGGATCGTTGTCACCCCCACGAGACGCGCTGCCGCAAATTCACGCGTTTCGTTGTCCGTGCGTGTGGGCGCACGACGCAGAGCCGTCCTTCATCCATTGGCACGCGTGGGATCCACCGCGAGCGCCCAGACTCGTTTGACCTCAAACGAATTTTCTCGTGCGAGCGCGCGCTCAGGTCGCGCCGGATCCGGGGCCACCTTCACCGCCACTCCCCGTGCCCTCTGGAGAGGGCGGTGGCGGCTCGCCCGCGGTGGGCGGCGGCGTCGCGCCCGGAGCCGAAGGTCCCGCCGCAGGAGGCGGCTGCCAAACGGGCGGCCCGGCGGTGACCCCTTGCCACGGCCGGCGGGGCGCGGTCGGGACGGCGAGCCAGAGACCGCCGGTCGCGAACGCGCTCCAACCGAACCGCAGCCAAGAGAGCACGGCGAGCGCCAGCCAGAGCGCCCACGCGAGCATGGCCAGGCGGTAGACGAGGATGGGCACCGAGACGACCGAGGGCTGCGGGAGGACCGCGACCGTGCGATCGGCGAACCAGCGGAGGTCGGTCGGTGACGAGCCGTTGCCCTCGATCTGCATGTCGGGTCGTCCGAGGAGCCCTTGGTGCACGGCGACGACGAGGACGCCGAGCGCAGCCACGGTGAGGAGAACGAGACCAATCTGACGGAGGTCGAACCACGTCGGCGACAGCGCAGGCCACCGCTTGCGCGCGCCGAGGGCGACGAGCCAGGCGACCACCACCGCCGCGGCCACGATGGGGATCTGCGAAAGCCCGACCGCGAGGAGCAGCCATGCGCCGACGCGCACCGGCACGAACGAGATGCGGGAGAGCGCGACCGCGATGACCAAGAGGACGAGGAGCAGGCTCCAAAAGAGCACCGCCGGCCCGAGCCGCGGTCCGTACGCGAAGAGGACCCAGCGCGCGTCGGACATCGCCACGTCGACCGTCGCGTTGACGGTCGGCAGGTGCAAGTCCACGGGCGAGACGGTGAAGGTCGTCGCTTGCCCGCGCGGCTCGCGCCAACCGAGCGAGATCTCCTGGGCGCCCGGCGTGACGGGCACCGCGACGTCGCGCCCCTCTTGGCGGATCGGCTGGGCCGTGCCGCCGATCTTGAGCGACTCGAGCACCGCGCCCTCCGGCAAGGTGATCACGTGCTGTCCGCCGCGGCTCGAGCGCGCCTTCAGCGTCAGGGTGGTGTCCGTCGAGCGAAGCCCCGGTCGAACGTCCATGCGGCTGTCGTCGACGGTGAGCGTTTGGCCGCTCACGCCTTCGGGCTTCGCGATCGCGAGCGACGCGGTCTCGCCCGGCCACGGCCTCCACTCGGGCATCGTCGCGAAGCGCTTCGGCCCGGGGTGCACCGGCGGAATGCCTTCGAACGACGCGTGCCACACCGGGCTGAGATCGAGGCGCCAGACCTCCACCCACGGGAGACCCTTGGGGGCGGTGAGCTTGATGGGGCTCTTGGTCTCGAGCACGCTCTTCCAGCTCGTCTCGTTCACTTGTGCGCCGAGGTTCACGAGCACCTTGCGTCCCTCGACGCGCACGTCCGCCGTCGTCACCGACTCGCCGGGGAGGAGCGGCACCTCGAGCACGACGGCGGCACCGAGCGGTGACACGCGAACCACGCGCGTCTCGACCTGCCACGCGAGGCCGATGCGCAAGACGCGCTCCACGGTCACGAACGGCGGGAGCGCGCTCGTCTCCATGGCGGGGGTGCTCCCCGGCGCGGCGCTCTCGGTCGCGATGCGTGTAAGCTGCAAGCTATCGTCGGCGAGGCCGTCCTCGTGGAGCCCGTCGAGCTTCCACCCCCGAAGCGCGGCCTCCACGCGACGCGGCTTCAGCGGCAGCGGAATCTGGACGGTCTCGCGATCGGGCAGCGCGCCCTCGAGCACGAGATCGTGCGGGCCCGGGTCGAGCGCGACGAACAGCTTGTCGTCACGCAAGAGGAGCCCGGTCGCGGCTTTCCCGTCCAGCTCGACGCGCTCCGGCAGCCACTGCGACGCGCTCGCCGGGAGCGGGACCACGACCTTGGCCGCGACGTCGATCGCGACGCGCGCGCGAAGCGACCGCGGGGCGACGTCGATCACGAGTCGGCTCGACGTCGCGCAGGACGGCGCGCAGGACGGCGCTTCCGCGAGGCGCTTGCCGAGCTCGTCGAGCATGTCCTTGCTCGGAACGTCGGCGCGCGCCGTGCCCGAAACGAGGGACGTCGCGAGGAACGCGAACACCACGGCCCCGGCCGCGGGCAGCGCACCACCGCCGCTGCTTCCACCGCCGCCGCGACGCCACGCGAGGATGCGATCGAAGAAGGGCATGCAGCGCGCGAGGAGCGCGACGAGGAGCGCCGCGCGAAGAAGAGCGAGGAGCAAGTTGCCTCGCGGGCCCACCATGAAGAGACGAAGCGTCTGACCGTGCTCGACGGGGCCGCTCCAGCGAAGATCGAGCGACGTCCACGTCCAGCTCGGGAGCCCGGGACCGGTCTGCACCATCGCGTTCGGATCGTAGACGTCGACGTTGAGCTGCTGTTGACGCGACGACGACGAGTCCCAGTAGGCGCCGCGCGCCCCCACGCCGCCGGAAGCCTTCGGCTCGGGCTTCCGCTTGAGGTCGTCCCGCGCGGGCTTGTCCTGCACCTGCTCGGCGTTGGCCGGAGCCTCGCTGGGCGCGTTCACGGCCGACGCGGCGCCCACGGGCGCGACTTGCACGGGCGGGGGCGCCGCCGGCACGCGCTCGTCCTGCGCCTCCTTCATCATGGTCCCGACACCGCCTTCTTCCTCGCGCGCCGTGGCCACGCCGGAGCGAGCGAGCGCCGGGTAGATGCCTTCGCGTACGTGGTCGACGAGGAATGGGATCGCGAGGAGCACGAGCACCATCGCCACCGCGAACCGGCACACCGAAAACGCGAGCCGCACTCGCCCGGCCGGGAGCACGCGCACGAGGGCCTCGAAGCCCAAGACGACGGCCCAGATCCACTTGGGTGCGTCGCTCTCCGGCAGCGTGAGGACGAGGGTCACGAGCGCGAGCACCCCCCAGCCGATGCCGAAGAGACGCGCCGTCGCGAGCGCGAGGATCAGGACGAGGAAGATCTCGAGGAGCCGCCAGTGCCGCACCCACGTGCCCGGCACCTCGTCGACCCCCGACGCGTGGAGCACGCGATAGCCGGGTGGAACGAAGAGCGTGCCCGAGACGTGCGCGAAGTTGTGATTCCAACCGACGGCCGGCACCTCGCTCGTGTCGCCGGTCACGCGACTGTCGGCCACGACGTCGAGATCCCCTTGTCGAATCTCGACACCGACGCGCGACGCGTCGCCGAGCTGGGTGATGAACTGATCTTTGCCGCGGATCGCCACGCGACCGAGCGCCGCCGGCTTCTGCATCTCGAGGCGCGTCGACCGACTGAGCGTGCCCGTGAGCCGATCGCTCATCGTCATGCCCGCGCCGTCGAAATCGAGCCACATGCGACGCGACAGGGTGAGCTGATCGGGCGGCGGATCGGCGTCGCCGCGACGCTTCTCCACGAACGTGAGCTTCGACCCGAGCTTCATCGGGTAGGCGGGGAGCTTCTTCCAATCGTCGGGCAAGGACGTTTGCTGGGGATCGATCGCCGCGACGCCCGTCGCCTCGACGACGCGGAGCTCGGGGCGCGCTTGAAACACCCAGACCTCGTCACCTTCGCGCCACGGGCCATCGGGCTGGGGCCGCTCGAGCGCGGTGACGGCGCCTTCGCTACGCGCTTTGAGCTCGATGATCCACGTGCCCGCGCGCGCTTGCACGCGGAGGCGCGAGTCGGGCTCCACCTTGGTGGGGAGCTGCGCGTCGAGGCGCATCGGAACGAAGCCGGCCGGGAGCGAACGCCCGAGCACGATCTCGCGGTTCTTTCCCGCGACCACCAACTGAATGCGGGTCACGAGCCGCATCGGCACGTCGTCTTCGATGCGGCGATGGACCACGACCTCGAGCGCGTCGCCTTCGGCGGCCGCTTCCGTCTTCTGCAACCAGACGACGCCCTGCGCGTCGCGCATCGGCGAAGCGACCGGCTTGCCGCGTACCGAGAGCGTGAGGAGCCCGGTCTCGGGCGGGACCGCGAGCGACTCGGGAAGCGAGTCCCACGCGAACGACCCTTCGATGCGGTGCGTGCCGGCGTTGACCTCGACGCTCGGACGGCCCCCTTGGAGAACGACGACCGCGCGCTTTCCGTCGACCTTCACGTCGAGCGGCCAGCGGCGCTCGGCGCCGGGGAGCGGCACGGTGCGAGTCGCGTCCACCCGCCACTCCTGACCGAAGGTGCCACCGCGCTCACCGAGGGCGAGGGTGAGGCGCGTCGGGAACGCACACGTCGCGACCGCCTCGAGCGTCGGGCACGCGGTGTCTTTCTGTCCGTAGAGCACCCACGGGATCCACGGCTTGAGCGGCTCGGGCACGTCCTTGGGTGCGAGCGGCTCCCCAGCGCGCGCCGCGTGCTCGCCGACGACGAGCATCGCCACGATGAGGAGGACTGCGCGTACGACGACGAAGGGAGCGCGGGCGGAGCGGAGCATCGAGACAGATACTCTAGACGCGCCCCTCCCTTGGGTGCCTCATTTCTCGGGAATGCTCGGCGCGCGCGCCGCGTTGGTCCGAGGCCGGCCTGCGCCCGTCGCGGCCCAAGCCACGAGAAGGAGCCCGGCCTGCGATACGCACGCGGCGATCGCGAGGTAACGCGTGGCCGCCAGCACCTCCGCGTAAAGACGGAGAACGTCGGCGGTCGGAGGCGCCATCGCGATGCGCCACACCGCGCGCCCCGTGGCCACGAACCCCCACGGCATGATCAGCTGGAGGACGAGCCCCGCCGCGATCGCCGCCTTGGCACGCATCGGCTCAATTCAAACACTCCGGATCGCGGCGCACCATGGGAACGAAGCGCACCCCGCACAGGTCGCGCTCCTCGAACGCGTCGCCGCGTCGTGTGACGATCATGAGCCGCTGCTCGGTGCGGTCGTCCACCTCGGTGGGCGCAGGCCCCACAGGCGCGACGAGCCGACCGCCGTCGGCCAGTTGGGCGAGCAACGCTTCCGGCAACGCGGGCGGGGCGGCGGTGAGCACGATGCGATCGAACGGCGCCTTCTCGGGCCAGCCTCGATAGCCGTCGCCGACGCGCGCCTGCACGTTCTCGAGACCGAGCGCGCCGAAGCGCTCCCACGCGCGGCGCGCGAGGGGCGCCAGGAGCTCGATGGTGAACACCTCGCGCGAGAGCGCCGAGAGGATCGCGGTCTGGTAGCCGCATCCGGTCCCGATCTCGAGGACCCGCTCTCTTCCAGTGAGCTCGAGCGCCTCGGTCATCACCGCGACGATGGTGGGCTGCGAAATCGTCTGCCCTTGACCAATCGGAACGGGCACGTCCTCATAGGCGCGCGCGATCGCGACCTCGGGTACGAACAAGTGGCGAGGAACGGCGCGCATCGCAGCGGCGACGCGGCCCTCTTGGAGATCACCGCGCGCGGCGATGCCGTCGACGAGCCGATCACGGAGGGAACGAGCGAGCGAAGAATCGATGTCGGTCACCCGACGAACATAATCACGCGTTCTGCGATCTCGAGGGGTGCCGGCGCTTTTGCTTTGGGGTAGCTTGACCGTCCCTGCTTCGGTCGGCGGCGCACTCGCCAAGGCCGAATGCGAAGCTGGAGAGAAGGAAAGACATCATGGCTACCCGCGCCGAGCAGGCCCGCGCCGAAGAAGCGAAGAAGGGCCCGAACAAGAAGACGCAGAAGAAGGCCGCGAGCAAGAAGGCGCACCGCGCCGCGTCGAAGGCCAAGTCGGCCGACAAGACGCACGCCGGGAAGAAGGCCACCGTCGCGCTCGAGGCGCCGGCCAAGAAGCCGTCGCGCAAGTCCACGCGCAAGTCGAAGAACCGCGCCAAGGCCGACGCGCCGCTCGCCATCACCGCCGAGGCCCAGGTCTCGTCGGCGAAGTCGCGCGCGGGTCGCTCCGTCGCCAAGGCCAAGAAGGTCCGCGGCAAGGGCTGACGATCGCGAGTCGGCGACGCTCGCGCCCCGCGCGCGACGTCGCACGGCGAGACACCGACGACGCGAGGCGCGACCCATGGTCGTGACCTCGCGTCGCGCTTTTGTCAGACGCCGAGATCGTCCGCGGCCTGGAAGTGCCCGCTGATCGCGTCGAGCGCCGGGTCGTGCGCCGCGCGACGAACCGCGTCCTCGGTCATCGTGGTGAGCTTTGCGCGCCCGCCGTCGAGGAAGATCTCGTAGCCGACCCATACGCCTTCGCCGAGGAAGCTCACCGACCCCTGGGCGCCGTACTCCGCCGCGCACATGAAGAGCGCGGCGAGCTGGCGCGCGCGCTTGTCGAACGCGAGGCCGTGGAACTGACCGCGCACGCGAAGCAACCCGTCGGCCTCTTCGAGCTTGAAGAAGCCGACGCGCGGCAGCTCGGCGACGAGCGCAGCGACTTTGATCGGCGGGTCGTTGCGGCGCTTGGGGAAGACCTTGGCGATGATGCGCGACTGCGCGGACGAGACGACGTGGCGCTTCCACGCGCGGAGGCCCTTCTCTTCGAAGAGGAGGTCGCCGAAGACGGAGACGTCGTAGGTCATGCTGAGGCCCGTCATGTTATGGGCTCAGCGCGCCCCGAAGCCATGTGGGTGCGAGGGAACCTTGGGGACGATCTGGCTGCCCCTCGCGCTACGAGCCGCACGGCGAGGAGGACGTCCGAAGCGCGCCTGCCTTAAGTCGCTCCGCTATGTCCGCGCCGCGCGAGCCGCGGCCAAGTCCTAGGAGACCCTACGGAATCGACCGAAGCGGCCGAGCGGTCCAGTCGCGGTGGCCGGTCGCTCCTCAGACGGGAGACGGCTCACACCAGACTCACTCGCAGCCGCAAACCTGCGGCGACTCGTTCCACGACATGCCGAGCGGGCAGATGCCGAGCACCTTGCACTCGCACTGGTGGGTGGAGGAGTTGCGCTTGCCGGCGCCGGGGCACGGGTCGGCGACGCAACGCGCCGGGCCGCTCGAGTCCACGCAGTGCGACCCGCTCGGGCAGTCGAGCGTCTCGCAGGTGGGGTCGGGGTCCGCGCAGTAGAGCGTGGCGTCGTGGCGCGAGTAGCGCACCGTCTTGGGGCGCGGGTACGGCTTGGAGAAGCGCGCGAACGCGTGCGGCGTGGTCGACGTCTGGCTGACGGAGCAGTTGTCGGCCGGGGACTCGAGGCGCGTCTTCACGTAGAGCGTGCTGCCCGAGACGTACGCCGACTCGATTTTGGCCGTGTACCCGTCGCTCGCCTTGTCGCCCGCGCTGTAGAAGACGACCCAGTCGTAATAGAAGTCGACGTCGGCCGGCGCGTCGTGGCCGAAGTAGTTGTAATATGCAGTGGCCGTCGTGAAGATCTTGCGGACCTCGCTCGAGCCGGCGCCGTCGAGATCGTCTTCGAACGAGTCGAGCGAAATGGGGGTCTTGAGGGCTTGCTCTTCGACGCCATCCGCCGACGCGCCCTCACTGAGGGCCGACGACTCCTCGGCGTCCGAACGCGCGCTCGATCCACAGCCCATGGCGAGGAGAGCGACGATCGAAGCACAGGGGAGGAACCAGGTCCGCAGCATGGCGGCCTGTGTAGCACGACGTAGTTGGGCGTCCACCCTCATCGTTCCTGTACGTCGTTGCAGGATCGCGAAAGGCCCAGGACCCACGAGAAACACCGCATTTTCCGCGGGTTCCATTTAACCCGTTGGGGGATGTGGCCCCGCGCGCCAGGTGGCGCGTGAGGCTAACAGGGCGCAGCTGAGGACTCGGGTAATCAGGCTAAATATACGAATTGATTGAATGGTTGGGTGGCATCGACCGTGAATGCGTGGGTCCGCCATGCAGCGGCCCTCCCTCCTACCTACTCCCACCACCCGGAACCGCCTCGGTCGCGGCTTCCCGTTCGTGGCGGCCCTCCTCTTCGGTACGAGCGTCCTCGCCGCCGCCCCCGCTCGCTCCCTCGCGCCCGCGCCGGTCGTGGCGCGAATCGTACAGACGGCGCCGGTCGTGATCGCGCCCGTCGCCGCCCCCTGCCCGCCCGAGATGGCGCTCGTCGGCTCGTCGTGCGTCGACAAGTGGGAGGCGTCGCTCGTCGAGATCGACGAGTCGGGCGCGGAGACGCCCCACAGCCCCTTCGAGACCCCCGCGGGCAAGAAGGTTCGCGCGATCTCGCGCCCCGACGTCACGCCCCAAGCCCACATCTCGATGAACGACGCGAAGCGCGCGTGCGCGGCCTCGCACAAGCGACTCTGCCGCGCCACCGAGTGGAAGAAGGCGTGCAAGGGTCCGGACGCGACGCGCTACCCGTACGGCAACTCGCGCCGCGCGGACGTGTGCGTCGACACGCACCGCGTCGCCCCGATGGCACGCCTTCACCAGGGCGAGCATTCGATCGCCACGATGAACGACCCGCGCGCGAACCAGCTCCCCGGCACCGTGGCGCACACGGGTGAGGCGGCGCAGTGCACGAACGGCTACGGCGTGCACGACATGGTCGGCAACGTCCACGAGTGGACCGACGACGGCACGTTCCGCGGCGGCTACTACCTCGACACCGAGCAGAACGGCGAGGGCTGCGAGTACAAGACCAAGGCCCACGCGCCTTGGTACTACGACTACTCGACCGGCTTCCGCTGCTGCGCCGACGCGGACGAGAGCGCGCGCTGACGCGTCACGGAGCCGGCGCGCGCGGCGGCGGCGGCGGCGGCGTGAGCGATAGCTTGGCGAAGAGGACGTCGCGGCACGCGAAGCCCGGCTCAATCAAGGTCCAGCCGGGCTCGATCGTCTCGACGAAATCGCACTCCTCCACGTAGCTCGCGCGCGCGCCGCATCCTTCGACGACGAAGCGGAACGCGCTCTCGTTCACCGTCCGACGACTCGTCTCGGCCACGATGCGCAGCGCCTCCATCGGACACGCGAGATCACGCACGGCCTCGCGAAGGACGGCGTCGGAGCGCGGATGACGGCCGGTGAAGACGGTGGCCGTGCGCAGGTTGGACGAGCAGCCAGCCGCGAAGAGCGCGAACGCAGACGCGAGCGCGACGTGACGCACGCGCGTCGTCAGCGAAGCCCGTGCTTCTGCACGAGCCGGTGGAGGTACATGCGATCGATGCCGGCCGTACGCGCCGCCTTGCTCATGTTGCCGCCCGCCTGCTCGAGCAGTGCGGCGAGGTACGCGCGCTCGAACTTGTCGACCAACCCCTCTTTGGCCACCTTGAACGGCACCGAGACGTCGACGGCGGGCGTGCCCTTGAAGTCCGAAGGCGCTTGCGAGTTGGGCGCCGCGTCGAGCCCGTGGAGCGCGCTCTCGAGCACCACGCTCCGCTCCACGTAGTTGCGGAGCTCGCGTACGTTGCCGGGCCAGTCGTGGCGCGACATCTCGGCGATGACCTCGGGCGGGAAGAGGCGCTCCTCGCCGGGTGTGCCGGCTTGCGAGAGGAACGTACGGACGAGGAGCGCGAGATCTTCTTTGCGCTCGCGGAGCGGCGGCACGCGCACGGTGACGACGGCGAGGCGGAAGTAGAGGTCCTCGCGGAAGCGGCTCTTGTTGACCTCGCGCTCGAGGTCGCGATTGGTGGCGCAGATCACGCGCACGTTCACTTTGCGCGTGCGGGTCTCGCCCACCCGGCGAATCTCGCGCTGCTCGAGCGCGCGGAGGAGCTTGGGCTGGAGCTCCAGCGGGAGCTCTCCGATTTCGTCCAAGAACACCGTGCCGCCGTCGGCCGCCTCGAAGGCGCCGATGCGATCGCGATCGGCGCCGGTGAACGCGCCGCGCACGTGTCCGAAGAGCTCGCTCTCCACCAGGTTCGGGGAGATGGCGCCGCAGTCGACGACCACGAACGGCTTCTCGGCGCGCGATCCGTGCTGCACGAGCTCGGTGGCGACGAGCTCCTTGCCGGTGCCGCTCTCGCCTTCGATGTAGACGTTGATCTCGCTCGACGCGACCTTCTCGAGGAGCGCGAAGAGTCGCTGCATCGCCGGGCTCGCGCCCACCAAGCTGCCGAAGGCCGGCACCATGGGGAGGAGCGTCATGCCGTCCTCTTCGCCGGTGCGCACGCGCACGAGCGAGCTCCCGACCTCGAGCACGACCTCGCGCGTCAGATCCGCGTCGCGGATCCGCACGCCGGAGACGAACGTCCCGTTGAGCGATCCGCCGTCGCGAATGCGCCAGCTGCCCTCTTCGCGCGAGATGCGGCAGTGGAACCGCGACACCGCGGGATCGTCGAGCACGATCTCGTTCGAGGAGTGAGTGCCGATGCGGCAAAGCTCTCCCTCGTGCGTCTCGGTGCGCGAGGCCGGCTGCCCGTTCTCACGCTCGACGGTGACCACGAGGCGGGGCACGAACACGCGCGCGATCGGTCGGAGGGGCGCGGTCGCGTGGTCACGCGCGGCGGGCGAGGTCGGGCGCTCCGGCTCGAACGCACCGAGCGGTGGCGCGCTCGGACGAAATGGTTGGCCCGGCGTCGTCTTCGACTGGATGAGAGGCGGCGACGAACGGGCGCCGGTCACATCAGGCCGCGGCACCGGCGGTCGCGGAGGCCGGGATGAGTCACCCATGAGCCCCGACATGGTACCCGATCCCGACCAGGCGCGGCGTCTCGACTCCGCGCCGCACACTGTGCGACGTCAGTCGCGATCGAAGCGGCGTCCCGTTCCATACAGCGCCCTGCTGAATCATCGTGCAGCATCCGTACGGGTTGCGAGCCTGACCGGTTTCACGTTCGATCGCTCAGTTTCAAATCTGAAAGCGATGAGCGGAATCGTTCCCGCAGAAAGTCGCGGTTCCCGACAAGAAGTGCTTCGGTCCCGCTCTTGCAATCCGTTATTGATTGTCGTGGGCGAGCAATCGCCCCACTACCTCCGGGGGGCGCCGTAGGCGTGCCGGAGCTCTCCCCCGCAACCCCGCCATCGGCCAAGCCGGCGAGCGGCACTACGACGAGAAGGAAGACGAACCATGGAGACCATCCTCATTGTCGACGACGTCCAGACGAGCCGTGAGCTGATCGGCAAGATCGTTTCTGCGACCGGTCACCGCCCCGAGTACGCCAGCGACGGCGACGAGGCCCTCGAGCGCGCGAAGCAGCTCAAGCCCGCGCTCATCTTCATGGACGTGGTCATGCCGTCGATGAATGGCTTCCAGGCGTGCCGCAAGCTCAAGCAAGATGACGCGACCTCGAAGATCCCCGTCGTCCTCGTGACCTCCAAGAGCGGCGAGAGCGACAAGTTCTGGGGCCAGAAGCAGGGCGCCGACATGCACATCGGCAAGCCGTTCGCGGACACCGACATCCAAGAGGCGATCCGCCGCTACGTTCGCTGAAGGCGAACGCCACGCGCGCGCGTTACCGCCGACACCCCCTCGAGGTCGGCGGTCCCCGTGAGTCGATGGCGCGTCGTCGCATGCCGGGTCGTGCCGTGACGGTGCGAGCTCCTCCCGGCCCGAGAGCCTCCGGTCCCCCTCCCCGGCCGGAGGCTCTCTTATTTTTGTTCATTAAATCAATAAATTACCAAACTGGCTCCCGAGGGCGACCCCGGCCCGCTACGCTGTCCGGTGCGGTTCGAACCCATGGTGCCAGCCTTGGACATGCCCCTCGCCGAAGAGGTCCCCGAACAGAAGCGGAAGATCCCCATCCGCGATCTGGGGCTCACCATTGCCGGAACGCCGCTCGAGCCGATCCTCGAGAACTTCGAGCGCGAGCTGGCGACCGCGGGCATCCGGCGCGTGCGTCCGCGCTTCTATCTCTCGACCGAGTGGGGTGTGCCGTACGACACCATCGCCATCGCGATCCCCTTCTACCTCGCGCGGCCCGAGCTCACGCTGCTCCAAGCCGAGCAGGCGTGTCACGTCGAGGGTGGGAACGGCGCCAAGGACATCCTTCGTTACCTCCGTCACGAGATGGGGCACGTGATCAACTACGCGTACCGCCTCCACGAATCGAAGGATTGGGTGGAGCGATTCGGTTCGATGGATCGACCGTACGTCGAGGAGTACCGGCCGCGTCCCTTCAGTCGCGAGTACGTCCACCACCTCCCCGGCTGGTACGCCCAAAAGCACCCCGACGAGGATTGGGCCGAAACGTTCGCCGTGTGGGTCACCCCCGGACGTGACTGGCGCGCCGAGTACGCGAAGTGGCCGGGTGCGCTCCGCAAGCTCGAGTACTGCGACCGCGTCATGCGGGAGATCATCGAGCGCGAACGCGATCCGGTGACCACCTCGACCGAGCTCGACGAGGACGTCGCGAGCCTCAACATCTCGCTCGAGCAGTTCTACGGCGGCGAGGCGCAGGCGACCGAGACCAAGGTCGCCGAGCTCGACACCATGCTGAAGACGGTGTTCGCCGACACGGGGCCGGGCCACGTGCGCCTCGCGGCGTCCGATCTCGTGCGCCGCGCGGAGCGCGATCTTCCGGCGACGGTCTTTCAGTGGACGGGGCATCTCCCCGAGCGCACCAAAGCGCTCTTGGACGAGCTCGCGGCCCGCGCCGACGCGCTGGAGCTCACGTACGACGTCGACGAAGAGATCCGTCTCGCGATCGCCCTGACCAGCCTCGTGACGACGCTCGCGATGAACTGGGTGCAGGCCGGCCGCTACGTTCTCTGACGTCTGGCTGCTCCCGCGATTCGTTGACCCGAATCGATCGCCGTTCAAGGTCTGGGCATGGCGCCGCGCGGGTTCGTGGACGTCGCGAGGTCCACGCGCGGGGCCAATGATTTTCGCGCATTCCGTGGCTCGATCGGCGGGAACGAGATCTGCTTCTACGCGTACGTCATGCCTGGACACGTCGCCGCCGTCAGCCTCACGCTCGCGCTACTCATGCTGGGGTGCAGCGGAAAGGAGCTGAGCTCAGCGTCGCCTCCTGCCGAGTCGGACGCTGGCAGCTACGACGCGGACACTGACCGCGTCGACGTCGACGGATCATCGACCGACGCCAGCGTGACGGACGCCGGCGTGACGGACGCCGCGCTCGGAGCGCCAGGGCTCGTGACGCGCACAATGGCGGCGTTCCCATCTCGCGGATACGCCGCCTACGTCCCGTCGAGCTACGACGGCTTCGCGCGCCTGCCCGTGATCCTCGTCCTCCACGGCGGCGGCGGTAACCGCGCGTTCGCGCGCAAGCTCACGTGCCCGGGCGGCGACGAGACATCGCCCGAGTGCTTCGACGTGGTCGCGGGCGCCAAAGGCTTCCTCGTCGTCTATCCCGACGGGACCGGCGCGCCCGCCCTACCCGATCTGCGCACGTGGAACGCCGGGGGCGGTGACGCTGGCTGGCAATGCGTTTCGGGCTACGCGTGCAATCACGCGGTCGACGAGCGCGCGTACTTCGAGGCGCTCCTCCGAGACCTCGCGACCGTCGTGCACATCGATCCCAAGCGCGTGTTCGCCACCGGACACTCCAACGGCGCGGCGCTCAGCGAACGCCTCGCATGCGAGATGCCGCTCGCCATCGCGGGCATCGCGCCAGTCGCGGGCGGCAACCAGTACTCGACGCTCGCGCCCTGCGCGACCGCGACGCCCGTCCTCGAGATCCACGGCACCGCCGACCCTTGCTGGCCGTTCGACGGCGGCACGCAGTCGTGCGCAGACAAGAACCCGGGCGCAAAAATCGGAGTACCCAAGACGCTGAGTGATTGGCGACAGCGCAACGGCTGCTCGTCCACCGAGTCGACCACCCCCTTGCCCGACGTGGCTGCCGACGGGACGACCACCACGCGGCACGACTACGACTGTCCGAAAGGGCGCGAGGTCGTCCTCTTGGAGGTCCTGGGCGGAGGTCACACCTGGCCAGGTGGCTACGCGCGCAACGGAGACACCGGGCCGATGTCCGAAGACTTCTCGGCGAACCACGCCATCGTGGACTTCTTCGCCGCCCACTGAGGCCTCAGGGAATGCGGTAGCCGTCGACGGAGACGAAGCGAATTCCGGAGAGTCGCTCCCCACGAAGCGCGTCGACCATCGCCTTCGACGCGAGCACCAGCATCGGGATCTCCGCGACTCGGAAGAAGCAGGCGGCTGACGGGAGGTTCGCTTCGACGAGGACGATCTTCTTCGGCGTGGCCTGCGCATACGGAAATTTGTTGGGCGGCATCGGCAGCCCGCTGGCGACGACGTCGAGGCAGGGCACGGTGCGGGTGACGTTGACGATGAACAGATCGGCCTTCGCTCGACCGACCTCCGCCTTCACCGGGAGAAACTCGAGCCCTTCGGGTTGGATGCGCTCCAAGATCTCGCGCACGCGAGGCGTCACCACGGGCGTCCGCTTGTCGAACGCCGCGACGTCGAGCCAGACGCCCGTGCCGCGGTCCATGCGCATCGTCGCCTTCGGGTTCCATCGCGCGCCGACGGTGAGCTTCTCGCGGAAGCCCTGGGGCTTCACGTAGCGGAGCAGGTCTTCGTCGCTCGCCTTGGGGCTCACCCGATCGAACCACAGGAAGTCCTTGCCGCCTTCGACCTGCCCGAGCTCGATCGCGACGGCGGCGTCCGTGGGCCAGCTCACCTGCGCGGGCCCGACCACCGTCTTCGCCGGGCCCGCCGCCGTGGTGGCTCCGCGCTTCGGGCTCGCGACCGGGCGCGCGCTCTTGGGCGCCTTGGCCGCCGGCTTCTCCGCTGGCTCCGTCGCGAGCTTCGCGATGAACGCGTCGAAGGAGCGCGCGACGCTCGTGGGCTCTCCGTCCGCGAGGACGAAGACCGGGCACGCCTTCTTGGAGACGTCGACGAAGAGCGGGAGATCGTCGTTCAAGAAGCCGAGGCCCGCGTAGCGATCGACGTCGAAGCCATCCTCACCGGCCAGCACCTCGTCGGCGCCCCGCGGGCGAAACGAGACCGTGTGCTCGTCTTGCTCGTACGACGCGATCGCCGCGCGAAGCGGGACGCTCTTCTTTCCGAGCTTGGAGATCTCGCTCACGAGCGCTGCGGGGAGCTTGGCCATCGGGTCCTCCTCTTGACGCGTCAGAATAGTGGCCAGCGCTCCTCATGCGTAGACGACAGTCCACAACGCTTCGACAGCAGCATCGAAATTGTCGACGTGGGCCGACGACGGGTCACGCGCTTCGCCGCGTCGGAGAGGGCGGCGCGCCGGTTGCTGCTGCGAGCGCATGCCGATCCGACTCGCCTTCCTGCTCCAGGTCGTGGCCCTGCTCGTGTTTTGGCCGGAATCGACGCGCGCCGACGGCGCGCCGACGCCATCTGCACCGATGCTGGCGAGCGCCGAGCCCAAGCTCCGATCGCTCGTGAAGGGCGTGGTGGACGAGCTCGCGCAGGCGTGTCCGGTCAAGTCGCCCGACGACCGAGACGCGTTCTCGGCGTGCGAGACCGGGCTCTTCGGGCCATCCAAGGTGCGGGCCGCGCTCGGGCGCATCGTGCTCTGGGGCCGCGCGCCGAGCGGCGACCTCAAGGCGAATCGACGCGACTATCGCGCAACGCAGCTCGCGCCCGACGTCGTGGTGGGCGCCTACCTGCCGATGTGGATGGTGGCCGGCGACTTCACGCTCGAGCTCGATCCGATCAACCAGACTTGGCGCGCCTTGGTTCCGGCGTCCTTTCGAAACGCGCTCCCGGAAGGCTCGTATCCGTACCCGTTCTGGCACGATCCCAAGAAGTGGAGCGACTACGAGGACGCCAACACGCTGGTCCTATGGCTCAACGCCAGCACGACCAAGATCGACCAAGTCACCTTCGCGAAGCGCGACGGCGCAAGGCCGCTCGTGGCGCGCGACAAGCGTCACATGCCCACGTTCGACGGGAAGTGGATGTGGATCGACGCTCGAGGCGTGACCCAACCGGCGCCCACGCTGTTCGTCGGGTTGTTCAAGCCCGAAAATCCTCATCTCAAGCGGCTGGACGAGCGGTATCGCGCGTTCGCCCTCACCATGCAGGACGCCGACTGCAGCGGTTGCCACGTGCCGAGCAACCCCGATCACATGCGGCGCCTCGTGCTCTTGCAGACGCCACTCCACGCGGCCGCGGAGGTGGACCGAGTGATTCGCGCGGTGAAGAAAGACCGCATGCCACTCGACGACACCGGCATCGAGAAGCCGCTCCCACCGGAGACGAAGACTCAGCTACTCGCTGCGGCCGAGGCGTTCGCGGAGAGCGTGCGCGCGGCGAAGGCTTGGGAGGCGAAGCAACGCCCGGTGAAGTGAGCGCTGGGCTCACGAGCGTCGACGTCGCGAGACCGCGAGCGCGGCCGCGACGGCGACCGCGATCGGCGCCGCGGCTCCGCCACCATTCGCAGGCGGAGCGACGTCACACCCCGGAGCGCCGTACATCGCGACGGCGCTACCAGCGTCGAATGAGCCATCACCGCCTGCGTCGCTCGCATCGACGATGGCCGCAGTGGCCCCTGCGTCCGCAGGGTCGGCGCCGAGCGGCGCGCCCGTGGACCCGTCCCCGGCCGCGCACGCGACCGTGACGCCGCCGATTCCCATGACGAGCGCGAGGCGCGACGAGAACGCGTCGAGGCGCGGGGGCGGCGCAGCACGAGCCGACGTCGAGCCGCAGAACGGGCACGCAGCGTCACTCGATTGGACGTGACGGTGACAGGCTACGCAAGGCGCGAGCGAGCTCATGGCGATGACCCTCCGTGCGGCGCAACTCCGTCGCGCCGAGCACACTCACAGCCATACCAACCGTTCGCCCACCGCGCGGCGAGCGAAGCGCGCGATCACGAACTTGTTACAAACATACCCGACGCGTCAGAACGGCCGGCGGCTGCGCGCCATGGCCAACCGCGCGATGACGTTGATGAGATCGGTGTACCCGATGCCAGCGGCCTTGGCGGCCACGGCGAACTCGCTCGACCGCTCGAGGTAGCAGCTCGCGTTGACCTCGATGACGTAGACCTCGCCCGACGCCGCGACGCGGAGATCGATGCGGCCGTAGTCGCGCACGCGGAGCGCACGGTACGCGGCCAGCGACACTTGCTCGAGGCGCTTGCGGAGCTCGATCGGGATCTCGGCCAGCTTGGAGCGCGTGCCCTTGTACTCCTTGCTGTTCTTCACCCACTTGGCGCGACGCCCCAAGATGGCCGGCATGCCCTCGGGCAACCCCGAGAAGTCGACCTCGATGGGCGGGAACGCGATGGGCTTTCGGTTGCCGATGACGCCGACGTAGAACTCGCGGCCCTCGATGTATTCCTCGACGAGCGCCGCGTCCTTCACCTTCTCGTGAATGGCGACGACGCGCTTCATGAGCTGCGTGGTCGACCGCACGAGCGACGTCGACTCGATGCCGATCGAAGCGTCCATGCGGAGCGGCTTCACGATGAGCGGCATGCGAAGGCGCCCCGCCTCGGGGAACGTGTCGCGACGGAACACGGCGTAGTTGGGGAACGGGACGCCGTGGTACGCGAGGAGCTCCTTGGTGAGCGCCTTGTCCTGGCGGAGGAAGAGCTCGCCGGGCCCGCCGCCGGTGTGGCGAAAGCCGAGGAGCTGCAGCGTGCCGGCCACCGAGACGTCGCCGAGCACGTTCTTGCCGAACATCTCGACGAGGTTGAAGACGAGCTGCGGCTTCTGCGCGCGCAAACCGGCGACGAACTGGTCGATGTCGCCGTGCACGCCGAGCACGCTCACCTTGTGGCCACGCTCCCGGAGCGACTCGACCACCTCGGGGATGACGACGTCGTACTCGGTGCTGCCTTCCTTCTCGACGTACGTGAGCACCGTGATGCGGAGCCGCGTCGGAAGTTTCGTTCGCCGTGCGGCGTTCATGCGATGCGCTTCTCATCGTACTGTCGTGCGCGCGCTCGCGGATCGAAAAAGCGACGCGACGTGCTCGTGCGTCACTTAGAGTCGTACGCATGACGCCGCGCTTCTTTCGATCGCCGACCGAGCTCGAGCGGTGGCTGGTCGCGCATCACGAGACCGACAGCGAGATCATCATCGGCTTCTACAAGGCCGGGAGCGACGCGAAGGGCATCACGTACCGCGAAGCGTTGGACCTCGCGCTCGCGTACGGATGGATCGACGGTGTGCGCAAGAGCATCGACGCCACGCGCTGGATGATTCGCTTCACGCCGCGCAAGAAGACGAGCATCTGGAGCGCGGTCAACATCGCGCGCGTCGCCGAGCTCGAGGCCGAGGGCCGCATGAAGCCAGCGGGCCGCGCCGCGTTCGAGCGCCGCTCCGAGGCGCGCTCGCGCGTCTACTCGTTCGAGCGCGAGACGCCGGCCACGCTCGAGCCGGCCGAGCGGGCCGCGTTCGAGAAGAAGAAGCGAGCGTGGGCGTTCTTCACCCAGGCGGCGCCGTCGTACCAACGCACGGCGACGCACTGGGTCGTCTCCGCCAAGAAGCCCGAGACCCGCGCACGAAGGCTCGCGCAGCTCATCGCGTGCTCCGCCGCGGGCGAGCGCCTGCCGCACCTCACGCCGCGCCGTCCGGCCCGCTGAAGCGGGCTCTTTCCGCGTTTGGGGGGGCGCGCCATCGAAGCGCTGGATCGCCTGGTCGAGGTCGCCTCTTTTGACCTCCGGCGCCGCACGCGATGACGGTGACTTAGGTGAGCACCGTCGGTGGCCCGACCCGTGCAGCTCGGGGTGTCACCATGCGCACGAAGCTCCTTGTTGGCCTTTTCGCTTCTGTCCTCGTCGTTCCCGCCTGCGGAGGCTCACCTGCCGCCGAAGACGACTCCTCCGCGGGTGCGGTGGTAGCGGCCGACGCCGTTGCCCTCGAATCCGCACACTATGGAGAGCTCGACTTGGTGGTCCGCGACAACGCGGTCAGTGGGCACTACTTCAGCTCCGTCGGCGACCCCAGTCACGGCGGCGCCACGTGCGAGTTCACGTTCTCGGGCCCCATCTCGACGGTGCAGGCGCCCGACGGAACGACCGTGCAGAGCGCCACCATCTCGGCGGTCGACGGCTACGACAAGGTCGCGGGCAAGCTCACTGCGCTTTCGGCGGGACACGGTGACGTCAAGAAGGCCAAGGTCCAGCTGAAGCTCGCGGAGGACCTTGGCGGTTGCATGCGCTCCTCGCCCATGCTCTCGACGGGTGGTGTCGACTTCTCCGGCGACGCGAAGATGGAAGCCGACGTCGTCGGCTACCGCTCGATCGCCGCCGAGCGCGCGTACTTCTCCGACGCGCCCAACGCAGCGCCGGGCAAGGCCTACGTCGTGCGCGGTCAGACCGTGACGGCGATCGCCGCCGAGGCGCAGGGCTTCGTGAAGGCCCGCTTCGTGGGCAAGAAGACGACGACGGGCTTCCTCAAGTCGGGCGACCTCGCGCCGCTCGCGTCGGCCGCGTCGGGTGCGAAGGCGATCCCGGTCGGCAAGTACGACCGCGAGGGCTGGTCGCTCTGGATCCTCGGACCGTGCTCCGACAAGAACGTCTTGAACAGCCCCGACAGCCGCCCCGACACCCCGGTCGCCATCGGTGACCTCGGCGAGGACAACCACACGATGTCGGCCCCCGAAGGCGACGCGTGCGGCACTTACAAGCTCAGCCTCGTCGACGCCAGCCACGTGAAGGTGGAGTGGGCGGGTACGGGCGGCACGATCGATCGCGAGATCGGTGACGGGTGCCGCGGCGCCGACGGCATCTATGCCCTCGACGCGTCGCAGAAGCTCACCGCCACGAAGTGCGAGTGAGCGAACGCGCGAGCTCGGACCGACGCACCCACGTCAATACGACGGCGGGTGCGTCGTGACCCAGTCCACGCCCGCTTTCGTGAAGCTCGCGTAGTCGACGGGGCGGCCCGAGCCCGCGTAGAGGATCTCCATCGTTCGGAGATCCACGAGCGCGTTCCACGGGACCGCGAGGACCTCGGTGACGGTTCCGACGCGCTTCGCGCGCTCGTCGATCACCACGGTGAACCACGTCGGGTAGCGATCCATCCACTGGCCGACCTCGAGGAGTGACGGCCCCGTGTCGACGCGCGCACCGTTCATGATCGCCTGAACCACGACCACGCCCTCGGCGCCCAGCGCGTCTTTGAGAGGCGTCATCTCCTTGGTCTGCCCATCGCAGATCGTGCACCAGTACGCCGCCTCCATGAGGTGGAGCACCTTGGGGCGACCGGCCGCGCTCGTCGGGTTGTAGTAGTCGGCGAGCGAGACCGTCCGCAGCCCACCCGCACGATTCGAGTCGGGATAGCCCTGGAACGACAGGTTCGGAATGCGATCGCCGCGGCGCGCGCCGCTCCGCGCGAGGCCGCCGACGTGATCGGTCGGATACGCGACGCCGTCGGGGTTCGCGGCGCGCCCCGCGACCTCGGGGTCGGCGAACGGCGGCTCTGCGTCCTTGGTCGACGAGCACGCGCCGAGCGCGAACATGAAGGCGAGCGCGCGCATCGCGCCGATGAAGAGGGACTGAGTCGACGACGACTCCATCGACGGAGACATTACCCGAACATGGGCCTCCCCGCCCCGCCACGGCTCGAGGCGCGCGTCGTCCCTGGCGCCCGGCTGATCCATCCAAACTGAAGATCGGGCCGGCGCCCGCGCGATTCGCACGTCTCCGGATGGAATCGACCTTGCAGCGAACGGCCCATGACTTCGCCTTGGCTGCGCCTCCTTGCGGCGTTTCTCCCGCTCGCCGCGCTCTCGGTCACGGCGTGTCAGACCTCGTCCGACGACGATGGCTCGGACGACGGCGCCCTCGCGGCAGACGAAAGCCAAGCCTCTCTGTTCCGCCCCGGCAACCGCTTCCAGGGTTGGGGCGGCGCGCACGATCGCTACCTCGACGAGGTTCAGCCTCTCCTCGGCAAGCGCTGCGTCACGTGTCACGGCTGCTCGAGCTCGCCCTGCCAGCTCAAGCTCACGAGCTACGAGGGCGTTCGCCGCGGCTCGAACCCGCACCCGTTCTTCTCGACCGAAGGCCCTCCGACGCGCCTCAAGGATGGAACGAGCGAGGGCGAGTGGCGCACCAAGGGCTTCTACTCCGTGGTCGACGGCGGCGAAGGGTCGATCATGGCCAAGCTCGTCGCCCACGGGCAGACGACGCAGAGCTCCGGCTTCGATCTCGCGCCCGCGTACTCCGTTTACTCGAAGGGCGCGCAGAACCTTCAGTTCGCCTGCGTCGACGAGCCGGGAGAGCTCGAGTCACGGCTCGCCAAGCCTGGCGACGGCATGCCGCTCGGCTTGCCCGGCCTCCAGCCCGACGAGGCCAACGTGCTCCTCAAGTGGATCGCCGACGGCGCGCCCGGCCCGAGCGACGCCGATCAGCTCACGCTCGAGCGACCGCGCGACGAGGCGAAGATCGCGGAGTGGGAGTCGTTCTTCAACCAGAGCGATCCGAAGTGGCAGCTCGTGATGCAGTACATCTACGAGCACGTCTTCTTCGCCAAGCTCCACTTCGACGACAGCGCAATGGGACGCGGCGACTTCTTCGAGCTCGTGCGGGCCCGCGAGCGCGAAGGTCGCATCCACGAGCTCGTGACGTCGGCGCCCGGCGACGATCCGGGCGCGCCCTTCTTTTGGCGACTCAAGAAGTTCACGCCGCTCGTCAGCGCCAAAGATCACATCGTCATCCACGCCGACGCGGCGCTCATGAACCGCTGGAAGACGCTCTTCGCGGGGAGCTACGCGGTCGATCCGGCGGTCGCGCACGCGCCGCACGCCAACGGCCGAAAGAATCCATTCGTCGCGTTCGAGGCCATCCCCGCCACGGCGCGCTACCAGTTCATGCTCGACAACGCCCACGCGCTCATCGACGCCATGGTCAAAGGCGACGTGTGCACCGGGAGCACCGCCACTTCGGCGATCCGCGACCGCTTCTTCACGCTCTTCTTGAAGCCGTCGTCCGATCCGTCGGCGCAAGATCCCAAGCTCGGTCGACCGAGCTACGACCACCTCGATCCGACGACCCCGTCCCCGGCGCGTGACGCCGCGCTGGAGAAGGCGTTCGACGCGCGGCTGCGCGCGTTCAAGCCGAACGGCCTCTCCGAAGACGACATCTGGGACGGCGACAAGAAGGACACGAACGCTTGGATCACCGTCTTGCGGCACGGGACCAACGCGTCGGCGCATCGCGGCCCGACCGGTCAGCTCGCCGACACCGCGTGGGTCCTCGACTACGCGAATTTCGAACGCCTGTATTATGCACTCGTCGCGCTCTACACGCCGTGGGGGCCCACGGGGCAGAAGGTGACGTCGTGGCAGACGATGGCCCAGGTGCGGTCGCACGCCGAGGACCTCTTCCTCATGCTGCTCCCGCCGGAGGCTCGCGACGCGACCCGCGCCACGTTCACGCCCGGCTTCAGCGAGCTCGACGTGACGCCGATGCGCGGCGTGGGCTACCCCACGCGCGTCCAAGGCGTGGATGCGGCGCACCCGTTCGAATCGATGGTGACCAAGCTCCACGCGTACCTCGGGAGCACCGTGGCCAAGGAGACCGCGCTCGAGAAGAGCCCGACGGCTCCCGCTCCCACGGCGCCCGCGGCCACGAGCTCGGCCAGCGACGTGGAGCAGGCGCTCGCCGCGCTCGCGGCGAACAGCAACGGGCTCGCGCAAGTGTTGCCCGATGTGACGTGGCTCACGGTGGAAGCGGGCAGCGAGCGACTCCCCTACTCGCTCGTCGTGAACCGCATCTACGGCGCCTCGAAGCGCTCGATCGACGCTCAATCCGTGCACCACGCGGAGCTCGATTCGGTCTCGGTGATTAAAGGCCGGGCCGGAGCCTTCCCGCAGCTCTTCTTGCGCGTACCGATGGCCGAGGTGGCCAGCTTCGTGTCGGCTGCACGCGGCTCCAAGGCCGAGCGCGTGGCGCTCCGCACGCGCTACGAAGTGAAGCGCAACACCGCGGCGTTTTGGTCGACGCTCGACGAAGAGCACGCGCGCGCGCTCGTCGCGGAGCCGCTCCACTCGGGTGTCATCGACACGAGCGCGTACGTCTGGCCGCTGGAGCTCCAGCCGATCCCCGAGTGAGCGGCGTGAGGCGTAATTCGGCGCGCACGCAATAAGGCGCGTGCGCGCTCGACCGCAAAGAAACAAACGGTAGGTTTCGACCGTGCACCATCGAGAGCTCGCCGTATTTCTCCCGCTCGCCCTCGCCACCGCGATCGCCTGTGGAAGCAACGACGACGGGGCGCCGGCAGACGACGTCGCCGACGCGGGCGCGATCGCTGACGCGACCGCCGGGCTCACCGACAGCGCCGCGCGCGACGCGTCGGGCATCGACGCCCCCGTCGAGGCTTCGACGCCGGACGCGGGCTCGGACGCGACCGCGCTCGACGCCGGCGTGGACGCGAGCGCGGATGCCGACGTGACCGACGCGGCCGACGCCGACGCGGCCGATGCTGCGGAGCCGGCGACGCCGGTGCGCTTCGTCGCCATCGGCGATCAGGGCAAGGGCTGCGCGTCTTCGACCGACGGCCAGTGCAAGGTCGCCGCGGCGATCGAGGCGAAGTGCGCCGCGAGCGGCTGCGACTTCGGCCTGCTCCTCGGCGACAACATCTATCAAGCGGGCGCGACCTCGCCGACCGATCCGATCTTCCAGACGATCTTCGAGCAACCGTACGCGAACCTCGCCTTCCCGTTCTACGTCGCGCTCGGCAACCACGACTGCGGCGGCGACGGCGCCGGCACCAACTTCGCGCGCTGCGAGAACGAGATCGCGTACACGCAGCTCTCGCAGAAGTGGAAGCTGCCGTCGCGGCATTACCACCAGAAGTTCGGCGGGCGCACACTCGAGCTCTTCGTGGCCGACACCAACTCGTCGATGATCAGCACCGCGAGCAAGCTGCTCGTAGAAGATGCGCCGCTCTTCGAGGCCGAGGACAACGCGCAGCGCGCCGACCTCGCGCAGTGGATGTCGGCGTCGACGGCCGCGTGGAAGATCGCGATGGGACACCACCCGATGATCTCCAACGGACCGCACGGCAAGGCCGGCGAGTACGACTGCAAAGAGATCTTCGGATCGTGCGTGGCCCCGCCCGCGCCGTTCAACGGCAAGGGCGTCGAGCACTTCTTGAACGACGTCGTGTGCGGCAACGTCGACCTCTACCTCTCGGGCCACGATCACAGCCGCCAGTGGCCGCAAGACACGTGCAAGGGCACCGAGCTCGTCGTCTCGGGTGGCGGCGCGTCCACGGACAACCTTCCGCGCAGCCACCCCATGCGCTTCGCGGCGGCGACCATCGGCTTCCTCTACGTGGTCGTCGAGGAGAAGACCCTCACCGCTCAGTTCATCGACGACGCCGGCAACGTCGAGTTCACGCGCACCCTCACCAAGCCGTAGCCGCGCACGTCACATTGGCAGCGCGGCGCGGCGAAGGCGCTTGATGAGGTCGGCGATGAAGGTGCGAAGCTCGCTCGGGCTGACGCCTCCTGGAAGCTGAAGCCCGTCCGGCATGTCGACCTGAGAGAGGAGCCAGGCCAGCGTCGCCGGCGTGCATCCGCCATCTTTCGCGAGGGCGCTTGGGAGCGCGTCCTCCACGCGGAACCCCGCGCGCTCGAGGGCGAAGATGTCCACGAGATCGCGTTCCTCCATTCGGCGGACCACAGCGGTGAGCTTGTTCGCGAGGATCTCTTCCGGAGGATCGACGACGATGTGCCCGACGCTCGGCTTGGCGCTCACGCGCTGGACAGCGCGCTCGTGCACGGTGTCAATGACGACCACGTCGTCGGCCACCAAGTTCCAGTCGACGAACACCTACGTGCACGGCGACGGCATCAACCCCGGTGCGCGCATTCTGCCCGCTTGCGCTCCCAGGCCTGCTCGTATGGCTGCGCGCCGACCAGGGCGCTTCGCGCCATCGCGGGCGAGAGCGCGCTCGCGCAGGCGCTCCGGATTCGGATCGTCCGTTTCGCGCCGAGCGATGAGCCCGTGCTGATCACCGGTCCTCCGGGCAGCGGCAAGGAGCTCGTCGCGAGTGCGCTCCACGAGCTGTCGGGACGGCTTGGGCAGTTCGTGGTGCTCAACCTGGCCGGTCGCCAGAACGACGCGATGCTCATGTCGGACCTCTTCGGTCATTTGCCTGGCGCGTTCACCGGCGCGGTGCGCGAGCGCCCAGGCGCCTTCACGCGCGCCGCGAACGGCACCTTGTTCTTGGATGAGATCGGCGATCTCCCGCTCGAGAGCCAGGGGCTCTTGCTGCGTGCCATCGAGGCGCGGGCCTACGCGCCGCTCGGTTCGACCCGGGAGTCGACCGCGAGTGCGCGGCTGGTGTTCGCGACGAACGCGGATCTCGCCGCTCGTGTGAAGGCCGGGGCTTTCCGCCAGGATCTCCTGTCGCGCATCGAAACGCTCACGATCCGCACGCCCGGGCTGGAGGCGCGGCGGAGTGACATCCCTGCGATCGCGCTCCGCTTCGCGCAGGCGAAGCACGTCATGATCGCGGGCGACGCGCTCGAGTGGCTCGAGCGCCGAGAGCACGTGGCCAACGCCCGCTCGCTCCGTAACGGCATCTTCCGAGTCGCTGAGCTCACCGACCGCGCGGTCCTCACCGTCCGCGATTTCGTCGCTGATGCGGAGGAGTCGGGTGAGCTCATCGACGAGCCCGATCCGCTCGAGTCGTTCGACGCGGCGTGGCGCCGGCGGAGGCTCGAGGCGGTCGAGGCCGCGGTCGCGAAGCACGCAGGCAACGAGTCGGCGGCTGCCGCCGCGCTCGGGCTGAACCGCTCGAGCCTCCGGAGGATGCGCGCGAAGCGTGGTTGACCGCGCTCGCTGCTCATCGCGGCGTGGGCGCGACGCTCACCTTTTGAGCGAGCGCTTCGTCGACGATCGCGTGCTTCTCGCTCTCCAGCCGGGCGAGGAGCGCCTCGTACTCGCCCTGATCGACGGCTCCGCCGCGGTGGGCCCGCGCCACGGCGTGCATGAAGGCGTCGCTCGAGGCGTCGAGCTCGCGGCGGATGCCGGCCATGCGGTCGGCGGCGTCGGCCTCGATGACCTGGAGCTCGAGCACGGCTTCGTCGCCGAGCGCAGCGTGGATGCGCTGGAGCATCGCGTGCTCGCGCGGCGTCGTCAGCCCGTCGACCGAAGCGATCGCGATCGCGGCCTTGAGCGTGAGCCGTCGCGCGTCGCGGGATTTGATCTTCGAGAGCTCGGCGTCGAGGTCGACGTCACCGACGGACGCGAGCGCCACCGACGCGCCCTCGCGCTCGGCGGCGGCGTCGATGAGCCGCCGCTCCTCCGGCGTGATGGTCCCGTCGGCGCGGGCCACTGCAACCAGGATCCGTAGGCTCGCCTTGGCTTCCATGGTGTCCATAGCTGAATGATGCCACCGCGAACGGCGCGCGTCCGGCGCGTCGTCCCTCCGATGCGGCATGTCAGCACCGAGCGATCGGGCTGTGTAAGATCTGTCCCCCGAAGCGGAGCAAGCCCAGCACGGGTAGTGTCAGGTGCCCGATCAGTGCCCGGTCAGGTGCCCGGCGGAGCGTCGAAGAGATCGTCGGCCGCGCGGAACACCGCAGCGCGCGCCACCCATCGGCGAAGCATCGCGAGGTCGTGGCAGTCGACGATGCGCTCGCGTGCAGCGCCCGAACGGGTGAAGCCGCGCGCGTCGAGCACCGCGAAGACGGCTTCCGCCAGCCCGCTGGCCTCGCCCGCCAGCTCCCCCGCCGCGAGACCCTCGGCAAGCAGTTTGGCTTGGAACTGGCGGCGCTGCGGGGTGCGAAATCGGTAGTTCTTCAGGTTCATCTCCGCCTCAAGGGCGCGCTTGGTGGCCGCGCTCAAGCCGCCCACGATCCAGTCCCGACATAGCACTCGGTTCTCACCGGTCAGACCAAGCGCCGCGGTGAGCGCGCGCCATCGCGGAGAAGGATTGCTGCGGTTCGCGAGCATGATCGCCGCGGGTGTGATTCTCTTGTCGACGCGTCGCCACGGCGACCGGCCTCTTTCATGAAGCTCGTCGGACTCCTTCTCAGCGTGGTGCTGCTCGCGGTCATCGTTTGGCTCGCGATGCCGACGCGCCCGCACCCAAACGACGGCGCCGCGGTGCCGTCAGCCGCGGCGTCCTTGGGCGAGGCGCCACCGGCCGACTTCGGACGCAACGCCGCCGCGACCAAGGAATACATGGCCCGGCAGGTCTGCCTCGCCGAGTGCGCGTCGGATCACCGCGCATGCAAGACCATCGGCGCCGACCCGGCGGCCACCGCGGCGTGTGACGAAACGAGAGCGGCCTGCGAAGGCCGCTGCCCGTAGCGAGCGAAGCCTCTCAGCCGCCGCTCACGGGCACGCGCAGATCACGGGTACGCCGCGGGGTGCACGGGCGGCGTGAAGAGGCGCGTCGGCTGCACGATGGGCGTCGCGGGCAGCGTCTCCGCCACGGGGACGGCCAGCGGGGCCGTATACGTGTAGTTGATGCAGCTATCGTTGAGCGCGCTCTGGATCCCGAAGTTGGGCACACCCGCCGCCGGCTTCCGTGGGATCGCGCGCAGGGTCGGATCGCCAGGGAACGTGAACACGAAATCAGGCCAGAGCTGGGTCGGCACGTACGCCGCGCCGCCACAAGCCGGCGCTCCGTAGATGCGGCCGTTGGAGAACGGGCGCGGAACACCGTCCATATAGGACGTGCGCCACACGTAGCCGTGATCGTCCATCACGAACCAGTCGTTCTGCCCGCCTTGCTCGATCCCTACGAGCCGGACCGGCGCGCCCAAGCTGTCCTCCCACACGACCACGCTGCTCGGCACGAAGGTGCCGCCATCACCGCCACTGACGCCGCCTCCGTCGTACGAAGCGCCCGGCTCTCCCGGTGCGCCGGCCTCGCCGGTCGCGCCGGGCACGCCCGGTGTGCCTGGCTGCCCCGCGACGCCGGTCGCGCCGGTCGCGCCATCGCGGCCATCTTTCCCCGCGCAGTGGAGCGCGAAGAGCGAGAGTCCCACCGTAGCCACACCTGCGATCAGCTTCGACATGCGCCCCTCGCTCCTTCGCACGCGAGCTACGTAGCGCCCGCGAGCGCCATCAAAGTCATGCGTTGTCTTTCGCGCAAGCTGACCGCGCGTCCATCATACCCAGGTCGTAGATCACGACGTGCGATGGGGTCTCGTCACGGAGCCGCGACCGGGTGCACCGGCGGCGTGAAGAGCCGGGTCGGCTGCACGATCGGCGTCGCCGGCAATGTCTCGGTGACCGGGATCGCGAGCTCCGCGTTGAACGTCGAGGCCGTGCAGCTGTCGTAGAAGTAGCTCTGCACGGCGAGGTTGGTGACGGGCGCGGAGGGCGTCGCCGGAATCACACGCAGCGTCGGGTCCCCCGTGAACGTGAAGACGAAGTTCGACCAGAATCGACTGGTCACGTATGCGGTGCCACCGCACGCGGGCGCGCCGTACGCGCGCCCGTTCACGAACGGGCGCGGCAGACCGTCCCAATACGAGGTGCGCCACACGTAGCCGTGATCGTCCATCACGTACCAATCCGATTGCCCACCTTGCTCGATGCCCACCAAACGGATCGGCACGCCCAAGCTGTCTTCCCACACGACCACGCTGCCCGGGAGGAAGCCGCCACCATCGACGACGCCGCCGCCACTGCCCGAAGGTCCGGGCGCGCCCGCTTCGCCTGGAGGGCCGGGCGGACCCGCGTCTCCCGGCGGGCCCGGCGGCCCGGCTTCTCCAGCCGGCCCCGCTGGCCCGGTCGCACCCGTTGCGCCGGTCGCACCAGTCGCGCCCGGCTGACCGGGCGCTCCAGGCAGTCCCGAAGGTCCATCGGCACCCGACGCACCGGGCGGCCCCGGCTCGCCAGGAAGTCCGGCCGCGCCGGGCGAGCCCTTACCGCCGCAATGAACGAACGCCGCAGCAAGGGTCAGCAGCAGCGCGAGCGAGCGTCGAGTGATCATGAGCGTCCTCTTTCGGTTCGCCATCCAAGGGGCGTCCCGCATTGAAGACACGAGGATCGCGGAGCTTCAAGCTGACCGCGCGTCCATCATACCCAGGTCGTAGATCGACTCGCGCACGCGGGCGGGCGGGCTCAGGGGTGCGCGCCGATCGTCTGGCCGTTGAACGCGGAGTCGAAGAGGACCACCGCGCCGGGCTCGACGCGGAAGTCGATGTCTTGCAGCGCGCCGAACACGTACATGCGTGAGGTGCTCCGCATCGTGACGACGCTCGGCCCGCCGCCGAAGATGGCGGTGTTCGCGAAGAGCCCCGCGCCCGCCGCCATGCTGAGCGAAGCGAACCCGTCGATGGAGCTCTCGAGGTAGAGGAGCGCGTCGGCGTTGACCACGACGTTGCTCACGCCCGACCCGGCGCTCGTGAGCACCTGCGTTGTGGCCGTCGGTACGGTCACCGTCGACGACGCGACCGTCGCCGTCGCCGTCTGCGCGGTGTGATTGGCCGGCACGTCCGTCACCACGAACGACCATGTTCGGGTTGCGCCCGCGGTGTTTCTCACGATGACCTTGAACGGATGGAGCGCGAAATCAGGGCTCTTCGCGCGGATCTCGCTCGGCGTGCACGGCGCCGGCGACGCGACGCCGTCGAGCGCGCAAGCGACGAAGACATCGGTCGCGATCACCTTCGACGCGTCGACGGACTTGCTCGGGTCGACCAGCCTCCAGCCGACGCCGTCCGCGTAGTGGGTGTAGCTCGGATAATCGCTGGTCGGCGCGGCGGCGCTCAGCTGGGTCACGGTGTGGCTCGCGATGGCCGTCGACGAGGTGTCGAGCGCGCTGAGCTCGGTGCCCTCGAAGATGGCGAGCTCGAGCTGGGTGACGTTGGTCACCCCACCGTCGCCGCCGAAGAACGCGTCCGGGAGCGCGCTGTCGACGATCGCCACGTCGAGCGCGGCGTCTCCACCACCATCGCTCGCGGCGGCGTCCGTCGTCTCGACGTCGACCGCCGCGTCCGTCGTCTGGACGTCGACCGCGCTGTCCGCCGTCGCGGCGTCGTCGTCGGCTCGCGCCGCGTCGCCGCCGCCGTCCGCCGTCCCCGTCGGAGTCACCTCGTCGTTCTTCGACGCGCAGCGACAAACAAGGACGAGGACCGAGAGGCACGCCGCGCGCGCAGCGTTGGAACGGAGCGACATCGCAAAAGTCTCAGCGCGCGTCTACCGAGTGTCAAGGTGACGCGGTGAACCGAGCGCGCGCGCTACTCGTGCACGATGACGCGTGTGCCCGGGTTCGCGCCGGTGGCGCGGACGCCGTGCCATCCGTCGGGGAGGCGCGGGCCGACCCAGCCGAAGAGGTTCTTCGCGTCGAAGGGCGTCAGGTTCACGCAGCCGTGGCTGCGCTCGCGACCGAACGACGAGTGCCAGAACGCGCCGTGGAGCGCGAGCGAGCCTTCGAAGTACATGACCCACGGCACGTCTTCGATCTTGTAGGTGCCGTCGCTCGCCGCGTCGTCGTCCATTGTGGTCGACACGTGCTTCTCGCGAATGCGGAACGAGCCCGTCTTGGTCTTGTAGTTCTTGGCCGGATCGTTCTTGTTCGAACGACCCGTGGAGACGATGGTCGCGTACACCGGCTTGTCGCCTTCGAAGGCGACGAGGGTCTCGCTCGAGATGTTGACGTCGATCCACTTCTCGCCCGGCGCGAGATCCTTGGGCGCGGGCCCAGGGTTCGTGCGCGTCGCGTCAACGGCGCGAATGAAGTAGCCGTCCGTCGTCTCGAGGTACGCCTCTTCTTCGACGACCTTCTTCTGGCCGGTGAGACCGACGATGGTGAAGCGATCGAGCTTCTCGCCGCGCTTCGGCTTCTTTCCATCGTCGGCACCGACGGTGAACTTGTGCGCGTGGAGGCCGATCACGAACGCGAGCGGGAGCTTCTTGGTCTGGCCCGGCGCGTCGAGGCGAACGCCTTCGAACTCGGTGACGGACTTGTGGACGAGGATGTGATCGGCGGGCGCGAACGAGCCACGCGTCGTGCGCCAGAATTTGCCGGCGAAGGCCGACTGCTTCTGATCGAGCGCGAGGTAGAAGCCCTTGACCATGCGCTGCTCGATGAGGCCGACCTCACCTTTGAGCTCGTCGAACGACACGCTCGGCTTCTGCCCGTTGTACGTCTTCAGGTACCAGGGCGTCTCGCCGTCGCCGCCCATCTCGGCGCGCGCCTCGGCCTTCACTTCGTCGGCGCTCTTGGCCTTGCCGACCGCGAGGCCCTTCTCGAACTGCGCGCGCTCCTTGCGGAGGGGCGGGCGCCGGTAGAGCGGCGTCCCGTTCGTGAGGTTCATGCCGTAGTCGTACGGCAGCGGACGATCCGTGAACGGCGGGTGCGGCGACTTGGCGAGCTCCTTGTTGTTGAGATCGGCGGTCGCGAACTTGGCGCAGACGAAGCCGCCCTCGACGAGCTCCCACCAGCCGCCCTCGGGGCAGTTGGCCTTCTTGGTGGGCTCGGCGCTCTTCACCGCGACGAGCTGGCCCTTGCGCAGGTAGCCGAGGCGGATGACGCCCAGGCGCTCGTCGCTGGCCTTGGACGGATCGCGCGGCGGCCACTCCATCGCGCTGAAGATGGGCGCCGGCGAAACGATGGCCGCGATCTTCGGCGCGTTGGGGGCCGGCGGCGGCGCGGCCCCGGCGTCGGCCGACGGGCCCACGACCATGACGGGCGCGGACGTGACGCTGGCGTCGGCCGCAGAGGTCCCGGCGTTTTCCGCGGGCTTTTTGCACGCCGCGACGAGGGCCGCCGCGGCCACGGTCAGGCTGAGGATGAGACTTTCCCCACGCATGCTCCTTCGCGGCTACGACAGGATCGCGGGGGGCGCAAGTTACCGGCGAAATTTCACGGGGACGGAGCGGTCACCGCCCCCGGCGGCAGGCTCCCGGGCGTGGGGGTCGGGAACCCGGTGGCGGGCCGCGCGAAGAGGTAGCCCTGAAGGAGGTCGGCCCCGAGGTCCACGAGCACGTCGCGCTCGGCCTCGGTCTCGATCCCCTCGCAGACGACGGCCACCCCGAGCTCCTCTTGGCAGAGGTGGATGAGCGACCGCACGACGCGCCGCTTCCGTTCGGCGCCGTCGATGCCACGGATGAGCGACATGTCGAGCTTCGCGATGTCGGGCTCGAGGAGCGAGAAGCTGGAGAGCCCGGCGTAGCCGGCGCCGAGATCGTCGATGGCGATGCGGAAGCCCATGTCGCGGAGCGCGCGCAAGCGACCCGCGACGTCGACCACCGACGCGAGGGTGCTCCGCTCGGTGATCTCGAGGACGACGCGCGAGGCGATGGTCGCGAGCGGCGAGGCGCTGTCGAAGAGGCGCTCGTCCAAAACATCTGCAGGATGCACGTTCACGAAGAGGACGGCGTCCGCCGGCATGGCGGAGATGGCCTCGCCCGCCATGCGATCGCGAATGGCGCGACCGAGCTGCGGGAGGCGACCGAAGCGCTCCGCGAGATCGAACAAGCGCTCCGGGTTTTGCAGGTTCGGCTCGTCGCAGCGGATGAGTCCTTCGTAGCCGTAGGCGCGACGCTCACGCCACGACACGATCGGCTGAAAGACGGGGCGCAAGCGCTCGAGCGCACGGTTCAACCGAGCGCACTGCGTGTCGGGCCGGCACGTGACGCAATCGCCGCCACAACCGGCGCGCCTCGCGACGCGCGCCTCCCGCGAGCGCGCGACCGCCTTCTGCACGTCGGCGAGGAATCGCGACGGGTCGATGGGCTTTTGGAGGTAACGAAAGGCGCCGTGCTCCATCGCGACGAGCGCCCCTTCGAGGGCGGGCGCGCCGGTGACGAGGATGACCGACACGTCTCCATCGAGCTCGCGGAGCGCGCGCAGGAGCTCGAGCCCCGAGAGCTCGGGCATCGACACGTCGCTGATGATGGCGTCGTACTGCGCGCCCGCGGCGAGGCGCGCGACGGCGTTCTCGGCGCTGGTCTCGCACTCGACGGCAACGCCCGTCTGAATGAGGAGCCGACTGAGAACCTTGAGGATCGCGGGTTCGTCGTCGACGAGGAGGACCGTCGAGACGGGAGCGTTTAGCGCGGCGAGCTGGCCCATGGGGCTCCTTAGGTGCGCAGGTGGGTCGCGGACCGACCTCGGTTGGGACGCATGGTCTTCAATGAGAAGTCCGTGCCAGCCCCAACCCCAAGGAATTCAGGGCTCGTCCGTGTCCCGAATCCGGAGGTGGGTCCGAGTTCCAGACGGCGCGACAGCGCGCACGCACCGCGCCGCGGTCAGCCGACGGCGCCGAGGCGCGACGTCGTGTGATAGCCCGACTCGAGGTCCGTGATCGTGACCTCCACGGTCCCGCTCGCGTCGACGGCATACCGCTCGAGGACGAGCGGGCCTTCGTGCCCGAGCCGCCGCACCGGTCGCTCGGCCAAGCTCACGTCCGTCTTCTTTCGGAGCGCCTCTTGGAGCGCGCGCTCGAACGGAAAGCGCACGTCGGTCATGGGCGCGATCTCTCCGCGCGGCGCGCCGGCTTCGTCGAAGTCCGAGCACTCGAAGAATCGGTAGTGACCGAGATCGTGCGCCGCGCGATAGCGACGCTCGATGACGAGCGGCGGCTCACCGGCGCGCGGGAGCGCGAGATCGCGCGTGAGGATCGCGTCGTAGCTGGCGCGCGCGCCGCCGTCTTCTTCGCGGAAGACACCGAAGTTGCGCGACAAGCGATCGACGAGCTCGAAGCCGGCTTCTTCGTCGCCAGCGATGGCGAGCCCGATGGCGACGGCCGCGTGCGGATACGGCGAGCGATGGACGCGGCGACCGAAGCGCGCACGCAGCAAGCGACCGATGATCGGGAGCGCGCTCGCGCCGCCCACCACGTAGAGGCCCGCCACGTCAGAGGGGAGCCCGAGATCGCCGGCGTCGGCCGACGCGACCACGCCTTCGGACGCGCCCGCGGCTTCGGTCTGGAGCACCGGGAGGAGCGCGTCGAGGGTGCGATTCACGAGCGGCGTCGCGGCGTCGTAGAAGTCCGCGGTGGCGACGGAGATCGCGCCGCCGCCGTCGAAGACGCCGTCGAGATCGACGGTGACCTTGCGCGCCGTCGCGGCGAGCGCTTCTTTGGCCGCGCGGCACTCGTCGAGGAGGCGCGCGGCCTCGGATGGCGAGAGATCGGCGAGCGACGCTTGCCCGGGGCGCGCGGCCTTGGCGAGGACGAGCTCGGCGAGCACGCGATCGAAGTCGTCGCCGCCGAGCTGGCCGACGCCGGACGTGGTGAGCACGTCGTGATGCGTGCCGGTCATGCGAACGAGCGAGGCGTCGAACGTGCCGCCGCCGAGATCGTAGACGACGACGTGCTCGCGCGACGACGACAGCGTGCGCGCGTGCCGGTGCGCGTACTCGAACCCGGCGGCCGACGGCTCGTTCAGCATCGCGCGGACGTCGAAGCCGGCGGCGCGGAAGGCGTCGAGGGTGAGGAGCCGTTGCGTGCAGAGTGCATTGGCCGGCGTGGCCACCACCGCCTCGAGCGTGGCGTCCTTCTTGATCGCGCGCGCCACGTTGGAGCGGGTGCGGAGCGCGGTGACGAGCGCGTCGAGGAAGCGACTCACGAGCTCGGCGGCCGGGAGCTCGATCGAGCCCACCCGCACGACGCCCGAGCCCGCCGAGAGGTAACGCTTCACCGAGCGAAGCGTCGTCCACTCGGGGTCGCGCGCGACGGCGAGCGCGTCGTGTCCGAAGCGAAGCTCACCGCGTCGCTCGGCGACGACCGACGGGAACCACTCCGTGGCGTCACCGATCTCGCTCTCGAACGTGACGACGGGGTAGTTGCCGCGGTCGGCCATCGCGACGACCGTCCGCGTAGTCCCGAAATCGATCCCTAGGCGCACGCGCGGACGATACGCGCCAGAGCGGCGGCGAGCAACGGACGGCGCCCGGCTCGCTCGACTCAGTGAAGCGTCGCGTTCAGCTGCTGACGAACGAGCGCGTCGACGGCTGCGGGCGAGAGCTCGCGACGCGGCGCCGCCGCAGGGGCCGCTGCCACGGGCGCCGGCGTTTCGACCGGGGCCTTGGCGACGGGACGCATCGTGTCGCGCTCGCGCGCCTCGCGCTCACCGCGCGACGGAAGCTCGACGATCTTGGGCTCCGCCTTGGGCTCTTTCTCGCGTGCGGCGACAGGAGCTGCGGGCTTGGCGGCGACGACGACGGGCACCGGCGCGGGCGCGGGCTTGCTCGGCGCGACGCGCGCGACCGCAGGCGCGGCGGCAGTCTGCGTGGAGCCCGTCTGCGTGGTGCCCTCGCTGGGCGACGTGACCGCGGTCTCCTTCGCGGGGACGCGAATGTCGAGGGGCGTATCGTTGAAGGTCAGCGGCTTCGGCGCCGCGACCTCGGGCTTCGCGACGACTTCGGTCACTTGCGTCGAGTCGGCCGTGAGCGTTGCCGCCCCGAGCGCCGTGCCTGCGGGCGCGGGGTGCGCGATCATCGACGCCACGAAGCCGCCGACGGCACCGACGAGGACGAGCGCCGCGGCGAACGGCCAGCTCGGCTTGCCCATCGCGCGCCGACGTGACGGCCGCGACGAAGCAGCCTCGGAGCCGGGCGAGGTCTCGTCGCTCGCATCCATCGCGACCGGCGCGACCGATTGCACGATGGACGGTGTCGTGCGTCGCGGCGGCGGGCGGGGCGTGGGCACCTTGGCTGCGGCGCGCGGCGCCGCCTCGGACGGCGGCATCGCGCGCGCGGGCGCGAACGAGGTGGGCGGCACCGACCGCATCGCGGCGCGGCGCGGCTCGAGCGACGTGGGCTCGGGCGCGGTCAGACGCTTCGGAGGCATGCGCGGCGGCGGGAGCGAGCCCGGCACCGGGAGGCGCGAGGACGCCGGCGCGGTAGCACGGGGCGCGGGGCGCGCCGAAGAGCCGGGCGCGTCGTCGACCACTTCGACGGCGTCCGCATCGACGTCGATGACGTCGTCTTCTTCGGACAGAACATCGGCGCTGGAGAGCACGGAGACCCGCGACCCGTCACGCCAGAGCGAGCTCACTTCGGATGCAGGCGCGGCAGAGCTCGCGGGCGCGTGGGACGACGCGGCGAAGGTGATGCGGGAGCGCTTGGTGAACCGGATCATGGCGGACTCTGCGCGGCGTGGTGAACGGCAGGAGCGACGACCTCGTCGCCATCTCTTTTCTACATTCCGACGCGGCGATGTCGAGGTGGTCGCTGCGTTTTCCGCCCCCGGTGTGCCCCCTACAATCTCGCGAGATTCATTGAAGATCCACCCGCGCCAAGCTCCATTACATGCATAATACACGCATGCGTTCGGGGGCTTTCCGCAGAAACGTGGTGCTCTCCAGGAGTTCCGTGCTAGGAAGCGGCCGTCATGCCGACGTTCGACTGGCTAAAAGCCGCGCAGCGATTCCGGGCCAAGACCCTGGGCAAGGTCTCGCGTCGTGACGACGACGACGATGACGACGACATGCCGACGCCCACCGCGTCCGCGGTCGTGGGTTGGCTGCCCTTCCTCAAGCCGCAGGGCGCGAGCCAGCTCGCCCCCGCCTGAGCGCAGCGTTCGCGTTCGTTTACGGGACTTGCGCCATCGGCGGGACGTCGAACGTAGACCGTTCGCGACAGAATCGGCGCCGAGCGATCAGGTAGTAGTGCGCGGGCTGCGGGATCGCGTCCGGTCCCTTGCTGTCGCACATCAAGCTGCCGAGATCGCAGTGGAACCACGAGAGGCGTAGCGCCGCGTCGGCGCGCCACGCGGGCTCTTCGCCGATCGCATGGCCGACGGTCTTCTTGATCTGCGGGTACTCGTCGTCGAGGCCCATCATGTGCCCGACCTCGTGCGCGATGAGGTGCGCCGACCAGCCTGCGCCCCACGTGAGATCGTAGGGCGTCCGCGGCTCGCCCGGCGCGAGGTCGATCACGTAGTGCGGGTTGTCCAGGGGCGAGACCGCGCGAAACGCGAACGTCATGCGGCCGCCCGGCGCGTGACGTGTCCAGAGCGCGGCGGCCTCGTCGAGCTTTGGCTGCATCGCCGTCCCCGCATCTCCACCGACGTCGCGCGCGCGGAACGCGATGCGCAGCTCGACGCCGAGGCGGCCTTCGCCGAGCGGCACGAGATCGTACGTGTACTCGCGCGGATCGATCGCGACGTACGCGAGATCGCCGAGGACGCGCCGCCGCGTCGGGAGCGCGGTCGCGAAGAGCGAGGATGGCGGCGGGCTGCACCCGACCATCGAGTCGCGCACGAGCGTGCTCTCGAGCGCGAGGCAAGCGAAGCCGGCGCGCTCCGCCTCGGGAAGGACGACGGATTCGCCGCGCCACCCGGACGCGAAGACGTCGCGCGCGACCTCGGACCAAGACCGCGCGCAGCCCGCGCCCCGAGTGGGGATGCCGAGCGCGCGCGCCGGGCCGCCAAGATCCGCGCGCGGCGAAAACGCTGTGCACGCCGCCGTCGTGATGGCGAGGGCGAGCGCGCCCGCGACGACGACGCGAGATCTCATGCGCGCATTCTGCCCGATCGGGGCGCCGAGTTACTTGGCGATCTGCTGGCAGGTCGGGAAGAACGACTTCGCCGCCGAGTTCCCGTTCAACGTCGTGCAGAGCCCGACGCAGAACTTGGAGTCAGTCGCGCCCGAGCAGCAAGTGTTGATCGCGTCGATGAGCGGCTGCGCGCCTTCGATGCCGGGGCCGCAGCTCGCGGTCGCTTGCCGCTGCGCGAAGCACGAGAGCGCCGCGGCGTCGCCGGCGCCGTCGGACTTGCCTTCGCACTTGGTGATGCAGCCGTCGCAGCTCGTGCCCGAAAATCCCATCGTCGCGAGCTGCGAGCCGAGCGCGGAGCCGACGGTGCGGTTCTCCGCGCCGCAGTCGGCCATGAGCTGACACGCCGCTTGGCACCCCGCCGGCGTCGCCGAGCCGCACGTGATGTCGGGGAGCGGCGGCAGCGGATACGCTCCCGTCTTGCAGACCGCGGGCGCACCGGCGGGCAGCGCAGGCAAGGTCATACCGCCCGCGCCGGAGCTCCCCTTCGGGTGCGCGAGCATCATGTCGATGAACCACGAGTTCAGCGGAAGCCACGCGTGGCCGATGTCGTTGCCGCGACAGTACGCCTCGCCGACGTTCTTCTCGCCTTCGTAGAACGTCGACGCGAGCGACGCCTGCTCGACGAAGCTGAACGACGGGACCGTGACGCCATTCGGCGTCGTGCCCTTGTACGTGTCGTTGTCGCCGCCCCACGTGACGATGACCATCATCGGATCGAGCGACGGCGCGTTCGGTCCAGTGCCCGTGAGCGACAAGATGCCGGACGCGACGACGCCACCCGCGAGCACCTTGGAGCGGCTGCGCAGGAGCCGATTCATGAAGATGCCGCCCGCCGAGTGACCGACGGCGAATACGCGGTTCTTGTCGAGCGAGAGGTGCGCCGCCGAGCACTTGAGCAAGCTGTCGAAGAGATCGAGATCCTTGTTGGGATCGTTCTCCTTGCCTTGCGCCCGCATGGCGTCCCACACCGGCCAGAACGTGCCGTTGCCGGCGGCGTTGGGCGCGATGACGACGAAGCCCTTGTTGACGAAGTCTTGGAGCTTGGCGCGCGTGATGAACTTGTCGGCGTTCTCGGTCGTGCCGTGGAAACCAAAGAGCACGGGACGCGGCCCGGTGAAGCTCGACGGCGGGAGGAGCAACGTGAACGAGCGCGTCTGACCGCCGGCGCTGAAGCCGGTGTTGCTCCCGGCCTTGGGTCCCTGCCCCTTCACGTTGAAGGGCGCGGGGCAGTCGGTCGCCGGATCGGCGGGAAGCGCGGTCGGCGTCACGGAGCCGCCGTCGGCGCCCGTGCTGGTCGGGTCGACGGTGCCTCCGTCGCCATCGGTCGGTGTCGCGTTGGGATCAGTCGGCGCGGCGTCTTGGGCTGGGTCCGAGCTGCACGCGCCAGCGCAGGCAGCGAAGAACGCGAGGAAACCGAGGAGCGGAAGGGCGTGCACGGACGGTCGCATATGTAGGTGCGGGCTAGCATCCGGGGGGTGCTGCCGCCAATGAAGAGTGGGTTCGGTGTGGTCCATCCCGTCCATCAGGATCCCGATTCCCCCATGCTCTTCGGAGGCTTACCGCGTGTATCTGGCGAGAAACACGTGTGATGCGCCTTGAAACGAACCGGCACAGCAGATGCTTACCTGTAGTTTCAAGGAGCACATCATGCGTTCGAACCTCTTCTCCGCCTTTCTTCTCTCGACCCTCGTCGCCTCGTCCGCCCTCGTCGCCGGCTGCTCGTCGGAAGGCGTCGCGCAGGAGGACTCGAACGATGAGCTCGGTGGCGCATCCGCCACGGCCGTCGTCGACGTGCCCTTCTACTTCGGCGTGCCGAAGAGCTCGATGAACCGCATGACCGCCGATATGCGGAAGAAGCACAGCTTCCCGACGGCGTGGAACCCCTCCAACAACAACGCCGAGGTCGGCCTCCGCGTCATCGCCGTCGACAACACCCCCGCCGCGCGCGGCAAGATGGCCAAGGAGCTCGCGACGGCCGGCATCATCCAGACCGGCGACGTCATCCTGAGCTTCCGTCCGAACCTCGCCGAGACGATCCCCTACGCGCACATCCAGATGGGCACGACCCACGCGGGCCTCGCGAACACGGCGAGCGGCACGGCCAGCACGCAGGATCAGCCCCTCGACGGCGAGTACAACCAGCCGGCGTTCGGTGCGAAGCACTACCAGGAGCTCGGCGCGTTCCACATCATCCGCCCCCGCGCCTTCGACGCGCAGTACAACCCGAACGCGGCGAAGCGTCGGGCGCAGCTCGAGGAGTGGCAGAACCGGGTGAAGACCCTCGTCGGCACCGACAAGCGTCCGCCCTTCAACAGCGACTACCTCACGCCCGCCACGGTCTTCTTCGGCAACGACGCCGCGAAGCTCTCGACGGCGGTCGGCAAGGGCCTCCTCGCCGGCAACTTGAGCCAGTTCAAGTTCTTCTGCTCGGAGCTCGCCTACCACATCATCACGCTCTCCAACTGCACCGCCGAGGAGATCCAGAACGCCGGTGACGTGGCCCAGTGCGCCAAGGAAGGCGCTCCGTTCGCGATGACCGGCATCGCCGGAGCGGAAGGCGCGGAAGGTCTCGGCGAGGGACCGCTCCTCTCGATCCTCGCGAGCAAGGGTGGCGGCGCGAACGTCGCGACGCTCGCGGCCCAGGTGTTCGGCGCTCCCCACCCCGAGTCGTCGGCCCTCTCGGCCGGCCATCGCGGCGCGAACCAGGCGCTCATGGCGCTCGGCGCGATCGAAGGCCTCAAGGCGCTCTACCCGAGCCGCGCGCAGAACCCGGGCGCGGGCCTTCCGTCGAGCCTCGCCGACCTCATGAACCCGGCGAACGCCGCGCAGCACAAGTACGTCCCGCCGAACTACTCGCCGACGGCGTTCCTCATCAACTCGCTGAAGGACTCCGGCCACCGCCAGACCGACTACGTCGCGACGGTCGTGTTCGCGGACGCGAACCAGATGGCGGTCGCCAAGACCCTGTCCAAGCAGCCGATCCCGAACACGGATTCGACGACGCCCTGAGGCGCGCCGACCGCTCCCGAGCGGACCCGATGGGTCCGGCCCGACGCCCTGCCGAAGCCATTCGGCGGGGCGTCTCGCTTTTGGCGTGGCACGTCATGAAAACTCGCGCGTCGACGCTTGCGCGATGGTTCGTGCGTGTCAGAGCGCCGTCGCGCGCCGCGCGTGCTCGAGCTCCCCGCGTCCCCGGGGAGAAAGGAAGCCGTGCGGGCGTAGACAGGCTCACTCCGTATGGACAAGCGCACGCCCCTCCCGCCGCCGCCCACGCAACGCGCCTCGATTCCGGCGCCTCCCGCCCAGCGGCCGAGCGCGCAGCCTGGTCTTGGGCAGACGCAAGTGAGCGGTTACGGGCCGCCGCCGTCGCACGGATACGGGCCGCCGCCTGGACCGAGCGGATACGGCGCTCCGCCGTCCGGATATGGACCGCCGCCCACCGCGTATCAGCCGCCCGCCTCGTACGGCGCGCCGCCGTCTCCGCTCGCGAGCTCGACGTTCGGCGCCGGGCCGACCGCGCCGCCCACGTACGGGCCTGCGCCGGCACCGCTCCCGGCGAACGCGTACGGCGCGCCGCCTCCGGCCGCACCGCAAGGTCCGTCGCCGACGTACGGAAGTCTTCCCCCGCTCGGATGGCAAGCCGGCCAGACCGCGTACGGATCGCTTCCCGCGCCCGCCGCGCAGGCCCCGAAGAACGGGCCGCCCGTCGCGCTCGTCGCTGGAGGCATCGCGGGCGCGTTCGTCGCGCTCGTCGCGGTCGTGGGCATCGGCTACGCGATCTTCCACACGAACCACAAGCCGCTCCCGGTCGAGGCCGCAAAGCTCCCGAGCGACACCGACTTCTTCCAGCAGGATCGCTTCCCGGGCGCCGACGGCCCCGAGGCCGCGCGTGACGCCTTCCTCGCGTCGGACCTCGCGCGCCACATCTGCGGTGCCGGCAGCGACTTCGCCTCGCGCCTCATGGGCCTCAAGGTCGGCAAGTCGGCCATCGAAGCCGGGATGCTCTTCGATCCGAAGACGCTCGACGCGCGCCGCTCCACGCTCGAGTGCGGGCAAACGCTCGCCAAGTCGCTCGAGTCGCCGAACTTCACCGAGCTCCTCTTCCACGACGGCGACGACAAAGACTTCCACGCCGTGAAGCTCATTCGACTCAAGCTCGACGAGCTCCCCGCGAAGTACGGCTTCGCCAAGCAGACCTTCAGCGGCTTCCCCGGCTACTGCTTGGTCTCGCCCAAGAAGACCGAGCCCGACTTCAAGTGGAACGGCGCGAGCGCGCTCGGCGCCGAGCCCAAGAAGGATCCGCACGACGGCGAGTGCGTCGACAACTCGCTCGCCGCGTTCCGCGACGGCTCGAACTGGTACTTCGGCCGAAAGATCTCCGTCGACGCGTTCGCGCGCTCGTACTCGAAGCCCAAGAAGGAGCTCTCGACCACGGTCGAAAACCTGCAACTTGCATTCGATTCGGGCGAGGGCCTCGCGCTCCGTCGCTCGGACGCGCGCGCCAAGGCGGCCTCGCAGCTCCTGAAGCTCCCCTGCTCGCTCGCCGCGTTCGACAGCGGCGCCGGCTCCAAGTTCGTCGAGGAGTGCCTGCCCAAGTCGGTGGAGAAGAACGCCTCCTCGATCGACGGCAAGGTGCGCGCGGTCACCTACGAGTTCGACGCGCCCATCCACGAAGGCGACGGCATCAACTTCAACTTCTTCTTCGTGGGCCGCGACAGCGACGCCGCCAAGGAGATCGAGAGCGAGCTCAAGGACGCGACGCGCGACTGGAAGTCGTCGATCGACAACTCGGAGAGCAAGCTCTCCAAGCTCGTCCACGACGCGCCCACGCAGCTCGGTCAGAAGAAGTGGTCGGTGGCGATCGATCCGTTCCTCCGCTCGATCAAGAACGGCAAGGTCGACCGCAAGGGCCGCGTCGTCTCGCTCCGCTTGTCCGAGAAGTTCTCGAGCGGCGAGATGAAAGAGATGAACGAGGTGATGGCCAAGTCCAAAGAGGACGCGCAGGCCGTCGCCACCATCACCGAGGCCATGATCAAGGGCTCGTCGGTGCCCGAGGCGAGCCTCGCCTCGCTCGTCGGCGGCGACACCGCGGCCCTCGTCCTCGCGCCGCGGGCGAGCGACAAGGACTGCGTCGCCATCCGCGAGAAGCTCACGCGCTTCGAGCTCACCAAGCCTCAGGCGATCCCGGCCTCGATGCGCATCGCGCTTCGCCTCCGCTGCGAGGGCTCGCCCATGCCGCGCGCGACGCTGAAGTGCCTCAACGACGCGAACGACGCGGCCACGTTCGGAGCGTGCCCGATGCCGTCCGACGGCTCGAGCAACGCGGCGCTGGGGGCGTTCAAGTCGACGACGTCGATGGACCTCGAGGGTCTCAAGGGCGCGAAGACGATCCTTCAGTGAGCGCGCGGCTTCAGAGCCGTGCGACGGACGCGAGCTCGGGCGCCACGCGGGCGAGCTTCTCTCCGAGGCGCTCTACTTTGGCGCGCACGACCGGATCGGTCGCGGCGCGGCCGCGCACGGCTTCGGGCTGGGTCATCAAGAACGAGAAGACCTCGGCCTTGTCTTCTTCGACCGCGCTCATCGCGTAGCGCGTGAGGAAGCCCGGCATGTCGTCGGAGAGATCGCTCGCGCGCGGAGAGCGCACCGAGCGACCGCCCTCGCCGTAGACGAAGAGCCCGTTTGCGATCGTCCAGCGATCGTTTTCGTGCGGGCGGTCCTGATCGGTGAAGTCGAAGAAGTGGAACACCTCGTGGTGCACGAGCCGCGCGAGGAACGCCTCGGGCACCGAGCCGTCCAAGAGGAGCGAGCCCGACACGTTGGGGAGCGACGAGATGAGCTTGCCCGACTCGCGGAGATCGGCGGCGAGCACGACGCGCACGAGGCCCGCGTCGTGGAGGCGATCGGGCGTGTAGCGCGCGAGCTCCCGATGCACGACCGAGAGCGCAGCGCGCGCACGCGGCTCCGCAAGCGGCTCACCTTCGAGCGGACCGTTGGCGAGCGTGAGCTTGAAGGGGGATTGGGCGAGGAGAGGCGCGACGTGCAGGTCGCGCTCGAAGGCCTCGCACACCGGCGCGAGCTCGCCGCCCGATACGGGCGCGAGGCCGGCCTGCGCGAGGTCGGCCATGGCCCGCGCCGCCGGATCGGGCTTCTCGGTCGGCGTACCACGCCCCGCGATCGCCACGCCCGCGGTGAGCGCGAACGCAGCGACGATGAGGAGAGGAGTGGCGTCCGGCCGCCGCATCCGATGCATGGTAGCAGGCGCCGGAGCGCCCGCTCAGCGGTCGATGGCGACGAAGCGGAGGTGGCCCTGACGCTGAACCTTGAGGAGGATCGGGCCCGAAGCGTTCTTGCCGTCCTTGAGCGCCTTCACCACGTCGGCGGCGCTCGAGATCTTGGCGCGGTTCACCTCGACGATGACGTCACCGGGGACGAGCGCGCCCTCGGCGCGGCCGTCGGGGGCGACGCGCCGCACGATCGCGCCGCCGTTCGGCGCGTCTTCGAGCGAGACGCCGAGCGCGGACGAGGGCGCGGCGCCGGGCTTGGGATCGTTCGCGCCGTCTTTGTCGTCGCTCGCCGAGTCCTTGTCCTTGAGCTCGTCGAGGGTGGCGCTCAAGCTGAGCGTCTGCTTGTCGCGCAGGACCTTGACGTCGACCTTGGAGCCGGGCGCGTGCTTGGCGACGATGCGCGGGAGCTCTTGCGAGTGATTCACCTGCTCGCCGTCGACCGACACGATCACGTCACCCGATCGGATGCCGATGCGATCGCCCGGACCGCCGCGCTCGACTTCGCCGACCAGCGCGCCCTTGGGCTTGTCCATGCCGAGCGCCTTGGCGAGCGCGCTGTCGACGGGCTGAATGAAGACGCCGAGGCGACCGCGCGAGACCGAGCCCTTGGCGAGGAGCTGCGGCAAGACCTCTTTGAGCGCGTCGACCGGGATCGCGAAGCCGATGTTCTGCGCGCGCTGCGGGTTGATGATGGCCGTGTTGATGCCGATGACCTCCCCCTTCAGGTTGAAGAGCGGGCCGCCGCTGTTGCCGGGGTTGATCGACGCGTCGGTCTGGATGAAGTCGTCGTAGGGCCCAGCGCCGATGGTGCGGCTCTTGGCGCTGACGATGCCCATCGTGACCGTGTGTCCGAGGCCGAGAGGATTGCCCATCGCGATGGCGTACTCGCCGACGCGGACGCTGTCGGACGCGCCGAGGGCCGCCGCCGGGAAGTCACCGCCGCCTTCGATCTGGAGGAGCGCGAGATCCATCTTGGGATCACGACCGCGCACCTTGGCCTTGAGCTCGCGCTCGTCGGTGAGCTTGATGCGCACGGTGTCGACGCCGTCGACGACATGGGCGTTGGTCACGACGTGACCTTCCTTGTCGATGATGAAGCCCGAGCCTTGCGACTGCGACTTGAACGACTGCGGTTCGTCGTCGCCGCCGCCGCGGCCACCGCGCCCGCCGCCGAAGAAGTCGAACGGGAACTGCGGGAACGAGTTGTTCGACGTGCGCTTCACGGTGGGCTCGGCGATCACGTTGACCACCGCGGGCTGCACCTTGGCGACGAGCGCGGCGACGTCGGGCTGCCCGGTCTGGACCGGGTTCGCGAACGGCGCGGCTGCGGGCGTGGACGCCTGGCCTTCACTCGACTTCTTCGAGGTGTCCGCGGCCATGGTGGTCGCGGAGGTCTTGCACGCACCGAGCGCCAAGAGGAGCGGAAGCACGAGCACGACGGAACGACGCATCGATCGATCTCCTTTGAGAGCCTGTCGGCCTGAACAACACGAGCTGCGGGAAAAAGATTCCCTCGCTCGACGCTGCTTGGCTCTCTCTTGGACGCGCGACGAACCGAAAGGGTCTCAGGACGCGGATCTGCGCGTACTCGCTCGAGAAACCACGATGGCACCGAGGAGAATCGCGCCGGTTCCGAGCCACTCGGCCCGCGTCGGGAGGAGCCCCTGGAGCGCAGCCGCGATCGCGATGGAGCCCACCGTCTCGCCCACCGGAACGAGCGCCACGACCGAGGGCGAGAGTCGCCGCGCGAGCCTTTGGATGATGGTGTGACCGACGAGGGTCGGGAAGAGACCCATGAGGACGACGAAGCCGACCGTGCGAAGCGGCGGCATCGGAACGCCGCCGGCCTCGAAGAGCGCGAGCGGTGTGAGCGCAAGCGCGGCCACGCCGTACACGGACGCTGCGTACGGCATCACGGGCATCGTGTGCGCGAGCGCGCGCGCGGCGGCGACGTACGCGCCGTAGAGCACGACGGCGCCGAGGACGAGCACGTCGCCGAAGAGGCGATTCTCGCCTTCCCCTGCCCCGCGCGCGATCACGAGCGCGCCCGCGACGGCGACGAGGAGCCCCACGGCCTCACCTCGGCTCGGTCGGAGGCCGAACGAGATCCACGCGAGCAAGACGACGGCGAGCGGCTCGAGCGACACGAGCGCGACGGCCGCCGGGAGCGACGTCGCGGTCAGGCCCCACAAGAAGAGCGCGAAGTGCGCGGCGAGGAGCGCGCCGGCGATCGCGAGCGAGATGCGATCGCGACCACGCAGCGATGCGAGCGCGCGGAGCGCCTCGCGCGGTCCGAGGAGGAAGAGCGCGAGGCTACCGACGGCGCAGCGACCGGCGCCGATGCCGAACGCGCCGAGCCCCGTCGAGGCCTTCGCGAGCGGCGACGCGAGGGCGATGGCGAGCGCCGCGAGCACGAGCAGCCCCACGTCGCGCGGGCGCGTGGGCTCGATCGTGCGGGAAGAGGCAGCGGCCAAAGCCCGCCTTCGATACCAGCGATGTTGCGCTGCGAAGAGGGAAAAAGGTGGGTCCCCGCGGCTCGCGGCGCATGTTAGCCATAGTCATGGTCGACGCGTCGCGGACCCCGATCGATTCGAGCCTCGCCGGCGTCGTCGTCGCCGAGACGGCCATCGCGTGGGTCGATCCGGTGCGCGGCGCGTTCCTTCGCGGCTACTCGCTGGCCGAGCTCGCCGAGCGCTGCGCCTACGAAGCCGTGGCGCACGTGGTCCTTCGCGGTGACCTCCCGCACGAGGTGAGCGCGTTCGCGGATCTCTTGAGCGCGATCACCCTCGACCCGGACAAAGAAGGCATCGCGCGCGCGCTCGGTCGCGTGCTCGGCGCCGACCAAGGGCTCGTCGCGGCCATCCCGCTCGCGGGCGAGGACGACTGGTGGCTCGATCCGCCGAGCGCGCTCCTCCGCATCCTCGGCCGCCTCCCCAACGTAGTCTCGGCCGTGCGCGGCGCGACGCCTCCACCGCGTGGCACGTACGCCGCGCGCTGCCTGCATGCGCTCGGCGCCACGCGCGACGACGTGCCGGCGCTCCGCGCGCTCGAAGTGCTTCTCTCCCTCGAGACCGAGCACGGTCTCTCCGCGTCCACGTTTGCGTGCCGCGTTGCGGCTTCATCCGGCGCGAGCCCCGCTGCCGCGCTCGCCGCCGCCGCGGCGACGCTCTCCGGGCCACGCCACGGCGGCGCCACCGCTGACGCGCGCGCGCTCCTCCGCGACATCGCCGCCTCGGGCGACGCCGTGGGCAAAGTGCGCGCGCGCCGCGCTCAGAAGCTCGTTTTCCCGGGCTTCGGGCACCGCATCTACAAGGGCGCCGACCCGCGCCTCCCGCCGCTCCGCGCCGCCATCGATGCGATGAACGACGTGCCGCTCAAGGACGCCGCGCTCGCGCTCGAAGCCGCGGTGCGCGAGGTCTTCGCGCCCAAGGTGCTCCATTCGAACATCGATCTTTGGGGCGCGGTCTTGCTCGACGCGCTCGGCGTCGCGCCCGAGATGTACGTCGCGGCATTCGCGCTCGGTGTCGGTCCGGGGTGGCTCGCACACTTCGACGAGCAGATGTCGACCTCCCGCCTGATTCGCCCCGAGAGCGCGTATGTCGGACCGGCCGAGCGCAGCGTCCCGCGGTGACGTCGTCATCGCGACGTACAACGTGCTCGCGCACGCGTACGTGAGGGCCGATCGTTACCCGGGCATCGATCCCGCCATCTTCGATCGGACCTCGCGCGAGAGCGCGATCGCGGAGCGAGTGCGCCACCTCGCCGCCGACGTCGTGTGCCTGCAAGAGGTCGAACGCGGCATGTTCGCGAGCCTGACCACGGCGCTCGCTCCCGACGGCTACGTCGGATGCTTCGAGAAGAAGGGCGGCAGCCGCCCCGATGGATGCGCAGTCTTTTTTCGTGGTCCGCGCGTTCGACTGCTCGGCACCGCACGGCTCGACTACGCCGATCTCCACGGGACGAACGGCGCACCGTCCGGGCACGTCGCGCTCCTTGCCCGCTTTGCGTGCCGCACTCCGCAGGGAGAACGCGAGCTCGTCGTGGCGGGCACTCACGTGCGCTGGGCGCCACCGGACCTCGCGCCGGAAGAGCACGTCGGACACCGCCAGACCGTGCTCTTGGCCGAGCGACTCGCGAACGAGATCGGTGCGCGTGCCGACGTCGTCGCGTGCGGCGACTTCAACGCCACGCACGACAGCCACGTCCTCGCGCCGCTCCTCGCGCTCGGGCTCGTCGACGCGTACGCCTCCTGCCCGACCGCCACGGCTTGTGCGAACGGGCACGCGAGCCGCATCGACTTTCTGCTCGGCGGAGCGGCGCTCGTCGCCGAGCCCGTGCCGCTACCGCACCTCGACGATGACGCGAGCCTCCCGCGTTCCGGAGAGCCGTCCGATCACCTGCCGCTCGCGGCGGCGTTCACCTTCGCGCGCGACTGACGCGCTGCTCGAGACCGAAGAGGCCGATGCGCGTCTCGGAGACGCGGAAGTCCGCGGGGTTCGGCGCGGGCGCCCGTTCGGTCGCCGGCTCGACGTCGAAGGTGGGCGCGTCGACGAGTGTATCCATGGGTCCGCGGACGTCGGAACAAGCGTGCTTTTGAGCCTCCATCATCGCTGCGGATGGGTGCAGCGCTCGTGCCGTCGCGCGGCGCCGTTGGCATGGTCGAAATCGTTGACGAAGCCCGTTGCGGCGGCGCACGCCCTGGTTCGAGCGCGGTGGATCGGGCGCGCACCACGGTGGTGGACGCGCGTCTCCGCGCCGCGCGCGCCAACGGAATTTTAATGTGCACATTGCAAGGGCTCCTCGTGGTGCGGAGACCTCGATTCGCGCGGGCGGATCGAACGAGTCCCATTGGCGTCGTGTGCACGGAGACGCGCGCGGCGGACGCGCAGTGCACGTGGGGTGCAGCCGTGAGCGCACCGTTTACAGGATTAACCTGCGTTTCGTGAAGGCACGCCGCCTGCAACTCCGGTCATCGCAACCGACACGCGACTGCGTGCGGAAAGGATCGACGAGATGAAGACGGCGACGTGGATGGTGACGGGAGTTGGTTTGGCGACGGTGCTCATCGCTTGTGCACCCGACGTCCCGCAGCCCACACCGCGCGCGAGCAAGAACGGCGGACAGGCGTCGGCCGCCCAAACCGCGGCGGCGCCGCTCCCGGCGACGACAATCGCCGCTCCGACGCCGCCGGTGGCCACGCCCGACGCGGGGCCCCCGCGCAGCGACGCCGCAGCGCCGCCGAAGCCGAAGCTCCCGCCGGCCGACCGCGCCTGTCAGGACCTCGCGCGCTGCTGCTCGCAGGTGAAGAATCCGATCGAGAAGGCTGCATGCCTCGGGGTCGTGACGGCGACCGGCTCGGGCGTCTGCGCCAACGCGCTCATCGCCTATCAAGTCGTCGGTGGCTGCGGCCACAAGGGGCTCAGCCTCCCCGACATCTTCAACTCCAACGGCTCGCGCAACACCTCCAAGGACTGCACGTACCTCGAGCACGCGTGCCTCGATGATCCCAGCCAGTGTGACGCGGCGTACCAATGCAACGGCGTGAGCCCCGGCGGCACCGACACGACGACGACCGACGATCAGTGCGCGAACGCGGCTGACCAGTACTGCTGCCTCTACCCGAACGAGTTCGACTGCCTCGAGTCGTCCGATCCGTGCGCCAACGCACCCGATCCGTACTGCTGCAAGAACCCGAACAGCTTCGACTGCTCGGGATCGCCCGATCCGTGCGCGAGCGCACCCGACCCTTACTGCTGCCAGTACCCGAACAGCTTCGATTGCGCCGGCAGCCCCAGTGATCCGGGCGGCGGCTCGGGCGGCGGTGGCTCGAGCGACCCGTGTGACTTCGACCCCGATCCGACCTGCTGCCGCAACCCCTCCGATCCGTCTTGCTTCGGCGGTGGCGGCGGCGGTGGCGGAGGAAGCGATCCCTGCGACATCGACCCCGAGTCCTGCTTCGGGTTCTGATGGGTGCGCGGGGCCATCTGGGGCGGGTCGGTACGAATTGTACCGTCCGGTGCGGGACCGTCTCGGGAGCCGTCGAGGATCTCGAGACTTGCGTCTCGCTCGGGCCGAGAAGCGCCTGGTACGGCGAGTGCAGCTCGGTGAGCATGAGCGTCCAGCCGATCGTCTCTGCCCCGATCTCCACCGACACCGAGCGCAGCCAGATGCGCAGGTGCTGGGTGGTCGCGCCGGTGGTCAGCGAGATCGAGGGCATGGCGCCGCCGCCGCCGCCGAGCGGGCCCCGCGTCACGGAGCGCTTCCAAACGACGGCTCCGTCCGTACCGGCCGAGCCCTACGACGGCGTCGTTCGTCGTCCGGCGATTCTCCTGTCGAGCGAGCGCGCGGAAGCGCTCCGTCTCGCGCTCGCCGAGCGGGCGCGCTGAGCGCTCAGCGAGCGCGCGGCGCGACGGGTGCTTTGGCGGGCGGAGCGCCGAACGAAGCGCGCTCGAGCCGTCCGTCGGTGAGGCCGATCACCAACGCATCCGACCAAGTGACGCGCGCCGCGTGCGGGACGTCGAGCGTGCTGACCGCGGCCTTCTGATCGAGCGAGACGACGACGGCCGTGCCGTTGGCGAGGACCGCCGCCAGCTTGCGACCCGTGGGATCGAACGCGAGCGACACCGGCGTCTCGGTCAATCGAACGCGCGCGAGGACGCGTCCCTTGGCGGGATCGACGAGGGCGACCGTGCCGTCGTCCGAGCCCGACGCGAAGAGGCGGCCCCGCGGCTCGCAGGCGAGGCTCGTGCAGCCGAAGGCCTCTTGATGCGCGTCGATGCGATGCACGACCTTGGCTTGCGCCACGTCGACGACGAACACGCGGCCATCGAGCGCGCCGGTGCCGACGACGAGGAGCGCGCCGGGCAGCCGCACGAGGGCGGAGATCGCCGCTTCGGAGAGCTCGTATTGCGTGACGCTCACGCCGCGCGCGACGTCGTAAACGTGCACCGCGCCGTGCTCGGTGCCGGCGAACGCGTACGTCGCGTCGAGCGCGAGCGCCGTCGCCGGCTCGTCGAGGAGGACCGGGCGCGGCGTCTTCCACGGCTTGTCGAGGCACACGAGCACGCCGCCCGCGGCCACGACCACCGAGTCGTCGGGACGAACGAGCGTCGCGCCGATGGGTCCGTCGAGCCGGAGCGACGCGACCTCTTCGACGCCGGCGAAGAGTCGGACGCGCCCGTTGCGATCACCGCTGGCGACGAACGCGCCGCGTGAGCCCAACGCAGTGACCGGAGCGCCCGCGCGCGCGGCCGCTTCGATCGCGCTCTGATCCCAAAGAGCGAGCGGACCGCGCGCCGCCGCGGTGAAGAGCGAGCTGCCGGCGGCAGCGACCGCCGCGACCGGACCGTCGTGCACCTTCTGCGCGCCTCGCGCCTCGCCGGTGAACGCGTCGAAGAGCTGCACCCACCCGTCCTTGAGGCCCGCGACCAATCGCGAGTCGTTCGCCGCGAACGACGAGACCTCACCGCGCGCGCGCGAACGACGAACGACCTTCTGCGCGGCGACGTCGACGATCACGAGCCACTCGCCGAGGGCGAGCGCCACGCGATTTCCGTCGAGGGGCGCGAGTCGCCAGCCGGACGCGGGCTCGGGCACGCCGAGCTTCAACGTGCCCGTGACCGCTCCTTTGAGCTGCGACGCGAAGACGATCTCCCCGTCGGCGCGAATACCGACCACGGTGCGACCCGCGAGCGCCACGGCGACGAACGCGCCCTCGATCGTCCACCGGCACGTGTCGGAAAAGGTCCAGAGCTCGAGCCCTCCGGCACGAGCCACCGCGAGCTGCTCACCCGCCGCCGCGAAGCCGACCACCGCGCTCGCGCCGAGCGCATGACGCGTGACGCGGCCGCCGAGGTGACGCGTCACGTGATGCTCGCCCGGGCCGACGGCGAGCCAGCCGTCACCGTGTGCTTCGAGCCGCGTGCGCGTCGTGACGTCGTCATCTTGCGCAGCCTTGGTGGGCGCGAATCGCGTCTTGTCGGTCGCGGCGGTGCCGGTCTCCGCGAACATGGACAGGGATCCGTCGGCGCACAGCGCCGCGACGCTACCTCCGCGCACGACGGCCGCGAGCGCGACGATGGGATGCTCGGTGCGGTGCTCGAAGCGGGGGGAGGCGGTCACGGCCATGGGTTTACGGATTGTTGGGGGGGAGGCAAGCCAAAGCGCCGCACGCGCCGAATTTCATGCGGCTCCGAACGAGGGCGGAGACTCCAAGGTCACGCGACCGAGAGCGCCTTGACGGAGGTCGTGGAGCAGCACGTCCGACGCTTTGTGCATGTCGACGACGCCGCCGCTCCGCAAGCAACCGCGCCGACGACCGATGGCCTCGAGCGTGGCCGCCGGCTCGGTGGGGATCGCGTCGAGCTTGTACCGTTCGCGGAGGCGCTCCGGATAGCGCGAGGCGAGGATGCGCGCGCCCACCAGCGCCACGGTTTCGTAGTCGAGCGCCGAGTCGGGGATCGCGCCGAGGAGCGCGAGCCGAAACGACGCGTTCTCGTCGTCGATCTTGGGCCACATGATGCCGGGCGTGTCGGAGAGGCTCATCCCCGATGCGCCGACGACGCGCTGCTGCGCGCGCGTCACCGCGGGCTCGTCCCCGACCGCAGCCACGCGACGCCCCACGAGAATGTTGATCAGCGTCGATTTGCCGACGTTCGGGATCCCCACGATCATCGCGCGCACGATCTTGCCGTTGATGCGATTCGGCGCGAGCTTCTGACAGAGCTCCGGCACGCGCTTCTTGGCGACGGCGGGCTGATCGGTCCCGAGCGCGATCGCGAGGACGGCGCCGCCGCGCGCGCTGCCGGGGTCGTGCCGCCGCTCGAGGTACGCGAGCCAGGCTTCGGTGAGCGTGGGGTCCGCGAGGTCGGCCTTGCTCAAGATTTTGAGGCACGGCTTCTGCCCGCGGAGCTCGGTCACGAGCGGGTTCTCGCTCGCGCGAGGCGCGCGCGCGTCGAGCACTTCGATCACCACGTCGTGCTTGGGGATCGCCTCGGCGAGCTCGCGGCGCGCCTTGGTCATGTGCCCGGGGAACCACTGAATCGACATCGGCGCGCCTTGCGTACCACGCCGCGGCCCCCCGCGCTTGCGCGGGACGCCCTTGGCCGTCACACTGTCTTCGCGGCGCGCTCGGCGCGCCGTCCGCATGACCGCTTCCTGAGCCCTCTCCACCGCGAATCTCCCACCGCCGACGCGTCGCTCGCGACGCCGGCCGTTTCGCTCCGAGGTGCCCCATGGAAGGTCATCGTTCCCGTGCGCGCGTGCACGCGCGAGCTCTCGTGTTTCGTCATCAAGAAGGCGTCGACTTGCTGGGCCCGCTCGAGCTCTCGCTCGAGCCCGGCGTGTATGGCCTCGTCGGCCAAAACGGAGCCGGCAAGACGACGCTGCTCGGCCTCGTCTCCGGCGACCTTCGGCCCACCGAAGGTCGGATCGAGGTCCGGCCCGCAGACGCGTGCGTGGTCCTCTGCCCGCAGGAGGTCGACCTCGGCACCGAAGACGTGTCGGCGCTCGCGGAGCGCGTCGACCGCGACGCCCAGCGTGCGCGCGCAGCTTTGGGGCTCGCCCCCGAGGACCTCGCGCGCTGGCCCACGCTCTCACCGGGAGAGCGCAAGCGATGGCAGCTCGCCGCCGCCTTCGCGCGCGCACCGGACATCCTCCTCCTCGACGAGCCGACGAATCACCTCGACGGTGAGGGCCGCGCTCGCTTGGAGCAGGTGCTCCGCGCGTGGGACGGCATCGCCCTCGTCGTGTCGCACGATCGAGGGCTGCTCGATCGCGTGACGACGGCGACCCTGCTCGTCGAGGGTGGACGCCTGACGGCGACCGCGCTGCCGTACGGTCTCGCCAAAGAGGCCTGGGACGCGGCGCGTGACGCAAGAGAGCACGCGCACCACCTCGCACGCGACCGCCTCCGCGATGCGACCGCGCACTACGCCGAGGAGCGACGACGTGCTCGTGAGGCGTCGCACGCCATCCGCGCTCGCTCACGCATGAAGAGCATCCACGATCACGACGCGACCGGCGCCCTGGCCCGTGGCCGCGCCGAGCGCGCGGCGGCGAACGTAGCGCGCGACGCAGCGCGGGCACGTGAGACCGTCGAACGCCGCGCCGCCGAGCTCGTCCCCGTCGCTCGCCAGCGATCGATTGGCCGCTCGCTCTTCGTCGGTTGGACGAAACCACCACGGGATCTGCTCGTGCAGCACGCGGGAGAGCTTCGCAGAGGTCCGCGCGTCCTCGCCGAGCGCCTATCGCTCGTCGTCACGCGAACGACGCGGCTCCACGTGGCCGGTCCGAACGGCGCCGGAAAGTCGACGCTGCTCGGCGCGCTCCGCGCCACGTGGTCGCTGCCGGAAGCGCGCCTCCTCTACGTGCCGCAGGAGATCGCGGACGCCGACACCCGCGCGCGGCTCGCGGCGTGCCGCAAGCTTCCGCCTGACGCGCGCGGACGCGTGATGAGCCTGGTCGCTGCGCTGGGTGTGGAGCCGTCGATCGTGCTTCGCAACGAGACGGTCTCGCCGGGAGAGGCACGAAAGCTCGCCCTCGCCTTCGGGCTCGGCCAGGAGCCGTGGCTCCTTCTCTTGGACGAGCCCACGAACCACCTCGATCTCGCGGCGATCGAGCGGCTCGAGGACGCTCTCGCGGCCTACCCCGGAGCCATCGTGCTCGCCACGCACGATGAGGGATTGGCGCGGGCGGTGACGACCGAGACGCTGACGCTGCCCCCTTCGGCCTCGCTTTTTGCGACCATCGATCGGGCATGACGGAAGAGGAGCGACGCGCGCGCATCACCATCTCGCGAACGATCGCGCGCGCGCTCCGGCACGATCCGGGATTGCTCGGGCTCGCGCTCGACGCCCACGGCTTCGCGGCCGTATTGGACGTGCTCCGTGGGCTCGGCGCGCTCGGGATGGGCGTCGACGTCGCGCGGCTTCGCGCGATCGTGGAGACCACGACCGACAAGCGGCGCTTCGAGCTCTCCCCGGACGGCGCGCGCATCCGCGCGCTCCAAGGTCACTCGGTGCCGGTCGATCTCGGGCTCACGCCGATCGCACCACCGGCGGTCCTCTTTCATGGAACGGTCGCGCGCTTCTTGGCGAGCATCGAAAAAGAAGGACTCCGCCGCGGCAAGCGGTCGCACGTGCACCTCTCGGAGACCGAGGAGGCGGCCCGGCGCGTCGGCGCGCGACGCGGCGCACCGGTCGTACTTCGCGTCGAGGCCGGCCGCATGCACGCCGCAGGGTTCACGTTCCTGCGGGCCGACAACGGAGTGTGGCTCACGGACCACGTTCCGCCGGAGCTCCTGTCGCGGCTCGGGACCGCGCCGCGATGAGCTCGCCGATGATCGCCTCGCCCTCGCGCCACGTGGGGACGGCGACGTAGCGTCGATCGATCGGGCCGCGCTGCGGGCCGAAGAGCAACCGATGCTGCACGATCCCTTCCATCGCGGAGAGGACGTCGGCGCGATCGTCGACGAAGCATTGGATGCCGAGGCGCTGACAGATGGGCGCCTTGTCGCGACGCTCGCGACAGAAGTGAACGTGCGCCGCGGGAACACCCGTTCGCTCGTGGAAGCGAATGGCGGCGAGCCAGGCCCGCGTGCGGCGCTCGATCTTGGGCCCGCACTTGGACACGAGCCAGACCCGTCCCGAGAGACGCGGCACGAGCCGCGCGAGCGCCTCCACGGCGAAAGGCACCTCCGGGGTCCGGAGGGCTTCTTCGTCGGAAGCCGCGAAGAAAGAGGTGTCGGCGCCCTCGCCCGAGCAAAGGACGCGGCCGATGTCGACGCCGAGGTGAAGAGGGCTTTCGTGAGCCCGAGGGTTCGTTCGTTGATTCATGACGAGAGCTTGACCGGCCCACCCATCACGAACCATTAGTGATTGATAATCGTCTATTCTGGCTTGTGAATGCTCGATCCCGACTGCCTCAAGGCCCTGGCGGCCCTCGCCGAGCACCGGACCTTCTCGGCCGCGGGCCGGGCGCTCGGGCTGTCGCAGCCGGCGGTGTTCGCCCAGGTGCGCCGCCTGACCGAAGCCGTCGGCACGCCGCTCTACGCGCGCGTGGGCCGTGGACTCGCGCTCACGCCCGCTGGCCTCGACGTCGCGGCACACGCGCGGAGCCTCGCCGAGATGGAGCGTGACCTCGTGGCGCGCCTCCACGGTGAGGAGGCCACGAGCCCGCTCGTGTTGGCAGCGGGCGCCGGGGCGGTCCTCTACGTGCTCGGCGAGGGGCTCCGCGCGTTTCGGCGCGCGCACGCCGGGCTGCGCGTCGACTTTCTGACCGCGGACGCCGGCGCGAGCGTCGCGGCGGTGGAGCGAGGCGCCGCGCATCTCGGAGTGGCGGTCCTCGACACGCCGCCACCGCGCCTCTCGGCCGCAAGGCTCACCGACGTCGACCAGGTGTTCGTCGCGCCCAAAGACGATCCGCTCGTCGGGCCGAGCGAGCCCTTGTCCTTGCGCGGCCTGGCGGGTCGGCCGCTCGTGGTGCCACCGGAAGGGCGACCGCACCGCGCGATGCTGAGCGCGGCCTTCGCGGCGCGCGGCCTCGCACTCGTCCCGGCGGCTGAGGCGACCGGCTGGGAGCTCACGCTCCGGCTCGTCTCCCTCGGCGCCGGCGGGGCCATCGTCAACGCGTCGTGCCATATCCCACCGGACCTCAAGGCTCGACGCGTGCGCGGGCTCCCTAGCGTCCGCTACTACGCGTTCACGCGCCCGAACGCGCGAACCGAGGCGGTCGCACTCCGAACGACCCTCGCGGCCCACGGCGACGCCTGGCGGCGCGGTCGCGGTTGAGCGGCGCGGCGCCAACCCGGATACACTCAGCAGCGGTGAGCGAGCACGACGAGAGAGAGGTCACGGGTCAAGCGCCCGTGGCCGAGCGCGCGCGGCTCGCGGGGCGCTACGACATCGTCGGGCTCATCGGCCGCGGCGGCATGGGCAGCGTGTACCGCGCCCACGATCGCGAGCTCGACGAGATCGTCGCGCTCAAGATGCTGCGCGGTGATCTCGTGACGTCGGAGGAGATGCTGGCGCGCTTCCGCCAAGAGGTGAAGCTCGCGCGCCGCGTCACGCACCGCAACGTGGCCCGCACCTTCGACATCGGCGAGCACGCCGGCGAGAAGTTCCTCACGATGGAGTACGTCGACGGAGAATCGCTCGCGGCGCGGCTCGAGCATCGCGGCGCGCTCGGCATCGGCGAGGCGGTGGCGATCGCCTCGGAGATCTGCGCCGGCCTCTCCGCCGCGCACGCGGCCGGGATCATCCATCGCGATCTCAAGCCCGACAACGTGCTCCTCGCCAAAGACGGACGAGTCGTCCTCACCGACTTCGGTATCGCGCGCCTCGTCGCCCCCGACGCGTCCGCGTTCGCCACCGCCGGCTCGGTCATCGGCACGCCCACGTACATGGCCCCCGAGCAGGTCGAGGGCGGCGCCATCGACGCGCGCGCCGACGTGTACGCCGTCGGGGAGATCCTCTTCGAAATGCTCGCCGGTACGCCGCCCTGGACCGGCGGGAGCGTGATTCAGGTCGCCGCCGCGCGCCTCCATCACGCACCGCCCGATCTCGGCGCGGTTCGCCCCGACTTGCCGTCGGCGCTCTCGTCCGCGGTGAGCCGAGCAATGGCGCGAAGGCCCGACGATCGGTTCCGCACGATAGAGGACCTGGCGAGCGTGCTCGGGAGCCTCACCTTGCCGCTCGGCGATCCGAGCATCGCGCCGCATCCGCCGAGCGCGCGCGCGATCGTCGCCCCATCCGACGACGCGACGTCCGTGGGCGAAAAGACGGTGGCTGTCCTCGTGTGGAAGAGCGTCGGCTCACCGGACGACGCCTACCTCGCCGAAGGGCTCACCGAAGATCTGATCGACTCGCTCTCCGCGGTGCCCGGCGTGCGCGTCCGTCCGTACGGCACGGTGCTGAAGTACCGCGACGCCGAGGACACCGGCGCGGTGGGCGCAGCGCTCGGCGTGCAGGTGGTGGCCCAAGGCTCGGTACGGCGCGTGGGCGACAAGCTGCGGGTGAGCGCGCGCCTCGTCAGCGTGGCCGACGGCTTCCAGCTCTGGGCCGGGCGCTTCGATCGCGACGTGTCCGAGTTCCTCGCGGTGAGCGACGAGATCGCCGACGCCATCGGCGCGGCGCTCCTCGTCGATCGGAAACCCCAGGCGCGGGAGGCGCCGACCAACCCCGCGGCGCTCGAGCTCTATCTGCGCGCGCGGCACGAGGTGCAGACCGACTTCCGCGACGGCGCGAGGCGCGCGGTGGGCCTCCTCTCCGAGGCGCTCCGCATCGCGCCGCGCGACCCGCTCATCCTCTCCGGATTCGCCCTGGTACAGGTGCGCGAGATCATGTTCGGTGAAAACACCGACGCCGCCGAGAGCGTGGCGCGCGCGACGATCGAGGAAGCGGTGCGCATCGCGCCGCAGATGGCGGAGCCACACCTCGCCATGGCCGCCCTCGATTTCTCGGTCGGCGAGGCCGAAGCGGCGGCCCGATCGCTCGCGCGATCCTTCTCACTCGGCCGGCCCACCGCCGATGCGCACGACCTCATGGCACACACGCTCGTCGAGACCGGACCACTCCCGATCGGCGTGCGGCACTTGGAGCTCGCGCTCGCGCTCGAGCCCCGCTTCCACCACACGCGCGCCGAGCTCGTTCGATTCTGGTCGATCCTCGGCGACGAAGAGCGCAGCAAGAGCTTCCTCGTGGCGGCGCCCGAAGAAGCCATGAGCGCGGTCGGCTTCTGGATCTCGCGCATTCGGCACCTCGCGTGGAAGCGCGACGTCGAGACCGCGCGCTCGCTCCTCCGGTTTCCCACGGTGCGCGATCAAGTACCCGTGCGCGCCCTCCTCGACGTGGTCCTCGACAAGCGAGTGTCGCACACCGTCGAGGCCACGCTCACGCAGCGCGTCTCGGGCGGGGCGCGGGCGCGGCGGCGCCGCGCGCTCTTCGGCCTCATGCGCGCCGAGGTGCACGCCTACGTCGGCGACGACGCCACCACGCTCACGGCGCTCGAGGACGTGGACCGCGCCGGCGGCTTGGACGTCACCTGGTTCGAGCACTGCCCGCTCGTCGCGCATCTCCGCGGCGAGCCTCGCTTCGAGGGAGTCCGGGCCCGCGTCGCCGAGCGCGCCGCGCGGGTGCGCGCCGCGCTGAACGTCGGCACGCCCTGAGCGAGAAGCGTAGACTGGCGCCGACATGGCGCGAATTACCGTTCTCGGCGCGGGCATGATGGGCACCGCGATCACGTGGCCGCTGGTGGATCGGGGCCACGAGATCCACCTCGTCGGCACTCACCTCGACGATGAGATCGTCACGTCGATCAAGAAGACGGGGCACCATCCCAAGCTGAAGCTCGACGTCCTCCCGGCCATTCGTGCCCACTCGGTGAGCGCGCTCGCCGAGGCGATGGAAGGTGCCGACGCCGTGCTCCTCGGCGTGAGCTCGGCCGGCGTCCGCTGGGCGGCGGAGAAGCTCGCCCCCTTCCTCGTGGCGCGTCCGGATTTGCCGGTCGCGATGATCTCCAAGGGCCTCGAGTGGGACGGCCGCGGGCTCCACGTTTTGCCCGACGTCTTCGCAAGCGCGCTGCCCGAATCGATCCGCGATCGCGTCCGCCCGGTAGGCGTCGCGGGCCCGTGCATCGCCGGCGAGCTTGCGCGCCGCGTCGACACCTGTGTCGTGTTCACCGGCCGCGACCCCAAGGCCATCGATACCTTCGCCGCATGGGCGCGCGGGCCTTACTACCGCGTGTTCCCCAGCGCGGACGTGCTCGGCGCCGAGACGTGCGCCGCGCTCAAGAACGCGTTCGCCATGGGCGTCGGCTTCGCGGCGGGCGCGCACGAGCGCGCGGGCGGCATGCCGGGGAGCATCGCCATGCACAACTACGAAGCGGCGGTGTTCGCGGAGGCGGTCGTCGAGATGCAGCGCGTGGTCTCGATCGTCGGCGGAGATCCGTCGTGCGCGGCCGGCCTCCCGGGCGCCGGTGATCTCAACGTGACGTGCAACGGCGGACGCACCGGCCGTTTCGGTCGCTGGCTCGGCCTCGGCCTCTCGCTCCCCGACGCAATCGCCAAGATGGAAGGCGCGACGCTCGAGTGCCTGGAGATCCTCGAGGTGATGGGACGCGCGCTCTCGGCGTGGGGTGAAGCGCGCGAGCGTGAGCTTCCCCTCCTGCGACATCTGGTCGACGTGGCGCGCGGGGCGCCGGTGGCGATGCCCTTCGAGCGCTTCTTCGGGGCCGCGTGAACGAGCTCGTCATCGGAGTCGACGCCAGCACCACCGCGATCAAGGCCATCGTCTTCGATCGCAACGGCGCGATCGTGAGCGAAGGCCGGCACCCGATCGGGCTCGCCAACCCCGAGTCCGACGGCTGGGAGCAAGATGCCGAGGAGTGGTGGTCGGCCTTCGAGCGCGCCGTGGGACGCGCCGTCGGGGGCCTCGCGCCCGAGCGAATCGGCGACGTGCGCGCGCTCGCCGTCGCGAACCAGCGCGAGACCTTCGTGCTCGTGGGCGAGGATGGTGCGCCGCTTCATCCCGCGCTCGTGTGGATGGATGCGCGATGCCGACCCGAGGTCGCCGCGGCGACGCGCGCACTCGGCGCCGACCACTTGCACACCCTCACCGGAAAGCCCGCGTGCGTGACGCCGTCGTTTTACAAGGCAGCGTTCCTCCTCGGACGCAAAGCGCCCGAGCTCCGCGCGCGCGCGCCGCGCCTCCTCGACGTGCACGCGTTCCTCGCGCTCCGCATGACCGGCGAGCTCGTGACCTCGATCGCCGCCGCGGATCCGCTCGGGCTCTCGTCGATCACGTCGCTCGACTGGGCCGATCCGCTCCTCGAGTACCTCGGCCTCACGCGCGCGTCCGTGCCCCGACTCGTGCCGCCCGGCTCGACGCTCGGTGCGCTCCTGCCCGCCGTCGCTCAACGCTTGAAGCTGCCTCCCGGCCTTCCGATCGTGGCCGGCGCGGGCGACGGACAGGCCGCAGGGCTCGGCGCCGGCATCACCACGAGCGATCGCGCGTACATGAACCTCGGCACGGCGATCGTGAGCGGCGTCCTCTCGCGTGAGCCGCGCCTCGATCGCGCGTTCCGCACGCTGGCCGGCGCCGTGCCGGGCACCTTCTTCCTCGAGACCGATCTCAAAGGCGGCCTCTTCACGGTCGGCTGGCTCGTCGACAAGTGGCTGGGCCGCGGCCGGCGCAAGAGCGACGACGAGATCATCCGCGAGCTCGACGAAGAGGCGCGCGCGCTCCGGCCCGGCTCGGGCGGGCTCGTCGTCGTTCCGTATTGGAACGGCGTGATGAACCCGTACTGGGACGACGACGCGACCGGCATCGTGATGGGCTTCCGCGGCGATCACGGGCCGGCACACCTCTATCGCGCCATCCTCGAGGGCATCGCTTTCGAGGAGCGACTCCATTCGCGCGCCGTCGAAGCTGCGACCGGCACGCCCATCCGCGAGCTCGTCGTGATGGGCGGCGCCGCGACGAGCGACCTCTTCTGCCAGATCCTGGCCGATGTCCTCGAACGGCCGATCGTGCGCTCGGGCACGCATGAAGCGACCGCGCTCGGCGCAGCGATGCTCGCGGCGCTCGGCGCAGGCGTCCACGCGTCGGCCGACGACGCGGCACGAGCCATGACGCGAACGGGCGTGACCTTCGTGCCGGGCGACGCGAGCGCGGCCTACGGAAAGCTCTTCGAAGAGGTCTACGCGGGCCTCTTCCCCGAGGTGCGGGCGCGGATGGCTCGGCTCCGCGAGCTCGCCTGAGCCGGGGCGCCTCGAGGCCCTCGGTGGGCCTCCTTGCTCGAGAGGGTCGTGAGTCGTAGGCTTGTGTAGATGGTCGCCGCGGCCTGGCAACGGATGAAGACGCACCGCCCGATGGGCGGGATGCGCCGCTTCGCCGTGCGCCTGGCGGCGCTGGGATTGGCCGTCGTCACCCTCTTCGCGTCGGCGACCGCCGGGCGCGCGTACTTCTTCTGCGCGGCGATGGACCGGGCGTTCTGGGGCGCGCCGTGCTGCGCACACTTCGAAGCCTCCGCCGAAGACGACGCCCGCACGGACTTCAGCGCGCCGATGACGTTGGACGACGACGACGCGTGCTGCGAAGCACGGCACCGCCCCGCCCTCCCGAGCGGCACCGTCGCCGCAGCGCCGGACGCGCTCGAGTCGCCGTGCGTCGGCGTCGTTCCTTCGCCGCCGGCCCTCGCAACGCTGGTCGCGCCGTCGCTCGCCCCGACGTTCCGCGCCGAGCGCGCCACGGGACCACCGCCTCTCAGCGCAAGAGAGAGCGCGGCCCGTCTGTCCGTCTTCATTTTGTGATCGATCACCGATCGAGTCCGTCGCTCGCGCGCGGCCGCTAGGCCCCCACGCGTGTGAGCGCCGCTTCACGCGTCTCGCTCGCCTCGGTGATCTCCATGAAATCCATTTCGATTGCGCTCGCCATCGCGGCGAGCGTCGTGTGCTCCGGTCGCGCCGCGGCCGACGAGCTCGAAGACAAGCCCATCGATCGCTGGGCCGTGGTGCGCGCCGTGCTCGCGCGTCATCCCGAAGTCCGCGCCGCCGACGCGGAGGCGCGGTCGGTGCGCGCGAGCGTGGCGGCGGAAGGCACGCTCCCACCGCCGGAGGCGATGGCGCAGGTGTGGCAGATCCCACTCGAAAAGCCCTACGCGGTGAACGAAGCGGGGATGGTGATGTTCGGCGTGACCCAGCGCTTTCCTTCCCCCGGAGCGCTCGGCCTCCGCGAAGAGGCGCGACGCTCGGAGGCCGACGCGGCCGATCTCATGACACGCGACAAGGCGCGGCTCGTCGCGCGCGACGCGGGGCATGCGTTCGTCGCGTACGCCGAGGCTCGCGCGCGGCACGACCTCCATGCCGGCCACGAGCACATCGAGCGCCGCATCGCGGAGATCGCGCACGCGCGGCACGCGACCGGCGGATCGCTCGCCGAGGCGGTGCGCGCCGACGCCGAGGTCGCCCGCACGAGCGCCGACGTCGCCAGCGAAGCGATTTCGGAGCGAACGGCACAGAGCGAGCTCAACGTGCTCCTGGGGCGACCGCTCGATGGACGCCTGGGCACGCCCGCGGCGGGGGAGCCGCGCGTCCCCACCGAAGGCGTCGACGTGCTCGTCGCGCGCGCGGTCGCGAATCGGCCCGAGCCCCAAGCCGCGGCGCGCATGCGCGCAGCCCGCGAAAGCGACGTCCGCGCCGCGCGCACCGAGGCCAACGTTCCGTCCTTCGCGCTGAGCGGCCTCTACTTCCCCAAGGTGGGCCCAGCGATGTCGCACGCCTACGGGGTCAGCGCGGCGGTCGAGCTGCCTTGGCTGTGGGGAGGTGCGAAGGAGCGACTCACGCGCGAAGAGGCGCGCGCGGCCGCCGCTGCGGCGAGCGCCACCGCGAGCGCGCAACCGATCGCGGTCGAAGTGGTCGCGGCGCGCGCAGCCACCATGCGCGCCGCGGAACGACTCCGCGTCCTCACTGCGTCGGCGCTCCCCGCGGGCAAGCGCGCGGTGGACGTGGAAGCCGCCGGATACGAGAGCGGCGGCACGTCGCTGCAAGCGGTGCTCGAGGCGCGCCGCAACCTCGTCGACATCGAGATGGCCGTCGTGGACGCGCGCGCGGCGCTCGATCACGCGCTGGTCGATCTCGAAGCTGCGGTCGGCGGTCCGGTCGCCACCCAAGCACTCTTCTCATCGTCAGCGCCGAGCGCGGAGGTTCGTCATGAGCACTGAGCATCTTCCCGACAGCGATCTCCCGAGCGCTCCCGAGCCGCCGCCGCCCGGCGTGCGCGTCATGGCCGTGGTGCGTTGGATCATCCTCGCGATGACCGCGCTCGTGGCCCTCAGCTCTTGGTACGGCTACGCGCGGGCCGACCACGCAGCGCCCGCCGCCGAGGCCAAGACTCGCTACCAGTGCCCGATGCACCCGCAGATCGTGCAGGACCATCCGGGTGAGTGCCCGATCTGTCACATGGACCTCGTGCCCATCGAAACGAGCACCCCCGCGAGCCCAGGCAGCGCGCCACCGGCGGCCCCGAGCGGCGCGCCCGCGGTGACGACTGTCGACGCGGGGCCGAGCGAGCACGCCGGCCACGTGCACGCGCACGGCAAGGCGCCCGCGCCCGCTAGCTCGGCTCCGACCGCAGCGCCCGCGTCGGGGAGCCCTCCCGCGACGACCGCAGGCGTGACGCCCGAAGGCCTCACATCCGTGCATCTTACACTCGATCGCATCCAATCGATCGGCGTGCGCACCGCGATGGTGGAGCGCCGCAGCGTGGCGCGACCGCTCCGCGTGACAGCGCAGGTGACCCCGACCGAGACCGGCGTCTCCGAGGTCCACGTGCGCACGCCCGGGTTCGTGGAGCGCGTCGCCGTCGGGCAGACCGGCGCGCAGGTGGGCGCGGGCCAACCACTCCTCTACGTCTACAGCCCGGAGATCTTCCAAGCCGAGAGCGAGCTCATCGCCGCGAGCGAGTGGACGCGCGTCGGCGATGCCGGCGCGGCTTCGGGCGGCGCCGGCGAGCTCTCGCGCGCAGCGACCTCAGCGCGCCGCAAGCTCGAGCTGCTGGGCATGAGCGCGGCCGACATCACCCGCGTGGTCGAGACGCGCGAGCCCATGCGCGCCATTCCCATTCACGCGCTGGCGTCGGGCGTCGTGACCAAGAAGAACGTGGTCCTCGGCGCGTACGTCACGCCGGAGATGGCGCTCTACGAGATCCAGGATCTGGCCACGGTGTACGTCGTGGCCGACGTCTTCGCGCGCGACGTTGCGGTCGTCCAAAAGGGAATGCGCGCGCGCTTCACCCCCAGCCGGACCGAAGGCGCGCCCGTCGACGCGACGGTGGACCTCATCTTCCCGGTGGCCGATCCCACGGCGCAAACGACGCGCGTGCGCCTCACGGTGAAGAACCCGCGCGGCACGCCGGCCGAGGTCAGACCGGGAGACTTCGGCACCGTCGAGCTCCTGCCGCCGCCGCGCGATCTTCTCGCGGTTCCGCGCGACGCGCTCGTCGACACCGGCCGCGCGACGTACGTATTCGTGGTGGGCGCGGGCGGCGCCTTCGAGCCTCGCACCGTGGTGGTGGCCGGCGAGGCCGACGACGCGGTGCTCCTCTCCGCAGGCGTCGCGCCGCAAGACCGGGTGGTGTCCGGCGCGACCTTCCTCATCGATTCCGAGAGCCGACTCCGCGCCGCGGTGCAGTCTGCGCCGGCCGATCCCCACGCGGGCCACCGATGATCGCCCGCATCATCGAGCTCTCCGCGAAGTACCGCGGGTTCGTGATCCTCGCGTACGTCGCGCTGGCGGCGCTCGCGATCTCACTCCTCCGCAAGGTCGACCTCGACGCGATCCCGGATCTCTCCGATCCGCAGGTCATCGTATTCACCGAGTGGCCGGGCCGCTCGCCGACGCTCGTCGAAGATCAGGTCACGTATCCAATCGCGAGCACGCTCCTCGCCGCGCCGAAGGTGAGCGCGGTGCGCGGCTACTCGATGTTCGGGATGTCGTTCGTTTACGTGCTCTTCGAGGAAGGCACCGACGTGTACTGGGCGCGCTCACGCGTCCTCGAGACGATGGGCGGCATCCGCTCGAAGATCCCGGCCGGAACCGAGCCCGTGCTGGGCCCCGACGCGACCGGCATCGGCTGGGTCTACGAGTACGCGCTCGTCGACAAAACGGGCGCGACCGATCTGGGCGAGCTCCGCGCGCTCCAGGACTACACGCTCCGCTACGGCCTCGAGAGCGTGCCCGGCGTCGCGCAGGTGGCCACGGTGGGCGGCTACGAACGGCAATACCAAGTCACGCTCGATCCCGAGAAGCTCCGCGCGTTCGGCGTGGATCTCGGGGCGGTGGCCGACGCCATCCGAAAGGCCAACGCCGAGGTGGGCGGGCGAATCCTCGAGATGAGCGGGCGCGAGCTCTTCGTGCGCGGCCGCGGCTACGTGACCAGCCTCGCGGATCTGGAGAAGATCGCGGTGCGCGCGTCCACGAGCGGCGCGCCGGTCACCGTCGGCCAACTCGGCACCGTGCGTCTCGGTGGCGACATTCGCCGCGGCCTCGCCGAGATCGACGGCAAGGGCGAGACCGTGGGCGCGATCGTGGTCGCGCGCTACGGCGAAAACGCGCTCGACGTCATCGATCGCGTAAAAACTCGCCTCGCCGAGCTGGGAACGGCGCTCCCCAAGGGGGTGGAGATCGTCCCGACCTACGACCGATCGGCGCTCATCCATCGCGCCATCGCCACGCTCAAGGGCTCGCTCGTCGAAGAGATGATCACCGTGAGCGTGGTCATCTTGGTCTTCCTCCTCCACTTCCGCAGCGCGCTCCTCCCGATCGTGAGCCTCCCGCTCGCGGTGCTTCTGTCGTTCGTGCCGATGGTGATCTTCCGGATCCCAGCCACGATCATGAGCCTCGGCGGCATCGCCATCGCCATCGGCGCCACGGTCGACGCCGAGATCGTCATGATCGAGGCGTGCCACAAGAAGCTCGAGCACGCGCCGCCCAACCTGCCGTTCAAGGAGCGCGTGAAGCTCCTCCACGAGGCGGCGCGCGAGGTGACGCCGGCCATCTTCTTCTCGCTCCTCATCATCGCCATCTCGTTCATCCCGATCTTCGGCCTCGAAGGTCAGGCCGGGCGCCTCTTCAAGCCGCTCGCGTGGACCAAGACCTTCGTGATGCTCACCGCGGCGATCCTCTCCATCACGCTGGCCCCGGCGCTCCGCGACTCGCTCCTCACCGGGCGCGTGCGGAGCGAAGAGCACCACCCGGTGTCGCGCGCGGTGCGCAAGGTCTACGAACCGTTCGTGTGGATCGCGCTCCGTCGCCCCATCACCACCGTCCTCATCGGCGCCTTCGCGCTCCTCTCGGCGATCCCGCCGTTCTTGAAGCTCGGCAGCGAGTTCATGCCGCCGCTCAACGAAGGTGACATCCTCTACATGCCGACGACGCTCCCCAACGTCTCCATCGAGGAGGCCAAGCGTCAGCTCACGCGACAGGACGCGATCCTGGCGTCGCTCCCGGAGGTGAAGCACGTGTTCGGCAAGGTGGGCCGCGCGGAGAGCGCCACCGATCCTGCGCCGATCTCGATGGTCGAGACGATCGTCACGCTCAAGCCGCCGAGCGAGTGGCCGCGGGTCAAGGAGACGAGGTTCTACTCACGATGGGCCCCAGGATTTCTCTCGCGCGCGCTCGGCAAGGTCTGGCCCGAAGAGCGGCCCGAGAGCTGGGACGAGCTCGTGGCCAAGGCCAACGGGCTCCTCGCGCAGCCCGGGTTCACCAACGCCTGGACCATGCCCATCAAGGCGCGCGTCGACATGCTCACGACCGGCGTGCGCACGCCGGTGGGCGTGAAGATCTTCGGCCCGGACCTCGCCGCCATCGAGCAAGCCGGCGCGCGGCTCGAGGCGGTGCTTCGCAGCGTGCCTGGCACGCGAACGGCCTTCTACGAGCGATCCCTCGGCGGCGCCTACGTCGACGTCGTTCCCAAGCGCGATGCGCTCGCTCGCTACGGACTCTCGGCGGAGGACGTGAGCATGATGGTCGAGCGCGCCATCGGTGGCGAGCCCGTGACCACCACCGTCGACGGTCGTCGTCGCGTATCGATCAACGTCCGCTACAAGGACGACTTCCGCGAGAGCCCGAGCCGTCTGCGCGAGGTCTTGGTGCCCCTGCCCGGCCGCGCGATGGCGACGATGCTGCCGCTCGGCGAGCTGGCCGACGTGAAGATCACCGAGGGCCCGCCCATGCTCCGTAACGAAGCGGGGCTCCTCGTCGGGTACGTGTACGTCGACATCGACGAGAGCAAGACCGACGTCGGCGGCTACGTCGACCGGGCCAAGGTGGCGGTCGAGGGTGCGCGCGCGCGCGGTGAGTGGGCGCTGCAGCCCGGGATGTACGTAAAATGGACCGGCCAGTACGAGCTCCTCGAGGGGATGCGCGCGCGCATGAAGATCCTCGTCCCTCTGTCGCTCTTCTTGGTGGCGGTGCTCCTCTACTTCCAGTTCAAGAACCTCACCGAGGTAGCCATCGTGTTCCTCTCGGTGCCGTTCGCGCTGACCGGGAGCGTGTGGCTGCTCCACGTCCTCGACTACCGCCTGTCCACCGCGGTGCTCGTGGGCGTGATCGCGCTCGTCGGCCTCGCCGCACAGACTGGCGTCGTCATGATCGTGTACATCGATCAGGCGTTCGCGCGCCGTCTTCGTGCCGGCCAGATCCGAACGCTAGACGACATCATCCACGCCCACAGCGAAGGCACCGTGCAACGCGTTCGCCCCAAGCTGATGACGGTGGGAACGATGTTGATTGGTCTCCTCCCGCTCTTGTGGGCGCAAGGCAGCGGGGCCGACGTGATGAAACGCGTCGCGGCGCCGATGATCGGAGGGCTTCTCTCGAGCGCGTTCCTCACGCTCGAGATCATCCCGGTCATCTACACGTACTGGCGCTACGCGCAGCTCAAGAAGGCCGAGCGCACCGGCAAGTCGCTCGCGGAGGTCTGCGGGCTCGAGGGCGCGTGACCGCGAGCGCGCGCCACGTCAGGGCGTGAAGCAGAGGCCGTCGGTGCCGCAGACTTGGCCGGCCGCGCACTGGTCGCTGCGGAAACACTGCACGCACTTCCCGCGCGTGCGGTCGCACCGCCGCGCCCCACCGGTGCACTGCGTGTCCATCGTGCACTGCACGCAGCGCGCGATGGCGTTGTCGCAATGCGGGAGCTGGGGATCGATGACCTTGCAGTCGCTGTCGCCCGTGCACTGCTCGCAGCGGTGGTCATCGTCGTCGCACACGAAGGTGGCCGGACACGACTTGGCGTAGATCTCGTCGCAGAGCTGAACGCAGCGATGCGTCTTCGATTCGCAGGCGCCCGCATCGCCACAATCGCGCGCCGAGCCGCACTCGACACAGCGGTGGATCGCCGTGTCACAGCGCGGCGTTTGGCCCCCGCAATGCGAGTCGTCGTCGCACTGGACGCAGAGGCCGGCCCCCAAGTCGCAGCGGAGGCCCCACTCTTGGCAGTCGACGTCGGTCGAGCAGCGACCGGTGCGCGCGCCGCCATCGCCGCCCGCCTCCTCGCCGCCTCCCGCATCGCCGCCATCGGCGCCCGGTGGCTCGTCGAATCGGAACTCGCCGTTGCAGGCCGGCGCCGCAAACGAGGCGAGGACGGCGAGCGCGAAAGGCCCGAGCGCGAGGGCCGCGCGGGCGACCTTGGTCACCGCGCCGCCTCGATGAGGCTCACGGCCTCGCCCTTGGCGAAGCCATTCGGATAGCGCTTCGCGTAGTCGCGCGCTGCGTCGGCCGCCCGACGCGCGTCGATCGTGCGGAGCGCGCGCATGCGCTCCACCATCGCGCTCTCGGTGAGCGGGCCGCCGGGATAGCGACGCAGGAGCTCGTCGAACTGCGAGACGGCCTCGACGGCAGCGCCGCCACGGCGCGAGGCGATGCCGCGCTGGAAGAGATCGTTCTGCTCCGCGAGGCGGCTCGGCTCGTTCACCTCACTCGCCGGCACGGGATCGTTCGCGCGCGCGCGAGGCGCGGCGACCACCGGGGTGGGTGCGGACACGGGCGCGTGGGGTCGCTCCACGACCTTGGCGGGCACTTCGGTGGGCGCCGGGGCCGGGGCCATCCCGATCGGCGCCGCGCTCGCGCAGCCCGAAGGCCACGTCTCGCCCGCACGCACGCGGGTTTCGACGCCCTCGTGACGAACGACGACGACACCCTCCGTGACCGCGACGCGCGTGGGCGTACCGCCGCCACACGATGCGACGGGCGCCACGTGGCTCACTTGGAAGACGGTGCCGCGCACCTCGACCTCGGTGTCGGCCGTGCGAACGACGAAGCGCTGGGCCCCGACGAGCTTGGCGACCTCGGCGCGGACCGCACCGGCGGAGAGGCCGAAGATCTGCTGCGACCCTTCGCCGTCGAGAGAGAGCTTCGCGCCCTCGGACATGGTGAGCTTGGTGCCGGTCGAGAACGCGAGGGTGACGCCGCCGGCGGCGCCAGCGACGACTTGGCTGCCGTGCGCGAGCTTCGCGCCGTCGACGAGAGGCGTCGACCGGTGGTCGGCGCCTTCGACCGTCGCGCCGACGCCGCTCGGGTGGCCGACCATCGTGATGTCGGTGGCGGGCGCGACCGGCGCCATGGCGACGGGCGCGGGAGCGTGATGCAACTTGGTTGCACCAATCGCGAGGACGCCGGCGGCGGCGACCGCGAAGACCACGCCCAGGGTGCGACGCCGACGAGCGGCAGCGCGTTTGGCGCGGAGCGCCTGTTCGATGGCGACGATGGCGGCCGTGCGCGACTCGGCGGTCGGCGCGGGTCCCTCACCGCGTCGTACGGTGGAGATCACCTTGGCGGCGTTTTCGGCGTAGCGCGGGGCGTTCATGAGCCTTCCCCCATGTCCTCGAGGAGGTTCGCCAGCTCGGGATCCGCCGCGATGCGCTCATGCACCTCGCGTCGACCACGAACCAGTCTCGTCTGGGCGGCAGCCACGCTGACGCCGGTGATCTGAGCAATCTCTTTCAAGTCGTATCCGCAGACGTCGTGGAGGACGTACGTCCAAGCCTTGCTCTCTTCGACCGCCTCGACGTGATCGAGCACGCGACGAAGGAGGTTGCGCGCCTGCGCTTCGCGTCCGACCGCGGACGGTGACGCAGGCAGCGCCTCGTCGAGATCGACGTTGCCGAAGAGACGGCGCTCCGTACGGCGGCGTCGAATGTGTTTGTAGACGACGTGCGCGGCCACGGTGGCCACCCACCCGTCGAGAGAGCAGTCGCCGCGGAAGCGCTCGATCGATTGAACGATCTCGATCAGCGTGAGCTGAACGAGGTCCTCGTGGTCGACGTCACCGTGACCGAGAAGCCGCCGGATGGTGCGCTCCACTTGCGGGCGCACCCGATCGTGGAGCGCCGTGGCCGCGCTCACGTCGCCTTCGCGAAGCGCCCGGAGGAGCTCGCTGTCGTCGAACGCGGCGCCCGAGGGCGGCGGCGCCTTGGGCGACAGGCCCGACTCGGGCGGGGCGCCACCACGCACCACCCACAGGCGCGGGCGCTTATTTTCGGCGGCGGAGCTCATCTCGGCACATCCAAAGTACCTCCATCCCCCGTGGGCCAGGCACCTCGAACGAAAACCGCGCTCAAAAGCGGACGCGGATGCCGAGGTCACTGAAGAGGCGGACCGGTGGGATGACCCCAATCTCGCGCCCCTGAACGATGATCTGCGTGGAACCAAAGGCGATTTCGCTTCCGCCCGACAGGAGAAGCGCCGCGCCCTCCGAGAGCGCCAAGGAGCCCTCCAGCGCTGCGCTCGCACCTGGTAACCAACGTGACCGACGCACGGGCTCGCTCTCGTCGGAGAGGTGGCTGTGGGCGTGGAAGATCGCCAGCGCCGAGACGCGGATCCCGAGACCGACCGGCTCGGCGGGGACGGCGTCGATCGAGATGCCTGGGCCGGCCGTGACGACGAGCGAGCTCACCTGCGCGGGCGCGACCTCGGCGGTGCGAATCGTTCCGTCGACGCGGAGCGCGACCCGCGGAGACAAGAGCCAGGCGGCGCCACCTCGCGCGCCGAGACCGCCGGCATATCCCGCGATGCCGATCGCGCCCAGTGCGGCGGCGTCGAGGGCTGCTACTGGAGCGCGGCGAGGCGTCGTCGGCCGCTCGACGCGGTCTGGTGGCGGCGGTGGCGTTTCAGGCGGCGGCGCGGGCGGCGGCGGCGGCGGCGCAGATTGAAACGACTCGGGCATCATCGACGCCATCGCGAACCCGAGCGTGCGCCCGCGCTCGGCCGGCTGGTCGACGCTTTCGAAGGCGATGTCGCGATCGATCCAGCGGCGATCTTCGGCGCGGTGCACGTGCAAGCGCACGCGGCGACCGCCCGGATCGGTGACGGTGATGACCGCGACGGCCTGCGCGCGCTCACGCTTCTCGACCTGGACGGCCTCGTCGTCGCTCGGGGGCGCATCCACGCGCTGGAGGACGATCGAGGTCTCCGGCGGGAGGGCAGTGCGCGCAGCTCTGATCGCGGCGTCGGTGGACGCGGGATCGTCGCGGCCGGCGATCAAGACGACGAGGACGATGGCGCCAGACATTCAGGAAACGCGACCTTCTATTCGAGTCTCTGCAGTCGGAATCTCCCGGTGGGCGCAAGCACCCCGAAAATCGACCACCCGCGCAAAGAATGCGTCACGGATTCTCCGTACCGCGTGCGCCGTGGGAGAAGGCGGCTGCAATCGTACGCCCGCATGAAAATACCGAATTTCGTGCCTGGTCAGCGCGCCGTCCCGGCACAGGAGCCATCGAAGCAGACGTTGGGGGTTTTCGGAGGTCCGATGAAGTCCTTTTCGAAGTCGCTCGTTCTCCTGGGTGTGGCCATGTTCGTTCCTGCCGTCGCGGCCACCGCGGACGCCAAGCTGGGCGGGGCGAGCGACGCGAAGGTCGAAGTGGTGGCCAAAGGCCCCGGCGGCCTCAACATCGTTGGCCGGAGCGGCGCCCTCACCGTCAAGGACGACGGCACCAACGTGGTCGTCGAAGTGCCGATCGCGCCCATCAAGACGGGCATCGACCTTCGCGACGAGCACATGAAGAAGCACCTCGAGGCCGAGACCTACCCAACCGCGGTGCTCACGGTGCCGCGCGCCGCGCTGAAGTTCCCGGCGGGCGGGGCCGCGTCCGGCGACGCGCAGGGCTCGGTGCAGATCCACGGCCAGACCAAGACGGTGTCGTTCCACTACGACGCCGACAAGAAGGGCGGCGCGATTGGCGTGCGCGGCTCGATGAATGTCGCGATGTCGGACTTCGGGATCAAGACGCCGAAGTACCTCGGGGTGGGCGTGTCCAACGACGTGGCAGTCACCGTGGCGTTCTCCGTCTCCGACGGCTGATCCCGGTCGGTCGACGCTCTCCGCTCTGACGCAGCAGCAACTCGAGGTTCCCCCGATGATCACGAAGCACCATCTCACCGCCGCGCTCGCCATCTCCGTTCTCGCCGCCGGCTGCTACGCCGCCGCTGCGGATGCCACGGGATCGAATGGGTCGAATGGATCGAACGGAACGAGCGGCGCGGACATCGGCGCGTCGGGCCTACCGTGCGACGTCGCGCAGGTGCTCGCGAACAACTGCTGGTCGTGTCACGGGACGACGCCCACCAAGGACGCCGCGCTCTCGCTCGCAACGTACGACGACCTCATGAAGAAGAAGGGCTCGAAGACGTACGCGCAGGTGTCGCTCGACGAGATCAACGCGGGGTCGATGCCCAAGGGCGGCGGAATGTCCGACGCCGACAAGGCCGCGTTCGCGAAGTGGGTGAACGGCGGCGCCGCGAGCGGCTCCTGCTCCGATCCGAGCCTCACGGCGACCGACGATCCGGCGTTGAACGCGAGCCCGACCTGCACGTCGGGGTCGATGTCGAGGGTTCGCGAAGGCTCGACCATGAAGCCGGGCGAAGCCTGCGTTGCGTGCCATGACAAAGATCCGGAGGCGCCGAGCCTGCTCATCGCGGGCACGGTCTTCCCCACCGGCCACGAGCCCAACGACTGCAACAGCAAGGTGCCGAGCGGCACCCCGGCCGTGCAGGTTCTCGACGCGAACGGCAAGGTCGTCGCCTCGTTGAAGGTCAACACGGTGGGCAACTTCTACAGCGGCTCGACCTCCATCCCGAAGGGCGGCAAGGTTCAGGTCGTCGTGGGCGACAAGGTCCGCGCGATGAAGGACACGCCCGAGTCCGGTGACTGCAACTCGTGTCACACGCAGAACGGCACCAACGACGCGCCCGGCCGCATCGTTTTCCCGCTCTGAGACGCCCGCTCCAGCTCGGAGACGCCCGGCGCCCCCGTTTGGGGTGGCGTTCGACCAAACCGGTAGTAAGAAGGCGCGGTCGCCATGGCCGCGCCTTTCCTTTCTCGCTCCTTCGCCCCCCTCGCTCTCGTCGGCGCCGTCGCCGCCTTCGCCGCGTGCTCCAGCGTCGCCGCGCCCACTCCGGGCAGCGGCGCCACGGCCGGCTCGGACGGTGGCACCGCCAACGAGTCGACGACGTCGTCGACCGACGACCCGCTCAACGCCGATCCGGTGTGCACGTCCGGCACCACCTGGAAGAACGGCGACCGCGGGAGCTCGTCGATGCACCCCGGCCGCGCATGCATCGAGTGCCACGACAAGAACGCCGACGCGCCGGAGTTCCTCTTCGCGGGCACGGTCTACCCAACCGGCCACGAGCCCAACGACTGCAACGCCAAGGTCCCGTCGGGCATGAAGGTCCAGATGCTCGACGCGAACGGCAAAGTGATCGCCAGCGCGAGCGTGAACAGCGTCGGGAATTTCTACGCGACGCCGCGCGCCGTCACCGCCATCCCCAAGGGCGCGAAGATGCAGGTCGTCACCGCCGACGGGAAGGTCCGCGCGATGGACGACACCCCCAAGAACGGCGACTGCAACTCCTGCCACACCAAGGACGGGGCAAACGACGCCCCGGGGCGCATTACCGTTCCGCAGTGATCCGCGGGAGCGGCGCCGTCCGCTCGCCCTGATTCGCCGGCCCGTGCGATAGTCGTAACGTGCCCGAGCCGCGACCCGACGCCGTTCCCGAAGGCGTGACGCTCCCCATGCCGCTGGGCACGGTGGTGGGCGGCAAGTATCGCCTCGAGAGCGTCATCGGCTTCGGCGGAATGGGCATCGTCTATGCGGCGACGCACTTGGTCGTCGGTCAGGGGATCGCGCTCAAAGTGCTGCGCGGCCCGTTCGTGTCGAGCGTCGACGCGCAGCGACGATTCCTCCGCGAGGCGCGCGCGACGTTCGCGCTCCGGAGCGCGCACACCGTCCGCTTGCTCGACGTCGACCAGATCGAGCCGCTCGGTCTCGTCATGGTGATGGAGCTCCTCGACGGCGAGAACCTGCGGCAGATCATCCAGGCGCGCGCGCCGATGCCGATCGACGAGTCGCTCGCGTACGCCGCGCAGGCAGCCGAAGCGCTCGCGGAGGCGCACGAGCGCGGCATCGTGCACCGTGACATCAAGCCGGCGAATCTGTTCGTGACGCTCCACGGCGAGGAGCGGTGGATCAAGGTGCTGGATTTCGGCCTCGCCAAAGCCCTCGAGGGCGAGGTGATGTCGGCGCCGCTCACCGCCCCCCGCACCACGCTCGGAACGCCGCGGTACATGGCGCCCGAGCAGTGGTCGAACCCGTCGGGTGTCGACGGGCGCACCGACATCTATTCGCTCGGCATCGTCCTCTACCAGATGCTCACCGGCACCGTTCCGTTCGGGGACGTGCCCACGCAGGATCGTGCCGCGCGCATCCTGGCGAGCCCGGCGCCTTCACCGCGCGCCCTTCGCCCCGACATCCCCGAGGCGGTCGCGCGCATCGTGACGCGCATGCTCCGTCCGATCCCCGAAGATCGCTTCGCCGACGCTTACGAGCTGGCCGAAGCGCTCCGTGATCCGCTCGCGGAGCGAGACTCGTTCACCATGTCGACCGCGGTCGGAAAGCGCGCCGGACGCTCGACCGCGCCGACCGTGACCGAAGAAGCGACACCGGCCACCGAGCGCGAGCCCAACTGGGAGCTCGCGACCACGCCCAAGGCGAAGCCGAGCTTCGACGCAAAGGTCTACACCGGGACGGCGATCCACGATCCCAGCGCCTCCGGCGTCGTCCGTGAGGTCCCGCGACCGACCATCGCCGACGCCGTCGCCCCCTCGAGCGCTTCGCCGTTCGCACTGTCCGAGAGCACGCAGAAGAGCGTCGAGCGACCGCTCGCCGTCACGTTGCCGAGCGCGTCCGAGCCGATCTCGCCCTTCGTGAGCCAGGAAGCGGCGGTGCGCGCCCCCGCGTCGGCAGGCGCCGCCAAATTGCCTCAGCCTCCGGCCCGCGTGCCGACGCCACTTCCGGCGCGCGTGCCGACGCCGCTTCCGGTCGTCGCGCCCAAGGACACTGCGTGGCCGACGATGTCGTCGACGACGAGTGGGCTCGCGCCCGTCGCCAAAGGTCACTCGGCGCGCGCCTTCTTGATTGCGACCGCAGTCGCCTTCGTGATCGGCGTCGCACTGGCGTTCCTCGTCTACATGCGCTGACCGCGCTGCGTTACGGTGTCTGAGCGGCGATGGCGTCGACGGTCGCGAGGAGGCGATCGGCGAGCGTTTGGGCGTCGAAGGGCTTGGCGATCACGTCGAAGCCGGCGCCCGCCGCGTCGTGCGCGCCCAAGTAGCCCGACATCAAGAGAACCGGGAGGTTCGGGACATGGCGGCGCGCTTCGAGCGCGAGCTCGACTCCGCTCATCACCGGCATGATGACGTCGCTGAGGAGAACGGTCTGCCCGGCCGGTCCCGAGGTCACGGCGCGGAGCGCATCGCCCGGCTTGGTGCACACGGCGACCTCGAAGCCGCGACGCTCGAGCAAGCGCGACACACTCGCGCCGACCATGGGCTCGTCGTCCACGACGACGACGAACAGCCGACGACGCGGCCCGGGGCGACCGCTCCGCGGCTCGTCCTCGGTCTCGGCCATGTTCGCGACTCGGAAGAGGATGGTCACGCGGCTCCCGCGCCCGACTTCGCTATCGGCATAGAGCGCGCCGCGATGGCGCCGCGCGACACCGTAGACCGCCGAAAGCCCGAGGCCCGCGCGCTGCCCCGACACGTGCGGTTTCGTCGTAAAAAACGGCTCGAACGCGCGATCGAGAACCGCCGCGCTCATGCCACGGCCGTCGTCCTCCACCGAGATGGCGAGGTACGGCCCCACGTCTACGTGTCGCCCCGTCGCATCGAGATCCGCATCGATGACGGTGCGCGTCGACACCCGCACGACGATCCGCTTGGCGACGGCTTCGACCGCGTTGGTGACGAGCTCGAGGAGGGTCTGCTCTACGGCAGCGAGGTCCGCGTAGACGGGCGGCAGCGCGGACTCGACCACCAATGAGACGCTCACGTCGGGGTGTTGTGCGGCGAGCTTGGCCACCATGGCGCCAAGCTCGGCGTCGATCGCCGTGGGCCGGAGCTCCCGCCTTTGGAGCGCGACGAACGCATTGAGTCGTTTGGTGAGCGCGCTCGCTCGCGCCGAGGCCTCGAGGATGGCGGCCGCGTCCACGCGCGCCTCCTCGGGATCGACCGTGTCGAGCAAATTCGAGGCGCACGCGACGATGACGGCGAGCGCGTTGTTCACGTCGTGCGCAGTACCGCCTGCGATGAGAGCCGAAGACTCGAGGCGTTGTGCGCGCTCTTCGCGCGCGGCACGCGTCCGCTCGGCCGTGACGTCGCGGGCGCTCACCACGACGCCCCCGACCTCGGAGCGTTCGTGTGCGTCGCGGAGCGTCACGACGACGAGGCGCTGCGAGTCGCCTGAGCCTCGGACCTTCACCTCGACGGTGGCAACCGCGCCTGGCTGACCGACCACGGATGCGAGCGCCGCAGCCAGAAGGTTGCTCGTCGGCGCGAGCACGTTCTTGCCGAGCACCGCCGCGCCGTTTTCGATCTCGGATTGGAGGAATCCGAAGAGCGCGGCGGCGGTCGGGTTCGCAACCTGCACGACCCCCGATGCGTCGACGACCGCGATCGCATCGGGGAGCGCGTCGACCACCGCCTCGAGCTGGGTCGACCGCGAGGCCAGACCGGATCGCGGCGGCTGCGTCGGATGCCCACCGCGCAGCGCGTTGGGCGCGGCGTCGGGGCTCTGGTCACGAACGCTCACCAGGAGTCGCCTCTTCCGGACATCGTAGCGGACGCGGACGCGACCGTGCACGCGTCCGCCCAGCGGACACCGTCAAATCAGACGGAGTCGCTCGTACTTGTCGCGTAGGGTGCGAACGAGCGGAGCGGCATCGAGCGGTGCCCCGCAGACCTCGCGAATCAGGCCTTCGCCGTCGAACGATTGCCCCACAGTGTGGACGCGCGCCCCGAGAAACTCGCGGAGGGCGGCGACGTCACCACGACCGATGCGGCCTTCGAGGTCGGAGATCGCCGTCTGCGCGGCCCCATAAATCTGCGCGGCCATCATGTTGCCGAGCGTGTACGTGGGGAAGTAGCCGAAGAGCCCGGCCGCCCAGTGGCCATCCTGGAGGCATCCCTCCGCGTGGCTCGGCGGGCGCACGCCGAGCACGGTCGCGTAGGCCTCGTCCCAAGCCCCGGGCAGATCGGCGACCGCGAGATCTCCAGAGAGGAGCGCGCGCTCCAATTGGAATCGAACGAAAATATGGAGGTTGTAGGTGACCTCGTCGGCGCGCACGCGATTCGCGCCCGGCTCCACGGCGTTGATCGCGAGGACGAACTCGTCCGCGGAGACATCGTCGAGGATGCCCGGCCAAGTTGCGCGGAGCTCGGGGTAGAACGCTTGCCAGAAGGCCGGGCTCCGACCGACGAGGTTCTCCCATAGCCGCGACTGGCTCTCGTGCACGCCGTAAGAGGTGGCCTCGCCGCGCGGCGTGCCGAAGTGCTCTTCGGGCAGCCCGAGATCGTAGAGCGCGTGTCCGACCTCGTGGAGAGCGCCGAAGAGCCCCTCGGTGAGATCGTGCTCGTAGAAGCGCGTCGTGATGCGCACGTCGTGCGGTCCGAGCTTGGTGCTGAACGGGTGGGCGCTCGTGTCGAGGCGACCGCGCCGCGTGTCGTAGCCGATGCGATCGAGCACGCGAAGGACGAAGGTCCGCTGCAGTGGCACCGGGACGCTGCGCCGAAGCACGTCGACGCGCGGTCGACGTGCTGCGCCCGCGAGCGCGCTCGAGAGATCGCGGAGGCCGACCGCGAGCGGTGCGAACAGCGCGTCGAGGCGCGCCCCGGTCATGCCGGGCTCGAAGTCGTCGAGGAGCGCATCCCATCCGTCGCCACCGTCGGCGAGCGCGCGCGCTTCGCGTTGCTTGAGCGAAAGAACCGTCGAGAGGTGCGGAGCGAACGCAGCAAAGTCGTTCGCGGCGCGGGCCGCCGCCCAGGCGCCGTGGGCGAGCGACGTCGCCTCCGCGAGCTCTTCGACCCACGCGCGCTCGAGCTGGCTCTCGCGGCGGTGCGCACGCGTCCATCGCGTGACGTTGACCTGGGTCGCTTCGAGCGGGCCCTCGGTTGCGAGCGCGCCCGGCTCGTTCAGGAGCGCGAGGAGCTCGGCCACGCGCGGGTGCGTCGCCTCCGCGTGAATGCGGCCCGCCAGATCGGAGATTTGGCGGCTGCGGTGAACGGCGCCGGCTTCCGGCATCTTGGTCTCGAGATCCCACTCGAGCACCGCGCGCGTGCTCGAGAGCAGCGCGATCGCGCGGTGCCGTTCCGAGAGCTCGTCGTAGGCGGCCTGCACGCGCGCGCTCGTTGCTGCCATGAGCGAGGAGCGTATCACTCGTCGGTGACGACGCGATCGCGACCGGCCGCCTTGGCCGCGTACATGGCAGCATCGGCGCGCTGGAGAAGCTCGTCGAGCGGCTCGCGATCGCGCCGTTCGACGAGGCCGGCGCTCACCGTGAAGCGCACCGAACCACCGGCGGTGTCGACGGGCTCGGCCCCGAGCACCGACCGCAGGCGTTCGATCACCCGCACCGCGGCGGGGCGTCCCGTCTCGGGCATCAGGATCACGAACTCCTCACCGCCGATACGCGCCACGACGTCGATCTTGCGAAGCTCGGCGCGAACGCGGTCGGCCAGGTGCCGCAGCACGGCGTCGCCGATGGCGTGCCCGTAAGAGTCGTTGATGCGCTTGAAGTGGTCGACGTCGACGAGAGCGAGGCTGATGGCTTGACCATACCGATCGGCGCGCGCGATTTCTTGTGCTGCGGCTTCGACGAAGGTGCGCCGATTGAAGAGCCCAGTCAGCGGGTCGCGCATGGCGAGCTCGCGGAGCTCGGCCTCGGTGCGACGCTGCTCGGTGATGTCGGAGACGCCGACCATGAGGAGCGACTCCCCGTCGAGCTCGATCGGCTGGGCCGAGAGGAGCGCCCAAAAAGTGCGTCCCTTCTCGGTGCGCAGCTCGACCGAGTAGCCCTCGACCTTGCCCGAGCGCGCCGCATGGGCGAACGCCGCTCGCTCGCTCGGCTCGACGTAATACGCACCAGCGCTCTTTCCGATCATGCCGTCGACGGTGGTCTCGAAGAGATCGGCCGCGCGCGGGTTGCACAACCGCACCGTGCCGTCGTCCGCGGTCGTGAGCACGAACGGGACCGGCGCCGCGGCGAACATCTTCACGAGCGCCTCGCTCTGCTGCCGCAAGACCTGCTCGGCCTTGTGCTGCCGCGTGACGTCGTGAATGCCGAGAAGGAGCGCGTCTTCGCCGGCCCAAGTGATCCGCTCGACCGCGAGCGCAGCGAAGACGAGACCGCGGGTCGTGTGGAGCGGCGCCTCGAAGTCGTCGACGTGCTGCGAGCGAAGGACGGCCTCGTGCAATCGCTCGCGATCGGCCGGCCGCACCCACAGCTCTCCGGGTGCCGCCCCCGCCTCGACGTCGTGACCGAAGAGCTCCGCGGCGCGGCCGTTGGCCAGGAGCACCCGGTCGTCGGTCGGACGGAGGAGGAGCATCGGCACTGGCGACGCCTCGAAGAGTTGCCGCAAGCCGCGCTCGGTCTCGGCGAGCTTCGCGGTGCGGTCTTCGATGATCTGCTCCAAGTGCTCGCGGTAGGCCGCGAGCTCTCGCTCACTCGCGATGCGTTCGGCGGTGGCGAACACGAGCGCCACGAAGTCGGCGAGCGTGCTGGCGATGAGCTCTTCCCAGAGGCGCCACTCGCGCGGAGGTCCGACGTGCTCGTGACAAACGACGCCGACGAGCGCGGGCCCCACGAAGATCGGAGCGTCGAGGAGCGCGCCGATGCCGAGCGGACGGAGATAGCTCGACTCGAACTCGCGGGTCCGCGGGTCGAGGTTGGCGTCGGACGCCGCGATCGTGCGCTCCTCGTCGAGCGCGACGAAGTACGCCGGCGCCCCGTCACGCGTGAGCGCCTGGCCACGGCTGTGCCGCGCCGCGGTGCGTTCGAACAAATCGACGCACTCGATGCGCTGCCGCGACTCGTCGAACCGCCACACGCTCGCCCGCTCGACGCCGAGCACGCTCACCGCGACCTCGGTGAGCTGCGCGAGCGCAAGGTCGACGTCGCCGGTCGAGAGCGCCGGCGATCGCAAGAGCGCGGCCAACGCCTTGCGGCGCGGCCGCAAGAGGTCGTCGACGTCTCGCGACGACGGGGGCAGGCTGCGCGTCGAGCCGGTCATTCCGTGCGGCAGTGTAGGTGTCTAGTCCAGGGCCTGGAACTCGATCCAGATGCTGGACCCGCACTTTTTGCCGATCCACGCCCTTCCCACGGGTTGCGCCCGAAAGCCGTGCACAGCCGATTGGCACACGCACTGCACCTGGTGAGGCTGCTTGCAACGGCGATCAGGACAGCGCGCACGGATCCAAGGTGCGGTCGACAGCGGTGAAGTGCTCACGGCGCTCGCCGCTGGCGTGCTCACCGTTCGAAACGATGGCCTGATCGTGCAGGCCAACCCCGCCGCGCAGCGCATCCTCGAGCGCGAGATGCTCGTGGGTGAGCCGATCGCGTCGGTGATCGGTCCCCTCGCGGAGCTCGAAGGGGACGACGGCGGGGCGGCGCGGCGTGAGCGCCAAATCCTCCTCCCCTCGGGCCACGCAGTGCATCTCGGCTACAACGCGACCCGCTTCGACGCTGACGGCGAGTCGCATTGCGTCGTGATGTTCCAGGAGATCTCCGCCATCCTCGAGCTTCGTCGAGAGCGCGACCGCTTGCTTCAGATGGCGACCCTCGGCGACGCGCTCCCCTCCATCCTCCACGAGCTCCGAAACCCGCTCGCCGCCATCACCAGCTTGCTCGAGGTGATGACCGAGGAGGCACCGAGCACGATGGCCGCGGATCTGGCCGCCGTCCTCAGCGAGGTGCGGCGATTGAACCTCGGGATGCAGGGCATCGGGAGCGTGTCGCGGAGCATGCGCTCCGAGCGCGCGCAGAGCGTCGATCGCGGCGTGCGCGACGCGGTCCGCATCCTGACGACGACCGCCAACCGCAGGCGCATCGAGCTCCGCGCGACGGGCGCCGACCTCCCACCGCTCCACCTCGACTGCAGCGTCGTCAACGGCGTGGTCTTCAACCTCGTCAAGAACGCCATCGAAGCGTGCGAGCCCGGTGGGCGCGTAGACGTCGACGCTCGCATCGAGGGAGGGGAGTTCGTCCTCTCCGTGCGCGACACTGGGCGCGGCATGAGCGACGACGTGCTCCTCCGCTGCACGGATCTCTTCTACACGACCAAGGAGCAGGGGTCGGGTGTTGGCCTCGCGTTGTGCCGCCAAGTCGCGGAGCGGTCGGGAGGGCGACTCCGCATCGAGAGCCGCATCAAGCTCGGCACCACCGTGATGCTCAATGTGCCTCTCGAGAACCCCCACGACCTCGCGCCCCCCACGGAGGGGTGAGCCATGTCACTCCGCGACCTCACCGAACGACTCGAAGCGCTCACCGGCGCAACGCCCGGAGTCGAAGCCGCTGCGCTCGTCTCCGAAGAAGGGGTCGTGCTCGCCAGCGCGCTCCCGCACGACGTGGATCCCGGACAAGCAGCGCGCGTGGGCAAGGCGCTCGCGGACGTCGGCACGAGCGCGATGCACCAGCTCGCGCGAGGAGACGCCGAGGAGGTGCTCGTGCGGAGCGCCCACGGTTGGTCGGTTGTGCTCACGGCGACGAACGCCACCGCGGTGCGCCTCGTGGTGCTCGCCGCAAGGCACGCATCGGTCGCGCTGCTCCTCCTCGAGGCGCGCAAGGCGGCCGACGATCTCGCTCTGCTCGTGGGGGAAGGACTCGTCCCGAAGGAGGCCCGCCATGGCGATGCGGTCGGCTGAGCGCGTGAGCACGGCAGAAGCGACACGAAAGATCGTCCTGGTCGTCGAGGACGAACCGGTGCTCCTCGCCTCCGTGGGGCGCGGCCTCTCCAAGCTCGCTGGGATCGACGTCCTCGAAGCGGCTTCGGTCGCCGAGGCGCGCGCGATGCTCGCCCACCACACGCCGGCGATGGTCCTCTCCGACCTCGACCTGCCCGACGGCTCGGGGATCGACATCGCGGCGCTCCTCGAGCAGCACGCCCTGCACGTACCGCTCGTCTTCGTGTCGGCGTACGTCGGGCAGTTCAGGAACCTGTTGCCGGCGCGCGCGGAGGTCTTCGAAAAGCCGGTCAGCATGGACCGCTTGCGCGTGCTGGTGGAGGAACGCCTCAACGGCGACCTCGCGGCTTCACCGTTCGGCGTCGCCGATTACGTGCAACTTGCAGGCATGTCACGACGCTCCGTCGTCCTGGAGATCGCGCTCCCCGACGGTTGGGGGCGCGTCGTCATCCGCTCCGGCAACCTCATCGCTGCCTTCGACGCCCAGGGAAGCGGCATCGGTGCGTTCCGACGACTGGCTTTCCAGCGCGAGGTCGAGGTCGTGTGTCGTCAGCTCACCAGCGACGACGCGGTGGTCGTGAACGTCGACGGGAGCTGCGAGAGCATCCTGCTCGACGTCGCGCGCGAGCTCGACGAGCGCGAAAGCGGCGGGGTTGCCGGCGGCCGAGAGCCCGCCAACGAAGCCGCGGAGCTCGACCCGTGGTCGGAGATGACGACCGAGGTCGACCACGATCGGCCGCCGAGCCCGGCGCCGAGTGAGATGCGCATCGCCACCGAGTCCGGCCGCGTGCGTGGCATCGTGACCGAGCCGCGCGCGCTCGACCTCGACCTGCGCGCAGCCTTCGAAAAGTGCGTCGACCGCGGGGTGCGCGCCGTGGTGCAAAAGGACTTCCGCGCGGCGTACGCGGCCTTCCGCGAGGCCGAGCGCCTCGCACCGCACGACCGCGCCGTGCGCGCGAACGTCGTGCGCCTCGAAGAGCTGCTCGCGGCCGAGGTGCCGGCCGCCGCGCTCACCAGACGGTGAGCGCGAAATCGTCGAAGTGCATCGCCAGCGGCGCCTGGGTGCCGTAGACGAACGACGTCCCCAACCACGCCGTGCCGTACCAGTTGACCTCTGGCCACTGGAGCGGCTCGTCCAGCGTCGCCCCGCCGCCGACGACGCGCAGCGACGAGCGCCCACCGACGAAGTCGAGATCGAACACCACGCGGTGCCACTGCGTCAGGTCGACGGCGACGACGCCGTGGGAGAGCGTCGTGTTCACGAGGCCGCCGTCGCGCTGGTCTTGCTCGCTGAAGAAGAGCTTGGCGTTCGCGGGGTCGTAGATCAGATACGTGTAGACGTTGTCGCGAAAGAACGATGCAATCTGCATATAATCCCCCGACTGGGTCGACGGGGGCTCAACGCGGACGGAGAAGGCCATCTCGACGCGACGGGCCACGAGGGGCACGTCCACCACGTGGCGGGCGTTCGCGCTCGAGGACGGGAGCGCCGGTGCTCGCGCGACCACTGCGTTCGGTGGGGACGGGCCGTCGTCGGGCTCCACGGAAATGGTCGCCGGGCTCTCTGCGCGCAGCGAAGGCCCCGCATCGGGATCGTCGTAGTCGAAACAGCGCTGGAGCTTGGGTGCCTCGCCGCGCGCGATCGACGGGTCGACGACGACGCAGTGGCCGGCCGCTCCGGAGTCCGCGGGCGGCCCGTCGAGGAGCCCGCCTTCCGCCGGCGGCGCGGCGTCCGCACCCGACGCGCCGTCGCTGATCGCGCCGGCGTGGCTCGTCCCGGCCGACAGGTCGTCGAGCGTGCGGAAGAACATGCACGCGCCGAGCGACGAGGCGGCCACGCCTAGGGCGAGTCCACGAACCGGGCGGCCTGCGCGCGCGAGCGATCGCCAGGTCAGGGCAGGCCGGCGCAGGTCGCGCTCATCTTGTCGCGGTCGCACGTGTTGCCGCAGGAATCGTAGCAGCTGCAGTAGTTGTCGACGCACTTCTGACAGGCGGCCTTGTCGGCAGCGGCCGCCGCCTTGTTCGTACAATCCGTGAAGGTGTTCGTGCAGGCCGACTCCTCGCTCGAGGAGCAGGTCTTGCTGCTGCATCCAGCTTGGGGAGCGCCGAGCGATACGAGGAGGAGCGCGCCGAGGAGGACCGAACCGAGGACCCGAAGGTGAGAGAGTCGCATGATGGGGAGGATTGCACCCCTCGCGGGCAAGGTGAACTTTCGAACGACGTTCCGGCGTACGATGCCGCCATGAGCGCGCTCACCGACTCCGCGGCGTACCAGGCACTCGAAAACCACGCAAAGGACGCGTCCTCGCTCCACATGCGCGACCTTTTTTTGCGCGACCCGGGCCGGGCAGCGCGCCTCACGCTCCGCGCCGGCGAGCTCGTGGTCGACGCGTCCAAGAACCGCGTGACCGATGAGACGATGCGACTCCTCTACGCGCTCGCGCGCGCGAGCGGCGTCGAGGGGATGCGCGACCGGATGTTCGCGGGCGAGAAGATCAACGGCACCGAAAAGCGCGCCGTGCTCCACGTCGCGCTGAGGAATCGCTCCAATCGGCCGATCGTGGTCGACGGCCGCGACGTGATGCCCGACGTGAACGCGGTGCTCGCGAAGATGCGCGCCACGAGCGACCGCATCATCTCCGGCGAGTGGAAAGGTCACACCGGAAAGCGCATCCACCACGTGGTCAACATCGGCATCGGCGGCTCGGACCTCGGGCCGGTGATGGTGACGGAGGCGCTCAAGCCGTACGCCAAACCCGGCATGAAGGCGCACTTCGTGTCCAACGTCGACGGCACGCACCTCGCTGAGGTGCTCCGCGTCGTCGATCCGGAGACCACGCTCTTCATCGTCGCATCCAAGACCTTCACCACGCAGGAGACCTTGATGAACGCGCGGTCGGCGCGGGCGTGGCTGGTGGAGCGCCTCGGCTCCGAGGCGGCGGTGCCCAAGCACTTCGTCGCCGTCTCGACCGCCGAGGCCGAGGTGAAGAAGTTCGGCATCGATCCGGCCAACATGTTCGAGTTCTGGGATTGGGTCGGTGGCCGCTATTCGCTATGGAGCGCGATTGGGCTCTCGATCGCGTGCACGATCGGCATGGACTCCTTCGAGGAGCTGCTCGCCGGCGCGCACGACATGGACAATCACTTCCGCGAGGCGCCGCTCGAATCGAACGTCCCGGCCACTCTCGCGTTGCTCGGGGTTTGGTACTCGAACTTCTTCGGCGCCGAGACGCACGCCATCCTGCCCTACGATCAGTATCTCCATCGCTTCCCAGCCTATTTCCAGCAGGGCGACATGGAGAGCAACGGCAAGAGCGTCGATCGCGACGGCCATCGCATCGCGGGCTACACGACGGGCCCCATCGTGTGGGGCGAGCCCGGGACCAACGGCCAGCACGCGTTCTACCAACTGCTTCACCAGGGCACCCGCCTCGTGCCGGCCGACTTCTTGGCGCCGCTGGCGACGCACAACCCGCTCGGCGATCACCACAAGGTGCTCCTCGCCAACTGCATCGCGCAGACCGAGGCGCTCATGCGCGGCAAGACGGAGGAGGAGGCGCGCGCCGAGCTCACGCAGGCCGGCATGAGCGCCGACGAAGTGGCCCGGCTCGCGCCGCACAAGACGTTCACCGGCAACCGACCGACGAACACGATCGTGTTCCCCAAGCTGACGCCGCGCGTCTTGGGTCAGCTCGTGGCGATGTACGAGCACAAAATCTTCGTGCAGGGCGCCATCTGGAACATCTTCAGCTTCGATCAGTGGGGCGTGGAGCTCGGCAAGCAGCTCGCCAAGAAGATCGAGGCCGAGCTCGGCCAGCCCGGCCCGACCTCCGGCCACGACTCCTCCACCAACGCCCTCGTCGACATGGCGAAGCAAGCCCTCGGCTAGTGGGGCTGGCCGCCCCCTCGATTTTGCTGACGCAAAATCGAGCCTCCCCCGCCTTCAGGCCTGCAGCCTTCGACTCTCGCAACCCACGAGGGGTTGCGAGAGGGCGCATGGGCGGAGTGGGCGAGCTTTAAGCCTTGGGGCGCGTGGCCGCGTCTTGCGAGGGTGTCAAACCCACTCGCGGCCAGCCCCACTAGTCAGAACGTGGCGCGGAGATCGAGTCCCGCGGTCCAGACGCCGTAGCCGTCGGACTTGATCACCTTGTCGCCCGGCGACTCGTTCGAGCAATACGTCGAGCCGCCCTGCGCGGCCGACGCCTTGAGACATCCGGCGACGCTGTTCGCGAGCGTGTACTCGAACGAGGGGCCGAGCGACACGAGCGGGTGCACGCGGTAGTCGACGCCGATTCCGAGCGGCACGGCGACCGCGTGGTGGTCGAGCGTCCAATCGACGGCCACGCCCGTCAGCGGGCGCTTGTACGACTGCGTGTCGCGCATGTAGCCGACGCCCACGCCGACCCACGGATCGAGGTGCTTGGCCACGCTCGGCGTCGTGGCGAGCGGATAAGCGCGCACGTAGAAGCCCGCGTCCCACGAGGAGCGCTTGAGATCGGTCGCACCGTCGCTGGTGGCGCTCGCGGACGCTTGCCGCAAGCCCGCGCGGAGGCCGCCGCTCACGAGTGGATGGAAGCGATAGCCGAGCATCGCTTGACCGACGAAGCCCGGTCCGTAAGGAGACGCCCCCGTCGACACGGCGCCCGGATCGCTGCGCGGGTCCGTCGGTCCCGTGTATTTTACAGGCGACGACGCACCGGCACCGCCGAAGCTCGGGCGGAGAACGATTTCGAGTCCGGTAAGGCCGCGCCGCGCATCCGCGTCCGCGGCGCGATCGCTGTCGGCGGGCATTACGGCGGAGGTGGTCGTGGTCTTGGCTGCGGTCGAAGCGCTCTTCTGGCCGGGCTCCGCCGCGGCCGAGGAGACGACGAAGAGCGAAGCGAGAGCGAGCGTGATGGTTGAAGCGGATGCGTTCATGACGCGCGCCCTACGCAGTCTTCGTGCCGCGATTGCGTCGGGGCGAAATGCGGAGAAACGCTGACATCGAGCGGAGGATCGTGAAGGAGGATTCACGCGGTGTGGCCGTCCGAGCACACGACTGGCTACGATGGCGAAGCGATGACGAAGGGATCGGGACCGCAAAGCGACCGCGCACGCCAGCGTGCCGTGGCCCGATTCTTCGAAGCGCTCGAGCGGGCGACGACGCGCGACGACGCGTGGCGCGTCGTGCTCTCTGGCCCGAAGGTCCCCCTCCCCGCCGCCGAGCACTACGAGCGTCTGTCTCGATTCCTGAAGTCGCTCGAGGCGCCCGCGGCCGCGTCGCGGGCGGAGCGCGAGGCGTATCTGGCGCTCATCCGCCGCTTTCTCAGAACGGGCGCTATCGAGGAGAGCGAGGCGCGACGCGTGATCAACGCGCTGGCGGGGCGCCCATGAGCCCTACCTCCAGCTGAGGTCGACGGTCTCGCGGACGGTCGTCGGGTAGGCAGCCGCGGGCGCGAGGTACCCCGCCGACGGGACGTCGCGACCATAGCTCGTCGCCGTGACCTTGCCGGATGCCGAGACGACGACGTGCGTGAAGCCGTAGTACGCGTCGGCGCCGATCACCCCGGACTCGAGCAGGCTGCCGCCGTTGCCGGCGACGACTTGCCAGGTCTTGGCGGGGCGAGTCTTCCACCACAAATGGTTGTGCGCGGCGAGCATGGCCTCGGCGTGCGCGGACTCGAGCGCGCTCCAAAACGCATCGCGCACCGCCGGGAACGCGCTGAGGCCACCTTCGCCGGAGAGCGGAGATGGATACGCCGGCTTGTGCCCAATGGCGAAGACGTGCTTCGCGCCCGCCGCGCGCGCGCCCGCGACGTCGGACGCGACCCAGGCCGCGGGCACCTGCGAGTCCATGCCGACCGGATCGGTGTCGAGCACGACGAAGTGCGTCCCTTGGTGGTCGAACGAATACGTCAGCTTGCTCTGATCGGTCGTGAGCCCGTCGGGGCCGCCCGGTCCTGGCCCGTTCGCTCCGCGAATGTACGGCGCCATCACCTTGACCCACGTGGTCTCGGCGTCGACGTACGCGAGCTTGACGCCCTTGGTCTTGTTCTGGGACTCGTGGTTGCCCGGAATCGGAACGAGCGTCACGCCCGCCGCCGGCAGCGGCGAAGCGCGGTAGAGCGCGAGCCACGCCGTGAGCTCCGCCTCGAGCGTCGGGCCGTCCGCGTAGCCGTAGACCATATCGCCGGCGAAGAAGAAGAACGTCGGTGGCGGCGAGAGCGCGGCCACGTCGGCGAACGTTCGCGCGAGCTGCTCGACGTTGGCGGTGCTCGGCACGCTCGGCGAGATGTCGGCCTTCTCGATCCGATTGCATCCGACGACGACGAACGAGAACCCGTCGTCGTGCGCCCCGGTCTCGTCGGAGACTCGCGCGTCGGTGGACGCGGGCGCGGAGTCGAGCGCGCCCGCGTCCGCCGTGGTCGACGTCTCGGTGGCGGCGTCTTCGACCGAAGTGTCGGCGTCCGGCACGGAGACCTCGGGGAGCGATGAGCAAGCCACGACGAGGAGGCTCGGCAGTGCGAAACGAACGGCTGCGATCGAGCGCTCCCCCGGTGCCATCGCGGCCCATCTCCCGCGAACGGCGGCGCGACGCAAGCGTCTCCTTCGCGCGGCAGCGCTGTCGCATCCATGCAACGTCACGATTTGCGCGACGCGCCGAACATCGGCGATCCAGTGCGACATCGCCTCCATCGTGCGTTCTTCGAGGGTTCGACGCGCCCCGCGAGCGGGAGGCTACTGGCGCGTCCGTTGCTCGTTCGCCGGCATGCTGCGCTTCGCCCGTCTCGCGCTGCTGGGGTCAGCCACCACGTTCTTCGCCTGCTCGGCGGCGAACGAGGACGGCGACGGCTCCGGCGCCAAGGCCCCCGCGAGCGAGGCCCCGCGGCCCGCGACCACTGAGGCGGCGAGCGACCCGTCCGCGACGCCGGTGGCCATCGGCGGTGGCGACCTCACGACCGGCCCGGGCGCCAACCCCACGAGCTCGGCGCCGCTCGCGCGCGGGATCACCATCGACGAGGTCGTCCTCTACCAAGGCACGCGCGTGCCCATCGCCAAGAGCGGCGCGCGTGTGGCGTCGCGCGTCTTGCCGGTCATCCAGGGGCGTGACGCGCTCGTTCGCCTGTTCGTGACGCCCCAAGCGGGGAAGGGCGCGCGCGCGCTCGACGCGGAGCTCACGGTGATGAGCAAGGGGCACGCGGTCGGCACCGTTCACACCAAAGCGACCATTTCGCAGCGCTCGAATGAGTCCGACGTGGCGTCGACGTTCAACTTCATGGTGCCCGGAAGCGCGCTCACTCCCGACGCCGAGTACACGGTCCGCATCCTCGAGAGCGGGGCGCCCTCGGTCGCGACGACGACGGCGAGCCCTGCACAGTTCCCCACGAGCGGCGGCACCGATCGCTTCGACGCGCAGCTCACGGGGACGCTCAAGGTCCTCATCGTGCCGCTCGTCTACGGCGCGGACGGCTCGAACCGCATGCCGGACGTGAGCGCAGCCGTGATCGACGCGGCGAAGAAGCGCCTCCTCGAGTTCTACCCGGTCGCCGACGTCGACATCCGCGTACGGCAGCCGATCGCGTGGAGCGGCGCGGTGCTCGCGAACGGTCAGGGCTGGGACGACGTGCTCGACGCGGTCACGCGCCTGCGCCTGACCGACAACGCGCCCCGCGACGTTTACTACTACGGCGCGTTCGCACCGGCCCCCACCGTGAACGGCTACTGCGGAACCGATTGCCTGCTCGGCTTGTCGAACATGTCCGAGACCGCGGGCGATTCGGCGAATCGCGCGAGCGTGGGCGTGCTCTACGCCGACAACGACAGCATCGACACGTTGCCGCACGAGCTCGGTCACGCACACGGTCGCCCGCACGCGCCGTGCGGCGGCGCGACCGATCCCGATCCCAAGTACCCCTACCCAAACGCCGGCATCGGCGCGTGGGGCTACAGCGTCGTGACGCGCACGCTGCAGCCGCCGACGCTCCACGACCAAATGAGCTACTGCGCGCCGGCGTGGCAGAGCGACTACACGTACCGCGCGCTCTTCGATCGAATCCACGCGCTCGCGACGATGCGGATGGGCGGACCGACGTCTGCGCGCACGTACCGCATGCTCCGCGTCGCGAGCGACGGCACGACGACCTGGAGCGGCGAGCCGTTCACGACGACGAGCCCGATCGAAGGGCACCCCACGACCGTCTCCGTGGTCGCTGCCGAGGGCACGGTTCCGAAGCAAGTGACCGGCTACGCGTACGGCTACGATCACGCGAAGGGCGGCGTCGTGATTGTGCCGACGGAGACGCTCGGCGATGGCGTCCTTCGTGGCACTGCGCGGGCGCGCATCGAAGCGCGCTGACGCGCCGGCAGGCTCACCGCCGGGGAAGATTCCGGGTCGGGCGAGCGACGACGAAGCCCAATCGGCTTGGTCGCGCTCGCCGGACCCTGCCCACACTGTCGCAAGCCGCATGCCCCGGCCATCGCGCGCCCGAGATAGCGATCTGCGCCATTTATCCGGGCGGTCATGAACCAGGCCAGCGCTCGGATGGGCCGCGGGTGGATCCACGATCCGGGCGGCAGCCCCTCCCCACGCGAAGAACGCTTGCATCGTGCACGCGTCGCCGCGACGCAGCGCGCCGCGTCAATCGATGGCAAGATGGCGCGGCGTCATGAGCCCCAAAGAGTCGTTCGACTACGTCTACTACGGCACGGCCTGTGATCCCGACGAGCTGACCAAGTTCCTCTCGCACGCCCTCGCGGTCAACGAGTCGCTCGAGGCGAGCGGCAAGCGCAAGACGCCGGTGTGCATCTGGGGAAGGCACGGCATCGGCAAGACGGAGATCGTGGAGTCGATCGCCATGGCGCGGCGCGCACGCTTCGTCGCCATCGCGCCGGCGCAGTTCGAAGAGATGGGCGACCTCATGGGCATGCCGGTCGTCGTCGACGACGGCGCCGCGACGCGGATGGCGCCACCGGAGTGGGTCCCGCGCGAGAGCGGGCCGGGCATCCTCCTCATCGACGACGTCAACCGCGCCGACGATCGAATCTTGCGCGGCTTGATGCAGCTCCTTCAAAACTTCGAGCTCGCGGGCTGGAAGCTCCCGCCCAAGTGGCAGATCGTTCTCACGGCCAACCCCGATGGCGGCGACTACTCCGTGACGCCCATGGACGACGCGATGGTGACGCGCATGCTGCACGTCACGCTGCGCTTCGACGTGAAGCGCTGGGCGGCGTGGGCCGAGCGCACCGGCGTGGACCCGCGCGGAATCAGCTTCGTCCTCACCTACCCCGAGACCGTGACCGGTGAGCGAACCACGCCGCGCACGCTCGTGCAGTTCTTCGATCGCATCGCCGGCATCGAGGACCTCGCGAAGGACATCGACCTCGTGACGATGCTCGGCGAGTCGTGCCTCGACAAGCAGACCGTCGCCGCCTTCATCGCCTTCGTGAACGCCGATCTCGATGCGCTCGTGCCGCCGGAGTCGATCCTGGCGGCCAAGAAGTTCGACGCCATCGAGAAGCGCATCACCAAGCTGGTGGAGCGGGACGTGAAGCGCGTCGATCTCTTGTCCACGATCCTCACTCGCCTCGTGAATCACCTCCAAAACCGCGCCGGCGCGCTCACCGACGCCGAGCTCGCCAACCTGCGCGCGCTCCTCGCAATGGCCGTGCTTCCCGAGGACATGCGCCTCGCGTTCGCGCAGGACCTCAGCGTTCTCGACAAGAAGAAGGGCGCGGCCAAGCTGATGGGCGACCCGGTCGTGGCGCGCCTCCTCCTTCGGCTCGGCCCCACCAAGGCGTGAGCATGGGCGCCGACGGAGAGCGCGTTCGCGCGGAGATCGACGCGACATCGCGCGAGCTCCTCTTGGCCGAGCCGTACTTCGGACATCTGTTCGTGGGACTCGTCCGCGTCGTGGCCGATGAGCGGACCAAGACCGCGCTCGTTCCGCACGGGCACACGCTCGCCCTCGCCGTCGGCGCCGCGCACTGGGCGAAGCTGCCCGAGCCGCGGATGCGGCGCGCCGCCCTCAAGCACGAGCTCGTGCACCTCACGTTCAAGCATCCCTTTCGCGCGCGCGGCGTCGCGCGGCTCGATCTATGGGGCGTGGCGTGCGATCTCGTCGTGCATCAGATCGTCGATCCGCACGACATCCCCGACGCCGTCACTCTGGCGAGTTTCCCCGGTCTCTCGCTCCCGCGCGACCGATCCGCCGAGGAGTACTACGCCGCGCTCTTGCCGCTCTACGAGCACCTGGCGTGCAAGGGTGGCGCGTCTCGCGGCGAGGGCGGCGGCGGCGCGTGCGCCGGAGGTGAAGGAGATGGCGGCGCGGCCCCGAGCGCGGACGAGGCCGCGCTCCTTCGCGCGCTCCGCGATTCGGCGGCGTCGCACGCTTCATGGGCGGAGATCGCTGCGCTGCCTTCGGCGACGTGCTCGGTCATGGAGGCCAACGTCGACGCGCTCGTCGAGTCCACGGCGCGCCGTGCCCGCGCGCGCCGGTGGGGTGCGCTCCCGGGCATGCTGCTCGAGCATCTCGAAGCCTTGGTCGACGGAAAGAGCGAGGTGTCGTGGCGCCGCGTCGTTCGACTGTTCGGCACCACGAGCGAGCGGACTTACCTCAAGAACACGATCGCCCGTCCGTCGAAGCGCTACGGGACGTGCCCTGGGCTCCGAGTGAAGCGCCGCACCGACTTGCTCGTCGCGCTCGACTGCTCGGGGAGCGTGCCCACCGAGGACATCGCGCTCTTCTTCTCGGAGGTGCACGGTCTCTATCGGCGCGGCGCCGTGGTGACCATCGTGGAGTTCGACACGCGCGTGGCCCGCGAGTACCCCTACCGCGGCACGCCGCCCAAGAGGGTCGGCGGCCGCGGCGGAACCTCGTTCGAGCCGGCGATTCAGCGCGCGAACGAGCTGCGGCCCGACGGACTCATCACCTTCACCGACGGCGAGGCCCCGGCGCCGATGACGCCTTCGCGCGTCCCCATGCTCTGGGTGCTCTCGCGCGCCGGTCGATCGCTCGACGAGGCGACCCACCTGCCAGGACGCCGCATCAAGCTGCGCCGCTGACCGATCGGCGCGCGCCAACATCTGCTCACCTCCGCGGCTCGTCGCGTCGGCGGCACTCACGGCATCGGGTACGCCTTGCACGTGAGCACGACCGACGACGCGACGTTGTTCACCAGACGAACCTCGGGAATGAGCGCTCCGGGGGCGCCACTGGCATCGCAGCTCGTGCTCTGGTTGCTCTGGGAGGCGGTCTTTGCGGCCGCGTCGTACTGATCGCACACCGCCGTACGCTCGCAGGTCTGCCCGTCCTCGCAGGTCTGTCCGACGCGGAGGGAGAAGCCCGTGACGTTCTTGTAGGCGCCGCATCGGACGTCGGCCGCGTACCCCTTCGGTGCGCACGCGGTCTTGGCGACGTCCGGGCACTGCTTGCGGCAGGTCGCGAAAGCATCTTGGTACGCCTTCAAGCCCTTTGCGGAGCAGATCGCACTCATGCCGGTCGAGGCCGCGGACTTGGTCGCGCACACGGCGACGTCCGAGAAGTACGCCGCCCACTTGGAGACGAACTGCGCGTTGAGCTTCACGTACTCGTTGTCCGTCCCGAGGCGTGCCTCGAGGTCGGCCTGCGCGTCGACGTCGCACTTCTGCATCCGTCGGTCGCGGAGCGAAGCGCAGAGCGGCGTCTCGCTCTTGGCTCGCGCGGCGGCGGCGTTCGCGTAGTCGTTGCCGTCGCCGAGCTCGCTGCACTTCATCTGGGCGACCGCCGCGCGACAGTCGCCGGTCACGGCATCCACGTCGCCTTGCACCGCTGCGCGCGCGCGGCTCACGTCTGCCCGGTACTTGTCGATGACGGTCTGCGCCGGCGCCATGCACTTGTCCCAATCGAAAGCGTTCTCCTTCTCGCAGGAGGCCTTCGCGGCGGCCTGGGCCTTGTCGGCGACGGGCTTGCAAGATGCCTCGGAGAGGGCGCCCTCCGACGTCTCCGGCTCGTCGTCGCCCTCGTCGGCCGGCGTCGCGCTGCAACCCAGAGAGAGGAGCGCGGTGACGGTGGTCACGGCGACGCTCAAGGCAATCGAGCGATGAGTGGTCATCGGCGAACGCCGGGCGACTCCCGCGCGGTCGCACGACGCGACGTCATCGGATTCGAGCTTCAAGCCATCGTGAACGAAGTACATGTTCCGTCTCCCTTTCGAAGTCCTATTTCAATGAGACGATAAGCATCGACTGTGCCGTCGAGGCGCACGAGGAGATCCGCGTCGTTGCGCAGAGCATCGGTCCGGTTGCGCCCACCGCGCTGGTGCTCGCTCCCACCGCGCTGGCGGGGGCCAGCCCTCCATCGGCCCTAGAGCGCCGGCCGCTCGTGGGCGCCGTCGACGTCTGAGGAGACGCCGCGGCGCTGCCTCTCCCACAAAGACGAAAGCCACCCACCGCGAAGGTGAGTGGCTCTCGACGGCGAGCGCGGGTCGGATCAGGGCCGACGGCGACGGCGGGCGGCGAACGCCACCAGGCCGAGGCCGGCGAGCAAGTACCCAGTCGACGAGCCGGCGCTGGCAGGAGCCATCGCGCAGCCGGACTGATCGAGCTTAGCCGCGTTCTTCTTCTTGGCCGGCGCAGGAGTCGGGGACACGCCCTCGCGCTGCGAAGAGCCGCTCGGCGGCTCGTCAGCAATGCTCGGCGCCTGCTCATCGGGCGCGGCCACACTCGACGGTCCGGCGTCGCTCGACGAGACGCCGCCGTCGGCCGACGTGCCGGACACGCCACCGTCTGCGCTGCCCTGCGGCGCGAGCTGCGACGTGCAGACGTGCTTCGCGGTGTCGCAGACGCGACCGCCGCAGTCGGCGTTCACGAGGCAGCCGCACGAGCCGTTCGCGAGGCACGACGCGCCGCGACCGCTCGCCGAGCACGCCGTGAGGTTCGTCTGCGAGCACTCGACGCAGGTGTTGGTGAGGGGGTCGCACGCCGACTTGCCGGTCGCCGTGCACTGCGCGTCCGTCATGCACGCCACGCACTTGCCGCGCGTGGAGTCGCACGTGAGGCCGGTCGGGCAGGTGCCCGACGCGCCGGCGGCGCACTTGGGCGCCTCGCAAGTGCCGATGTCACCGCTCTGGTCGGAGCACTTGAGCCCGGTCGGGCAGCTGTCCTTGCCGCCTGCGACCTTGCAGCCGTCGACGCAGGTACCGGCGGGGCCGCCGCTGGTGTCGCAGACCTTCCCGGCGCCACACTGCGCGTCGTCGGTGCAGCCGCACTTGTTCTGCGACACGTTGCACGCCGGGGTCTCGGTCGTGCGCGCGCAGAGCGAGCTGTTCTTCGCCGAGCAATCGCCGCACGCCCCGGTGGGAAGGCAGGCCGGCGCGGCTGCGGTCGGGCACACGAAGGTGCCGGTCGCGCTCTGACCGAAGTCCGACTTGCAGGCGACGCACTTCCCGTGCGCCACATCGCAGACCGGCGTCGTGCCCGAGCACTCGGCGTCGTTGGTGCACGCCGGCTTGGCGTCGCTGCAGAGGTGATCGCCCACCAGACACTTCTCGGGCGTACCGCCCTTGGGCTGGTAGTTGACCGCGTCGGCGAACTTCTTCCACACGTAGCCGAAGCCAGAGACGCCGCCGATCCCCTCCTGACCGCCGCCGCGCTCGCCGACGATCGGGATGTAGTCGTAGAGGGCCGCGGTCGCTGCGTTCTTGGGACGAACCACGAGCTGGTCGGGGGTGTCGGCGCTGAGCGAGTCGTGCTCCGTGCTGAAGCCGTGGGGAGTGTCCTTCTTCTGCTTCGCGAGCGAGATGGCGCGGCTGATCTCACCGCCGTAGCAGTCGGCCTGCGCCGCGAACCCGGTGTACTTGCCGGGGCTGCGGTCGCTGCACTGGTCCTCTTGCCCCTGCACGGTGCGGCGTGCAGGACAGACGCAGTTGAAGGGGAACTTCGCCTTCTCCGGCGTATCGCTCTCTCCGATGTTGAGCGGGTTACGCTTGGCGGGACGCGTGGAGACGAGGCTGTTCTCCACCTGGAGCGCGGTCAGGAAGACGAGCGGGTTCAGGTGATACTTCTTCGCCGTATCGACGATGATCTCGGCCGCGAGCTTGCCCGTCGCGGGGTCTCGATAGTCGGCGAGGACCGATTTGATCTTCGTGAGGCCGAGCGTGTACGTGCTCTTGTACGGCGTCTCTTCGAAGAACGCCTGCACCTTCGCGACGTTCATCCCATCGACGTCGAGAAGCGAGTTGTCGTCGACCACGTTGTTGCGATCGAAGCTGCTCGAGAAGAGCGCGTCGTCGCTGTCATCGGTTTCGTCTACGGCCTCACGACTCGAGCAACCGGTGGTGGCGACCCCGGCGACGAAAAGGAGGGCGAGCGCGGCGGAGAGAGAGCGAGCCCACATGATGCGACGGTGTCTGCTACCGCCGTGCCAACCCACCCGCGATGGACGAGGGGTGGATCACCGCTGCCCCGCCCCTCATCGCCGCCCGTTTTTGGGCACGCCCTCACGCGTCGACCGAAGGGGCGTGGATCGCGTGGATCCCCCCCTCCCCAGCTCACCGCTTCTTGCGAGACGCCGCCGGCTTCGCGGCCTTGGGCTTCGCCGCCTTCTTGGCCGGCTTCTTCGCCGCCTTCTTGGCCGGCTTCTTCGCCTTCGGCGCCGACGCGGCGCGCTTCGGTTTCGCGGTCCGTGCGGAGGTCTTCTTCGCGGCCTTGCGCGCCTTCGCCGGCTTCGCTTCGTCTTCGCCGTCCCACGACGCGGGCTCGCTCGACACGCGGATCTTCTTCGCGCCGCGCTCGCCGAACGCGTCGAGGAGCGCCAGAAGCGCCTCGGGCGGGCCGGAGCCGAGATCGATCGCCAGCGTCGAGCCGCCGCCGCTGCGCGGCGTCGGATCGGCAGCGAAGTGAACGACGCGCGCGAGACCGTCGTGGCCCGGCGAGCGCGCCTCCTTGGTGTCCATCCACTCGTCGAGCCACGGTCGAGCGACGGCGACCGACGTCTTCACTGGCACGTCCGTTTCGACGACGACCGCGTCCCACACGAACGGCTCGATGGTGACCGTGAGGCGATCCGACCACGGCACGGTGACCGGCTCGAACTCGAGGCGCGAGTTCGAGTCGACGCGAACGTCCTCGTACGCGCCGACGGCGCCCTTCACGAGGTCGAGTCGCACGGCGCTCCGGAGCGCGCCCTCGCGCAGCGCCGCGCCGCCTTTGTCACGAAGGAGCGGTTCGACGTGGACCTGCGGCGAGGCCGCCTTCCCGTTCTTCGATCGCTTGCCCGCTGCCGCGAGGGCGACGCGCGAGAGCTCGGTCACGTACAGATTGCGGATCTCTTCGAGGAGCTCGGTAAGGGTCACAGCGCCGCATGATGGCACGGGCGGAGCCTCCCGCCGACTGGAATTGGCGGCTGGATCCGCCGGCGCGTCTTGAGTAACGAGACGCCCATGGCGAACCGCGCCCTCTTCCTGCCTTTGGTCGCTCTCTCGGTGTCGATCCCGCGGCTCGCCGCGGCCAGCGGCGTCGCCTATCCCGACGGCCACTACGCGCGGGTCGTCCGCGAGTCCGTGGTGGTGGTGCGAGACGAAGACTCATCGCTCGAGGAGCTGCTCGTCCGCGCCGAGATCGAGACCGACGCCCCCACCCTCGCGTACGTGATGGCCACCACCGCCGACGTGGTCGCCGCGCCGACCGACAGCGCTGCGATCGACGCCGTGCGCACGCTCGCGCGAAGGCCGGCGGCGCCCCTCGAAATCCCTGGCGTCGACGTCGCCAACGTCGCGCTCGACACCCTGAAGCGACCGGCCGGTGACGAAGTCGATCGTTGGCTTCGCGATCACGGTTTCAGTGGAGAAGGCCCCGTCGCCGCCTGGGCGAAAGCGAGCGCGAGCGAGGGCCGCGCTTTGACGTTCGTTCGCGCGAGCGACCCCACCGCGGGGCGCCACGTCGTGCGATTGCCTGCGCTGCGCTTCGCGCTCCACACGAGCGCCACCGCCGTTCCGTACGCCGACGCCGACCTCGATCTCTCGGCGCACGCCGCCTACCTCAAACGCGCTGGGCTCTGCCCGAGCGAGCCGTGTCGCGGCCCGCTCGCCCGCGCCTTCGACTTGTTCGTGATCGCGCCCGGCGCGGCGCGCCTCCCGCCGCGCGCGAGCGGGGGCGGGCCCTCGTTGACCCAGGCGCTCCAAGTCGGCGGCGAGCTGCTCCCGGTGATCGGTGGCCTCCGATTCCCGCTAAGCTCGCGGTGGACGATCACCCAGTACGAGGACGCGTCACTCGAGCACGACGGCGATGCCGAGCTGTCGTTCGAGGTGCTCGGCGGCGCTGCACGACCGCGAGCCAAACAAGCGGCGCCGATGGTGGCTCACGGCGGCAAGGCGTCGGTGCGCGCGCACCGTACCCGCGGCCTCTTCACGCTCCTTGGGCTCTTGCTCGCGGTGACTGTGGGCGCGACCTTGCGCCTCGCGGACGAGAAGCGGCGCGGCTGACCGCGCGCGCGCGCTTACTCCGCGCAGTAAGCCTCGATGCTCTCCTCTTGCTCTTTGGAGAGCGCGTGGAAGCACAGACCGACGCCAGCCGGCTCGTTCCGGGAGGGCGTTCGGAAGCGAACCACGACCGCGGTGACGTCGAGCGTCCCCGCGGGAAGGTCGAAGCGCACTTTCACGCGCTTGCCGGAGTGGAGGAGACGCGCGGTCTGCACGAAGAGGCCCGTCATCGAGATGTCCTCGGAGGTGCCGTCGATCGTGGTCCCGGCAGTGGTGATGACCACGGGGACTTCGAGCCGGACACGCTTCGCGAGGCGTCGGTCGGTGCTCGGGCGCACCACGGCGCTGTCGTGCGCCGCGACGAATCGCTGCGTGTCCGGCTCCTTCTCCCACACCCTCCCCGAATCGGGCACGTCCTCCCCACGCGTGCGCGGGGCCCCACCGGTCGGTGAGGTGCGCACGGTCGCTGATCGACGATGGTCGATCCCCTCGAGGGCCTTCAGCAGGGCGTCCCCCAAGGACTGCTCGTGATCCGATTTGGCTCCGCTCATCTGGGCTCTCGTTCGATCCCCCGGGATCCCCTCGTCGTCACTTCTTGATAAACGGTAGCTTCCTTCTGCGCCTGTCAGGAAAATTCCTGACGACGTCGATCGCTCCCACCTCTCTCGAGATGGAGGGGCTGGTGCGGTGCGGCCCGCGCGCCGCCGAATGCGATACACTCCTCCGAATGCCCGATCGTACGCATGGGCTGGCGAGCGAGCGGCCGCCGCCTTCCATCGGGGCACGACTCGAGGAGCTCGACTCACTCCTCGGAGCCGTCGTCGATGGGACCACGGACGGCATCTGGGTGGTCGCGCCCGGCGGCGTGATCGCGCGCGTCAACGCGGCCGCGGAGCGTCTCCTCGAGCGGGACGCGAGCGCCATGACGGGAGCGCGCCTCTGCGACGTGTTCCCGGAGGAGGTGGCAGCGCGCCTTCGCGAGGCGATGGACCGCGTGCTCACGAGCGGTGCGCCCGAGGCGGGTGACGACGAGATCATCACGACGTCGGGCGCGAAGCGCGTGCTCCACACGGTGCAGGTGCCCTACCGCGGACGCGACGGTCGCATCCGAGGAGTCGTCGCGATCGCCCGCGACGTGACGAGAGAGCGCAACGCCGTCGACGAGCTGCACCGCTACGCGGCCGGCATCACCCGCGCACGCGACGAAGAGCGCATGCAGATCGCGCGGGAGCTGCACGACGAGGCAGGACAAGCGCTGACGTCACTCCTCGTACGGCTGCGCGCGCTCGGACGGGCACCGAGCTTGCGCGACGACGAGGGCGTCCAGAGCCGCATCACGGACATCGTCGCCGTCGGCGAGGCGCTGCACGAGGAGCTGGTGCGGCTGGCGCGCGGGCTCCACCCAGCGGTGCTCGAGAACCTCGGGCTCGCGGCCGCCCTTCGCCACGTCGCGGCGGAGGCACGAAAGAGCGGGCTCAAAGTGGACCTCGACGTGCGCGAGGGCGCTCGACCGGAGCGCCCCGTCGAGCTCGCCGCGTACCGCATCGTTCAAGAGTCGACGACCAACACCATTCGTCACGCGCGGGCGCACACGCTCCGCATCGAAGCGGATTGGAGCGCACGCGAGCGCCTAGCGATCACGGTTGCGGACGACGGCGCGGGGTTCGTGCCCGCGAGCGCCGGCGCGGGTCTCGGCCTCGTCGGAATTCGAGAGCGCGTGCGCGAGCTCGGCGGCGAGCTTTCCCTCACGTCGAGACCGGGTGCGGGCACTCGCGTCGAAGTGACGATTCCGCTCGCCGAGCCCCGAGGAGGCGCGGAGTGAGCGACCGCATCCGCGTCGCGCTCGTCGACGACCACGCGATCCTCCGGCAGGGCCTGCGGCTCCTCATCCAAGCCGAGCCCGATCTCGACGTGGTCGGCGAGGCCAGCGACGGCGACGGGGCGATCGCGCTCGCCGGCGAAGCGGCTCCCGACGTGATGATCCTCGACCTCTCTTTGCCGGGCCGGAGCGGGCTCGTCGTCTTGCCGGAGGTCGTCGCCGCGCTGGCGCCGTCGGGCGGTCGCGTGCTCGTGCTCACGATGCACGACGACCCCGCGCACATGAAAGCGGTCCTCGCCGCTGGCGCTTCCGGCTTCGTGGTCAAGCAAGCCGCCCACGCCGAGCTCCTCTCCTCGATTCGCGCCGTCCACGCCGGTCGGAAGCCCATCGGCGGCGTCGAGTTCACGGACGAGGCCCTCGAGTCGTTCGTGGGCCGTGCCGGGGCGGGACCGCTCTCCGGGCTCTCGTCGCGCGAGATCGAGGTTCTGTGCGACGTCGCGCGCGGCTTCACCACCAAGCAGATCGCCGAGCGGCTCGGCATCGGCCTGAAGACCGTCGACACCTACCGCGCGCGGCTCGCGGAGAAGCTCGGCGTCCGCGACCGCTCGGACATCGTGAGAATCGCGCTCGAGCTCGACCTCCTCACCTGACCTCGAGCGGTTTGGGTAAGATCGGACGCGATGGAATCGCGCGAGGTCGTGATCGAAGGCGGCGCGGACTCGCCGCCCACGCCGGCATACGCCGCGCTGCCGGACGCGCCCGCAACCTACGGTGTGGTGGTCATCCACGAGCTCTTCGGGCGCCAGCCCGACATCGATCGCGCGTGTGATCGAATCGCTCGGCAGGGCGCCGCAGCCGTTGCCCCCGACCTCTCGGCGCGCGGCCGCATCCCCTGCCTCGTCGACATGTTCCGCGCCGTGCGCACCGGTCGCGGCGTCGGCGTGGCGCAAGCCCACGCCGCGCGGGATTGGCTCGCGCGGGAAGCGAGCCTCGCGCCGGACCGCATCGCGCTCCTCGGCTTTTGCGCCGGCGGAGGCTTCGCGCTCGCGGCCGGGCGCGGGTTCGCGGCGGTGTCGACGAACTACGGCGAGGTGCCGGACATCGAAATTCTGCGCGGCATCGGCCCGGTGATCGGCTGCTACGGCGGGCGCGATCGCGTCTTTGGCGCCAACCAAGCCGAGCGGCTGCGTGATCGCCTGGTCACTCTCGGGGTGAAGCACGAGGTGAACGTCTTCCCCGAGGCGGGCCACTCGTTCTTGACCGACACGAAGCACGAGATCGGCCGCATCCTCATGCCGGCCATGGGATTCACCGACGCGCCCGAGGCCCGAGAAGCGGGCTGGACGAAGATCTTCGCGTTCTTCGATCAGTGTTTCGGCTGAACGTCGATCGCTGAAACGACGACGCGCGCGGGCACCCCGACGGGCACACCGCGCGCGATGACGTGCGTCTTACGAATCTAGAATCAGGGCGAGACCGGCTCCTGGATGCGCGCCGCATCGAACACCTGGAGGAGCGCCTCGGAGGCCTTGGCGAGCTCCTTCGCGCCGGCCGGGTTCCCCTTCACCGTGGCCTTGTTCTCGAGCGAGATCTTGAGCTGGTTCTGAGCCTGCTCCTCGACCGTGATCTTGGCTTGGATCGAGATCGAGCCGTCCTTGCTGCCGCCGACGACGGTGAAGCTCTTGTTCTTCACCACGTCCTTGATGTCGAGCGAGAGGGTCGTCGTGTCACGCGACCACTCACCCGGCGCGAGCTTCATCTCGAAGCCCTTGGGGACGATGCCGAGCGTCTCGTCGAACTCGAAGCCGATGTCCTGAACGAGCGCGCTCTTGGTCCAGTTGGTGGGGACGATGGAGCGACGGAGGAAGTCCTTCTGCGAGCCGGACATCATGCCGGCGACGGCGGTCACGACCGTGTCGGACGAGACCGACTCTTCGTTGTTGGCAACGACGGCGCCCGCGCTCGACTCGGAGTCAGAGCTGCCCGACGAGCCACAGCCGACCGCGGCAGTCGCGGCGATGGTCATGGTGAGAAGCGTGGCGACGAGCAAGCGAGTCTTCATGATTTCCTCCGGTCGGACCTCGAGCACGCGCCATGCCACATGTACGCACCTCGATTCTGCGGAGATGCGTGGCTCGAAACGCCGGGGGTGGATCGCAGAGGCCCCGCTTCCGATGTCCATCGGGCGCCGACCGTCAGCCGAGGAAGCGCGACGCGATCGTGGCGAGATAGAAGAGCGAGAGGAACGCCATGCCCCACGGGCGAAGGCGGAGGCGCGCTTGGGGCGCGGTGCGCCCGCGGTCGACGAAGCGGCGGAAGGCCGCGAGCGGCACCATGGTGGTGGCGAGCACGAGGAGGAGTCGACTCGGCCGGGCGGGCGCATCCACCAAGAAGGCGAGGAGCAAGACGGCCGCGAGCGCCAGCACCGTCGCGAGCGCGGCCGACGGAACCGGCCCGATGACCTGCGAGTAGAGGCGCTCGCCAGGCGTCGCCGCGGCGGGCCACGCCGTCTTCCGGAGGATCTCGAAGTGCAGGAACGCGCAAGCGAACGCGGCGACGGCAAGGCCCCCGCGACCGCTGAACGCGACCCCGCCGTGCGTCGTCTCGACGACGAGCACCAGCACGCTGAGCGCGACGTTGACCGGATAGGTCAGCACGAGATTGACGAACATGCCGTCGCGCACGAGCGCCGAGCGGCGCTCGAGGAACACGAGGAGCACCGCCCACGCGAGATCCGCCGCGACGATCGCAGTCGCGGCGAGGCCGAGCGGCCACGCCAGCGCGAGTGACAGTGCGGCCGCCCCCGCCACGTAGCGTAGAACGTCGTCGCGCGTCACGGCGCCGCGCACGAGCGGCCGATCGGGGTTGTGGATGCGGTCGTAGTCCTCGTCTTTCCACTCGTCGACGGCGCGCAAATAGAAGAGGACCACGACGCCGAGCGCGACCAGATGGAGCGCGCGCGCATCGACCGGCGCACCGAGGAGGACCACCAGCGACAAGAACCAGGCGGCGGTGAACGCCACGTGGAGGCCCGGGGCGTAGACCTCGCGCACGAAAAGCCAGAGCTTGCTCATCGGCTCATGCCGCCTCGCCATCGGCGGGCGCGCCGACCTCGAGCAGCGTCACGGTGCCGGTCGCCCCGTCGACCTCGACGAGCGCACCGTCGGGAATGCGCTTGGTCGCATCGGCCACGGAGACCACCGTCGGGATACCGAACTTCCGCCCGGTGATCGCGGTGTGCGAGAGCATACTGCCGCGCTCGACCACGATGGCCTTGGCCGCCAGCATCAGGAAAAGCCAGCCGGGATCGGTTTCGCGGGCGACGAGGACCGTGTCCGCCGGGAGCTTCGCGATCGCGCCGGGATCCAAGACCACGCGCGCTCGGCCACGCACGCGGCCGGCGCTCGAGCCGAGGCCGCGCAACGTCCGCTCGGCAGGATCGCTCATCGCCTCCGTGGGCGCGCCGAGCGCGTGATCGCGCACCGCCCCCTGAGTCGTGATCTCGATCGGCGTCTCCATGCCGGCGTGGGTCGCGAGCTCGCCCTTACGAATGTCGACGAGCGCGCGGAGGTTGTCGGTGACGCCCGTCCCGTCGAAGTAGCCGAAGATTTCGTCCTGGGTCAGGTGCACCACGTCGGCGGCGGCGACGAGCGCGCCGCGCTGCTCGAGGTGCGCGCCGAGCGCGTGAAAGACGTTCTTGGAGAAGCCGAAGAGCTCGCTGCGACAGTAACGACTGTTCTCACGGTGCCGAATGAGCCGGCGCACGTTCGAAAGGAGGTATGACGCGATCGCCCGCTTGAGCGGCGCACCCCGGAGCCGCGCGGCAAGACGCTCCTCGGCGGCGGCGCGGACCGAGCGCTCGGCGTCACGCATCGCTCGCTCCGACACGCCGGCCGCGACGTACCCCGCGACGGCGCGCACCAGCGCGGCCGGATCGTGCCGAAGGTTGGGCTGCTCCATCTTGAGCTCTTGGAGCCCGCGATCGCCGTAGCGCGCCACGTGCTCGTGGAATGCGGCGGTGAAGGTCGAATCGAGCTCGCCTCGATCGAGCCGATCGTAAAGCACCTTCGGCTCCTCCTCCTCGAACGCACGACGGAGCGCGTCGTTCTTGGCGACCGTCTCCGCGAGCCGCACCGCGGAGTAGACGATCTCCACGGACACGATCTCTTCGTCTCCGCACAGGAGATCGCTCATGAGCGACGCGTCGTCGGCGAGCTTCCAACGCTCGAACAGCTTCTCCGTCGCGTTGTAGAACATCGGAAGGTAGGTGTCGTTGAGGAGGGTGACGCCCCACTCGCGACCGACCTCGGTCCACACGCGTTGGAACTCCGCCATCAGCGCGAGCGGAGAGCGCGCGGAGAGCGCCGGACCGCGATGGGGGCCGACGAGCGACTCCCACCACGAGAAGAATCGCGTCATCGATCGATCGTGCGTGAAGAAGCGGAAGAGCACGACCACCGCCGCGACGCCGGTGCGCGCGGTGAGCGCGATGAAGTCGAGGAGCCGAGCCAAGACGCCCGGCGGGCGCGTCTCGTACGAGCTCCGAAAGCCCATCATCTTCTCCCAGCTCGCACGAAACAGCGGAAAGAGCGGACTCTGGGCGTGCAGATGATAGAACGACGAAAGGTTGTAATATACACGCCCACCCAAGAAACCGAGCATGCGGTCGAGGGCGTCGAAGTTCTCGTGCAGGCCGCGAAGCGGGATGCCCAAGCGCCGGTAGCAGTCCCAGAAGATCACCCGATAGAAGAAGCGCGCGAACGTGAAGGTCAGGGCCGTGGTCGCGCCCGGAAAACTCTCCGTCACGTTGGCGTTGGTGAAGACCCGCATCGCCGGGTAGTCGAAGGCGATCGGCCGGGCTTGGAGGAGGTGGACGGTGCCAGCCGCGTCGATGGTCCCTTCGATGTCTTGCGGGCGGCCGAAGATCTTCTCGACCTTGGCCCCCAAGCTCGCCAGCTCGAGGAGCTCGCCCTCGGAGAGGCACGGCTCGAGCGCGGCCGGCTCGGAGATCGGCTCGGTGACGAGCCCTTCCCCGCGCGCGCGATCGAAGACGAGCCGCTCGCGTTTGGCGGTGACCTCACGGCGCACGACGCGACCGCCGCGCACGAAGTAGTGATCGACGCCGACGCGCTCTTGCACCACGCCTTCACCGGCGCCGTAGCCCGCGACGATGACGGTCTCCCGCGTCGCGGTCTTGGGGTTCGACGTGAAGAGCACGAACGAGCGCTCTCCGGTGATCATCGCTTGGACGCCCACGGCGACGCCGAACCCAGTGAGGTCGAGCCCTTCGGCGTGGCGATAGACGAGCGACTGCTCACTGAACCCGGAGGCCCAGGCCGCGCGCGCCGCGTCGGGCACGCCGTCTCGAGAAACGAAGAGGAACGTCTCGCTCATCCCCGCGAAGGGGTTGGTTTCGCTGTCCTCGCTGTCCTCGCGGCGATGCCCCACCGTGGAGGCGCGGACGGCGACCTTGGCATCTCGGGTGAACGCGTCGTCGAAGGCGCGGAGGATTCGCGTGCGCTCGGCATCGCTGAGCGGCTCGGCGACGAAGGCATCGTGAATGGCCCTGGCGCCGGCGCGAACTGACGCCGCGTCCGCGAAGTCGATGGTCCGAAGCGCGGCGCGCACCTTGGTCTCGACGCGCGTGAAGAACCCGACGTACGCGTGCACGGTGAGGCAGAAGAACGGCGGAACCCGGAGCCCGCGCGCCTGCATGTCGCGCTGCCGCGCGAGCTTTCCGCCGACCAGCCGCTCGTCGAGCGTGCCCTTGGCGGGCGCGAGCCACGGTCCGCTCATCGGGCCTCCGCGAGGGCGGGCATCGTGCCGACCGCAGCGCGGAGCACATCGCGCGGATCGCGATCGACGATGGCACCGAAGCCAGCCGCCGCGAGCGCGTCGACGCGTGCGACGTGGTCGTGCGCCAAGAGCTCCAGGGTCCCTCCGAGCGAGCGCGCGCGCCTCCACGGAACGAGAGAGAGCGCGGACGCGATGAACGATGCCCCGCGAACGCGCCTCCGCACCGGAGGCAACGGAAACCGCTCCGCCAGTGCTTCTCGGATTTCCGCGAGCGTCACCGGGCGACGATACCCCACGTGGACCGCACCGAGCGACTGGGGCGACATCGCGAGAGACTTGATGACCGAAGCGTAGTCGTCGACGCCGATGATCGTGAGCCGCTGCGACTCGTCGCCGATGGCGGTCCCCTTCCGGAAGGCGCGGAGGAGCCCGGGCAGCGTGAAGCGATCACCTTCGCCGACGACGAACCGCGAGCGGAGGATCGCGCACGCGATCCCGCGGCGGTCGCACGCTTCGCGAAGGATCGCTTCGACCTCGGCGCGCGACGCGGCGAGGGCCGTTGTCGGACGAACGGGCGCGTCTTCGCGCAAGTCACGTTGCGGGCCGGCGCCGTACACGGAGAGCGAGCTCACGTAGACGACGCCGCGGCAGGAGTCGGGCATGGCCGTCACGAGCGCGCGCGCGGCCTTCACGTTCTCCGCGAACCCCGCGCCGTCGTCGTCGCGCTGTTTGGTCGCGGCGTGCACGAGCACGAACCCTTGGCGCGGAAAGAGCTCGCTGGGCACGTCGGGGAGCGCGCCCGGCACGACGCAAAAATGTGTACTATGCACACGCTTGGGGTCGCCGCGCACGAGCGCCGTGCCAGACACGCCCGCCGCGGAGAGCGCCCGAAGGACGCGCGCACCGAGAAATCCGGTCGCGCCGAGGAGGACGACCTCCATCGCGCTCACCAGACCAGCGGCACGAGCCGCGCTCGCCCGCGGCCGTAGTCCGCGTAACCCGGCAACGACGCGAGCGCTCGCTCTTCGACGCGAATGCGCACGACGATGCCGGGGAGGAGGACGCCCAAGGTCACGAGGAGCGCCCATGGGCTCACGAAGAACGCAGAGACGCCGAGGTGAGCCACGAGCATGCCCGTGTAGGCCGGGTGCCGGACGAAGCGGTAGGGCCCGTGCTGGACGACGGCGTGGTCATCGGCGATGCGGACGCGATGGGAGTAAAACTTGCCGAGCGTCGTGATGGCGACCAGACGAAAGGCGACCCCGGCCACGAAGAGCCCGAAGCCAGCGATCGCGATCGGCCACGTCGGCGCCGGCCCGGCGAACGCGAGCGCAGCGACCACCGCGGCGAGGCGCCCCATGGCGTAGAGCTCCATGGTCCCGCGGTCGAGGCGAGTCTCCTCTTTGCCGATCTCGCGCGTCGCGACCCTCGATTCACCGACGAGCCACAAAAGGTAGAGCGCGAGGAATGCGCCGCCCGCGAGCCGCGAGGACATCGGCCATGGCGCGACGTGCCGGGCACCGAGGGCCACGATGACGACGACGAAGCCGATCGAGAAGAGGATCGGCAGAGGGCCCTGGACGCTGCGCATGGCGCGAGCCCGGGAGTCTATCAGTAGACGCCCGGAATCAGCTTCTTCCGGACGCGCGTCGCGTACGCGGCGTAGTCGGGTGAAGCGGCGAGGAATCGATCCTCGACCTCGACGCGCAAGACGACGGCGGGAAGCCAGGCCAAGAAGAGCGCGAGCGCGGACCATAGGCTCGGCATCACGACCACGAGACCGACGTGCGCGAGCCAGGTGCCGAGGTACGCGGGGTGGCGAATCACCGCGTAGGGCCCAGCGTCGACGATGGCGTCGACCGGCCGAATGCGATGCGAGTAGCGCGAGCCGAGGGTCCGAACCGCCCACAGACGGAGCGCGGCGCCGAGCACCATGATCACGAGCCCGCTCGCACCGACGGCGAACGACGGCGAGGAGGGTGCGACGAGCGTCGCGACGAGGAGGACGAGCTTGGCGGCGGCAGCCATTTCCATGGTGCCCTTGTCGGCATCACCGACCGGGCGCGCCGCGTCACGACGCGACACACGGGACTCCACGAGAAGCCATCCGCCGTAGACGACGCCCGCCGCGAGCACGAGGGCCGGCGAGACGGCGTCGCCGAGCACGGCGAACGCGCGGCGAAGCCACAGCCCGCCCACGGTGACGAAGCCGATCACCGTGAGCGCTAGCGGCGCCAAGCGACGCGCGCCGCCGGCCGTGGCCGACGCGTCGCTCACGACGAGCCTCCGACGACCGCCAGGTTACGCGGGAGCTTGTAGGCCGAGAGGCTCGCGCGAAGATGAGCTTTGAGGTCGCGCGCCTGGAACGCCCCCGGGGTCGCGACGCGGACGGTCAGATCGACACATTCACCGAGCCGCTCGTCGCTGCTGGCGACAGCGCGCGCCGCGATGACGCCGGCGAACTGGCACGCGACGTCCTCGAGCTCACGAAGGTCCACCATTTGCCCGAAGCTCTTGGTGAACGGGAGCGCGCGCCCGTAGAACACGAGGTGTCCACCTTCGTCGACGTGCCCGAGATCGCCGGTGCGGAAGGCGCCGCCCACGACGAAGCGCGTGTTGGCCTCGTCGTCCAAGTACCGGGCGAGGAGCGTGGGACCGCTGATCGCGATGGCACCGCGCGCGCCGCGCGCCAGCGGATCGCCGTTGACGTCGAGGACCGCGACCCGGACGTCGTCGCGGATCGGCAGGCCCACGGTGCCGCGAACGACGCGTCCCGGCCGCCCTGCGAGCACCGGCAAGGTCTCGGTCGTGCCGTACCCCTGAATCACTTCGCGGCCGAGCGACGCATGAACGGCGTCGGCGACCGAGTCCTCGAGAACGCTTCCCCCCGAGGCCAGATCGAGCCGCGCATGCACCCGCTTCGCGAGATCGGGACGCTTCCGGGCGGCGCTCGCCAACGTGGAGAGGAGCGGCGGGACGAGGCACGCGACGCGCGTCTGATGGTCGACGAGCGCGTCGAGGAGCTGGGCGCCCGCGCCGAGGCGCGAGACCACGAGCGTGACGCCGAGCGCGAGCGGCGCCATGAGCCCGGACACGAGGCCATAGACCGGATGCATCGGTAGCACGACGAGGTGCGGGCCCTCATCGGCCCCCGGGTGATGCGCGATCATCGCGTCCACCGCGACGGCGTAGCTCGAGTAGCGATGGAGCACGCCGAGCGGTCGACCGAGGCCCTTGTACGTGAAATGGCACGTCACGATCGAGCTCGGCGGCGGCGGGTCGAGGCGCGCCGCCGTGATCGCGGCGGGCCCCGCGGCCGGAGGCACGACGCACGGGAGCCGCGACGCGGGGGGCGCGCCTTCGCCGAGCCAGACGACGGTCGGGACCACGTCGGCCGACGTGAGCGCGAGGGCCGCCTCCAAGGTCGCGATGGCGCGCGAGGTCGCAAGGGCGACGACCGCGGGCATCGCCGCGCGCAACATCCCGGCGAGCTCGAACGCCGTCACCGTATCGGCGAGCGGGGCGACAGTGGCGCGACGGACGAAGCCGCCGTAGAGGTACGCGACGAGCTCGGGTCCGGATGGGAGGAGCGTCATGACGGGCGTGCCCTCGCCGACGCCGCGCGCGTCCAAGAACGCGGTAGCAGCAGCGGCGCGCGCGAGGAGCTCACCGTACGTGACGCGCCGCCCTTCGGGGACGAGCTCCATCGCGACCCGCTCGGGCGTGCGTTCCGCCACGCGCACGAAGCGCTCGAAGGGTCCGGCGATCGAGCTCACGTGGTGCCCCGTTGAGCGGCGTACGTCGCTGCGTCGACGACCTGCGCCTTCACGCCGAGCGTGCCGTAGCGGGTCGCCCCATCAATCGAGCCGAGCACCACCGAGACGTCGCCGATCGTCACTTCGCCGAGGGCGAGGTGTTGGCCGAGCACGAGCGTGCCGACGAGCGTCGCGTCGGCGGGCACGGGCGCCGACAGGTCGAGCGTGATCTTGAGGAGATTCATGGGCGCTCCCACGGGCAGCCCCATGACGTCGTGCGCGCCGCACATCACCACTTGGCGTCCGCCCTCGAGGAGCCGAAGCGCGCTCGCGAAGCGCGGCGACGAGCGCGCGAGGAAATGGCCCGCCGGCGGTGCGTGCATCTTGCACACATACGACTCACCGAGCCGCGTGAGCGGTCCCACGAGGACGTTCTCGGGGCGGCGCTTGTGCACCGTCGCCGCCGCGACGCGCGGCTCGCCGTCGCGGGATGGCGTGACGCCGACGACCGGAGGGGCCGCGCGCCAGGCGACGTCGAAGCGCCCGACCTCGGTGCCGGCCTGGGTCACGCGGCCTTCCGCCGCGTCCCTTCCGACGGTGAGCTCGATCTCGATGGGACGATCCTTCTCGCAGAATCGGCGAAAGCTCAGCGCGAGCGAGCTTATCCACGCCTCGCCGCCGCTCGCCTCGGCGACGCGCCAAACGAGCTCTTCGATCGCCGCAACGAGGAGGATGCCGGGCACGTGATCGAGGGGATGGTCGAAGAAGTATGGGTCGGTTTCGTCGACCACCACGCGCGCCGTGGCGCGCCCGGCGCCGACCTGCATCGCTTCGAGGACCGATGGCCCGATCCGAGATGCGCTGGCGATCGGCGCCGGCTCCGCCGCACCGCCCGCGAGCGCGAACGCTTGCCGATGGGTCGCGAGAACGTCGCGGGCGGCAGCCTCACTCGAGGCGATGGCCGAGAGGAGGCCCGCCACGTCGACGGCGGCACTCTCGACTCGATGCGCGCTCTCGGGCCGGGGAGACTTGGGCAGCACGCGCTCCAACGTGACCGAGAGCGGAAGCTTCGGCGTGCTCCGTTGGGCGTCCGAGAGGCGGCTCACGCGGCGCACGCGAAAGTCCCGGTTGGACAAGCTCAGCGTGGTCTCGTCGGGCCCTCCGCCCAGCGCCGCGGCCAAGCGAACGAGAGGCTCTGCCTCGACGAGGACACCGAACCTCTCACGCACGATCGCGCCGTCGTCTCGTCCATGAGCTGCCGCTTCTCGCGTGAGCAGCGCGCGAACCGGCCACCCGCGCGCGCGCGCTCGCGCCTCGGTGGTGAGCACGACCACGCCGAACGCCTCGCCAGGGCTCGCGTCGCCGTCGCCCCACTCGAGCGGGCTCTTCACGATGCGGCCCGTCCCGAGGACGAGGACGTCGCACGCGTCTTCGAGCCACCGAGCCGTCGTGGCGAGGAGCGCGCCGAACGTGCTCGCGTCCCCCGCGATCGTCTCGTGAAAGCCGCGCAGATCGAGGTGGTAGGCCGGGTATCCCGAGGCCATCGACGGCAAGCTCGACGCGATCGTCTCCACGGTCAGATCCGGTGCGTCGGCCGCGAAGAGATCGCGACGAGAGAGACGTAGGCTCGTGTCGCCACCGAGGTTTGACACCATGACGACGCCCACGCGCTCGCCGTCGAGCTCGCCGAGAGGGGCCAGCGCGTCACGCGTCGCCGAGGCGAGGAGGAGCTGCAACGGATCGAGACGCCGGAGGAGGTTCGGTCCCATGCGAAGACCCGCCGCGTCGATGGTGGTCGCGTCGGCGAGCGTGCGCGACCCGAGCTCGCGCCGGCCATCGACCACCGCTGCCACCTCGGCCGCGCCGTGAACGCTCCCCGCGGTGACGACGAGGTCGATCACGGCCAGCGTGTCGTCGTGCCGCATCGCCGGAGCGCTTACTTTGGTGGCGCTGGGTGATGGCGCGCGATCGAGCACGACGTGCGCGTTCGAGCCGCCGAAGCCGAACGCCGAGACACCGACCCGCGCACCTTCGGCGGACCGAGCGAGCCGCGCCGGGGCAGAGGGAAGCGCGAGCCGCGTCCGCGCCAGGCTCGGATGGGGAACGACACGGACGTGGGGCGGCACCGTGTCGCGCTCCAGCATGAGCGCGCACTTGATCACCGACGCCATGCCGGCCGCGGCGAGCGTGTGGCCGACGAGCGACTTCACCGAGCCGATCGGGAGCGGCGCCTCGCGATCCGCGCCGAAGAATGCGTCGAGAGTGAGCATCTCGGTCTCGTCGCCGACGGCGGTGGCGGTTCCGTGGGCTTCGACGTAGTCGACCCGCCCGGGCTCGAGCCCCGCGTGCGCGCGCTCGTAGGCGAGGCGTTCCCCGCGCTCGCCCGGTGCAAAAACGCTCCGCTCCGCGCCGTCGGCGGAGAGCCCGATCCCGCGCACGACGGCCGAGATGCGACGCCCCGCGTGCAGGGCCGGCGCCAACGACTCGAGGACGATCGCGCCCGCCCCTTCTCCCGGGACGATGCCGGAGGCGTTCGCGGCGAACGGCAAGATCATCCCCTCGGGAGAGAGCGCGCGCAGCTTGGAGAAGCCGACGTAAAGGAAGGGCGTGAGGAGGGCGTTCAGGCCGAGGACCACGACGGCGCGCGCATCGCCACCCGCGAGCAAGCGAGTGGCGACGTCGATCGCGTAGAGCGACGAGGCGCACGCGGTGTCGACGGCGAAACGCGCGCCACGAAGGTCTCCCGCGAGAAGATCGAGCTGGGTCTCCGGCGTGTACGAGACTGCTCCACGTCGACCTCCTCCGCGCGCCAGCTCCGCGTCGGCCTCGAAGAACGAGGGCGCCGTCCACGACGTGCCGACGACGAGGGCGGTCGACGCGCGATCGAGCGCGCCCCCCTGCGACTCCGCGGCGCGCAGCGCCTCGAGGACGACGTGCTTGCCGACCGCGACCTGCGGATCGGGGTCGAGGCGTGGCACCTCGTCCCACGGAAGCACGAAGGCGCGATCGAGGTACGTCCGGTGGGGAGCGCCGACCGGCCCGACGATGCGTGACGACGGAATGCCCCAGCGCTCGGAGAGCGCGGCCTGCGGCGCCGGCTCGGCGCGGAGGACGCGGTCCCAGTACGCCGCGAGCGACGCGGCGCCGGGGAAGACGCACGCCATCCCCGTGATCGCGAAGCCCTCGTGTCCGTGCACGAGGTGAGTGTATCGCGTTCAGTCCGCTGGCGCGGTGCGCACCGTCACGGGCAGCCGGCGGGCTTGGTCGCCTTGCACTTGTTCGTGGTCGTCAGGCAGACGTAGCCGCCGTAGCAGCCGTTGGCCTGGCACTGGTGAAGCGAGGGGTTGCAGTGGCAGCCCGCCGTCGTGTTCGGGTCCGCGTAGTCCGAGCACGAGCCAGCGTCCCCGGTCGTCCCGCTGTCGACCGTCGTGCTCGCGTCCACCACCGTCGAGGCGTCCACCGTCGTCGACGCGTCGTCGACGACACCGGCGTCGTCGGGCTCACCCGTCTTGAGGGGCGGGCAGATGCTCTCGGGTGCGGCGTGGCTCACCGGCTTGAGCGATCGGAGGTACTTCACGATCGCCGCGACCTCCTCGTCGGTGAGGTCCTTGAAGCGCGGCATCTTCTCGCAGAGCTCGGCCTGCTCGTCGTCCTCGCCCGTGGTGATCGCGGTCGCGATCTGCTCGTCGGTCCAATCGCCGATGCCGGTGTCCGAGTCGGGCGTGAGGTTCGGCGCGTACTGCTGCGTGCCCTTGACGGGCGAGTCGTTGCCGGCGAGCTCGCCTGCTTTGCCGGTGTGACAGCTCCCGCAATCGAGTTGCGTCACCAAGTCCTTGCCGTCGGCGGGCTTCTTCGCCGTCGTTCCGGCGTCGCCCGAGGCCGTGCTCGTCTTCCCGCCGTCGGCCTTGCCGGTCGGCGCGCCGGCGTCGTCGTTGGTCGCGGTCCCGGTATCGGCGTTGGCGCAAGCCCCGGCGAGAACGGCGAGACTGAACGGAATGGCGAGGAGGGCATGGGGCGCGAACCGAGCGGGGACCAACTTCATGGCTGGGCGCTATGCCACATCCACGCGGATTGGCGACAGCCTCATGCGTCTCGCCAAGGTCCCGAAACCCGTGGAGTTCAGAGAGAATAGAAAGGTGCCCTGCCGGCACCCGCGCTGCGGTTTGCAGCGTTGGTTACCCCCATTCGTCAGCCCGCTCTTTGGATGCCGGACGCGTACGCGAGTGTCGACTCGGGCGACAGGAGCACCCACGCGTCGTCGTCATCCGCACGATCGAGCTCGGCGAGGAACGCGGCCGCGCCCTCTGCGCTCGAGATCCCGTCGAGGCCGAGGCGATCCATCTGGCGCTTGAGCGCCGCGCCGGCGAGCCCGACTTCCGTCCACACCGAGAAGAGGAGCGCACGCACGTTGACGCTGCCATCCGTCTCCCGACGCCACTCGTCGGCGATCGCGTTCACGATCTCGTTGGCCGCCACGTAATCGGTCTGTCCGGCCGTGCCGGCGTGCGCCGCGAGCGAGCTCAAGAAGAAGGCGAAGCGGAGCGGCTCGCCACGAGTGATGCTCCGGAGGAGGAGCGCGCTCTTCACCTTCACGTCGAGCACGCGACGGAACGACGCGTGTGACTTCTCGCCGACGCGCGCGTCCTCGGTGAGGCCGACGCCGTGCACTACGCCGACGAAGGGACCGGCCTCGGCGCGCAAATCGGAGAGTGCGTCGGCGAGCTCACCCGCGCGCGTCGCATCGGCCGCGCGATAGAAGAACTGGCCGCCCACCGCTTCGACGCGCGACTTGGTGTCCCAGAGCTCGCGCCCGCGCTTGGCGTCGGCGACGGCCGCGCGAACGGCCTCCGCGCTCGCTCCCGCACCGAGCGTGGCGCGAACGCGCGCCGTGAGGCTCGCGTCGTCGGAGCAGTCCGCGAACGGCCGCGCAGTCGGGAGCGGCGTGCGACCGACGACGGCGATGCGGCAGCGCGCGCGACGGGCGAGCGCGACCGCGATCTCGGCCGTGATACCGCGTCCGCCACCGAGGAAGAGCACCGCTTCACTGTCACGAACCGTGGCACGAATCTCCGGCGAGCGCGCCGCGGGCTCCGAAGATGCGACCAGCGCATGTCGGGATACGCGCATGCCTTCGAGCACGAGGTCGTGCTCGCTCTCGCCACCCAAGAGGACATCGAAGACGCGCGCGGGCGGGGTCTCACCGGCGAGCGTGGCGCTCCGAACCGGCACGGACCACTCACGCGCGAGCGACCGCGCGACGCCACACGCCCCCGCGAGGAGGACATCACCCGCGGCGAGCACACCGAGACGAGACACCATCGGTCGTGCGGCGTCGTCGGTCGAGACCGCCTTCGCGAGCGTGAACAGAGCCGCAGCGCCGACGTCCAACGCGCGCACGTCCACGTCCGATGCGGCGAGCGAGCGCCGCGCCTTCGGAGTGGCGAGAAACAGCGCGGCCGGACGCGACACGAGGATGGCCGCGAGGCGCTCGCGCAAGCGTTCGGCGTCGTGCAAGCCGACCATCTCGTCGTCGCCGTCGATGGAGAAGCCGGCATCGCCGACCACGACCGTGCGTGCACGGAGGCCGCGCGACGACGCCAAAGTCGCGAGCGCGCGGAGCCTCTGGCCCGCGGGACCGACGAGCAGCACCGCACCGTCCAGCGCGGCCGCAGCGACGGGCCCGGTGCGGGTCGCGAGCGCGCGGGTGAAACGACGAACCACGGACGGGCCGCTCGTCGACTCCTCGATCGGAGCGGTCGCACCGAGAGAAGACGCGTGGGGCGCGACGAGCGAGGTGACGAGCTCCACGAGCTCGCCGACCGTACGATCACGGAGGAGCTCGCGGCCGGCGACGGCCACCGCCGGGGACGCGGAGACGAGACGGGCCGCGACGGCTTCCCGCGCGAACACGTCGAGGCCGAGGTCGGCGCCGAGCATCGCGCCATCGTCGAGATCGCTTTCCGCGCAATCCATCGCCGCTGCGACGAGCGTGCGTGCATCCGGTACGGCCTCCGACACGGACTCGGACACGCGGACGGTGGAGGGCTGGGGCGCGACGAGCGGCTCGAGGGCGTCGAGCACGGCGCCGACGGTCTTCTTGTGGCGAAGCTCCTGCCCCACGCCCTTCAAGACCGGATAGCGGTCCATGAGCTGACAGAAGAGCTCGACCATCGTGATCGAATCGAGCGCGAGGTCACGCTCGAAGTCGGTGTCGCGACCGATCGTGTCTCCGGGGAATCCGGTGAGATCGACGATCGCGCGACGAAGGAACGCTTCGAGCCCTTCGTCGGCGCGCTCGTGCGCCGACGAAGCCGACGAAGCAGCCTCCGGCGCGCTCGCGACGAGCGCGACGCCGCTCGCATTCGCCGGGGCCGCCACGTCCGTCGTCGACACCGCGGATGCGCCGAGCCCGAGCGCCACGCGCTGGGTGAGCAGAAAATCCTGCAACAAGCGCTCGCTCGACGTGACGAGCGCGGTCGCGACGCGCGCACGATCGGCGGGCGCGGCGCCTTCGGCGAGACGAGCGATCTCGCGCTGGTGAGCGAGGACGCTGGTGAGGACGCGCTCCGCCGACGCAGCGATCGCCGCCGCTTCCGCGCTCGGCACGGCGACGGGCGGTGTCTCGACGCGGGCGAGCTCGCGCAGTGCCGAGACTGCGCCTTCTCCGAGCGGCTCGAGAGCGATCGCGCGATGCGGTCGACCGGCGAGGATCTGACCGACCAAATCCGAAAGGACGCGCCCCGGCCCGACCTCGACGAACGTACGCACGCCGAGGGCGTAGAGTCGCTCGATGGACTCGCGGAAGCGCACCGGCGCCGTGAGCTGGCGGGCGAGGCCGTCCCGGACGGAGTCGGCGCTCGCCTCGTACGGCGCCGCCGTCACGTTCGAGAGGACCCGATCGGCTCCGCGACCGGAGATGACGGTCGCCGCGAGCTTCTCGGCGAAGCGACCCGCGACCGGCGCCATCAGCGGCGAATGGAACGCGCAGGCCGTGCGGATGCGAACCGATCCGATCCCGGCAGCGTCGAATCGCGCCGCCGCCGCGTCGATCGCGAGAGCGGAACCCGAGACGACGGTCTGCTTGGGCGCGTTCAAGTTGGCGAGCACGACCTCGGCCGGAAGGTGCTCGCGGACGACGCTCTCCTCGGCACGAACAGCGAGCATCGCGCCGGGGGCGAGCGCGCCCGCCTCGGCCATGAGCGCGCCGCGAGCGATCGAGAGGGAAAGGAACGCGCTCTGGTCGAGCACACCGGCTGCGGCGAGCGCCGAGAGCTCCCCGTAGGAGTGACCCACGAAGTAATCGGCCACGACGCCGAGCTCGGCGGCGAGACGCGCGAGCGCGAGCGAGTAAATCCCGAGGGCCGGCTGCGCGTTGTCGGTCGCGGTGAGCTCCCGATCGTGCTCGGCCGAGGGGGCACGTGAGACGAGGCCGACGATGGAGCGACCGAGGGTCGCCTCCGACGCGCGGTCGAGCGCGTCGAGGTGGGCCGCGAAGGCCGGGCTCTTGGCGCGGAGGTCCTCGAGCATGCCGGTGCGCTGGCTTCCCTGACCCGGGAAGAGGAGCGCGAGCTTGTCCGAGCGACCCATCACGCCGGCGGAGCTGCAAGGTGAGTGCCGGTGGGAGCCCGCCGACCTGCCGGGAAATACCTTGGATCAACCGGTCACCGGTTGCTCGCCGCGCAGCGGATGATCCATGGACGAACCTCGATCCATGCCGTGACCGGCAACTTCGCTTCGGGACCGGCCGAAGCCTCGTGGTACGAGGAGCGACGGTGGACGCATCGACGGTCGAGGATGTCTTGCGCGCGCGGTTCGGCCTCGCGTCGTTCCGCCCTTGGCAGCGTGAGGCCATCGACGCCGTGCTCGGTGAGCCCGGACGCGCGCTCGTGATCGCACCGACGGGCGGCGGCAAGTCCCTCACCTATCAGCTTCCGGCGACGATCCTCGACGGCACCACGCTCGTTCTCTCTCCGCTGGTCGCGTTGATGGAAGATCAAGTGCGTGGCCTCGCCGCGCGCGGGATCGAAGCGACGTTCATCGCCTCGACGCTCGACATGGCGGAGCGGCGCGAGCGCGAGGACGCGATGCTTCGCGGTCGATACAAGCTCGTGTACGTGGCGCCGGAGCGCCTCGCGTCCGACGCGTTCGTCTCGCTTCTCGCGCGCTGCAAAGTCGCGCTGGTGGCGATCGACGAGGCGCACTGCATCGCGCAGTGGGGCCACGACTTCCGGCCCGACTACCTGCGCATCGGCGCGCTCCTCGCGCGGCTCGCGCCGCGGCGCGTCCTCGCATGCACCGCGACGGCAACCCCGGCGGTGCGCCGCGAGATCTCCGCGCAGCTCGGCCTCGACAAGGTGCCGTGCCGCGAGGTCCTCCGCGGGTTCGCGCGCCCCAACCTGCACCTCGCCGCCAAGTCCGTCGACGGCCCACGCGAAGCGAAGGCCGAGCTCGTGAGCGCGCTCACTTCGGCGCTCGGGAGCGCGAAGACGCCGCGCGGCGGGGCAATCGTCTACGCCGCGACGCGGAAAGGCACCGAGCAGTTCGCGGGGTTCTTGCGCGAAAAGGGATGGAACGCGCGCGCGTACCACGCAGGAATGGACGGCGAGGCGCGCTCGCGGGTCGCCGACGCATTCGCGGCCAAGAAGCTCGACCTCGTCGTCGCCACCAACGCCTTCGGCATGGGCATCGATCGCGACGACATTCGCGCCGTCGTGCACGTGCAGCCGCCCGCGTCGATCGAAGCGTATTACCAAGAGGTCGGCCGTGCGGGCCGCGATGGCGCGGAGGCGTCGGGGCTCCTCTTGTGCTCGGGCTCGGACATCGCGCTCCGGCGCCGCCTCGCGCAAGGCGACGGGGAGACGAACGCCGAGCTCGCCGCGCGCGCTTGGGAGCTCTTTCGCGAGCTCCTCCGGTACCTCGACGCGCGAAGCTGCCGCCACGACTTCGTCCTCCGCTATTTCGGCGACGAGAGCGAGCTCCTCGGCGGGTGCGGCCATTGCGACGTGTGCGTCGCGCTCGACGGCGCGGTGGCCGACGAAGAGATCTCACCGGAGCGCCTCGAAGAGACGACCCTCGTCGTGCAAAAGGCACTCTCGGCCGTCGCGCGTGCCGAGCGGCGCGCAGGCCTCTCCGCCATCGGTGACATGCTTCGCGGCGTGGAGACCGAACGCACGCGCCGCTTCGGCTTCACGCGCCTCTCCACCTTCGGGCTCCTCGAAGGTCGCTCGGAGGCGTGGGTGATCGCCCTTCTGCGCGCGCTCCTCGCCGCCGGTTGGATCGATCTCACGCCCACCGAGCATCCCGTCCCCTTCCTCACCCGCGCCGGCGCGGCGGTCATGAAGCGCGCCGCGCCCGCGCGCATCGTCCTCCCCGAAGAGCCCGCTCAGAGGGAGCGCAAACGCGAGCGCGGACCGTCCTCCGCGCGCGCCCCGCTCGAGCTCGCGGACAGCGCGCGTCCCCTCTTCGAGCGCCTCCGTGCCCATCGCGCCGAGGTGGCGCGCGAGCGAGGCGTCCCCGCCTACGTCGTCGCTCACGACCGCACGCTCGCCGCGATGGCCACGGCGCGCCCGCGCACCCTGTCCGAGCTCCTCTCGGTCCACGGTATGGGCCCCGCCCGCGCGGAGCAGTACGGAGAGGGATTTCTGCGCGTGCTCGGAGAATAGGCCGACGGCCGGCGGCGTTCGTCGTCTGGCATGCTGCCCTCCTCCGCTCAGGACCTCGCCCCCGCCGTCGCGCGTGACCCGGCCCGCGTCCGGCGCGTCCTCCTCGCCTGCGGCGTCGCCGGCCTCGTCGCCGAAGCGCTGTTCCATGGTGCGGGCGGACGCGTCGGCGTGAACTTCACGCTCCTCGTGGCGGTCTTCGCCGCGATCCACACTGCATTCGCCGGACACGACGCGCCCCTCACGCGACGCATCGCGGCGGCGAGCGTCCCCATCGTGGCGAGCGCGCCCGTCTTCCTGTTGGACAGTCAGTGGTCGCGCTTCTTCGCCGTCCCGATGTCGCTCTCGTGGCTGCTCCTCGTGCCCCGCTTCGTCGAACGCGGAGCCTCGCTCGCGGTCTTCGGGCGCGTGCCCGAACGCGCCGCGGAAGCGGTCGTTCGATTGGTGCCGGCGCTCGCGCGATCACTCCGCCTGCCGGTGGACTCGCTACGCCTTCGTGGCGGCGACGACGTCGGCCGCACCATGGTGTGGGCGGCCCTCCTCGGTCTCCCCGCCGTCGTCGTGTTCGTCGCGCTCTTTTCGTTCGACGAGCGCTTCGCCGGCGCGCTCTCTGCGGGCCTCCGGCGCGGCGACGACGCGCTTTCGTTCGCCGTCGCTGCGCTCGGCTTCGCGCTCCTCGCGGCGCTCCTCGTCGGCCTCGAAGAGCTGCGCCCGCGTCGTGCCCCCGGCGCGATCGCGTCCGCGCCCGACGCGCCGTACCGAGTGCCGCCACGCGAGGAGCCTGCGCCCGGATCGGAGGCGCTCGCGGCGAAGCCGTTCCGCCCGCCGCCGACGGCGTTCGCGCTGGTGCTCGGGCAGGTCGCGCTCGTCTTCACGCTGTACGTCGGGCTCCACGTTCGCGAGCTCTTCACGTCGCACGCGTTCGTCCGCACCACGCAGGGCGTGACCTATGCCGGCCAGGTGCACTCCGGCTTCTTCGCGGTGCTCGTCGCCAGCGGGCTCGCGCTCGGGCTCGTCCTCGCTTCACACGCCCTCTTCGCCGAGACGCGAAACCAGATGAGCGCTCGCGAGACGACGACGCTGCGGGCAGCGGAGCTCGCCCTCCTGACCCTCACCCTTCCCGCGCTCGCGTCCTGCGCACAGAAACTTGCACTCTACATTGAAGCCTACGGCGAAACCTACCTACGCCTCGGTGTCGGCTTGGCGATCGTCACCGTTCTGCCGCTGATCCTTCTCGCCGGCTGGCAGTCCATCCGCCCCATGTGGACGGGGTTCGGGGCGGCGGCTGCGCTCGTCTTCTTCACGGCGGGCACCGCGGCGTCGTATTTCGACGCCGACGCGCACGTGGCACGCGTGAACGTAGAGCGCGCGCTGCGGGGCGCGCCGTTCGACGACGAGTACCTCTCGACGCTCGGGCCGCGCACCCTCGTGGGCCTCGCTGGGGTCATGAGGCACGGCTCCGACGACGAGACACGCTATCGCGCCTTCGCGGGACCGATCGCCGGTGCGCGGGCCACCGCGGACGGTAGCGTGCGCCCGACGATCCGCGGGTACCGCCGTGGTGTACGGTGCCTGGACCTTCTCGACGAGGCCCTCTGCGCGACGCCGCCAAGTGGCGCAGACCTTGCGCCGACCCGAACGGAGCGCTGAGCGACCGGGCGCCGATTTCGTGCCGGTTGGGGCTTTGCCGCACGGACGAAGGCTGGCATCGTTCGTGAATCCCACTCGCTCGGAGAAGGAACCCATGAAGCGCATCCTCGTCGCCCTCGACGCATCGCCCCGCACCTCCGCCGTGCTCGACGTGGCGCGTGACCTCTCGGTGCGCACCGGCGCGAAGCTCGTTCTCTTCCGGAGCGTCGGCCTCCCGACCCACATCGACGAGAGCTCGGTCGTCCACCCGCGCGAGCCCCTGCTCGACTCGCTCCAGCACCAAGCGGAGCGCGAGCTCGCCACGCTCGCGGCGGAGTGCCCGCCCGAGTCGATCGAGAAGACCGTCGTCCACATCGGCATTCCCTGGGAGTCGATCTGCGCGACGGCCAAGGCCGTCGACGCCGACCTCGTCGTGATCGGCTCGCACGGCGTGCGCGGCCTCGATCACGTGCTCGGCACCACCGCCGCCAAGGTCGTCAATCACGCCGACCGCAACGTGCTCGTCGTCCGGCCGCGCTGATCCATCCCACAAAAGAGTCGCGCCCGCCCCGCTCTCGCGAGCGGCGGCGGGCGTCGTCGTATTCGGCGCGCGCTACGCGACCGAGGGGATCGCGTAGCGCGTCGTCACCGCGTCACAGCGTGCAGCGATTGCTCCCGTTGCACGCGTAGGGTGCACCGCAGAACTCGCCGGGGCAGCAGCGCTCGTTGAGACCGCCGCACGGCACGCACACGTTGTTGCCAGAGCACCGCGAGAAGCCCGAGGTGCAGAGGTCACCGGCGCAGCACGGCTCGCCGATCTTGCCGCACGCTCCGGTGTTGCAACCGCCGTTGGAGCAGGTGCCGCCGCCGAGACCGGCCGGGCAGGCCGAGCCGCTGCCGATGCAGACCCGCGTGTCCGGGTTGCAGCATCCGCCGCTGTTGCAGGTGTCGCCGCCGCAGCAAGGCTGACCCGGGCCGCCGCAGGTGTGGCACTTGCCGTTGTCGCAGACCGTGCCGCCGGCGGTGCAGAACTCGCCCGCGAGGCTTTGGCAGCAGTTGCCGCCGACGCCGCCGCAGGTCTGCGAAGCGTTGGCGTTGTTCTGGCACACCCCCGACTTGCAGGTCGAGAGCGCGGAGCACGCCGAGTTCGCCGCCTTGCACGTGCCGTTCACGCAGCACGATCCGGCGCCGCTGCACGCGTTGTTGGCGCAGCACGCTTGGCCGTCGGCACCGCACGCGGTCGCCGATCCGGCCGAGCACACGTTGTTCGTCGTGGTCGTCTGACCCGACGCCACGCACGCACCGGGGCCCGAGCCGACGCAGCATCCGCCGCCGCCGCACTTGGTGGCGCCGCCGCAGCAGTCCTGTCCGGGGGCGCCACACACGGTGCAGGTGCCGCTCGTGCACGCTCCACCAGAAGCGCACGTACCCGCATTGGCGACGCAAGCGTTGGTCGCCGGATCGCAGCAGCCACCGCTCGAGCAGCTCGCCCCCGCGCAGCACGGCTGGCCAGGGCCGCCGCATTGCACGCAGTTGTTCGAACCGTTGCACGCGAGACCGGCGCCCGTGCACGCCTGGCCGGGGCAGCACGCTTGACCGGCGCCGCCACAGGTCGCGCAGGTAAACGTGTTGCCGCCGGTGTTCACGCACGCGAGACCGGAGCCGCAGTTGCGTGGGCTACCATTTCCACCGCAGCACGGGTCGCCGGCAGCGCCGCCGCACGCGACGCAGGTGTTCGTATTGGTGTTGCAAGTGGTGCCCGCTGCGGTGCAGGTGCTGTTGGCGCAGCAAGCCGCGTTGAGAGCACCGCACGTGGAAGTGCCGCCGTCCCCGAGCGTGCTCACGCACGAGCCGTTGGTGCAGGTGCCGGCCGGGTTGCCGCCGATCTGACAGGTCGCCGCGGCGGCCGTACAGAACGTGCCGATGCAGCATCCACCACCCGCACAGCCATTGCCCGCGCAGCAGTGCTGCCCCGAGCCGCCGCACGGCGTGCAGAGACCGTCACCACCGCCCGTGCATACGTCGTTGGCGGCGCTGCAGGCGCGCCCCGCGCAACAGGTCTGACCCGAGCCGCCGCACGCCTGACAGACCCCGCCGACGCAGTTGCCACCGACCGCACACGCGGTCCCGGTCGCGCAGCACAGTTGTCCGAGGCCGCCGCAGGTCACCGAGCCGTCGGTCGTATTGCCGTCCGTCGCGCCGTCGTCGAGCGCGCCATCGGTGGTCGACGTGTCGGCGCCCGTGCCGGTGTCGTTTCCTCCGGTTGCATCGGTCGTCGCGCCATCGTCCGCGGCGCCTCCGCCATCCACACCGGCATCGGTGTCGGCCACGGAGGTGTCGCCAGCGTCACCGCCGCAACCCACGTAGCCGACCAAACCGACGACGGCGATCACACAGATCGAGCCAAGCGTCTTCATTCCAAAGCCTCCCGCGCGCATCGTGCCCGAGGAGAGGTTCCGGAGACGAATTAAGGTCAGGCAACACGCCGCCCTTTTTGTGCGAGCGACGGCGACGTGTACGGCCGAGATCCGATCGGTCCCCCGTACGGATTCGAGGCCGTCAGGACGGAGCGCTGTACGCCAAGGTCACCGCGTCGTGCCAGCGAGCCGAATCGTCCCCCGCACCGACGAGGTCCTGCGGCGCGAACGCGAGACGGCCCCGGTCACGCTCCTCGACGAGCAGCTCTACGACCCCGAGAATCGACGCGACCGTGCGCCGCCGAATGTCGCGAGAGATCGGCTCGTGGTGAAGGAGCACGGCCTCGCGAATCGACGAGGGCACTGCCCAGAGCTCGAGCAACATGGCGCCGATCTCGGCATGCGAGAGCCCCCAACGCATGCGCTCGACGCAGTGCTCGGAGGCGTTGATGCGCTTCGCATCAGCGTCGACCGATAGGAGCTCGTCGGGGTCGTGCATGGCCATGACGAGGTGTCCGACGTCGTGGAGGAGCCCCGCGGTGTACACCTCCCCACGCTGCGAGACCGAAACCATCGACGCGGTGAGCTCCGCGACCTCGACGGCGTGTCGATGCAAGCGCTCGGTGAGGGCGCGCGTCTGCGGTGGCAAGCCGGAAGACAAGCGCTCGAGCTCGCCCTTCAAGACGAGACCGCGGAGGAGCGTGAGCCCCACGCAGCGAATGGCGCGATGGACGTCGGAGACGGGCGCCCGAAGGCCGAACAGCGCCGAGTTCACCAGCTTGAGGAGCTGCGCGACGAGGGCCGGATCTCGGGACACGATCGCGCCCACACGGTCGAGGTCCACGTCCGCTGCGTCAAGCGCAGTGCGAAGCTCGAGGTAGAGGGCAGGCGGTGTCGGGAGGTGGTCGATCACGCCCAGCGCGCGCCGCATCTCCATGCTGGCGCACGAGGCCCGCAGCCGGTACGCCGCCTCCACGGCGGCCTCGAGGTGCGACAACGGCGCAGGCTTGGAGAGCATTTGGTGAGCGACCGCCGCACAGCGGCTGACTGTCTCGGTATCGGAGTCAGTCGTGAGGATGACCCGTCCGGTCCGGGGCGCTGCCTCGCGCACGCGCGCGAGGAGCTCCGGCCCATCGACGAGCGGCATGTGCACGTCGGAGACGACGACGTCGAAGTTCTTCCGAAGGAGGGCGGCCTCCGCGGCCTCCGGCCCTTCTGCGAACGACATGTCCCACCGGTCGACGTGCTCGGCGAGCCGAAGGCGCAGGGACTCGAGGAAAAACGGATCGTCGTCGACGAACAAAACGCGCAACATGCTCGTCCCGAGAGAACGGCGCGCCGCGCGGCGACTTGAGCGCGCCGATCAGCCTTTCGGCTCGGCCTTCTTGGTGGCGAGACCGTACTCGTGGAGCCGGTACTGAATGGTCCGAACGCTGATGTCGAGGATCTCCGCCGCCTTGGCAGTCGAGCCCTCGCACGACTCGAGCGTGGTCAGGATCGCGTGCTTCTCGATCTCCGACATCGTCGAGCCGGGGATGCGAATCGATCCCTGGATGGCCGGCGCCACGTCGAACGGGAGCACGTCGACGTCGACTTGGGTTCCCTCGGTGAGGACCACCGCGCGTTCGATCGCGTTCTCGAGCTCACGCACGTTGCCGGGCCAGCGATAGTTGAGGATCGCCGCCCGTGCTGCGTCGGTGAACCCTTCGATGCGCTTGTGGTTCTCGAGCGAGAACTTCCGGAGGAAGTGCATCGCGAGCACCATGACGTCGCTGCCTCGCACGCGGAGCGGCGGCATCTCGACGTTCACGACGTTGAGTCGGTAATAAAGGTCCTCGCGGAAGCGTCCGTCGCGCACGTCTTGAGCGAGGTTGCGGTTGGTGGCCGCGATGAGGCGCACGTCCACGCTCACGAGATCGTTGCCGCCCACGCGCTCGAAGTTCCTCTCTTGAAGGACACGCAGGAGCTTCACTTGGGTCTGGAGCGGCACCTCACCGATCTCGTCGAGGAACAGTGTGCCGCCGCTCGCCTGTTCGAAGCGCCCGATGCGGCGACGCTCGGCGCCGGTGAAGGAGCCCTTCTCGTGGCCGAAGAGCTCGCTCTCGAGCAGCGACTCGGCGAGCGCCGCGCAGTGCACGGTCACGAACGGCTGCTTCACGCGCGGGCTCAGATCGTGGACGGCCTTGGCCAGCTCGCCCTTGCCCGTGCCGCTCTCGCCGGTGATGAGCACCGTCGCACGCGACGGCGAGACCTGACGCGCGGTGCGATAGACCTTCTGCATCGCCGGGCTCGCGCCGATGAGCCCCTGGAGCCCTTCGCCGTCGCGCTCGCGGATCTGCCGCCGCAGGTTCTCGGTCTCGATGCGGAGATCGCGCCGCTGCAGGCTCCGCTCCATCGCGAGGATGAGCGTCTCGATGTCGATCGGCTTCGTGATGTAGTCGTCGGCGCCGGCGCGCATCGCCTCCACCGCCGAGCTCACGTCACCGAATGCCGTGGCGACGATCACCGGAAGGTCCGGGTGCGTCTCGCGCAGCTTGGCGATGAGCTCGAGGCCGTCCATGCCCGGCATCTTGAGGTCGGTGATCACCATGTCGGGCGATTGGTCCGCGGCGGCGGCGAGCGCCGCGGGCCCGTCGGCCGCGAGCTCCACCGTGTACCCCTCTTGCTTGAGGAGGCGCTCGAGACCAGTGCGCGCGCTCTGCTCGTCGTCGACTACGAGGATCCGTGCCTTCATGCGGGCGGGAGCATATCGCGCCTCCCCCACCTTGTCGCCCACGCCCGCGCGCCGCGCGCCGGCTCAGCGCGTGAGGAGCGGGATGGTGAACCGGAAGATGGTCCGACCCGGCCGACAATCCACGCTGATCTCGCCCCCGTGGTCGGTCACGATGCGGTGACTGATCGAGAGCCCGAGCCCGGTCCCCTGCGGCTTGGTGGAGAAGAACGCATCGAAGATCGGCGCATCGGAGTTGGGGAGGCCCGGTCCGTCGTCCTCGACCTCGAAGAGAACGTCGCGCGGCTTTTGGCGCACGCGCAAGGTCACGGTTCCGCCGCCGCTCGCTTGGACGGCTTCGATTGCATTATGCAGCAAGTTGAGCAGAACCTGCTCGAGCTTCCCGCCGTCGCCCTCGAACTCCACCTCGTGCGGAGGCAAGTCGGCTACGAGGTTGGCGCCGGCGCCTTCCGCCTTTTGCGACACGAGGTTCACGACGCGCTCCGACAAGGCACGCGCGCCGATCGTGCGCCGCGTGAGCGGCTTGGGCCGAGCGAAGTCGAGGAACTCGCTCACGAGCACCGCGAGTCGCTTGATCTCGTCGCCGACGACCTGGACGGCTTCCTGCATGTCGGGATCGCTGTTGCCGCTCTTCTTGAGAGAGCGCGCGAGGAACGAGATGTGGAGCTGCGCCCCGTTGAGCGGGTTTCGGATCTCGTGGGCGAGGCCGGCAGCGAGCGTGCCCACCGCGGCGAGCTTCTCCTGCTGGCGCGCCTGGTCCTCGCGCTGGCGTTCCTCGGTGACGTCGGTTCCGATGGCGAAGAGCGCGACCTCGTCGTCCTTGGACGGAGCATGCGCGAGCTGCCAGCGGAGCTCGCGGACCTTCCCGCCCCGCGTCTTGAGCGTGCTTTCGACGACGACGCCCGTCGACGTGCGACCGGAGACGATACCGCCGACGATCGACTTCATTTGCCCTTCGTCGTTGGCCAGGATCTCGTGGAACGGGGAACCGAGGACCTCCTCGCGCACCCAGCCGCTGACGCGCTCCGCCTCGCGATTGAAGAGGAGGATGCGCCCGTCCATGTCGACGCCCACCACGAGCACGTTGGCGAGCTCGACGGCGTTGACGTAGCGGTGCTCGGTTCGCTGCAGCGCCTGATTGGTCTCGTGGTGGCGGAGCTCCAGGCGCGCCATGTAGTCGTGGCGATACGATTCGAGCATTCCGGCGAGCTCGAGATCGAGCGCGCGGTGGATGGACGGCACGAGCCGCGCCGCGTCGCTTGCCGCGGCGCCGAAGACGATGCGTTCGAGCTCGTTACGAACCAGCGACATCGCGGTGAGCATGTAGCGCTGCGGGAGCTCGAGGTGAGCGTGGACGCGGCCGATCTTCAGCGTCTGCTCGAAGTAGGCTTCGTCGTGCGGTCCGGTGAAGACGCGCTCCATCCAGCGGACGAGCGAGCGCTGGAGTCGCGAGATTTGGTCTTCGTCGGCGAAAACGGCGTGCGCCTCTTCGTGCGCGCGCGTTCGGTCGTAGAACTCCTGGGCGATGCGCTCGAAGTGCGGCGCGACGATCGGGTGGGCCTCGCGGAGGAGCGGTCCGTCGACGAGCGGCCAGAAGCCCACGTAGCGCTTGAGCTCCGTGTAGAGGCTCTCGGTCTCCGCCGGCGTCGGCGCGATCTGCCGATGCGGGCTCATCGAATGGTGAGCGGCGCAGCGGTGGTCGAGCCCGCCCCCCAGAACTTTAGACCGCTCGGAGCGTTGGGCACCGGGATCACCGACGTCGTGACGCTGGTGGCGCCGAACTTGATCTCGAAGAGCTGACCGCCGTTGGTGAACCCGTAGGCGCTGCCGGCCCAGAACGTGAGGCCGAAGACATCTTGGTAGCCGAGCGGACCAAAGTTCTTCTTGATGCTCCCGTTTCGAGGATCGATCTCGACGAGGCAGTCGTGACAGCCACTGCCGAGCACGGTGACGTAGGTGCCGCCTCCTTTGACGGACACGATGTCGCCACTCGATCGGTAATTGGACCCCATGGTGCCGATCGGAGTCTTCACGCCGGTCGACGTGTCGATGCGGTAGTACGCGCTGTCGACGAAGCCGACGAGCGCCTCGACGTTCGCGTCGACGGTGCCCTTGGGAACGAAGGAGAGAGAGTTCGGATACTTCGAGCCCTCCTTGAGGAGGGTGCAGGTCGCGGTGCGCTTGTCGATCGCGTAGAGCGCGGTCTCGCTCGCGCCGTACATGTTCGAGTCCTCGTCGAGGGCGATGTCGAGGATGTCGTAGCAACCTTGGAAGTTGCCCACGACGGTCACGGCCTTGGACTCGGGGTCGAGCCGGTAGAGCGCGGTGTCGCTGTGACCGAAGACCTCGGCACCACCGACGGGCGTGACGGCGCCGTCGTTGCCGGAGATGACGATGCTGCCGGCCTCTACCGGCCCGCCGGCATCACTGCGCGTGAGGCCACGATCGGACGACGCGCACGCGCCCAGGCACACCGCCCCGAGGGCGAAGGCACCGAAGGCCGCGCCGCACACCAAGAGATCCCGCACGCGCGAGACCTTAGCGCGACGGGCCCCCGTTGCAATCCCGAGGATGCGTTGCGTCAGGCCAGCCGCGGACCGATTTCGCGGGCTTTTCGTTACTTGACGGCCGTGACGGGCGCGGCCGTGGTGGAGCCGGCGCCCCAGAAGCTGAGATCGGCCGGCGCCTTGGGGATGCCGATCGGCTTCGTTTGCACGGTGCCGCCGGAGAGGTCGACCTCGAACAGCTGGCCGCTGAGATCGAAGCCGTAGGCCGAGCCGGCCCAGAACGCGAGACCGAAGACGTCTTGGTGGTCGAGGGTGCCGAGCTTCTTCTTCATCGCACCGGTGGAGGGGTCGACCTCGACGATGCAATCGGCGCACCCCTTCCCCTTCACGGTGAGGTAAGTGCCGCCGCCGATGACCGACACGATGTCGCCGCTCGACTTGTAGCCCTGACCGAGCGAGCCCAAGGTCGTGACCTTGCCGTTCTGGGTGTCGATGCGGACGTAGACGTCGTCGTTGTAGCCGACCAGCGCTTCGTCGCTCGGATCGACGGTCCCTTTGGGCACGAACGAGAGCGAGTTCGGATAGTCGCCGCTCGCGATTTTCGTGCAGACTGCAGTATTCCGGTCGATGCGGTAGAGCGCCTTGGTGGTGGTGCCGTAGAGGTTGGAGTCTTGATCGAGCGCGATGTCGATCACTCCCGACTGGCACCCCTCGAACGAGCCAACGAGCGAGACGGCCTTGGTGATCGGGTTCAGCCGATAGAGGTCGGTGCCGCTGTGGCCGTAGACCTCGTCGACCTTGGGCGCGTTCGCCGTGCCGCCGTCATTCCCGGCGACATTGCTGGACGAGCCCGTCCCCGAGGGGGACGGCGACGTGGCCGACGCGGCGCCCGCGTCTCCGCCGGTGGCGATGTCACGGCCGGCCGCGCTGCAGGCCACGAGGGCGGGAAGCACGCAGAAACCCCAAGACCACCGGGACATCGTCACTCCTTGGCCCGCGGAGCGCCGCGAGCCCGGGCGGCTTAGCACGTTCATTTCACGGCGCAGCAACGTTTTGGCCCGGTGCGGCGGTGGGCAAAGGCGCTGTTAAGCCGGCGACGCGCGAGACTCTACTGAATGCGCGTACGGCACTGGCCGCTCTCGCCGGTCTGATCGCAGTAGGCGACCACGCGATCGCGATCGGCGACGAAGCCGCCATTCGGGTCGTCGGAGCGGAACGACGACATCACGGCGCATTCGAGCCCGCAGGACAGTCCGGACTCGATCTCGCACTTCGCGACGATGGCCGCGTAGCCCATGTTGACCGCGAAGACGGGCCGCGCGCCGCAGTAGCACCCCTTGTCGATGCGGAGGCAGTCCTGGTCGACCGAGCACACCGCGACGTCGACCGGCGGGAGCGTGCAGGTCGGCGGCGGGTCGACGCCGGCGTCGGCCACGCAGCGCGGCGGCAGCGGAGACGGTATCGGCGCGTAGCGGCCGTTCGCGCACGCGAGCGGCGAGCAGCGCCCGTCGCACTCGTCGAGGCACGGACGGCACGTCGCCCCGGGGCTGCACCGTTCGCCGACCGCACACTTGCTCGAGGTCACCCCCGCTTCGACGATGCCGACGCCGGCGTCGCGCCGCTTCTCGCCGGTGATGGACGGCCCCGCATCTCCGCCCGCGACGGAGAGACCGTCCCCGAGGACGGCACCACCGCAAGCGGGCACCACCATGGCGGAGAAGACGACGGAGAGGAGGGCGACGACGGCGCGCATGCGACCGCGAAAGCATCCCGCGTGCCTGGCGTGCTCCAGGCGAAAGGCCGCGTCATCGCCCCGATCGACTGTGTCGAGTTGTGCCTCGTCGGGCGCTCAAGCACCCGCGCGCGAGAGCTCGACGCGGAAGGTCGTGCCCGTCCCGACCTTGCTCTCGACCCGCACCTCGCCGCCCATCGACTCGACGAGCTGCTTCACGATCGCGAGACCGAGGCCGTTGCCGCCACGATCGCGAGAGCGGCTCGGATCGACGCGATAGAAGCGCTCGAAGAGGCGGCTCAAATGGCGCTCTTCGATCCCCGGGCCGTCGTCGGCGACCGTGATGAGGACGCGATCGCGATCGGCGGCATCGGCGGCGCTGACGCGTACGTGTCCGCCTTCGCGACCGTACTTGACGGCGTTGTCGACCAAGTTCTCGAGCACCTGTTCGAGGCTCGTCTCGTCGGCCATGACGGCGAGCGTGGGCGCGACGTCGACGTCGACCGCGACGCCGACTCGCGACGCGCGCGATCGAACCGTGTCGGCGACGAGCGACGCGACGCCCGAGACGTTGACCGACTCGCGCTTGACGGCGCCGTCGGGGCGGTCCTCGAGCTCGGAGAGGCGCAGCACGTCGTCGACGAGGCCTGCCAACCGGCGCGCGTGGCGATGGATGGTCTCGAGGAATTGGCGCTCCTCGATCGCCGGCACACCTCCCTTGAGGAGAGTCTCCGCGTAGCCCTGGATCGCGGCGACCGGCGTGCGCAGCTCGTGTGACGCGTTGGCCATGAAGTCACGGCGCATCGTGAGCACGCGCCGGATCGGCGTCATGTCGCGCAAGACGCACACGAGGCCGCCGCCGGCGCGGTCTTCGAGGGGAGTCACGTACACCGCGGTCGAGCGCTCGTTCGCGTCTTCGATCTCCGTTTCGCGCGTCGCGCCGGCGGCGAGCCCGTCTTCGACGAACGCGCGAATGGCAGCGTCGTCGACGATGGTCGAGAGCTTCTCGCCCTCGAGCGATCCGTCCTTCTTCAAGATGGTGGCCGCGCTCGGGTTGGCCATCACCACCGTAGCGTCACGGTCGAGCACGAGCACCCCTTCGGCCATTCCGGCGAGGATGGCGCGAAGCCGGTCGCGCTCTTTCACGAGCTCGCCGATGCGCGCGCGGAGCTGACGCGCGAGCGAAGTGAGCGACTCGGAGAGCATGCCGAACTCGTCGGGCGCGGCGGGCGGAAGACGAATGTCGAAGTCTCCGGCGGCGATGCGCTGCGCGGACTCGGTCATGGCGCGAAGCGGGCTCGCCATGACGCGGGCGGCGAAGAGGCCGAGCGCGATCGCGGCGATGAGCGCGAGGCCAGCCGCCACGAGGAGCCGAGAGCGCATGCTCGTCACCGTCGCTTGGATGTCCGAGAGCGGGACCGACAAGCGAATGATCCAGCCGCCTTCGCCAGGGACGGCGACGTAATAGCTGTCGACACCGGTCTGGCGACTGGGACGGGAGGCGCGACCCACGCGCCCCGCGACGGCCGCCTCCACCTCCGGCCCGACGTCACCCTCTCCGACGGGCTCGGGGCTCGAGTCGCCGACGGCGTGGCCCTTGTCGTCGAAGATCGTGACGTCGACGCTGAGCACTTTTGCGAGTCGCGAGGCGATCTTCTCCGGGTGCTTGCGTCCCTCGCCGACGCCCCACTGCGCGGCGCCGAGCGCCTGTTGCTCGAGCCTCTGGTCGAGCTTCTGGCGCAGCTCCGCGCCGAGCGAGCGATCGAGCTGGAGCACGGCTACGGCAACGACGGCAACGACCAGCGACACGTAGCTCGCGAGGAGCTTCGCGCGGAACGTGAGCGCGCGAAACATGGCTCACGCCTCGCGTTCGGCGCGCAGCCGGTAGCCGAAGCCGTGCACGGTCTCGACCGCGTCGGCCAGCGCGCCGAGCTTGTCGCGCAGCCTCCGCACGTGAGTGTCGACGGTGCGCGTGTTGATCTCTCCCGAGGTCCCCCACACCTCTTCGAGCAGCTGCGCGCGCGAGAACACGTGGGTCGGACGCTCGAGGAGCACGGTGATGAGCTTGAACTCGAGCGGGCGGAGGAGGACCTCTTGGCCGTCCAGGTAGACGCGGTGCGAAGCGACGTCGACCGCGAGTCCTCGCCACTTGAGCGGCGCGCTTTGCTGCGAGCTCGGCGCGGCGGCGCGGGCCGCCTGCCGCTCATGGGACCGACGCGCCAGGGCGCGCACCCGCAGCACGAGCTCTTTGACGCTGAAGGGCTTCACGACGTAGTCGTCTGCGCCCTGCTCGAAGCCGGCCACTCGATCCTGCTCGTCCCCCCGCGCGGTGAGCATCAGGATGCCGACGTCGGAGAGCGCGTCGTCGGCGCGCATCTTCGTGAGGAGCTCGATGCCCGAGAAGTCGGGGAGCATCACGTCGAGGATCGCGACGAGCGGACGCTCCGCGTGCGCTTTGGCGAGACCTTCACCGGCCGTCGCCGCCACGACGACGTCGAACCCGGCCTCTTTCAGGTTGAATGCGACGAGCCGAGAGAGATCGGGCTCATCGTCGACGAGCAAGACGCGGTCGTTCGACATCGGGGCCTCACCAGTCGACGGTACCACCACACGGCACGGCGATCGTCTTGGGCTTGCCGCTCGAGCCGATCTTCACCTCACGAGTGCCGCACGGAACGACGAGCTTCTCGGGGCCATCACCGATCAGACGACCGTCGACGTACACACGCCTCTGCATCGCCCACTTCGGAAGGACGACCGTGCCGGTGCCACCTTCGGTCGTCCCAGCGCGCGGCGCGCTCGCGATGGGCGGCGCGCTCGCGATCGGAGCCGTCGGAGCGCTCGACGCGACGGGCGGCGCCGTCGCGGCGCTGGGTGGCGCAGACGCGACCGCGATCGCCGCGCTCGCCACGACGCCTGGGCGAGCCGACGGGGTCGGCGGTGCCGCCACCGCGACGCTCGGTGGAGCCGTCATCGCGGAGCTCGGTGAGGTGGCGAGCGTCGGCGCTCGCGAAGCGCGGACGCCGAACATCGCAAACGCGATGACGAGCACCGCCGCGGTCATTCCAGCCCCGGCGTAGAGCCCGGCGCGACCATTGGCCGCGCGCGGAGTCGCCGCGATCTTGGGTGCGTCGGGCGGGGGCGGCGAAGCGCGCTCGGCGTCCTCGCTGCGAGCGATGCCCGTGAGCGACGACGGTCCTTCCGGAAGCGGCGAGCGATCGCGCGCGTTCGGCCCGCGCGCAGCGTCGGGAATCGCCACCTCGGGCGCGACCGGCGTTTCCATCGCGCTCACGGCGCCAGGAAGTGGCGTCTTGAGCCGCGCGGGGAGCTCGAGCGTCTTCTGCACCTTCGCGTAGAGGACGAAGGAAGCGTCGTCGACGCTCGCGGCTTCGGCCGCCGCCGCGTCGATCGGAGCGGGAGCCGGCGCCACGGACGGCGTCGAAGGAGTCGGAAGAGACGGTCGCTTGCCGACCTCGTCGAGCGACGCCTTCTTGAGGGCGACGCGCGCCACGGCTTGTCCGCTCGACTGAGTCGGCGGGGGCGGCGGCGGTCGTGACGGCGGGCGCGAGCGCCGGACCTGCTGCGGCACGCGCGACGCGCCACGCGCCTCGCGACGCTTGAGCACGCGGATGTGACGCTCGGCGTCGATCGCCTCCGGATCGAGCCGCAGCGCGTGCGTGAAGTGGCGCTTGGCCATCACCTCCGAGCCCTCGAGCAAGGTCACGTGGCCGAGCACGTAGTAGGCGAAGGCGAGGTTCGGATCCTGACGGATGGCCGCGACCGCGATGTTGCGGAGCGCCGCGAGCTGCGCGGCCGTCGGCTTGTCGCGATGAACGCGGACCTCGGTCCACATCGCGTAGAGCTCGTACTCGAGGTTCTTCGGCATGAGGCCGAAGGCGCGGCGGAGGAGCGGCACCGCTTGCTGCAAGCGATTCGCACGCAAGTGAATCACCCCGTGCTGGAAGCACTGCTCCGCCAAGACGCGCGCCTCGCGCTCATTCTCCGGCTTGCGCTCTTCGGGCGCCACCGACGGCATGCGCGCCTGCGCCTTCTTGAGCCGAGCGACGGTGCGCGCGATGCGATCATTGGCGCGCGGCGGCTCCGACGCGCGCGTGGGCGGCGGCGGGCGCGAGGGCGCACGCGGCGCCCCTTCAGGACGCACGCGCGGCGCGTCGGAGAGCTCGACGACTCCGGCCAGCGTCAAGGCGACCACGATCGAAGCGAGATCGACGCCCGTCTCGGAGGAGTCGACCGCGGTCAGATCAGCCACCGTCTCCGTCCCGTCGATGGTCTCGAGCGCGCTCTGCTCCTCGGGCGTCATGCCGAAGCGACGCGCCACCGCGTTGGGCTGCCCGCGCAGCGCGACGTAGAACGGCCCGCGGCCTTCGACTGCCGCGCGACGACGCTCACCTTCGAACCAGCGCACCGCGTCGAAGATGATCGCGTCGAGTGAGAGGTCGTGACGCCCGGCTCCCGGACGCTGGGCCCCCTCTTCGAAGCGATACTCCGCGTTCTCTCGCTGCAGCGCCCGCACGATGCGCCAGCGCACTTGCTCGCGAAGGGCTTCGCCGAGCTTCTCTTTGGTCAAGAACCCGAGCGCGACCGCCACCTCACCGAACTTCTG
>JBGAJR010000119.1:0-5648 GCA_044224815.1 Polyangiaceae bacterium
GTGCCGCTCGCCGACCAGCGCGCGGCACGAGAGGAGCGAGACGATCGGCAACGCCACCGTCGTCAGCGTGATGTCCTCCGCCGAAGGAGTGAGGACCGCGCCGTCGCCGAGCCCTCGCTCGCGGCTCGCGAGCGCGTCGATCGCTCGTGTGGCCGCGCCGATGGTGGATTCGTCGTCCTCGCGGCGGCCGGTGGGACCGAGCTCGCAGAGCGCCATCGCGACGCCGGCCTGACGCGCGATCGGCGTGGGCTCGTCGCTCGATTTTCCAGTGAACGGATCGAGCTGATACCGGAGAGCGCCGTCGGCGCCGACGCTGCGAACGACGTAGGCGCGCGCGGCGGCCTCTGCGGCCGACAGCGCGGGCGCGGCGCTCGGCTCCGAGCGCGGTGCGCGCATCCGATGGATCGGAACGAGCGAGAGCGACGCGTCGACGGAGAACGTCTGCGTCTCGATGCGCGCGAGCCCGGCGAGACCGACACCGCTCGCGCCGAGATCGGCGCGCACCGCGGCGCCGTCGACGCCGAGGCGCGCATCGGCATCGACGCCGAGCGACGCGCTCATGAAGCGATCGCGCGCTACGAGCTGCCACGGCGCGAGGCACCGCGCGCCATCGCACACGCCGTCCAATCCGGGGCGGAGCTTCAGCGCGTCGAGCCACGAGAGCGAGGGCTCGATCGGTTGGACCCCGGTCACGAGGTCGATCGTCATGGGGAGCGCGAGCGCGCGGCCGCGAAGCAGGTTGGTGAAGGCCTCTTCGAGATCGGAGGCCGAGCTCGCGGACAGGCACGTCGCAACCGACTGCTGCGCGCGGGTGAGATGCGTCACGAGGAGCGTCCAACGCGCGCCGCCCGGAGGCGTGGGACACGTCGCCGGACCAACGAGGCCGAGCGAGCGCTGCCACGGGGCGCGCATCCCCACGCGTTGCACGACGCGCTGGAGTCGCGCGACGACGTCCTCGCCCTCCGCGCTCGGCGCGGGGAGTGCGCGCGCCGCGCGGGCTTCTCGCGCGCTCGCCGCGACCGCGACGCCGGACGCGAGCATAAAGACGATGGCCGTCGTGATCGCGCCGCGGCCGCTGGGAGGCGCACCGTTCGAGCGCGTGCGGACGAGGCCCCACGCCGCCATCGGCACGGTCACGAGAAAGACGAGACCCCAGACGGCGACGAGACCTATCGCGATGCCCGGCCCGAGCCCGCGAAAGAGCGTGTCGACGTACCAAGCGCTCGTGAAAATGACCCACGTCGCTCCCGCGAAGAACGCGAGCGACGCCAGCGACGACGCGCGCCAAGCGGCACGCAAGAAGGCGACGTGCCCGGTAGCCGCCGCGAGCGCCGTGGCGCCGTCGAGCGCGGCGACGATCGCGCACGCGAGGGCGAAGGCGATCGCAAATGGCGCCGACCCGGACGGGAGGGCACGCGCTCCCCAAGCGAAGACCCACGCTTGTGCGAACGAGGCCGCGAAGATCGCGGCGCGCGTCGGACGTGAGATCGGGCCCATGCTCGGGCAAGTACCACAAGGGAGCGCGGGAATCGTGCATCGGGAGGGCGTACGGTTGTGCTACGGTGGCCGGTCCGTCGCACGCCGCGACGCAAGGAACTTTCATGAACCGTCGCTTCCTCTACCTCGCGAGACCTTCGACGCCGGGCAGCCCGACGCGACGCTCCCCGACGCCAACGTTCCGGACACCGCCACGCCCGTGGTGGACGCCGGCCCCGACGTGACCGACGCCAACCTCGTCGACGTGGTCGATGCGGCCGATGCCGGACCGCTCTGCACCGTGATCCCCGGCGCCATTGGTCCCGACGGCTCTCCGAGCTTCTACAGCGTGAACGTCGCGCTCACCGCCGCGGCCGACACCTGCGCGGCGACCCCGACCACGGACCCCGAGGACGCCGCCGTCACGATGTTCGTGAACTTCGATCCGGGCACTTCGACGTACAACGTCATGCTTCGCCCCGACTACGAGATCGTGAGCATCTCGGCGGGCACGGTCACCGACAACACCGTGACCGGGATTCCCGTCGATCAGTTGGTGACGCTCAAGGTTCGCTTGATCGTGGATGCTGGTGACGCCGGCGACGCCGGCTCGGTCGGGGCGCGCACCCTGCAGCTCCGCATGAACAGCAACCAGACGAAGGATGCCGGGGCCGACTCCGGCGACGCGGGAATGGACGTCTCCAAGTGGACGCTCACCCTCGTCTCGTTCAAGCTCGGCTGAACCACGCTCGGCGCCGCTCACGTGGCGCCGACCTCGAGCTCGACGCTGCGCGCCCGAAGCGATCATGCATCCGATTCTGGTGACGTGGTCGGTCGGCGACGCGCAGCTTCGGCTCGGCAGCTACGGCGTGCTCCTCACGCTGGCCGTCTTCGCGGCACTCGCGCTCTTCGTGCGCGAGACATCGCGCATCGGCGTGCGACGCGAGGAGGCGCTCGGGGCCGCGCTCCTCCTCGTGCTCGCAGGCGTCTTGGGCGCGAAGGTGCTGGGGCTCGCCGTCGATCGTCTTCTCGGCGCGACGACGAGCGTCACCCAATCGGCAGGCGCCATTCACGGCGCGGTCGTGGCGGGGCTCGCGTTTTGCGTGTGGGTCGCGCGACGCCTCCGCATCTCGTACCTGACGACGCTCGATTGCGCCGCGCCCGCGGTCGCGCTCGGCCAAGGCATCGGCCGCTTCGGTTGCTTCTTCGCCGGCTGCTGCTGGGGCATCGGCTACGACGGGCCGCTCCACGTCGTCTTCACGAGTGAGGTCGCGCGCGATCTCACGCACGTCCCGCTCGACGTGCCGCTCTTCCCGGTCCAGCTCCTCGACGGCGGCGTTCACCTCGCGCTGTCAGTGCTCCTCGCGCGGAGCTTCGTGCCCTCCGGCCACGATCGCGTCGGGCCCGCGAGCGGTCGGCGCGCGGCGCTTTGGCTCGTGCTCGAAGGATTCGTGCGCTTCTCGATCGAGTCCTTGCGGGGTGACGCAACGCGCGGTGCGTGGGGCGACTACGCGAGCACCGGGCGTGTCACGGCAGTCGCGCTCGTGGCCGCGGGGCTCACCATCCTCGTGGTTCGCGCGCGCAGTGCCAAACGCGCCCACGACTCGATGGCGACGCGATGACGTCTGCGCGCGCCATTCGGCGCCGGTGGCGCGATCGGCTCATCCAGGTCGTGGATCACCCTGAGCCCAGCCGGCAACGCATTCCGTGCGCACTGCAAACATGCAGAGCTCGCGGAATCCATGCACGCCCCGGTCGAAATCAGCCCCGCACGGACAGTGACGTTCGCGGGCATGCCCGCTGCAGTCCGCATCAGCATGCTTCGCTCTTCGCTTATTGCCCTTCTCGCCAGCGCCGCGCTCGCCGCCTGCGCGAGCACCCCGGATGAACCGACCGTCGAGCCGTCCTCCGAGGACGCGCTCGTCTCCGACGTCACGACGGCGGACGTCTCTCCCGAGGTGCTGGTCAAAGATCCGCGCACGATCGCCCAGCTCGAAGCGAGCTTCTCGGCCGCGCAGATTCTGGGCGGGAGCGGCGCCTCGCTCGCCGAGCTCGCCGCGACCTCGCCGGCGTTCCGCGATCTCGCCGCCGCCGTGCGCGCCGACATCACCGGGCTGAAGTCCAGCGATCGCGACTCCGGGAAGGGATTCGCGTTCGGTCACCGGCTCTTCGAGGACGCGTGGCTCACATGGGACAAGGCTCGCCTCGAGCTCGTGGGTGTGACCAACCGCGTCGACCTGATGTTCCGCGGCGGCTGCGGCGAGACCCACTTCATCTATCGACTCGCGTACTCGACCACGTCGGGCACGTCGCGCGTCGAGTCCCGCCTCCCGTTCACCATGAACGTGCTCGTCCCCACCCCCGACGATGGTCAGGGATGCCGCACTGTCGCCGAGAAGTGGATGCGCGTGGCGGAGGCTTCGGACCGCGGAGCGGAGCTCCTCCAAGGCCCGCTCGCGGGGACACTCCGCCCGAGCCGCGTGGAGGTCGACTACCAGCGCGTGCGCTGGCCGTCCGCGGTGCGACCGGACATGGGCGGACATGCAGAATACACGCTTCGCGCGTTCTCCGTCGGCGCCTCGGGCCTCACTGCGATCCCGCTCGACGATACTCCGCGCCTCGACCTCGATGCGGCCGGCCGCGCGCGTCTCCTCGAGTGGGTCAAGTCGAGCCTCGACGACATCGACCGCGGAACCGCGCGCGTGCCCGCCGAGCTGCTCGCCACCGAGGCGATCAGCGTCGCGCCGCGCGCCGCCGCCCGCGCCGCGAACAAGCCGTTCTCGGCCCTCATCGACGAGCGAGAGCTCGCCGCGCTCGATCTCGCGGGCCGGAGCACGATCGCGAGCCCCAAGGCGCTGCTCCACAAGCTCGACGGCATCACTTGCCAAGGGTGCCACCAGTCGCGCGGCATCGCGGGCTTCCACCTCCTCGGCGAGGAGCGCCAGGGCACGATGCGCTTGAACGCGCTCTTCGTCGGCGCGTCGCCACACCTCCTCGACGCCGTGAAGTGGCGCGCGGCGTTCGTGCGGGCGCTCGCGGCGGGCGCTCCGACGCCCAAGCGAAACGCCCCCGACCACGCCTCCGGCGAGCCGGTGGGATACGGCGGCCACTGCTCGCTCGGCGCCGATCCCGGCTTCGCCGACTTCCGTTGCCAGTCGCGATTCGTGTGCAAGCGCGTGGACGACGACGTCCTCGGTCACTGCATGCCCGCCGGCACGCCCGGCTTCGGCGACGCGTGCGAAGACTCGAAGGTCAAAGCCTCGGTCGATCCGCTGCGCGACACCGCGTCCACGCGCGAGCTCGAGTGCGCGGGAGGAGCGACGTGCTTCCTCCGCAGCGGCAAAGGGTTTCCCGACGGCATGTGCCAGAAGCGCTGCGAGGCCGTGGGCGAGCCGCTCGGCGACGGGACCATCTGCGCCGGCGTGCCGTTCGGCTCGGGCCCGCTCGGCGGCTTCAACAAGTGCCTCTTCGAGCTGCGGCGTCCGTTCGACGAGTGCTTGGCCGACGACGTGCGGCCCACGACGTCGCGCGCCTGCGACGAGGCGAACCCGTGCCGTGACGACTACGCGTGTGCTCGCATCTACGCGAAAAACGATCGCGACGTGCGGACCGGCGTGTGCGAGCCGCCGTACTTCGTCTTCCAAGGGCGCGTCGACGGTCACCCGTCCCCGACCTCGCGCTGACGGAGTCGAGCCAATCGGGCCTTCTCTATCGCCGCGAGACGCGGTCTCCTCGGAGAGTGGTGCCCTCGACGCTCGCCTCTCCGAGCCACGTCTCGGTCTTCGCCGTTCTGATCGCTCTCCTCGGAGCGGGCTGCGTCGACGCCAAGGATCGAGAGCCCGTCGCGCGCGAGGCGGGGGCGAAAGATCTCGCGTGCCCCGGCGCCTCGCTCGACGTGCGGTCCGCCGGGAACCGCCTCTTCTACGTGAGCGGCTGCGGGAAGGTCGCGGTCTACCGCATCATCTGCAAGCTGACCGCCGGGTCCTGCTACGCGCTCAAGCAATGACGGTGCGATAGAATCGAGCCATGGCACGGATCACCGCCACCGAGATGGTCGGCGTCCCGCTGACGACCGCCGAGATCGAGCGCATCATGAGCGCCCTCGCGGATGGGCACCTCGGTCCGCCCGATTCGCCCGAGAACGTCGCGCTCGCGAAGAAGCTCAAGGTGCT
>JBGAJR010000068.1:0-38420 GCA_044224815.1 Polyangiaceae bacterium
CTCGACCTGCCCATCGGCCACGTGACCGTGCCGGCTCCCGCGGAACAGCAACCCTCGCCAAGCTGATCGCGCCTCCACGCTCCCGACTCTGCGTCACCCCGCGGCACTCGTCCATAACGCGGGTTCAAGCAGCGCGTACCCACGTGCGATCGTGCACGCCGTCGTACGCGCCGCTCACGCCATCGACGGCGAGCGCCGCGCTTCCGTATGGCAACGCGGGGAGCGGCGTCACGAGCGACGCATCGGCAGTGACTGAGGAGCCTGCGTCGCTGGGCGGCGCAGCGCCGTCGACGCTTGGCGTCCCGGTGCCCGAGCCCGAAGCGACCGGTGCTCCGGCATCCCCCGCGCGCCCGCTGCCTTCCGCGGGGGCGCTGACCGAGGGCGCGACCGACGGCGCGCCATCGCGTGCGCGGGCGACCTCGACTTCATCCGCGGAGTCGGTGCACGCGCCGGAGAGCACGCCCAAGGTGAGCCACCCGAAGAGCTTGATGGGACGGAGCATGCGAACCGGTGTTGCGATTCGGGTGCCAACGCCAGAGCGTCCGAAGCGCGCGAGATCGCACGACCGCGGTGCGGTCGCCCGGTCGCACCCTGCGACGCAGGAGACGCAGCCGCAAGAAAAGCCCGATTCCCTGCGCGTTCAGAGCGGCGGCGTCACGATCGCCATCGAGTACCCGGAGTCGGTGCCCGCCAACACGCTGCCGAGGAGCGTGGGCGCGCCAGTAACGGCGTCAATCAACAGGGCGACGATCTTCCCGTCGCAGCCCGCGAAGAGAACGTTCGCCGTGGGTTCGAAGACGAACGAGCGACACGACGCGCTGATGGTGAGGGCGCTCCCGACAGCCGTGGGCCCCGCGTCCGGCGCGATGGCGTAGGTGTGGAGGTCGGCCGCGCTGAAGGTCGCCGAGTAGGCGAACTTGCCGTTCGGGTGCGTCGTGACCGCGAGCGGCGCCACGCCGACCGTCGCCGATCCGAGCGACGTGAGGCCGCCGTCCGCGCTCTCCCCCACGGCGTGGATCTTCTGGTTCTGACTGCACGACGTGTAGAGCTGCCCGTCCGCGCTCACCACCGCCTCGACGCAGTTACCGGCGCCGCTGAGCGTGAGGCTCGCGAAGCCACCGTCGGCGAGCGGCCCCGTCGTCGGGATGCCGGTGCTCGGGTCGAGAGGGATGCGAACGACGCCGGGGTTGATCGCGTCGCTGACCATGTAGAGGAACCCCGCCTTCGGATCGACCGCGAACGCGCGCACCGAAATGCCCAGCGTGACGGTCGAGACGACCGAAAGCGCGCCGGTGGCGCCATCGACGGAGAGCGTGACGAGTCGATTGCCGTTCGAGTCGCTGAAATAGAGGACGCGACCCTTGGGGTCGGCGGCGATGTACCCGCCCGAGTAGCCCGCGCCCAGCGTGAAGTCCTGCGCGCCTGGCGTCGCCACGTCGACGTCGCGCTGCGTGAGCACACCCGTCGCCGGATCGATCGCGTACGCGCCGATGTTGGAGCCGCCGAAGGCTGCGTTGAACAGCCACTTGCCGCTCGGGTGCGCGGCGACCGTCGACGGCCGATTGACCGTGAGCTTCTGCACGCCGGCCGTGCCGGGGTCCATGTCGATCGGCGCGAGGCCACCGTCGGGTCCGCCCAACTTGTAGCCGAGGATGGTGTTGTCGACATTGGTTGGAAAGTACAAATAAGGCCCTCCCGTCGCGGCGGCAGCGTCCGGGCCCGCTTCGGTCGCAGCCTCGACCGGTGCGTCCGCGCCCGCGTCGGACACGGCGTCCGTGGCCACGTCGGCGGGCGCATCGAGGTCCGTCGGCCCGGCGTCGGGCTGGCTCACGTCGGGCTGGCTCACGTCGACGCCCTCGGCGTCCTGCCGTGACGTGCTCGCGTCCGAAGACTGACTCCCGTCCGGGAGCGAGCCTCCGTCGACGGCGAGCCCGCTCGGCGTGTCCGTGCTGTCGTCGACGCACGCGAACGCGAGCGCCGCAGAAGCGAGAGAGAGGGAAGCGAGCGCGAGGATTCGTCCGGTCCGCATCGCCGCAGGCTACCACCCCCGCCCGCCAGCGGACCGAATGGCTGGCGCGGCGTTCGCGCACGCCCTCAGCTATCGCCCAGCCAAGCCTCGGCTCGCGCCAGCGTCTGCGCGTTCTCACGGACGCGCTCCAAGAAGGCGCGCCGCCAATCGGGATTCTTGATGCGCTCGGCCCGCTCGAGGAGGCGCGCGCGGGTCGCGCGGATCGCGGTCTTTGCCTCCTCGACGCGACCGATGGCGTGGAGCGCCTCGGCGTAAGCGAGCCCCACGTAGGTTTCGCCCTCGAAGATGCCGCGGTCCTTGGTGAGGGCCACCGCCTCCTCGGCGACGGCGAGCGCGCGGTCGGCGTGACCGAGATCGATCTCGATCAGCGCGAGCACGGCGAGGGTGGGCGCACGCGCGTGGGGTGCATCGTCGAACAGCTCCGCTCCCCTCTCCGCCTCGGCGCGCGCCTCCTCGAGCGCGCCCGTCGGACGAAGCATCGTCGCCAAATATCCACGAGCCGCCGCCTCGAAGAAGCGGTCGCCCATTTCGTGGAAGCCGGCGATGGCCTCGCGCTCGAGCTCGATGCCTTCGGCGTACCGGCCGCCGCGCGCGTAGGCCGCGCCGAGGTTGTGCTTGGCCACGAGCACCCACGATCGCGCGCCCATGCGCTCCGCGTCGCGGAGGCCGCGGAGGAGATGCTCCTCGGCCTCGGCGATGAGGCCGAAGTTCTGCATGCTCGACCCGAGGTTCACGCGGTGACGGCACGCGTTCCGTCGATCACCCACGAGGTCGAAGGCCACGATCGCAGCGAGCTGCTCGGCGAGCTCGGCCTCCGGATCCCCCACCGCCGCGGCCCGCATGGCCCGTGCATGATGCACGGATGCGGCAGCGTTGGCCTCGTCGGCGATGGCTGCGGCGCCTTTGGCTTCGATACGGGGAAGGAGGGCATCGCCGCGCGCAACGAAGCCGCCGTAGTACAGCGACCCGGCCACGTTCCCCGCTCCGATGACCTGCGACGCCGTGAGGGCACCTTCGCCGAGCTCCGCGGTGAGGCCCTCGGCGGCGGCGAAGAGCTCGGCCGGTCGCTGCAGCCAAATCGCGGCGGTGGCCACGACGCCGTATGCCAGGAAGCGCTCGGGCGCGGCCCGGTCGAGGATCTCGAGGCTGGCCTTTCCGAAGCGGAGCGCGTCCTCGAGCTCCGAAGCCCACAAGCTCCCCGAAGCCTGCACGAAGCGCAGGCGTCCGAGCGCGCTGCCCGTCGCGCCACATGCGATCGCACGCTCGGCCCGCGCGTGCGTCGCGCGCAGGTCGTCACTGTCGTACGCCGCGGTCGCGGCGAGCGTGTACCAAGTGACTGCGCGCGCCCGGTCGCCGCCGCGCTCGTAGTGCTCGGCGAGGACGGCGGGATCGTGCTCGCCGCGTGCCTCCAGCCACTCGGCGGCGAGCTTGTGACCGAGGGTGCGATCGGCCTCGGTGAGCGTCGCGTAGGCGGCCTCGCGAACGAGCGCGTGGCGGAATGCGTACTCGCGCTCGCCGAGCAGCGACGTGGTCGGTCGACGGTCGACGAGCTCCCGCCGGGCAAGCTCACCCAGCCACTCGTTCGTCCCGAGCGCGCGCTCGCCGCCCATGAGCGTGGCCACACCGCGCTCCCAGAACGTCGCTCCGAACACGCTCGCTGCGCGGAGCACCCGCCGAGCTTCGGGATCGAGTCGGTCGAGGCGTGACTCGATCATGGCCAAGACCGTGGCCGGAAACTCGTCGCTTCCCTCCGCCGCCGCGCGCACGAGCTCCTCGAGGAAGAAGGCGTTGCCCGAGGCGCGCTCGACGATCGTGCGCACGCGATCGTCGTCGGCACCGTCGCCGAGCGCTCCCTTCACGAGAGATTCGGACGCACGCTTGGAGAGGGGCGCGAGGCGGAGCTCCGTCACGTCGCGCTCTTTCCAGAGGCCCGGGAAGAGCTCCTCGACCTCGGGGCGCGCGAAGCCCACCACGAAGAAGGGTTGATCGGCGAGCGTGCGGAGCGCGGCATCGATCATCTTCACGCTCGGGAGATCGCCCCATTGGAGATCTTCGAGGACGAGGACGAGCGGCTGGGACGCGCACTCCGCAGCGACGAAGGCCTCGAATGCCGCGGTCGTCTGATCGCTCATGAGGCGCGGGTCTTGGCGCGCCGCGCGGAGCGCCCGGCTCGACACGTCCGAGAACGGCGCGCCGACGATCTCACCCAAGAACTCGGCCACGCGTCCTTGCTCGGACGACGGGACGTTGCGCGCCACGCGGGCGCGGAGCTTCATCTGCCGCACCGCGAGGGTTTCGCCATCGACGATGCCGGCTGCGTGCCGAATGGCCTCTCCGAGGAGCGCGAACGGCGAGCCCTCGCTCATCGCGTCGGCGTGGGCGACCCACACCGTCGCCGCGTGGGCGGCGAGGCCGGCTTGTGGGGCGCCGTCGTCGATCGAACGCGCGAGCTCGCGCGCGAGGCGCGACTTGCCGACGCCTGGCGCGGCGGTCACGAGCACCACCCGCGCGCACGAGTCGTCGTCGCACTCGCGGAGCGTCGCGAGGAGCGTCAAGAGCTCGCGCTCGCGTCCCACGAACGGCATCGGTCGGCCGAGAAGCGTGCGCGGCAGCGTGTCGGTCTCGCGATACCCGACGAGCGTGAGACCACGCTCGTCGCCCTCGACGGCGAAGCGCGCGTCGAGGAGACCACTCGTCACGTCGTCGAGTCGAATGGCTGCGCGCGCCTCGGCGGTGAGCATCATGGCCGCGCGCTCGATGACCTCCTGGGCCGCCAGCGACGAGTCGGGCGTCGCGAATCCAGTGGCGAGCACCATCGGTCGATCGACCAAGTGCTTCTGCAGCTCGAGCGCACACCGCGCAGCGCGCGCAGCCTGATCGGTGGCCGTCCCCTTGCCCGAGAGGACCGCGACCAGCGCACCGTCGGCGAGAGGCTCGACCACGCCTCCGAACTGCGCGACGACGAGGCGGGGATCGAGCGTGGCCGTGATGGTGTCTCCGGACGCGACGGCGAGCGCGTCGGCGTCGGTCTCGGTGGGAAGTCGCGCCCCGCGCACCATGATGACGCTGACGAGGCGACGCTCCGAGTGGGTGATGGCGCGCGACTCCACCGGCTCCGGGACCGCCGACACACGCCGGTCCAACGCGAGGGACGGCAGCCGCGCGAGCTCGGCCACCACGACGGACGCGTCGGCCGGGCGCTCGTTCGCGCTGCGCGACAGCATGCGATGAACGAGGCCGTCGAGCTCCCGAGGAACGTCGCGGCGCATGTCGCGGAGGCGCGGCGTCTCGCCGAGGAGGATCTTGGCCAAGATGGCCATCATGTTGCCGCCCGTATAGAGAGGCTCACCGACGACGCACTCGTAGAGGAGACAGCCGAGACCGTAGACGTCGGCGCGCGCGTCGACCTCACGCTCTCCGCGCGCCTGCTCGGGCGCCATATAGCCGGGCGTCCCCACGACGACGCCGCTCCGCGTCGCATTGCCGGCAGCGTCGATCATGCGGGCCACGCCGAAGTCGATGAGGCGCGCGCCCTCCGGCACGCCGCCCACCAAGAACACGTTGCTCGGCTTGACGTCGCGATGGACGACGCCGCGCGCGTGCACGACCGCGAGCCCTTCGGCCACGCGGCGCACGAGCGCGACCGCGTCGGCGACGGAGAACGGGCCGTGCGCCAGCCGCTGCGCGAGCTCGCACCCTTCGAGCCACTCCATGGCCAAGAACGGCCGGCCCTCGCGCGTGAGCCCGTGCGCGACGTAGCGGACGATGCGCGGGTCCGAGATCTCCGCGAGGAGCTGGATCTCGCGGCGGAAGCGCTCGAGCGGTTGCCCGGCTGCCGACGACATCAGGATCTTCACGGCGACGAGATCGCCCGTCGTCCGATCGAACGCTTGATGGACGTCGCCCATGCCGCCGCTCCCCACGAGTCGGCGGAGCTCGAAGCGATCCGCGACGAGCTCGAGCGTCATGTGCAGACCATCGTATACGGTCCGCAGGTCATCGCTCTCCCCCGTCCCGGAAAAATCGCGGCCACACGAGCCACACGAGCGCACCTGGGATCGCCCAGAGGCCGAGCCCGACGAGGGCCGCGTCGTACCCCCCGGTTCGGGACACGACCCGTCCGACGATCGCGCTCGCGACGATGTACGCGAGCGACTGCGCGCCGGCGTTGATCCCGGCGGCCACGCTCGCGAGCGCGGGCGGCATCCGCTCGAGGAGCACGGCCGTCTGGATCGCGAAGACGCCTCCGACGCCGGCCATCGCCACGCCGACGAACGCGACCGCCGCCCACGGATCACGAGTGGTGACCACCAGCGCTACCGCCACGGACAGAAGAGCGGCCACCCCGAACGGAAGGGCGACCCAGGCGGGCGAGCGCGCGCGGAGGCGACTCGCGAGATCACCGAACACGATGGCGCCGACGTCGAACACGAGCGGCGGGAGCCAGAGGTAGGTGCCGACGTCCTTCTGCGCGATGCCGAAGCGCCCGACGAGCATCTTCGCGCCCCAGAGGAGCGAGAACGCTGCAACGGGCGCCGCGGCCACGATGATCGCCGTGCTTCGCCACACGGCCGGCGTGCGAATCGCGGTCACGAAGCCACCGCTCGCCGCGGGCTCGGCACGCGCAGCGTCGAGCACGTCGCGCACCGGCGAGCGACGCGCAGCGAGCGTGAAGGCCGGGATCCAGAGGAGGCCCACGAGCGCCGTGCCGACGAAGGTGAAGCGCCACCCGAACGACGAGAACATCGCCGTCGCGAGGCGCGGCGCGATGATCGCGCCGAGCGAGCTCCCGGTGAAGAGAACCCCGAATGCGCGCGAGCGCGACGCGGGCGCGACGACCTCGCGCACCACGCGCGCCGCCCCGGGAAACGACGGAGACTCGGCGAGCCCGAGGAGAAAGCGCAGCCCGAAGAGCATCACGACGCCGCTGACGCCGGCGTGCAGAGCGGCCACCACCGACCACGCCACCACCGCGAGCGGGAGCCCGACGCGAACGCCGGTGCGATCGAGGAGCGCCCCGGCGAACGGCGGCGCGACGAGGTAGGCGAACGAGAACGTCGCGGCGAGCCAGCCGTACGTGGCGTCGTCGATGGCGAGCTCGCGCGTGAGTGTGGGCGCGAGGATCGCGAACACTTGGCGGTCGAGGTAGCTGACCGCCATCAACAGAGTCGCCAGCGCGACCATGACCGCCGCCGACGTAGACGAGACCTTCGGTTGGGTCATGGCACGCGCGCGGGGATGCTACGCGGCGCAGCCGGCGCCGAGAAGCGCGCGGGCGCGGCGGTCAGCGATACGGGCAGGCCGACGCCGAGCCGCCGATCGTGGTGCGCTTCGACCAGCGCTCGGCGGGCTCGAGGTAGTCGCGAATGAACCGCTGCGTCGCGGCCGCGTCGTCGACGACCATGCCGAACTCGGCAAGGTTCGCGACGTAGGTGTTCTGCGAGCCGAGGTAGAACGCGCGGTCGTCGACCACCATCACCTTCGCGTGATTGGCGTACGTGGCGCCGCTCGGCCACGTCTCGCGATCGCCCATGCGGAGGTTCATGAGCTTGAGCTTGGAGCAGACGAGGGTCGCCGCGTCCTGACCGCCGAGCACCTCGGGGTGCGCAGCGGCGATGGCCACGAACTTCTTGCCCACGTCCACGAGCGACCAGCCGTTGTCGTAGGTGTTGAAGTACGCCTCGACGGCGCTCACGTTGCCCGGGACGGACTTGGGGTTCGACAGCACGAAGCTCACGTCGACGCCGCGCGCCATGGCGCCGACCATCGCGGTCATGAGCTCCTCCGGCCACGGCGCGAACGACACGCCCACGCGCTTCACGGGTCCGATGTCCTGTTGCGAGAGGCGAATCGATTTTTTGGCCGCGCCCGCGAGCGCGACGAGGCCCTGGTCGCTCGTGTTGGCGCCCACCGCACCGAGGCGGCCCATGGAGATGATCGGCGTTCCACCCACGCCATCGTCGTTCGGGCGATCGATGGGATCGGGGCATTTCTGCGGCTCGGGGCGTGAGGCGACGACGCGCGAATCGACGACGGGCATGCCGCTCTTTCCGCACGCGTGCACCCAAAGGTTGTCGAGGAAGCGTGACGCATCACGGGCGGCGCGACCTTCGAGGTTCATCCAGAGGTCGTGCACCGGGTTGCGCTTCAAGTAGTGCTCGTCCCACATGTTGGTGCCGCCCACGATCGCGTAGCTCTGATCGCGCACAACGATCTTGGAGTGGTTCCAGGAGTCGACGCCCTCGCGGTAGGTGCCGACCGCAACCTCGATGCGCGAGCTCGCCGCGACGTCGCGCGTGAGCGTGTCGAGCGTCTTCTGTCCCGACACGTGACCGCCGGGGAAGTCACCGAACAGCATGCGAATGCGCGGCGGCTTCTGCGCCTCGCTGGCGTAGGTGACGGCGTTTCGCACCGCGGCTTGGAAGCGATCTTCCGGCGGCGTGAGCGACGACATGTCGACCGTGTCTTTGGCGAGCGCGACCGCCGACCACACCTCGTCGAGGAGCGTGTCGGAGTGACCGATGCAAAGCTTCTTGGGTTGATCGTTTCGGTGCGCGACGGTGGCCTTGAGCGCGGCGCAGCGTCCGCCCTGACCGCAGTCCGAGTCGCTCGCGCAGCGCGTGAGGAGGAAGTCCGGATCGCACGAGGCGTCGGTCGCCTTGCAGCGCGTCGCTACGCGGACGTCGTCCTTGCCCCACGTCTCGGCGAGCGGAACTTGGAGCACGAACGAATCGGCGAGCTTGTTCCCGCGCGAGAGGTTCCACGTCTTGCCTTGCTCGGAGGGGCTTCGATCGGAGAGCGCCGCGACGACCTGCTTTCCGACGTACGAGAGGGTGCCGGCGGTCGCCGCGCCCTCGTCCTCGCCGGTGTCCTCGTCGCCGGTCGAGGAGCAGGCGGCGAGAAGCACGGACAGGCCGAGGGCGGAGCCGAGAACGGCGATGCGACGCATGACGCCGCATCGAGCACCTTCCATGCCCACCCACAATGTGGGCAAAATCGGCAAATCGCGGCTGCGCCGTCGGATCTTGGTGGATCCACGTGTCCGTTGCGGATGTCACCGAGCGGGCTGTCCGGCCCCTGTTGCTCTCGCCGTGGTATACCCCTATAGGGTATCCATCACCGTGAGGTCGTCATGAGCGTCGAGCTTTCGATTCAGGGCATGCATTGCGACGGCTGCGTCCGCCGCGTGAAGAAGATCCTCGAGCGCGCGGGCACGCCGGTCACGGACGTGAGCATCGGCTCGGCCAAGCTGGACGGCTCGGCTGAAGACGCGCAGAAGGCGGCGGCCGCGCTGGTGGAAGCGGGGTACGCGACCGTCGTCCGTCCGACCTGAGTGAGGCCATGGTGGACACGGCGACGCACCCAAAGCCCGCACGCACCGTCCTCTCGGTGGGCGGGATGACGTGCGCCGCGTGCCAAGGTCACGTGCAGCGCGCGCTCGAGCGGGTGCCGGGTGTCGCGTCGGCCAACGTGAGCTTGATGATGCGCGAGGCCATCGTCGAGCTCGGCGTGCCCGTCGCCGACGACGTGCTCGTCCACGCCATCGAAGACGCCGGCTACGAAGCCGCGATCGACCGGGGCGAAAGCCGCACGCTCGAGCGCGAGGCCGACGAGCGGCGCGAGTACGTGACGCTCCGCACGAAGGCGATCGTGAGCGGCGTCGCGGCGGCGATCGCCATGGTCGTGTCGATGCCCCTCATGGGCGACGCGCACGCGCACGACGGGCTCTTCGCGCCACTGATGCACGCCCCGCGAGCGCTCCTCCTCGGCATCTTGTTCGCGCTCTCCGCGCTGGTCGTCGGCTGGGCAGGTCGACACTTCTACGTGCGCGCGTGGGCGTCGATCAAACATCGCGCCCCCGACATGAGCACCCTCGTCGCGCTCGGGACGACGGCGGCGCTCGCCTACTCCATCGGCGCCACCTTCTTCCCCGAGGTCTTCGCGCGCAACGGCATTGCGCCCGACGCGTACTTCGAAGCGGCGATCTTCGTCATCGCGTTCGTGCTCGTCGGCAACACGCTCGAGGCGCGCGCCAAGACGCAAACCACGTCCGCGCTCCGCGCCCTCGCGGCGCTCGCGCCCAAGATGGCGCACCTCCTTCGCGAGGGCGACGATGAGGTCGACCTCCCGCTCGAGCGCGTGGAGGCGGGCGATCGACTCCGCGTACGCCCGGGCGAGCGCGTGCCCGTCGACGGCGAGATCGAGAGCGGCGCGAGCGCGGTCGACGAATCGATGCTCACCGGCGAGCCCATTCCGCTCGACAAAAAGGCCGGAGATCGCGTCGTGGGCGGCTCACTCAACGGCGAGGGCGCGCTCGTCGTCGTGGCCAAGAGCTCGGCGCGCGGCGGCACGCTGGCCGGGATCGTACGCCTCCTCGAGGACGCTCAGCGTACGCGCGCGCCCATGCAAAAGCTCGCGGACCGAGTGAGCGCGGTCTTCGTGCCGGCGGTGCTCGTCATCGCGCTCGCGACGTTCGCGGTGTGGGCGCTCGCGGGCGCGCCGCCTTTGCGCGCCGCGGCCATCGCGGTCGCGGTGCTGGTCGTCGCGTGCCCGTGCGCGATGGGCCTCGCCATCCCGACCGCGCTCATGGTCGCGTCGGGCAAGGGCGCCGAGAGCGGAGTCCTCATCAAGGGCGGCGAAGCGCTCCAAGCACTGGCGACGATCGACACGGTGGTCTTCGACAAGACGGGCACCCTCACCGAGGGTCACCCGGTCGTGACCGCGCTCCTCCCCTCGCCCGGACACGACGATGTCGCGCTCTTGGCGAAGGCCGCCGCGGTGGAGGCGAGCTCGGAGCACCCGCTCGCACGGGCAGTGGTTCTCCACGCCAAGGCGCGGGGCGTCGCGCTCCCATCGGCGACCGCGTTCCAGTCGGCGAGCGGCGCCGGGGCGAGCGCGGAGATCGCCGGAGCGCGCGTACACGTCGGAAGCGTCGCGCACGCGCGCGAGGCGGGAGTGGACGCGGCGGCGCTGGATTCCCTCGTGGCCTCGGCGAAGACGGCGACGCTCGTGGTGGTCACCGCCGGGAGCGAGCTCGTGGGCGCGATTGCGCTGTCCGACGTGCCTCGCAAGACGTCGGCCGCCGCCGTCGCGGAGCTCCGCGCGCTGGGCGTACGCGTCGTTCTGTTGAGTGGCGATCGGCCCGAGGTCGCAACGAGCGTCGGCGAGACGCTCGGCGTCGACGAGGCGATCGGCGGTGCCCTCCCCAAGGACAAGCTGGCGAAGGTCGAAGCGCTGCGGGCGAGCGGACGCAAGGTCGCCGTGGTAGGCGACGGCATCAACGACGCGCCCGCCCTGGCGAAGGCCGACGTTGGAATCGCGATGGGCTCGGGAACGGAGGTCGCGGTCCAAACGGGCGATGCGGTCTTGATGCGGCCCGAGCCGCGCCTCGTCGGCGACGCCATTCGGCTCGCGCGGCGGACGACGCGCATCATGCGCGAGAACCTGTTTTGGGCCTTCGGCTACAACGTGCTCATGATCCCGGTGGCCGCGGGCGCGCTCTACCCGCATTTCGGTCTCTTGCTCACACCGGCGATGGCGAGCGCGGCCATGGCGCTCTCGTCGGTGAGCGTGGTCACCAACAGCTTGCGGCTCCGCCGCGGAGTCACGCGCGCATGAAGAAGACGAAGTCTCATGCTCCGCAGGGCGATGAGCCGGCGGCGTCACACGCCAAGAAGGCGACGCATGTCGACGCCGATCTCAAGCGAAAGAATCAGCAGCGCCTCGCGCGCATCGAGGGTCAGGTCCGCGGCATCCGCGCGATGATCGACGACGACCGCTACTGCTCGGACATCCTCGTCCAGATCAGCGCCGTGCAGGAGGCGCTCCGGGGCGTGTCGCTCGAGCTCCTCCGCAATCACCTCCGACACTGCGCGACGCACGCGCTCTCCGGCGACGCGGCCACGCACGACGCGATGGTCGAAGAGCTGGTCGATCTCACCCGCCGCTTCGCCCGCTGACGCGTTAAGCCCGGCCCCCCCCTTCCGCGGGTCGCGCCGCCGAGCGTTCGACTATCCTCTATCCATGCGGAGGCTCGTCGTGGCGGGGGTCGCAGCGGCCATCGGGGTCGCGTGGGCGTGCGGTTCGCACGGTGAAGCCGCCGGGCCGGCACCGTTCGACGGCGGCGTGGTCGACGCGGGACCGCCGCTCGATCCGCGCTGCGAGACGCAGGCCGCGTTCGTCACCACGCATCCTCACGCGTCGCAGCAGGCCACCGCGATCGGCCAGGACCTGGTCGACGTGCGCGGCTTCCACGGACGCGTGTACTTTGCATACGGTGACCTGAACCAAAACACGGGCCCGATCGTCGTCAGCTCGTACGATCCGGCGACCAAGACGTGGCAAGACCACCTGACGTTCGACACCGAGCGGATCGAGCGCTTCCAGATCATCGGGGACCAGATCTGGGCGCCGGCGGCGGACCCACGCGGTGCGCTACCGGACCCCGAGTACGCCGTCGGCAGCGCGACTCACGTGTGGAAGCAGGTCGACATCGGGCCTTCGCTCCACGTGACCGACGCGATCGAGCGCGTCCCCGGCGAGGTGTTGCTCACCGGCACCGCCTGGGTGAACCAGGCCGCGAGGCTGGGCGGCGGCTCGGTGTGGCGGTCCGTCGACGGCGGAGCGTTCGACCGCATCTTTCCGCTCTTCGACGACGCGGGCGCGCCAACGCTCTTCGACGGAATCTACGTGCCGTTCATGGGTGCCGCGCTGCACGGCACTGCGTACGTGACGGGCCTCGGCGGCGCGTGGGCGTACGACGGCGGCGAGTGGGCGAACGGGGTGCCGCTCAACGACTTCTTTCGGCCCGTCACCTTCGCCGATCGCCTGGTCTTCGCGGCCGCAGGCGACCTGTACGCGTCCGACGGCGTGACGCGAAAGCGGCTGGACATTCGGCTCTTCGAGAACCCTGCGCTCTGGCAATTCGTTCTCGAGCCGATCCCTACCTTTCAGTCGACGGAGCAGCACCTCGTGGCGATCGACGTTGCGCGAAACGTGCTCGCCACCGACGACCTCACGCACTGGTCGTGCATCGGCAAGGCCCCGGCCGACGTTCGATCGATCGGCTCGCTCGACGGCGTCGTCTACTTCGGCGGCGCCGGTGGGCGCGTCTACGCTCTCCCGGCACGCTCCTGGTAGTCGCGCTCGAACCCAGCGCACGCCACCGGGGGGCGCGCGCTCAGCGCGCGAGGCAGGACGACCAATTGAGCGCGGGGTCGGTGAAGACGCCGCGGTACGATTTGCCAGGCGCGGGGCGGAGCTCCACGCCGTTGACGGTGAAGTAAAGCTCGACCGTCACGCGAACGGTGTCGCCGTCTTTGACGAGGTCGGCGTCGGGGCATGCGCCGCTCATGGACGCCGGCTTGAACGGGTCGAGCGCACGCACGTCGAACGCGTAACGCTCGTCGTTTCCGACCCGCTTCTCCGTGTTCACCGGCATGCCCCGAAACGCCGCGCTGCTGCGCGCGCGGTAGTGAGCCTTCACGTCGAGCGCTTGCCAGACGCCCGGGTTGTCCCAGTCCGTCACGCCCGGCTTGTAGACACGAAAGTCGAGGATGGTGACGGCCGCGCGCTGTCGCGTCCAGTCGTCGAACGTGAACGCGTCGTTCACGAGCGGGTGGCGATCCGCCTCGCACGCTGCGCCGTCGCACGTGGCGCGCGTCCCGGCGTAGCGCACGTCGCCCATCCACGCCGGCGCCTCCGGCGGAGCGGCGGCGGCGAAATGGAAGTTCCGACCGTAGTCCGAGTCCCACGCCTGGCAGCCCCACACGCTCGTGTTCTCGAACCAGAGCTCGAGGTCGGTCGTGCCCATGGCCGGCGGGAGCGTGATCGTTCGATCGGCCGCGTCGTGCGTCGGGGAGAAGCCGGCGGCGGTGAACGTGCGCACCTCGCCGCCGGAGACGCGGAAGTAGCCGGTGACGGTCCACCCCGGACCGCCGTGGAAGCCGCCGCGGCACGTGGGCATGCGATCTTCGTCGTACGCGATCGCGACCGAACGACCGCTGACGATCGCGCCCTCGGTCGTGACGCTTCCGTCGGCACGGAAGTGAATCAGCGGCCGAGCATCGGCCACGACGGCGCCGCCCAGCGCGGCTTCATCGCTGGCGTCCCGTTCCGCCGAAGGCGCGCAGCCCAAGGCGAAGAGCGAGAGGACGAAGGCGAAGGTGGCGCCGCGCATCATTCTGCGCATCCGTAGCGCAACACGGCGCGGTCGCAACAAAAACCCAAGGCTCACTTCTACTGACAACGCGCGTCGCACGCGCCGATGCCCGGGAAGAGGGCGCCGTTCACAGGGCAGCAGCGCGCCGGCCCGCCGGGCGCGTCGGTGCACTCCGCGTCCGAGTGGCAGAGCTGGAGGTCACTGCCGCGGATGCATGCCGCACGGCAGACGGCGTGGGTACCGCTGTTCTGGACCGCGGCGCAGCAGCGCGCGCCGGCGCAGTCCTCCGGCCCGTCGCACGCGAACGAATCGCCGCGCGGGCAGCTCGCGGTGCACGACGGCGAGGTGCCCGGCGCATACGTCGCGCAGCAGAGCTCGCCGTGCGTCGCGTCACACGTCGCTCCACCGCAGGCGATCACGCCCGCCGTGCCGTCGACACGCGGCGCATCGGCAGAGGCCCCGGCGTCGTCGCTCGCGGTCCCCACCGTCGAGCCCCCGCAGGCCCAGACGACGACGATGAGCCACGCGGAGTGGGAGCGCGTCACGGCGACGAGTCTACGGCGCAACTCAGTTGCGCCGATCTAGAAAGCTTCCAGGTCGTGATCGGACGAGTGCCGATGAGCGCCGCCAGAGCCGATCCGGACGACGCGACGAAGGTCAGCGCGCGCCGAGGAGGCGGACGCGCGTCGCGCCGGGGACGGTGCGCCCGCCGCGGCCGACGTCGTGACGCACGATGCGCACGTCGAGCGGCGTCGTGGGCGCTTCGACCCCCAACGACGCCAGCGGGACCGCGAGCTCGGCGATCCACTCCTCGTCCCGGTCGTTCGGATCGTCGAGCGTGCCGTCGGCGTCGACGCCCACGCGCGCGCCGCTGGTCCACCGATAGTCGACTGGGCCGCCACCACGCCGGACGCCGTCGGTGAGGACGCCGCGCGCGGAGACGTCGATCGACACCTCGCGATCGGGGAGCTCGAAGGCGACGTGAAACGCGTCGTCGAGCCACACCGGACCGTCGGCCGGGCGCTCTGCCGCCTCGAGGTGCTCGTCGGCGGCATAGAGTGCAATGTACAAGTTTCTCGAGTCGCGCAAGAAGAGCGCCTCCGAGAAGGGCTTCCCCACCGCGCCGTCTGCGCCCGTGAACGCGCCCGTCCGAGCGGCGAGCGGCCACGACGTGTCGGCGAGCTCGCCGTCCACCACGATCGGCCCCGAAACGATGGGCACGACGAGCGACCGCTCCGGCGCGGCCCGCCTTTGCGCGCCAGCGTGCGCCCGGCCCTCGTGCGCGAGCCCGGCGATGAGGAGAAGCATGCTCGCACCGCCGGCGACGGCGGCCCCGACCCGCGACGACAGGGCGCCCGTCACGGCGCCGCCGTGCCGTCGGCCTTGACCGCGAAGCGGAACGCCGCGTCGGCTTGCCCCGTCGCGACGTCGATGACGTCGACCTGAATCGCGCCGTCCTGCCGCTGGGTGAGCATGCCGAAGCCGTACATGGTCTGCCCGGCGGTGAGCGGCGCGCCGCCGTTGCCGAAGATCACCTCTTTGGGGTGCGAGCGCTCGTGGGTGTGCGTGTGCCCGACGATGGCGAGCGTGTACGGATGCTTCGCCATGATCGCCTCGCTGGGCGAGGTGCCGGGCGCCTTGGTCGCGGCCTTGGGCTCGTGCCGCATGACGAACGTGTACGTCGTCGGGACGGCGAGCGTCTGGTCGAGCCAATCGGCCTGCGCTTGCGTCCACGCGTTCGCCGCGACGAATACCAGCTTGCTCGTCCACGAGCCGTCGGTCGCGTCGACGCGCACCGAGTAGTACGGCTCGGTCTTCCCGATGGGCGTGAGCAAGCTCTTCACGAACTCCGAGTAGTTGTTGGGCGTCCCGGCGAGCGTGCCCGCGCCGCAGTTCGACCCTTCGTTGCCGAGGCACTCGTGGTTGCCGAGCGCGGGGAAGAGCACGCCCGAGTACTTGGCGCGCGCGGCCAGATAGAGCGGGAACTGCGCCGCCGCCTGCGAGCCGAACGGGTTCGCGAAGATGTAGTCGCCGGTGGAGACCACGAACGCGGGCGCGAGCGCCGCGATCTTCGTGTAGATCGCATCGATCGTCGCCGTCGGGTAGCCCTTCGTGTCGTCGATGAACGGCGGACGCGTATCCCCTACCGCGGCGAACACGAGACGATCGGTCGTGCCACCGTCGGCGCCGACGCTCGCCTTGACGGGAGGGCCGGCGTCGAACGTCACCGGCATGACCGAGCCGGCGTCGGTCACGCTCGGCGGTGCGCCGTCGTCGGCCACGCAGACCGTCACCGAATCGCCGGCGACGGTCGTCGCCGCGCGACACTTCGCGTTCCCCACGCAGTCGTGATCCGAGGCGCAGCGCTTCGCGCACGACGAGCCGGCGCCGATCTGGGCACAGACGTCACCGCCGCACTCGGTGTCGATGACGCAGCTCGGCCCGTTGCCGCCGGCCGCGCCGGCATCGGAGTCCGTGGCCCCGTCGCGCGTGGAGCCACAACCGATCGATGAGGCCACGAGGGCGGTGGCGATGGGGAGCGCGACCCAGAGAATGCGACGGAGTTGCACGCGATGCTCGTAGCGCCGGCGGGCGCTGCGAACGAGCCTCTGCGTGGTCTCGACGTGCCCATTTTGGTTACGATTTCGCAACGATGCATCTTGCACGCGCCCGGCGCCGACTATCCTGACGCCATGGTCACCGTGCAACAGCGCGTCCGCGTGTCGACCACGGGCCGCGGGTTCGTGAACGTCACCCGCGAAGTGGAGAGCGTCGTCGCGCGGAGCGGCGTCACGACCGGGCTCGTGCACGTGTTCGTTCGGCACACGAGCGCGTCGCTGGTCATCCAAGAGAACGCCGATCCAGCGGTGCTCCGCGACATGCTCGCCTGGCTCGACCGCGTCGCGCCCGAGAACGGCCACTACGAGCACGACGACGAGGGGCCCGACGACATGCCTGCCCACTTGAAGAGCGCGATCACGAAGACGAGCGAGACCATCCCCGTGACCGGCGGCCACCTCGCCCTCGGCACATGGCAGGCGATCTACCTCGCCGAGCACCGCCGGGCGCCACACGCGCGCGAGCTCGTGATTACCGTGATCGGCTCTGGCTGAGGCGACGCCCACGCTGGCGCTTTGACCCCGGTTCCGGTCGGAGCGTCGAAACGCTCCCTGGAGCCGAAATAAAGCGCGCACGCGCCCAGCAAACGGCCGTGCAGTGTCACCGCAACGAAACGGGGCTCGTCCCTCGGTGCTCCAATCGTTCGAATTGCCCGCGATTTCACCGGTGCACGAACGCGACCGCTGTCGATGCGTTCATCTTCCACGCATTTTCGATCGTCGTCGTTGGGCGCCCTCGACCCCAGCCGATTCCGCTGAACACGCGGGAAAAGCACGTTGCGCAATCGCGTCCATGGAGCAAAGTCCGAGGGTCATGAGCGCGGACCGTTCCAGCGAGAGAACCCCGGTCGCTCCGCGCCAGCCCATGCGGGCCGCGCAGGAGAGCGGCGACTGGGCGTCCATGCTGAGCGAAACGGGCGCCGTCTACGACGATGCGGCCGTCGCTCCCGACGCGTTCGACACGATGATCGCCGCCTTCGAAGGCACGGCCGATCTCGACTTCGACGTCGACGCGGGGTGGGGTGAGCCGAGCGAGTCCGTCGTGCGGGCGAGCGCGACGACGCCGGTGGAGCGCACGTCGCGTCCGCTCGCCGCGGCGCGCGAGCCGGAGGTCGATCGCGCGCCGAGCTCGGCGCGCACCAAGATCGGCCCCTTTGGGCCGTCCACCGAGCGCGCGCTCCGCTCGCTCGATCCGCGCGAGCCCTCGATCGAAGCAACGCGCCTCGATCTGTTCGTCGCTCCCGCCGCGAGCGCCGTCGAAGCCGCGGCCGATGCAACCGCCGATGAGGAGCCGCCGCGCTCCTACCGCACCCGTGTCGGCCTCTACTTCGTGCCGCGCGACCCGGTCACCGAGCCGTCACTCCCCGACGAGCCGAGTAGCCCGATCGCGATGCCGGCGCGCACGGAGAACGCCGTTCGCGCGTCCCGCCCAGCGCGGCCCAGGGGCGCGTTCTCGCGATTCTTCGCGCGCGTTCGCCGCTTCTTCGGCGCCTGATCGCCAGACGCACACGCGCCCGCGACCCGCGGCGCGTCCCGCGCACGCCGATGGGATCCACACGCGAGAGCACCGGTGTGCGCGGATGAGGGAGAGTTTTCGCGTCGGGACGTATGACCCGTTCGCTAGGCCGATCGGCCAGCGAAACGCGCGGCGCTTCCCATGCTCGGCGCGCGCGAAGGAGCCCTTCCCATGCGTACCTCATCTCTGTTCCTCGCCGGCCTTCCCCTCCTCGCCCTCCTCTCGATCGCCACGGCGGCGTGCACCGCCGACTCGAGCAGCGACGACAGCGCCGGGCAAGACGAAGGCGAGAAGCGCATCAAGCCGACCGACAGCGAAAACCTCGGCCGCGTGCAAATCAACTGGCCGCAGGGCTGGCAGGTTCCGGTGAACCCCGCGCAGGACGCGACCGCGACGTACCGCAACTCGAGCATCGCGATCGGCGTCGCGTCGCGCCTCAAGGAAGGCGACGGATGCGTCGGCCTCTCTTCCGGGCTCGGCAACGGGCAAGAGTGCGGGGTCGGCATCACCAAGGGCAAGCTCACCTCGTTCGACCTCTCCGCGATCAAGCCGACCGCGGACCTCTCGAACAACGGCAAGCTCGCCGTCGACTTCGGACCCAAACCGTGGCTCCAGATCACCCGCCAGGGCGCGATCCTGCAGGTCGGCGGTCAAAGCGACGTGGTCGTTTGGAGCGATCAGAACCGCACCGCGATCAACGGCCTGCTCGCCCGCCAGAACGGCGTCGTCGCCTTCGGCGGCAGCTACGTCTTCTCGTGGCAGCTCCCGATCATCGACCCGATCAAGAAGACGATCGCCCGCGGCGACAATCAGACCGTCGATCTCAACCCCGCGGAGCGCCGCGCGACCATCCACGTCGCCGCGCCCAAGCGAGAGCTACCGAACGCGGTCGCCACGTGCTCGACGTCGAACCGCAACTTCATCGTCCAGCGCAAGCTCGCCAACCAGACCAACGCGTACAGCGAGCCGGACGGCTATTCGCAGCGCTCCGCCACCGAGGGCGGCACGCCGGGCTACAACGGCGCCGAAGGCATCGTCGCCTGGCGCTCGGTCCCCCTCGACAAGGACATGGACATTCGCGTGTTCCCCTTCGCCGAGAGCGAAGCGCCGATGCACTACGAGTGGATCGTCAACGGCGTCGTCATCCCGATCGACGCGAAGCCCGGGCAGACGTCGAACGTGAGCATCCAGCGCCTCGACGTCGACGACGTGGAAGTGGAGAAGGAAGACGGCTCGACCTATACGGTCCGCGGCACGTACCAGGTGTATCGCCAGGGGCCGAACTCGAGCTGGATTCCGATCACGCAGAACACGAGCCAGTACAGCGATTGCTCGGGTTACGCGGGCCGCGGAACGTGGACGCCGCCGACGGGCACGGGCATGGACCTCCCCGACGGCACTTACCGCCTCGTCATCAACTACAACACGGCCGAAGGGCCGAAGACGCAGGACCAGACGATCACGCTCCCCTGAGGGCGAGCGCGATCTCCTTCATGCGACGCGCGCGGGGGCCGACTCGGCCCCCGTGGCCATTTTGTGCGCGTGGCCCGACGCGCGCGCCGGGAGCGCGAGCCGCACTGGAACGCCGTCCTTGGGTCCCATCGTGAGGTTGCGGCGCACCGGACGGGATGTCGCAGAAGAGAGGAGCGCAACGTCGAGCTCCGCGAAGAGCACGCTCGCCACGATGCGGAGCTCCATCTCCGCGAAGGCCGCGCCGATGCAGCGGCGGTGACCACCGCCGAACGGCAGGTAGTCCGTGGGCGCGGGGCTGAGGCCCACGAAGCGGTCGGCGACGAAGCGCTCCGGCGACGGCCAGCGCTCGGGATCGTAGTGCGCGAGCACCATGCTCGCCGACACGTGCACGCCCGCAGGGATTTCCACGTCGCCGAGCCTCATCGGCTTGGCCAAGGTCCGCATCGACTCGGTGACGATCGGTCGGAGCCGCAAGGTCTCTTTGATCGCCGAGTCGATCAGCGTGCTCTGGCCGCTCTGCACTTCCTCGCGAACGCGCGCCAGCGCGGCCGCGTCGCGCGCGAGATAGTCGACCAAGAACGAGAGTGTCATCGCGGTCGTCTCGTGTCCGGCCACGATGAGGGTGCGGAGCTCGTCGCGAATGTCCTCGTCGGCCATGGGCGAGCCGTCGTCGTGTCGCGCCTCGAGCAGCATCCACAAGATGTCGTCGCCCGGGCCGCGACGGCGGCGCGCTTCGACCAGCATCGCGAGGTCGGCATCGCTCGCGTCGAACACCTTCTTGAATTTCGCGTACGGACCGAGGCCGCCGAACGAACGTTGGAGCCACGGCGCGAACAAGAACGCGGGGTGCGCCGCCTCCACGACCGCGAGCGAGCCCTCGGCGATCTTCGCGATCTCGGCGTCGTCGGTGACGCCGAAGATCGCGCGAACGATCACCTCGAGCGTGATGTCTTGCGCGAGCTTCTGCATCGTCGTCGGCGCGCCGTCCGATGCCGCCGCCGAGAAGTGGCGGCGCGCGACGTCGCGCATCATGTCGGCGTAGGCCTTCATGCGCGCGCCGTGGAACGGCGGCATGAGGAGCTTTCGCTCCTTCTTGTGCGCTTCACCGCCCAGGATGAGGAGGCTGCGCGGCCCCACCACCGGCCCGATGGCCGCGACCCCGAACGGCGTGTACGTGTCCGGCGACGCCGCGAAGATGGTGCGAATGTGCTCGGCCCGTCCGGTCACGACGACGTCGCCGTTCACGGTGCGGGCCATGAAGGGATCGCCGTAGCGGTCTCGCCACGCGAGCGAGGTCGCGTACGGATCGGTGAGGAACTTCGCGGTGTTCAAGAGGCGGACTTTCGGCCCAGGAAGGTTCACGGAGCGCATGACCAAACCCTAGGCCGCGCCTCGGGTTCGCGTGAGGGACACGAGGCGCCAAAGAGGTCACTTCGCGCGACGGAACTCGGTCGGGGTCTGACCCGTCCAGCGGCGAAATGAGCGATAAAACACGCGAGCGTCGGCGTATCCGAGGAGGAACGCCACCTCGGCGACGCCAAGCTCGGGCCGGCGAAGGAGCGCGACCGCCCGCTCCTTGCGCACCTCGTCGACGAGATCGGAGAACGACGTGCCCTCGTCCTTGAGCTCGCGCTGCAACGTGCGCACGCTTCGCGCGAGCTTCTTGGCCACCACCTCGACGTCGACCTCGCCTTCGGCGAGGAGCTCGTCGGCGATGCGCCGAACACGCGCCGAGACGGACGTATCGGTCGGATCACCTCGCGACGCGAGGAGCGCGGCAGCGTGCTTCTCGAGATACGCGGCGACGCGAGGCTCCGCCGCCGGGATGGGCAGATCGAGCAGCGCCGTCTCGAAGACGACCCCATCGAAGCCCGCGCCGAAGCGAACGGGGGCGCCGTGCACCGCGTCGCGGTACGTCGCCTCGGGGTGGCGACGCGCGTGACGAAAGCACACCTCGCGCGCGTGCGCGCCTTGGCCCACGAGGCCGATCGCCATGCGCACCATCGCGGTGACGAGCATCTCCATCGGCTCGAGGAGCGCCACGACCCGCGCCTCGTGATCGAGGCGCACCGTGGTGAGCCCGCCCGCGCTCTCGACGTCCACGCGGATGAAAGGATCGACGAGGCGCGAGAAGCGCACGGTCGTCGCGAGCGCGGCATGCCCATCGGCCGCGTTGCGCACGGCGTAGCCGACGACCCCCATCGCCTCGAGCGGGAGGAGCGACGCATACGTGAGCCCGAGTGGCTGGCCGGGATGTGCGGCGACGAGCGCACGCCACAGCGCCGGGAGCGCCTCGTGCGGCACGAGCGCATCAGGATCGTCGAGCGGCGCCTCGATCCCCTCGGCGGTCAGGACCGCGGTCGGATCCACGCCGAGCGACGCCGCGAACGCCACGAGCGGACGCACCACGGAGGCGAACACGCGAGGCTCGGTCATGCGTGTCCATCGTATGCGAGCCCCAGGCCGAGCGCGCGGGCGCGCGACGCCGGTGGCCAACGATGCCATGGTACCGTCGGACATGCGCGGGAGCTGGCTGCACGCCGTGGCTTTACTCGTGCCGCTCTTCCTTTATGCGGCGGGCTACGCGGTCGCGCGCAGCACGCATCGTCTGGTGCAGTACGAGGCGGGCTGCATCGGCCAACCGAATCTGCATCCCGACTACCGCGCGTGCAATTGGACGTGCTCCGACTTCCACGACGCCGAGAGGGCGCGCGGTCGGAACACTTGGCAAATCGGCTACGCCCCGGTCGTCGCGATCGAAGAATGGCTGCGCCGGCTCACCGGGTCCTCAGGCCGCTGCGGATGAAGGCAGCGTCGCTCACTTCGCGGCGGTCTTCGCGCCGGCGTCTTTCGCCGCGCCCGCGCCCGCGTCCTTGGACTTCTCGAACTTGGTGGGCTCGGCCGTGGCCCAGTCCGCGACCCAGCTCGAGACGACGAACACCGTCGCGTCGCCCTCCTTTTGGGCGTAGCGCGAGTTGTTCCCGGGGACGCTCTTGCCGACCTTGAGCACGTACTTTCCCGCGTTGTCCTTGAGCGAAATCGTGACCGTCGACTCGGGCGCGTCGAGACCGGTATCCGCCGCCGACTTGCCGTCACCGAAGTCGTCCGCCGTGAGGGCCTTGAAGGCGCGGACCGCGTCCTTGACCTTCTCCTCGTCGAGGTCGAGCGCGGCGCCCTTGAAGGTTCCGCTCCACTTGTCGCCCTTGGTGAACGAGAAGATCGCGCCCTTCTTGTCGATCGTCATGCTCGTCGCGTTGGCGTCGTCGAACTTGAAGATCTCGTTGTCGCGCCAGTTCTTCACTTCGCGCGTGTAGAGGTAGCTCGAGTAACCCGTGGCGACGAAGACGCCCGGCTTGCCCTCGACCGACACGATCTGGCCGCGGCCGCCGCTCTTGCCGAAGGTGTCGTCGACCTTCTTGTCGGCGCCCTTGAACGCCACCACGTGCACGGCCTTGGCCGGCTCGAGCTGGTAGATCTTCTTGTTGTCCTCGGTGACGGCGGGCTCGATCTGCTCGGCGACCTTGAGCTCCTTCAGGTTGTCGAGGAGCGACTTCACGTTGGCCTGGTTGGCCGCCGCCTCGATGGGCTTGGTCACCATCCACTTGTCGCCCTTCTTCTCGAGGGTGACGTCGCCCTTGTCGGCGTTGGTGATCACGATCTTGTCGAGATCGTCCGAGCCCTTGATCTCCGGGAGATCCGCCTTCTTCGTGTCCTTGGTGGCGAACCCCGTCTGCTGATCCTTCTTGCCCGTCGCATAAGCGGCGTACCCAAGGACCGCGAGAACCACGAGACCAACACCAATCTTCTGCGAGCGATTCATGATTTACCGAAGGTGGCTAGGGGAGCCCAAGGCTCACGGAAACGAAGGTCAGACGAATTTCGAAGGGTCAACCTCTTGGGTGCTCGAGGGGCGGAGCCCCTCGAAACCTGCTGAGGCCCGAGACCGCTGGCGCAGCCGGCGGCGAGCGGCCCGAGACGGTTGGCAACGCCAACCGCGAGCGGCCGCGAGTGTTTCCCGCGCCTTAGGCGAGGGAAACATTCGCACGGGCGGACATGCGCGAGCGCCAGCGGAAGATGCCGTAGAGGGCCACGAGCACCGGCACGCCGAGGATGAGCACGATCTCGATGTTGCGCTGCTGGAGCTTGCGCTGCGCCTTCATCTCTTCGTCGCGCTTGCGGAGCTGCTCTTCGCTCTCGTTCTCGTCGAAGTTCGGCTTCACGACGTCGCCGTAGGCGAGGTTCGGCTCGCTCAGGATCTTGGCCGACACCGCGAGAAGATCGGTGTCACCCGTGAGCCAGTCGAGCGTGTTCTTGAACGAGAGGATGGTGGGCGTGAGCGCCTGCTGCGCGTACGAGCCCGCGAGCTGGAGGAGCTGCTCGTCGCCGCCCATGCCCGGGATCTGCATGCCGCCGAACTGGCTCATGTCCGGGCCGTTGCCGGCGCGCGCGAAGGGGTTGGCGAAGAACTGGCTCGACGCGATGACGAGCACGCGCGACGTGCCGGAGCTCGCGTCGGGACGCTCGATGCCCTCACCGGCGGCGAACGCAGACTTGAGCTTGCCCTCGACGCTGGCGGCGATCGGGAACTGGTCCCACTTGCCCTTGGGCGTCCAGCGCTGGAACGGCTTCAGGTCCACCGTGTCGCCGGTCATGGCGATCGAGCGGGGCGTCGACCGAGCGACGATCTGGATCTTGGCCTCCGGCTGCTTGTCGGCCTTCACGCCGAGCGACGACGCGAACGGGAACGCGAGCTCCGGAATGCGGAAGAACGCGGGGTACGACGTGTCGAGGAGCGTCTCATTACCGGAGAAGCGCGGGTCGTCCTGGACGAGCATGATGAAGGGGAAGCGCGCGCTCGCGAGGCCACCCTGCGTGAGCACGTTGACGCGGAAGCTGCGACCGAAGTCGAGCACGGCGTCCTTCTTCATCTCGACGCCGTAACCCTCCATGAGCTTCTCGAGCCCGTGGGTGGAGAGCGAGGCGTTCATGGTCGCGTCGCTGGCCTTCACGTTCACGGCGCCAGCCACCACGACGAGGCTCTTCCCCTTCATGACGAACTGGTCGATGCGGCGGAGCTCCTTCTCGGTGAGGTCCTTGCCGGGCTGCGTGACGATGAGTCCGTCGAGCGAAGCGTCGATCTCGTTGTCACCGTTCTTCAGGTCGATGTCCTGGAACGAGTAGAACGGGAAGTTCTGGCTGACGATCTGCTGGATCGAGGGCTTGCCCATCTGCGCGGGAACGAGGTTCGCCTCGCTGAGCTTCATCTCGTCGTGACCGGTGAGGACGCCGATCTTGTGCTTGATGTCGTCGCCCTTGTCGCGAACCTCGCGGACCTTGTTGGTGATCCAGAACTCGAGGCCGTCGGTGCGGTCCGGCGGGAGGAACTTGATGACGTCCTTCTCCGCGCCGTACTTGAAGATGAGGCCCATGAAGCCCTGCGTGACGGCCGCCTTCTCTTCGGTGGCGCTCGCCTCGCCGAAGGGCTGCTCGACCAGCCCGGCGTCCTTGGCCGTCTTCTTCTGGTCTTCGTCTTTGGCTTCGATGATCTCGTAGTCGAACTTGCCGCCCGACCCGGCCTTGTACTCCTGGAGGAGATCGCGAAGGTCGCGCACGAACGCGTCGAGCTTGGGGAGCCCGCGCGTGACGTACGCTTCGACCTTCATCGACTGCTTCATCGACTGAAGGAGGCGCGCCGAGCCGTTCGACAGCGTGAACCGTTGAGCGGCCGTCGTGTCGACACGACGGAACATGCCGAACGCGCTGATGGCGTTCACCGCGACGAGGATGCCGGCGACGATGAGCAGGATCACTCCGCTCTCGGTCGCAGCCTTTTGCTTACGTTCCATGGCCATGGTCTTTCCTCAGCTCCACTTCCGGCTCTCGAGGTTCCGGAAGGCCACGAGGAGGCACATCACGGTCACCGAGACGAAGAAGACGACGGAACGGGTGTCGATGAGGCCGCGGGCGAAGGGCCCGAAGCGGCTCGCGAAGCTCACGAACGCGATGGCGTCACCGCTCGCGCCGCGGAGGTTCTCGGCGATCATGCCGAGCCCGAGGAGGCTGACGAGCACGACGGCCGTGATGAAGAAGGCGATGATCTGGCTCTCGGTCCACGACGAGACCATGAGCCCGAGGGCCGTGGCCGCGCCGGAGAGGAGCAAGAGACCGAAGTAGCCGGCCCACACCGGACCCCAGTCGAGCGGGCCCAAGTGCCAGGGCCACTTGAACATCGCGATCGGGTAGAGGAGCGAGAGGCCGAGCAGGATCGCGCACATCGAGACGGCGGCGAGCCACTTGCCGAGGATGACCTCGCTGTCCTTCACCGGCATCGTGATGAGGAGCTCGATCGTGCCCGAGCGCTTCTCCTCGGAGATCGCGCGCATCGTCACGAGTGGGATCACGATGGTGGAGAGGGCCCACGGCATGAAGTCGAACATGCGGGCCATCGTGGCCCGGTCGACCTGCCAGAAGCCTCCATTTTGCGCCAAGAAGAAGTAGGCGCCGAGGAACAGCATGCTGAGGCCGAGGACGACGTACGCGACGAGGGAGTTGAAGAAGCTCCCCAGCTCGCGGACGAAGATGGTGATGACGTTGCGCACGCCGCTCCCGCCGCCCGAGCTGGACGCCGTCTGCGACGGGGCCGACTCCGGCCGCACCGCGATCTCGTTCTTTTCTTCGACGGATTCCATCAGTTCTCGTCCTTGCTGGAGGACTCTTCCTCGTCGTCCGAATCTTCGCCTTCGTCGTCCACGCCCTCGGCGCCGCCATCGTCGTCCGCATCGTCCTTGGAGAAGGAGCGGTTGCGGCGCGCGTCGCCCACGGTGAGGTCGCGGAAGACGTCCTCGAGCGTCTGCGTGTCGCGGTGGAGCTCGAGGAGCACCCAACCCTTGTCGACAATCATCTTGAAGAGCTCGGGGCGGAGGTCGACGTCCTCCTCGCTCGCGAGCTCGAACGCGTGCGCGCGCTCGTCGGTGGGGAGCTCGGCCAGCTTGGCCACGCCCTTCAGGCTGCGGAGCGACGACTCGACCTCGCCCTTCTTCGGCGGCTCGCCCTTGCCGGTGTACTTGCCGCTCGCCGACTCCTGGATGGAGACGACGTAGCGGACCTTGCCGCTCTTGGCGCGGATCTCGTCGAGCGGACCGTCGGCCACGACGCGGCCGCGCGAGACGATGATGGCGCGCGCGCAGGCGGTCTCGACCTCGGAGAGGTTGTGGGTCGAGAGGAGGACCGTTCGCTCCTTGCCGATGTGCTTCAGGTACTCGAGGAACTCCGCCTTTTCGTTGGGGTCGAGATCGCTCGTGGGCTCGTCGAGGATGAGGATCGGCGGGTCGTGGATGAGCGCCTGCGCGAGACCGACGCGCTGCCGGTAGCCGTGGGAGAGGTGCTTGATCTCCTTGCCGAGCACCTGCGTGAGGCCGCAGATCTCGACCACGTTCTTGGCGCGCGAGCGGAACGTCGACGCGTCGAGCTGGCGGAGGTCGGCCGCGAACTTCAGGTACTCGAGCACGCTCATCTCGAGATAGAGGGGAGCGCGCTGCGGCAGGTAGCCGAGCGACCGACGAACGTCGAGCGACTGATCGAAGACGTCGTAGCCGCGGACGCGCGCCGTGCCCTCGCTCGGCGCGAGAAAGCACGTGAGGATGCGCATCGTCGTGGACTTCCCGGCGCCGTTCGGGCCGAGGAAGCCGACGACCTCGCCTTGCCGGACCTCGAAGCTGACCTTGTCGAGCGCGCGGAACGCGCCGAAGCGCTTCGAGAGGTCGTTCGCGTAAATCATCACATCGGTGGCCATCGGAGCTCCGAAATTGCGGACGGTGTCACGCCGAGCGCCTGACGAGCGCGCTCGTTTTTGGCCGAAATCCGCGAGAAATCCTCGGCGGACCCGGGCCCGGGCGCGCACTTTATTCCTGGGGGGGTACGTGTCAACGATCCCGGGATTTCCGTGCGGCCGCGCCACCCGTAGGGTGCGCGCACGCGATAACCGCTCAGGCGGGCCGGAATTCCCGCTTTCGAGCCCAAAAAGCGACGCGCCCGCGGATCAGCGCGGGCGCGTTCGGGGCGGCGCCTTTTAAAGCGGTGTCGGCCAGGTCGGGTTGGCGTTGCAAGATTCGACGGTCAGGCGGGGCGGCCGGGGCCTCCGAACGGAGCAAACGGACCCGAAGCGAGAGGCGGGCTGCCAGCCGGCACGCCCCCCGTCGGCCCGACGGCGGGGGCGCCACCCGGCGGGCTCCCCGCGGGAACGTGGGGATCGGGAAAGCGATGCGAGTCGGGCCCCGCGTCACAGTGTCCGTGTCCGTGCCCGTGTTCGTGTCCGTGGCCCTGCCCATGGCCGTGCCCGCTCGGCGGCGGCTCGGGCGGAGCGACTGCTTCCGGCGGCGACGCGTCGGGTCCGGGATCGAAACCCCCGAAGCCCCCGCCGCCGGGTCCGTGATGGGGATGATGACCGTGGTGGCCGTGGTGAGGCTGCGGGCCTCCGCCGTGCGCGCCGTGGGATCCACATCCGCCCATCGCGGCGTCGAGCGCTTCGAGAGAGAGAGCCTGGGGTGTTCGTCGATCGCTTTTCATACCGGCGCAACAGCACGGGTCGTGCCGGCGAAAACGCCGCGAGATCGAACGCGCGCGCGGCTCACGAGAGAGACGCGCGCGCCGCGCGCCCCATGATCTCCGCGCGCAGTGCGCACCCGGGTCATGGGGCTCCGAACGACGCGCGGGCTCAGTGCCCCGCGTCGGCGCACGTGCACGTGCTGCCGACCGGGCAAATGCGCGTCGAGCCGGCGGTGCAGGTGTACGGGCAGCCCGCGTCGCCCGCCCCGCCGTCCGCACCACCGTCACCTTCACCGCAGGTGAACGTGCACTTCGCGGCGTGGTCCGAGCAGTTGAGGGTGCAGCCCGTGCTTGGGCACTTCACGTTGCAGGTGGTGTTGCCCGCGCAGGTGAGCGTCGAGCTCGCGCCGAGATCGACGTTGCAGCTCGCGCCGCCCGTGCACGTGATCCCACTGTCGACGCCCGCCTCGATCGCGCAGATCGCGCCGCCCGCGCACGTCGACGTGCAGCCGCTCTGGCACGTCTGGTTGCAGCTCGACGAGCCCGCGCACGACGTGGTGCATCCGCTCGTACATTGCACATTGCACGTATTGTTCGAGTTGCAGTCGTAGACGGTGTTGCTGGTGCCACCGTCGCCGCCGTCGACTTGGCCGAAGTTGCAGGTCTGCCCGGCCGCGCAACCGCACTGGCCGCCGTCGCACTCACAGCCGCCGTCGGCGGTGCTGGTGCACGTCGCGATGCCCGAATCGATCGGTGCTTGCGCGTCGACCACGTCGCTCCCCGCGTCTGCCGGCGTCGCGGTGTCGGGCACGTCGACGTCGACGCCGGAGCCGGCATCGTTCGTCGGCGTGGTCGACGCTTCGTCGCCTCCGTCGACGCCGACCACCTCGTCACTCGAGCTGTCGCCACAGCCCACTGCGGTCGCGATCGCGACGCCGGAGGCGAGACCGATGATTCCGACCAAGAGCGCACGGTTACGTGAATCCATGGCGAAAAGCCTACGGCGCCACCGCGCACTGTCGACCTTATAATTCGTCGCAATTCCGAACACTTACAGGCAATCCAAGTGACCATGGTCGTCGCACTTGCCGCGACCGCACGGAACGAGCTGTCAGGTGCGCGGGCGGCGCAACGGAAGCCGAACGCCGAGCGAGAGCGCGCGCCACAGCCACTCCATGGGACCAAGGAGGAAACGCGCGAGCCACACGCGCGCGAGTGCGAGCTGGACCGTGAACAACGCGAGCGAGAGCGCAACGCCCCGCGCGTGCCCCACGCGTTCGAAGGCGCCAGCGCCGTAGCCGTAGAACACGAAACCGAGCACGACCGACTGCGCGAGGTAGCTCGTGAGGGTCATGCGGCCGATCGGCGCGAGCGCGCGGCGCGCCCCACGCGCGAGAGGTGCGTCGAGCGCCGCGACGAGAAGACCGGCCCCCCCGAGCGAGATTGCAATCTCCCCCACGCCGAGCGCGACGGCGAGCGACACGCCGCGCAACACGTCGGAGAGCGCAACCACGGAGAGACCGAGTGCGAGGATCACCGCGGACCCGAAGACGAGGCGCGCGCGCTGCGCCCGCGCGAAGGCGCCGGCGTTCCACAACATGGCGCCCAAAAGGAAAAGGCCGAGGGTGCGCGGCACACTCCAGAGCGAGATCGCGAGCGTCGGCCACGCTTCCGCCACGCGGAAGCGAACGATCTCGAGGTACGTCCCGTTCGAGTAGATCGCGCTGGCCGCAGCCACGTGCGACTGCATCGCGCTCGCGTCGACGAACGGAGGCGGATACGGAATCGGCAGCGCGCTCGTGACGATCGCCGCGAGACCGAGCACGAAGAGCCAGAGGCGCGGGAGGCGGAGGCGGACGATCAGCGCCGCGGCGAGGCCCACGATTGCGTAGAGCGCGAGCACGTCGCCACTCCAAAGGAGGACGAAGTGGAGCACGCCGAACGCGAAGAGCACGATGAGGCGTCGGAGCTGATCGCGCGTCCGCCGAGCCGCGCGACCGGCGGAGAGCCCTACGCCGAAGAGCAACGAGAACACCACGAGCGGTCGCTCTTGGAGCAGCGAGCGCACGAGACGCATCGCGAGAGCGTCGAGACCGATCGGCCGCGCGTCACTGACGAAAGACGCGAAGGGCGAGCGAGCGAACTGGGTATCGACGTTGACGACGAGAACGCCCAGCAGCGTGAGCGCTCGGAGCGCGTCGAGGGCCTCGATGCGCGTCTCCGCGGCTGTGACTCGCGACTCGCTCGACGTCACGACGGTCAGGCTACACAACCCGAACCGCGCTCGTCGGGCCTCGACCACGTCGTCCCCCAAACGCCGCCCCATGACCGTCACGCCCGAGCGTGCCAGTCTGCGCCACCGCCGGACCGCGGAATCGCCGAAAATAATCAGGGACGGCCGCCGGTATCGACCTTGCGTAGGTTGGCGCCATGACCTCACGACGACTGCTCGGCGTCGGGCTAGCCGCTGCTGGGCTCCTCGGCGCGCTCGGCTCACGCCCGGCGCAAGGCGCCGTCCAGATCCCCTGCGCCCCCGCGGCCATGAGCCCGACGGCAACGACGATTCCGGTGAACCTCCCGGCGTTCGGCTACACGGCCCTCAAGGCGACCGCGAGCGACGTCCGACTCACCAAGAGCGGTGACTCGGTCGAGGTGCCGCTCGACGTCGGCCCGGTGCAAGACAACCTCCTCAAGATCGCGCCCAAGAGCCCGCTCACGGTGGGTGCAACTTACACACTTTCGTTCGAGTCGTTCTGCAGCTACGGCCCCTACCCCGCCCAGCCGCCGCTCACGTTCACGGTCGCCCCGGCGGCTCCCATTCCCACCGTGCTCGGAACCGTCGCCGCACCGAGCGTGACGGTCGAGGACTTCGGGACGAGTCGTTTCACGCTCTCCACCAAGGTCGCGCTCGATCCGAGCATGGCCCCGTGGATCGGCGTCTACGTGCTCGGGCTCACCGTCGACGGAAGGCCGGTGCAGACCAAGGCGACCGTGTCGGCCGCCAAAGACAGCGTGCAGATCGACGCCGTCGGTTGGTGCGACGACGCGCTCGCCAAGAACCCGACGCACGAGATCGCCGTTCGCGCGCGACTCCCGTTCGCGCCCGCGCTGAGCACCGTCGCCGTCAGCGCGGCGTTCGCGTGCGCGGCGCCCAACCTGACCACGCCGACGCCGGGACCGCTCCCGACGAGCACGCCCGTCTCGGTGACCGACGCTGGCGTGGACGGTGGGTCGACCGCGCGCCCGACGTCGAGCGGTGGTGGATGCTCGACCGCGCGGACGTCGACTCGTCCCGCCTGGCCGGTCGCCCTCTCGCTCTTGGTCCTCTCGCTCTGGTCGCGAAGGCGCCAGCGCTCCCGCCGCGAAGGAGAAGCTTGATCATGCGTCCTCTCACCGAAGCCAGGCTCCGTCGGGCCTTCACCGACGTGCTCGCGCTCCTCGTCACCACCGCGGGCGCCACCGCGATCGCCGGTTGCGGGGCGACCACGGGGACCGACGATCCGGGCGGCGTAGGCGGCGGCGGCGGCGGCACGCAGCCGGTCTTCACCACGCTGTGCGCGAAGGACATCTCTGGCGTGAGCTTTCCCGACGGTCTCAAAGCGGCACCTTTGCTCGACGGCGCCGTCACCCGCTCGGAGTCTGCGTTCCTCGCGCCCAACGTGAGCATGTCGAACGGCGGCGTCACGGGCGAGGTACCGCCGGAGCGAGGCGACGATTGGAAGGCGACGAACGGCAAGGTCACGGGCACGCTGTGCGCTACGGCGTCGGATAAGGCGGCGTGCGAGAAGAAGGTGAGCGGCTACCGCGTGCTCCCGCCCACCCGAGAGGCGTGCGCCGCGAGCTACCCGGGCTCGCAGTACACGTCGATGGCGTGCACGGTGACGTACATCCTCTACACGCGCGGAGACGAGATCGGCGTCGCCCGCAACGTCGCCGAGACCAAGGCGCTGATGGGCGCGGTCGACACGGTCACCGAGGCGCTCTACGTGGCGAGCCAAACGAAGCTGCGTGCATCATGCAGTGATTCGCGCGTGGCCGACTCGCAGTACCGCACGACCAACGACGGCGGCTACGATCTCAAGCTCGTGCAAGGCGAGTGCGGACAGCAGCTCTACGCGGTCGACGTTCACGTCGACCCCGCCGGCACCCTCACCGAGACCGGACGCCAGGCGCTCGGTATGACCCAGCCCTGCGCCGTCGCGGGACGGCGGCCGGGCGGCGTGGCGGTGCGAGGACCAGCGTGCGCGTCGGCGACGCCGGCGGGCGCCTACTTCGCGTCGATGGCGTCGCTCGAGGCAGCCGCGGTCGTGGCGTTTCGTCGAATCCATCGCGATCTCCGCGCTCACGGCGCGCCCGATGCGCTCCTCGATCGCGTTCGCGTCGCGACACGCGATGAGATCCGTCACACGCGAACCACGCGTGCGATCGCGCGCCGGTACGGCGCGGAGCCGACGGCGCCCACGACGGCGCCGGCCGAGGCCTCACCCTCGCTCCTCGATATGGCGATGGAGAACGCGCGCGAGGGCTGCGTGCGCGAGACCTTCGGCGCCCTCGTCGCCGAGCTCCAGGCGGTGCGCGCCGCCGATGGGCACGTGCGCGCCGCGATGCGCGTCATCGCCGCCGAAGAGACCGCGCACGCGGCGCTCTCTTGGGACATCGGAGAGTGGCTCGAAGCGCAGCTCTCGCCCGAGGAGCGTGCGCTCGTGGCGAAGACACGTGAGGACGCTTTGGCGGAGCTCGAAGCGGAGCTCCGCACCGCGCTCGCGCCGAGCGTGCGCGCGGCAGCGGGCCTGCCCGACGAGCACGAAGCGGAGATCTTGCTGCGCGCGATCGCGCCCACGCTCCTGGCCGCATGAGCCGAACGCACGCGCGTCCTGGACGCGCCCGCGACCACGCCCTGACCACTCGGGTCAGGGTGCAATTCGTGTGAGCTCGAATCTGCGCGGGCCTCCCACGCCCTCGCGGTTAACATTCTCCTTCATGGCGCAGAGACTCGGCGGCGCGGCGCGCGCCCTCGTCGCATCGATACTCACCCTCTCCACCGCGGCGTACGTCGCCTGCGGGGACGACACTTCATCGAACGGCGAGCCGGTGGGGAGCGAGGACGCGTCGAGCCCGGACGGAAGCGCATTCGGCGAAGGCGGCGCGCGGTGCGCGACGTCCGCCGACTGCAACGGCGGCTACTGCAACGCCGGCGTCTGCTGCGCGAACGCAGCCGCGGCGTGCAGCACCGGGTGCTGCGCGGAGGGAACGGTCTGCGTGTTCGACCGCTGCGTGACCGCGGGCAACGCGTGCGTCCGCTCAACCGATTGCCCCGCCGGTCAGTACTGCGAGACCGCCCTCGGCGGCGGCCCGGCGACGGGGCCCGCCGACGCGACATGCGCCACGCCACCGTTGCCCGGCCGCTGCGTCGATCGTCCGATCGCCTGCGACGGAGGCGGGCCGCCCGGGTGCGTCGAGTCGTGTGAGGTCAAGCCGCAAGGCGGCCCGCTCTCGGTGCGCATGAAGTGGCAGTGGGGCGACGGCCTCGGCCCGAACGAGTACCCGAACGCGGTCGACGTGTGGTCGACGCCGACAGTAGGCCGCATTCGCGACGCGAACTGCGACGGGAAAATCGACGAGCTCGACGCGCCCAGCGTCGTGTTCGTCTCCGGCGACGTGATGCGCGGCGACGCGGGCTCTGCGTGCTCGGCCGACGCCGGCGCGGGCCTGACCACGGCGTGTCAAACGGGCGTGCTTCGCCTCGTCGACGGCGCGACCGGCCGCACCGTGTGGAGCTTGGCGCGCGATCCCGGGTCGCCCGCGGGGATCGGCTTCGCTGGACTTTCTACGGCGATCGGCGACATCGACGGCGACGGCAAGATGGAGATCGTCGCCATGACCGGCGACGGGTACGTCGATATCGTCGACGGTGACGGAAAGCTGCTTCGACGGAGCGATCTGCCCTTCGAGGATTTGACGACGTTCGGCGCATCGTTCGGGTGGGGTGGTGGCCTCGCGATCGCCGACGTCGACGGCGACGGCGCGCCGGAGATCGCGTACGGGCGATCGCTCTTCACGACCAAAGGTGGCGGTCTGACGCGCATGTGGATCGGCAAGGGCGGCTTCGGCGGGACCGGCCGCGGCTCGTCGCTCTCGACGTTTGCAGACCTCACGGATCTGGATGGCGGCGCATCGGGCATGGAGCTCGTGGCGGGTCGCTCGGCGTACCTGCACGACGGCGGCCTCTTGTGGAATCGGAAGGACCTCGCGCCCGATGGCAGCGCAGCGGACGCCTTCAGCGCCGTCGCCGACTTCAACAAAGACGGCCGGCCCGAGGTCGTCACGGTCACCAAGGGACGCGTGCTCCTCCTCGACGCCGAGACCGGCGCGACCGTGGCCGGACCGCTCGTGCTTCAGACGCCCGACGACGACGGTGGCGTCGACGAATCGTCGCTCGGCCAAGGCGGTCCGCCGACGATCGCCGACTTCGACGGCGACGGCGACCCCGACATCGGCGTCGCCAACTCGCAAGAGTACTTCGTGGTGCGCGTGCTCCGCTCGGGGAAGAAGATCACCGGGCTCGCCAAGCTCTGGTCGGCCGCGAACCACGATCTCAGCTCGTCGGTCACGGGCTCGACGGTGTTCGACTTCGAGGGCGACGGCAAAGCGGAGGTCGTCTACGCCGACGAGTGCTTCCTCTGGGTGTGGGGCTCCGAGAACGGCGTGCCGGTCGTGCGACTCGCGATCCCCACCACTTCGTTCACCGCGACCGAAGCCTCGATCGTGGCCGACGTCGACGGGGACGGGCACGCCGACGTGCTGCTCCCGTCGAACCGCGCGAACCCCGGCGCGAACGGCTGGAAGTGCGCCGTCCCGCCGTGGACGTCGCCGGATCCCGACGCCGGACGACCCGCATGGACCCCGCCGCCGAACGACTCCGCGTACCACGGCCTCCGCGTCTACGAGGACAGCGCGAACGGCTGGGTGGGCACACGCACGCTCTGGAACGAGCACACGTACCACGTGACCAACGTCTGCGATCCCTCCGACACCGCGTGCGCCGCGGGCGCCACCTACGGATCGATTCCCAAGAAGGAGCGCGCGGCTTGGAAGGTGCCGTGGGTCAACAGCTTCCGTCAGAACGTTCTAGAGAAGGGGCTCTTCGACGCGCCGGACGCGGTGGTCTCGCTCCGACTCGAGTGCGTGACGCCGCTCGCCGGTCGCGCCGACGTTCGCAACCTCGGGACGAAGGGACTGCCCGCTGGCGTCAAGGTGGGGATCTTCCCGGCTGGCGGCGCGACGAGCATCGCCGAAGTGACGACGCCGCAACCGCTCTTGCCCGGCCAAACGGTGAGCCTCGCCTTCACTGCGCCCACCGCGCAACCGACGGGCACCTACGTCGCTCGCATCCTCGTCGATCCGGCGAACCCGACCTTCCGCGAGTGCCGCACCGACAACGACGAGAGCGCGCCCGTCGCGCCGAGCTGCGCTCGCTAACGGCACGTCACGGCACAGCCGAGTCGACCACGCAGGTGCGACCGCCTACATCGCCGCCTTCCTTTACCGTGCTGCCGGGAGCCACGTATCCTTGACCGAGGCCCGTGGCGCTTCCCGAAGAGACGAACTCCAGCGCGTCGCTCCCGCCGGGCCTTCCGGCCGTGGGAGACGTGTTGGATGGCAAGTGCCGAATCGAGGCGGTGATCGGCCTGGGCGGCATGGGCGTCGTGCTCCGCGCGCGCCACCTCCATCTCGATCAAGAGGTGGCGGTGAAGGTGATGCTCCCCGAGCTCGCCCGAAACGCCGAGGTCGTCGAGCGCTTCGTCCGTGAGGGCCGAGCCGCCGTGCGCATCAAGAGCCAACACGTGGTGCGCGTGCTCGACGTCGCCACCATGGCCTCGGGCGAGCCGTACATGATCATGGAGCTCCTCCACGGACACGACGTGGCCGAGCTCGCGGCGCGCGCACCGCTGAAGCTCACGCAGGCGATCGACTTCGTGCTCGAGGCGTGCGAAGCGCTCGCCGAAGCCCACGCCAAGGGGATCGTGCATCGCGATCTCAAGCCGTCGAACCTGTTCGTCGCCGAGCAGGAAGACGGCGGGACGATGCTCAAGGTGCTCGACTTCGGCATCTCCAAGCTCACCGAGCTCGGCGACGACGGTATGTCGATCACCAAATCGCGGAGCGTGCTCGGCTCTCCGCTTTACATGTCGCCCGAGCAGCTCCGTGCGTCGCGTGACGTCGACGGCCGCTCCGACGTTTGGTCGCTCGGCGTGATCCTGTTCGAGCTCGTGACGGGCCGATTGCCATTCGACGCGAAGACGGTGGCCGAGGTCGGCGCTGCCGTACTGGCCGGCGAGATCCCTACCGTCGACGCGGTGAAACCCGGGCTGCCGAGCGGTCTCTCGGCCGTGGTGCGACGCGCGATGTCGCGCGATCGCGAATCGCGCTACCCGACCATCGGCGCGCTCGTCGAAGCGCTGGCGCCATTTGCGTCGCCCGCGCAAGCCGAGACGACGAAGCGCGCCGTGGCGCGTTGGAACGCGCGACCGGACGGAGCGCCGCGGAGCGATCGCTCCGCACCCCACATCGGCGAGGTCGACACCGAAGTCGCGCTGGCTCCCGCCGCCTCGGGGAGCCGAACCGGAGGGGTGTGGTCGACTTCCTCGATACCGGGCAGCGGGCGTCGCCGACTCTGGGGCGGCGCCGTCCTGCTCGTCGCGGTGGGCTCCGCGGCGACCTTCATCGCCGCGGGCCGACATCGCGCGGAGACGGCGCCCACGGCGAGCGCGAGCTCTGCGGTCGAAGTTGCGCCCGCAACGAGCGCGCCGATCGTCGCGCCAGTGGCGAGCGCGACGGCGAGCGCGATAGCCGCAGACACCGCGCCGCAGACACCGAGGCCGAACGAGGCCGACGCTTCCATCGCGGCGACCGCAGCCTCGAACGACGTCGTGCCGCGCGGGCATCGCCCCCGTGGCGGACGGACGAACGGCGACAAGCCCACCACCACCACCACCACGACCACGCCCGCGCCGGCGCCCTCGGCCTCCGCCGCGCCCGTCGTGGCCCCGCCTCCCTCGGCCAAGCGGAGCGACCGATTCGAATGAGCACGAGCCTCGCGCTCCAACGCGCGCGCGCCCACACGGCGGTCGTCACCCTCGTCGCGTTCGCGTCGATGAGCGTGCCGCGCGGAGCACGCGCCGACGAAGCGACTGCAAGCACGCGCACGGAAGGACTCAGCGCCACCGATCGGGCCGAAGCGCTCTACGAAGAAGGCAAGCGCCTCGCCGCGAGCGGCGACGTGGCCAAAGCATGCCCGCTCTTCGAAGAGAGCCAGCGCATCGAGCCGGCGATCGGAACGCAATTCAATCTCGCCGATTGCTACGAGCGCCTCGGTCGCCGCGCCTCGGCGCTCGCGCTCTTCCGCGAGGTCGCGCGCGTCGCGCAGATGAGCGGGAAACAGGAGCGCCTCCGCGCAGCCGAGGAGCGCGCGCGCGCACTCGAAACCAAGGTTGCGCGGCTCGCGATTCAAGTCGACGATCCGCTGCCGGAGCAGCACGTTCGACTCGACGGCCGAGAGGTCGGCGCCGAGGAGCGGGCCCGCGGAATCCCCGTGGACCCGGGAGAGCATCACGTCGACAGCGACGCGCCGGTGCACGTCGCCTGGCAGACCGCGGTCACGATCGCGCCCGACGAGGCCGCCCGAGCCAACGTGCGCATTCCTCCGCTGCCCCCGGCGCCGACGTCGTCGGGGAGGTCTCCGCTCGTCCCGCTCGGCATCGTCGTGGGTGGAATCGGAGTCCTCGGCCTCGGGCTGGGCGCGCTAGCGGGCCTCGCCGCGGCGGGTGAGAAGCGCGAAGCGGGGTGCAACGGCGTCGATTGCTCGCAGCAGGGCGACCCGGAGAAGCTGCGGCAAGCCCAACAGTCGGGTGACGTCTCGACCATCGCCTTCATCGCCGGTGGCGCGCTCGTCGCGGGCGGCGCCACGCTCATCTTGCTCGCGCCGAAAAGAACCGCCGGCTCGACTCCACGCGCCAGCGCGTCGATCGGTCCGCGGGGCATCGACCTCAGAGGAACGTTTTGATGCACAAGGGTTGGCTG
>JBGAJR010000069.1:0-36721 GCA_044224815.1 Polyangiaceae bacterium
GCCCCGGCGATCGCGCGGCTCAGGGGCGCGGCGACGGCCGACCGTCGTGCGCGAGGCGGAAGACGTGGCACCCCGTGCACACGGTCGCGGTCGGTTGATGCGTCTTTCGGTCGGCGTGACACGTCGCGGTGCACGTCGCGTGATCGCTCTTCGGCGGCTCGTGCGAACGGTGACAGGTGGCGCACGTCTGGTGGTCCTTCACCGCATGAAGCGCGGGCAGCGACTTCGGCTCATGGCACGATGCGCACGCCGGCGGAGACGCCGCGCCGATCGCGCGCCCGCCGCTCTCGTGCGGCCGATGGCAGGTCGCGCACGCACCGGCGACGCGCGCTCCGTGCGGCGACGCGCCCTCCTTCTGGTGACACGTCTCGCACTTCGCCGCGGCCTTGAGCCCTGCGCCGTGCGTCTCATGACAGGTCTCGCACCGCTCATGCCCCTTCGGCGGGCGCGCCGCCGACGCGGCCTCGACCGCATGACAGCTCGCGCACGCCGGCTTCGCGGCGGGCGCGTGCGCGGCGTTTGCTCCGTGGCAGGTCGCGCAGTCGTGGTGACCAGGCCCGCGCGCGCTCGCCGTAGCAATGGCGTCGTGGCAGCGCGCGCAGAGCACCGTGCCCTTGGCGACCGGGACCGTGTCGTGCTTCGCGTGACACGACTGACACGCGGCGTGCCCGGCGTGGGCGCCACGATCGTTCGTCGCCACCTTGGCGTGACACTCGGTACAAGCCTTGGCGGCCTGGTTGGCCCCGTCGGGCGCCTTCGTGTGGGGCACGTGACAGGAGACGCAGGTCGTCGGCCCGTGGGTGGCAGGCGCGCCGCCGCTCGCGGCATGGCACGTGGTGCACGCTCGGTGCGTCGGAGCGCGCGTCGCTGCGAGCAGCGTCGGCTTTTCTCCGTGACAGCCCACGCAGACGCCCTCCTTGGCGAGCTCGCTCCCCGCGGCGATGACGAAGGTGTGCGGCTTGTGGCAGGTCGTGCAGGGGGCGTGCGCCGCCGGCATCGCGGCGAGTGACGGCGGAGGCGCACGGGCCGTCGTCACGGTCGCGTGGCAGGTCGCGCACGCGGCTACGGCGGCTTTGGCGCCTTCGTGCGGTCCGTGGCACTCCGCGCAGCCCTGCGCCGGCCCGCGCCCCGCGTCGGTCAAGACGCCGGAAGTGGACATCGCGCGGCCGTGTCCGCTCGCCCCGTGAACGTTCGCCTGCGCGTGACACCCCGCCGTCGTGCAGTCCTTGGCGGTGACGGCCGGCGTCTCGTGCATGCGGTGGCAGTCGGTGCAGTTCGTCGTGGCGTGATGCTTGACCGCCGCGAGGCGTCCCTGCGCCTCCTTGTGACAGCCGATGCACGACGGCGCATTCTGATTGGGAGCGAACGCGTGACACGTGAGGCACGTCGTCTTCTCGGCGCCGGCGTGCTGCCTCCAGTTCTCTTTCTCGTGGCAGCGCGCACACACTGCGGGCCCGGGATTCTTGAACACGCCGGATGCGATGTCGTGACAATCCTTGCAGCTTACATCCTTTTTACCGAGGTGGGCCGCGTGCCCCTGGCTCGTCCGGTATTCGCTCCATGACGGCGGGACGTTGCTCGGTGGCGCCTCGAACGGTGAAGGATCGTGCCGGAGGGCCACGATGGTCACCGACGCGACGACGCCGAGGACCAGCACCGCCACGAACGCGACGAGGCGGACGGCGTTCCGGGTGGGCCCGCTCTCTTTCACGGTCCGCCTCCGTGGCAATGCACGCACGGAACGTCGTTTCGCTTGTCCTTGGTGCTCGTGAAGCCGCGGCCATGGGGGTTGCCGCCCGGGCCACCCACCCGGTGGCAGCCGATGCAGAGCGCTTCGCCGCTCCCGCCGTGGCAGGCCGCGCACGACGCCGGGTCGAGGCGCGCCTTGGTGCCGTGCTCGCCACCTCCGCGCGCGGGGCTCAGGAACCCGGGTGGGTGCGGGCTGCGTGACGTGACGGACGGCCCGACCTTGAGCCGCTCATGGCAAGCGAGGCAGGACCCCTCGGAGTGGCAGGTGGTGCAGAGCCCCGGCTGCGCGCGCGCCTCGAGGGCGTGACGCGAGCGGAACCCGGCGCGGTGCAGGCCGGTGAGCTTGACCTCGTCGAACGCCAGGCGCGACGGAAGTGCGGGCACCGTCCCGACGCCGTGACACGACGCGCAGGAGCGCTCGGAGTGACACGTCGCGCAAAGGTCGCGCGCGCTCGCGGCGCGCACGCCGTGCTCTCGGAGGAAGTCGCCGTCGTGCACGAGGTGGCTCGCCGGCGGCGTGCGCTCCGCGGGCAAGTCCACGTGGCACCCATCGCAATCGCGCGCGGCCCACTGCTTCTCGTGATGGTGGCAGCCGAAGCAAGTCGCCATGGTCGGCCTTAGGGCCGACGGCCGCGCCTCGGCGACCTCCATGTGACAGCGGACGCAGTCTCCCTTCACTTCGGGCAGATGCGATTTGTGATCGAACTTCAAGTGCTGGTGCGCGAGCTCGGCCCCACCTCGCACGTGCGACTCGCCGTGGCACTGACCGCACGGCCTCTCGTCGTGAGGCTTCGAGTGGCAGCGAAGGCAATCGCGCGTCTCGGGCAGGTGAATCGGCCCCTCGTCGCCCGCCGTGGTCATGCCGGCGTGGCATTCGAGGCAGCTCACGCCCCTGAGGACGTGGGCTCGATGCTCGAACGGCCGCTCCGGCGACCGCGCACGAATCCCGAGAACGCCCGCGCACGCCGCGAGGACGCACGCCAGCGCGAGGACGCACGCGAGCCACACGCCTTGCCGGAGCGTCGCGCGGCCGCTCATCGGACCTCCAGCGCGCGCGAGACGCGAACGAGCGCGTTCATCATGAACGCGTGCTCGGGAGTGGATGCGGCCTCGACGGCGCTCGCCGCTTCCCAGCCGCTCGGATGCCGAAACGCGAGTGCGACGAGACCCCACGGCCACACGCTCCCGCGACCGCGCGGGTGATCGGGCGCTGCGAGCTCGAGCTCGGTCGACGCACGAAAGCGCATGCCGAGCGGAACACCAGCGATGACGCGCGCGCCCGACCACGCGACGTCCGACACGTCCTGGCGGCGAAGCTCGGCGCCGATGCTGCCCTCCCCGCGATCGTCGGTGCGAAGCAGCCCGCGAAGCGATCCTTGGCCGCCCACCTCGCGCGTACCGCGCGCGCCGATCGCCATGACCGCCGCGCTCCCCACGACGTCGAGGCGCGGCGCCACGAACCAGCGGACCGTCGTACCCGTCGTCTCCGAGGGGAAATCGCCGAGGACCGAGAAGAGCGAGGTCGCCGGGAGGAGGCGCGACGGAGAGCGATGGGTGCCGAAGATCTCGACGCGCACCGGATCGCGGCGGAGCCCGAGCGACGCCAGCGCGTCGGCGATACCGGGAGACGTGAGGTCGTAGGCGCCGCGCGCCGCGAAGTCGACGGCACGGGTCGGCGCGAGCGCGAAGTCCAGCCCGGCCTCTTCGTGCGCCACGTCCGCGTGGAGCCGCTCCTGCACGTACGAGGCCCCGAGGGTGCCCGAGAGCGGCAGCGCCTCGGAGACGCGACCGCCGGCCAGCCAGTCATAGAGATGATACGGCGTGCTCTTGGCCGGCCGCTCCACGCTGGCGAACGCGTTTGCCGCGCCGAGGCGCGGCGCCACGGGCGCGCCGCCGAAGACCTCCACCGCGCCGCCCCAAGGGGCGCGGGCCACCACGAGCGCGCCGTCCATCTGCACCGGACGCACCGCACCGGTCGCGACGACGAAGCGTCCACCACGAAGCTCCCCCCAGCCGCTGGGCGCGCGAAGCTGCGCGGTGAGGACGAGGATGTCGGCCGCGGGGTCGACGTCGGACGTCACCGGCCCGCTTCGCGCGCCGGCCCACACGAGGCCTTCCATCCGAAGCCAGGGACGTGTGCGGTCTTCTCCTTGCAGCACGACGAGCCCCGCTGGAGCGCGCGTATCGACGAGGGCATCACCACGAAGGCGCAAAGCTTGCGCAAACGCGGACGTTGACGCACCGGGTGCGCCGAGCCAAGTGGTGCACGCGACGGCGACCGCGACGAAGTGAGGCATCCTCACGATGGCAGCCGTCTTGCACCTCATCTCGGCGCGTTCGCTGCAAGTTCCGCGCACACCCCTCGAGCCCCGACCTTGCACCCCTCTCCTCTCGCCGTCTTCGCGCTCGTCTGCGCCGCCCTCGCCGCGATCATCCTCGTGATCGTCCTCTTGCGTCGGCCGCCGATGACGCCGCTCACCAAGACGTGGTTGCTCCTCGGCCTCGGCGTCCTGCCCATCGGAACTGCGATGGCCGGCAATGTCGAGGGCTTCGAGACGACGAAGCGCCGGGAGTTCTGCGGCTCGTGTCATGTGATGATCCCGCACGCGTCCGACTCGAACGACCCCGCGAGCCAATCCCTCGCCGCAAGGCATGGGCGCAACAAGCTCTTCGGCGACGAGAACTGCTACGCGTGCCACTCCGACTACGGGATGTTCGGCACGATCGCAACCAAGCTCGGCGGCATGCGCCACGTGGTCCTTTATCTGAAGGACTATCGGAACGCCACGCTCGAGGAGGCCAAGGCCACCATTCATTTGCTCAAGCCGTTCCCCAACGCCAATTGCATGCAGTGTCACTCGACGACGGCCGCGGTGTGGAACCGGATCCCCGATCACAAGTCGTCGCTCGACGACGTGCGTGAGGGCCGCGTCAGCTGCGCGAGCGTCGGATGTCACGGCTACGCGCATCCGATGACCAAGCCCAACCCCGACGGAGGTGCGCCGTGAGCGAGGCGCCCACCCTCCCGCCGCGCTCGACGCGGCTCCTTCGGCTCGCGTGCCTGCTCGCGCTCGTCGCGCTCGCGCTCATGGTGTGGTCGCTGCTCGATCCTCGCCCGATGCCGGTGATCATCGCCATGTCCGTCGGGCAAGCGCTCGGCACCGCGTCGCTCGGCGCATTCGGGCTCGTGGTGTTCGCCGACTACCGGCGCCTCCGGCGCGCCGCAGGCGCCGGGAAGCGCGACGGTCAGTCGACTTCGACGTAGACCGCATCGCTCGCGACGCCGGCGGCTTCCGCGACGAGCGCGTGACGCCCGGGCGTCGGCACCCAGGCGAGAGACGACCCCGGACGCGCGCGCGCGACCTCGCGCCCGTCGACGCGCAGCGCCACCGACGCGGCCGCGCTCGGCGCGCGCACCCGGACATCGATGGTCTGGAGCGACGCCGACCGCGATGGCTCGAGGTAGTAGCGCGCGTCTCGCGCCGGATGCTCGATCACGACGTCACCTTCGGTCGATGCCGGCGCGGCCTCGGTCGGCGGACACGTCGACGACGCGCTCATCGGCAACACGGGCCGCCCCGCGCGCGCGGCCCACTCGCAGAACGCGGGAGGAAGCCGCTCGAAGACCGCTCGCCGCGCCGCACACGACGGAGCCGCGCGCGCGCCAGCCTCGTCGACGAACGCATGTACGTGCATCTTACACGCATGGTCCGCGCCCGCCCGCGCGCCCGGCGCGAGCCACTCACGCACCGCGTGCGGGCAGTCCGGACCGGGACGCTCGCCCGACAGCGGGCACACCCACGTGGGGACGAGCCCCTCGCTTGCCAGCGCTTCGTCGGGAGCGCGCTCGGCGGCCGCACCCACCGGCCGCACGCGCGCGTCGGCGGCCACGAGCGCCGCATGGAGGATCGGCCCCGCGCCGGTGACGCCGCTCACGTCGTTCATCGCCGAGCCGTCGAAGTTCCCCACCCACACGGCCGCGGTCACGCGGTCGGTGAAGCCCACTGCCCAGTTGTCGCGGTACCCCTTGGACGTTCCGGTTTTCACCGAAGCGGGGAAAGGAAGCTCGAGCACGCTTCGTTCGCCGAACGCGGGGAGGCGCGCCTCCTTGTCGGCGAGGATGTCGGCGACGAGCGCCGCGGCGCGCGGGCTCACGATCCGAGCACCCCGCTCGGTCGGGTCAGCGTCGCCGCGCAGCACGTGGAGCGCCGCGCCGCGACCGCCGCGCGCCAAGCCTGCGTACGCCGCCGCGAGCTCGAGCAACGTCACTTCGCCGTCACCGAGCGCGAGCGCCGCCCCGTAGTGCTCTGGACGATCGGGCAGCGCGAAGCCTGCCGCGTGGAGCACGTCGAGGAACGAGGCCTCGCCGACCTCGGCCACGAGCGCGACGGCCGGCACGTTCAAGGAGCTCGCGAGCGCGACGCGCGCGCGCACGGGACCGTGGAACTGACCGTCGTAATCGTGGGGGACGAAAGCGCCTCCCGCGAGCGGAACGGTGAGCGGGACGTCGGCGAGCGGGGTGGCGGGGTCGATCACGCCGCGATCGAACGCGAGCGCGTAAAGGAAGGGCTTGAGCGTAGACCCCGCCTGACGGCGGGCGCGCACGCCGTCGTTGAAGCCACCCGCGCGCACGTCGAAAGGGTCGGGCGCGCCGACGTAGGCCAAGACCTCTCCGGTCACGTGATCGACGATGATCGCCGCGCCCGCCGTGACGTGGCGTCCTCCGAGCGCGCGCACCTGGGCCGCGACCGCCGCCTCGACGTTCGCCTGAAGCTCGCGGTCGATCGTCGTCGCGATGACGGGCCCCGAGAGCGGCCCGAAGTCCCCGCGCGCGACCGCCGTTGCGACGTGGAACGCGCTCGCGCCCGGTCGTGCCATTACCCGCGTATCCGGAGGCTCCGCGAGCGCGGTCCGCGCGGCCTCCGCGTCTATCAGCCCGAAGTCACGGAGGCGCCCGAGCACGACGTCGCGGCGCGCGTGGAGCCGCGCGGCGTGACGCGCGGGGTCGTACGCGGACGGCCCGCGCGGGAGGCTCGCGAGGAGCGCCGCCTCCGCGACCGAAAGCGCCGCGGGCTCTTTGTCGAAGTACGCGAGCGAGGCCGCGCGCACGCCGCGCACGCCAGGTCCGAACGGCGCGCGGTTCGCGTACTCGGTGACGATTCGATCTTTGTCGAGCGACGCCTCGATGCGGAGTGCGAGGAGCGCCTCGCCGATCTTGCCGAGCAGCGTGCGCGGGTGCGGTCGCACGATACGTGCAAGCTGCATCGATAGCGTAGAGGCGCCCGAGACCACGCGACCGCGCGCAACGTCCAGCGCGGCGCTCCGGACCACCGCCACCGGATCGACGCCGGCGTGCCCGAAGAAGCGACGATCTTCGGCCGCGATCAGCGCCCGCACCATCGTCTCGCCGAGCGTCGACCGCGTCACCGACGCCGAGCGCTCCCCGCCCCCGGCGCCGACCTCACGAAGAAGTCGCCCCTCTCGATCGAGGACGCGGACCGTCTCCCGCGCCGTCACCGGCGAGAGCGGTCCGCGGAGCTCGACCGGGAGCGGCGTCAGCGCGGCCGCGAGCGACACAGCCGCGACTGAGAGCGCGACGGCGACCGCCAGCCGATGGAGAGCGCGCAGCAGGCGACCCATCCTCAGCGGACCTCCACCACCTGCCCGGCCGTTCGACCGAACACCTCCGGCTCATACATGCACTCTGCACGCGTCGGCGGGAGGAGGTAGCGTCCGCGCGCCGTCGCTCGGGCGAGATACCGCGCATGAAACACGCCCGCCGGCAGCGACTCGAAGAAGAGGAGCACCCGATCGTCGTGCACCTCGCGGTGGCTCGGCTGCGCACGCCGGTCGTCGCCCTCCTCACCGTCCTCGTCGCCCGAGCCGCCCTCGGCCGCGGCGCGCGCGGCGGCGCCCGTGGTCGCGAGGCGCGTGTCCATGGCTTCGAGGCCAGCCGGGAGCGGATCGTCGACCACCACCTGGCGGCGCGGCTCGGTGGCGATCACATGGAGGTCGACGAGCACGAGATCGCCGCCGGCGAACGCGCTCGTTCCTCGTGGGTCGGTCGTCCGAAGCGCTTCGGCGAGCGCGTCGGGCCGCACGGCGCGCATCGTCTTCTTCACGAAGAAGCCGCGATCGAGCGCGGTCGTCGGGAGCTCCTTCCGCGCGTAGCGGAGGCGCGCCTCGTAGTAGAGGCGCCCGGTGCCGAGGAGCTGGAACGTGACCGCGCTCTTGGGGCCGCCCGCGAGGAGGTCCGCGAGCGGCACGCTCGCCGTCGACGTGCTCGGCGCGGTGAACTGCGCGCTCTTGACGAGGGTGTCGCCGAAGAAGACGCGGGCCTCGAAGCTCGTGGGCTCGTGCTCGACGGCGCGCCTGAAATCCGAGAGCGCGACGAGCGCCCAGCCGGCCTCCTGCGTCGACCGAAGCACGCCGCCCTCACGAGCGCCGACGAGCCCGCGCGCGAGCCGCCCGACCAGCGGGTGGTCGGGGCGAATCGCGACGAGCGCTCGGAGGACCATCGCCGTCGTGCGCGTATCGGAGTCGAGCAGCGCTTCGTACTCGGGACCGGTGCGATCGACCACGAGCGCGCCGGTGGGCGTGGGCTTCACGTGACTGTCGAGATCGCGAACGAGCTCGGCGACGACGTCGCGTTGGGCAGGCGCCGCGATCGACTTGGCGCCGGCCACCGCGTACGCGTGCGCGAGGAGCGCGCGCGCGAAGAGCGGCATTTGCGCGCGCTCGCCGAACGCGGCGGTCATGAGCGCGCCGTCGGGGGTCCCGACCGAAGCGAGCACGTCCGCGGCGAACGCGGCTTCGCTCGCTCCGAGGCCACCCTTCACCACCGACGCTCGAGCGTACTTTCGCACGGCGGCCGCGGCCGCCTCGAGGGCGCCGGCGGGCACGGCGTGGCCTCGACGCTTGGACTCGTGGAGGGCCCACGTGACGTACGACGTGAGCCACGCGTTTCCTTCGTGCGAGTCGGTCCAATACCCGAACGATCCGTCCGGACGCTGCGCCTTCAGGATCTTGCCGACGGTCTCGTCGACGATTCGCCCTGCATCGGGCGGCGGCGCAGCTCCAACGAACGGGAGGAGCTCCGCCGCGAGGACGAGCGGCACGAGCCGACTCGTGAGCTGCTCGGTGCATCCATACGGATACTCGAGGAGCTGACGCGACACGCCGTCGACGCCGACCAGCGCGCTCGACGAGAGGCCGAGCTCGAGATTCCCGACGTCGGGGCGCACCGCCGCGAGATCGCCGAGCGCTTCGGCCGCAGCCCCGTCGGTCGTGCCGGCCAGCGCGACCGCCTCGATCGCGGTCGGCACCGCGACGTCCTTTTGGATCGAGAGCGCGTCGGTCTCGCGCACGCCGGGCGTGGTCGTCGTCGCGCGAAACGCGAGTGTCGCCTTTCCAGCGCGGGGCGCGCGCATGCGAAAGCGGACCTCGGCCTGCCCGCCCGCGTCCAAGCTCACGTGAACCCGGGCCGGACCCTCGATCTCGAGACCGGTCGCCGCGAGGTCGACGTCCACCTCGGTCTTGGGGAGCGACTTGGCCGTCACGATGACGCCCGCGTCGACGAAGTCGCCGGCGCGCACGAAGCGCGGGAGCGCGGGCCGCAGCATGAGCTTGCGGCTCGTCACGACCGAGGCCTCCGCGAAGCCGAAGCGATCCCCGGCGTCGGCGACGACGGCCATGACGCGGTACGTGGTGAGCCCATCGGGGAGCTTGAATCGCGCCTTGGCCCGCCCGTTCTCCACGAGCAGCGACGGCTCGAAGTACGCAGTGGCGCGGAAGTCGGCGCGCATGCCCGAGCCTCCGCCGCCTCCATCGCGTCCCTTGTCCTCTCCGGGCGCGACGGGCGAGAGCCGGAAGACGCGCGCCAAGTCCTCGCGGCTCTCCAGCGAGAACACGGCGAGCGGACGCGGAGCGGCGAAGCGCGGAAGCGGATCGGGGGTCTTGTACCCGGTCAGCATGAGCACGCCCTCATCGACCGCGTAGAGCGTCGCGCTCGCTCGGACCGGCTTCCCAGCCCGGTCGGCCACGGCCACCTCGACTTCGAGCTCTTGGCCCGGGCGAGCCTCGGTCGTGCTCGGCGTCACCTTCACGCGCAAGCGGCGCGCGTCGGGCCGGATCGGGATCTCGGCGTACCCGAGGCGAAACGACGGCGCGCCGACGTCGGCCCCGCGCGGCGCGCGCGCTTTGGTCCGGCCGCGGAGGAGATGCACTCCGACGAACGCGTTCGGGTTCATGTCCTCGGTGATCGGGATCTTGAGCGTGGGCGTGGCGCCGCGCAGCGTCCGCCGCTCGGTGCGCATGACACCCGCGCGCTCCACCGTGACCAGCGCTTCGGCCTCGGGGTACGGGCTCTTCACGAGCACCGTCGCGGTCTCGCCGACCTCGTACGCCTTCTTGTCGAGCACGAGATCGAGCGCCGCGCCGTCGGTCGCTCTCCACCGCGGCTCGCTCGCGCCGTCGCCCTTGTCGAGCACATAGAGCGATTGGCTCGCCGCGACGGCGTTTCCGCGAGGATCGCGCGCGGTCGCGCGGATCACGTGGTACCCGGAAGCCTTGGTCGTGAGATCGCACCCCGCGCCATCGATCGTGGTCGTGACCGCGCAGCTGCCGACGATCTCGTCCACGACCCGCGACTCGTTCGTCACGCCGGACTCACCCGCGCCACGAAGCACGTTGCTCCAGGTGCGGCGGAGAAGCTGCACCTCCACTGCGACGCCGGCGCGACGTTTACCGCTCGGCTCGACCGCCAGCACACGTGTCGAGACACGTGCGCCAGCCTCGGCGAACGCATCGCCCGCGCGCGCCAGCGCGACGTAGAACTCCGCGGGGTGAACCAGGGCGCTCGCCTCCGTCGCGACGGTCTGGCGCGTGAGATCCTCGACCTCGGACTCGATGCGCAGAACCTCGGTCCCGTGGACCTCGGGGAGTGCCAACGTCACTGGCGTCACGAGCTCGCCGCGCGCGCCGAGCGCGCCTTCGGCGCTCGTCACGACGCCGGCGCGAGGGCTCCTCTCGGGCCGATCGGCGAGGTACGTCTCGTCGTCCCACGCGAAGCGCGGGCCGGAGTCACTCGCGGCCGCGCCGAGCGGGAGATCGAACCACCCGGGACCGCGGCGCACGGACACGCGCGCCTTTCCGCCCGCCATCGGCGCCCCGAACAAGTAGTCGCCGCGCGTCGTGACCGTCGCGCGATCGCCGCGCACGTAAGCGGGTCGGTCCGGCTCGACGGCCACCTTGAACTCACTCGCCTTGTAGGCCGCGAGCTCGGCCGTCGCCGTCACCACGCCATCGGAGCGGCCGTGGCGGTCTTTCTTGGCGGTGTCCCACTCGGCGCGGAGCTCGAACGTGCCGAGGTGCGCGCTGGCCGGGATCGGAACGTCGACCGCGAAGTCGCCGAACTCGCCGAGCTTCACCTCTTTCTCGAACACCTGCTCGCCTTGCGGCTCGAAGCCGCGCACGACGATTGGACGGCCTCGCGGGGTGTCGGTCCCGCGCGCCGTCGGGACGCGGAAGAGCCCTTTGGCGCGGAGCGTCTCGCCGGGCCGGTACACACCGCGATCGGTGAAGATGAAGCCGATGGGATCGAGGCGCCCTTCGGGATCGCTCGCCGAGACGAAGCGCCACGGGGAAAGCATGTCGCGCACGCGTCGCACCGACACGTCGTCGCCGAGGCGAGCGAAGACGAGCGCGTCGTCCTCGGTGCGCTCGATCGCGGTGGCCGGATCGTAGCGGTCGGCGGGGATGCGAACGAGCCCGTCGGCGTCGGTCTTCTGGGCGAACACCTCCTCGCCGCCCCGACGCCGGATCGACACGGTAACGCCGGTTTGAGGCTTTCCGTTCGCGAGGCTCGTGACCCACACGAGGCTCCCGAAGTGGCTCATTTTCGCGGTGATCCCGAGATCGGTCACGTTGACCGTGTGAACGCGATCGCTCATCCCCCCACGCTCGGCGGGACCGCGAACGGCGAAGGCGAAGAGGCCGCGACGCTCCGCCGACGTCCCGAGGACGGCGGGCAAGTCCAGCGTGGAGAGCGCGCGGCGATTGGGCGCGCCGCCCGGCGTGAGCGTGCGGCGCTTGGCGCTCGGCACGTCGGCCACGCTCGTGAAGGTGAGTCCCGCCCGCGGCCCAGGGAACATGAAGCGCGTGTACGTCGCCTCGTCGAGCTCGGCCGCCACCACGTCGAGCGTCTTGGCGTTGACGCTCGCGAGCGGAATGGTGGGCGGCGCTTTGAGCGCGTCGAAGACCGAGCCCGCGAGGCCGACCTCGAAGTCGGGCCACTCGTCGTCGGTCTCGATGGGCAGGCTCACCGTCTGGGCGAGGGATTGTCCGAACTGATCCTTGAGCCCCGCGCGCACGCTGAGCGTGTACGGCCGCGCGGGTTCGAGGCGCGCCGGCACGTTCACGAAGCTCACCCAGTCGTCGTCGTCACGCGCGCTCTGCCCTCGCCACGTGATCGGAGCGCCGCCCACGGAGATGGCACGCACCGCGTCCCGCATGCGGACCGGGTTCGTGAGCTCGACGCCAATGGTCTCGCGCGCCGCGCACTTCTTGTGCGGCGTCTCGCGGTAGCAAGTCATCGCGCGCACGCGGAGCGGGCCGTACGTGCGGAACTCGACGCGTCGCTCCTCTCCCGCGGGCCGGGGGCCCTCGGTGCCGCGGAGCGCCGCGTCGGCCACCAGCGTCACCGCGGAGTCGAGCGGCAGCGGCGCGCGCGGCGTGACGACGACCCGCGTCTTGTCGTTGCCCTTGTCGTACTTCGCGGCCACGGGCACCGCGCGGGGCGCCGCCTTGCCGCTCGCCTCGAGCTCGAGGCGCACGTGCCGCTCGACCTCGGCGGGCGCCATCGGCTGGTTGAAGACGAGCGTGATCGGCGACAGCGGTGCGAGCGGCGAGGACTCCTGGCCGGCGAATGGCTCGGTTCGAAGGAGGCGCGGCGCAGGCGTCACGAACTCGAACCGCTCCGCGGCGGCGAGGACCGCGCCGTCGAGAGCCTTGGTGCCCGCGGCGATTTCGTAGCGAAACACGGTGGCCGGAGCGAGCGGCTCCTCGGGCGAGAACGCCGCCGCCTGCGTGCCGAGCCAGTGCCACTTGCCCTTGGGCGCGCGACCCTCACCATCGGCCCAAAGCCGCACCGGCACCGGGCTCTCGTCGTCCCCGGCGAGCTCGAGCGGCCTCATGGGCCGGCTCCACACGACCGTCACCTCGCTCGGAGCGTCGGCCTCGCCCACCGGGCTGGCGTGGACCACCGCGAAAGGCCCGACCGCAGCCTTGCCACCGCGTTCGCCCCGGACGCCGAGGGTGCCCGAGGGCGCGACCTCGGGCGGGCGCGGACCGGGAAGGCACGAGGCCCCGAGGGTCATGGCGAGGACGGCGCCGAGGGCGCGACGGCGCAAGGCCGAGAGAGCGAGCATGAGGGCTCCTACGCTGGGCGAGCGAGGCCAGGCAATGGAGAAGCGATCGAGAGGACGGCGACCCTCGAACGCCTGCGCCAGGCGGCCGCTTCCAGCCCGGCCCGAGAATGGCGAGCGATTTCGCGCCGCCGGAGCACCCTTCCGCGAGAACTATGCTAGAAGCGCCGCCTCATGCGCTCAGACCTTCGCAACATCGCCATCGTCGCCCACGTCGACCACGGCAAAACCACGCTCGTCGACGCCATGCTCAAGCAGGCGGGCACGTTCCGCGAGAACGAGCAGGTCCAAGAGCGCGTCATGGACTCGAACGATCTCGAGCGTGAGCGCGGCATCACGATCTTGGCCAAGAACACCAGCGTTCGCTGGAAGGGCACCAAGATCAACATCGTCGACACCCCCGGCCACGCCGACTTCGGCGGCGAGGTCGAGCGCACGCTCCTCATGGCCGACGCGGCCATCTTGCTGGTCGATGCCGCGGAAGGCCCGCTCCCGCAGACGCGCTTCGTCCTCCGGAAGTGCCTCGAGCTCGGCTTCCCGATCATCGTCGTCATCAACAAGATCGACCGCCAAGACGCGCGCGCGAACGACGTCCTGAACGAGGTCTTCGACCTCTTCTGCGATCTCGGCGCCAACGACGCGCAGCTCGACTTCCCGGTCGTCTACGCGATCGGCCGCCAAGGCATCGCCAAGAAGACGCTGGAAGAAGAGGGCAAGAACCTCGAGTGCCTCTTCGATCTCATCGTCGAGAAAGTGCCGCCGGCGCCGGGCGATCCGGATGCGCCGCTCCAGATTCTCGTCAACAACCTCGACCACGACGACTACGTCGGCCGCCTCGCGGTCGGGCGCGTGGTCTCGGGCAAGGTTCGCTCGAACCTGCCGGTGGCCGTGCTCAAGGACGGCAGCATCGTGAAGGGCGCCATCAAGGTGCTCTCCACGTTCGAAGGCTTGAAGCGCACGCCGGTGCCGGAGGCCGCAGCGGGCGAGATCATCGCCATCGCCGGCATCGAGGAGGTCTACGTCGGCGACACCATCGTCGACCTCACGGCTGGCTGGGAGACGCGCGCGCTCCCGCGCATCCACGTCGAGCAGCCCACCATCAAGATGCGCGTCGGCGTGAACACGTCGCCGTTCGCTGGTCGCTGCAAGCAGTCCAAGTTCTTGACGAGCCGTCAGGTGCGCGAGCGCCTCGAGCGCGAGACCCGCAAGAACCTCGCCCTCCGCTTCGAGGAGACCGAGAGCCCGGACACGTTCGTGGTCTACGGCCGCGGCGAGCTCCAGCTCGCCATCTTGGTCGAGACGATGCGCCGCGAGGGCTACGAGATGCAGCTCGGCAACCCCGAGGTCGTGACCAAGGTCATCGACGACGTTCCCCACGAGCCGGTCGAGCTCGTCGTCATCGACGTCCCCGACAGCTTCATCGGCGTCGTCACCACGCGCCTCGGCGAGCGCCGCGGCCGCATGGTCAAGATGTCGAACCCCGGCTACGGCCGCGCGCGCCTCGAGTTCCGCGTGCCGAGCCGCGGCCTCATCGGCTTCCGCGGGGAGTTCCTCACCGCGACGCGCGGCACCGGCCTTTTGAACACCGTGTTCGACGGCTGGGAGCCGTGGGGCGGCGCGATGATGAAGCGTCAAACGGGCGCGCTCGTCGCCGATCGCGAAGGCGTCGCGACGCCGTACGCGCTCCACCACCTCCAGCCCCGCGGCACGTTCTTCATCGCGCCGGGCGCCGAGGTCTACGAGGGCATGATCGTCGGCGAGCACAATCGCCCGGCCGACGCCGACGTGAACATCATCCGCGAAAAGAAGCTCACCAACGTCCGCAACCATGGCAAGGACGAAAACGTCGCCCTCGACGTCCCGCGCTCGCTCACCATCGAGACCGCGATGGAGTGGATCGACGCCGACGAGCTCGTCGAGGTCACGCCCGACGCGGTGCGCGTCCGCAAGCAGATCCTCAAGATCAACCTTCGTCCGCGCCGCGAAGACGCGATCGAAGCCGCCCAGAGCGTCTGAGCCGCGCTCCCGCTACAATGCGGGAGTGCGCCCTCGTAGGCTCGCCGCGCTCGCGCTCGTGACGCTCGCCCTCTCGGGCGGGCGCGCGCACGCGTCCTCCGTCGACGAGCTCCTCGCGTCGGCCGCCCGTCACGTCGCGGCCGGGGACGAGGAGGTCGCGCTCCGTCGCTACACCGACGCGCTCGAGCTCGATCCGACCTGCGAGGCCTGTTACCTCGGCCTCGGCAGCCTCCGCGAGAAGCGCGCCGATTGGGGCGAGGCCGATCGCGTGTACACCGCCGGCTTGGTCCGCCGCGTGGCGCCCGCGCCGCTCCTGGCCGCGCGCGCACGCGCCCGCTGGGCCGGCGGCCGGCGCGCCGAGGCGGCGTCGGATCTCGAGGAGGCCATGGACCGCGATCCGACTGCAGAAGGTCTGCGCCGCCTCATCGCCTACGAGGGAGAGCTCCACCGCGCGCCCGGGCAGCTCCGCGCCGCGCGCCGCTTGCTCGCGCTCGGCGAAGCCCAGGGCGACGCAACGCTCGTGCGCGAGGCGCGCGTTCTGGTCGCGGCGCTCGTCATCGTGGCCGATTCGCTCGATCCCGTCGCGCGCCCCGTGAAGCCCGACGCCGCGCGCCGCGCGCTCGCGCGGGCGGCGCGAGCGCTCACCGACAAGTGATGGCGACCGCGTCGATGGCGGCGCACGAGCTCGGCTTCTGGCAGAGGTTCTCACCCCACGCGCCGTAGCACGCGTCCATCATGCCCATCGTGAGCTCGCACGCCGAGCCCGCGGCGCGCGCCGCTGCAGTCTCCTGCACTATGCACGCATCTTTGTCGGCCGGCATCGTCACGTGGTGCATGCCGTCCGCGCACGCGATGTCTCGCGAGCCGTAACCGCCGCGCGCGCAGGCGAGAAAATCGCAGAGCGTGGCGATGTCCGCATCGGTGAGGCTCGCGAACCGCTTGCTCGACGGGAGCCCGAGCTGGCAGCGCGGCGGGAGATCGGGCGGCGGCGCGCTGCCCGTCGTCGAGGGCGACGGCGGGCTCGTGGTCGACGTCGGGCTGGGCGGCGGAGTCTTGGTGGGCGGCACTGCGGTCGGCACGTCGCAGGGCCCGACCGTGCGGCAGTTGGTCGCGGGCCGCTCGGAGGTCGTCGGGGCCGTGGTGGCTCCGGGTCGCGCGCTCGGCCCGTCGATGTCGAGCGGCGTCGCGCCGCCACACGCGACGACGAAGCCGAGGAGCGTGGCCCACGCGAGCGAGGCGATCGTGGCGACGGACTTCATCGGGTGCACCTCTTCTCGAGACAGGCAAAGTGCCCGACGTCGGGCAAAAACAAGCAACTCGATCCCTCGCCGCAGTCGGCGTCGTCGATGCATCGATCCGCCGCCGAGTGACAGAAGAAGCCGAACGCACCCGCTGGAACGTTGGACCGGCAGTTGCTCGTCAGCGCCGTGCCCGAGGGCGAGCAGAAGCCGCCGCCGCAGTCCGCGTCCACCACGCAGTTACCACGGAAGCAGACGTTCGCGCCGGAGAACGCCTCGTTGCGGCAGTCGCACGCGCCCGCGCCGCAGTCCGCATCGGCGACGCACTCGTCGTACGAACACACCGAGGAGAGGCTCGGGCCGTAGGTGCACCGCCCGTTCTTGCCTTTCGTGCAGTCTGCATCCGATTGGCACTCGCCCACCAAGGCCGGCGCTCCGTTCGGTGGGCGCGTGGTCGGACACGCGGTGGCGGCCGGGCGGTGCTTCGCGGGGGCATGTGCCGGCACGACGGTGGACGCACCATCGGTGCCCGCGTCCGAGGTCGCGGCCGGGCTCCCCGAGGTTGCAGTCCCTCCGCAGTGCGCAGCCAGGAGCGCGCACCCAAATCGCCAAGCAAGAGGAGAAAGGCGCATCGAACGGCCGTGAGCATCTCGCGTGCCGCGACCGTACGCACGTCTCCGGAGGGGATTTCGGGCCCCGCCGTGTGTCAAGCTGCGCCAGGCGCGGTCAGCCTGCGCGCTTCTTGCCCTTGCCGCCCTTTTTCTTCTTCGAGGCGTCGCTCGCCGGGCTCTCCGCCGCGGGCGCTTGATCGGGCGCGGAGTCGTCTCCGCCGCCGAAGTCGAACTCCTGGCTCTCGGTCCCCGCGCCGGGGGCCGCAGAGGCCTCCGCCTCGGGCGCGTCGAACGAGAACGCGTCGGGGTCGTCCGCGACCTCGGGTGTGGGGGCCAAGCTCGGTACCTTCGGAGCCGGCGGGACCACCGCGGCTTCCGCCTCGCCTTCCTCACCGAAGGAGAACTCCCCTCCCTCTGCCGGTCCGCTCGGCGCCTTCGCCACCGGCGCGGCGCTCACGGGCGGCGCGGCCTTGGAGGCCGACGGCGCGGGCGCAGCGCTCACCGGCTTGGGCACCGGCGGCGCGCTCACGGGCTTCGGCACGGGCGGCGCGCTCACGATCTTGGGAGCCGCGCTCGGCACGTTCGGCGGCCCGCTCGGGATGCGCGGGACCGCCGCCGCGGCGGGGATCGGCTCCAATCGAGTCGCTGCCATCTCGGCCGCGGGCGCAGGCGCCGCTGCACGAACGGCCTCGCCCGACCGCTTCACCCACGAAGCGAGCAATGGAGCGTCGTGCTGCATGGTCAGGGGGACGAGCAGCCATTGCGCCATCGAACGACCCCAAGCGACCCAGGGGACCGCGCCCGGGAGCTGTGAGAGCTCCGCGTGAAGCGCTTCATCCGGGAGCTTGAGGCCGATGCGCCCCTCTCGCCAGACGAGGGCAAACAGCTTCCCGTCGACGAAGAACGTGTTGCGACCGAACACGCGCTTGCGGCTGATCCCAGCGAGCCCCGCCGTCGCGGCCTCCAGCTTGGCGTTCAGCTCCTCGAATCCACCCTTCATCGCCACCCTCTTCGTCCGCGCTCCAACGACCGGCGCATACGCCAAGACCGCAAAACGCAAGGCTACGACGACTCTCGCCCAGGGTGCCAGCCCAACGCAAGTAACGGTCCACGGGCCGACCTTCTCGATGGGCGCCGATCGCGGAACGATGCGTTTTCGCCGGAGGAGGTACCGGGGGACACTTTGGTTACGGCGCCTCTCGCGGTGCGCTCATTCCCCGAAAAACGCCCTCAGCCCCCCAAGCGGCCAGCCCATCCGTGGGCCCAGCGTTGCCGATCTGGCGCACGGCGTGCATCCTCGGGCGGCCCATGCGTATCGCGAGAAAGTTCACCCTGGCCCTCGTGGCCTGCGTGATCGCAGCGCTCTCGCTCAACGCGGTCTTCGCGGTACGGGACGAGATCGAACGCTTCGAGCAAGAGGTCTCCTCCAAGCACATCATCATCGGACGCGCGCTCCGGCCGGCCCTCGTCAGCGTGTGGGCGTTCGACGGCCGCGACCGCGCCCTGGCCCTCGTGCGCGAGGCCGACCAGCGACTGCGCCGCGTGGAGATTCGCTGGGTCTGGCTCGACGCCGACGGTGGCGACACGTTCGCGCCCCACGTCCCCAAGGGGCGGCTCGACGCCGTGCGCCGGGGCGAAGAGCTCTCCGTCGTCAACGCCGGGCTCATGGTGAGCTACGTGCCGCTCACGCCTCCAGAGGTGGGCTCTCAAGCCGGGGCCATCGAGATATCGCAGACGCTCGACCGAGAGAACGAGGTGCGCCTGGCGGCGGTTCGACAAGCGATCTTCCTCGTCGTCGGGGTTTCTCTCCTCTCGGCCGTGGTCGCGTCACTCCTCGGCGTCGCGTTCGTCGGCCGACCGATGAGCGGGTTCATCGAGCAGGCACGCCGCATCGGGCGCGGCGATCTCTCCTACCGAATCACGGTGCGACAACGCGACGAGTTCGATGCGCTGGCCGACGAGATGAACCGCATGTGCGAGAGCCTGGTCGAATCGCAGGACTCCGCGCGCCGCGCCACCGACGCCAAGCTCCGCGCCATCGATCAACTCCGGCACGCCGACCGCCTGGCAACCGTCGGGCGCCTCGCGGCCGGCATGGCGCACGAGCTCGGGACGCCGCTCAACGTCGTCAGCGCGCGCGCCAAGCCCATCGCGCAAGGCAAGGTCGAGGGCGAGACGGCGCGCGATCACGCGCGCATCATCGTCGAGCAGGTCGATCGCATCGCCAAGATCATGCGCCAGCTGCTCGACTTTGCTCGTAAGCGCGAGCTCGCCAAGACCCGCGCCGATCTCTCTGGCGCGGTTCGACGCGTGGTCACGTTCGTCGAGCCGATCGCCAAGAAAGCCGACGTCCGGGTCGACGTCGACGCCTCCGACGAGCCGGCCATCGCCGAGGTCGACCCCGGACAAATGGACCAGGTCGTCACCAACCTGGTCATCAACGCGGTTCACGCGAGCGCGCGAGGCGACGTCGTCCTCGTGTCCGTCGCGCGCGAGCTCGTCACGCCTCCCGACGGGGACGCGGCCGCGCCCATTCCGTGCGTCGTCATCCGCGTCCGAGATCACGGGGTCGGCGTTCCGCCCGAGCACCTCCCGCAGATCTTCGAGCCGTTCTTCACGACCAAAGAGGTCGGTGAAGGCACGGGCTTGGGCCTCTCCGTCGCGTATGGCATCGTCAAGGACCACGGGGGTTTCCTCCAAGTCGAGAGCGAGGTCGGCAAAGGGTCGTGCTTCGCCGTCTGCCTCCCCGTCCCCCGCGAGCCGACTGTCGCGGGCCCTGAAATCGAGGCCCGAGCATGACTACCCGCATCCTCGTCGTGGAAGACGATCCGGCCCTCCGGAACGTGCTCGCCGACGATCTCTCGAGACGCGGGCACGAAGTGCGCGGGCTCGCAAGCGCGGACGAAGCGTTCGACGTCCTCGCGAGCGCCGACTTCGACGTGGTCGTCACCGACCTCAACATGCGTGGGATGAACGGCATCGAGCTCTGCGATCGCATCGTCGCCAATCGCCCCGACGTGCCGGTCATCGTCGTCACCGGCTTCGGTACGATGGAGACCGCGATCGCGACCTTGCGCGCGGGAGCGTTCGACTTCCTCACCAAGCCTTTCGACATGGACGAGCTCGCGCTCGCGGTCGAGCGCGCGGTTCAACATCGTGAGCTCCGCGAGGAGGTGAAGCGACTCCGCCAAGCGGTGCAAGGCACCAAGGCGCTCGGCGAGCTGATCGGGCAGAGCCCGGAGATGCGACGCGTGTTCGATCTCATCGGACGGGTCGCCGAGACCGACGCATCGGTTCTCGTCACCGGCGAGACCGGCGTCGGCAAGGAGCTCGTCTCCCAAGCCATCCATCAGCGGAGCCGCCGCGCCGCGGGACCCCTCGTCACCATCAACTGCGCGGCCATGCCCGAGGCGCTCCTCGAGAGCGAGCTCTTCGGTCACGTGCGCGGCGCGTTCACCGACGCGCGCGCCGAACGACGGGGTCTCTTCGTCGAGGCCAACGGCGGCACGCTCTTCTTGGACGAGCTCGGCGAGATGCCCCTCGCGATGCAGGCGAAGCTCCTCCGAGCGCTCGAAGCGCGGAAGGTTCGGCCAGTGGGTGGCAACGTCGAAGTCCCGTTCGACGTGCGCGTGATCACCGCGACGAATCAGGACCTCACCCAGGCCATCGAGGAGGGTCGCTTCCGCGAGGATCTCTACTACCGCGTGAACGTCGTCCAAGTGGAGGTGCCGCCGCTGCGCGCACGCGGGAGCGACGTGCTCCTCCTCGCGCAAACGTTCGCGGCGCAGTTCGCGGCGCAGCACGGCAAGGCCGTGCGCGGTCTTTCGCCAGCCGTCGCCGAGCGCTTCCTCACCTACTCGTGGCCCGGCAACGTTCGCGAGCTCCGCAACTCCGTCGAGCGCGCCGTGGCGCTCACCCGTTTCGAGGAGATCGTCGTCGAGGATCTTCCCGAGCGCATCCGCGAGTACCGGTCCTCGCACGTCGTCGTGGCCGCGGACCACCCGAGCGAGCTCGTCCCGCTCGTCGAAGTCGAGAAGCGCTACATCGAGCGCGTGCTCGAGGCCGTGCAGGGCAACAAGCGCCAAGCGGCCCGCATCCTCGGGCTCGACCGCGCCACGCTCTATCGCAAGCTCGACCGCTACGGTCTCGCCGCCGAAAAGCGCGCGTCCCGCTCGGGGATACCGGCGGCGGCGCCGGTCGATTCCAAGGATTGAACCGCGACATGGCGCAACTTGCGACATTGTTTGGCGCCCGACGCGGCCCAGCCGCGCGCGCGGCGACTGGGGAGATCAAGCGGATCCGGCGACGACACCGGCTACGGCTGGGCTGACCGTCGGTGGCACGTGAGGTGCTCAAAGCGCGGCTGGGATGTCGGCTGCGGTATCGAGCGTGACGGCCCGCTTGGCCTTCTCCGCCTGTCGGGTGCTCCTCGTCGAAGACGACCCGGACATGCGACTCGTTCTTCAGCAGTCGCTGGAGTCCGATGGGCACGTCGTCCGCGCCTGCGGCCGCGTCGACGAGGCGCTCACTGCGGTCGACGGCGAGGAGGCGTTCGACGTCGTCATCACCGACGTGCGGCTCCCCGGCGCGAGCGGCCTCGAGCTCTTGGCGGCGCTGCGTTCGCGGCGGGTAGGCGCAGCTCGCATCGTGATCACGGGCTTCGGCACCGACGACGTCCACGACGAAGCGACGTCACTCGGTGCAGCGGTCGTGTTCGACAAGCCGTTCGACGTCGACGATCTCCGCACCGCGGTGGTTCACGTCGCCCCGCGCACGAACGTCGCCTCCGATTCGTGACCTGAGCGCTCCTGAGCCCAGCCCTTGACGAGGCACGGCCCCGCCAGCCATGGTTCGGACCGTGTCGAGCTCTTCGCCTGCTGCCCGCATCGCGCTCGAGCGCGCCCTCGTCCGCGAGCTCGCCGGCGAATGGCGCCGGCTGAACGCCACCTATTTCAAGGGCGCGCTCGTGCCGCCGGCCATCGAGCTCGCCCCCCACGAATCCACGCTCGGTCGCTACTCGCGAACGACACGCACGCTCGAGCTCTCACGACCGTTCGTCCTCCGTTCGTCGTGGGGCGTCGTGGTCGAGGTGCTCAAGCACGAGATGGCGCATCAATACGTGAGCGAGGTCTTGCGCGAGAACGACGAGACCGCGCACGGCCCCGCGTTCCGTGCGGTGTGCGAGCGGCTCGGAGTCGACGCGCGCGCGAGCGGCGTGCCGACGGCGGCGACGGGCGGCGTCGAGGGTCGCGTCGTCGAGCGCATCGCACGCCTCCTCGCACTCGCCGAGAGCCCCAACGAGAACGAGGCGCAGGCCGCCGCGCTCGCCGCGCAGCGCCTCATGCTGAAGCACAACGTGGACTCTGCGACCCGCGAGTCGTCGTACGTATTTCGCCACCTCGGAACGCCCACCGGCCGCGTCTCGGAGGCAGAGCGAATGGTGGCGATGATCCTCGGTCGCCACTACTTCGTGGAGGTGATCTGGGTGCCGGTGTACCGCGCCGCCGAAGGCAAGCGCGGCAGCGTGCTCGAAATCTGCGGCACGCCGGTCAACGTAGAAATGGCGGAGTACGTCTACGCGTTCTTGATGCACACCGCGAACGAGCTCTGGCACTCTCACAAGCGCGCGCACGGCATCCGCGAGAACCGAGATCGTCGCTCGTTCCAATCCGGCGTCATGGCGGGCTTCGCCGACCGCTTGGCGCGCGAACAGAAGGTGCACAAAGAAGCGGGGCTCGTGTGGCTCGGGGACCCGGCGCTCGGCGGCTACTTCCGCAAGCGGCACCCTTACGTGCGGAACGTGCGCTACGCCGGCCAGCCGCGCAGCGACGCGTTCGGCGCCGGTCGCGAGGCCGGGCGAAAGCTCGTCCTCCGGCGCGGCGTCTCGAGCGGACCTTCCGGCGGTTCGACGCCGCTCCTCGGCAGCGGGAGGCGCGCGTGACCGAGATCGTCTGGACCGTACTCGGCACCGCAATCGGTGAGTGCGCGGCCGCCTTCCGCGGTGACCTCTTGCATGGGTTCCTCCTTCCGGGCGCATCGCGCGCACGCTTGGAGGCCGCGGCGGAGGAGCGCTTCGGCAGCACGCGCGTCGAGGTCGGCGCACTCGGCGGAACGCCGGCGCGCGTCGTCGCCGCAGCGACTGCGCACCTCGCCGGCGCGCACGACGATCTCCTTTGGGTGGCGCTCGACGACGCGCACGTGCCCGAGGCGGCCCGCGCGGTCTACGCGCTCGCCCGCGCGATCCCGGTGGGCGAGACGCGAACGTACGGCGAGATCGCGCGCGCGCTCGGCAAGCCCGGTGCGGCCCGCGCCGTCGGACAAGCGCTCGGCAAGAATCCGTTCGCGCTCGTCGTGCCGTGTCACCGCGTGCTCGCCACCGGCGGCGCGTCGGGCGGATTCAGCGCGCCGGGCGGAGTCGACACCAAAGCGCGCATGCTCACGATCGAGGGGGCGCGCGTGCCCTGGCGCGCGCAAGGCGATCTCTTCGCTCCGCGAGACGAAGCGTGAAGGCGGCGTGGCCGTTCGAGCCGGGCGAGGCCACGCGCGCCCTCACCCTCGCCGACGCGGAGCTCGGTGAGCTCATCGCGCGGGTGGGCCCCTTCTCGCTCGAGCCCAAGCCCACGCGCTCCACGTTCGAAGCGCTCGCGCGCTCGATCGTCTTTCAACAGTTGAGCGGCAAGGCGGCGAGCACAATCTGGGGCCGCGTCGAGGCCGCGCCCCCCGACGGACGCTTCACGCCCGAAGCGCTCCTCGCCCTCCCCGACGCGACGCTCCGGTCGGCCGGCCTCTCGGGGGCCAAGCTCCGCGCGCTCCGCGACCTCGCCACGCGAACGGTGGGCGGCGAGATCCCGACGCCGGCCAAGCTCCGCACGATGGACGAAGAAGCGATCGTGGAGACGCTGACGCGCGTCCGCGGGATCGGGCGCTGGAGCGTGGAGATGATGCTCATCTTCCGCCTCGCTCGCCCCGACGTGCTCCCCGTCACCGACCTCGGCATCCGCAAAGGCTTCCAGCGCACGTTCGGCATGCGCACCCTCCCCGCGGAGCGCACGTTGACGCGGCGCGGCGAGCGTTGGCGCCCCTACCGCACCGTGGCGAGCTGGTATTTGTGGCGAGCCCTCGACGTCCCCGTCGTGCTGTGAGCCGCCCGGGCCGGCCGAGAGAACGAGCCTGAACCGCGGAAACGCGGTAAGACGCGGGCCATGCAGAACGAGCAAGTGGAGCACGCGGACGGCCGCGTCGAGCTCCTCCCGGGGGTGGTGCTCGACGATCCCCGACTCTGGAGCGAGGACCTCGCGCCGACGCGCATCGAGACCCGCACGTGGTCGACGTACACGTACGCCGCGCTTTGGATCTCGATGGCGCACTGCATCCCCACGTACATGCTCGCCTCGGGCCTCATCGGCGCCGGCATGAACTGGTGGCAGGCGCTGGTCACGATCCTGGTCGGCAACGTGATCGTGCTCGTGCCGATCCTCTTGAACTCGCACCCCGGCACCAAGTACGGCATCCCCTTCCCGGTTTTCGCGCGCGCGGCCTACGGCGTCTTCGGCGCCAACGTGCCGGCCGTGATGCGCGCGATCGTCGCGTGCGGTTGGTTCGGCATCAACGCGTGGATCGGCGGTCAGGCGCTCCAAACGTTCTTCAAGTCGCTGTGGCCGGCGTGGGAGGTCGCGCTCGGCGCCGGAAAGATCTCCGGGCACTTCCCCACCGAGTGGCTCTCGTTTGCGCTCTTCTGGGGCCTCAACATCTTCGTCGTCTACCGCGGCATGGAGCTCCTCCGCCGCGTCGAGAACTGGGCGGCGCCGTACGTGCTCGTGATGACCGGGCTCCTCGTGTGGTGGGCGGTCTCCAAGGCCGGCGGCCTCGGCAAGATCATGTCGGATCCGGGGAAATTTCCCACGTTCGGCGCGTTTTGGCCGGTCTTCGTGCCCAGCGTGACGGCCATGATCGGGTTTTGGGCGACCCTCTCGCTCAACATGCCGGACTTCACGCGCTTCGGTCGATCTCAGCGTGAGCAGGCGATCGGTCAGGTCGTCGCGCTCCCCACGACGATGACCGTGTTCGCGGCGATGGGCGTCGTCATCACGAGCGCCTCCGAGATCATCTATGGCAAAGCGATGTGGGATCCGATCGAGCTCGTCGGCCGATTCGAGTCGCCGGTGCTCGTCGCGATCTCGATGTTCACGGTCGTCGTCGCCACGCTCGCCGTGAACATCGCCGCCAACGTGGTGTCTCCGGCCAACGACTTCGCCAACATCGCGCCGGGGAAGATCTCGTTCCGCACCGGCGGGCTCATCACCGGCATCATCGGCGTCTTCATGATGCCGTGGAAGCTCATCGCCGATCCGAGCGGCTACATCTTCAAGTGGCTCCTCGGCTACTCGGGCGGCCTCGGCGCGATCGCCGGCGTGCTCATCGCCGACTACTGGTTCGTGAAGAAGACCACGCTGCGCCTCGCGCACCTCTACAAGCGCGACGGCGTGTACGCCTACGGCCGAGGCTCCGGCACCAACGTGCCCGCGGTGGTGGCGACGCTCGCCGGATGCTTCGCGGCGTGGATCGGTGTCTTCGTCGAGCCCTTGCACGCCCTCTTCGACTACGCGTGGTTCGTCGGCGGGCTCGTGGCCGCCGGCCTCTACGTCGTCCTCGGCGGCCGGGCCACGTCGCCCGCTCCTGCGTCGTGACCGAGCCGCATCGCGATCCCCAGCCGAGCGCCGAGGCGACCGACGCCGACGCGCGCTCCCTCGAGAAGCTCGGCTATCGACAAGAGCTTCGCCGCGCGCTGGGCGGGTTCTCGAGCTTCGCGATCAGCTTCTCGATCATCAGCGTCCTCACCGGCATCACCACCACCTACGGCGTGGCCATCGGCGGCGCGGGCCCGGCGGGCCTGGGGCTCGGCTGGCCGCTCGTCAGCGCGGGCACCATGCTCGTCGCGATCGCGATGGCCGAGCTCGCGAGCGCGTTCCCCACCGCCGGCGCGCTCTACCATTGGGCATCCATCCTCGGCGGCGCGGGCTTCGGCTGGTTCACCGCCGCAATGAACCTCGCCGGTCAGATCGCGATCGTGGCGGCCATCGATCTCGGATGTGCCCAAGCGCTCGCCGCCACGCTGCGCCTCCCGCCCGCAGCCAGCTACGGCCTCCTCGCCCTCATCCTCGCGTCGCACGGCCTCATCAACGCGCTCTCGGTGCGACTCGTGGCGTGGCTCAACGCGTTCTCCGCGACGGTGCACGTCATCGGCGTCCTCGTGGTGGTGGGCGCGCTCCTCGGCTTCGGCCGAGTCCACCCGCCGAGCTACCTCGCCCACGTGGGCTACACCACGCGCGCCGACGGCTCGCTCCCGCTCGGGTTCGTCAACGCGCTCATCCTCGGCATGTGGACCTTCACCGGCTACGACGCCTCGGCGCACGTGAGCGAGGAGACTCACGATCCGGCGCGGCGCGCGCCCCGCGGCATCGTCTCCGCGGTCACGGTAAGCGCGATCGCTGGCTTCGCGCTCGCGGCCGCCCTCACGTTGGCCATCCGCGATCTCGACGCGGTCGCCCGCGACTCCGCGCCACCGCTCGCGATCCTCCGCGGGGCGTTCGGCGAGCGCGCCGGCAACGCGCTCATGGGGTTCGTCGTCCTCGCCATGTGGTTCTGCGGGCTCTCGTCGGTCACGAGCGCCTCGCGGATGCTGTTCGCCTTCGCGCGCGACGAGGGCGTCCCCGGATGGCGCTCGCTCCGCGCGGTGAGCCCACGGTGGAAGACTCCGGTCGCGGCCACCGTCCTCGCCACCCTCGCACCGCTGGTCCTCGTCGCCCTCACCGCGCCGTTCAGCGACGCGGTGTTCCTCGCCGTCGCATCGCTCGCCACGACCGGTCTCTACGTCTCGTACGCCATCCCCATCGCGCTCGGCGCGATCGCACGCAGACGGCGCGCGTGGATCCACGAAGGCCCGTGGAACGTCGGGCGGTGGGGCGTGCCGATCGCGTGGGGAGCGACCGCGTGGTCCGTCTTCGTGCTCGTTGCGTGCAGCTTGCCGCCCAACGGGGCGGCGGGGCTCCTCCTGGCGGGCACGGTGACCACGTTGGGTGCGTTCTACATGTTGCGGGTACGCGGCCGATTCGTCGGGCCGAAGGTCACACTGCAGGCGATCGAAGCGGCCACCGCCGAACGCTGACGCCGCGCCCGCGCGACGGCCTGGCTTTTATCGTCACGGGCGCCGCACCTGCCACCGCGGCATCCATGTGGCGCCGGTATCACCCCAAACGCGCGCAAGACGCGCGATTTTCTGGCCGCGAATGAGCGGTCTCTGAAACGCTTTGGTTCGCGCCGTCGCGTCGCGTGCGAGCGACAGACGATGAGCGCGCGAGGAGGAGCGCCGATGACGAACCGCGGGTGGATGCTTTCGTGTGCGTGCGTGCTGAGCGTCGTGGCGATAACGCAGCTTGGTTGCAAGAAGGCTCGGTCGCGCGCACGTGAAGAAGCGCCGACGACGGAGAAGGCATCGACGGTGCCGGGCGTGAGCGAAGACAAGGTGAAGGTCGCGATGACCGCCGTCTTCAGCGGCCCCAACGCCGGCTGGGGCACCGAGTACTACCGCGGCTCGCTGGCGTACTTCTCGGAGGTCAACTCCAAGGGCGGCGTCCACGGACGACAGATCGTCATCGCCCCCAAAGACGACGGCTACGATCCGCCGCGCGCCGCCGAGAACGTGAAGCAGTTCTTGGGAGAGAACGACACGTTCGCGATCTACGGTGCCGTCGGGACCAAGATCGTCTCCGACATGGTCGCCCCGCTCATGGAACGCGAGAAGGACGACTGGATGCAGTTCGGCAACCACACCGGCGGCCAAGCGTTCCGCGACGCGCCGGGCATGAAGCAAGTCTTCAACGTGCGCCCCTCGTATCGCCAGGAGGCCCGCACGCTCGTAGAAGCGTTGACCGCGTCGGGCCACAAGAAGATCGCCGTCTTCCACCAAGACGATCCCTACGGGAAGTCGGGCCTCGACGGCGTGACCCGCGCGCTCACCGCGATGAACCTCGCGGTCGTCGCCACCGCGACGCACCCGGTGGGCCAGAAATTCGACGTCTCGATGACCGAGCAAGTGAAGAAGCTCCGCGACGCAGGGGCGGACGCGGTCATCTGCGTCGTCGGCTACCAGGCGGGCGCGGGCTTCGTGCGCGACGCACGCGAATCGGGTTGGAACGCGCCGATCGCGAACTTCTCACCGGTCAGCGACACCTTCCTCCGCACGCTCGTGGCCTACGAGGCCAAGAACAAGAAGACGGTGACGAACCACCTGCTCCACTCGCAGGTCACGCCTGCGCTCGACTCGGATCTCCCCGCCGTCGCCGAGTACCGGGCGCTCATGGACAAGCGGAACCCGCAGGTCCCGAGCGAGCTCCAGGACGCGAACTATCGCCTGAACCGCTACGGCTTCAGCTCGCTCGAGGGGTTCCTCGCCGCGAAGACCTTCGTCGAGGTCCTCCAGCGCACCGGCCCGGACCTCACGCGACAGAAGTTCCACGCCGCGGCGGACGCGCTGAACGGCTACGACCCTGGCGTCGGCGCCCAGGTCTCGTGGAACGCGCAGAGCCACGAAGGGTTGAACAAGGTGTGGACGCTCGGCGTGAAGAACGGCGGCTTCATCGGCGTCGCCAATCCGGCGGAATACCTCGCCACGCCGACCGCGGCGACCGCCAAGCCGGCCGGCACCCCCGCCACCGCGCACAAGTAGCCCCCGCGCGGTCTGCACTGCGAATGGCCCGCCCGGTCACCGACCCGGCGGGCCTTCGTTTTCCATCGACGACGTCGGCCGAGGTGTACCCTCGCGCCCATGCGACAAGTTCAGATCGGGCTCATTCAAGCGTCGACGCCGTTCGATCCGTCCTGGACCGTGAAGAAGATCCAGGACGCGGCGCTCGAGAAGCACCTCCCCTTGATCGACGAGGCCGGGAAGCGCGGCGTGCAGATCCTCGGCCTCCAGGAGATCTTCAACGGGCCGTACTTCTGCCCGAGCCAAGATCCGAAGTGGTACGAGGCCGCCGAGCCGTGGCCCGGGCCCACCGTCACGCGCATGGTCGAGTACGCGAAGAAGTACCAGATGGCGATGGTCGTCCCGATCTACGAGCGCGAGATGGCCGGCGTTTACTACAACACCGCGGCGGTCATCGACGCCGACGGCACCATCGTCGGCAAGTACCGCAAGAACCACATTCCGCAGACCAACGGCTTCTGGGAGAAGTACTTCTTCAAGCCGGGGAACCTCGGCTACCCGACGTTCCAAACGCGCTACGCGCGAGTCGGCGTGTACATCTGCTACGACCGCCACTTCCCCGAGGGCGCGCGCGCGCTCGGGCTGAACGGCGCGGAGATCGTCTTCAACCCGTCGGCGACCGTGGCCGGGCTCTCGCAGTACCTGTGGAAGCTCGAGCAGCCCGCGCACGCCGTCGCCAACGGCTACTTCGTCGCCGCGTCCAACCGCGTCGGAACGGAAGCACCGTGGAACATCGGCAAGTTCTACGGCACGAGCTACATCGTCGACCCGCGCGGCAACTTCGTCGCGACCGCGAGCGAGGACAAGGACGAGCTCCTCACGGGAACGATCGACCTCGACATGATCGAGGAGGTTCGAAAGACCTGGCAGTTCTTCCGCGACCGCCGGCCGGACACCTACGGCGATCTCGTCGCGCAACGCTGATCAGCCTCCGCCTCGGGAGCGTCACTCGCCCGCGTCGACCCAGGACGGGCTCGGCGCGCGCACGGGCTCCGGAACCTCCGGGCCGACGAGCGCGGTCGCGGTCCGCTTGATGCCGATCACGGTGGGCATCAGGCGGACAAAGGCGCGCGCCGCCCAGCGCGGCGTCGCGATGCAGAGCCATTGGAGCTCGGCTTGGTCGCGGAAGTACGCGCGCACGTACGCCTGCGCAGTGCTTCCGCTGTCGGCGACGAGGAGGTCCGGCTCCTCGTGGAATCGCTTGATGCCCTCGAGCTCGGTCACGATCCCGGGCGAGTACTTGGCGAACACGGGATCGTAAGCGACCTTGAACGCAAAGAGGGTACGCCCGGCGACGAAGTTGGCGGTCATCGCCGCCGGCACGCCCCCGATGCGGAGCTCGACGAAGAAGAGGCCGCGCTCACCGGCGAATCGTTGCACGGCGTCGGTGAAGAACGCGCGGTCGGCGGGGCTCGCAAGGAGCGCGGTGCCCGACGTTCCCTTCCAGCTGCGCGCCTCGAGCTGCATGAAGCGCTCGGCGAGATCGGGAACCTCGGAGAGATCGCGGTGCAAATGAAACGTCGCCCCTGCGCGTTCGAGCGCGCGGAGCCGCCGCCGATAACCCTTGCGGCGCGACGAGGGCAGCGTCGCGAGGTAGGCGTCGAACGACGCGTGCCGCGCGAGCATCGGCCGGCCGTGGACCTCGCGCACCCAGACCGGCGCGTCGCGGCGCGCGAGCTCGGGCGCGAGCGCCGCCCAGAAGCGCGACGCGGCGCTCACCCGGTCGAGGAGGACGAGCTGCCAGGGGTGCTCGCTCCCCTCGATCCAATCCCAAAGCGCACGCAGCGCGCCTTCGGCGTGCTCGCGGTGAAGCACCGGATGGAGTGGCGAGCCGTGCTCGGTGACCACGGTCGAGAGCGCGGGGAGCGGCGTTCGCACGGTCGGCGGCAGGATCGCGAACGGCGCGCACGCGACGAGCTCGTCGTCCTTCCACACCAGCGCGATGCGGAGCGGATGCTCGCCCGCGCGGTGGCGGAGCAGCGGCCCCATGAAGGCAGGAGCGGCGTACGCGTTGTCATCGAGGGCCGCTGCGCCGAGCGTACGGAGCGCGACGTCGAACGCCTCGAGCTCGGCGGCGCCGCGAAGGATTTGCACTCGATACGAGCGCGCCGACGGAGTCGACGTGCGGGGCTGGGGCGGCGCCCAGACGAATGCCATGCTTCGATGGTACGCAGAGCGACCTGGTCACGTCGACTTCCACTCGTTGCAAAACGCAATTCTGATGCGATTGGGTGTTACGATGTGCGCGCACGACCTACGTTCAGGCCCGATGACGGCCCCACTCGGCCTCGCGCGGCGCGATATGCTTCTGCCGAAATGGCATCGATCAAGCCGGTGGAGCGGGCGCTCGACGAGCGGATGCTCCTCACCGGTCCCGTGACGCTCTACCACGACCGTACGATCCTCGATGACGACGCGGGCGCCCTCCGCTCGCTGGGGTACCGAGTCTACGTGCTCGACGCGTCGCATTGGCGAACGACCGGCGCGTTCCACTCGGGCGTCCGCCTCATGCTCGACATTCGTGGAAAGTACATCGAAAACCTCGACGGCTTCAGCGACGGCCTCTCGCGCCTCCAGCTCTCGGAGAACGGACGCGCCGCGCTCGTGTTCCTCCACTTCGACGTCTTCGCGAGGCAGTGTCGCCTCCTCGCGAAGCAGGTGCTCGACATCATCGCCACTCAGTCGCGTGCCTACTTGCTCGACGGCCAGCGGTTGCTCGCGCTCGTTCAGACCGACTCCCCCACCCTCGAGGTCGAGCCGGTGGGAGCGGTGCCGGTGACGTTCAACGAGCGTGAGTGGTCGCTCGTGATTCGGAAGGTCTGAGCTCGGGCGCCGCGCTCACGAGAGCTCGTCTTCGTAGTCACGGACGAGCGCGCCCAGAAGGTGCGCCGAGACGAGGACGGCGTAGAGGCCGACCTGACGCGCCCAGAGGAGGCCCATGACCGACGGATCGTCACCGGTGAGGACTCGCGCCAGCGCATACGCGACGCCCCAGACGCCCAGGAGGAGCGCGACCAGCTTGAAGTAGGGGCCGGGAATGCGGCGGACGATCTGCGCCGCGCCGACGATCTGGGCGAGACGAGCGCCGTCGCCGAACGCGACGGTCACGAGCATCGCGGGGAAGATCGCGACCCCGACCGCGGCCGCCAGGCCGACCGCCCAGCGATCGACTCCGGCCAACGCGAGACCGAACGCCGCACCGAACGACACGACGAGAGCGAAAACGAAGCCGAGCAGCGGCCGAAGGAAGGCGAAGCCGGGAGCGTCGCCGAGGTCACTCGCCTCCACGTTGCTCGGAGCAGCTCGACCGCGAGCCACGCTGCGGAGGAGCACGAAGCCGGCTGCGAGCGCCACGCTCTCGGCGAACGCGCCGGCTCGCGGCACGAGCGAGAGGACGGCGACGACGAAGGCGACGCCGGCAGTCCATGGGAGCGCCGCGCGCGTGAACGGGAACGAGAGCGCCGAGGAGAGGCGCCGGTCCGAAGACGCGACCGTTCGGCTCGTCTCGCGCGTGACCACCGTCCCGCACGTGGGGCAAGCCGCCACCTCGGTGCGCCCCACCGTCACGATGCGGAGCGCGTCCTCGCGCACGTAGACGCGACAGTGGGCACAATAGTGACGAACGGTCAGCACGGCCGCACGCCGTCGCCCGGCATCAGAGCGCGAAGGTGCTGCGCTTCACGAAGCGACCGTCGCCCATCTTGCCGACGTACTTTCCCTGCTCCACGACGACCTTGCCGTGCGAGAGGACGTGCGTCGGCGCGCCGACGACTTCCTTGCCCTCGTAGGGCGTGTAGTCGACGCGCATGTGCAGCGTCTTGTCGGAGAGGACGTGCTTCTTCTCCGGATCCCAAACGACGATGTCGGCATCCGCGCCGACGGCGATGGTGCCCTTCTTGGGGAAGAGGCCGAAGATCTTCGCCGGGGCGGTGCTCGTGATCTCGACGAAGCGGTTCATCGAGATGCGGCCGGTACGAACGCCGCCGTCCCAGAGCATATACATGCGGGTCTCGACGCCCGGCATGCCGTTCGGGATCTTGGCGAACGACTCGGTGCCGAGATCCTTCTGGCCCTTCATGCAGAACGGGCAGTGGTCCGTGGAGACGACCTGGAGATCGTTCATGCGGAGGCCGCGCCACAGGTCTTCTTGCATGTGCGCCGGGCGGAGCGCCGGCGTGCAGACGTACTTGGCGCCCTCGAAGCCGGGGCGCGCGAGGTCGTCTTGCGAGAGGAAGAGGTACTGCGGACAGGTCTCGGCGAAGACCGAGAGGCCGCGATCGCGCGCCTCGACGACCTGCTTCAGCGCGCGCTCGGCCGAGAGGTGCACCATGTACACCGGCACGCCGGCCATCTCGGCGAGGCAGATCGCGCGGTGCGTGCCCTCGGCCTCGGCGATCTGCGGCCGTGTGAGCGCGTGATAGATGGGCGCGGTGTGACCCTTGGCGATCGCTTGCTCGACCAGCACGTCGATGGCGATGCCGTTTTCGGCGTGCATGCAGATGAGGGCGCCGAGCTCGCCGGCGCGCTGCATGGCGCGGAAGATCTGGGCGTCGTCCACGTAGAGGACGTTCGGGTACGCCATGAACATCTTGAACGACGTGACGCCGTCGTCGACGACCGACTTCATCTCCTGGACGGTGCCCGGGTTGACGTCGGTCATGATGAGGTGGAACGCGTAGTCGACCGCGCCCTTGCCTTCGGCCTTGCCGTGCCAGGTGTCGAGGCCCTTGCGGAGGTTCTCGCCCTTGGCCTGGATGGCGAAGTCGACGATGCAGGTCGTCCCGCCGTGGGCCGCCGCGCGCGTCCCGGTCTCGAAGTCGTCGCTCGACGTGGTGCCGCCGAACGGCATGTCCATGTGCGTGTGGGCGTCGATGCCGCCGGGCATGATGTACTTGCCCGTGGCGTCGATGGTGACGTCGAACGGCCCGGCCGGCGCGACCTTGGGGTCGAAGATGGCGGCGATGCGCCCGTCCTCGATGAGCACGTCGGCCGCGTACGTATCGACCGACGTCACGATGGTTCCACCCTTGATCAGCGTCCTCGCCATGGCCCGAGCCTCCCGTCCGTTGGGACCGCGAGGATACAGGGAATTCGGGGAACCTTTGTAGGTTCCAAGCACTTCCCTTGACCTTCCCCGCGCTCGGTGAAAAGACAGGCGGAACCATGGCGTTTTCGCTCTCCGAAGGCCGCACCGAGACGTCCCTCAAGGACAAGAAGCCGCGTTTGACGCCCGCCGAGGCGAAGGCCGAGGCCGATCGCTGCCTCTATTGCGCCGACGCGCCGTGCATCAAGGCCTGTCCGACGTCGATCGACATCCCGACCTTCATCAAGCAGATCGCCTCGGGCAACGTCGTCGGGAGCGCGGAGACCATCTTCGAGCAAAACGTGCTCGGCGAGTCGTGCGCGCGCGTGTGCCCGGTCGAGGTCTTGTGCGTGGGCGACTGCGTCTACAACGGCTGGAACAAGCCGCCGATCCAGATCGGCCGCCTCCAGCGCTTCGCCACCGAGACCGCCAAAGCCCAAGGCGCCAAGATCTTCGACAAGAAGACGCACCCGAAGCCGCGCAAGGTCGCCTGCGTCGGCGCCGGCCCCGCCTCGCTCGGATTCGCCGCGGGCATGGCGCTCGCCGGTCACCACGCGGTCGTCTTCGAGAAGCGCGCCGTGCCAGGCGGCCTCAACGCGACGGGCATCGCGCCGTACAAGCTCCACGCCCACGACGCCGTCGACGAGGTTGCGTGGGTCGCGTCGCTCGGGGTCGAGATCAAGACCGGCGTCGAGATCGGCAAGGACGTGACGGCGGCGCAGCTCCTCAACGACTACGACGCCGTCTATCTCGGCGTGGGCCTGGGCGCGGACTCCAAGCTCGGCGCTCCCGGCGAGGACGGCCCCGGCGTCCACGGCGCCGTCGACTGGATCGAGCGCATGAAGCTCGGGCGCATCGACGTGGGCGCGCTCGGACGCGTCATCGTCGTGGGCGGCGGCAACACCGCCATCGACGTCGCGCGCGAGTGCGCGCTCCTCGGCGCGGCGAGCGTCACCATGGCGTACCGCCGCACGATCGCCGACATGAGCGGCTACGAGCACGAGATGAAGGGCGGCCGCCTCGAGGGCGTCACGCTCGTCACGAGCGCCGCGCCGACGGCGGTGGAGCGTGACGCCTCGGGCCGAGTGACTGGGCTCAAGGTCGCGCGCACCGAAGGCGGCAAGCCCCTCGCCGGGACGGAGCGTGTCCTCCCCTGCGACACGATCATCGTCGCCATCGGCCAGGCCAAGCTCCGTGACGTGGCGACGGCGCTCGGCGGGGTCGAGCTCGACGCGCGCGGCTGCGTCGTCGCCGACCCGGCGACCGGCGCCACCAAGAACCCCAAGGTCTTCGCCGGGGGTGACTGCATCAACGGCGGCAAAGAGGTGGTCAACGCCGTCGCCGACGGCCGCAACACCGCTCGCCACCTCATCGCGCGCTGGGCCTGAGCGCACGCCCTCTCGATCGTTTCAACGCCAAGCATCGCAAGAAGGACATCCGACGATGGCCGACCTCAGCATCGATTTTGCCGGCATCAAGAGCCCGAATCCGTTTTGGCTCGCCTCCGCGCCGCCTGCCAACAGCGGCGATCAGGTCATGCGCGCGTTCGACGCCGGCTGGGGCGGCGCGGTGTGGAAGACGCTCGGCGATCCGATCGTGAACGTGTCGAGCCGCTTCGGCGCCGTCGACTACACCGGTCAGAAGATGATGGGCTTGAACAACATCGAGCTCATCACCGACCGTCCCTTGAAGGACAACCTCCGCGAGATCGCCGAGGTGAAGAAGCGCTACCCGAAGCACGCGGTCATCGCGTCGCTCATGACCAACACCAAGGAGGACTGGCGCGTCCTCATCAAGAAGGTCGAAGACGCGGGCGCCGACGGGCTCGAGCTCAACTTCGGCTGCCCGCACGGCATGTGCGAGCGCGGCATGGGCTCGGCGGTCGGTCAGGAGCCCGACGTTTTGAAGGAGATCACGAGCTGGGCGAAGTCGTTCGCCAAGACGCCGGTCCTCATCAAGCTGACGCCCAACGTGGGCGACATCTTGGAGCCTGGCGTCGCCGCCGTGCAAGGCGGCGCCGACGGCCTCGCGCTCATCAACACCATCAAGAGCCTCATCGGTGTGGACCTCGATCGCATGGTGCCCGTCCCGCGCGTCGGCTTCGCGTCGACCAACGGCGGCTATTGCGGCCCGGCCGTAAAGCCCATCGCGCTCCACATGGTGGGCGCGCTCGCGCGCGATCCGCGAACGCAGGTGCCCATCAGCGGCATCGGCGGGATCTCCACCTGGCGCGACGCGGCCGAGTTCATCGCGCTCGGCTCGACCAGCGTGCAGGTGTGCACCGCCGTCATGCACTACGGCTTCCGCATCGTCGAAGACATGATCGACGGCCTGTCGAAGTTCTTGGACAGCCGCGGCATGAAGAGCGTCAGCGAGCTTCGCGGCAAGGCCGTGGGCGCGTTCCAAGAGTGGGGCGACCTCGATCTCTCGTACAAGGTCGTCGCCCGCATCAACAAGGACAAGTGCATCGGCTGCCAGCTCTGCGTGTCGGCCTGCCAAGACGGCGCCCACCAGTGCATCTTCACCGGCCCGGAAGACCGCGCGCGTCCGCCGCACGCCCACCACCCGCACGAGCGCGCCAAGGCGCCGTCCCCGTTCCCCGTGGGCGCCATCGCCGGCCTGCGCGTCCCGTGGGTCGACGAGCCGGAATGTGTAGGTTGCAACCTTTGCCAGCTCGTCTGCCCGGTGGAGGGCTGCATCGACATGGTCGAGGTCGGCAACGGGCCGAAAGAGACGTGGAACGACCGCGTCGCCCAAGGCCGCGACAAGGTCGCCGGCGGCATTCATGACTAGTGGGGAGCTGCCGCTCCCCCTCGGCGAGTCGAGGACTCGCCGAG
>JBGAJR010000070.1:0-32371 GCA_044224815.1 Polyangiaceae bacterium
CTCGTCCTCGTCTTTCTCGCGATGCTCATCGCCGGCGGAGCGCTCGCGTTCTTTTATTTCCGCGGCGCCTTCGGCACGAGCGATGCGAGCGGCGGCGCGTCGGCCGTACCGTCCGGGACCAGCGCTGCGCCGATCCTCGCGCCCTCGCCGTCCGCTTCCGCCAGCGTCGCGGCGCCCGCACCGGCCGACGTGCCCAAGCGTCGCGCACCGACCCACGCCGCCGCGAGCGGTCACGTGATCGAGCCTGAGGTCTCTGGAGACGCGGGCGCGAATGCGGCGACGCCGCCCGCGCAAGCGAGCGCTCCATCGAGCGACATCTTCGGCGGTGCTGCGTCCCTGGCGGCAACGGCGGCCGCTCCCCCGGCGCCCGGAGGTGGCTCCGTCGCCCCGACGGCGACCGCGTCCGCGCCAACGCGCGGCGCGGCGCCCAAGAGCGTCGGCGCGCCGGCCGCCTCCGCGAGCGCGAAGAAGCGCGGCAGCACGCCGTTCTGATTCGGTCGCGCGCCAGGCGCTCGTCCGCGCCGGCCGGACGTGCAATCGCGCCCGAGCCCTGGTAATCGTCACGACCCATCATGAGCCGCCCGGTACGCGTTCGTTTTGCCCCATCGCCCACCGGCTATTTGCACATCGGTGGCGTCCGCACGGCGCTCTTCAACTGGCTCTGGGCCCGCAAGACCAAGGGCACGTTCGTCCTTCGCATCGAGGACACGGACCAAGAGCGATCGACCGCCGAGAGCCGCCAGATCATCCTCGACTCGATGTCGTGGCTCGGCCTCGACTGGGACGAGGGCCCGGGCGTCGGCGGCAACTACGGGCCGTACGAGCAGATGGCGCGACTTGCAATCTACAAGGAGTGGGCGGAGAAGCTCATCTCCGCCGGCAAGGCCTTTCGCTGCTACTGCACCAAAGAAGAGCTCGATGCGCAGCGCGAGGCCTTGAAGAAGGCCGACCCGAAGGCGCAGTTCCGTTATCCGGGCACGTGCCGCAATCGCAAAGACCAACCCGACAAGCCGTTCGTCGTCCGCTTCAAGACGCCCAGCGAAGGCAACCTCGTCTACGTCGACAAGGTGTTCGGTGAGGTGGTGACGCCCAACAGCGCGCAGCAGGACTTCGTTCTCCTCCGCTCGGATGGAGTGCCGCTCTACAACTTCGGCGCGGTGGTCGACGACATCACCATGGAGATCTCGCTCGTCGCCCGCGGCCGTGATCACATGGTGAACACGCCGCCGCAGATCATGCTCTACGAGGCGTTCGGCGCGCCGCTCCCGGATTTTGCGCACCTGCCGATGATGCTCGCGCCGAGCGGCGAGAAGCTCTCGAAGCGCCACGGCGCGGTGAGCGTCACCGAGTACCGCGATCAGGGCTACCACCCGACCGCGGTCCTCAATTACCTCGTCCGCTTCGGTTGGTCGCACGGCGACCAAGAGGTCTTCTCCAAGGAAGACCTCATCGCGGCCTTCAACTGGGAGGCCTGCGGTCGCGGCGACGGAAAGTTCGACACCAAGAAGTTCCTCGCCATCCAGCAAGAGCACCTGAAGCAGCCGCGCCTGTGCTCCGACGACGAATACGCCAAGCGCCTCATGCCGTTCATGGACGGCCGTGGACTCTCGGGCGTGACGGCGGGGGCGATCATCACGGCGCTCCCGCTCATTCGCGAGCGCGCGCGCACGTTCCTCGAGGCCGCCGACGCGCTCGATTACTTCTTCCGGGACGCGCCGGTGATGGACCCCAAGGCCGTCGAGAAGTGCCTCGTCCCCGAGGCGGCGCCGCGCCTTCGTGACCTCGCCGCGCTTTTCGGCGCGGTCCCCGACGCCGAGTTCACCGAGAAGCCGCTCGAGGAGCGCATGCAGGCTTGGCTCACCGAGAAGGGCCTCCAGATCAAAGACGTCGCGCAGGCCGCGCGCGTCGCGCTCACCGGACGCACCGCGAGCCCGAGCCTCTTCCAAGTCATCCAAGTGCTCGGCAAGGCGCGCGCGCTCGCGCGCCTCGAGGCGGGCGCCGCGCTCGCGGAGAAGCCGCGCGGCTGATCGCCGCCAGGGGAGCGAACGCGAATGTTGAAACCGCGCGACGTCCTCGTCCTCTCCGAGAATCCGTCCGGCACCGAGGTGCTGACGGCCCTCATCAAGCCGCTCTTCCCGATTCCGGCGCTCCTCGTCCTCGTTCCGCTCCTCTATTTGTTCTTCCGCCAGACGTGGCGCGAGCTCGACGAGGACGCGTACCGCCATCGCGGCGAGACGCTCGCGCAAGGCAAGTACGACCTTCGGCCCATCGTGGGCCTCGTCCTCTGCGCGTTCATCCTCACGATGCAGGAGTACTTCGGCGGTCGCTCGTTCTGGGACACCACGGTCCGTCCGCTCCTCGTGCGCGCGCACCTCGCCGACAAGCTCCGCCTCATCAGGTACGACGAGCTCTGGGGTTTCGCATGGTGGGCCGGCACCCGCATCGGCGGCTACCTCTTCCCGCTCGCGTTCTGGAAGATCGTCTTCCGCGAAGACTCGATCCTCGACTTCGGCCTACGCACGAAGGGCTTCTTCAAGCACGCGTGGATCTACCTCTTCTTCTTGTCGGTGGTCTTGCCGGCGATGTTCGTCGTCGCGCACGAGCCCGACTTCGGGAGCTACTACCCGTTCTACAAGCTGAGCTCGCGCTCCTGGGCCGACTTCCTCATCTGGGAGTCGATGTACTTCTTCCAGTTCTTCGCGCTCGAGGTCTTCTTCCGCGGGTTCTGGCTCGGGATGCTGCGCCGGAGCTTCGGCTCGGGCGCGATCTTCGCGATGGCCGTTCCGTACTGCATGATCCACTACGGAAAGCCGTACCTCGAGGCCATGGGCGCGATCATCGCCGGCATCGCGCTCGGGTCGCTCAGCATGAAGACCAAGAGCATCTACCAAGGCTTCTTGGTGCACGTGACGGTGGCCGGGCTCATGGATTGGCTCGCGCTCAGTCATCGCCACGCGATGCCGACCGCGCTCTGGCCGACCTGATCGCGCCACGCGATCGATCGGTCAGGACGTCGAGGTCACTCCTTCGGCGGCGCCGTCGACGCGCGACCCTTGGCGGCGACCGTCGACATCAGGTTCGAGAACGCGCGAGCGCGAACGGAGCTCTTGAGCGGCCCCGAGTAGAGCCCCGCGAGGTGCATGAGGATCGCCGTCAGCACCGACCGATCGCCTTGCCAGTCCTCCGCGCCGAGCCGCCGCCAGAGGATGTTCTCGAGGCCGCGCGGCCGCTTTGCCATCCCGCGCGCCACCTGGTTCACGAGCTCGGCGGACGTCGGCGCGAGCTTCATCGCGCGGAGGTAGTACGAGACGGCCCGGCCGCCACCGCTCACGAGCTGCGCCGACGCGTCCCCGGCAGCGACGAGCGCCTCGACGCGCTCCGCGTCCGTCGTCGCGCGCGTCAGGCGTTCATTCGCCGCGCGATGCGCAGCGCGTGCTGCCCGACCGCCGCCGTCGCCGAAGACGGGCCACGTGCGCAGGACCAGGAAGGCCATGAAGACGGCCGCGGCGACCAGGAGGGGGATCATCGAGTGTGTCGACGCGGGAGCGCCGGGTCGCGGCGAGTATCGCAAAGCGCGTCCCGCTTTTCACCGGTCACGCGCGTTGTCGTACGCTTGGTCCTGCCACCATGGATTTCACCCACCGCACGCTCCGTGCCGCCGGAAAGCCCGTTCACCGGTTGGGGCTCGCCCTCAACATGGGCTTGGACGCCCATGGAGTGGAGCGAGCGGTCGAGCGCGGCGTGAACTACCTCTTCCTGACGCGGATGCGCACCGGCGGCGTGCTCCCCGTGGTGAAGGCTGCGCTCCGTCGCGATCGCGAGCGCTTCGTTCTGGCGAGCGGGCCCTCTTTGGGCTTCACCGCCGGCAACGTGCGGCGCGGCACCGAGTCCATTCTGAGGCGCGTCGGCGTCGACTACCTCGACGTGCTCCAAGTGTTCTGGGCCGGCCGCATGTCGGCCCTCACGGACTCGGTCTTGGGTGAGCTCGTGAAGCTCCGCGAAGAGGGGAAGGCCCGCGCCATCGGCGTATCGATTCACGATCGCCCCCGTGCCGGGCAGCTCGCCGAGGCGTCGCCGCTCGACCTCTTCATGATCCGCTACAACGCGGCGCATCCCGGCGCGGAGAAGGACATCTTCCCGCACCTCGGCACACGCCAGCCGTCGGTGGTGGCTTACACGGCGACGTCGTGGCGAGCGCTGCTCCGCACTCCGCGCTCCTGGACCGAGCGCCCGGCCACCGCCGGCGATTGCTACCGGTTTTGCCTCTCGAGCCCGCACGTAGACGTGGTGCTGACGGGGCCGAAGACCGAGGCCGAGCTCGACGAGAATCTGGCCGCGCTGGAGAAGGGCCCGCTCTCGGCGGAAGAGGACGCGTGGATTCGTCGGCTCGGCGTGGCCGTTCGCTGACCGCTGAACGGGTGGGCGGCCCGTCGGAAGCACCCGGGGCGGAAGCTTGCCGGGCGCGTGACGGTTCAGGCACCATGAGGCGTCGTATGCGCGTCTTCCGTTCGCGAGTCTCGTCCGTCGGGCTCTCGCTCGCCCTCACGGCGGGCGGCGTGATGGCGACCGTGCGCGCGCACGCCGACATCTATCAGTGGACGGACAAGGACGGCGTCGTCCACTTCACCAACAAGCCCGACGGTCGCGGCAAGCTCTACTTGAAGGGCAACGGGACGGGCCCGGGTAGCCTCACCGGCGGCCCTCGCGTCGCGCCGTCGGACCGCGATCCGGCGCGATTCTCGCGGTACGACGACGTCATTCGGCAGGCGGCGTCGCTCTACCAGATCCCCGTCGAGCTGGTCCGCGCCGTGATCAAGGTGGAGAGCGACTACGATCCGCGTGCCGTGAGCGTGTCCGGCGCGCGTGGCCTCATGCAGCTCATGCCGCCGACTGCCGAGCGCCTGCAGGTCAAGGACATCGACGACCCGCGCGAGAACATCTTCGGCGGCGTCCGCTACCTCCGCATCCTCGCCAACACCTTCAACGGCGATCTCGAGCTCACCGTTGCGGCCTACAACGCGGGCGAGGAGGCGGTCATGCGCCATGGCGGCATCCCGCCGTATGCCCAGACCCGGGATTACGTGGTGAAGGTCGTGGCGTTCTATCGCCGGTACCGAACCATCCCGGACGTCACCGAAGCCAGCGTATTTTGAGCTCAAACGATCTCGCCGTGGGGCGGGAGCTTTGGTAAGACGCCCGCCGAACCGACACCGGAAAGAAGCGAGGCGAACGAAGATGAGCGGCGACAAGGGCACCGACCCGACCACGGCCACGTTGGGCCCGGTCTTGGACTTCATGCGTCTCGTGTGGGCCGTCGATCACGGGCTCGCGGCGCGGTCCAAGCGCATGGAGTCGCAGCTCGGCATGACGGGGCCGCAGCGCTTCGTGGTGCGCGTCGTGGGCCGCTTCCCGGGCATCGCCGCCGGCCAGCTCGCCGAGATTCTCCACCTCCATCCGAGCACGCTGACCGGCATCCTCCAGCGCCTCGAGACCGCGGGCCTCGTGAAGCGCAAGGACGACCCCGTCGATCGGCGCCGCGCCCTCTTCGAGCTCTCGCCCAAGGGGAAGCGACTCGACGTGCCGCGTGCGGCCACGGTGGAGGACGCGGTCCAGAAGACGCTCGCCAGTCTCCGCGACGCGGAGATCGCCACCGCGCGCAAGGTGTTGACGGCGCTCGCGGGCGAGCTCGACGAGCGCGACGCGCCGAAGAAGGCCGCGGCCAAGAAGCCGGCCGCCAAGAAGGCCGCCAAGAAGTAGTCGGTCCGGCGCCGGGCAGCCTTCAGCCGGTGAGCGCGGCCTCGGCCTCGCGTTCGGCCTCGTCCACGATCGCGAGATCGCGATCGAGCTCGCCGAGCGTGGCCTCGGTCTCGGTCAGCGAGCCGCCCGCGCGGACCATCTTCATCGCGAGGACCCGGAGTGCCGTCTCGATCTCAGTGACCCGAGCGCGCGCGCGGTCGCGCTCGCCACGCAGGCGTTCGAGCTCGCTCGCCTCACGGACGCCGAAAGCGCTCGCCGTGCCCGGCGTGCGCTTCTCCTCGCGCGCGATCCGCGCGCTCAGGGTCGACTCGGCGCGGACGAGCGACTCCGCATGCGCCGAGAGGGTGTCGATCTGCCGTTCGATGCGGGCCGCGCTCGTCGTGCCGCGAACGCTCCGGCGGGCCTCGACCGCGGCGCGCCGGACTCGCGCGATGGGGCGCGTACGGACGCGGTGCGCGAAGACCGCGGCCGCGAGCGTCGCCGCGAGGCCGAGCAGCACGGCGAGTGGCCAAGCGAGGAGCCGCGTCGGGACGAGGGGCGGCGTCACCGGCTTGGGGAGCTCGACGGTGAGCGCACCGGACAAGGTGGGCAAGAGCTCGCCGACCGAGAGGAGCCGGTCGTGGGCAAGCGATGCGGTCCGCGGGACGAGGCACGGCGGCAAGACCCCGGCGGCGCGGCACAGCGGGGCGTCTTCGCCGGATGCCACGAGCTCCGCGAAGCCGCGCTCGCGGCGCGTCACGTGAAGCCCCACGCCGTCGGTCGCGAGGAGCCCACCCAGCTTTGCACCGCTCGCGTCGTCGTACCGGGCGACGGCGTCGTAGGTGACACCGTCGTGCGACGTACGCACGAGGCCGCGCACCACGAAGCTCTCCCCCGGCTCGAGCGCCAGCGAGCGCGCCGTCAGGAGATCGAGCGGAGCCGCGACGGCTCCCTCGACGGGTGGCGGCGGCGCCGCTCGCCCCACGCCCTCACCGATCAGTGAGAGCGCGAGCAGGCCGGCCGCCGCCGCGAGGTGCAGACGGAGCCGCGCGTTCATTTGAGGTAGCCGTAGGCCGAGCCGCGGAGGAGGACCGCGAGCGGCACCGGGTCGATGGCCGTCTCTCCGGTCACGATCGACGCGAGCCGAGTGAGTCGCGCCGCGTCTTCCCCGAGGCGCGGCTCGGAGAGGCTCGTCGCCGCGCGCTGCAGGAGATCGGCGCGCTCACGCAGCATGGTCGCCGCGCGGTCGCGTGCGCCCCCGGCCGCGAAATCGGACGCGCGGAGGATCGCGTCGCCGGCCGAGAACGCCTGCGTCGTCGCCACCACGCTCGCGTTGATCGTCTTCGCGCTCTCGGCGTCGCTCCCCGCGTAGCCGACCCGCAACGGAATCTCCTCGGTGACGTTTTTCTTGCGAAGGAGGTCCTTGTAGCGAATCTCCACGCTGCCGATCGCTCGCTCGCCCACGCCCGCCGGGAGCTCGAGCTCGACCAGCATCGCGTGCCGATCCGCGCGCGCGAACGCGGGCATGAAGAAGCGCATACCGCCTTCGGCGTCGTCCTTCCGGTCTTGTGCGATGCCCGCGTGCTTGGCGACGTTCTTGTCGACCGCGACCTCTTGGGCGCGCACCGCCATCGCCTCGCGCGCGCCGAGCTCGCGCGAGCCGTAGACCCGCACGGGCGAGACGTCGGGCTTCAGGCGCACGCGCACCTCGACCGCCTGCGCAACGGGCTGGAGGCGGGCGTCGAGCTCGGTGGAGAGCGCGCCGGCGATCTGGGACGAGTCCTTCAGGTAGTAGTAACCGCCTGCGCCGCGGTCGGCGATCTTCGACATGACGGCGGCGTCGAAGCTGTCGCCGAGGCCGAAGGTGCTGGTTTGGACCGCGTCCTCGAGCGCGAGGGCGCTGCGTCGCGCGATGCCGTCGGGGTTCGTGTCTCCCGCGTTGGCCATACCGTCCGAGAGGAGCATCACGATGCGCGTCGAGCCCTCGGTGCCGGGCGCTCGCTTCGCTTCGCCGTAGCCGAGATCGAGGCCCGCCGAGATGTTGGTGCCGCCCTCGGCCTGAATGCTCTCGATGCGCGTCTTGATGAGCGTGCGACGCGGCCCGACGGCGCCGCTCGGCACGATCACGTTGGCGTCGCTCGAGAAGGTCGTGATGGAGACGACGTCGCTCGGCTCGAGCCGGTCGACGAGGGTCTGCGCCGCCTTCTTGGCGTTCTCCATCGGTGTGCCTTGCATCGATCCGCTGACGTCGAGGACGAGGTGCACCGAGAGGGGAGACCGCCCCGGGCTCTCCGACGCCGAGCGCATCGCGACGCGCAAATTGAGGAACCCGCCAGTGGGCGGGACGCTCGCGCGCTCCGTCTCGACGCGGAACGAGAGGGCCTTGTCGTGGGGCGGGTCCATCGCCGGCGCGTAGCGGCCGCCGAAGTCGGCGACGAGATCGCGGTACGCCGCCGGGAGCGCTCCGCGCGCGACCGCCGCGTCGAAGGCCGCGAGCGTCGCGCCGCCCGGGCGATACGTGGTCGCATAGCGCGCGTTGGGATCGAGCCGTGCTCGGAGCGGCGCTTCTGGCGCGATCGCCATGGCGACGGGCTGCGGCCCGGCGACGCGCGCGCCGGCCCACGCCGAAGCGGCGGCGGTCGCGGTCGCCGCGGGCGGGGCAGGATCGAAGTCCTTCTTCTCGGTGAGGCCTTCCATCAAGCGGCCAGGTCTGCGGGCGCCACCACGCGGGCCGTTGGCACCGAGCGCACCTTCCTCGCCCTTGGCGCGCGTCCCCCGGCCGCCTTCCTTGTTGTCGGCTTCGCTTGGCGCCACTCCGAAACCAGACGGGTCGTCCATCGTGTTCACGGCCGTGGGCTTCGCATGCTCGCCGGCGGCGGTCGGCGCGGACGCGCGCGAGCACGCCGCGATCGCGCCGAGCGCCACCACGGAGCCGAGACACAAAGACACCCCACCGAGGCGCAAGGCATTGCGCCGCCCGAAGACGCTCATCAGGACCCCTTTCGTGGGCCGCTCGGCTGCGTCCGCAGCGATCAGGCCCGCCGTTCTGACGCCCGGCCGGCCAAAAAGTTTTGTCCTTTTCCATCTTCCGCGCTCGCCCCTTCCCATGAGCCTCGGAAGCCGCCATCGTTTCGGGGGGGATGCGGCTCGTCTACACGGAGAACCTCCATGGGCTGACGCTGCCGCCGCGGCATCGTTTCCCCGTCGCGAAATACGGGCGAATCGTCGAGACCCTCGCACGTGAGCACGGCCCGCTCCTCCAGCTTGGCGCGCCGGCGTCGTGGGACGATGTGCGCCTCGTGCACGCGCCGGCCTACGTGGAGAGAGTTCGCGACGGCAGCCTCGACGAGCGCGAAGTGCGGCGACTCGGGTTCCCATGGTCGGAGGCGCTCGTCTCCCGATCCCTGCGCAGCGTCGGCGGCACCCTCACGGCGCTGGCGTGGGCGATGGAGACTGGCGCAGCCGGTCACGTCGCTGGGGGCACTCACCACGCCTTCCGCGATCGAGGAGAGGGCTTCTGCGTCTTCAACGACATCGCCGTGGCCGCGACGGTGGCGCGTCGCGATCACGGGGTCGCCCGCCCGGCGGTCATCGATCTCGACGTCCACCAGGGAAACGGGACCGCATCGATCTTCGCCGACGACGAAGGCGTGTTCACGCTATCCTTGCATAATGCACACAATTATCCGTTTCAGAAGGAGCGGAGTCGTCTCGACGTGCCGCTCGCCGATGGGTGCGACGACGCCACGTACCTGCGCGCGCTCGCGGCGGCGCTCGAGCGCGTGTCGGACCACCGCCCGGACGTCGTCTTCTACCAGTCGGGAGTCGACTGCCTGGCCGGCGATCGGCTCGGTCGCATGGCGCTCTCGGCCGCAGGGCTCAGCGCGCGCGATCGCATGGTGTTCGACTGGGTGCGCGCGCGCGGCGTGCCCCTCGTCGTGACGCTCGGCGGCGGCTATCACCCCGCCGTGGAGCCGAGCGTGGAAGCTCACTGCAACGTGTACCGCGGGCTCGTCGCGGCCTTCGCGTGAGGTATGCTCGACCTCACGCGATGACGCTCCGCTCGGCCGCCACGCTCCTCCTCCTCCCGCTCCTCTTCGGCTGCGGTCAGCCCTCGGTGCGCTCGGGGTCGGCCGATGGCGGCGAGGCGCCGGGCACCTACGTCGTCGACGACGCGGGCGTCGTGGTCAAAGGCGACGGGACGGGCGCGAACGTGTCCGGCGGTGAGGCGCCCGGCATCGCGCCGTCCTGCGTAATCGACGGTGGCATCTCGGCGGGCGAGATGGTCGACATCCCCGCCGGCCCGTTCGTGATGGGCTGCAACGAGATCGTCGATCCCGAGTGCCGCTCCGACGAGCAGCCCAAGCGAGAGGTCACCCTCGACGCCTACGCGATCGACAAGACGGAGGTGACCGAGGCGCAGTACTACGCCTGCGTCGCCGCTGGAAAGTGCACCTATCCGAAGTGCCCTTGGGATCCGTGCGCGCGTGGCGCATTCCCGGTGAGCTGCATCACGCGCCCGCAAGCGGTGGCCTACTGCGCGTTCGCCGGCAAGCGACTCCCCACCGAAGCCGAGTGGGAGAAGGCTGCGCGCGGCACCGACGGACGGCGCTTCCCGTGGGGCAACGGCCCGGCCTCGTGCTTCCTCGCCAACCTGCTCGGCTGCAACAACGGGCTCGAGCCGGTGGGCACAAGGCCGCAGAACGCGAGCCCGTTCGGTGTGCTCGACCTCGCGGGCAACGTCGTCGAGTGGACGCAAGACTTCTACGATCCGAACTACTTCGCGTACGGGCCGACCACCAATCCGCGCGGTCCCGAGAGGGGGGACCACTACGTGGGGCGCGGCGGCGGCTTCCTCAGCGAGGCCATCTGGGACCGCGCGAGCTCGCGCGACAACTATCCGCCGGCGTATTCCCGCGTCTCGCTGGGCGTGCGCTGCGCGAAGTAGCCCGACACCGAGCTTCGCAAATTCGCGTCCTGCGGGCGGGCGTGCCAGGATCCGCGCGTGGCGTCGCAGTCGCGCTTCATCGGCTTCGTCGTGGCCACTTGGGCAGCCGCGCTTCTCGCGTGCGGAGAGGCTCCGCCGAAGGTCGCGAGCGAGCCCACCGTTTCGGCGCCGCGCGTCGCTCGCACGACCTCGGCTGCGGCCGTCGTGGCGCCGCCCTCGGCCGAGGTGAAGGCTCCGGTCGCGCCCGTCGCACCGCCCGCGCCGGCCGAGCCCAAGTCGTTCCTCGAACGCGAGTCGGCGCTCACGCGATTCTTTGCCGCCCTCGCCGCGCTCGAAGGCGACGCCGGCACGCGCGACGTGCGTGTCCTTCAGCTCGGGGACTCTCACACGACGCCCGATTGGTCGACGGCGGTGGTGCGCCGCAAGCTCACGGCGCGCTTCGGCGACGGCGGCCGCGGCTTCGTGGCCCTCGGAAAACCTTGGAAGACCTACGTCCAGGACGGTCTCAAGTTCGGCATGAGCCGCGAGTGGGCGCCGGCGCACGCACGCCTCGTGAAAGGCCGCGTCGTCGGAGATGGCTTCTACGGCCTCACGGGCGTGGCGATCGAGAGCTCGCGACCCGGAGGCGGTGCGTGGCTCGACGCCCCGTTCGCGGAGCGCGTCGAGATCGCCTACGTCGCGCAGCCGGGGGGCGCGCCGTTCGATCTCCTGGTCGACGGAAGCGCGGTCGTGCGCGTCGCGACCAAGGCGAACGCGATGGGCGTGCAGTATCGCGGCCTCGACGTTCCGCCCGGCGCACATCACGTCGAGGTGCGGCCCGCTGGCCCCGGTCGCGTGCGCATCCTCGGCGCGGCCCTCGATCAGAAGACCAAAGGCGTCTCCGTCGATTCGCTCGGTCGCGACGGCGCGCGCGCCGCGAACCTCCTTCAGTGGAACGAAGGCGCGTTGAGCTCGCTCCTCACGTGGCGCGACCCGTCGCTCGTCATCCTCGCCTACGGTACCAACGAGTGCGGGGACAAGGACGTCGACGACGCCACCTACGAGCGCGAGCTCGCCGAGGTGGTGGGACGCGTCGTCCGCGCCACGAAGGGAGCGTCGTGCCTCCTCCTCGGGCCGCCGGACTACTCGCAGGCGACCTTCCAAGGCCCGATCCAACACCCGCGCCTGGCATCGATCATCGCGACGCAGCGGCGCGTCGCCGCGGCCGCGGATTGCGCGTTCTACGATCAAATGGCTGCGATGGGAGGTCCCGGCGCGATGGCGGCGTGGGCCGCCGAGGACCCGCCGCGAGCGCGCAAGGACGGTGTCCACCTCACTCGCGAGGGGTACACCGCGCTCGCCGAGCGGTTCGCCGACGATCTCCTCGCAGCGTATGCGGCGCAGCGGGCCCGCGCGGCCGGCACGAACTGAAAGAAAAGCGCGGTCGCCTTAAAGGAATCGGCGGCCGCGGCGAAGAGAAGGGTCGAGCGGTCGCCGCGTCAGGCGCTCGCGAGAAAAGGAACCCTTCATGCTCTCCCGCCACGCGCTTCTCCTCGCTTTCGCCAGCGCCTCCACTTCGTCCATCGCCTGCGGAGGTGTCGTGGACGACGTCGACTCGACCAATCCTACCGTCGCTCGTTCCACGCGCGGCGAGGTGGTCCCGTCGGCCGAGCCCATCGACGGTATGCCGTGCGCGCTCCGCCATGGCTCGGTGACGCTCCGCTCGTATCGCGGCGACAACTACGCGAGCTCGGCCTTCAGCTTTCGCTACGCGTCGCAAGATCAGACCGTCACGCGCAACGATTACGACGTCCTCTACGAGGACGACGTCTTCATCGTCAACATGGTTACCGACGACCGGTCGTTCGTGGTCGACCTCGGGCCGGGCGTAGCGCTCTCGGCGCTGCCGCGCACGGTCGAGCCCGCGCGCTTCGCGTCCGGGCAGCACGGTGCCCACGACGAGATCGAAGCGCAACTCGGGCACACCTACGTCGTTCGGTCCGTCGACGGTGCCGGCCGTCGCTACGCCGCGTTCACGGTGACCGGGCTCTCGTCCGGTCGTGCCGTCACCCTCGAGTGGATCCGTTCGAGCGAGAGCGACGCGCTGGTCGTCCCGCACGACTGCGGTCTTTGAGCGGTCACTGCGCGGCTGCGGGCGCCTTGCGGTCGACGCCTTCGATGCCGTGCGAGTCGATCACCCCGCCTTCGGCGCCGACCTTCGCCGCCGGCGGCGGCTCGGCGAGCGCGCGCTTCCTTGCCGGGGATCGTGCCGGCGCGGTGATCGCGAAGGTCCGCGTCGAGCGCGAGGGCGCCGCTCTGGCAGCGAGACTTGAGCGTCGCCGCGAGCGCTTGCGCCTGCTTGGTCACGTTGGCGAGGTCCGTCGCGTTCCAGAACGACTCCTCGGCGAACGCGCGCTGCACCGGTGAGCCGGCGCGGCCGATCTCGGCCGCCATCCACTGGAAGTGCTTGTACGTGTGCGCGCTCATGTGCGCGAGCGACGTGACGATGCCCTTGCCGCCGTTGGCGGTGGCGTTGACGTTGGTCTTCGCCACGCCGCAGTCGTTGTCACGGAGGAGGAGCTCGTGGACGATCGTGCCCGGCACGTCCGGTCGATCGATCGGCGACTCGGCCTTGTCCTCGCTCTCGTCTTTGCGATCGAGGCGGACCTTCTTCAGCTGGCCACCTTCATCGAACACCTTGAAGGCTTGCGACTCGATGTTGCCGTAGCGATCCTGCTGCGACATGAGCTCGTCCATGAGCACCATGTCGGCCGCGTCCTTCGCGAGGATGAGGCCCTGGAGCGACGCGGGATCGCTGCCCGCGCCAGGGAATCGCTGCGCGAGCGGCGTGGGCTCGGAGATCGATTTGAACGCGGCGCCGGCGAGGAACTGGTTCATGCCCGCCGGGCCGCCGCCGACGCGCAGCATTGGGTGGCGGCCGTTGTCCTTGGCGTTGTCCTGAAAGGCTCCGTAGAGCTGGGTGAAGTCGCTCGTGTAGACCTGTGACGAACGCGGCGCGGCCTTCGGGTTGGCATCAGCCCTTGAACTGCACCAGCCGTCGTAGACATCGAAGCCGGGCGCGTCGATCGCCTTGGTCGCCGCGATGCCGCGTTCGGCCATCGCCTTGTGCTTCTCGAGGTCCATCGTGCGGCCGACCGACACGGGAACGTTGGCGGCGCCGCCGAGGAAGCGGGAGAGGTGGTAGTAGCCGATGATCGAGCCGGTGTAGCTGCAGGTCACGCTCTGCTTGAACGTACCGATCTTGGACGTACGGCAGCCGCCCGCCTCGACCTCTTCCTTGGACTTGCCGTCGAGCTTGTTGACGTAGATGCCGGGGTTCGTGCTCGAGGTCTTCGGGCAGAGCGCGGCCGACTCACCGGGCGTCGCGTTCTCGAAGTTCACGTTGCAGAGCTTCTTCTCGTTCTTGAGGTCGTCGGGCGTGTACGCGCCACCGAGCTTCTTCGGGATGATGCAGAGCTCGTCGGGGCGTCCCTCCACCGGATAGTGCACCTGACTCTCGCCGCGGGCGGCGATGTCCGAGACGGCGAGGGCGCCCTCCGACGAATCGGCTCCGGGGTCTTCTTCGTCGGCCGACTGGGAGGCCGAGCAAGCGAGCCCGAGGCTGGCGGTGGCGAGCGCAAAGAGCGGAAGCAAGATCGAAGGACGCATGACGACCGCTCCAGCAGGATTCGGGCCGCCGGATTGTCACGCAAGCTCGTGAAGTCGCAGGCGCCGTTCGGAAGGCGCCCGTCGAGGCATGGAGCCGGTGCCCCATCCTGGGAGCGGCCCGTGCACGGCGCCCGCCGTGGCGCGTGGGGATCAGCGCGGTGCGCGGGCGCCTTCGAGCCGTGCCACGTACGCCTGGAAGCCGGCCACGGTGGCTTTGTAGAACAGGCTCGCGATGCGCTCCGCGCCGGCCGGCGTGGGGTGCGTGAGGTCCCAGCTCGCGAGCTGCGGCTCGGCCTTCACCCACCGCAGGACCCGCCGCGAGCGCGCAAGGACGGTGTCCACCTCACTCGCGAGGGGTACACCGCGCTCGCCGAGCGGTTCGCCGACGATCTCCTCGCAGCGTATGCGGCGCAGCGGGCCCGCGCGGCCGGCACGAACTGAAAGAAAAGCGCGGTCGCCTTAAAGGAATCGGCGGCCGCGGCGAAGAGAAGGGTCGAGCGGTCGCCGCGTCAGGCGCTCGCGAGAAAAGGAACCCTTCATGCTCTCCCGCCACGCGCTTCTCCTCGCTTTCGCCAGCGCCTCCACTTCGTCCATCGCCTGCGGAGGTGTCGTGGACGACGTCGACTCGACCAATCCTACCGTCGCTCGTTCCACGCGCGGCGAGGTGGTCCCGTCGGCCGAGCCCATCGACGGTATGCCGTGCGCGCTCCGCCATGGCTCGGTGACGCTCCGCTCGTATCGCGGCGACAACTACGCGAGCTCGGCCTTCAGCTTTCGCTACGCGTCGCAAGATCAGACCGTCACGCGCAACGATTACGACGTCCTCTACGAGGACGACGTCTTCATCGTCAACATGGTTACCGACGACCGGTCGTTCGTGGTCGACCTCGGGCCGGGCGTAGCGCTCTCGGCGCTGCCGCGCACGGTCGAGCCCGCGCGCTTCGCGTCCGGGCAGCACGGTGCCCACGACGAGATCGAAGCGCAACTCGGGCACACCTACGTCGTTCGGTCCGTCGACGGTGCCGGCCGTCGCTACGCCGCGTTCACGGTGACCGGGCTCTCGTCCGGTCGTGCCGTCACCCTCGAGTGGATCCGTTCGAGCGAGAGCGACGCGCTGGTCGTCCCGCACGACTGCGGTCTTTGAGCGGTCACTGCGCGGCTGCGGGCGCCTTGCGGTCGACGCCTTCGATGCCGTGCGAGTCGATCACCCCGCCTTCGGCGCCGACCTTCGCCGCCGGCGGCGGCTCGGCGAGCGCGCACGCTTCCTTGCCGGGGATCGTGCCGGCGCGGTGATCGCGAAGGTCCGCGTCGAGCGCGAGGGCGCCGCTCTGGCAGCGAGACTTGAGCGTCGCCGCGAGCGCTTGCGCCTGCTTGGTCACGTTGGCGAGGTCCGTCGCGTTCCAGAACGACTCCTCGGCGAACGCGCGCTGCACCGGTGAGCCGGCGCGGCCGATCTCGGCCGCCATCCACTGGAAGTGCTTGTACGTGTGCGCGCTCATGTGCGCGAGCGACGTGACGATGCCCTTGCCGCCGTTGGCGGTGGCGTTGACGTTGGTCTTCGCCACGCCGCAGTCGTTGTCACGGAGGAGGAGCTCGTGGACGATCGTGCCCGGCACGTCCGGTCGATCGATCGGCGACTCGGCCTTGTCCTCGCTCTCGTCTTTGCGATCGAGGCGGACCTTCTTCAGCTGGCCACCTTCCTCGAACACCTTGAAGGCTTGCGACTCGATGTTGCCGTAGCGATCCTGCTGCGACATGAGCTCGTCCATGAGCACCATGTCGGCCGCGTCCTTCGCGAGGATGAGGCCCTGGAGCGACGCGGGATCGCTGCCCGCGCCAGGGAATCGCTGCGCGAGCGGCGTGGGCTCGGAGATCGATTTGAACGCGGCGCCGGCGAGGAACTGGTTCATGCCCGCCGGGCCGCCGCCGACGCGCAGCATTGGGTGGCGGCCGTTGTCCTTGGCGTTGTCCTGAAAGGCTCCGTAGAGCTGGGTGAAGTCGCTCGTGTAGACCTGTGACGAACGCGGCGCGGCCTTCGGGTTGGCATCCCAGCCCTTGAACTGCACCCAGCCGTCGTAGACATCGAAGCCGGGCGCGTCGATCGCCTTGGTCGCCGCGATGCCGCGTTCGGCCATCGCCTTGTGCTTCTCGAGGTCCATCGTGCGGCCGACCGACACGGGAACGTTGGCGGCGCCGCCGAGGAAGCGGGAGAGGTGGTAGTAGCCGATGATCGAGCCGGTGTAGCTGCAGGTCACGCTCTGCTTGAACGTACCGATCTTGGACGTACGGCAGCCGCCCGCCTCGACCTCTTCCTTGGACTTGCCGTCGAGCTTGTTGACGTAGATGCCGGGGTTCGTGCTCGAGGTCTTCGGGCAGAGCGCGGCCGACTCACCGGGCGTCGCGTTCTCGAAGTTCACGTTGCAGAGCTTCTTCTCGTTCTTGAGGTCGTCGGGCGTGTACGCGCCACCGAGCTTCTTCGGGATGATGCAGAGCTCGTCGGGGCGTCCCTCCACCGGATAGTGCACCTGACTCTCGCCGCGGGCGGCGATGTCCGAGACGGCGAGGGCGCCCTCCGACGAATCGGCTCCGGGGTCTTCTTCGTCGGCCGACTGGGAGGCCGAGCAAGCGAGCCCGAGGCTGGCGGTGGCGAGCGCAAAGAGCGGAAGCAAGATCGAAGGACGCATGACGACCGCTCCAGCAGGATTCGGGCCGCCGGATTGTCACGCAAGCTCGTGAAGTCGCAGGCGCCGTTCGGAAGGCGCCCGTCGAGGCATGGAGCCGAGGTGCCCCATCCTGGGGGGAGCGGCCCGTGCACGGCGCCCGCCGTGGCGCGTGGGGATCAGCGCGGTGCGCGGGCGCCTTCGAGCCGTGCCACGTACGCCTGGAAGCCGGCCACGGTGGCTTTGTGAGATCGATCCCTCGCCGCCCATCGCCTCGAACGCGTTCCAGAAGGCGACGCCCTCCTCGCGGGCGATCTCTCGCTGGATGGCGACGATCTCCGGGATGACCTTGCGGGTGCGGAACTCCATGCGATCGATCTTCTCGGCGCGATCGAGCGGTGACATGACGAGCACCGCGGCCTTGCCGTCGGCCGCGTGCTTCACCTTCTCGATGAGCCCGCGGAGCTGCTTCTTGTAGCTCTCGGGCTCGAGCACCGGATCTTCGCTCTCGTTGGTGCCGTACTGGAGGATCACGAGCGCCGGCTTGCGGAGCGCGAGCTGATCGGCCCAGTGCGCTTCGCTCATGGGCTCCCAGAGCTTCGCGCGCGCGCCGTTCGCGCCGAGCGCGTCGTAGACCACGCCCGGTTGGTCGCGCTCGAGCGCGACGCCGAAAAGGCGCACGTCACCGCTCGCGCGCGTCTTCAAAGAGAGCTGCGCCGCGCCGTCGGGCACCTCCACGCTGTGGACGCGCGAGACCTTCTTGGGGCCGCGGGTCGAGAAGGCGTCGTACTTGCCCGCGACGCGGAGCTCGACGTCACCGCCGAACGGCTGCTCGAGGTAATAGACGTCGAAGCGCGAGACGTTGCGTCCGAAGTCGCCCTTGTCGGCGGTGCCGAAGCCCGCGCTCGCGACGCCCGACGTGCGGAACGACACACCGCCCACGCCGTACATGCCGTCGCCCGACAAGGGCCCGGTGATGCGGCTCATCGACCAGCCTTCGGACGCCCAGTGGCTCACGTCGTTGTGGAAGTACCACTCCCACGGGTTGGCGGTGAGGATGAAGCCGTGCCCGGCGTCGCCGAAGCGCGCCTGGAACATGCGGCGGAGCGCGCCCGACACGAAGTCGGCGGTGATGATCGAGTCTCCGTAGTGGAGGATGCGCGTGACGGCGCCTGCCTCTTTGCGTTCGGTGCGCAGGAGCGACGCGAACAAGGGCTCGAGCGCGTGGCCGGTGGGGTCCTCGATGCCGATCGAGCCCTCGAGCCGCGCGAGCTCTTCGGCGGTCGGGAGCGCGGCGCGCTCGGGGAGGGCGTTGGTGACGCTGCCTTGGTTCTGACTCGCGGGGAGCGCGTTCTCCCCGACGCTGGGAGCCGGCGCGGCCGGCGTCGTCGGCGCGGTCGATTCCTCGCGCGGGCCGCCGACGATCCGGAAGCGCGCCAGCGGCCGCACCACGTACGGCACCGCGAGGAGCGCGGCAGCGACGAGCGCGGCGCGTGCGGTCTTGCCTAGGAGCGGGTGACTGGCATCCACGTTACGGCTCGGGTGTCTCCCACCCCCGATCCACGCGTGTAGCGGAATTCTCGCGCTTTCGCTACGGTCGCGCGCCCGAGCCCGAATGCTGTTCAACAGCGTCCTTTACGCCGCGTTTCTCTTCGGGACGTACGTCGTCTTCTGGCTCCTCCGCGCCCAGCGACTTTCGCGGACGCTCTTCCTCGTCGCGGCGAGCTACGTCTTCTACTTCGTCGGCACCTACGACACGGCGCTCGAGCAGCCGGTGCCGATGGGGCCGATCGCGTGGAGCGCGCTCTGCCTGGGCATCATCTTCGTGGGGAGCTCGCTCGACTTCGCGATCGGCAAGGCGCTCGATCGCACCGAAGCGCCCGGGAAGCGCAAGGCGCTGCTCCTCGTCTCCATCGCGTACTACCTCGGCGTCCTCGCGGTCTTCAAATACTGGAACTTCGCCGTCGACTCGTTCGCCACCGTGCTCGCGTGGTCCGGCGTCCCGGTGAAGCCGGTGCATCTCCGCCTCGTCCTCCCGTTCGGCATTTCGTTCTTCACGTTCGAGACGATGAGCTACACGATCGACGTCTACCGCCGGGACATCCGCGCCGCCGATCGCTACCTCGACTACCTCCTCTTCGTCTGCTTCTTCCCGCACCTCGTGGCCGGGCCCATCGTGCGCCCGCACCAGATGCTGCCTCAGCTGGCGCGCGAGCCGAGCGTCAGTGCGGAGATGCAGGCGCGTGGCCTCTTTCGCATCGGCGTCGGCCTCGCCAAGAAGATGGTCATCGGTGACTTTCTCGCGGTCGCGGTGGTGAACCCGATCTTCGGGAACCCCGAGCGCTTCTCGTCCCTGGAGATCGCGGTCGCCGTCTACGCGTATGCGGTGCAGATCTACTCCGACTTCTCCGGCTACTCCGACGTCGCGCTCGGGAGCGCAGCGCTCTTCGGCTACGAGCTGCCCGAGAACTTCGATCGCCCTTACGCCGCGGTGAACATCCAGGACTTCTGGCATCGCTGGCACATGACGCTGAGCGGGTGGCTGCGCGATTACTTGTACATTCCACTCGGTGGCAGCCGCCAAGGCCCGCTCCGCACGTACCGCAACTTGATGATCACGATGCTGCTCGGCGGCCTGTGGCACGGCGCATCGTGGAACTTCGTCGTGTGGGGTGGGCTCCACGGCGCCGGCCTCGCGGTGACGCGCATGGTGCAGAGGCGTGGCGTGGCGTTCCCGACGTGGCTCGCACCGGTCGCGTCCGTGCTCACGTTCCACTTCGTTTGCTTCTGTTGGATCTTCTTCCGCGCGCCCACCTTCGAGCACGCGCGCCTGATCCTGACGCGGCTCGCGCGGTTCGCCTTCACGACCGACAACGTGTCACCACGCGTCGTCGCGACGCTCCTCGTCGCGCTCACGCTCCAACTCCTTCCGCGCCGCGTCTTCGTGGAGGTCCGCGACCGCTTTGCGACGAGCCCTTCGTGGGTCCAGGGCGTGGTGCTCGCGGCCATGGCCTACGGCGTGCACTTCGCGGCGAGCGTCCAACCTCAGCCCTTCGTTTACGGGCAGTTCTGAGGGGCGCGTGCCGTCCGGCACGTCGTGTGCTCGCGCCGCGGGTGGCGCGTCGCGTGCGCCATACAACCTCCCACCAAAATGCTTCAGAAAGTTGGTGCGAGCACACTCGGCGGCTTAAGGTCAAAATGTCGGACAGGGGTGGGGCCGGCCAACGAGGCCGTGGCCCATCGTCCAGTGGAGGTCGATGGCTGGTCAGCGCGCGGTGGTCTCGGGTTGGCGCAGGACGTATCCCCGAACGGAGGGGGTCACGGTTCGTGTGGTCCGGAGCATTCGCAGCGACCAGGGTCGACCCAAGGCCGGGAAGCTTCGCGGCAAAGCATGGGCGCCGCCCGGCGGCGACCCGCACGTGCTCGGAGGACGGGCCCTCGGCGACCATTGGGGTCGTGCGATCGGCCATTCGCCCGCGTCACGAAGGCGCGGCCTGGAGAGAGGGCAACGAATGAAGCGACCCATCGTGTCCAGCTTGGGAGGCCTCACGCTCGCCGAAGCGACCGCGTACATGCGGCTCGCCAAGGGCGACGAGCTTCAAGCCGCGCTCGCGCTCGCGCTCGATCGCAACCTGCTCGAAGGTCTCGACAAGCTCCCCGACGCGTTGGAGGTCCACCACGCGCTCTTCCTCCTCCGCCGCGCGCAGGGGCAAGGGGCGCCGAGCTACGACGACGTGCGCGTCGAGCTCCGCCAGAAGGGCATGCTCGCCGCCTGACGAACGGGCGGCGCGTTACGTGATCAAGAGGCCGACGGGGCCGGCGCGCTGGGCGCCGGCGGAGTCGTCTCGTGCGTGGTCTTGTCGCGCCACGCCATGAAGCCAAGCACACCGACCATGAGCGCGAGGCCGAGCACGAGCCCCGCGAGGAGCGCGGTGCGCGACGACATCGGGTTGGGGACGTCGAGCTCCTCGAGGGCCGCCATCGCCTCGGGCGTGGCCGGCTTGAGTGCATACTGCACCTTTTCCTCGTCGAGCGTCATCGAGCGCTGCTTCTGAGTCACGCCGCACACGAGATCCAGCGCATCGGCGAGCTCGGCCGCCGACTGGAAGCGCTTCGCGCGGTCGCGGTTGCAAGCCTTGGCGAACCAATCGTCGAAGCCACGCGGCAGCGCCGGGTTCAGGCTCGACGCCACCGGAAGCGGTGCGGCGCACACCTTGAGCACGATGTCCCCGAGCACCTCTCCCTCGAACGGGATGCGCGCGGTCATCGCCGCGAACGTGCAAGCGCCGAGTGACCACAGATCGGTGAGGGCGTCGGGCGCGCCGCCGATGGTGAGCTGCTCGGGCGCCATGAAGTTCGGGGTGCCGATGACGGCGCCCTCCTGCGTGGGGCCGCCCATCGGGTTGGCCGCTTGACCCCCGCGAATCGGCTCCTCGTAGAGCTTGGCGATTCCGAAGTCGACGATCTTCACGAGGTAGTCGTACTCGTCGCCCGTCTCGTCGACGCTGGTGGCGAGGAAGATGTTGTCGGGCTTGAGGTCGCGGTGAACGATGCCCGCGGAGTGGGCCTTGGCCAGCGCGCGCGCGGCTTGGCGAATGATGCGCGCGACCTCGAGCGCCGGGAGCGGGCCCTTGCGGATGAGCGCCTCGGAGAGCGACTCGCCCTCGAGGTACTCCATGACGATGTACGGCAAGCCGTCGTCGGTGATGCCGTAGTCGAAGACGTGGACCGCGTGCTTGCTCTGGAGTCGCGCCGCGGCTTGCGCCTCGATCTCGAATCGCTTGCGAGCGTCGGCGGCCGTGGCGTGCGCCGGCTTGATGAACTTGATGGCGACGCGGGTCCCGAGCTTCTGGTGCGCCCCGAGCCACACCGTGCCCATGCCGCCGCTACCGATGAGCCGCTCGACCCGGTACTTGCCACCGACGATGGAGCCCGTGAGATCGGGGACGTCTTCGGGAATGGAAGGGGAGGAGGCTGACATCGGGGACGTGATCGGAGCTGTCTCGCGCGCTCGGGTCGCGTGCGGAAAGGGGTAGCTTATCGAATGAAGCCCCGAACGGGAAATTCGGCCGCCGCAACGGCTCGGCCCAAGGATTGGAAGCTCCCGCACAGGCGAGGGGCGCTGTAGGCTAGGGTCACATGGTGGTACGCCTTCACGAGGCCGACGATGGGGACAAGACGGGCACGATGGCCGGCGAGCCGAGCCGGCCGTCCTCGGCCCATCTGCGTCCGGGCCTCGTGCTCGCATACGCCCCCGAGCTCGACGGCGTACCGCCCGTCGTTCTCTTCGAGAGCGCACCGGTCATCGTCGGCCGAGAGCCTCCGCCGGGGGGAGCCAAGCTTCCGCTCACGTCGGTGTCCCGCCTCCACGCTCGCCTCGAGCGACACGGCGATCGTTGCACAGTGCACGATCTCGGCAGCCGCAACGGCGTCCTCGTTCGGGGGCGCAAGATCGACTCCGCCGAGCTCCGCCCCGGCGACGACGTCCGCATCGGAGATGCAGTCTTCATCTTCCGCGAGGACGGCGCCGATGCCTTCGTTGGCTCGCGCGCCGACGGCACCCTCGACCGACCGTTCCCCTACGCGTCCATCGCTTGCGGTCCGCTGACGCGCCGACTCTTCGAGGAGCTCGTCCCGATCGCCGGGTCGGAGATTCCGGTGCTCGTGCTCGGTGAGACCGGCACCGGCAAGGAGCTCGTGGCCGAGGCCATCCACGCCGCGAGCGGCCGCTCGGGCGCGATGCGCGCCCTCAACTGCGCAGCCATTCCGGCGTCACTGGTGGAGAGCGAGCTCTTCGGCTTCAAGAAGGGCGCCTTCACCGGCGCCGATCGCGATCACGCCGGCATCGTGCGCGCGGCGCATGGCGGGACGCTCTTCTTGGACGAGATCGGCGACATGCCCGCCGACATCCAGCCCAAGCTCCTCCGGCTCCTCGAGTCCCGCGAGGTCTCGCCCGTGGGGGCGGAGAAGACGGAGCGCGTGGACGTGCGAATCGTGTGCGCGACGCACGCCGATCTCGACGACGCGGTGAAGCACAAACGCTTCCGCGCCGACCTGTTCTCGCGCATTCGCGGGCACGTGGTCTCGCTCCCGCCGCTCCGCGATCGCAAAGAAGACCTCTATCGACTGGTGCGCGCCGTGCTCGCGCGCCTCGGCCGACCCGAGGCGACTTTCACCACCGCGTTCATGATGGCGCTCGTGCGCTACGACTGGCCGTTCAACGTGCGTGAGCTCGTGGCCGTGTTGCGGCGCGCGCTGGTGCTCGCCCAGCCCACCGAGGCGCTCGACGTGAAGCACCTTCCGGACGATGTCACCGAAGCGCGCGCATCCAAGCGCCCGCCGGCGTTCATGGCGAGCGAGGAGGCCAAGCCGCCGATCCCCACCGCCGACGAGATGCGCGAAGCCTTGAAGCAGCACGGCGGCAACGTCGCGGCGCTGGCCCGCATCTATCAGCGCGATCGCTCGCTCATCCACCGCTGGCTGAAGCAGCACGGGATCTCGCCCGAAGACTATCGGCAGTGAACGCGCGCGCCGCGCGCGCCCAGCGGTTCGTGCGTCAGCGCGCGACCTTCATCACGCCGGTCTTGGTTCCGAAGTAGATCGCTGCGTCGTCTACGGCAACTCCGCTCGGGTGATCCACGTTCGTCGCCACGTCGGTGCTGCCCACCGAGCAGCCCGCCTTGTCACACGAGTACACGCCACCGGAGACGACGCCGCCGTCGGTCGCCGTGGCCCACGCCGCCCAGTAGACGCGCTGATCGTCGACGAAGATGCCGCGCGGCTCGCCGTGCGCTTCGCCCACGAGCTCCGACGGGCCGCCGGCACGCAACGCGCGCGCGATGTGGCCGGGGTCGCCGAAGTCCTGGGCCGCGCCCCAGTAGACGTATTCCTTGTCCGTGGTGATCACGCGGCCGGCGGTGCCGCTCACGCCGATGAAGACGGAGCCGCCGTCGGCGGGCTCCGTTCGGTAGACGCTTCCGGTGAAGTCCTCGATCCAGAACGTGAAGGGCGGATCGGTGGCGACCGCGAGCGGCCGCGCCGACGGGCTGGCCACGAGCGCCTCCGGGCCGCCGTCGAGCGGCTTCCTTTTGATCACGAACGAGTTGCTGTCGGCCCAGGTGACGTGGGCGCTGTCGAGCGCGAGCCCGGTGGGGTCTTCCGGGTTGGCGAGCACCGTCGGAGATCCGGTGCAGCCCGTGATGGGGCAGCGCGACACGGTGCCGGGGCCGAAGTCGTCGTTGGCCCAATAGACGTGCGTCGCGTTCACGCGGACCCGCTTCGCCACGTGGACGGCCGGCGCGCTGGCGAGCGTCTTCACGACGCCGCCGGTCTTGGCGACGCGCCCGACGATGTCGCCCGAAATGGATGAAAAATACACGTAAGTCGCGTCGATCACGACGTCGGAGATCTGGCCCTGTCCCGGCGCGATCGCCACCGGCTGGCACTTTCCGCCCGCGCAGTCACCGCCCAGGCACGAGTGGCCGCAGCGGCCGCAGTTGTCCTTGTCTTGCGTGGTGTCGCCGCAGTCGGCGTCGCTCGCGTCGCTCGCGTCGGCGCCCGCGCCGCCGTCTTCGCGTCCGCCCTCGACTTGCGTGGAGGTCTCGTCGCCGGCCTCGGCGAACGGGCCGCCCTCCGCTCCGCCGCCCCCACCGTCGGCGCCCTCGCCGGTGCCGTCTTGGAGATCCTTGATGCCGATGAGGGTGCCGCACGCGGAAAGGAGCGCGGCGCCGAGCATGAGCACGCTGATCTTGCGCGGCCGCATCTTCAGAAGGCTCCTTGGAGCATGAGCCCACCCGCGTGTGCGCCCACGCCCATCGAGGGGACGACGCGGAGCCCCGTCGTCGGTTGCCCCCGTGGTGCGGTCACGACGAGGACGATGCCGGTCGCGAGGAGCGCGCCCCCGGCGACGAAGGTCACGGTCGAGATCGTGGCGAACGTGTGCGCCGCGTCGTTCGCGTCGAGCGCGGCCCGGCTCCGGCAAATGCCGTCTTCGGGGCAGTCCTTCTTCGAGTCCGCGTTCTTCCCCATCGCGACGAGCCCGGTCACCGCGCCAGCGCCGAGCGCGAGCACACCGACGCCTCCGACCACGAAGCCCAACGTCGATTGCGATTCGCTCGGCGGGCTCTCGGGCTTCGCGCCCGCGCCTTCGTTCGGCGTGCCGGGCTCCGCGGCTGCGCCGAACGTCACGACCACGGTCTTCTCTGCGCCTTGGGGGACGTCGATGCGCACGCTCCATTTCGCGCGTCCGGTCGCCGTGGCCTCCACGAAGTGCGTGCCGGGATCGACCGGGATGGCGGTGCCGAGCTCGGAGGCCACCACCTCGCTCCCGTCGCGGACGACACGCAGCCCCGGCGGGCGCGATCCATCGGGAAGCTGGATGGTGACGCGTGCGAGCTTGGGCAGGAGAGCCTTCGCGCGCTCACGCGCCTTGGTCTCCCACTCGGGGCGCTGCGTCGCTTTGAAGGCCGCGGCGACGCTCAAGAACGTGGCCCACGCGCTCGCCGTCTTGCCGGCCATCTCGTAGCAGAGCGCGAGGTTGTATTCGGTGCCCGGGCCGGGATCGAGCTTCTGACTGTCCTCGAGCTTGGGGCACGCGTGTACGGCGTCGCCCTTCTCCATGAGCGCACGCGCCTCTTCGAAGAGCGCTTGGGCGCGCGCCGCGTCGTTTGCGCGGGCGGGGCACGCGACCGTCATTCCGACTGCGAACGCGCCGAAGACCACGACGCGCGCGGCGGCCCGGCCACGGGAGCTCTTGGCGCGTTCGTTCACTTGCGGTCCGGCGGTGCGTCGAGGACGGATTTGCCTGCGTCGACGTGTGGCGTCGGCGCCGCGCCCGCGTCCGTCGCTCCTTGATGCGGAGCGCGGGTCGGCCACGGTCGCCCTTCCTTGCTCGTCGCGGCCGGACGGGGCTCGCTCGACCCCGTCGTCACCGTCCCGGGATCGATCGTCGTCGTGCGCTCCGGCGGCGGGGTGGGGCGCGTCAGCTCGGCCTCTCCAGCGCCGCTGGCGTTCGTGGTCGTGTTTGCCGGCGGCACGCTGCCGGTCGAGGCGGCGCTCGGGCTTCGCAGGGCGTTGGTCGCCACCACGGCCACCGCGGCGGCGCCCGCCACCATCGCGATCGTCGCGACGCGGGACCGCGCCGGGGCCGGGGTGGGGACCGGTCGCTTGTCGGTCGTGACGTCGGTCGTGCGAACCACGCCTTCGGTCGTGTCGGTCGGGATGCCGCTCTTCACGGGCTCCGCCGGCGCGGAAGGCGGGTTGGCCTCAGCGGAGCGTCGCGTCGGCGTGCGCGTCGTCTCGTCGCTCGCGCTCTTCGCGGCGCTCGTCATGTTGGTGGAGCTCGGCACGACCACCACGACCGGCGTCGCCACCGGCATCGCCGGCACCGACGCTCGCTCGATGGCCTCGATCGCGTCGGCGTGCAGCGCGAGCTGGCCAGCGGCGGCGGTCTTCACCCAGTCGGCCACCTCCGCGCGCGACGCGATCTCGAGCGTGGTTTCGATGGCGATCGCGAAGTCTTGGCTCGACGCGAAGCGCTCGCCCGGCTTGGGCGAGAGAGCGCGCGCGAGGATCGCATCGACGGCGGCGAGCTCCCGCGGCAAGTGCCGCACCTCGGGGGCCATCACCTTGGGAATGAGCTCGTGCTCGGCCGCCGCGCCGAAGTAGCGCTCGCCCGCGAGCATTTCCCAGATCACGATCGCGGCCGCGTAAATGTCGGTGCTCGCGCTCACCTCGAGTCCGAGGATCTGCTCGGGCGCCATGTACGCGAGCTTGCCTTTGATGGCGCCGTTGCTCGTGGTCTGCAGGCGGCCGAGCGCCTTGGCGATGCCGAAATCGAGCACGCGAGCGATGCCGTCGATCCCGACGAGCACGTTCTGCGGCGAGACGTCGCGGTGCACGAGGCCGAGCGGCCGACCCCGCTCGTCGCGCGCGGTGTGGGCGGCGTGGAGGCCGTGCAAGAGGTCCGCGGCGATGGCGCCCGCGATCGCGGGGTGCACCTTGCGTCCCGCGTCGCGCTCGGCGGAGAGCAAATGCGCGAGCGAGCAGCCGTGGACGAATTCCATGACGAGGAGCACTTCGTCGCCCTCGATGACGACGTCGTGCACCGACACGACGTTGGGGTGGTTCACCCGCGTCGCGATCCGCGCCTCGTCGAGGAACGAGTGGACGAACTCGCGCTCCTTGGCGAGGTGCGGGTGGAGCCTCTTGATCGCGACCAGGCGCGAGAATCCCGCCGGGCCGACGAAGCGGCCGACGTGCACGGCCGCCATCCCTCCCGCGCCGATTTGCCCGAAGAGCAGGTAGCGTCCGACGGTCTGCTCGAGGCGCGAGAGGTCGTCCGACACGCGTCCATCCTACCGCTACTTTGCGGCGTGGACACGTTTGGGATGTGGGGTTTTCGGCCACATCGGCGGAGCGCCGAGACTCGGCGTCGGTCTGCCGCGCGGGACGCGACGACCGACGGGCTCGACGTGATCAGGGTGGAGCAGAGGGGGATCGAACCCCTGACCTCCGCATTGCGAACGCGGCGCTCTCCCGACTGAGCTACTGCCCCTGGTCAGCGGAGGCGCGACTCTATCGATCGCGACCACAATGTCAAGCACCAGAACGCCATCCTGCTCGCGAGTGCCCTCGCGCGGCCGCGTTCTTGGGATGGCGAGCGAGGAGGGCGAGGTATGCTCCCGCGTCCCATGCTGCACCCGCTGTCCTCGTTGGCCGTTCGCTTTCGACGCGCCGCTCTGATCGTCGCGTCCGGCCTCACCCTCCTGGCGTGCGGTGCCGCCGACGAGCCCGCTCCGGCGGTGCCCGTCGCCACGGCGCGACCGGTCGAGCCGAAGGCGCCCGTCGTCGCAGCGCCGGTGGAGGAAGAGGGCGGCCCGGTCGCCATCTCGTCGGCCGACCCGACCTGGGGCTCGCGTCGCGCGCTCGTCACGATCGTCGAGCTCGCCGATTTTCAGTGTCCGTATTGCGCGCGCGCCAGCGCCACGATCGAGGCGCTGAAGCGGAGCTACGGTCCGGACAAGATCCGCGTCGTGTGGAAGCACCTCCCGCTGGAGTTCCACCCCGAGGCGCGGCCCGCGGCCGAGGTCGCCGCGGCGGTGATGATCGCGGGCGGCAGCGACGCGTTCTTCAAGTTCCACGATCAGGTCTTTCAGAACCAGCTCACGCTTTCGCGCGACAGTTACGACGATTGGGTTCGCACGACGGGCGCCGACGCCTCCCGGGTGCGCGCGGCCCTCTCGAGCGGCGCCGCGCGTGCGAAGGTCGAGCAAGACCTCGCGCAAGCGAAGCAGCTCGGCGTCTCCGGCACGCCGGCGTTCTTCATCAACGGCGTGTCCGTCATGGGCGCGCAGCCGCTCGAGGCCTTCGCGGCGACGATCGATCAGGAGATCGCCAAGGCACGCCTCAAGCTCGGCGCCGGCGTCGCCGCAGAAAAGCTCTATGCGACCGTGGCCGCCGAGAACTGGAAGGCGCCCGCTGCGGCCGACGACGACGACAAGCCCGACACCAAGACGTACCGCATCCCCGTGGGGAAGAGCCCGGTGCGCGGCCCGCAGGCGGCGCCCGTCACGGTCGTCGTCTTCTCCGACTTCCAATGCCCGTTCTGCAAGCGCGCCGAGGCCACCCTCGCCGAGCTCGAGACGCGCTACCCCGGCTCGCTCCGCTTCGTGTGGAAGAACCTTCCGCTGCCGTTCCACCCGCGCGCGGAGCCCGCCGCCCAGCTGGCGCTCGAGGCGCGTGCGCAGAAGGGCGACGAAGGTTTCTGGAAGGCGCACGCCAAGCTCTTCGAGTCCGCGCCCGCGCTCGAGGACGGCGATCTCCAGCGCATCGCGCGCGAGCTCTCGCTCGACGTCGCCAAGGTCACGAGCGCCATCAAGACCCACAAGCACCGGGCCGAGATTGCCGCCGACGAAGGGCTCGCCGACGACTTCCAGGCCTCGGGCACGCCGCATTTCTTCATCAACGGAAAGCGCCTCGTGGGCGCGCGTCCGGTTTCGGAGTTCGTCGCGCTCGTCGAGCCCGAGCTCGCGCGAGCCAAGGCCGCCATCGCCGGTGGCGTGTCGCCGGCGGGCGTCTACGAGGCGCTGACGAAAGACGGTGTGCCGCCGGCTGCGCCCGAGGAGAAGACCGTGAGCGTCGTCAAAGGCGCGCCCCTGCTCGGGTCGGCGAACGCGGCGGTGACGGTGCACGTGTTCTCGGACTTCCAGTGTCCGTTCTGCAGCCGGGTCGAGCCGACGCTCGCCGATCTCCGCAAGGAGTACGGCACCAAGATCCGCTTCGCGTGGCACAACCTCCCGCTGTCGTTCCACGAGCACGCGCATCTCGCGGCGGAAGCGGCGATGGAGGCGCAGGCCCAGAAGGGCGACGCTTCGTTCTGGAAGATGCATGATGCACTCTTCGCGCATCAGTCCGATCTCGCGCGCGAGGGGCTCGAGCAGCATGCCAAGACGATCGGCCTCGATCCCAAGCGCTTCGCCGCGGCGCTCGACGGCGGGACCCACAAGGCGCGGGTCGACGCGGAGATCGAGGCGGCCTCGCGCTCGGGCGTGTCGGGCACGCCGACATTCCTGGTGGTTCGCGAAGGGAAGCGCCCCGCCGACGCGGCCGCGGACTCCATCACTGGCTATGTGGTCACCGGCGCGCAGCCCATTGGTCGCTTCCGCAAGGTGATCGACCGCGCCCTCGGCGCGACGGCGAGCGACAAAGTCGGCGGCGACAAGCCCGCCGACGTCAAAGCGGCGCCTAAGGTGGCTCCGAAGGCTGCGCCTGCACCCACCAAGGAGCACCGGTGAAGCGGCGTGCGCCCGCCAAGCTCGCTGCGCTGACTCTCGCCATCGCGGGCGCGCTCTCGTGTCGTGACGCCTCGGCGGTGGAGCGGCAGCATCACCTCGGCGTGGGCGGTGGCCTCGCCATGCTCAAGATCGACGACAAGACCACGATGAGCGTGGGCGGCATGGGCGGGCTTCACTACGCCTACGGTCTCTCCGACGCGTTCAATCTGATGGTCGAAGGGGGCTACGGCATCGTCGCGATCGGCGAGGCCAAGGGCGCGGGCATCCCGCCGACGCGGCCGGCTTCGCTCGGCCACCTCGGCGTGGGCGCCGGCTACGTGCTCGACGTGGTCCAGTGGGTGCCGTACGTCGGCGCGCTCGCCACTGGCTACACGATGAGCGGCGGCTCGCTCGAGAAGACCCGGGTCGATTTCGGGGTCGGGCTCGCCGCCGGCCTCGACTACCAATTCACGCGGTCGTTCGCCGTGGGCGCGGCGGTGCGCCAGCACTTCATCCTCAGCGCGATGTCGACGTACCCGACCTACACCGAAGGGCTCTTGCGGGCTGAGATCGCCTGGGGCTGGTGAGCGCGGCGCCGGAGTGGCGTCACTCGGCCTTGGCTTCGCCCGCGAGGCCGAAGCCGTCGTGGAGCACGCGGACCGCAAGCTCCGTGTACTTTGCAGCTACCAAGCACGAGACTTTGATCTCACTGGTAGAGATGGCTTGGATGTTGATGCCCTCTTTGGCGAGGAGGCGGAACATCTTGGCCGCGACGCCGGCATGGGAGCGCATGCCGAGGCCCACGATCGAGACCTTCACGACGTCTTCGTCGTAACGGACCTCGCGCGTCCCGACCTCGCGCGCCATCTCGTCGATGACCGGACGCGCGCGCGCCAGATCGGCCTTGGCGATGGTGAACGTGACGTCGGCGCGCCCGTCGCGTCCGGGCTCGGCCGCGCTCTGGATGATCATGTCGACGGAGATGTTGCGGTCGGCGAGCGTGCCGAACATCGTGGCCACCACGCCCGGCTTGTCCTCGACGCCGACCATGTGCACGCGCGCCTCGTTCTTGTCGTAGGCGACGCCGGCCACCGTGATCTCTTCGAGGGCCTTGTCCTCGCCGACCACCCAGGTGCCTTCGTGATCGTTGAACGAGCTCCGCACGTGCACGGGAACGGCGTACTTCATGGCGATCTCCACGCTCCGAATCTGTAGGACCTTGGCTCCGAGCGACGCGAGCTCGAGCATCTCTTCGTAGCTGATGCGCGCGATCTTTCGCGCCGACGGGCATACGTTGGGGTCGGTCGTGTAGACGCCGTCGACGTCGGTGTAGATCTCGCAGACGTCGGCGCTGATGGCGGCGGCGACGGCGACGGCAGACGTGTCCGAGCCGCCGCGACCGAGCGTCGTGATGTCGCCCGCGTCGTTGACGCCTTGGAAGCCAGCCACGACGGCGATCTCACCGGCCTTGAGCGCGCCGGCGATCTTGGATGCGTCGATGGTGCGGATGCGGGCCTTGGTGAAGGCAGCGTCGGTGACGACGCGCACCTGGTGCCCGAGCAGCGAGCGCGCCTTGCCGCCTTCGGCCTGGATGGCCATCGCGACGAGCGCCGCCGAGACCTGCTCGCCGGTCGCGGCGATGACGTCCATCTCGCGGGCGTCGGGCACCTTGACCATCTCGTGCGCGAGCCCGAGCAAGCGATTGGTCTCGCCGCTCATGGCGCTCACGATGACGACGACGTCGTTTCCGGCCGCCTGCGTCCGGAGCGCGCGACGCGCCACGTTGCGCATGCGCTCCAGCGAGCCGACCGATGTTCCACCGAACTTCTGGACGATGAGGGCCACGGCTTTCCTCGCTTGTACGGGGCGCGGGGAGAGCGGTCAAGCACTCGCGCGCCCGAGAGCTCCGCTTCCAGGTCCGGCCGCGCGCGGACGGTCAGATCGAGCTCGCCGAGGAGAGCGGTCAAGACGTTGTTCGCGTCGTGGGCGATGGTCGCCGCCATGGTTCCGGCCAGCGCTTGGCGCTCCCGGGCTTCGAGGAGCCTCCGCTGCCGCGCGAGCTCGTCACGGGCGGCTGCCGCGCGCCGAAGCGCGACGTACGACGCCGCGAACACGGCCATCGTCGTCACCGCGACGAAGACCATGCCCTTGATTTGCTCGACCCGATGAAGGTCCTCGACGTCGGTCGCGAAGCGCGCGGCGAGCGACGACGACACCGCGATGTACACGACCGCGACCGCGCCGTACGTGCCGGCGACGGCGAGCGCGCGTTGTGCGGACCGTTCCATGACTCACCGATACGAGGTGACGAGCGCCTGCGCCAAGAGGCCCCAGCCATCGCCGGCCACGAAGAGGAGAATCTTGAACGGTAGGCTCACTTGCGTCGGGCTGAGCATCTGCATGCCGAGCGCCAAGAGCACGTTGGCCACGACCAGATCGATGACGAGGAACGGGAGGTAGATCAAGAAGCCGATCGCGAAGGCCTCCGAGAGCTCGCTCACCACGAAGGCGGGGACGAGCACCGTAAGGTCGCGCTCCGAAGCCTCGCCGCCGCGCCGCATCTCACGCGCCACCGCCCAGAACCGGGCACGCTCCTTGGGGCTCGC
>JBGAJR010000009.1:0-209894 GCA_044224815.1 Polyangiaceae bacterium
AGGACGGGCACGCGCGATCCCGAGGGCGTCCACGCCGCCTCGCCGTACGGCACGGAGATCGACGGACGCGGCGGCCGCGGAAGCAGCCATTCGCTCGCGGGATCGACGTCGTCGCGGAGCTCGCGGGTCGGATCGGGGTCTTCTTCGCGAACGCGCTCCGCCTCGCCACGTCGCGCCGACGAGACCGCCTCCCACTCGTGATCATCGACGGACATCGGGGGCTCCGAGTCCACGAAGCGCGGCGCAGCGGGCGGTGGCGGAATGACCGGCGCGTACAGGTCGTGCGGGTCATGTTCGACCTCGGCGGCGGCCACCCTCGCCGGCGCCTCGGAGCCCGTGTCGTCGGCGAGAACGAGGCGGGCCGCGACCGGCACGAGCCCCGACATGTCGGCCGGAGTGAGGAGTCGCTTCCCATACGGATCGGGCGTGGCGGCGGCGACGAGCGGCGCCTCGAAGACGGCTCCGTGGACCACCGCCGTCGGCGTCCGATCGGCGTGCTCGGCCTCGTAGCGGGGCGCCTTGAAGCTCCGGCGACGCATCCAGCGGCGTACGGCCGCCCCGGCGCCCGAGGCGAGACAGCCCGCCAGGGCGGCGCCGAACCCCACGGTGACATCCGCTTCCATGAACGCCGCGAAGACGATGAAGAGCGCCGTCGCCCCACCCCCGATGACCATGCCGCCGGTGAGGGCCGTCTGGGCCGGATCCCGCTCAGCGGCGAATCGCTCTTCGCAATCCGCGCAGAACCCGAGGCCCGGCTCGTGAGCCTCGCAGAGCGGCCGGCGACAGGTGGGACACTGGACGCCGTAGGTCGCCTCGTTGCAGAAGGCGCAGTGCGTGGCCGCACCCGGATCTTCGGCGGGTGCGCTCTCCTCGCCGTGATGGCGTGCGGTCGGACGGAGGTCGATCGGCGGAAGCTCCTCGAGCGGGACCTCGTCGCCATGAAAGAGCGCGCGGCTCTCGCGTTGCGTGCGGTCGAACACGGGCCAGAGCCTCGCGAGGACGTGCTCTTCGATCCCGAGGTACGTCGCCGAGGGTCCCTCGGCGATGCGACGCACGACGAGCTCGCGTGACTCTTCGGGTGCGCGAGACTGAAACGCCTCGGCGACTTGATCGGCGAGCCGGAGCACCTCGACCATGAGCGCGACGCGTCCGCCAGCGTGATGCGCGCGACCGGGCTGGTGGTGCCAGGCGACGACGCGCGGGATGGGCGACGGGATGTTCCACTTGAGGAGCATCTGCCCGGCAAGGACCGCGTGGTCGAAGCCATATTGCTCGCGCTCCAGCTTGCAGAGCGTCTCGTCGTCGGGCGCGATGCCGAGGAGCGGCGCATACGAGAGATCGCCCGCGTCGAGGAGCATGAGCTTGCCGAGATCGTGGAGGAGGCCGCAGGCGAGCATCTCTTCCGACGGCAGGCCGAATTGCTCACCGACGAGGCGTGCCAGCGCGCCGGTCACGGCCGCGTGCTCGAGGACCTCGGTCGAGAGGGCGTCGCCGCGCTCGAACATGGAGAGGACCGCGGTGCTCGTCACGAGCTCCCGCACCCGGCGCGGCCCGAGCAAGGTGACTGCATGATACAGCGATTTACAGCGAACCTTGAGCCCGCAGGCCGCGGAGTTCACGTAGCGAAGGAGCCGCGTCGCCAGCGTCGGATCGGTCTCGATGACGCGCACCACGTCGCGCACCTTGGTGTCGGCGCGCCCGGTGAGATCGATGACTCGGCTGGCGGTGGCCGGAAACGGGCGGATGGCGCAGGTCTTCTGGACCATGGCCGCGGCGCTGCGTGCCGCCCGCTGCTCGGCGGCAGCGTCGCTGCCCATGCCGAGCCACGCGCGTTCATCGCTCGTGAACTCGGGCTTGGGTGCGTCATCGAGGGCGTCGATCCAACTATCCGTCTTACGCAAGACGCACTCCTTCCCTCACCGCAGAACGGCGGGTCTCCCCGGCCCTTAAGGCCGAACGTCATTTTCTTTTTTGCGGCGAGCCCCGCCGCGGGGGAAACCGCTCAGCCGCCGCGGTTCATCGTGGAGATCGCGAGGAGCTTCTGGGTCACGGTCAGGCTGCGCTCGTACGCGGCCTGCGCGACCGTGAGCTCCGAGTAGGCCGTGGGGGCGTCGGCCTCCACGGCGTCGGCGCGCTCCTTGGCCACGGCGAGCTTCGCGTCGTCCGCGTACTGCGAGGCCGACCGGAAGCGATCGATCTTGGTGCCCGCGTCCGCGCGCGCATCGACGAGCTGCTCGAACACGGCGTCCAGATTGGTGAGCGACGTTTGGACGGTGGCCACGTCGTTGGCATCGAGCGCGGTCGCGAGGGCCGCCAGCTCAGCGAAGGGATCGCGTCCTCCGGCGATCGAGAACGCGTTCGCGCCGCTCGCGCTCGCGTCGGCCACGACGCCATCCGCGACCTCGACGTGGAGGTTGCCGGCGTTCCCTTGGTAGTTGCCGGACGCATCGACCGGAGGCTGATCGGTCCGCGTTCCGCCGAAGAGATAACCGGTCGCGCCGCGCGTGTTGGCGAGCCCGATGAGCGTATTTCGGAGCGACCGCACCTCCTCCGCCGCGGCTTTGCGGTCGGAGGCGCTGAGCGATCCGTTCGACATTTGAAGCGCGAGCTCGCGAGCACGCACCACGAGATCGCCGGCGCTCGCCAGCGTGCCTTCCGCCGTCTCGAGGTCCGAGCTCACGCGATCGAGGCCGCTCGAACGGGCCGCGATGCGGGCCAGGCGCGCGTCGGCCGAGACCATGCGCGAGTACGCCGCGGGGTCGTCGCTCGGCGCCTCGACGCGGAGGCCCGTGGAAGCCACCCGCGATGCACGGTCGAGGCGGGAGGCCGCACCTTGCGCGCTCGAGAGCGCGTGGATGGCTCGCATGTTCTCGGTGATTCGCATCAGAGACTCTTCATCAGGCCATCGAGGAGCTGGTCCACCGTCTGGAGGACCCGGGTCGAAGCTTCGAAGGCGCGTTGGTACTGGGTCAGCTTCACGTTCTCTTCGTCGAGTGACACGCCGCTCGCCGAAGCGTGGAGCGTCTCCGCCTGCGACACCGTGTCGGTGCGGAGCGCGCTCTCGCTCTTGGCCGATGCGAGCCGCGTGCCGAGGTCGGACGTGATCTTCGCCCACCCGTCACTGGGCGAAGCGCCGCTCGGGAGAGACCCGGTCGCGAGCGCGGCGAGCGCGATGGCGGTGTCGCTTCCCCCCGGCACGTCGGCGCCGCTCGCGGCCGCAGCCAAACGCTCGGGTTGCCCCGCGACGTCGGCGCTCACGCGGAGCGCGTACGCGGCGCCCGTCGCGCTCGCCGGCACTTCGAAGAGGTTCCGCCCCGACACGGCGTCGAGACCGAAACCCGAGGCGTGCACGGCGTTGACGGCGTTGGCGATCTCGAACGCGAGATCGTCGACCGCGGAGATAGCGGCCGGCGCGTCCTGTTCGCGAGCGCGAACGAGGCCACCGAGCTCGCCCTCCGTGACGCCCGCCGTCACGTCCACGACGCTACCGCCAGGCCGCGTGGCGCGGACCGCCAAAGATCCGGTGCTCGAAACGCTGACGTCGAGCGACGACGCCTGCGTGCCGGTGACGAGCGCGATGCCGGCGGCGAAGACGGTGACCTCACCCTTGTCGTCCTCGATCGCGCGTGCGCCGACGGTCTGGCCGAGCTGGCGGACGAGCACGTCGCGCCGATCACGAAGATCGTTCGCGTCTTGCCCGAGGGCTTGAGCCTGCGAGATGCGGCCGTTGAGCGACGCCATCTCGGCGAGGGAAGCGTTCACCGCCTCGGCGCGCGCGGCGGCTTGCTTGGCGAGCTCGGCCTGCGCGTTCGACAGCCCGCCCGAAAGTGCGCCGAACGCCTCGACGAGAGACTGGGCCTTGGAGAGGACGGCGCGACGCGCGCTGATGTCGGAGGGCGTCGCCGCGAGCGTCTGAAAAGACGAAAAGAGATCGTCGATGCGGGTCCCGAGGTTCGACGCCGCCGGTCCGATGAGACTCTCGATCGTCGCGAGCGCATCAGCGCGCGCGTTCGCCTCGCCCTTCCTTCCCTCCTCGTCGACCAAACGCCCGAACGCGAAGGTGTCGAGCTGTCGGCTCGTCCCCGTGAACACCGCACCGCCGTTCGCCGCGGTGATGCCGCGCGTCTCGACGACCGCGTCACGCCGGACGTAGCCGGGCGTCGTCGCGTTGGCGATGTTTTGACCGGTCACGTCGATGCCCGCTTGCTGCACCATCAGGGCGTCGCGCGCGATGCCGAGGACGTTGAAGAGGCTGCTCATGGGACCGTTCCATTTCGCGTGAGGTTTCGAGCGACGAACGAGATGAAGGGCAAGCGACGCGCCGTCAGCCGACGACGCGGATCCGGCGGGGCCCGCTCAGAGACGGCGCTCCGGGGCGACGGCCGAGCGCGAAGAGCAGATCGCGAAGAGCGTCCCGCGCGTGAGCCAACAAAATGGCGTTGTGCCTGAGCCCGGCCGATGCCGAACGCAGGCGCTCGATCGCGGCGCGGTCGAGGTTCTCTCGATCGCGCGAAAGCGCGTCGAGCAGCATTTCTTTTTCGCCGGCCAAGACCGCCACGTGCGCGGCGTCACGCCGCCTCAGCGATCCACGCTCCTCCTCGAGGAGGCGCTCGAGGCGCTCCAAGGCCTGCTCCGCCGAGAGGCGGTGCCGGTCGGGCGGGTCGTTTGGCGAAGGCTCGATCACGCGTCCTCACCGACGAGCTTCTGGGCGATCGCGCGGGCGTCGACCTTGAACTGTCCGCTCGAGATCTGCTCGCGAAGGCGCGACACCTTGGCCTCGTCGATCTGCGACTGGCTGGCGAGCTCCTTGGCCTTGGCCGACACGCTCACCTTTACGCTGTCGTGGCCGTGCGACTTCTCCGTGCCTTCGCTCCCATGGGCCTTGGCGCCTTTCTTGGTCGAGGACGCACCGGCAACGTTGACGTCCTTGGGGCCTCGGGGGTCGTTGATACGCATGGATTTGCCTTCCTACTTGCCTTCGCGGGTTTGCGTTGGCGTCGCTGCCAACTGGGTGGAACGGTCACGCTCGTCTGAACTTGAGACGGCCGAGTGCGATTTTTGTCCTGCCGGCTCCTTGTCGCCGGAAGGCCCCATCGCCGCGCCCATCGCGAGCTCAATCTGACGTGCCAGACCGAGACCGCCTGCACGAACCACGCCATCGGCGAGGGCTTCGACGCCCATCGAGCCGTAGCCGCTCGAGCCCTTGGATCCCATGACCTTGGCCGCGTCGAGGAGCTGGCGGACGAAGATCCCTTCGAACTGTTTGGCGGCCTGAGCGATCTCGGCACGCTTCTTTTCCCCCGTCTCCGTCAACGGGCCGTTGGTGGGCGTCAAACCCGTGGCAGGGATCGCGGCCGTACCGATGGGGCGAACGCCGCTCATTGGACCACCACCTCCGCCTCGAGCGCACCGGCGCTGCGAAGCGCTTGCAGCACACCGGCGAGCTCGCGCGGCGCGAGGCCGAGGAGGCCCAGGGCCGAGGCGACCTCGGCGAGGCTGGGCGAGCCGTTCATGTAGGTGACTTGCTGCGGCTCCTTGGTGTCGAGGTCGCTCTTCGGAACCACCACCGTGCTCCCGGTCTGGCCGAACGGCGCCTGCGGCTGGGACGCCTGCGGCGCCTCGCGAACGACGATGGTGAGGTTGCCGTGCACGACGGCGGCCGGCGCGAGACGGACGTCGCCACCCGCGACGATGGTGCCGGTGCGCTCGTTGATGACGACGCGCGCCTTGCGCACCGGGATGACCTCGAGCTCCTCGATCTCGGCGATGAGCTCGACGAGGCGGCCCTTCTTGGCGTCGGGGATCTTCACCGACACGCCCCCGCCGTCTTCGGCGGAGGCCGAGCCGGCTCCGAGCTTCTTCTCGATGGCCTCCGCGATGCGCGCCGCGACCGCAAAGCCCGGCGTCCGCAGATCGAATCGGATCGCCCCGCGATCGGTGATCTGCGCCGTGACCTCACGCTCGATGATGGCGCCTCCAGGCACGCGGCCCGACGTCGTGCTGCCTTGTTTCACCGAGGAACCGGTGCCCCCCTTGGCCTCGAAGCCGCCGAGGAGCACGGGGCCCTGGGCCACGGCGTAGGTGCGCTGATCGGGTCCCTTGAGGACGGCTTGCACGAGGACGCCGGAGGTGAGCGAGCGGGCGTTGCCGACCGAGCTCACGTTGACGTCGAGCTTCGTGCCGGGCTTGGCGAACGGCGGGAGCGTGGCGGTGACCATGACCGCCGCGACGTTGCGCAGGCGAAGCTGCTTCGGGTCGACCTGGAGGCCCAAGCGACGGAGCATCGAGAGCACCGACTGCGCGGCAAACGGCACCGAAAGATCGTCGCCCGTACCGGCGAGGCCCGTCACGATGCCGAAGCCCACGAGCTGGTTGTCGCGCGCGCCCGAGACCTCGCAGAGATCGCGGATCTTCTCGGCGCGAGCTGCAGGCTCGAACGAAAGCGCGCAAGCGAGCATCGTGACGAGCGCGAGGATGGGGCGGAGGGTGGGCTTCATAGGGGATCGCTCGGGGCTCAAAACGGGTTGATCGAGTCGACCATGCGGCCGAGGAGGCCTTTGCGCTGCTGGTCGTCGACGTCGCCGCGACCGGTGAACTCGATCTGCGCGTCGGCGATGCGCGACGAGCCGATGGTGTTGTCCTGCGCGATGTCGGCCGGACGAACGAGGCCCGAGAGGTACATGTGGTACTCCTCGTGGTTGATGAGGACGACCTTCGTCCCCTCGAGGTAGAGGTCGCCGTTCGGCATCTCGCGCACCACGCGCACCGCGATGCTGCCGGTGAGCTGCCCCTTGCGGCTCGTGTTGCCGTCACCGGCGAAACCCGACTTGGCCGCGAACTCGATCAGCTTGTCGGGGTCCATCGTGGGGTAGGCCTTCTTGAGCGCGGGCACGATGCCGAGCATCGAATTCATGCCGGCCGACGAGCTCGAGTCCTTGGAGAGCTTGGTGGTGGCGTTCCCCTGCGCGTCGGCGGCCTCGTCGATCTTCACGACCACGAAGTCACCCACCCGGACGGCGCGTGTATCTTCCAAGTATCCGCCGACGGCGTCGCTGAAGAGCGACCCGTTCGAGGGGCGCGCGTTCGGCGACTTCTGCGCGTAGCCGCCGGACTTGTACACACGCTCGCGCGGCGTGAACGGCTCGATGTGCGACGGACCGCAGCCCACCGCGCCGAACGCGGAGAGCGCGAGCGCCAAAGCGACGACGGTGCGCGCGGTCATGGTGCCTCCACGAGCACGGCGCGTGCCGGCTCGACGAGCTTGGCCTTCACCACGTGCCCGGTCGCGCGGACCGTGACCGGGAGGATGGCGCCCACATCGGCGTCGGCGCCGGCGACGCCGCTCGTCGTCACCTCCACGAGGCCGTGTCGCACGATGAGCGTGAGCGACGTCCCGCGCGCGGCATCGGGTCGCGAGGCCTCGGCCGACACCGACAGCTCGACCGGCATCGTGACGGTCGCCAGCACCTCGTCGCCACGCAGGAACGACACGCGGGCAGTGACCGGCTGCGCGCCGGCGCGGCGGGCCACCTTGCCGACGTCGAGCGCCACGCGATCGAAGCCGTCCGGAACGTCGGTGCTACGCGGCGCGTGGATCGCGGCGAGCGACACGCCGCGCGGGAGCGTCGCCGCCTTCCGGATTTCGCTCACCAGCTCTTCTTCGCCGAGGCGACGCATCTTACGGACAACCCGTGTCGCCTCCGGGAGCCGCACCTTCTTGGCGTAGCCAGCGTCTTTGAGGAGCCGCTCGAGATCGGCGCGTGAGAGCAGGCGCGAGCCGGTGGCAGACGGCGCGGGCCCGAGATCGAGCGCCGCCTCGTTGGGCGCCGCGCCCTTCACGAAGTCGCCCACGCGGAGGCGCGGCCCGGCGATCTCGACGGTCTCGATCGTCGGCGCGGCCGACGCGAGGAGCTCGCCGAACGTGAGCACCAGGGCGAGCGAGAGTGCGAGCGCGTGCTTCATGATCAACCTCGCATTTGAGTCGCGTTGCGGAGCATCTCGTCGGCGGCCGAGATCACCTTGGAGTTGATCTCGTAGGCGCGCTGGGTGCGGATGAGGCCGATCATCTCGCTCACCACCTCGACGTTCGAGCCTTCGACCGCGCCCTGCATGAGCGTGCCGCGTCCATCGGCACCGGCGGCGCCGGTCTGCGCGTCGCCGCTCGCGGCCGACGCCTCGTAGAGGTTGTGGCCGAGCGCGTTCAAGCCGCCGGGGTTGGGGAACGTCGCGAGCTGGATCTGGCCGAGGTTCGTGGGCGCCGTCTGTCCGGGCTGGGTGGCGCTCACCGTGCCGTCGGAGCCGATGGTGACTTTGGTCGCGTCGGTGGGGACGGTGATGGGCGGCTCGACCGGCAGGCCGTCGCTCGTCGTGAGCTTGCCTTGGGCGTCGAGCTTGAGCTGCGCGGCGCGCGTGTACGCCACCTGCCCGCTCGCGCGCATCACCGGAATGAAGCCGTTGCCTTCGATGGCGAGGTCGAAGTCGTTCCCGGTCTGCTGAATCGCGCCCTGCGCGAACGTGCGCGAGGTGGCGACGATGCGCGCGCCCGAGCCCAGCTGGGTCGCGGTCGGCGCGACGCCTCCGCCCGCCGTCGGCGCCGTGCCGCGCACGTTCTGGTAGAGGAGGTCCTCGAACTCGGCGTCTTGCCGCTTGTAGCCCGCGGTGTTGGCGTTCGCGAGATTGTTGGCGATGGTGTCGAGCTTCGTTTCTTGCGCGACCATCCCCGTGGCAGCGACGTGCAGCGATCGGAACATGCCTTCCGTCGATGCAAGGCCGAAGCCAGCCAAAAAGCCGGCGTTTCGAGCCCAAACGCGCGCGAGCGAAGTCACGCGGACGCTGGAGCGTCACGAAGGCCTCACGCGCGCGTCAACCGCGCGGCGATCGTCAGTCGACCGACGGCGCGTCCACGGGAGCGTCGACCGAAGCGTCGGCGAGCGGCCCGTCCGTGACGCTTGCGTCGCGTCCAGTGCCGGACGCGGCGTCGACGGCCACCACGCCGACGGGCGCACCGTCGACGTCGGCGTCGACGTCCGCGGCGCTGGCCGGTGCCGAGGCGAGCTCGTCTGCGCGCACGCAGTGGGTGTCGGCGCAGGTGTACCCGCTCGCACAATCGCTGAATCGAATGCAGCGATCTTCGGCATCGCAGGCGGTCACGCCGGCGGCGACGAGAACGACGACCACGCTCGCGGCGGCGCCCAGCACCGCTCGCGCTCGCTCAGAGATCCGCACGGAATCCCACCTCGAGGAGGCCTTGCCAGAAGACGGTGTCGTCGGGGACGTCCTGACCGATGAAGAAAACGTTGAACGCGGGGCCCACGGTGATCTGCGTCTTCTGCGAGAGCGCGACGTGCTGCACGAAGCCCCCCGAGGCGCCGAAGAGGGTGTGCGGGGCGAGGAACCCCTGCCCGCCCAGGAAGACGCCGCTCTTGGGCGCGAGCATGCGCATGTAGCGGAGACTGCCGCCAAACGACGTCTTGGGCTCGACCTCGACCATCAGGCTGCCCGCCCAGATGTCCTTGGGTCGCTCGTCGACGGAGAGCTCGGCGCCCAGCGAGACGACGGTCCGGGCGCGCTTCATGGTCAGGTCCTTGCCGCCCACGTCGACCCCGCTCGCCACGTTGCCTTGTGCGGCGACCACCCACTCTTGGGCGCGGGCCTCGTCACACATGCCCATCGCGAGCGCGACCCCGACCAACGAGACACCGAGCTTCATTGGGCACCTTCCTTCATCTCGACCGTGCCGACGTCGATGCTCACCACCAGATCGACGCGGCGGTTGGTGGCGCGGTTCTCGGGGGTGTCGTTCTTGGCGATGGGGTGGAACTCCGCGTATCCGGCCGCAGAGAGGCGCGGCGGCGGGATTTCCGCGGTCGCGAGCTCACCGACCACCGACGTCGCACGCGCGGTCGAGAGCTCCCAGTTCGATCGGAAGCGGAACGTATGGATGGGCTTGTCGTCGGTGTGCCCCTCGACGCGCACGTTGACGTTGCGCTTGTTGAGCTCGACGCCGACCGCGTGGAGCACTTCGCGGGCCTTGGGCTTGACCTTGTCGTCACCGCTGTCGAAGAGCACGTTGTCGCTGAGTCGGATGACGAGCTCGTTGCGACGGCTCACGAGCTGGAGGCCGGCCATCTCGGAGTGCTGCTTGTCGCGCTTCTTGGTGAGCTCGTTCTTCAGGTTCTCGAGCTCGGCGGGCAGTTGGTTGGCGTGCGGCCCTTCCACCTCGGACACCGAAAAATGAGGGGCGCCGGGCATGATCGAGGTGCCCGACATGGGGAAGACCTCGATGCCCACCGCTTTGGAGAACGACTCGCTGAAGCGACCGACTTTCTTCGAGTCGACCTGCGACGCGGCGAACATGACGACGAAGAAGGCGAAGAGCAGCGTGATGAAGTCGGCGTAGCTGACCAGCCACCGCTCGTGGTTCACGTGCTCGGGATGTTTGTGCTTACGCATGGGACGCTCGGGGCGAAGGAGGTTTTGGGGACGTCAAGCGTTGGCCGCGGCCGGCGCGCCGGCGTGCGCCTTGCCCTTGCCGCCGTGGTCGTGGACGAACTCCGACAAGCGATCGCGAACGAGCTTGGGGTTCATGCCCTCTTGGATCGCGAGGACGCCGGTCAGCATGAGGACGCGCGACGTCGCTTCTTCGCGAACGCGCATCTTGATGCGCCCGCCCATCGGCAAAAACAGGATGTTTGCGAGCGCGACGCCGTAGATCGTGGCGACGAAGGCGGCAGCGATACCGGCGCCGACCGCCGCGATGTCGGAGAGGTTGCTCATGACGTGGATGAGGCCGAGAACGGCGCCGATGATGCCGATCGTCGGGGCGTAGCCGCCGAGCGCCTCCCAGACTTTGGCCGCGTCTTCGCCATGCTCCTCGTGCTGGCCGATCGTGACTTCCATGGTGTCGCGGAGCGTCGCGGAGTCGACGCCGTCGACCGCCATCGTCAGCGCCTTGGCCAAGAACGGGTCGGAGACCTCGCCGGCGACTTTTTCGAGCGCGAGGATGCCGTCGCGACGGGCGCGGTTGGCGTAGTCGACGATCTCCTCGACGAGCTTGCCGTTGTCGTACCCGCCCTTCTTGAACGTGCCCGCGCCGGCCTTGAGCGCGGCGGCGAAGGTCGCGAGCGGGAACTGCACGAGCACGGCGCCGACGGTGCCGCCGAGCACGATCATCATGGCTGGTCCGCCGACGATCGACGACGCGTGACCACCCTCGAGCAGGTTCCCGAGGAGGATCGCTCCCAGGGCGACGACGATGCCGATGAGGGGCTCCATCTCACTGACCTCCGATGCGCGGATAGGTGGAAGGACGAGGCGGCCGCGCCGAGGGTCGGGGCGCGTTGCTGAAGGCGCGCGGCGGATCGCCGGTCACGGTGTCGATCGACGGATCCTCGGGTGTGCCGATGCGCACCTGGCGGCGGAACTCGAGCACGCGCGCCATCAGCTCTTCGAGCGACTCGAGGACGAGGATCTTCTCGCCGCCGAGGAGAAAGAGCGTCGTGTCAGGCGTCGCCTCCGCCCAGCGGATGTGATCCGGATTGATGGCGACGACGTGGTGGTTCAGCCGCGTGAGCTTGATCATGACGGGCACATGACGAAGCAACGGGTGCGCCAAGCGCGGTCGCATGACACCCACGCGGTGGCACGTGCCGTGAATGACCTCGTCGCATGTCGCTGTTCGACGGAATCGGGAAGCTCCAAGGCGGGCTCGACTATCACCTCGCTCGCCAGAACCTCTTGGTGAGCAACCTTTCGCACCTGGATACGCCGGGTTATCGGCCGAAAGATCTCGAGCGAACGACGGCAGCGTCGTTCCAAGGCGCGCTCAGCGCCGCCATCCACGCCGAGAACGGCGGCGGCGCGTTGACGGTGACGAACGCCGCGCACCTCCCCGGCCGTCAAGGAACCAGCACCGACTTCGGGCGTGTCGTCACCGATCCGACGGCCAAGTCTGGTCCCGACGGCAACGCCGTCAACGTCGACCGCGAGGCTTCGAAGATCGCCGCGAACCAAGTTCGCTACGACGTCCTCGCCCGCCTCGTGCAGGGCGAGCTCTCGGGCCTCGCGTGGGCCGCGAACGACGGGAGGAACGGCTGATGAGCGGTGACTTCAAAGTAGCGGGCGTGTTCAGCGCCATGGAGGTCGCGGCCTCCGGTCTCTCCGCCGAGCGCGGGCGCATGAACATCATCGCGTCGAACCTCGCCAACGCGCGCACCACGCGCGGCGCCAACGGGCAGCCGTACGTGCGCCAAGACCCGGTATTTCAGGCTCAGCAGGTCGCTCCCGCGGCCTTCGATCCGATCCTCCGGCAGTTGAACGAAGTGCGGATGACCGGCACGCGCCCCGATCCCACACCCGGGCAGCTCGTGTACGAGCCCGGCCACCCCGACGCCAACCCGCAAGGGTACGTGCAGTACCCCAACGTCAACGTGGTGACCGAGATGGTCAACCTCATGACGGCGAGCCGCGCCTACGAGGCCGGCGTCACGTCGATCGAGTCGATCAAGGCGATGGCCCGGGCCGCGCTCAAGATCGGAGACTGACGATGCGCATCACGCCGCCCGCCCAGCCCATCACCGCCGGCGAGCTCGCGCTCGAGCGCGGTGCCGCGCCGATCGGCGGCGCGGGTGGGCCCACCGCGGGCGCGAGCGCGCCCTCGGCGATCGGCGGCGTGTTCGAGATGGCGATGCGCGACGCGGTGGGAGAAGCCGCGACGCGCTCGCAGGTGGCCGACGCCAAGGTCCAGGGCCTCGCCGCGGGCACGGCCGATGATTTGCACGGAACGTTGATCTCGACGAAGGAGGCGGAGATTTCGCTCCGCCTCGTCAACTCGGTGAGAAACAAGCTGCTCGACGCCTTCCACGAGCTCTGGCGAACCAATGTCTGAAAACCCTGCCAAGTCGTCGCTTCCGCCGTTCGTCACCGCCTTCGTCGGGCGCGCCAAAGAGCGCCTCGCGGGAATGTCGATGCTCGCCCGCGTGGCCCTCTTCTCGGGAGTCGGTCTCGCGATCGTGGTGGCGGCCGTGGTTCTCCCGCGCGCCTTCGCCGAAAGCTACGTGCCGATCTTCACGCAGCTCGAGGCGAACGACAGCGGCGCCATCGTGGCCAAGCTGAAGGAGCTCAAGGTTCCGTACCGGCTCGGCGAAGGTGGGACGTCGATCGAGGTGCCCGAGAAGCGCGCTTCGGAGGTGAAGCTCGAGCTCGCCGGCGCGGGTCTCCCACACGGTGGCGGCGTCGGCTTCGAGTCGTTCGACAAGATGCGCCTCGGCGCGACGGACTTCGAGCAGCGCGTGCAGTACCGACGCGCGCTCGAGGGCGAGCTCGCGCGGACGATCGGCAACCTCGGCGCGGTGCAGTCCGCGCGCGTGCACCTCGTCCTCCCGGAAAAATCGGTCTTCGTGTCGAAGAACGACCCGGCGTCGGCATCGATCGTCGTCAAGCTGCGACCAGGTCGCACCCTCGGCGCGGGTGAGGTCACCGGCATCGTCAACCTCACCGCGTCCTCGGCGCCGGGCCTGACGCCCGAGCACATCACCCTTCTCTCCGCCGACGGCGCAGTGCTCCACAAGCCGCGAAAAGAAGCCGCGCCGGGCCAGGACACCGATGGCGAGGCCTTCTCGCAGACGCAGCGCCTCGAGGCTGCACTCGAAGAGCGCGCGCGCGCGATGGTCGACCGCATCGTGGGTGCCGAGCACGTGGACGTTCGAGTGAGCGCGGAGCTCGATCTCTCGCGAACCGAGCGCACGGAAGACCGATTCGATCCCAGCCGCGCGGTCCTCCGCAGCGAAGAGTCGTCCGTCGAGCGCGTGGGGCAGAGCGAGAGCGTGGCCGGCGTGCCAGGCGCCGAGGCCAACCTCCCGCAAGGCGCAGCGCCGGGCGCGGGCCGCGCGGACGGCGGCGCCCCGGTCCAGGCGGCGGCTGCGGCCTCGAACGGGACGGTGCGCGAGTCGCACACCCGCAACTTCGAGCTCGATCGCGTGACGGAGAAGCGCGTGATCGGCGGTGGGACCGTCAAGCGCTTGACGGTGGCCGTGGTGGTCGACGGCGTATCGAATGGCAAAGGCGGCTTCGAGCCGCGCAGCAAGGAAGAGCTCGCCAAGATCGCCGCGCTCGTCGGCAAGGCCGTGGGTCTGAACGACGCGCGCGGCGACGCGATCAGCGTGGAGTCCGTGCCGTTCGCGCCGAGCGAGCTCGCGGCCAACGACAACGCGGGAGCGAAGCCCGCCGGCTTCGAGCTCTCCCCGGTGGTTCAGGCCTTCCTGAAGACGCGCAACGGCAAGATCGCCGCCGGCGTCACGAGCGCGGTCGTGGTCCTCTGGCTCCTCCTCGCCATGCGCCGCCGCCGCGTGCGCAAAGCCAAGGAAGCGGCCGCCGCCGCCGAAATCCGCGCGCTCGAGGCCGCCAAGAAGCGCGACGAGGAGGAGCTCGACGACGCCACCGACGGCGAGCCGACGCGACTCACCGCGGCCGCCACGGCGCCGGCGCTCCCGGCCGGCCCGGAGAGCAACGTCGACCCGCGCGAAGCCGCGCAGGAACGCGCGGCCCGCGACCCCGCGACCGCCGCGCTCGTGGTCCGAGCCTGGCTCGGCACGAGCGAGGTCGAAGAGCGGATGACCGGTACGTGACCCGGTGGGCGCCAGGATCTTGGCGCCCGACCCCGGCACTCGGCTTGCTCGGAGGACTGACGTGCTCACCGGACCCGAAAAGGCCGTCTTGTTCCTCCTCTCCCTCGACGAAGAGATCGCGACGCCCATCGTGCGCGAGCTCAGCGACTCCGAGCTGAAGAAGCTCCGCGCCGTCGCCTCCACGATGCGCGAGGTCCCGCGGGGCGCGGTCGACACGACGTTCCGCGAGTTCCTCGATCGCTCGACGTCGTCGGTCGCCGTACCGCGCGGCGGGCTTCCCTACCTGCGCCGCCTCTCGGTGGAGGCGCTCGGCGAAGAACGCGCGCGCGGGGTGTTCGAGGACCGGCAAACGAGCCCGCTCGCGCGCCTCGAGATCGCGCCGCCCGAGGCCGTTGGCGCGCTCCTCGGCAACGAGCCGCCGCAAATCGCGGGCGCCATCCTCGCCCAGCTCGACGCCAACGCGTCGGCCGCGATCCTCGCCAGCATGTCGGCGGAGCGTCAGGCCATGGTCCTGGCGCACGTCAGTCGCATGACGGAGGTCCCGGCCACGGTGCTCGAGGACATGGCGGCAGCGATCGCCAACGAGCTCCCCACCTCCGACGCGGCGACGCTCGTCACCGTCGACGGCGTGGCCAAGGCCGCGGCCATCTTGAACGCGGCGCCCAAGGAGACCTCCAAGGCCGTCCTTGCCGAGCTCGAAGCCAAGGACGAGGCCGCGGCCAAAGAAGTCCGCGAGGCCATGTTCACGTTCGAAGACCTCGTCCGCCTCGATCCGCGCGCGATGCGCGAGCTCTTGCGCGAGGTGCCCACCGAGCGCCTCACGATGTCGCTCAAGGACGCGCCCGACAGCGTACGCATCGCGATCTTCGCCGGCCTCTCGAAACGCGCGGCGGAGCTCATCAACGACGACCTCAGCCTCCTCGGCAAGGTGCGCAAGGCCGACGTCGAGGCCGCGCGCCTCGAGGTCGTCCAAGCGGCCCTTCGCCTCGACGCAGAGGGCAAGATCGATCTCGGCTCGGAGGGTGACTGATGGACAAGCGAGACGACCAGGGCGGACTCTGGGCCGCACCGCCACGCGAGCCGCGCATCGTCCCGTCGTGGATCGCGCCGCGCAAAGAGCGACCCATCTCACGGAACCCCCTGCGACCGGGCTCGGCGCCGCCGCGGAGCAGCCGAAATCCCGGCATTTCGGCCCCGCCGCGCTCGACCAAGAACCCGGCGCCCGCCATCCCCGCGCCGAGGCAGACGTCGCGCTCGGCCCCCGGAATCCCCGATCTCACGTTGGATGCTCCGGCGGGTGCGGAGCTCCGTGCGCCGCGCACGCCGACCATTCCGCCGCCCGTCATCACCGACCGCTGCGCCGAATGCGACGCGCTCAAGGCCAAGGCCAGCGTCGCCGAGAGCGCGCTCGCCGCGCTCCAGAGCGAGATGGCCGCGCTCCGCACCAAAGTGCTCCTCGAGTCGGAAGGCGAGCTCGTGCGCCTCGCCCTCGCGGTGGCCGAGCGCGTCGTCGGTCGCGAGCTCGCGATCGACCCGGCGCTCGTATCGAACTGGGCACGCGAGGCGATCGCGGCGCTCGACGGCGGCACGGACTCCACGCGCCCAGGCGCCGATGGGCGCCTCGTCGTGGCCGTCGCGCCGGATCTCGGCGCGTTCGTAGAGGAGTCCGACTTCGGCGCGCCCATCGTCGTCGACCCGAGCCTCGCCTCGATGAGCGCCGAAGTCCGCGGTGACCCAGGCCGCGCCGACGTGAGCGCCGCGTCGCGACTCTCCGCCGTCGCCGAAGCGTTGGGAGTGGAGACCGAATGATCGATCTATCGGAATACGTGCGCACCGCACACACCGCGCGCACGACGCTCCCCGAAGGGCGCGTCGAGCACCTCGTCGGCATGCTCGTCGAAGTGAGCGGCATCGCCGCTGCGGTGGGCAGCCAGCTCGAAGCGTCCGTCGACGGCGCCCCCCTCGGCCTCGAGGTCGTCGGCTTCAAGCGCGGACACGTGCTCACCGCGCCGCTCGGCGCGACGGCAGGCCTGAAACCGGGCGCGCCGGTGCGTACGCGTCCCGGCGCGGCGGTGGCTGCGGTGGGCCCGGCGCTCCTCGGACGCGTCATCGACGCGTTCGGCAAGCCGCTCGATGGCAAGCCTCCGCCGTCGTGCGGCAGCCGCGCCGCGCTGAAGGCGAGCGCGCCCGAGCCGTTCTCGCGAAAGCCCATCGATACGGCTCTCGAGACCGGCGTCGCCGCCATCGACGCGCTCCTCCCGCTCGGTCGTGGCCAGCGCGTGGGCCTCTTCGCCGGCACCGGCGTCGGCAAGAGCACGCTCCTCGGCATGCTCTGCCGCCACTCGAGCGCCGACGTCATCGTCGTGGGCCTCATCGGCGAGCGCGGTCGCGAGGTCGGCGACTTCGTGCGGAGCGCGCTCGGACCCGAAGGGCTCGCGCGGAGCGTCGTCGTCGTCGCCACCGGCGACGCCCCGCCGTTCGCCCGCGTTCGCGGCGCGCTCCGCGCGACCGCGATCGCCGAGCACTTCCGCGCCCAGGGCAAGCACGTTCTCCTCCTCATGGACTCGGTCACGCGCTTCGCGATGGCCATGCGCGAGGCCACACTCGCGGCGGGCGAGCCGCCGCTCACCAAGGGCTACACCCCGTCGGTGTTCGCCGCGCTCCCGGCGCTCTTGGAGCGCGCCGGCAACGATCACGGACCGGGATCGATCACTGCGATCTACACGGTTCTCGTCGAGGGCGACGACCTCCAGGATCCCGTCGCCGACGCGGTGCGCGGCATTCTCGACGGCCACATCGTCCTCTCGCGAAAGCTCGCCGATCGCGGAATTTTCCCGGCCGTCGACCTCTTGAAGAGCGTCTCGCGCGTCATCCACGACATCACGACCGACGCGCACGCGCGCGCCGCGGCGTCGGCGCGCGACCGCATCGCGACCTACACCGACGCCGCCGATCTCATTCAAATCGGCGCCTACGTCGCCGGGTCCGATCCGCGCGTCGACGCCGCGCGCGCAGCGATGCCGAAGATCGAGGCACTCATTCGGCAGGGCCTCACCGAGAAGATCGCGCGCGCCGCGTCGATCGAGCGGCTCCTCGCCGTCGCCGGGTCCACCGCTTGAAGGCCCCCGCCGTCCGCCTCAAGGCGCTGCTCGAGCTCCGCGACCGCGAAGTCGAGGCGGCGGAGCGCGCGCTCGCGGCGGCGGTGCGGCACCTCGAGGACGTGCTGGCCCGGCTCGCGGCCGCCAAGGCCCACTTCGACGACGCGATGGCGCGGGCGGCGAGCGAGGTGGGTACCGCCTGGGATCTCGGCTACTCGCGCACGCACCTCGAGACCCTGCGCGGCGGGCTCGACCGACTGGCCGCTGAGATCAGTGAAGCGCGCGTCGCGGAGGCGCACGCACGCGGCGTCATGATCGAGGCCAAGCGCGAGAAGAAGAAGCTCGAGCTCTGGTGCGACGCGCGCACGCGCGAGATCGACGCCGAGGAAGCCCGCGTGGAGCGCCGGGCGACCGATGAAATCGCGCTCCGTGGAGCCCGCCGCCATGATTGAGACCAAGCTCGCGTTCTCCGCCCATCGTCGCGACGGCTCGCACGGAGATGCGCACGCCCCTGCCACCGAGACGGACGACGCAGAGCACGCGAAGACCTTCGGTCGCGCCCTCGACACCGTTCGCGAAAAGGCCGCGCCGCGCGAGGCCGACGACGACGACGAGCCTGCGACGAAGGACGCCGGCACCGACGCGGCCGCGCTCGCGAGCTTGATGGCGATGATGCTCGGCGATCGAGGCGAGCGCCCGAGCGTTCCTGCGACGGAGAGCAGCGCCGCTCCAGCTGGCAACGGCGAACGCTCGCTCGACGCACCAGCCCTCGAGCTCGGTCCGGCCGTACGCTCCGAGCTCGAGACCCTCGCCACGAAGCGCGAGGAGGGCGCGCCCTCGGTGACCGAAGGCGGGGCCTCGAATGAGGCGCGGGACGTCGCGACCGCGCTCGCTGGACGCCTCACACCGATCGCAAATCCGGAGGCGCCACCGCAGGGCCTCGAACATCGGCTCTCGAAGTCGGCCCCGGCGAGCTCTGAATCCGCGCCCAAGCCCGGCGGCGCAGAGCCCGGATCGACCCTCGTGCGCCCGGCGGGCCAAAAGGCCGACGGCGCCGAAGCCTCGACTTCGGTCGATCAGGGCGCAACGGCGAAGGGCCCGGACCGCGGCAGCATGGCCCACGACGCAACGCGCGGGACGACGCGTGAGTCGATCGAGGAGGCGACCGTGACCGCAAAGAGCTCCGACACGGGGATGCCCCTCCCCGCCTCGCCCGACGCTCCGAGCGTGCATCGCAGCCCGGCCGCTGGCGCACCTGCGCCGGCCGCGCCCGCGTCGCCGGACGCCCACTCGCGCCCCGAAGGCGCACAAGTGAGCCTGCTCACGGTGAAGCATGCGACCCACGCCGAGGTCGAGCACGCCGAGCTCGGTCGCGTCTCGATCGACGCACACGAACGTGCGGGCGTCATCGACGTGACGCTCCGCGCCTCGAACGTCGAAACGGCGGCGGCGCTCGTCGCCATCGAACCGGCGCTCCGCGCCGAGCTCCACGACAAAGCGCTCTCACTCGGCGACTACCAAGTCGACCGCCACGACTCGCTCGTGGCGGGAGGGGGCGATGGGAGCCCGAATTCGGCACAAAACGGGGGGGAGCGCCGCCGAAACGAGCCGCACGCCGGCGCGCGCGACCACGAGAGCACGAGTGCGACACCGGCGCCTTGGCGTCCGGAGCGGCGGGTCCGAATCGTGCTTTGACCGGTGCCCATGGGCATCGATGCAACCGGAGGCCTCAGCGGCGCAAGCGGCGCGGCCAGCACCGCCAGTGCAGGCGCGAGCGCGGCGACGACGCCGACCCTCGACAAGAACGCGTTCTTGAAGCTCCTCGTCGCGCAGCTCCAGCACCAGGACCCGCTGAAGCCGATGGAAGGAACCGAGTACGTCGCTCAACTTTCGCAGTTCGCGATGGTCGAACAGTCCGTCGCGCAAACCTCGAAGCTCGACATCATGAGCACGCAGCTGTCCGGCCTCTCGAGCAACGAAGCCACCGCGCTCGTCGGCAAGCAGGTCACCGTCAAAGGAAGCGGCATCGCGTTCGACGGTCTCTTGGCGACCGGCGCCAGCGTGACGCTCGGCGGCGCGGCCCAGAAGGTGCAGGTCGCCATCAAGGACGCGAGCGGCCACACGGTCCGCACGCTCGATCTCGGCGCCAAGCCGGCCGGCCCGCTCGGCATCACGTGGGACGGCAAAGACGACAACGGACAGACCCTGCCCGCCGGCAAGTACACCGTCGACGTGAAGGCCTCGGCCGACGGCGGCGCAGCGGTCGCGGTCTCGCAAGAGGTCACCAGCGTCGTCACCAAGGTCTCCTTCGATAAGGGCTACCCGGAGCTCGTGCTCGACTCCGGCAGCACCGCTCCCATCAGCGATCTCGTCAGCGTCAGTCAGCCACCTGCGGCCACCCAGAAGTGAGGAAGAGGAACCGATGAGCATCTTGAACGCCATGTACTCCGGAGTCTCGGGCCTGAACGCCGAGGGAGAAGCGCTGGGTGTGGCCGGCGACAACATCGCCAACTCGAACACGGTGGGCTTCAAGCAGTCGCGCGCGATCTTCGAGGACGTCCTCGGCAACGCGGCGATGCACGGCCCCGGCGGCGGCGTTCGCATGGCGCGCACGCAACAGGTCTTCGCGCAGGGCAGCCTCCAGAACACGGGACAAGCCACCGACCTCGCGCTCACCGGCGACGGATTCTTCGTCGTCAAGGGCGTAGTCGACGGCGCGTCGGGCAACTTCTACACGCGCGCCGGTCAGCTCACGCTCCAGAAGGACGGCAAGCTCGTGAACCCGCAAGGGCTCGTCGTGCAGGGCTACGCCGCGCAGACGAACGGCGGGTTCGCGGCCGGCCTCTCCGACGTGCAGCTCCCGACGTCCGCGCTCGCGCCCAAGGCCACGGGCAATCTCAAGATCACCGCCAACCTCGACGCGACGGCCAAGGTGCCGACGGTGCCGTTCGATCCGACGAACCCGGCGGCGACCTCGAACTTCTCGACGAGCACCAAGGTCTTCGACTCGCTCGGCAACGCCCACACCGTCGACGTCTACTTCACCAAGACCGCCGACGGCGCGTGGGACTACCACGCGCTCGCCGCGGGCGCCGAGGTGCAAGGCGGCACCGCCGGCCAGGGCATGGAGATCGCGACTGGCTCGTTCACCTTCGACACGAACGGCGCGCTCCAGTCCGTCCTCCCGAGCGGTGGCGGCACGGTGAGCTTCAACGGCGCCACGCCGAACCAAGCGCTCACGTTCGACTTCGGCTCGAGCGTCGCCGCTGGCGGCACGGGGACGACGGGCATCACGCAGTATGGATCTCCGAGCAGCGTGTCGTCACAGAGCCAGGATGGCTATGCTGCCGGGGATCTCTCGGGCGTGAAGGTCGACTCCGACGGCACCGTGAGCGGCGTCTACACGAACGGGCAGAAGGTTGCGGTGGCCCAGCTCGCCGTCGCCAAGTTCACCGCGACCGACGGTCTCGCCCGCTCTGGACACAACCTCTGGGCGCAGACGCGCGAAAGCGGCGAGCCCGCGCTCGGACCGGCCGGAAGCGGCGGCCGCGGGGCCATCGCGGAGGGCGCGCTCGAGCAGTCGAACGTCGATATCGCGTCGCAGTTCGTCGACCTCATCTCCCACCAGCGCGCGTTCCAAGCGAGCTCGAAGACCATCACCACCGCCGACGAGATGCTGCAGCAGCTCATGAGCTTGAAGCAGTGAGGCGGTCCCGAATCTCTCCTTTTGGAGTGAGTGAGTGAGTGAGTGAGCCATGAGCGAGAAGGACAAGAAGGACGACAAGAAGGATGACAAGGCCGCCCCGGCCATGGCCGCGAAGCCATCGAAGGGCGCCGCCATCGCCGGCATCCTGCTGCCCGCGGTCTTCGCGGGAGGTGCGGCCTTCGGCGGCGCGCGCGTCGCGGGCGCGATGGTGCACACGCGCACCGTCGTGGTCGAGGCGCCCGCCGCGCCGAAGCCACCCGGCCCGACGCTCCCGCTCGAGCCCTTCTTGGTGACGCTCGCCGAAGCCAACGGCAAGCCCCACGCGATGAAGGTCGTGCTCGCGGTGGAGTTCTCGAACAGCACCAAAGAGGAGATCTTGAAGCCGCTCGGCCTCCGCGTCCGCGACGCGTCGCTCACCTATCTCCGCACGCTCAACTACGATCTCGCGGCGGATCGCAGCAAGGTCGACCAAATCCGAAACGAGCTCCTCGAAGCCATCAAGAAGGCCGGCGCCACCACGGCCGAGCGCGTCCTCATCACGGATTTCGTCCTCCAATGACGATGAGCAGCGAACACCAAGGGACGAACCTCCTCCGCGTCGTCTCCGACGGCGCCCGCGTTCGCCGCGCCGCCGGGCGCATCGACGACATCCACGACGCGCTCGGCACCGCGCTTCGGCGGGCCGTTCCGTTCCTCGGCCGCCGTGGCTCCGCCGTGCGCGTGACCGGAGCCTCGCCGGAGCCGATCGACGAAGCGCTCGAGACGCTGCCGCGGCCGTGGTTCGTGCTACCGCTCACCTGCGCGCCGAGCACCGCCGCGGGCGCGCTCGCGTTCGACGGTGACGCCGTCGCGCTGATCCTCGACGGCCTCCTCGGCGGTGACGGACAGTCCCCGCCCGCGCTCTCGCCCGACGGGCTCACCGGCGCGCAGCAGGCGCTGGTCGCTCGGGTCGGGGCCGGCATCGTCTCCGGATTCTCCGAGGTCTTGGCGCGCCTCGGCGTCACCGTGGGCGTCGAATCTCCCGCCGCCACCGCGAAGCGTCGCGACGCCGGGGCGGCCGAGCACAGCGTCCCCATCGTGGTGCGCATCGAGTTCGGAGACAACGCCGTCGGGCGGCTGCTCCTCGCGCTCCCCAAAGACGCGCTCGCCGTTCGGCAGATTGCCTTCGACACCAAGCCGAAGGGGCAGGACCCGCGCGTCGTGGACGTCGTGCGGCACGTCGAGGTCGAGCTCGTCGCGGAGCTCGGCACCCGAACCATGAAGCTCTCCGAGCTCGCGCGCCTCGCGGTGGGCGACACGCTGCGGTTTCCGACGCGGGTCGACGGCACGGCCAACGTGCGCGTCGGTACCAAGGTGCTCTTCGCCGCTCGACCCACCGCGCAAAACGGCCAAATCGCCCTCAAGATCACGACCAAGGCCTGACGCACGCGCTGCGGCGCGACGCAGGCGTTGCGAGCGAATGCCCCGCATGCGCCGGTGATCTGCGGCGACTCGTGTGGGCATGGGTGATGCTTGCCCGGAGAGCATGCGCACGGGGGCCCCACGGACGAGCGACACGCCGCGCGTGGCGGGCGGCGCCGACGTCGAGCGTGAGGTCGCCGAGCGCGTCGTCGAGGCGTGCAGCGCGAGCGGACGGGCCGCCGGCGAGATCGTTCGCGAGACGCTCTATCACGAAGGGCGACGGCTCTCTTCGACCGGCGCCGAGCCCGACCCGTTCTTCCAGGAGCTCCGCCGCGATCTGCTCGCCGCGGCGAACGCGCCGGACACGGCGCGCGCGCTCCTCGACCGCGTCGCGCGACGCTACGCCTCCGAGATCGGAGGTCACTTCGATCCGCGAGTGTACGCGCTCGCCACGCGGCTCCTCCCGCGCGGGCTAGGCGTCCTCCTGCACGGTGCCGAAACCTCGTCATTCATGGACGCGCTCGGCAACGTCGATGATCGCGTTCGCTTCGAAGGAGACCTCGAGGGACTTCGCAGCGCGACCACCCACGGCACGGTCGTCTTGGTCCCCACCCACGTCTCGAACCTCGATTCGCCGCTCCTCGGCTGGTCGATCTTCCGACTCGGGCTCCCACCGTTCGCCTACGCGGCGGGGCTGAATCTCTTCACGAGCCATGTCCTCGGTTTCTTCATGCGCCACCTCGGCGCATACACCGTCGATCGGACGAAGCACGACCCGCTCTACATAGAGACGCTCAAGGAGTACACGACGACGCTCCTCGCGCGCGGTCAGCACCTCCTCTTCTTTCCCGGTGGAACGCGCAGCCGTTCGGGCGCGCTCGAGTCTCACCTCAAGCTGGGGCTCCTCGGCACCCTCCCCGCAGCGTTCCAACGTCGCCTCGCGAGCGGCACCGCGCACCCGCGCATCTACGTGGTCCCCTGCACGTTGAGCTACCCGTTGGTCCTCGAAGCGTCATCGCTCGTCGAGGACTTCCTGCGCGCGGAAGGCGGCGCACGCGCCCTCGATCTCCACGACGAGCCGGTGAGCACCGACCGCTGGGTTCCGTTCGCGCGCGAGCTTCGGTCGCTCGATCTCGCCGTCACGGTGCGCTTCGCGCCGCCGCTCGATCCACTGGGCAACGTCGTCGACGAGCGCGGCGCCTCGCGCGATGGGCGCGGGCACGCGATCGATCCGGCGCTCTATTTCATGGAACGCGGCCACCTCGCGCGCGACGCGGCGCGCGACGCCGAGTACACGCGCGGCCTCGCCCGACGCGTTCTCGGAGCGTACCGCTCCGAGAACGTACCTCTCGCGACGTCGGTGCTCGCGTTCGCGATGTTCGAGTGCCTCCGTGCGCGGTCACGACACTCCGACGTATTTCGCACCATTCGCGCGATCGGCCCCGACGAGGTGGTCCCGACCGAGGAGCTCTTGGCGGAGGTGGAGCGGGTACTCGCGCGACTCGCGGCGCTTGGGACCGACGGACGCATCGCGACCACGGCCGAGCTCGCGCCGACGCGACGCGCCGAGGTGGTGCACGCGGCGCTCGCCACGTTCGCCACCTACCACGCGGCCCCCGTCGTCACCCGCGTGGCACACGGCTTCGCGTCGCACGACGCGAGCCTGCTCTATTACTACCGGAATCGGCTCGACGGCTACGACCTCGAACGCGCCACGAAAGGAGCTCCGTCATGAGCGCGCTCCGCATCGCCGTCCTCGGCGCCGGCAACTGGGGCACCACCATCGCCATGCTCGCGCGGAGCGCCGGTCACGACGTCGCCCTTTACACGCGCGACGCGGGTCAGCGCGACGCGATCGTCTCCGAACACCGCAACCCGCGCGCGCTCCCCGGAATCACGCTGCCGGAGGGCATCGCGGCCACGACGTCGCTCGCCGAAGCGCTGGCCTCGGCGGAGCTCGTCCTCGTGGCGATTCCATCGCAGTCGTTTCGAGACGTCATGCGCGCCGCAGGTCCGCTTCTCTCGCCCGACCAGGTGCTCGTTCATGGCACCAAAGGCCTGGAGAACGGGTCCAACGCGCGCATGAGCACGATCGTCGAAGACGAAACGCCCATTCGGCAGCTCGGCGTCTTGGCCGGCCCCAACATCGCGCCCGAGATCGCGCGCGGCTTGCCGGCGGCCACGGTCATCGCCTCGCGCTTCCCGCGCGCAATCCAGCTCGTGCGCCAAGCGCTCGCGAGCGATCGCTTCATGGTCTTCGCCGCCGACGACGTCGTGGGGGTCGAGCTCGCGGGGGCGCTCAAGAACGTGGTCGCGATCGCGGCCGGCATGGCCGACGAGATGGCGGTCGGCGACAACGCGAAGGCGTTTTTGGTGACGCGAGGGCTGAGCGAGCTCATGCGGCTCGCGCGAGCGCTCGGCGCCGAGCCCGCCACCCTCACGGGGCTCGCGGGGATTGGCGATCTGATGGTCACGTGCGCGAGCCCACACTCGCGCAATCACAAGGTTGGCGTCGCTTTGGCGCGTGGTGAAGCGCTCGCCGACGTCGTCGCCAATCTCGGAATGGTGGCCGAGGGCGTCTTCGCGTCACGCTCGGCGCGCGCGCTCGCCGAGAAGACCGGCATCGAGATGCCACTCTACGCGCACATCGATCGCGTGCTGGCGGGCGAGCTGACCCCGACGGCGGCCCTCTCTGCGCTCATGCGGCTCCCGAGCGGACGGGACACGCCAGGCTTCCTCCGCCCGAGCAACCGCCCTCTTTAGGTCGCACCATGCTCGGAGATTGAGCGTCAGGTCACGCCCAAGCGCTTGAGTCGATCGAGGAGCGTGACACGGGAAAGGCCGAGTCGCCGCGCCGCCTCGGACCGATTGCCGTTCGACGCCGCCAGCGCTTCGCTGAGGAGGCCGCGCTCGAACGCGTCGACGCGCGCACGAAAATCAGCCTTGCTCGGCTCCGGCGGCGCATCGATCTCGCCCAGCGCGTCCACACCCAAGACGCCGCCGTCGGAGAGCGCGACGAGCCGAGCGATCGCGCTCTCAAGCTCGCGCACGTTGCCCGGCCACGGGCGGGCCGCCAGCGCGGAGACGAGCGAATCGTCCAAGAGCACCGCGTCGACGCCGAAGCGCTCCGCATAGCGGGCCGCGAACGCGCGCGCGAGGAGCGCGACGTCCTCGCGTCGCTCTCGGAGCGGAGGCACGACGAGCTCGATTACGGCGAGCCGGAAGTACAGGTCTTCGCGAAAGCGACCTGCGCGCACCTCGGCGGAGAGATCGCGGTGGGTCGACGCCACCACGCGCACGTCCACGGTCTCGGTTCGCGCCGCGCCGAGCGGCTGGATCTCGCCGCCGGAGAGCGCGCGGAGGAGCTTCGCTTGAACGGCCAGCGGAAGCTCGCCCACCTCGTCGAGGACGATCGTCCCGCCGTCGGCGCGGCGGAAGAATCCCGGACGCGCGTCCTTGGCGCCAGTGAAGGCGCCCTTGGTGTGACCGAAGAGCTCGGCTTCGGCGAGCTCGGCCGGCAAGGCCGCGCAGTTGAAGCGAACGAGCGGCCCGGTGGCACGCCGGCTCTCGGCGTGGAGCATGGTCGCGACGAGCTCCTTGCCGGTGCCGGTCTCGCCGCGCACGAGGACCGGCACGTCGCGGCGCGCGATCTTGGCGATCTTGGCCACGAGGTCACGCATGACGGCGCTCTCGCCGAGGAGCGCACGGCCCGTCGCCCGCTCCGCGCGTGACCGCTCCGCGTCGCGTCGGAGCGCGCTCGACTCCAGCGCGCGCGCCACCGTGAAGGCCAATTCGTCGATGTCGAAGGGCTTCGCGAGGTAGTCGTACGCGCCGCGCTTCATCGCGTCGACGGCAGCGCGCTCGGACCCGCGAGCGGTGACCACGATCACCGGAAGGCTCGGGTCGCGCGACCGGATTTCGCCGAGGAGCGCCAGGCCATCCATCCCGGGCATCGCGAGATCGGTCACCACGACGTCGACGTCGTCGATCGCGGCGAGCGCCTCGGCGCCGCCCGCGACCTCGACCACCGCGTGGCCGCGGGCGCGGAGCGACTCGCCGAGCGCGAAGCGCACGCCCGCCTCGTCGTCGCACACGAGGACGCGCCCGGTCATGAAGGCGCTCCCGAGTCGAGCGAGCGGAGCAGCATCGTCACGACCGTACCTTCTCCCGGCCGCGACGCGAACGACATCTCGCCGCGGTGGAGCTCGATCGCGGCGCGCGCGATGGCCACGCCGAGGCCCGTGCCGCCGTGCCTCGTCGTGAAATAGGGCGTCCCGATGCGCTCGATCGTGCTCGCGTCCATGCCCGCGCCGCGGTCCGTGACGACGACCCGTGCGCCACCTACCGACGGCTCGACCGTCACCCTGACGGCGGCGCCGCCCTCGGGCGTGGCCAAGACCGCGTTCGCGACCACGTTGAGCAGCGCCTCGCGCACCCGGCGCGGATCGCCGATCAGCGGCGTCCTGGAGCCCTCGACCACGATGGACAGGCCGCGCGACGCGGCGCGCGCGTCGAGCACCGCCGCGACATCGTGGGCAATCTCGACCACGTCGACCGGGCGCGGCTCCACGTCGGTGAGCGGTCGTTTGAGCTCCAAGTATTCGCGAACCGTGGCCGACATCCGCTCGACCTCCGAGAGGGCGACCTCGGCGCGCTTTTGGCTTTCGGCGCCGAGATCGCTGCGGGCGAGGAGCTGGAGGAGCGCTTGGATCGCCGCGAGGGGATTCTTGAGCTCGTGCGCCACGCGCGCGCCGACCTGCTCGGTCGCGCGAATACGGGACGCGGCCTCCTCCAACGTGGCCAGGCGCATGCGTTCGAGACGCGTCGCCACCTCGGCGTGGGCCTGCACGAGGCCGGCGACGCCCGTGTAAGCGAGCGCGGTGGCGCCGAAGAGCGAGGCCAGCGTCATGACGCGCGCGGCCGATGCAGGCGGAGGCGCCCACGGCGGTGCGGCGGGCACGAGCGCGAGCAACGAGCCGAGCGCGAAGACGAGCGCCACGAGGACGAGCGATGGTGCGCGGCGACCGAACGCAGCGAACGCGACGGCGAGCGGCGCGCCGAGCAGTGGAACGAGCGGGCTCGCGATGCCGCCGGAGAGGAGACATCCGACGCCGAGCGCGATCACGGTCGCGGAGAGCGAGCGCGAGAGCCAGCGGCTCGTGAGGGTCCGCCCGCGCACGACCCTCGCCTCCACGAAGAACGCGACGAGCACGACGCCGATCGCCCCCACGAGCGAGAGTCGCTGCGTCAGCGGCGCACCGCCGAGCGTCATGGCCGCCCCATTGACGATCGCGATCGGGAGAACGATCCACGGGCGCGAGGCGAGGAAGCTCGCCCCTACCCGAGCCACGGGATCGACCTCGTTCGTCCCGCCTATCGGGCTCCCGACAGGCCCTCGTCGGTCGTCCGACGACGCGAGCGCGGAGACGCGCTGAGAATCCGGGGTTTTTGCCGCGATCGGCGGGGCCATAGCGATTGGCACGTCCCTTTCAAAGTCCGCGCCGTCGCGAGCCCCGCTCGCCGACCCGAAAGGAACCGAAGCCATGGAAGAACGTACACCTTCGCGCCCGCGATCGGAGCCCCTCACGAACGGAGTGGTCCCGAGTCAAGACGGAGCTCTCCTCCGAGCACTCTTGGTGTGGGCCGCGGGAGCCACGCTGATCGCGGCGAGCGGAATCGTCGCGCGGGTGCCGTTCGGTGCACCGCTCTGCATCGCCGGCGGCACCGCCGCGCTCGTGATCGCGGCGCGCAAGCGCTACGCCAGCGCCTTCGCGCGTATCTCGACGCGCACGATCGTCCTCGCACATGCCCTCCGCGCGCCGATCGGTGCGTCGTTCCTCGTCGCACTCTCGCACGGAGCGTTGCCGGCGGCGTTCGCCGTCCGCGCGGGTGTCGGCGACATCGTGGTCGGTGTCGGGGCGCTGGTGGTCGGTTGGGCGACGTCGCGTGCGCGCAGCGATAGCCGAGTCGCAGCGGCCTGGAACGTCGTCGGTCTGATCGACATCTTGGTCGCGGTTGCGACGGCTCAGCGCGCCGTGCTCGTCGAGCACGATCCGCTCGCCACGCGCGCCATCGGGAGCCTTCCGTTCGGTCTCCTCCCGACCTTCATCGTTCCCCTCGTCATCGGCACGCACATCCTCCTCTTCATGCGCTTTCGTGACGCAGCCCAACGCGGAACCGCCCGGCACGTCGCTTGAATGAGCTGGTCATCGAGGTGACTCGAATGGCCGACACGCCGTCTCTCCGACCGTCCAAGAACCCCGCCCCCCAAGCGTCCGCGCCGAGCGCCGGCGCCCGCGCCACCGCAGCGCTCGAGCTGCTCCGCGACGTGGAGGTCGACGTGAGCCTCGAGATCGGCCGTCGTCGCATGCGCATCGCCGAGGTCCTCGAGCTCCAAGAGGGCCAAACCCTCGAGCTCACCAAGGCCGCCGGCGAGCCGCTCGAGATCTACGTCAACGGCCAGCTCCTGGGTCGCGGGGAAGCGGTGGTGGTGGGCGACTGCTACGGCGTCCGCATCACCGAGCTCGTGGCCACCGGCACCCAGGGGGGGCCGACGTCATGAAGCGCGCCGTCGCCGCCATGTTCTTGACGCTCCTCGGCGTCGCCTCGCTGACGGCTCCGGCCCGCGCGGACGACGCGGTCGCTGCACCTCTCACTCCTCCCACCCAGGCCGCCCCCGCCCCGGCGGGCATCCCGCTCGCGCTGAAGCCCTCGCGTCCGCTCACGTTGGCGGAAGCCCCGGCGAGCTCCGGCGGTGCGGTGGCCAAGGGCCTCGGCGCGCTCGTGGTCGTCGGCGCCGCCGCCTACGCCCTCCGCTTCCGCAAGCGCCGTCCGACCCAAGCGCGGGAGAGCGAAAAGATGCGCGTCCTCCGGCGCACGAGCCTCGGCGTGAAGAGCGAGCTCGTGCTGATCGAGATCGACGGGCAGGAGCTCCTCCTCGGTGTCACCGCGCAGAACATTCAACTCCTCGCGGCACTGGGCGCCCCAACGGCCGACGGCATCGAGGAAGCCGACGAGGACGCGGAGCGCGTCGAACAGGCCCGTGAGCGCGCCCGCGCGGCGGCCTCGGCCCATGCCCGCGCCGAAGAGGAGGCTCGCCCCGAGCCGCGTCGTGAGGCGCAACGCGCGCCGTCGCGCCCCGCTCGCGAGGAGCGTGAGCCCGTCGACCAGAGCGCGCGCCTCGCCGCCCTCCTCCGCGCGACCGGCGCGTCCGAGTCCGAGCCGCCCTCGGCTCCGCGTCGCACGACGCGCAGCGCGCCGGCGCGCGAAGAAGCGCTCGAAGGTCAGGTCCGCTCGCTCGCGAAGTGGAGCCAACGGCGATGAAGCCGCTCGACGCATTCCTCGGGAGCGCAGGCGGGCTGTCTCCGCAGCTCAAGATCCTCGCGCTCCTCACGATCCTGTCGCTGCTCCCGGCGATCGTGCTCACGATGACGTCGTTCACGCGCTCGGTCATCGTGCTCGGGTTCGTGCGTCACGGCATCGGAATGCAGCAGTCGCCGCCCAACCAAATCATCGTGGGCATCGCGCTCTTCCTCACGCTCTTCACCATGGGGCCGGTGATGAGCAAGATCGGCGACGAGGCCTACGCGCCGTACGCCGCGGGCACCATCAACGAGACCCAGGCCCTCGAGCGCGCCGTGGTCCCGCTGCGCTCCTTCATGCTTCGCCAGACGCGCGAGGCCGATCTCCAGCTCTTCTACGACGCTGCCCGCCTTCCGCTCCCCAAGACCGAAGACGACGTCCCTCTGCGCATCGCCGCGCCGGCCTTCGTTCTCTCCGAGCTGACCACCGCCTTCCAAATGGGAATCCTCGTCCTCCTCCCGTTTCTCCTCATCGACCTCGCGGTGTCCACCGTGCTCATGGCGATGGGCATGATGATGGTCCCGCCCGCCACGATCAGCCTGCCATTGAAGCTTCTCCTCTTCGTCGTCGTCGACGGTTGGACGCTCCTCGTCGGGTCTCTCATCCGGAGCTTCGCGCAATGAGCACCGCCGCAGCCATGGAGCTCTTCACGCACCTCCTCGAGACGGCGCTCTTCGCGGTGGGGCCGCTCCTCGCCGTCGCGCTCCTCGCCGGCGTCGTGGTCGGCGTCCTGCAGACCGCCACCCAGATCAACGAGGCCAGCATCAGCTTCCTCGTGAAGGTGATCGCCGTCGTCGCGACCGGCATCGTCGTGGGCCCGATGCTCGCGCGCCACGTGGTCGACTACACGCGCTCGAGCTTCAACCAGATCGCGGACGTCGCGCGATGAGCCTCGGGGACGCGATCGCCCGCCTCTACGTCAGCGAGGCGATCACGTTCGGCTGGGTCCTCTCCCGAGTCGCGGGCTTCGTGGTGACCGCCCCCTTCCCCGGCGCCGACGTCCCCCAGACGGCCCGTCTCAGCTTCACCCTTTCCCTCGCCTGGGTGGTCACTAGCTTCGCCGCCAAGGACGCCGTCCCCGCGTCGCTCGACCTCGGGACGGTCATGACCGCGGCCGTGGAGCTCGGCTGCGGCGCCGCGATGGGCTTCGTTCTCCGAATCCTCATCGGCGCCGCCGACATGACCGGCGAGATGATCGCCCACGCCATCGGCCTCTCGACGGGCGCGGTGCTCAATCCCGAGGCCGGGTCCGCCGACCCCACCATTTCGCGGGCGTTTTCCCTGGTCGCGATGCTGATCGCCCTCGGCCTGGGCGCGCACCGAGTGGCGCTCGCGCACGTGCTCGAGAGCTTTCGATCGCTCCCGGTCGGCTCGGTGCTCGCGGTGCCGGCGACGTTCCCCGCGCTCGCCTCGCTCGTGGGAGAGACGCTCGGGACCAGCCTGCGCCTCGCGCTCCCCATCGTGGCCGTGAGCCTCCTCACCCAGCTCGCGCTCGCGCTCATCGCGCGCGCCGCGCCGGCCATGCAGATCTTCAACGTGGGCCTTTCGGTGACCCTCGCCGGCGGGCTCGTCACGCTGGTGAGCGCGGCGGGCGACTTGGGCGCCGGCTTCGCGGAGAGCCTCGGCCACCTCCCGGACCGACTCGGTGAGGTCCTCCTCCTCATGGCGCGGCGATGAGCACCAGCGACGCGAGCGACCGCACCTACGACCCAACGCCAAGACGGCGCGAGCAGTTCCGCAAGGACGGCCGATTTCCGCGCGCGCGCGACGCGGGTGGCATGGCAGCAGCGCTCGGAGTCCTCGGCGCGCTCACCCTCGTCGACCGCAGCGCACGGAGCGCGTGGCACGAGCTCTTGATCCACACCTTCGGCCGTGTCGAGCAACCCGAGCTGGCGCTTACCCGCGCGCTCGAGCTCGCCGGCACCGCTCTGGCCATCGTGCTCATCCCGGTCTTGTTCGCGGCGGCGATCGCCGCGTTCGGCGCCGGCGCCGCGCAGGCGGGCTTTCACATCGAGACCGAAAACCTCGGATGGAAGCCGGAGCGCTTGAACCCATTGCCGCGCCTCCTCGAGATCTTCGCCCCCAAGCGCGGCGCGGTGGAGACCGTGCTCAGCCTGCTCCGGGTCGGCCTCGTGGGCTACGTCGCGTACCGCGCCGTGCTGCTCGAGCTCCCGCTCCTCCTCGGCCTCTCGCGACTCGCGCTCGTCGACGGAATCTCGGCGTTGGTCCGTGCCGCGAGCCGCGTCGTCCTCACGGCGTCGGGCGCGCTGGCGGTCGTCACGGCGGCGGACTACGCGTGGAGCTTCTGGCGGCACGAGCAGGACCTCAAGATGACGCGCCAGGAGCTGATGGACGAAGCCCGCGCCGAGGACGGCGATCCCAAGGCCAAGGCGCGCATGCGGGCCCGCGCGCGCGCCGCCGCCAAGAAGCGCGCCCTCACCCAGGTGAAGAACGCCGACGTCATCGTGACGAACCCGACGCACATCGCGGTCGCGCTCCGCTACGGCGGGAGCGACGTCGCGCCGGTGGTCATCGCCAAAGGCCACGACGAGATCGCGCTCGCGATTCGACGCGAGGCCCGCAAGCACGGCATCCCGATCGTCGAGAACCGTCCCCTCGCGCGCGCCCTCGACGCCAATGTCGCCGTGGGCAAGATCATCCCCGCCTCGCACTTCATCGCGGTCGCGAAGATCCTGGCCTTCGTCTACCAGATCAAGAACCGGCGTCGCTGACGGGCGAGCCGTGGTCCGTCGGGCCGCGCGCGGCACAATCGGCGACGCAGCGCGCGAGCTCCGCCCCCGACACGCCCTTCTCGAGAACGCTGTGCGCGCCGATCTCACGAAGCACGCGCGCTCGCTTGGGGAGCACCGATCCACTCAAGACGACGACCGGCACGCGCGGTGCGATCGCGCGCACGAGCTCGACCGCGTCCCCGTCCGGAAGGCCCAGATCCACGATGGCGCAGGCGACACCTCCAACCGCCAGGGCGCTCTCCGCCGCGGCGATGGTGGCCGCCTCGACGACGCATGCGCCGGGGAGGGCCCGCGTCACCCAGGTTCGGTCGAGTGGGTCGTCGTCGACCACGAGCACTTTGATCCCGCGCGCGCCGCAGGATCGCCGTCCGCGGCGACCAGGTAGGGCGACCGGCCCATGGCGAGGAAGGTTGCAGCCGCGCGCGCGAAGAGCAAACGGGTCCAGTGAACGACCATCTCGGCTCAGCCATGCGCCCATCTGCGGCGACGTCGTGATCCTCGACGTACGCATGCCGGCCTACTCCGGCCTCGGCGTCCTCGCCGCGCTCCGAGGTCTGCCGACGACGACGCGCGTGATCATGATGACCGGCGAGCGCGACGCCACGCTCCGTCGACGCGCGCGCGAGCTCGGCGCGCTCGGGGTCTTCCAGAAGCCCTTCGATATGGACGACCTCCGAACGACGCTGTTCTACCTGGGGCGCGAGGGTGGCGCCGCCGTGGGCGCGCGCCCGCGCGATCAGGGAAAAGTGAGCGACACCGGCGGCGATTGACGGCGCCACGCGTCCAACCACTCCGGACATGCCCCCGGCGGCACCATGGGTGTCGGCGCGGCGAGCTTGGGGCAACTCGCCCGAAAGGGAGCCGCCATGTCGGTGGGTGACACGCCCCAAACGCGCGCGCACGCGATGCGCCGCCCAACCGCCTCGGGCTCGCGTGACCCGTCGCCGAGCACGAGCGCGCTCGGCGCGATGGGGCACGCTCGCTTCGCGAAGTCGGTCGCCGCCGCGTCGTTGGTGGAGAAGGTCCCGTCGGAGAGAGAGTGGGCGAGAAATGGGAGCGACCGGTCGCCATCGTCGATCGTGAATCCGAACACGCTGCCCGCCACGTGCCGGTAGGGAAAGAACACGATGTCGAGTCGACCGTCGCCGTCGACGTCGCGGATCTCCGGCCGCCCGCGACGGGAGCGCGGCCAGAGCTTCATCGCTGGCGCGTAGGGCGCGATGGCGAGGGCGCCCGACGAGAGCACGCCGTCGAAGCCTTCGCCCTCCCCTTCGTGTTCTTCGATGCCGATCGTGACCCGCACCTCGGGCGCGCCGTCCCCGTCCCAATCCATGAGCGTCTTCAGCGAGACGCTGCTCGTGTTCTCGGGGGTCCAGTGCGACTCGCGATAATTCGTAGGGCGCTTCCCCGGAGTGAACGTCGTCGCGCGCCCGCCCGTGAAGCGCACGACGTCGACGCGCGCGGAGAAGTCACACGCGCGCCCCGCCCCAGACTGCGCCCACGTCACCTCGACGGCCCGCACCGCGAGGGCCCACGCACCTTCGCCGCGCGGATCCATCGTGCATCGGCCGGTGCCGGCGATCGGCGTCGGAGCGCACGGAGCCACGCCGCCTCCGGGAACCGAGCGTCCCAGACGCTGCCAGAACGCGGCTTGGCTCCGCTCGAGGGCGGTACACGCCGACCGAGCGTCGGGCGCGCCCGCATCGAACACCGCTTCGACGCGTGAGGTGGGAATCGCGTCGGGTGCCGCGCTCGGCGGCTCGCGCTCGGCGTCGGCCCGCGGCACGCTCACGGTGGCCGCAACGTCGGCCACCGTCGCGGCATCCGCGATCGCGTCGGCCGCCACCGGTGAGCTCATGCTCGGTGCGGAGCCCGCGTCCACGACGCCACGCGCGGTCGACCGACCGCACGCGAGCGCGCTCGTGAATCCCGCGCCGAGGCTCGCTCCGAGGACCAGCCTTCTCCACAGGGTGGAACGTCTCCCCCTTCTCACCACGGCGAGGGTAACGCCCGAAGTCGGGACCGCCATCCCTTTGACGCTCGGGAGCCCCCGAACGGCAGCTTTCGAGCCGACTTAAGCGGCATGGCGCGTGCTCGCTCACGATGCGTGAGCTCTGTCGCGACCGCCCCCAAAGAAGCCAAGCGTAGTGACGCCATCGTTCCGCTCGGCATCATCGGCATCGTCCTCATGATGGTGGTGCCGGTTCCGGCGGCGCTCCTCGACATTCTTCTCTCGCTCTCGATCGCGCTCGGTGTGGGCATCTTCCTCACGGCCCTCTTCATCGAGGAAGCGCTCGAGTTCAGCGCGTTTCCGGCCCTCGTTCTCGTCGCCACGCTTCTCCGCCTCAGCCTGAACGTGGCGACGACGCGCCTCATCTTGCTGCACGGTGCGGAGGGCGAGGGCGCGGCTGGCTCGGTCGTCGAAGCCTTCGGTCGCTTCGTCGTCGAAGGCAACGTGCTCGTCGGCCTGGTCGTCTTCTTGATCCTCGTCGTCATCAACTTCGTCGTCGTCACCAAGGGTGCCGGCCGCGTCGCCGAGGTCGCCGCGCGCTTCACGTTGGACGCGATGCCCGGCAAGCAGATGGCGATCGACGCGGATTTGTCGTCCGGATCGCTCTCGGCCGAGCAGGCCAAGGTCCGCCGACGGGACCTCGAGCGCGAAGCCGACTTCTTCGGCGCCATGGATGGCGCGAGCAAGTTCGTGCACGGCGACGCCATCGCCGGCCTCCTCATCACCGGCATCAACCTCGTCGGCGGCCTCGTGCTCGGGGTCGCCGCTGGAATGGACATCGCCAAGGCCGGCGAGACCTTCAGCGTGCTCACCGTCGGCGACGCGCTCGTTTCGCAGATCCCCGCGCTCCTCGTGTCGGCCGCGTCCGGTGTGGTCGTGACGCGCAGCGCCACCCGCGAGCAGCTCGGTCGGGCCTTGACGGCCCAGGTCTTCGGGCGCCGGCGCCCCGTCATGATGACCGCCGGAATTTTGACGGTCCTCGGCCTGATGCCCGGAATGCCGGCGCTTCCGTGCCTCGCGCTCGCCAGCGTGCTCGCGATCACCGCGCGCCGCATCCCCGAGGTGCGCGAAGGGGCGACGGAGTCCACGCAAGGCGCCGAGACCGCCACGCCCAAGTCGCCCCAAGAGGAGATCGACGCGGCGTTGACGCTCGATTTCTTGGCGCTCGAGCTCGGCTACGAGCTCGTGGGCACCGTCGAGTCGGGCCGCGGCGGGACGCTCCTCGACCGCGTGGCTTCGCTCCGCCAGCAATTCGCCAAGGACCTCGGGATCGTAGTGCCCCCGGTCCACGTGACCGACAACCTCGAGCTCGAGCCCGGCGCGTATCGCGTGCTCGTCCTCGGCAACGAGATCGGTCGCGGCACGTGCCGTGCAGGTCATCTGCTTGCGATGGATGCAACGGGCTCCGCACCGGCGATCGACGGCGAGATGACGAAGGACCCTGCCTTCGGCATGCCGGCCCGTTGGATCCACGCCCGCGACAAGGAGCTCGCCGAGGCGCTCGGCTACACGGTGCTCGACGCGTCGACCATCATCGCCACGCACCTGTCGGAGCTCCTCCGCCAGAACGCCCACCGCCTGCTCGGCCGCCAGGAAGCGCAGCACCTCTTCGACGTCCTCGCCCGCACGGCCCCCAAGCTCGTCGACGACGTCGTCCCGAACCTCCTCGCGCTCGGCGACGTGGTCCGCGTCCTCAAGAACCTCCTCAAGGAAGGGATCTCGATCCGCGATCTCCGCAGCATCGTCGAAGGCCTCGCCGAGCTCTCCGCGCAGACCAAGGATCCGGAGCAGCTCACCGAGCTCGTGCGCGAGCGCCTCGCTCCGCAGATCACGTCGAGCTTCCGCGGCCGCGACGGCGCGGTGACGGCCATGACGCTGGACCCGCGCATCGAAGACGTCCTTCGCCGCTCGCTCCGCGACATCGCGCAGGGCGTCGCCGCCCCGCTCGACCCGCAGCTCCTCCACGGCCTCGCCGCGTCGGCCGAAGGCGCGCTCGGTCGCTTCGTCGCCCTCGGCGCGACGCCGGTGGTGCTCACCACGCCCGACCTTCGCCGCTACGTGCGCGCCATCTTCGAACGCAAGCTCCCGCAAGTGAGCGTCGTCTCCTTCCGCGAGATCGACCCGCTCGTTCCCCTTCGCGTCGCCGAGACGCTCAAGACCCCCCAGCTCTCCTAAGGAGGCTCTCTCATGATGCACCAGGTTTTTCGCGGTAAAACCCTCGCCGAGGCCAAGCGCCAAGCGGTCACCTCGCTCGGCGAGGACGCGGTGATCATCGCCACGCGCAAGGTCGCGCGGACTGGGATCGCGGGCATGCTCGGCGGCCACGACATCGAGGTCGCCGCGACGCCGGGTGAAGACGACGCGGACGACAGCCGCGAGGCCGCGGCGCTCGAGCGCGCGGCGCGCATCGCCAAGGCGCGCATGACGCGGAGCCCCGAGCGCCCCTTCTCGGAGGGCGTCTACCGCGCCGCCGAGGAGAACGAGGAAGCGGCGGCCGTGCCCGAGAGCAAGCCCGCCGAAGAGATCCAGAAGCTCCGCGCCGAGCTCAAGGCCGAGCTCCGCGCCGTTCGCCTCGCGGCGACGCGCGTCACGGCGCCCGCGCCGAGCGTCCCCGCCGAGCTCATGACCGAGATCGCGACCATGCGCTCGATGATGGACGAGATGCTCGCGCCCGCGCTCAAGGCCGGCGGCAAGCTCACGCACCTCCTCGATGCGCGCGGCATCGAAGGCCCCGTCGCTCACGCCCTCCTCCGCCGCCTGAACGAAGAGGAGGTCGACATCGACGAGGGCACGAACCTCAAGGAGCGCCTCCGCGACGCCATCTCCGACGTGATCCGCGTGATGCCCTGGCCCGTCGCGCACGAGGGTCGCGCGCTCGTCGCCATGGTCGGTCCGGCGGGTGTCGGAAAGACGACGTCGGCCGCCAAGCTCGCGGCGCACGCCATCCGCGCCGGCAAATCCGTGACGCTCGTCGGAGCCGATTCGTTCCGCGTCGGCGCGGCGATGCAGCTTCAGCGCTACGCCGAGCTCCTCGGGACGCACTTCGAGCTCGCGGCGTCGGCCGGTGAGCTGGCCCGAGTCTTGAAGCGTGACCAGAGTGACCTCGTCATCGTCGACACGTCGGGCCAAGCGATGCCCGAGCCCCACGCGCCCGAGGCCTTCGTGCAGCGCAGCGCCGAAGGCGAAGGGCTCGGCGGCCGCGCCCGCTACGTCCTCCTCTGCGTGCCCGCCGCCATCCGCGCGGCCGACGCGCGCCGCGTCTCCTCTCGCTACGGCGTCCTCGCCCCGAACGGTCTCATCGTCACCAAGCTCGACGAGACCGACGCGCCGGCGGGTCTCCTCCACGCGTCGTACGCGACGCGCCTCCCCACCACCGCCCTTTGCTTCGGCCCGCAGGTCCCGGACGCCATCGCGCCCGCGTCCCACGGCGCCATCCTCGACCACTTGATCCCCCTCGCCTCTCGCAAGGACAGCGGACGATGAGCCAGAGCACGTTGGACATGAATCGCGCCGAAGCCCGCGCCAAGCGCACCCTCTCTGCGGCCGAGTACGAAAAGTACCTGCCGCTCGTGCGTCGCTCGGCGATGCGCCTCGCGCGCAAGGTGCCGGCGCACATCACCGTCGCCGACTTGATCAGCTACGGCTGGCTCGGCCTCGTCGAAGCGTTCCAGCGCGCCGACGGGACGATGACCGACGAGGAGTTCGAGGCCTACGCCTCGTACCGCGTGCGCGGCGCGATGCTCGACTTCCTCCGCAGCCTCGACCCGACGACGCGAAGCGTGCGCGCCATCTCGCGCAACGTCACGAAGACCATCGCCAAGCTGAGCCAAGAGCTCGGCCGCGCGCCGGAAGAGAACGAAATCGCCGCTTCGATGGGCGTCTCGGTCGATGCGTACCGCCAGCTCCTGACGCGCGTCGGCGAGAGCGGGATGGCGCGCCTCGAGCTCCTCGACGTCGACCAGGTCGACGTCGCCGACGGCGGAGACGGCGCCGAAGAGCTCGTGATGAAGAAGAACCTCCTCGACGCCGTCACCGAGGCCATCGAGGAGCTCCCCGAGCGTCTCCAGCAGATCCTCGCCCTCTACTACCAAGAGGAGTGCACCATGCGCGAGATCGGCTCGGTGCTCGGCGTGAGCGAAGCCCGCGTCTGCCAACTCCACGCCGAGGCGATTCACCGCCTCCGCGCCGCCGTGGGGAAGGAGTGAGCCATGGCTGACGGGCTCTACGTCGCGCTGAGCGGTGCCGTCGCCCAAGAGGCGGCGCTCGACACCTCCGCGCACAACCTGGCCAACGCGCAGACGCCCGGCTTCCAGCGTGCGCGCGCGGTCTTCTCCGAGGTGCTCGCCGGTCAGGCATCGACGACTCACTACACGCAGGTCGCGGAGACCGCGCTCGACACCACGCCGGGCGCCCTCGAGGTGACCGGCCGCCCGCTCGACGCGGCGCTCCCCGAGGGTCAGTACCTCGCGGTGCAGACGCCCGCGGGCGAGCGCTACACGCGCGCCGTGCACCTCACCATCGGCGACCAAGGAACGCTCATGGCCGGCAGCGCGCCGGCGATGGGCGAAGGCGGCGGGCCGATCACGGTTTCGCGCGAAGGCGGTCCGATCGCCCTCACGCGTCAAGGTGACGTCACCCAAGACGGCGCCGTCGTGGGTCGCCTCCGCGTCGTCTCCTTCGGCCAGGCGCGCTCGCTCGCGCGCGAGGGCTCCAACGTTCTCGCCGCCACGGCGGCATCCGGCGCGGCGCAGGTCGCCACCGCCTCGCTCGAGGTCGGCGCGATCGAGCAGTCCAACACGCAGGCGGTCACGGCCATGACCGACCTCGTCAGCATCACCCGTAACTTCGACGCGTTCCAACGCGCCATCGACGCTTTCCGCACCATCGATCAGAAGGTCATCGACAACGTCGTCGGCGGCTGAGTCCCTTCACCATGCGCATCGAATCCGCCATCCAAACCGCGTCCGTCGTGCCGGGATCGCTCCCCCGGTCGGGGCCGACCTCAGTCCGAGAGGTCGAGCCCCAACGGACGCGCGCTTCGATGCCGGAGATGAAAGGTGCCATCTCTCGCGCTTATCAATCGCTCTACGGCAAGCCCCCGTCGAAGCCGATGCTCGACACGCTCACGGCGCAAGCTGCGCTCGAGACCGCGTCGGGCGAGAAGATGTACAACTTCAACTTCGGAGGCATCAAAGGTGCGTCGCCCACCGGCGAGACCGCGCGCTATGGGACGCGCGAGGTGATCAACGGTGAGTCGGTGCACATCAAAGACGGCTTTCGCGCTTATCGATCGCTCGAGGACGGCGCACGCGACTTCGTCTCGCTCCTGTCGCGTCGCTATGCTCCGGCGCTCGAGAAGGCCGACCGCGGCGACGTGGTCGGCTACGCCGAGAGCCTTCGCCAGCACGGTTACTACACCGCGCCGGTGAGCGAGTACGCGAGCGGGCTCACCCGTCTCGTGGGCGAGCTCGGCGGCACCGTGGCGTCGCCATCCAAAGTCGAAGCCGCGCCCGTCGCCCCGGGCGCAACCAGCACCGGAGATCTCCCGACGGTGCTCGCGCTCCACCGCTTCATGGACGCTTTGGCCGCGCCCATCGCGACCTTGGCTGCACCTCTGGAGGACGAAGAACGAGGCTGACCACGAGAGGACATTCGCCCACACGACCGCGCAAGATCGCGATTCCTGGCTCAAGGCCGCACGCCCCTCGCCGTTCCTCCTCAGTGACGAGGCAGCAGGACGGGATCGGACCCCGGCCGGTGCTCACCGCAAGTGGGCGCGTGAATCTGCCAAGGAGCGAAGATGGCCCTCTATATTCAGACGAACTATTCCTCGATGGTCGCGCAGACCAACCTCTCGAACACCCAGACCCAGATGCAGACGACGTTCGCGCGACTCGCGAGCGGCTACCGCATCAACGGCGCCGCGGACGACGCCGCCGGTCTCGGTATCGCCGAGAGCTTCAACGCGCAGGTGCGCTCGTACGGCGTCGCTCAACGCAACGCGAACGACGGCATCTCCATGGCCCAGGTCGCGGACGGCGCGGCGGGTCAGGTGTCGAGCATCCTCGGCCGCATGCGCGAGCTCGCGGTTCAGTCGTCCAACGGCGATCTCTCGTCGAACGACCGCACGAACCTCGACACGGAGTTCCAGGCCCTCTCGGGTGAGATCGACCGCATCTCGTCGGTCACCCAGTTCAACGGCACGAACCTCCTCTCGGGAGCTTCCGCGGCGGTCAACTTCCAGGTCGGCATCGGCACGACGTCGAACGACCGCATCTCGGTCAGCTTCGGCGGCGCCGACACCACCCGTCTGGCCGTCAACGGCCTCGACGTGACGAGCTTCGCGAACTCGCAGACGGCGATCACCGCGATCGACGCCGGCATCCAAAGCCTCAGCACGGTTCGCGCCGGCTTCGGTACCGCGATCAACCAGCTGCAAGGCGCCGTCTCGAACCTCCAGACCACGCAAGCCAACATGTCGGCCTCGCTCGGTCGTATCCGCGACGTCGACGTCGCGGCAGAGACCGCGAACATGGCCAAAATGCAGGTGCTCAGCCAGGCGGGCGTCTCGGTGCTCGCGCAGGCGAACCAGTCGCCGCAGCTCGCCCTGAGCCTCCTCCGCGGCTGATCGCGGCGAGCTCGAGTCCGTAGGTCAGTCCGGCGTCTCGTCCCGCCCCGCCCCTCCGCAGTGATCCTGCGGGGGGGCGACTCGCGGTCCAAGCGCCGACGACCTGCCGCGAGAGCACGCGAGAGCGTCCTCCGCGGGGCCGATTGGCCCGACTCGATCATCGTGTCCACGCGATGCAGTTCGCGGGCCACGACCGAGTGACGCGAGCACCACGTCACTTTCCTCGTCGAAGCGTCATCAAGAAGGAGCGCGCGCCAAGATCTCGTTGGTCGCGCGCCACTCGTTTGACGCTCGAGCGCCAGATCGTTGGCGCTCAAACGATTCGCGCCGCGAGACGACGGCGCATCCATGCCTCTCCTTCGCGCCCCGTCGATTTGGGCTCAAGGCCTCCGTGTGCCCGCCGTTCCCCGTGGGTGAGCGGCAATCGAGCCGCAGAGAACGGAACGAAGGAGTTCGATCATGGCGCTCTATATCCAGACCAACTACGCCTCGATGGTTGCGCAGAACAATCTGTCGTCGACCCAGAACCTGATGCAGACGACCTTTCAGCGTCTCTCCAGCGGGTACCGCATCAACAGCGCGGCCGACGACGCGGCCGGCCTCGGCATCGCCGAGAGCATGAACGCGCAGGTCCGCAGCTTCGCGGTCGCCGAGCGCAACGCCAACGACGGCATCTCGATGGCCCAGGTGGCCGACGGCGCCGCGGGCCAGGTGTCCAGCATCATGCAGCGCCTCCGCGAGCTCGCGGTCCAGTCGTCGAACGGCGACCTCACCACCAGCGACCGCACCAACCTCGACACCGAGTTCCAGTCCCTTCTCGGGGAAATCGACCGGATTTCGCAGGTGACCCAGTTCAACGGCACGAACCTCCTCGCCGGAGCGGGCACGCCGGTGGCCTTCCAGGTGGGCATCAACACCACGGCGAACGACCGCATCAACATCACGATCGGCGGCGTCGACACGACGCAGCTCGGCGTGACCGGCATCGACGTCACGAGCTTCGCCAACGCGCAGACCGCCATTACCGCGCTCGACAGCGGCCTCCAGGCGCTCAGCACGGTCCGCACGAACTTCGGTACGGCGATCAACCAGCTCCAGGGCGCCGTCTCCAACCTCCAGTCGCAACGCTCCAACATGTCGGCCTCGCTCGGTCGCATCCGCGACGTCGACGTCGCCACGGAGACCGCGCAGATGGCGAAGTTCCAGGTCCTCTCGCAGGCCGGCATCTCGGTCCTCGCCCAGGCCAACCAATCGCCCCAGCTCGCGCTCTCTCTCCTCAAGGGTGGCTGATGAGTCTCCTCACCCGGAGCCTCACTGAGTCGGATCCCTGGAGGGTCATCCCGCGCCCCAGGCGCGATGGGCGGCCCTCTCCTCCTCCTCATTGAACCGGCACGCCGGGTGCATCGAACCAAGGGTCCAGGATGAGCAACATCACCTTCGGCGGATTCGCCACCGGCCTCGACACGAACGCCATCATCGACGCGTTCGTGAAGGCGGAGCGCATCCCACAAGATGCCGTCCTGAAGCAGAAGGCCGCGGTCGACGCCGCGTCCCAGACCATCTCGGGTCTCTCGAGCAAGCTCTTCACGCTGCGGGAAGCCGCGGCCGCGCTGAGCGACCCCAAGCAGTTCGCGTCCACCATCGCAACGTCGAGCGACTCGTCGATCGTCGCCAGCGCCGGCACCGGCGCCGCCGCCGGTCGGTACGAAGTCCAGGTGACGCAGCTCGCCAAGGAGCAGCGCACCTACGGCGACGCTCAATCCTCCGGGACCACGGCGCTCGGCCAGTCGGGAACGCTCAGCCTCACCGTCGGCACCGGCACACCGATCGACATCACCATCGACGCGGGCGACTCGCTGTCTGCCATCGCATCCAAGATCAACTCCACTGGAGCGCGCGTGAGCGCGAACGTGCTCTTCGACGGGACCAACTATCGTCTCGCCGTGCGGGGGCTCGACTCCGGCTCCGCCAACACGTTCTCCTTCACCGAGACGGGCATCACCCTCGGGATGACCAACCCGGCCAACCCCAAGCAAGACGCGCAAGACGCGATCATGCTCGTGGACAACATCACCGTCCGCCGCTCGAGCAACCAGGTGACCGGTCTCATCTCCGGCGTCACGCTCGCGCTCACCAAGACGACGACCACGCCGACGGTCATCAACGTGGCCAGCGACGGCACCCTGATCAAGTCGAAGATCCAGGCGTTCGTGAACGCCTACAACGACGTCATGCAGTCTGGCCAGGCCGCCACCGGCTACGGCGCCCAGAAGGCCGCCAACGCCGAGCTCGCCGCCGACCCCACGGTGCGAGGGATGATGGATCGGCTCTCGCGTTTGATGAGCGCGCCCATCACCGCCACCACCGGCAAGTACACCTCCTTGATGAGTGTCGGACTCTCGAGCACCAAGGACGGCACGCTCCGGTTCGACGGGACCACGTTCGACACCGCGCTCCAAGCCGACCCCACCGCGGTCGCGCGCCTCTTCACCAAGGACACGAGCCTCGGCTCCACGGGCGCGTTCGACGCGTTCAAGCGGACCATCGACTCCCTCAACAGCGGTCAGACCGCTCCGATGATCGCGCGCGTGACGTCTCTCCAGAAGCAGTCCGTGCGGCTCCAAGACTCCGCCGACGCGATGGAGCGACGCATCACCGCGTACCAAGACGCGCTGCGCAAACAGTTCAGCGACCTCGAGACGATCGTCTCCAAATACAAGTCGCAGGGTTCGTCGATCGGCGCTTCGAGCTCGGGCTCGGGCACCAGCAGCACCGGGTGAGGTAGAGGGACATGTCAGGCGCGTTCGCAGCAGTTGCAAAGTACAAGCAAGTCCAAGTCTCGACCTCGGGTCCGGGCGACGTCCTCCTCCTCCTCTACCAGGGCTTCTTCCGCTTCACGACCGAGGCCAAGGGCGCGCTCGGCGCCGGGAACCTGGCGCTCGCGGGCGAGAAGATCAGCCGCGCCCACGCGATCCTCGAGGAGCTCTGCGCCGGCCTCAACTACGAGGTGGCCCCGGAGCTGTGCGCGAACCTGGAAGCGCTCTACGGCTTTGCCATGCGACGCCTCGTCGAGGCCAACGTGACGCGCGACGCGGCGCTGCTGGACGACGCTACGCAAGCGCTCCTCCCGCTCTACGAAGCGTGGAAGACCGCCGTCAAAGGCTGACCGCGCTCACGGCTCCTTCGCTACGTGCGGGAGCCAGGCCACGAAGCGCGCCCCACCGGCCGCCGCCGCCGGCTCGACGGTGACGTCGCCGCCGTGGGCCCGCGCGATCTCACGCACGATCGCGAGCCCCAGCCCGGAGCCGACGCCCGACGCCCGCTCCGCGGCACCGCGAAAGAACGGCTCGAAGATGCGCTCTCGCTCCTCCGGCTTCACGCCGGGCCCTTCGTCGGCGACGGCCACGAGAACGCGCTCGCCCTCCATGTGCGCGCGCACGACGACCGCTGCGCCGTCCGGGCTGTGTCGAACCGCGTTCTCGATGAGGTTCCGCACCATGCGCTCGAGATCGCCGGCGTGCCCCGTCATCGTGGACGCGTCGACGTCGATCTCGATGCGCACGCCGCGCCGCGTGGCCTCGCCGCGCGCCGGCTCGGCGGCGGCCTCGACCAGCTCGCCGAGGGCGATGGGCATGGGTTTCCGCTCGAGCTCGCCGCCGAGGCGCGCGAGCGCGAGGAGGTCCTCGGCGAGCGTCTTCAGGCGCACCGTCGCGTCGAGGGCCTCTTCGATCGCGGCGCGGTACCCTTCGTTGTCGCGTGGCCGCCGGAGCGCAAGCTGAAGCTCCCCGTAGAGCGCCGTGAGCGGTGAGCGAAGCTCGTGCGCGGCGTTGGCGACGAAGCGCTGCTGGCTGTCGAGCAGCACCGAAAGGCGCGAGATCATCTCGTCGATGTCTTGCGCGAGCCGCGCCGTCTCACGATCGCCGGTCTTGAGCGCCACGCGGGCCCGAAGGTCACCGGCCGCGACGCGCCGCACCGTAGAAGCGATGGCCTCGTGGTCGCGCGTGAGACCGCGAACGATCGGCCAAATGACCGCCACGATGAGCACGAGCGACGCGAGCGCCGCCACCGTCATCACCTGCCGCAGGTAGGCGCGATCGCGCTCGAGCTCAGTGAGCGGCGCCGCCAAGATGAGGCGCACCGAGGGGTGTCCAGGCACGATGGCGAAGACCGCGCGGAGCGACTCGCCGGGCAGCCGCAGATCGAAGGGGACGCCACGCGGATGCTTCACGGCGGTGTACACCGGCGGCTTGAAGTCCGGCGAGGCCTCTACGACCGCGCCCGTCTCGTCGTCGTAGATGGCGGCGTACTTGGCGAGCTGGGTCGCGTCGTCGTCGGGTCCGGGACGGCCGATCAAGTGAAGCGTCGTGCCCGACTGACGCGCGATCTCCAGCGCCTCGCCGCGGGCCTCGGCGCGGAGCGCCTCGTCGAGCTGCTTCTCCTCCGAGCGCGTGACGACGAACGACACGGCGAAGAACGCCGTGGCCATGGTCGCCGCCATCGCCACGGAGAGGGCGACGGTGAGGCGGGTGCGGAGTCTCATTGGGTCGTCTTGAGACGATACCCTACGCCGCGCGCCGTCTCGACCATCCACGCGTGCTCACCGAGCTTGTCGCGCAGGCGGCTCACGTGGACCTCGACGATGTTGGTGCCAGGGTCGAACTTGGTGCCCCAGACCTCGGCGAGGATCTCGGCGCGCGTGACGACGCGCTCGGTGTGCTGGGCGAGGTGGACGAGGAGCGCGAACTCTCGGCTCGTGAGGGCGATTTGAACGCCGCCCGCCGACACCTTCTGGCCCATGCGATCGATCTCGAGAGGACCACGGCGGAGGCGCGCCTCCGCAGCGGGCGCGGCGCGACGCAAGAGCGCGCGCACCCGCGCGACGAGCTCCTCCACCTCGAAGGGCTTGACCATGTAGTCGTCCGCGCCCGCGTCGAGTCCCTGCACCCGATCCCGCGTCTCGCCGCGTCCGGTCAGCATGAGGATCGGTGACGAGACGCCTGCGCGACGGAGCTCCTCGCAGACGACGAGCCCGTCCTTGTCGGGCAGCATCCAGTCGAGCACGACGAGGCCGTAGCCGCCCTTCTGCGCCTCGGTCGACGCCTGCGCGCCGCTCGCGACCGCCTCCACCTCGAACCCCTCCTCGACCAGAACGCGAGTGAGGAATCGGGCCAGCTTGGCATCGTCTTCGACGACGAGAACCTTCACGCGTTGAAGCTAGCAGCGCGACCGCTGCCGCGACCATCGATTACGCAGTCTTAATTCCGAGGTTCCGTCGCGCCGACCGATCGCGCCCAGTTGGGTCGTGAGAGCGAGACGCCGAGTGCGTGCGGCCAGACGTCGTGCCCTTTCGGCGCTCCTTGGCCGGCGCGATCCTTCACGGATCAGCCGATTCGCGCGTGCTCGTTCAGGGCCTCTTCGAGCGCCAAGAGGACGTCGGCCACCGCGGCAGGCTTGTAGAGTACACGAAAAAGCCCCGCGACCAGGATCGAGTCCATCACGGCGGCGGCATCCAGCGTTCCCGTGAAGAGGAGGCGCACGGTGGCCGGCGCGATCACGGCGGCTTGCTTGAGCATGGTGAGGCCGTCCATGTTCGGCATCTGCAGGTCACCGAGGATGGCGGCGAACGGGCCCTCCTCGCGAAGCGCCTTGAGGCCCGCCGCGCCGTCGCTGGCCACGACGACGTCGAAGCGCCGCCCGAGTCCGCGCTGCAAGCTGCGGCGAAGCGCCGCCTCGTCGTCGACGACCAAGATCCGCGGCTTCCCGACCTCATGCGACCCGTCCATCACCTGCGTTCCTCCTTGCCGTGGCGTTGATCAGTTGAAGTGAGCCTCGGTTCGCGCCGCCCGGTTGGGCGAGCGGCACGAATCTCCGGCTCACGGGGACTCGTCTGGTCACCCTTTCTTCTTGTTCCTTCAGGGTCGGCGCAACTGGGTTGCGCTTGAGCGTGCCCCACGGAGCCAAGCGGCCTTTGCACCCGCCACCGCGCGAGCGCATCGCGGAGCGCGTTCGCCGACAGCGGGCGCGGGAGCCGCGTAAAGAGAAGCTCGTGGTCGTCCTCGTCGTCCCCCACGGCAACGACCGGCAGTCCCCCCACCGGCACGAGCTCCTGTGCGAGGCAAGCAACGCGACGACGCGTCACTTCGTCGACTGCGCCCAAAACCGCCACGTCGAGGGGCGCCTCCGCTGCGCCGCCGTGGGCGACCAGCTCCTCGAGCGAGAAGACCCGGTGGCCGTCTTTTTCCAAGGCGACCTGCGCCACCATCGCGTCGTCCTCGTCGGCGTCGAGCAAAAGGACGTGGAGCGGACGTGCATCGCCCACGGTCATGCCGGGGACGACGAAAGTGAACTCGCTGCCGCGGCCGAGCTCGCTGGTGACCCAAATCCTTCCGCCGAGCGCCGAGAGAAGCTCCCGGGCAAGGCTCAGCCCGACCCCCGCACCGTCGACTCGACGCGCGAACGAGCCGTCGGCCTGGGTGAATGGTTGGAAGATGGCGTCGAGGCGGGCCGCGGGGATTCCCACCCCCGTGTCGCGAACCACGACCTGAACGCCATGGGGCGCGAGGCCTCCGATCTCGACCTCGACGGCGCCCTCGGAGGTGAACTTGATGGCGTTCGCCAAGAGAGCGACGAGAATCTGGCGAAACCGCCGCTCGTCGCTGAGCAGAACGCCCGGGACGTCGGGCGACACGGAGATCGTCAGCGCGATCCGCTTCGCCCCGGCCTTGGTCTGATGAGCGCGTACGCACTCCGCGGCCACCGCCGCCGGAGAGAAGTCGCCAGGAACGACGTCGAGCTGGCCGCTCTCGGCTCGGGACAGATCGAGCACGTCGTCGACGAGACTGCGGAGATGCTCGGCCGAGTCGCGCAACGCCGTGAGACATTCACGCTGATCGGCGTCGAGCACGCTCTCCGCGAGGAGCGACGCCATGCCCAAGATGCCGTTCATCGGCGTGCGAATCTCATGGCTCATGTTGGCCAAAAACTGGGCTTTCACGCGCGCCGCCTCGAGCGTCGCGGCGCGGGCTCGCCGCAGCGCATCGCGCAGTCTTCCTCGCGCGGCGGGATCCAAGCTGGGCGCCCCGAAGAGCGAGAAGAACAGCTCGCGACCGTTGCCGTCCGTGTGGACGAGAATGGTGACCTGGGCGTCGACCTCGCCTTGCCGCGCCGCCAGCCGCAAGCAGCCGCTCCAACGACCGACCTTGCGAGCGGCCGTGAGCGCCGACGCTTCGAGCGTCGTACGAGACGACGGCGTGACGAGCTCCGCCGCCCGGAGGCCCCGATTGAGGTCCGTGCGCTCCCAGCCGAAGAGAGTCCGCGCCGCCTGGTTCATGAAGAGGATGCGACCCTGTGGCGAAACGAAGAACATGACGTCGGTCATGTTCTCGAGCACGGTGGTGAGCCGATTCGCGTCGGCGTCGGCGCGCGGCAGCTCCAACATGCTGACGTCGACGAGGAAACCTCGACCTCGTCCCGCGGCGCGGCGTGCCACCGTGATGGCGCACGGCAGGGTGGCGCCGTCACGCCGTGCGAGCCCGACTTCCGAGCGAAGGCCGCCGCGGGCCAACCGCGCCAGCGCCGCGGGTGCGAGCCCGAGCAGCGGCATCGCGCTCGCGCCTGCGAGCGCCGCTTCTCCATAGCCGAGAAGCGAAGCGAGCAAGGGGTCGATGCGTTCGACGTGCCCGCGACCGTCGAGGACGAGCGTCGCGTGATCGAGCTCACCAGGCGCGCGCGCACGCGGCGGCCGACGCAGCGCTACTGCGGCGACTCCTCGCGCGCGCGCGGCGGGCTTCATCCCAGCTCCGCGCGAGGGGCAGCCGAGTACCGCTCGGTGACGACGCACTGGACCGCGAGCTCGACCCGCGACATTGCGTCCGTGAGGCTCGCCAGCGATGGCCCGAGCTGCACCAACGTCACCGCCTCCGACTTCTCGACGGAGAGCGCCGCTTCGGCGGCTGGCAGGGCGCCCATCGTCTGAAAGAGGCCCTTGAGGCCGTGACTGACACGCCGAATGCGCGGCCCGTCAGCCGCCGCGACGGCCCCGTCGAGCTCAGTGCGGAGCGAAGCGACGTTGCGCAGAAAGGTGCGCAGAAGGGTCTCCATGAACTCGTGATCACCCGCCGCCACGTCTTCCGCGAAGCTCAAGTCCACCACCTGGGTCGCCTCTTCCGGATCCATCGACCCGTAGAACGCCTCATCTCGGTCGGTCTTGAGGAGATTCGAAAGACGCCGTTCAGGTGAGATGAGCCAACCCACGCGAAGGCGGCCCACTTCATGGGCTCAAGGTCGCGCCGGGGAAGCCGTTCTCGTTGATGACACCCCCTGGAGGCCCCATGCGCGTCCTGATCGCCGATGACGATCCCCTTTCTCAGCTGCACGTCGAGGCCGTGACCGCGCCCCTCGGTCACGAGGTCATGCTCGCCGACACCGGCGAGGACGCGTGGGAGAAGTACGTATCCTTCCGCCCCCACGTGATCGTGACCGACTGGCTCATGCCGGGCCTGTCGGGCCTCGACCTTTGCCGCCGCGTCCGCGAGACCGAGGCGAACGAAGAAACCTACGTCATCCTCGTGACGGCGCTGAGCAGCACCAGCGACCGCGTGGAGGCGCTCAGCGCCGGCGCCAACGACGTGCTCGTGAAGCCCATCACGACGGACGGTCTGCGACTCCGACTGGCCATGGCGGAACGCCTCCGCTTGGGTGAGGCCGTGCGTGAGGAGACGGCCCTCCGCGCCGCACTGGTCGAGCAGGCCGACCATGCCCTCGACTGGGTACAGGCGCTCGCCGAGAACTACAGCGAACGAGGTGAGCTCGTGAAGGCCCGCGCCTTCATGCGCCGACACATCGACGCGATGGGAACCGTCCTCGGGCCCGATCACGAGCGCGTGGCGCGACTGCGCGAAGCACTCGAAGCACTGCGCGGCTGACGCTGAGCGAAGAACGGAACGTTACGGAGACCGCGTTCATGGACGTCCTCATCATCGAAGACAGCCCCACGGAGGCCATGACCTTGGCGAAGGTCGCGGAGACCTTGGGCCACCGCGCGTTCGTCTTGCCTTCCGCCGACGCCGCCCTCGCCCACGTTCGTGAGACAGCGCCGGACATGGTCATCACCGATCTCATGATGCCCGGCATGTCGGGCGCCGATCTGGTGACCCAGATCCGCGCAATGGAGCTTTCCCGCTACGTGTACGTGATCATGCGAACGGCGCGAACGACCGAGGACGTCATGACGCAGGCCTTCATGGTCGGCGTCGACGACTTCATCACGAAGTCACGGTCGCTGGAGGAGCTGCGCGCACGCATCCGCGTGGGCGAGCGCATCGTGGGTCTCGAGACCAAGCTCCGGACGCGCGTACGCGAGCTCGAGAGCGCGCTTCGACGCCTGGACATCGCGGCCAGCGTCACCGGCGCGGCGATCGAGGCAACCGTGGCCGCTGACAAGGCACCGCCGCCGGACCTAGCGGCCCCGCCCGCCGACGGGATCGCCGCGCTCGGTGCGTGGCGGGCGATGCAGACGACGCTCGGCGCCGTGATGGCGGAGTTCGCTCAACAACCGTTCTCCCCCGCCGGACATGTCGTACCGGTGCTCAGGTCCCCGATGGCGACCGCCATCTCGCTCACCGACGTGGCGCACGAGCTCGAAATCGGCATCACCCTCATCGCGGACCAAGACGTCGTCCACTCGCTCGCCAAAGACCTCTTCGGCGAGACCGACGACGAAGTCGTCGGCGACTTCTTCTCCGAGCTCGCCAACATCGCCATGGGCGCGACCAAGAGCTCGTTCCTCAAGGAAGAGCACACGTTCACCGGAGGCCTGCCCCGCAAGCTCGTCGCGCCAAAGCCCGACGCCGCACTCGCCGCGTTTCCCGATCGCCAAACACTCGCCTTCGAGAGCAACGGTCGGGCGGTCTACGCGCTCGTGGGCGCGCGACGCAAGGGTCGCGTCCGCGTCGAGGTGGCGCGTCTCCGCGAAGGCATGGTCCTCGCCAAGGACGTACTGGGCCCCAACGGGCTCCTTCTCATCCGAGCCGGCACGCGCGTCACCGAGACGCTCGCCGAGCGCTTGATGCGCGTCGCCCCCCGGCTCGAGGTCGAGCTCGCCGATCCCGGCGACGCCTGAGCGCGCGCACGCGACACCAAAAGCGCGCAGCGGGCGCCCGGCCCACCCGAGGGTGGAGCTTGGCGCCCGCTGATGCCTTTTCCGGTGCGTGTCAGCGGCGGACTTGATTGACCAGACGCTGGAGCTCGGCCGCCATCTTGGCGAGCTCGGCTGCCGCGCGTTGGGTGTCGTTCGCGCCCGAGACGGTGCCCTCCGCGGTCTGCGCGACCCCGTTGATGCTCCGCGCAATCTCGGCCGAGCCACGTGCCGCTTCGGTGACGTTGCGCCCCATCTCGGTGGTGGTGGCGGTCTGCTCCTCGACGGCGCTGGCGATCGCGCTCTGGATGTCGTTGATCTGCGCGATGATGCGCGTGATCTGCGCGATGGCCGCGACGGCGTCGTGGGTGTCGGCTTGGATCTTGTCGATCTTCTGACCGATGTCCTCGGTGGCGCGCGCCGTTTCCTTGGCGAGCTCCTTCACTTCGTTGGCGACGACCGCGAAGCCCTTCCCCGCTTCACCAGCCCGCGCCGCTTCGATCGTCGCGTTGAGCGCGAGCAAGTTCGTCTGCTGCGCGATCGACGTGATGACCTTGATGACCTTCCCGATGTCCGCCGAGCTCTCCCCCAGCTTCCCGATGATACGGTTCGTGTCGTCGGCCACGCCGACGGCGCTCGTCGCGACCCGGGCGGCTTCGGCGGCGTTCTTGGCGATCTCGCGAATGCTCGCGCCCATCTCCTCGGTCGCCGTCGCCACGGTCTGCACGTTGTGATTCACCTGCTCGGTGGCGGCGGACGCCGTCCCCGCCTGCGCCGAAACCGAGCCAGCGTCGCTCGTGAGCTGCTTCGAGACGGCGCTCAGCTCCTCCGACGCGGCGGCCAACGTCGTCGCGTTCTGCGCGATGCCGGAGACGAGCTGCTTCATGCCGGTGATGTCGCTCGCGAACTTCACGACCTTGAACGGGCGGCCGTTGACGTCGAGGATGGGGTTGTAGCTCGCCTGGAGCCACACTTCGCGACCCCCCTTCCCGACGCGCTTGAACTCGCCGGCCTGGAAGCGCCCTTCGCCGAGCTCCGTCCAGAACCGCGCGTACTCGGGACGCTCGGCATCGCCGGGCGGCATGAACATGCGGTGATGGCGCCCTTCCAATTCGCTCGGGGTGTACCCCGTCGTCTTCATGAAGAGATCGTTGGCGCGAAGGATCTTGCCCGAGAGGTCGAACTCGATCACCGCCTGCGACTTGTTGATCGCGGTGAGCTGCCCCTCGTAGTCGGCGTTCTTCAGCTTCGCGGCCGTCACGTCGGTCGCGAACTTCACGACCTTGGTCACCCGACCCGAAGGGTCGAGGACGGGCGTGTACGTCGCTTGAATCCAGATCTCGCGACCGCCCTTCCCCACCCGTTTGAACTCCGCCGTCTGAAAGCGGCCCGCGCGAAGGTCCGCCCAGAACTGCGTGTAGGCGGCGCTCTCGCTCTCACCAGCCGGCATGAACATGCGGTGGTGGCGCCCCGCGATCTCCTCCAACCGGTAGCCCATGGCGCCGAGGAAGTTCGTATTCGCCGAGACGATGGTGCCGTCCGCCGCAAACTCGATCATCGCCTGCGACCGATCGAGCGCGGCCACGACGCCCTCGAGGTCCGCGAGACGGCGCTCCAGGTCTCCATTCGCATGGGTCGACTCGACCAACTTCGTGTCGAACGCCCGCGGTCGCTCACTGCCGCCGTTTCGGTAGCCCATTGACTGTCCCATCGCTCGACTCCTTCTCTCCCGACGCTCGGGCAAAGGGGTCGGTGCAAGCGACGAACCAGCATCTCGTGCGGCCAGGAACGGCGACTTTCGCGTAGTTCCACCCAGCGGAACCGTCAGCCTCTCGCCGTCGCGTCAACCGCTTGACGCACCGTCAGACGAGGATGAACGACAGCTTCCCAGCGCCGTAGCCGGGAACGGTGATGTCGAGGTCGGTGCGATTCTTCTTCACGTTGGCGAGCGCAACGACGTCGGCTGGGATTGGCGCCGGGGGAACCAGGACGTCGCGCAGCCGGACATGACCGCCACCGGTCACGTTGAACAGGCTCGCCGCGACGTTGACGACCTCGCGCAGGTTCTCGAGGAGGCCTTCGTTCAGGCGCCCGGTCTTGTGTGCTTCGGCGGCCACCGCCGGACCGATGAGCGAGAGGGCCGCGCCGAGATAGGCGCCAGCGGCAACGTCGCACATCCAGAGCGACCCTACGGCGCCCTTGTCGTCGACGTAGAGCCCGATGACGCGCGGTCCGGGCGACGCCAGGAACGGCGCCGCGGCGGGCTTGGCCGTGATCGGCTTACAGAGGAGACCGGCCATGAGGTGGATGGTGGCCGCTTGCGTGGGAAGCTGGAGAGACATGGCACGTCGGGCTCCTCGTCATGCGCCCTCGTCGCCCGAATCGCGAGCGACGAGGCCGTAGGCGATCTAGAGAACGACCGTTTTCAGCGCGTCTTGAAACGCTTCGACCGTAAACGGCTTGGCGATGAGAAAGAGCGCGCCGGCTTCGCGCGCGCGCGTACGCATCTCCTCGGTTCCCTCCGAGGTCACGAACCCGAACTTCACTGGACTGCCCTCCGAGGAGAGCGCGCCCAAGAGCTCGATGCCGCTCATCTCCGGCATGTTCCAATCGCAGAGCACGAGATCCGGCGCGGCGCCGCGAATGCGCTGCAGTGCCTCGGCGCCGTTCGACGCCTCCTCGAGCTCGAGACCATCGAAGCCCGCTTGGCGCAGGGTCCGGGCCACGATCATGCGCATCGCCTTGCTGTCGTCCACCACCAGGATCTTCATCGCTTCCTCACTTTCCTTCCAAAGACACACTGCCCTTGGGAGCCAAGAGCTTGAGCACCACCGGTTCACCCTGACAGTCGAGCTCGAGCACGTGGAGGACGCGCTCCTCCTCGACCTTCTCGCCGGAGGCCACTTCGGGAATCGAGAGCCGGCTCGGCCCGGGCAGGAGCGCCTTGATGTTGCCGCCGACCATGTTGGTCAGCTCGCCGAGCGCGTCCCGAACCTCGTCGAACGTGGTGTCGTTGCTCTCGAACATGCGCGAGGCCGCCCAGCGAGCGAACGCGCCCGAGCACTCGAGCACCACCGTGCCTTCCCACGCGCCGCTGATGTGTACGCGCCCGTGGAAGCGCTCCGCGCTCGGGTCCGGAGACGGCGAGGCCGAGAGGGGGACCCCCAGGATGGTCGTCCAAACGGTCTGCGCATACTCGAGCATCTGCTCGGGCGGCACCGACACCACGCGCCCACGCGGGGGCGCACCAACCGAAGTCGAACCGACGTGATGACTCATGGCAACGCTCCCGTGGCTCACTTCCCTTGGATGGGCCGGTAGTAGACGGATTTCTCGAACTGCTCGCGCTCGTACGCCGGATCGATGTGCAGCGTCGTCTCCGCGCCGCCGAGGAACAAGACGCCGTCCGGCGCGAGCACCTGACGCACGCGGCGGAGGATGTTCTGCTTCGTCGCGACGTCGAAGTAGATGAGGACGTTGCGCAGGAAGACGATGTCGAACTTCCCGGAGTGCGGCCAGTTGTCCATCAAGTTGAGCTGGACGAAGTCGACGCGCCGCCGAATCGACTCCTTGATCTGCCACTCGCTCTCGACGCGATCGAAGTACTTCACGAGGAGCCGAGCCGGGAGGCCGCGGTTCACCTCGAGCTGCCGATAACGCGCCTGGCGCGCTCGATCGAGCACGGTGCTCGCGAGGTCGGTCGCGACGATGCGCACGCGCCAGTCCTTGAGCTCGGGGAACGTCTCGTCGAGCAGCATCGCGATGCTGTACGGCTCTTGACCGGTCGAGCACGCCGCCGACCAAATCGTGATCGTCTTGGTGGTGGCGCGCGTTTTCAGGAGCGTCGGGATGAGCTTCTTCGTGAGCGCGTCGAAGGGGTGGGTATCTCGAAAGAACGTGGTCTCGTTGGTCGTCATCGCCTCCACGACCTTGGTCGGGAGACGAGGTGCAGTGTCCTTCCGCATGAGCGAGATGAGCGACGCCACGTCGGCGCAGCCTTCCTCGCGGGCGATGGGCCCGAGCCGCGCCTCGACGAGGTAGTCCTTGTCGGACTCGAGCACGATGGCCGAGCGCTTGTAGACGAGGTCGCGGAGGTAGACGATGTCGGCTTGAGAGACGGTCATGGGGATTCTCCGGCGCGAAGCGCCCCTGTTTCGACGCGGCCGTACGAGGCTGAGCGAGCGGTGACCCGACGAGCGATCTCGGCTGGAATGTCGTCCAGCGGCAGGACCGCGTCGGCGAGCCCCGAGCGAGCAACGAAGCCCGGCATCCCCCACACGACGCTCGTGGCTTCGTCTTGAACGACGACTTGTCCGCCGGCGTCACGAATGTGCTCGCATCCGCGGAGGCCATCTTGGCCCATGCCGGTGAGCACGACTCCGAGCACGCCGCCGCCGTAGATCTTCACCGCCGAGCGGAACATCGGGTCCACGGCGGGTCGACACGAGTTCTCGGGCGGCTCCTGGTTGAGCACGGTGCGCACCACGGTTCCTTTGCGCTCGAGGACGAGATGGTAGTCGCCGGGCGCGATGTAGACCTTGCCCGCCTCGAGGGTCTCACCCCCCGCGGCCTCGACGACCTTGTGGGGAGAGTGCGCGGCGAGCCGCTCGGCGAGGAGACGCGTGAAGAGCGGCGGCATGTGCTGCGTCACCACGATCGGAACCGGCATCGGGGGCAGCCTGGCGAAGAGCGCAGCGAGCGCGTTGGGTCCACCCGTGGAGCCGCCGATGGCGAGGAGCGTGACCGGCTCCACGGCGCGACGCGCCGGGGGAGCCTTCACTGCGGGCATGGCCGCCAAGGTCGTGACGCGCGGTGCGACGAGCACCGGCGGCGCTTTGCTGGGCGTGGTGTCGACCTTGGGCGCCGAAGCCGCGCGCTCCGGGAAGAGCGCGCGAATCTTGGTCACGAGCTGTGCGCGGATGTCAGCCGATGCACCTACGATCCCGCCTGCGCTCTGGGGCTTGGTCGCGTAGTCGGTCGCGCCGCGACTGAGCGCCTCCAGCGTCGTCGTGGCCGCACGCTCGGTCAGCGTGCTGAACATGATCACGGGGAGCTTGGGCCACTGGGCGCGGATCCCGTCGAGCGTCTCGAGCCCATCCATCTCGGGCATCTCGACGTCGAGCGTGACGAGGTCCGGGTTGACCTGCGGGATCCGCTGGAGGGCAATGCGCCCGTTGGGCGCCGCTCCGACGATCTCGATCCACGGCTCGGCGCCGAGGACGTCCGAGAGGAGCCTTCGAACGACGACGGAGTCGTCGACGATGAGGACGCGGACCCGGACCATGATCAGCCTCCGATGCCGAGGAGCGCGAGCTTGTCGCGGATGATGTCGGACGAGAACGGCTTCATGACGTACTCGTTGGCGCCCGCGGACAGCGCGCGCGTCACCTGCTCCACCTCGGTCTCGGTCGTCACCATCATGATGGGCATCTGGTCGAGCTCGCGGCGAGCGCGGATGGCGCAGAGGAGCTCGTAGCCGTCCATCTCCGGCATGTTCCAGTCGACGAGCGCGAGGTCGGGCGCGCCTGCTGCGAGTCGATCGAGTGCCTCGCGCCCGTGTGCCGCTTCCACGAACTCCTTGAAGCCAGCTTCCGTCAGGATCTTCTTCAGGATGAGCCGCGTTGCCTTGGAGTCGTCGACGATGAGAGCCTTCATTGCACGGTGCCTTTCCTCGGGAGCGGTGCCGCGTCGTCCGCAGCGTGAGAGGGAAAGGAGCGAGGCGCGCCGTGGAGGGCGCCTCGCTCCCAGTCGAATCAGACGGTGAACTGACCCACGAGCCGCTGGAGCTCAGCGGCCATCTTCGAGAGCTCACCGGCCGCGTTCTGCGTATCGCCCGCGCCGCGAGACGTGGAGTCGGCAGCAGAAGCGACTCCCGTGATGTTCTGGGCGATCTCGCCCGAGCCCTTGGCCGCTTCGACGACGTTGCGGCTGATCTCGTTGGTCGTCGCGGTCTGCTCCTCGACGGCGCACGCGATGGTGTTCTGGATATCGGCGATCTCGTTGATGATGTTGCCGATCTGTCCGATGGCGTCGACAGCGCTCTTGGTGTCGCCTTGGATGGCCTCGATCTTCCGACCGATGTCCTCGGTGGCGCGCGCTGTCTCCTTGGCGAGCTCCTTCACTTCGTTGGCGACGACGGCGAAGCCCTTTCCGGCTTCACCGGCGCGCGCCGCTTCGATCGTCGCGTTGAGCGCCAAGAGGTTCGTCTGCTGGGCAATCGAGGTGATGACCTTGATCACCTTCCCGATGTCGGCCGAGCTCTCGCCCAGCTTGGCCACCGTCTTGTTGGTCGCGTCGGCCACGCGCACCGCGCTCGATGCCACCGACGCCGCCTGGTTCGCGTTCTTTGCGATCTCCTTGATGCTGGCGCTCATCTCCTCGGCGCTGGTGGCGACGGTCTGGACGTTCTTGTTGACCTGCTCCGCCGCCGCCGACACGACGCCCGCTTGCGCGCTCGTCTGCGTGGCCGCGCTGCTCATCTCCTGGCTCACCGCGCGGAGCTCCTCGCTGGCCGAGCCGAGCGTCTGCGCGTTGTTGGAGATCGTCCCGATGCTCTTGCGCAGGTTCCCGAGGAACCGCATCAGCGCCTCGGCCATCTGACCGATGGCATCGCTTCCGCGGACCGGAATCTCGCGGGTGAGGTCGCCGCGCTCGGCCGCGACCACCGCCTCCAAGATCTGGTCGACCTTGGCCTTGAGCTCTTCCGCCGCGACGCGCTCGCGCTCCGCCGCGTCGCGCACCTTCTGCTCGGTGGCGAGCTTCTCGGTGATCACCTCCCAGGTGACCATGGCGCCAAGGTAATCGCCCTTGGGGTCGTAGATGGGGCTGACGAGGAGGTCGAGCTTCTCCGGTCCGACCGAGATGGTCGCGCGGTGCGGCAAGTTGCGCCGCGGGTCGGAGAGCATCTTGCGCTGGTGCTCGGGGCGCTTGTGGAAGACGTCGATGCTCTGACCGACGACGTCGTCGGCCTTCACCGGCAGGAACGCCTCGAGCGACTTGAGCGTTCGGAGCGACGCCGGGTTCTGGTAGCGAATCTTGAAGTCCGGATCCGCGTACATGATGTTGGTCGGCGCGTTCTCCATCATCGACTGGATGCGCGCGAGCTCGCTCGCCGCCTTCTCCTTCTCGGTGATGACGTCCCAGGTGACCATCGCACCGAGGTACTCGCCGCCCTCGGAGTAAATCGGGCTCACGAGGAGGTCGAGGATCTCCGGTCCGAGCTTGATCTTGGCGTGGTGCGGGAGGTTGTTCGGGTCGCGGAGGATCCCGCGCTGGTGCTCGGGGCGCTTGTGGAAGATATCGATGCTCTGACCGACGAGCCCCTCGGCCTTCACCGGCAGGAGCGCCTCGAGCGTGCGGAGCGTCCGCACCGAGCGCGGGTTCACATAGCGGATGATGAACTGCCGGTCCGCGAAGAGGACGTTGATCGGCGCGTTCTCGAGCATGGCGCGCATCGCGCCGAGGTCGGAGACCTTCTTCTTGAGCTCGTCCATCATCCTGGCGTCGCCGCCGCCGCCGGGAAGCACGGAGAGGCGAGCCGCAGGTTGGGCCACGACCTCCGGCTTGAACGACGCCGCCGCGCCCATGACCTCGTCGTGGAGCGGAGCGCCGACGCCGGCGTCCTTCAGGGCTTGCGACAGGTAACCGGCCACGCGATCGAAGTGCTTGCCCTCGATCTTGAGGTGCTTGTGCGCGTCCTTGAGCGACGGGCCGCGGTACTTCGCCGGGCCGCCCAAGACCTGGGAGAGGAACATGAACTGGTGCGTCTTCAACGTCGGCATGTCCGTCTCGCCGAAGAACGACGCCAGCTCGGAGTCCTCCGAGATCAGCGCGTACAGACGGTCGACGACGGCGCGAATGGCGTCCTTACCCCCCAGGCGATCGTAGAGGGACGCTTGCTTCTGCTCGGCTTCTTGGGTCATGGTCTTCATCCTCTTGGGTCGTGCAATGCGGCTCATGGTTGGGTCGCCCCGCTATCAGGACGTGAGGTCGACGGCCTTCTCCGTGTCGAGCACGAGCAAGAGGCGGTCGTTGAGCTTGTAGACGCCGCGCACCAAGGCGCGAGCGCGGGACGGCATGGTCTCCGGCGGACGTTCGAACGCGGCCTCTTCGACCTCGACGACGTCCCCGATGTCGTCGACGAGGAGGCTGACCGCCCCGTCGTCGCTGCGCACCACGACGTTCATCGGCTCGTTCTGGCCGATGGGGAGGTCGAGGCGCTTGCGCATGTCGATCGCCGTCACGATCTGGCCGCGCAGGTTGATGAGGCCGCGGACCACGTCCGACGCGAGCGGGACCCGCGTCATCTCCTGGTACCGGATGACCTCTTGGATCTTGGTGACGTCCACGCCGAAGCAGAGGCCGCCGAGAAAGAACGTGCAGAGCTGTCGACCTTCCACGATGCGTGTCTCCTTTTCGCGCTCAGGCGTGCTCGAAGAACTGGGGCTCGGCGGCGCGGATGATCCCCTCGATGTCGAGGAGCTCGGTCACCTTGCCTTGAACGACCGCCGCGCCGAGGACGCCCTTCTGACGGCCCTTGTCCTTCACGGCGAGGCGCTCCTCGACGATGTCGACGATGCGGTCGACGACGAGGCCGACGCTTCGCGAGCCGTGGGCGGTGACGATGACCTGGAGCGGCTCGTCGCCGTTGCCGGCCTTCTTCTGGGCGAGGAGCTCGCCGAGGTCGATGAGCGGCATGATCTCGCCGCGGTACTGGACGACCGGCCTTCGTCCGGCCCGCTCGATGCGCTCGCGCGGGAACTCTTCGAGGCGAGCGACCATCGAGAGCGGCACGGCCATGCAGCGGCCGTCGTCGCCTTGCTTGGGCGCCTCACCGGCGCGGAACAGAAGAAGCGTCTCCTTGTCCTCTTCACGGGCGCGCTCCTCGCGGGCGCGTTCGACGCGCTCGCGAGCGCCGGCCAGGTTGGCGCGCTGCGCGAGGCCGAGCACGTCCAAGATGAGGGCCACGCGACCGTCACCCATGATGGTGGCGCCGGCGAACACGTTGAGGCCCTTCAGCTCCTTGCCGAGCGGCTTGACGACGATCTCCTCCGTGTCGTTCACGCCGTCGACCACGAGCCCGAACTGACGCCCGTCGGCCTGGAGGACGACGATGTTCACCGAGCCGTCGGCGCTCTTCGACTCGACGCTGTCTTCACCGAGCGCGCGGGAGAGGAACACGAGCGGCAGGAGGTTTCCGCGGAGGCGGTAGACGGGCGTGCCGTAGACGTACTCGATCGACGTCTTGGCTTGCTCGGCCTCGAGCCGAACGAGCTCGAGCAAGCTCACCTGCGGGATCGCGAAGCGCTCGTCGCGGCTCGTGACTACGAGGGCGGGGATGATGGCGAGCGTGAGCGGGATCTTGATCTTGAGCGTCGTGCCCTTGCCGACGGCGCTGTCGATGTCGAGCGTCCCGCCGATCTTCTCGATGTTGGTCTTGACGACGTCCATGCCGACGCCGCGACCGGACACGTTGGTGACCTTTTCGGCGGTGGAGAACCCGGGGAGGAAGATGAGCCCGATGAGCTCGCGGTCGGTCATCCGCGCCGCCTTGTCGTGCGGCACGAGGCCGCGCTCCACGCCCTTCTTGCGGATGCGCTCGGGGTCGAGCCCCGCTCCGTCGTCGCCGATCTCGATGTTGACCTGACCGCCGGCGTGATACGCGCGGAGCATCAACGTGCCCGTCGGGTCCTTGCCCATCGCGCGTCGCGCTTCGGGCGACTCGATGGTCAGCGGGTCCTTGATCGCCTCGATGATGGTGCGATCGAGGTCGGTCTCCTTGCCCTCCATCTCGATGCGGACGTGCTTGCCGCACTGGAGCGCGAGGTCACGAACGACGCGCGGGAACTTGTTCCAGATGTTGCCGATGGGCTGCATCCGGGTCTTCATCACGCCTTCCTGGAGCTCGGTCGTGATGAGGTTGATGCGCTGCGAGGTGCCGATGAGCGCGGCCTCGCGCGTCGTCGCGCTGAACTGGAGGATCTGGTTTCGCGCGAGCACGAGCTCACCGACCAGGTTCATGAGCTTGTCGAGGAGCCCGACATCCACGCGGATGCTGGTGTCGGCGACGCTCGCCTTGGACTCGCCCCCTTCCTCTTCGTGGTGCGCGGCCTCGGCCTTCTCGGCCGGCCGGGTCGCGGCGGGCGATGTGGTAGGCAGTGCGGCGGCCGGAGGGGCGGCTTGCGGCGGCGCGGCGGCTTGCGGCGGCGCGGGCTCGGCCTGGGCGGGTCGCTCGGCCGCGCGCGCCTTGGGCTTCCCGCCCGGAACGCTGAGCGCGGCGAGCGTCTCACGGAGCTCGACGTACTCTTCGGTCCCCTCTCCGCTCGTCTTTTCGACGTTGGTGAGGATCGCGCGGACGCCGTCGACCATCGACAGGAGCGCCGTCGTGATCTCGGGCGAGAGCGAGAGCTGCCGATCGCGGAGCTTCGCGAGGAGGCTCTCCCCCACGTGGGTCAGCGCCTCGAGCCTCGAGAAGCCGAGGAACCCAGAGGTGCCCTTGATCGTGTGAATGGTGCGGAAGATGGCGGCGATGCGCGCGACATCGTCGGGGTTCGTCTCGAGCGCCACGAACTCTCGATCGAGTCGATCGAGGTTCTCGTGACTCTCCACCAGAAACTCGCGCAGGATCTCGTCGTCGGTCGTCGTCATGTTTGCACCTGCGAAGGACGGGATTGCAGAGCTGTACGCCCGTGCGCCTCCACTCCCGGAACGGTCGAGGGATGGCGCTCTTCAGCCCCAGCGCACGACCAACCCGACTTGCAGCCACCGTGCCTCGACAGAGGGCGAGCACCTTCGGGCACTTGGGCGCGCGTCCACGTCAAGGAATTGGCGCCACCGCTGACGCTCGTCATGACGGTGGCGGAGCGTCATTCCAATGATTGGACGATGTGCAGGCCGGCGCGCTTCTTGTATCGATGGTCCATCGCGTGAGCTCTAGCGACGGGTCGTTGACGCCCTCGTTGGAGCCGCTCCCGCGAATCCCCGCACGAGAGAATCCCCATGGCCGACCGCTCGCTCCTTCTCGTCGACGACGACGCGCTACTTTTGGACAGCCTCGTGCGCATCTTGCGCGTGCGCTTTCTGGTGCGAACGGCCACCTCGCCGATCCGCGCGCTCGAGATGCTTCGCGCGAGCCCTCGTGAGTTCTTCGCCATCGTCACCGACGTGCGCATGCCCGAGATGGACGGCCCCACCTTCCTCGAGCGCGCGAGCCGCATCGCGCCCCACGCCCGCACGATCCTGATGTCGGGCGATCTCGAGACCGACGACCTCATGCGCGCGGTCAATGGTCCGGGCGTGTTCCGCGCCCTGATGAAACCGTTGGCGCCACCGCGCTTGATCGGAGCGTTGGAGGACGCGTGGCAGGCTTACCTACTCTCGACCTCCGCCGCCTCGGGCCGGAAAGCCGTCTGAATTCTGGACAGTGCGCGTACGCCCGCAGAACGCCCCGACGGGAGTTGCACCATGACGTCCCCTAGCGCGAAGATGGTCTCGTGAGCTCGTCTCAGTCTTTCTCGGCTTTTCCGTCGCGCGGCCCCGAAGAAACCGCGCCACTCAAGGTCCTCATCGTCGACGACGATCCGGTCCTCACGTCTTCGATGGCCCGCGTGCTCATTCGAGGCGGCTTCGAGGTCTCGTCCGCGTCGGGTGGTGAGAAGGCCCTCGACATCGCCGTGAGTTTCCGGCCCGACGTCGCGATCGTGGACGTGCGCATGCCCGGGATGGACGGCTTCGAGCTCGCGCGCCGCTGCGACGACCTCCGCCCGCAGGTTCCGGTGGTCCTCATGACCGGTGACGACGGCCTCGCCGTCTCCCCCAAGTCGGAGCGCGGCGTGTTCGAGTTCGTCCGCAAGCCGATCGAGTCGTTCGAAGCTCTCTCGCGCGTCCTCCGCAACGCCGCCAAGCAGCATCGGCTCGAAGCACGAGCCGCCCAGCTCGAGCGGCAGCTCTCCGCACAGAAGCCGTTCGGGGAGCTGGTGGGTGAATCGTCCGCGATGGGCGGTGTCTATCGGTTCATCGAGAGCGTCGCCGAGACGGAGTCCACGGTTCTCGTCACGGGCGAGAGCGGCACGGGCAAGGAGCTCGTCTCACGCGCCATCCACGCCCGCTCGCGGCGCAAGAACCGCCCCATCATCTGCGTCAACTGCGCGGCCATCCCGGCCGAGCTCGTGGAGAGCGAGCTCTTCGGACATTCCAAGGGCTCGTTCACCGGCGCCACCACCGATCGGGCCGGCCTGTTCCGCTCCGCGGACGGCGGCACGCTCTTCTTGGACGAGGTCGGAGATCTCCCGCTGAACGTGCAGGCCCACCTCCTTCGGGCGTTGCAGCAGGGCGAGATCAAGGCCGTCGGCTCGGACACGGTCCGCAAGGTCGACGTTCGCGTGATCGCCGCGACCAACGTCGACATGCAGAAGCGGATCGACGAGGGCAAGTTCAGGAACGATCTTTTCTATCGCCTCAACGTCCTCTCGGTGCAGCTCCCGCCGCTCCGCGAGCGCGGCGAGGACGTGATCCTCCTCGCGCGTCGCTTCCTCGAGCGCATCGCGCTCCGCACCGGCCTCGCGCCCAAGCAGCTCTCCCCCGCCGCCGAGAACGCGCTCCGCCGCTACCGCTGGCCGGGCAACGTGCGCGAGCTGGAGAACGCGCTCGAGCGCGGCTTCATCCTCGCGCGCGGCGTCATGATCGAGGAAGGCGATCTCCCGATGTCGGCCGGCGCGCCCACGACCGCGGCGCTTCTGATGCAGCGCTCGTTCACGCCGCTCGGGCTCTACGAGCTCCCGTTCTCGGAGGCCAAGCGCCAGTGGCTCGAGCGCTTCGAGACCCGCTACGTGGAGAAGGCGCTCGAGCGCTCGGCCGGAAACGTGGCCGAGGCGGCGCGACGCGCCGGCCTCGACCGATCGAATTTCCGGCGCATCGTCCGCAAGCTCAAAGACAAAGACGACGACGAGAGCTGAGAGAGCGCGGTCGGGCTCCGCTCGATTCAGTTCTCGATGACCAGGAGCTTCCAGTACGCGGGCCGCGAGCTTGCCGGCTTGATGTGCGCGACGTAGGGCTTCTTCGAGAATGGGATGGACGCCATGGCGCCGGCCTGCAACGTCGCGACCACCGAGCCGTCCACCGAGATGTCGATGATCACGTCGCCCTCGAACTTGATCGAGAAGCTCGACGTAGTCGCCTTGAACGTCCACGTGACGTAGTCCTCGTCGACGCCGCTTGCGCCGCCGTCGCCCGCCGCGTCGGCGGCCGAATCCGCCGCCGCGTCGCCCGCGCCGCCCGACCCCGCCGAGAGAACGCCGCAGATGGTCCCCGAGAACGAGGTCGCGCTCCCGGCGCTCTCGTTCGGCTCCAGTTCGAGTACGCCCCCCGCGTAGCACGGGATGCCCCCCTCGAAGCCAGGGCCAGCGTCGAGCACGACCGGCTGGCCCGCGTCGAAGGTCGGGCCCGAGTCGAACGTGACGCTCGAGTCGCTGCCCCCACCGCTGTCGACGGTGCCCGTGTCCACGCTACCCGCGTCGACGCTCCCGGTGTCGGAGCCGGCGTCGGCCGCGAGGACCTCCTCGGACGACGACGACGAGCACGCGACGGCGAGCGCGGAGGCCGCACCCAAGATGACGACGGCGGTGACGCGGGCACTGCGGGGCGAGAAGCGCATGGAAAACAATCTCCTTTGTCTACGTTGTCTCACACGACTGCGCGAGGACGACGCACCGTTCGCAACCCACGTGCCTCTCGTCTCGCCGCACAATTCTACGCGGATCACGCGACACGCGACGCGCGACGCCCTGACGCCGATGTCTCGGGCTCGCGACATGGAGCAAGGAGTCTCCAGGCCGGATCAGCCCACGTTCGGCGCGCGAGTCGCACCTCCACATCACGACGCGAGCGACGCGAGCACGCGATCCGCTGCGAGGTGCCCCGCGAAGCCGGGCAATCCGCCACCTGGGTGGGTCGCGTCGCCGGCGAGGAAGTACCCCGCGACGGGTGACGCGTGGTGGGCGAATCCGGGCACCGGCCGCATGAAGAGGATCTGATCTAGCGTGAGCTCGCCGCCGTAGAGGTGGCCCTCTCCGAGGCCGTAGTCGCGCTCGAGATCCGCGGGAGTGAAGACGCGCTCACCGATGATGGACGCTCCGAAGCCTGGCGCGAGCGCCTCGAGCGCGCTCCGCACCGCCGCCGCGATCTCGCTCCGTGCGGCGTCGTCCCACCCGTTCGCGCGCGCCCGCAAACAATAGGGTGCATACTGCACGGATACGTGGACGACGTGCTTGCCGGCCGGCGCGAGCGACGGATCCGAGAGCGACGGGATGGTGATCTCGAGGCCGGGCGCCGCCGGGAGCCCGCCGTGCTTGGCGGCGTCGAACGCGCGCTCCAGGTGAAGAACGCTCGGCGCGTGCACCAGCGTGCCCTTGGCCTGCTCGGCGGACACGCCCGTAAAGCGCGGCAGCTCCCCCACCGCGAAGAGCGCGACGGCGCGCGCGCCGCGGAGCTTCACGTGCGTGACGGCGCGCGAGACCTCGGGAGTGAGATGCCACGGGGCGAGCTGTTCGGTCAGGGCTCGCCGTGGGTCGGAGCCGGACACGACTGCGCGCGCGGGGAGCACTTCGCCGCTCTCGAGGCGCACCCCCGTCGCGCGGCCATTCTCCACGACGACGGAGCCGCGCGCGCCGGTGCGGATGCCGACGCCGAGCTTCTTGAGCGCGCCTGCGAGCGCGGTCACGAGATCGACCTCGCTCGTCGCGAACACGCGGCCGCCGAACGCGCCGCGCGGCCGCCCGACCGAGTGATGCAGGAACGAAAAACCCGTGCCTGCCGCGAGCGGCCCCTGAAAGAGGTTCGCGACGCCGGTCCAAGCGAGCGCGCCGGCGAGCTGCGGCGTCGTGAACCAATCTTCGAGGAGATCGCGGAGCGACATGGGAAGGATGCGGAGCATCTCGATCATGTCGCCCTTGCCGAGGCGACGGAGCCTGAGGCCGTGCCCCGCAAGCGAGAGCAGCTCGCTCGGCTCGGGCGAGACGAGCGTGACCGCCGGCGCGACGTAGAGCGACTCGAGGAAGCCCGCGAGGCGGTGGGTGAGCGCGGTGAACGCATCCCATTTTTCGGCGTCGGCGCTCGCGTGCGCTGCGATCGACGTCTTGGTGACGGCCAGGTCGCGCGAAATCACGATCGGCGCGCCCGCGCCCAGAGCGACCATCGGTGCGAGCTCGACCTTGGCGAACGACGCGAGCCCGAGCGGCTCGAGCACGTGCGCCGACAGGTGTCCGGCCTCCGCGGGAGCGACAGCGGCGCGGAAGCCCGGGGCGATCTCGACCCGCGCCGCGACGCCGCCCACGTGAGCGCTCGGCTCGAGCACCGTCACCTTGCGGCCGGCTTTGGCGAGCTTGGCCGCGAGGACGAGCTCGTTCACCGAGCTCCCTAGGCAGATCACGTCCATCACGACACCCCGTCCTTCAAGATCTCCAGTGCCGCGAGGCGCCCCGATGCTCCCATGATGCCGCCACCCGGATGCGTGCCGGCGCCGCACTGGTAGTAGCCCTTGATCGGGGTTCGGTACTTCGCCCACTCGGGGAACGGCCGCAGGAAGAAGAGCTGGTGGAGCGCGAGCTCGCCCTGGAAGATGTTCCCTTCGGTGAGGCCGACGGTCTCTTCGATGTCCTTGGGCGTGAGCACTTGCCGGTGGAGGATCGCGCTCTTCAGGTTGGGCGCGTAGGCGGCGAGCGTGTCGATGACGGTGTCGCCGAAGGCCTCGCGCGCCTCGTCGGTCCAGCCGCCCTCGCGCTTGTACGGGCAGTACTGCACGAAGCACGACATGACGTGCTTGCCGGGCGGGGCCATGCCCGGATCGAGCACCGACGGGAAGATCACGTCCATGTACGGCTTCTTGCTGAAGTGGCCGTACTTTGCGTCGTCGTACGCGCGCTCCAAGTAATCGACGCTGGGGCTGATCGACACCGCTCCGCGATGCACGCGCGCGTCGTCGGGCAAGCACGAAAAGCGAGGGAGCTCGGAGAGCGCGACGTTCACCTTCCCGCTCGAGCCGCGATACTTGAAGCGCCGCATCGTCTGCACGAGCTCGCTCGGGAGCTCCTTCTCCTCCACGAGCTTCAAGAATGTGTTGGCCGGATCGAGCCCGGAGACGACGGCCTTGGCCGCGATCTCCTCGCCGCTCTGGTCGAGGACGACGCCGGTCGCGCGGCCGGACGCGATCTTGACCTTGGCGACCTTGGCCCCGGTGCGGATCTCGACGCCGTGCGCGCGCGCGGCGCTGGCGATGGCCTCGCTGATGCTGCCGGTGCCGCCTTTCGCGAAGCCCCACGCCCGGAACGCGCCGTCGATCTCGCCCATGTAGTGGTGAAGGAGCACGTACGCGGTGCCGGGCGAGCGCGGGCCGAGGAACGTGCCGATGATGCCGCTCGCCGACTTGGTCGCTTTGAGCGGCTCGCATTCGAACCACTCGTCCAAGAAGTCCGCCGAGCTCATGGTCATGAGCTTGAAGAGCGCGTGGAAGCCCTCCTCGCCGAGGCTCTGGAAGTGCTGGCCGAAGCGCGCGAGGGAAAAGAGCTCTTTCGGGCTGAGGGACGTCGGATCGGGCGGGAGCATGGAGAGGATCGGCCGCACCGCCATCGCCATGTGATGCATGAGGCGTCCGAACTCCGGCATCGCCTCCGCGTCGCGCCGCGAGTGCCGGTAGATCTCGCGATGCGTCGCGTCGGGATCCGACCACGCCGCGAGGTAGTCGCCGTTTTCGAGCGGCGTCATCGTGCTCTCGAGCGGCAAAATGTGGAGGCCGTGCTTGGGGAGCTCGAGCTCGCGGATGATCTCCGGGCGGAGCAGGCTCACCACGTAGGAGAAGACGGTGAACTTGAAGCCAGGGAAGACCTCCTCGGTCACCGCAGCCCCGCCCACGCGCGGGCGCTGCTCGAGCACCAAGACCTTCTTCCCCGCCTTGGCGAGGTACGCGGCGTTGACGAGGCCGTTGTGGCCGCCGCCGATCACGATGACGTCGTAAGACTTGGCCATGATCAGCTCCGCTTCCGCGAGGGATCGAAGAATGGGAGGGGCGCGACGCGCGCGAGCGCGAGCTTGCGATGATGCTCGACCGTGGTCTCCATCAAGACCTCGGTCCCGGGCGCGGCGTACGGCGCCTGCACGTGGGCGAGCGCGATGTACTTCTTGAGGAGCGGTGACCAGCAGCCGCTCGAGCAGTAGCCGATTTGGCGATCGTCTCGGTAGAGCGGAACGCTCGAGCGAAAGGCGACCGTGGGCAAATGCGGAGGGAGCCCCACCGCCATGTAGAGCGCCTCGAAGGAAGGCCAGTCGACGTCGATGCCGACGAGCTGCCACGACGGTCCGACCTCGCGTTCGCGGCGGAGCGCGGCGCGCCCGACGAAATCCCCCTTCTTTCCTTCCGGCACCGCCCAACCGAGGTTGAGCTCTAAGGGGGACGAGAGCTGCGAAGGGATCAGCGCCTTGTGCGCCGACACGTAGTCGATGTCGGCCATCACGAGTCCCGCCTCGATGCGCGCCACGTCCAGCGCCCAAATCCCCGCCGGCGTGAGGCCGTGTCCATCCCCGGCGCGCGCGAGCGCGTCCCAAACGCGCACCGCGTCGGCCGCGTCCATCCAGATCTCGTAGCCGAGATCGCCCGTGTAGCCGGTGCGGGATACTTGGACCTTGGCGTCACCGATGATCGCGTCGGTCACGCGAAAGTACTTGAGCCCGCCCACCTCACCTTCGGCCGCGGCCGCGAGAACGTCGCGCGCGCGCGGGCCTTGGAGCGCGAGGGCGGCCGTCGAGGCCGAAACGTCGCGGATCGTGAGGTCCATACCGAGCGCGTTCTGCTCGAGCCACCGCAAGCTCGGATCGGCCGACGTCATGCGAAACGTCGTCTCCCCGAGCCGCGAGATGGTTCCGTCGTCGATCACCTTCCCCTGACTGTCGCACCACGGGGTGTAGAGCACCTGTCCCACGGCGCACTTGGAAACGTCACGCGTGACGACGCGGTCGAGGAGACGCTCGGCGTCTTTTCCCTCGATGCGGTACTTCCACAGCGGGCTCACGTCGATGAGCGCGGCCGCGTTGCGAATGGCGGCGTACTCGCGATCGTGCGTGGGATCGTACGCGCTCGCGACGAAGTAGCCGGACCAGCGCCGGTACGCGCGGCCTTGCTCCATGAGCGGGCCGGTCCGCGGGTGAAACGGGGTCGTCCTCTCCATCGTGTCTCCCGCCGGAGTCGCGTGGAGCGCCTCGGCAAGTGCGGGAGTACTGAGCTTTGCGCCGCTCCGCAAGGAGTCAGCGACCGAGGAGGATGTCGTCGTAATGGACGTTGACCGTCGCCGCGTTGCTCGGGACCTCGAGCGGACCGACGTCGAGCCGCGAGAGGCCGGCCGCGCCCAGCGGCTTGAACGTGATGTCGTGGCTCTCGGAAGCGACGCGGACCGTCGCCTTCTTGCCAGCGACGTCGACGACCAGCTCCACCACCGCCCACACTGCGGGAGAGAGCTTCGGACCCGCCGGCGTGAGCATGGTCGCCCCTTGCTTGAGCAAGAGGGTGCCGTCGTGCGAGAGCTCGAGGGAGAGAGAGTTCTGATCGCTCCCGTAGACGAGACGGGCAACGCCGAGGGTCGCGCTCGGCAGCGTGTCGAAGCGATAGGCGAACCGGAGGCTCACTGGCCCGGCGACGTTCTGGAGCTCGCGAGCCACGAACGCGCTCACCGACGCGCTCGGCCCCGGAACGTTGATCTGGAGCGCGCGCATCCCGCGGAAGACGGTGTTCCAGTCGATCTTGATCGCGCCCTCGACCAAGCCCGTGGCGGACACGAACGTGAACCCGTCGCCCGGCTCCGTCGACTCCTCGAAGCTCTGGCAGAAGAGCGCGCTCGCGCACGGGTCCGCGTCGCCCGCGTCCGTGCTCGGCGGCGTCTCCACGTCCATCGTCCCCGCGTCGCTGATCTTGCCGGCTTCGATCCCCGCGTCCGCGGAGACGAACGTCTCCGAGCCGCACCCTACCGAGGCGGTCGCCGTCCCGAGCCCGACCGCCGCGATCACGACGAAGGCGCCGCGCACCGCGTGTGTCACGGCGCCTCCGGAGCGGCGGGGCGATCGCCGGCCGCGAGCGCCTCGATCTCGGCGCGCGTCAGCGTCTCGCGTTCGATGAGCGAGGCCGCGACGCGATCGAGGGTCGCGCGTCGCTCGGTCAAGAGGCGCTTGGCGCGCGCCTGCTCGGCCTCGAGGATCGCCCGGATTTCGCCGTCGATCGCGCGTGCCGTCTCGTCGGCCACGTCACGCCTCCCGTCCAGATCGAAGCCGCCCATGAAGCGCGAGGCCGGGCGACCGAAGCTCACCGGTCCCACCGCCTCGCTCATGCCGAAGCGCGTCACCATGAGGCGGGCGAGCTCGGTCGCGCGCTCGAGATCGTCCTCGGCCCCGGTCGAGATCTCTCCGAACACCACGTCCTCGGCCGCGCGCCCTCCCAAGAGGACCGCGATGCGATCGCGCAGCTCGGCGCGCGTCATCAAGTACCGCTCTTGCGTCGGGAGCTGCAAGGTGGCACCGAGCGCGCCGATCGAGCGCGGGATAATCGTGACGCGGTGCACCGGATCGGAGTGCTCGACGGACAGCGCGACCACCGTGTGCCCGGTCTCGTGCGTGGCAACGCGGCGCTTCTCTTCCACCGTCATCACGCGCCCCTCCTTCTTCAGGCCGAGCTGGATGCGATCCATGGCCTCTTCGAAGTCGGCGAGGGTCACGGTCTTGGCCGAGCGGCGTACGCTCGCGAGCGCCGCCTCGTTGACCACGTTGGCGAGGTCGGCGCCGACCATGCCCGGGGTCCGCTGGGCGACGATGGCGAGGTCGACGTCGGGCGCGAGCGGAATGCGCTTGGCGTGGACCTTCAGGATGGCCTCGCGACCGCGCAAATCCGGGCGATCGACGATCACTTGCCGATCGAAACGCCCAGCGCGAAGGAGCGCCTTGTCGAGGATCTCGGGGCGGTTGGTGGCGGCCATGATGATGAGCCCGGAGCCCGAGTCGAACCCGTCCATCTCGACCAAGAGCTGGTTCAGCGTCTGCTCGCGCTCCTCGTTCACCGCGAAGCCGGCCGCGCCGGCGCGGGTCTTCCCCACCGCGTCGAGCTCGTCGATGAAAATGATGCAGGGTGCACGTTCTTTGGCCTGCTCGAACATGTCGCGCACGCGGGCCGCGCCCACGCCGACGAACATCTCGACGAACTCGGAGCCGCTCATGGCAAAGAATGGAACGCCCGACTCCCCGGCGACGGCCTTGGCGAGGAGGGTCTTGCCGGTGCCGGGCGGTCCCACGAGGAGCACGCCCTTGGGCACGTGGGCTCCGATGCTGCGATAGCGATCCGGCTCCTTGAGGAAGCGCACCACCTCGATGAGCTCGGCCTTGGCCTCGTCGATGCCGGCGACGTCGGAGAAGGTGACGCGATCCGCGGGCCCGAGATCGTAGAGCTTGGCTTTGCTCTTCCCGATCGTGAGCGGTCCCCCCCGCCGTCGCCCGAAGACGCCGCCGCCAAGGAACAGGAGCGGGAGGAGCAAGAGCGGGAGCGCCGAGACGAGAATGGTGACCCAGAGGCCGGTGGAGCTCGACTCGGCGCGCCCCGTGATCTTGGCCCCTTGCTCACGAAGCGTGGTCACGAGCGGGGCGTCCTCGACGCCCGGGAGCCGATCGGTGGCGACGATCTCGTTGGCCTTGCCGCCCTCGCCCTTCAACGTGGCCACGATGCGGCCGGATTGGAACTCGGCCTCGACCACGCGCCCCGACGATGCCGCCGTCCACAGCTCGCTGTACGGCACGACCCGGCTCGGACCGGGCTGCCCACCGAGCCGCGACTGAAGGAGCCAAAGCCCGACCAAGAGGAGCGCGAGGAGCACCGGCGCGCGGAAGGCGCGGAGCACGCTAGGCTCCTGAGACTCGGGGACTTTCCGCTTCATCGGCGGCTCCATGCTACGCCCGCGGACCGGACGCGCGGGGCCGAATGCGCGTCCGGCGGACCGGTCCCGACGGTCGGGCCACGACGAGAAACCCCTCTCTCCCCGCGCATATCCGTCGCGTCTCCGTGGGTGCGCGCGCGGGGACCGCGACTAGGCTCTCCTGGGTGACGGCGGAGGGGACATGACGTTCATGAAGCTCGGTATCTGAGACTGGGTATCTGAGACTGGCAGCGTCCCGCATAGCGGGTGTTCGCTCGTCGTCGCCATACGCGTCGTGCCGGGATACACCCGCTCATCGGCGCGCCATGAAAGCGCTTGAGGGCATGAGCAAGCTGGTCCTTCATGTGGCCCCCTCGGCGCCCCATGAGCGAACGCTGCGCCGGACGAGCTCGAGCGCGGTCAGAATGGCGCGTGAATCCTCGAGCGTGATCCCGTCCGCGACCGCGTCTTGACGAAGGAGACCGCTGAGCCGCGCGAGGCGCGGGGTGTCCCCGTGACAGCGAAAAGTGTCCGCGGACAGGGCCCGCGCTCGGAAGTGGCCGCCACTTCGGACGTCGCGATTGGCATGCGATGTGAAACGACGTGGGCGACCTCTCGCGCGAGGTGTCGGTTCGTTTCGCGCGCGGCGCGCTCTTGCGTCGCGCTGCTGCATTTCGGGTCACGGCGTCCTCGGACGCCGTGGTCAGAAGGAGTCACGGATATAGGAGTCTGCAATCAGGGACAGAGCGGCGGCAGACCGACGTCAGCCGAAGCGGTGGACATCCCTCGCGCGTGCTCGCGATCTGCGAGCGCGCGTTGACATGCATTCCCACTGCGCAGTTTCGGCAGACGTGAGGTGTTCGCGGTGGGAGCGGAGGTCGGTTTCCGAATCACGGGTACCGCGTCACCAAATGCTCGCATCAACCGACGCCTATTCCACCGGATACCCCAAAAAAGAGGGTACGCCCGGCGGAAGCTCGCCCATCGATCGAACCAAACGCCGGGCGCTCCGTCGTTTTCGGCTCCCATTTTGTGGGCGGGCCCATGGTCGCGTCCGCTGGGGCGGGCGACTCGATCGGCGACGACGACGACGACGCGCGGCGAGCCGCCTAAGACGAGGGGCTGAGCGCCGGCGGCGCGAGCGATCCACGCCGGTCACCGTCGGTCGGCGTCAGCGAATCAGTTGAGACAGGACGATCACGGTGCGGTCGCCCGGAGCGAGCGTCGCACCACACCGGGGCGCGTCGCGGCCCAGCGCGGAGCGCACCGAGACGTCGATCTTTCCCACTCGCGCGTCCAAGCGGGCCCGATCCTGCGAGCCGGTCGCGCCGGGGATCCGCGTCGCGTAGAAAGCGACAACCTGGTCGGGCGGCTTCGTCGTCGCGTAGAGGTGACAGATGATGTGGAGCGCCCCGGTCGCCCCGCTGCCCGAGACGTGCTGCACGCCGACCTCGCGCGCGTCTGGGAACGATGGCACCGAGTCGAGCCACTTGCCCTCGGGCGCGAGCGTCGTCGGCGCGGTCGACCTCGAGTCGCCGCGCGTACAGGCGGCGAGCGCGAGCCCCGCGCCGATCGCCCAAGCCGCTCGAGCGCCGACACTCACGATCCTCACGCGAGGAGCCGACTCCACGCGGCGTCGTCGAGGTCATCGAGGGACGGGAGCACGAGATCGGCGAGCGCGTGCCGCGGATCCGGCTCCTCGGGAACGAGGAGACAGCGCATGCTCGCGGCCTTGGCGGAGATGAGCCCGCGGAGCGAGTCCTCGATGGCGAGGCACGCTTCGGGGCGCGCGCCGAGGCGCTCGGCGGCGGTGATGTATACGGCGGGGTGGGGCTTTCCGTAAGGCTCGTGCTCGGCGGAGTGCACGACGCGGAACGCGCCTGCGAGCCCAATGCGCTCCAGGGTCGCCTCGATGAGCCGCAGCGGCGACGACGACGCGAGCCCGACCGGCAATCCACGCGCGACCGCGGCGGTGACGGCCTGAGTCGCGCCGGGCTTCGCCTCACCCGTGCGGCGCACGAGATCGATCACGCCGTCCATGATGGCGACCTCGACCGCAGCGCGTGCACCCGCCGCGAGGCCCGGGAGACGCGTGCGCACGACCTCGTCGAGCCTCAGCCCCATGGTCGTCTTGCAGTCGTCTTCGGTGAGCCGAAGGCCGGCCTCGCCGAAGACCCGGACCTCGGCCTTGCGCCAGAGCGGCTCGGAGTCGACCAAGACGCCGTCCATGTCGAAAATGATGGCTTCGATCATCCGCCGGCCATGCTACGCGGAAGCGCGACGCGGCGCCCGGACGGCGCGCGGGAGGAGTTCATCGTGGAAGACCGCATCGTGGAGCTCGAGCTCCGATACATGGAGCTCAAACGATCCTTCGAAGAGCTCTCGACCGTCGTCGCCACCCACGAAAAGACACTCGAGCGCGTCGCCGCCCAACTCCACGCCACGACGTCGCGGCTGCGCGATCTCACGGAGCAGACCGGCACCCCCGTCGGCGACGAGCCCCCGCCTCACTACTGACGCACTCGTCCGGCAAGCGGTCGCGCCGGCGTCGACGAACGAGCCGGACGAGCCCGCAACCGCCGAATCGATGGGTGGAGTCGCGGACGGCCGCGCTCTCAGCCGCGAGAGAAGACGATGGGCAGGGTGACGCTCGATGCGGCTCGCTGTCGTCGGAACTCGAACTCCGCCACGCTTCCGACGATCGCCCGGACGAGTCGCCCGCGCGCGCGCTCCTCAGCCGCCGGGACCCGCGTCGTGTCCGAGAGAATACGTGCACCTTGCACCTTTCCCGCGGGGCTCACGCGGAACCCGATCGAGAGCGCTCCGGCGATGGGCAGCGCGCCGGTCACCTGACCGAGCTCACCGAGGAGCCCGTCGATGCGGTCTTGGAGCTCCGCGGGCGCGAGCGGTCCTTCGACGAACGGCCGGGGCTGCACGAACCAACCGTGGACGACGAGGCGCCCTTCGCGCGGATCGAGCGTCCCCTCGACGCGCCGCACGCCGTGCGGCACACGCGGATCGAAGACCACGAGGCGATTGAACTTCGCGGGCACGAGCTCCACGAGGTCCGGCTCCTCGACGGAACGCTCGGAGGCGAAGTCGCTCCAGTAGTCGAGCACGTGATCGCGGAGGAGCATGGTCTCACCGCCTCGGAACTTCCGCGTGCGCCAGGGCGTCAGCGAGAAGACGAACGCAAAGGGGCCGTGCGGCAGATCGCCGTGAAGCTCCTGCCGGCAGCCTTCCACGTAGCAACTGAGCCAGGGTGGCGACACGTCATGGCAGCCGAGGGTGCGACGGCCCCACTCGACGAGGCGCCGGTGAAACGATTCGTACGCGCGCTTCGGGAAGTACTCCCACGCCGGCGTGCGGAGCGCCGTGTACTGGCCGGGCACGTGCCAAAAGTCCCAGACGAACCGATCGCCTCGCGCCGAGCGGGGATCGGAGAAACGCTCGTCGAACGTCGCGCGGAGCGCCCGCGCCTCCGGCGCGAAGCCATCGACGATGGTGAGGCGCGACGGAGCTCGCCTTCGTTTGGGCTGGGTCATGATGCGGACTCTCTTTCCTCTCCACGCACCGCGGCGCGGAGATCGTCTTCCAACCGGGCGTCCTCGGCGCCGCCATAGCGCACGCGCGCGTACCGCGCGACGAGATCGGCGAACGGCGCCGGCGTGCGGGCCGCGAAGGCCTCGAGCGGCTCCTCCGGACGGCGCCCGGTGCCGCGCTTCTCGAGCGCCGCCTCGAGCGCGACGAACGCAGCGAGCGGCGGAGAGAACGCGAGCGCGGGAGAGGCCGTCACGAGCGTCGGCGCGGGCTTCTGGCCGAAGTAGCGGACGAGGCCGAAGACGACGAGGCCGATCGCCGCGGCGACGGAGAGCTCGCCCACGGTGCGCTCGGCCAGCCACGCTTCGACGCGACCGACACCCGCCAAGAAGAGCTCGGTCAGCGCGGCGACGCCCTCCTCGTCGTGCGGCTCGTTCTGCGCGAGCTCCACGTTGGGCGTCGGATCGAAGAGCACCCAACCGCGACCTTCGAGGTAGGCCTCCACCCACGCGTGGGCGTTCCGCTCGCGGACGACGTAGTGCCCGAGGATCGGGTTCTTCTCGCCGACGCGGTAGCCGGTGACCACGCGCGCGGGAATGCCCACCGAGCGCGCGAGGAGGGCCATCGCGCTCGCGAAGTACTCGCAGTGCCCCTCCTTGTTCTCGAAGAGAAAATCGAGCACCGGATCGTGCCGCTCGTTGCGCGCGGCGGCGAGCGTATATTTGTATTCCGCACGCAAGTGGCGCGCGATGGCGAGGAGCGCCCCCTCGGGCGTGCTCTCCTCGCGCGCCCAGTGCGACGCGAGCAACGCGAGGGGGCGACGGTCCTCGCTCGGCACCTGGAGATCGACCCGCGCCACGCCGTCCACCGGAAGCACCGCGCGCGGGCCCGCCTTCATCCAGACGATGCGTTCGTCGTCCTTGAACACCCGCGCGACGCCGTGCCCGTCGACCTTCACCGCACCGCTCGGTGTCGCGAGCGCCGCGAGACCGAGCGGCAAGAACCACCGATCGCCGTCGTCACCGACCTTCTCGATGGTGGTGACGTCGTCGCCCACGAGCGGCCCGCGCGGCGCCGGCTCGACCTTGGCGTCTCCCCCGCCCTCGCGTAGCCAACGCCGACCGTCGTAACGGTCGAGCACCGCACCGCGGAGCCAGTCGACTTGCTTGCCGCGAATGCGCATGACGACGCGGTTCGACTTGAACAGCGGCGTCATCTTTCCGAGGTGCATCGAGTCCGAGAACATGACCCGCCCGAGCATGGCGTCTTGGAACGACTGGGTGATGCGCCGCTGCGCGTAGGCTTGCAACGGCCGGAGGACGAGCGCCGCCCCGGTGGCGAAGAGGCACGCCGCGCCGACGATGCCGGCGCCCACGTACACGGCGCGGCGCGGAACGCGCGCGGCGGGCACGCGATTCGGATCCTCGGCGCGGAGCGCGAGGAGAATCGACGCCAGTGACGCCACGACCAAAGCACCGTAGAGCGCGCCCATTCGGCTCGCGCCACAGGCGAGCATGGCCACGAACGAGAGAAGGCTCGTGAACACGTAGCCCCACTCGGCGTCGGTCACGACGAGGCGCAGCACGGCGACGATGAGCGGGGCGAGCGCGGCCCCGAACGCGAAGGCGTGAACGCTGATGCCGGCGGCGCGGACGCCGGCGATGACGAGGATGACGATCACCAGCGACGCGAGCCGAAGGGTCGGCCGGTCGAGCGGGAGCCGAGGCCCGACCCACACCGCCACGATCGCGGCCGCGATGACGGCGATCGGCGCGAGCGCGCTCGTGCCGGAGAGCGCGAGCGTCACGGCCGCGACGACGATCGGGAGCGCGCGGAGCGCCCGCGCGCTCGCCGCGTCGCTCACAGGCTCACCACCTCTCCGGCGAGCACCGCCGTCGCCGCGATCGAGGTCGCGCCCTCCACGGCTCCGTCCCCGGCGTCTGTGACCACGGCCACCACGATCGCGAGCCCTTCGGCGCGCAGCTCGCGAACGAGCGCCGCGCGCGCCTCGTCGGCGGCGGAGAGCACGAGCACGATCGACGAGATGCGATCGCGATCCCGAACGAGCGCCGCCGCGGTCGCCGCCACGTCGAGGGGAGCGCCGCGCTCCACCGTCGCCAACCGATCCAGCGCCGCGTCCAAGGTGCCGCGCCCACGCCCGAGCGGAACGCCGGCCCCCACTCCGCCCGCCGCGGCGTCGCCGGTGACCGCGAGATCGATGAGGGCCTCGCCGCCGACGATCTTCGCTACCACGCCCGCCGCAACCGAGAGCGCTCCCTCGAGCGCGTCGTCCTCGCCGGCCCGCGCGCGGGCGAAGCGCGAACGCGGCTTGGACGGAGCCTCCGCGCGCGCGGAGGCGTCGACGACCACGAGCACGTGCGCGAAGTACTCTTCCTGGTACTCGCGGACGAAAGGCTGGCCGGTCCGCGCCCAGGTCCGCACGTGGAGATCGCGAACGGGATCACCGGCGCGATAGGGGCGCACGCCGGCGAGCTCGCGCGAATCGGCCGTATGGACGGCGCGGGGCACGCCGCCCGGGTGGTGGCGACGCGCGCGTGGCAACGTGAGCCCCGCGACGCGCGCGACCTTGGGCACGACCAAGAAGCGCGGCTCGTCGGTATGCGTGGGCGGCCCGAGCGCGAGACCGAGCGGTACGAGGGCTTGCACCGAGAAGGTGTCGAGGTGGTGCGCGCCACGCGACTGGAACACGAGCTCGGCCTCCACGCGCGCGCGTCCACCGGCCGGGAGCCGCGCGACGCCGCTCGGGCGGCGCGAATAGGTGCCGTCCCACGGGAGGAAGGGGCCACGAACGCGCAGCGAGGCGTGCTCGCGCTCGCCTTCGTTCTCCAAAATGACCGCGAACGTCGTCGGGGTGCCCTGCACCACACGACGCGGAACGAGCACGTTCGCGCGCACGCCGACGAGGCGATAGGCCGTCGACCACGCGAGCGACGCCACGAGGAGCCCGGCGAGCGCTCCCCACGCGACGTAGATCTGCGTCCGCATCACGTCGAGCGCGGCGAGCGACGAGAGGCCGGCGAGGAGCAAGAACGGTCCACCCTCCGAAGAGACGCGCTCGGCGAAGGCAAAGACGAGCCCGAAGAAGCGACCGATCCACGAGCGCCGCAGCCGGTCACGCTCGGCGGCCGTCTCCGGAATGAGGACGTGATTGGCGCGCGCCCAGCGCCGGCGAAGCGAACGAGGCCGATCTCCGATCGCCGCCATGCGCTCGTTCAGACCGGCACCGGCACGTCGCGGATCAGATCCGCGATGGGGCCCGCTTCGCCGCGCCCGCTGATGCGTGCGCCGGGCGTGAGGCGCACGCGGTGACCGAGCACCGCCGCCGCGAGCGCCTGGACGTCGCTCGGGCTCACGTGGTCGCGGCCGTGGAGGAGCGCGCGCGCCTGACAGGCTCGAAAGAGCGCGAGCGAACCGCGCGGGCTGACGCCGACCTCGAGCTCCGGCGCGCGACGCGTCCGCTCGACCAGGCGAAGCATGTACTTTGCAACGTCTTCTTTGACGGTCACGTCGCGCACGCGCCCCTGCAGGGCCACGAGCGCGGCCTGATCGAGCACCGGCTCGAGCCGGGTGAGCGGGTCGGCCGCTGCGCGCGCGAAGAGCATGCGGAGCTCGGCGTCGGCGTCGGGGTAGCCCATGGAGACTCGCAAGAGGAAGCGATCGAGCTGCGCCTCCGGGAGCGGATAGGTGCCCGCGAAGTCGGACGGGTTCTGCGTCGCGATGACGAAGAACGGTTTCGGAAGCGGATGAGAGACCCCGTCGATGGTCGCTTGAGCCTCGTTCATCGCCTCCAACAAGGCCGACTGGGTGCGAGGAGACGCGCGATTGATCTCGTCGGCCAAGAGCACGTTGGTGAACACGGGGCCGCGCTGGAACGAGAAGGTGCCCTCGCGCGGGTTCAGGACCTGCGTGCCCAAGATGTCGCTCGGGAGAAGGTCCGGCGTGAACTGGACGCGCGCGAAGTCCACGGCGAAGACCCGCGCGACGGCCTTGGCCAGGGTGGTCTTGCCGACGCCCGGCACGTCCTCGATGAGGACGTGTCCCCCGGCGAGGACGCCGGTCAGCACCAGGTCGAGCGCGTCCTTCTTTCCTTCGATGACCGTGGAGAGAGCCTCTCGGACGCGAGAGAGGGCGGCGTCGGGAATCAAGCCGCTCGAGACTACCTGATCCGGGCCAAAAACGGGCTCCACATGTCTACCTCCGGCCGTCACGTGGCTCTAGACTAGGGCACCATGTCGACTTACCCGCGCGTTTACGAAGACAACTCCCGCAGCATCGGTCACACGCCGCTCGTCCGCGTCAGCCGCGTCACCAAGGGTTCCGGCGCCACGGTGCTCGCCAAGATCGAGGGCCGCAACCCGGCCTACTCCGTGAAGTGCCGCATCGGCGCGGCGATGGTGTGGGACGCCGAAGCGCGCGGGCTCCTCGGCCCGGGCAAGGCCATCGTCGAGGCGACGAGCGGCAACACCGGCATCGCCCTCGCGTTCGCGGCGGCGTCGCGGGGCATCGAGTGCGTGCTCACCATGCCCGAGACCATGAGCGTCGAGCGGAGGAAGGTGCTCGTCGCGTTCGGCGCCAAGCTCGTCCTCACGCCGGGCCCGCAGGGCATGAAGGGCGCCATCGCCAAGGCCGAGGAGATCGCCGCCGCCGAGCCGCAGAAGTACGTGCTCATGCGGCAGTTCGAGAACCCGGCCAACCCGGACATCCACGAGAAGACCACCGGCCCCGAGATCTGGGAGGACACCGGCGGCAACGTCGACGTCCTCGTCGCCGGCGTCGGCACCGGCGGGACCATCACCGGCGTCAGCCGCTACTTCGAGAAGACGAAGCAGAAGCCGCTCCACTCGGTGGCGGTGGAGCCCGTGCACTCTCCCGTCATCACCCAAGCGCGCGCGGGGCAAGAGCTCACGCCGGGCCCCCACAAGATCCAGGGCATCGGCGCGGGCTTCGTCCCCAAGAACCTCGATCTCTCGTTCGTCGATCAGGTCGAGCAGGTGACCAACGACGAAGCGATCGCCATGGCGCGACGCCTCGCGCGCGAAGAGGGCATCCTCTGCGGAGTCTCCTGCGGCGCCGCCATGACCGCAGCGGCGCGGCTCGCCAACGACCCGAAGTGGGCCGGCAAGACCATCGTCGTCGTCCTGCCCGATGCGGGTGAGCGCTACCTCACAGGCCCGCTCTTCGAAGGCATGTTCGACGAGGTCGTCGCCATGAAACCGGCATGAGCGAGCCCGAGGAGAAGACGCCGCCCATCGCCGAGACGGCGCGCGCGCTCGTGGCCGGGTACCGGAAGGGCGGCTGCGAGCACGTCCGCGGCGGCGACGTGCCGTCGCGCGACGAGATTCTCGGCGTCCTCGATGCGGTGCTCGGCCTCCTCTACCCGGGCTACTTCGGTGACGAGGCGCGCCCCCTCGACGAGCTCGAGGCCCACGTCGAAAGGACGCTCGCCAAGCTCTCCGGTGACGTCGAGCGCCAGGTCGCGCGTTGCCTGACGTTCGATTGCGATCGTTCCGATGGCGGCGGCGCCGCGAGCCGGATCGCCGCGGCGTTCGTGGCGCGATTGCCCGAGATCCGCCGCCTCCTCGTCCTCGACGCGCAGGCCGCGTTCGACGGTGATCCGGCAGCGCGGTCGCTGGACGAAATCGTCCTCGCCTACCCAGGGTTCCTCGCGATCAGCGTCCACCGCGTCGCGCACGAGCTCCACCGGCTCGGCGTCCCTTTGATGCCGCGCATCATGAGCGAGTGGGCGCACACCCAGACCGGCGCCGACATCCACCCCGGCGCCACCATCGGCGAGCGCTTCTTCATCGATCACGCGACCGGTGTCGTCATCGGCGAGACCACCCGCATCGGAAGCGGCGTGCGCCTCTATCAAGGCGTCACGCTCGGCGCCCTCTCGCTACCGCGCGACGAGGTGGGTCGAGTCGTCCGCGGCGCGCAGCGCCATCCCACGGTAGAAGACGACGTCACCATCTACGCCAACGCCACCGTCCTCGGCGGCACCACCGTCGTGGGGCGCGGCAGCGTGGTCGGCGGCTCGGTGTTCCTCACCAAGAGCGTGCCTCCCGGGCAGCGCGTGGCCGTCGAGGCGCCGCGCCTCCGGGTCGGCGCGACCGCTGCGAGCGCACCCAACGCAACCAAAGTCGATGTCGAGCCCGAGCCCCACGAACGTTGATCCCAACGGACGCGCGATGCCCCTCTCTCAGGTCAGCCCTACGGCGTGGACGCGCGCCTCGCGCCACCGCGTGGTCGACGAGGCCGACGCGCGCGGGCGCTTGCAGATCTACCTGCCCACCGGAGAGGCATGCATCTCCGTGGTCACCGGGCACCTCAGCTTGCGCATGGCGCATCGTTGGATCGAGGTCATCGATCCCTACTACGCGCGCGGCGTCGTCTTCGACACCTTCCACGACTGGGAGAAGATGGAGAGCTACGACTCGGGCGCGCGACGCTCTCTGACGACGTGGGTCGTGGCGAACAACAAGCACATCAAGAGCGCTCACTTCCTGGTCGGCTCGAAGCTCGTGGCCATGGGCGTATCGGCGGCGAGCCTCGCCACGGCGCTCGTGGGCCTTCCCATGCGGGCGCACACGAGCCGCGACACGTTCGACGCCGCGCTCGCGGCGCTTCTCGGTTGATCGGGGTCGAGCGGGCCGAGCGATCGGGCCGTCAGCCCGTCACGGTCGGGAGGCGCTTCTTCGGGCCGAGGGTCTCGCTGAAGAAGTCGTTGCCCTTGTCGTCGACGACGATGAAGGCCGGGAAGTCCTCGACCTCGATCTTCCACACGGCCTCCATGCCGAGCTCTTGGTACTCGAGCACTTCGACCTTCTTGATGCAGTCCTTGGCGAGCCGCGCCGCGGGGCCGCCGATGGAGCCGAGGTAGAAGCCGCCGTGCTTCTTGCACGCCTCGGTCACGATCGATGAGCGGTTGCCCTTGGCGAGCATCACGAAGCTGCCGCCGTTTGCCATGAAGAGATCCACGTACGCGTCCATGCGGCCGGCGGTGGTGGGGCCGAACGATCCGGACGCGTAGCCGGCCGGCGTCTTGGCCGGGCCGGCGTAGTAGACCATGTAGTCCTTGAGGTACTGCGGCATGCCGCCGCCGGAGTCGACGCGCTCCTTGATCTTCGCGTGCGCGATGTCACGCGCGACGACCATCGGCCCGGAGAGCGAGAGCCGCGTCTTGATCGGATAGCGCGAGAGCTCCTTGCGGATCTCGCTCATCGGCTTGTTGAGATCGATCTTCACGACCTCGCCACCGAGCTCTTCGTGCGTCGGATCGGGGAGGTACTTCTTGGGATCGCGCTCGAGCTCCTCGAGGAAGACGCCTTCTTTGGTGATCTTGCCGAGCGCCTGGCGGTCGGCCGAGCACGACACCGCGATGGCGACCGGGCACGAGGCACCGTGGCGCGGGAGGCGCACCACGCGAACGTCGTGGCAGAAGTACTTTCCGCCGAACTGCGCGCCAATGCCCGTCTTCTGGGTCATCGTGAGCACCTTGGCCTCGAGCGAGACGTCGCGGAAGCCGCGGCCGAGGGCGTTGCCCTCGGTGGGAAGCGCGTCGAGGTAGCGCGCCGAGGCGAGCTTGGCGACCTTGAGCGCGTACTCCGCCGACGTCCCGCCGACGACGACCGCGAGGTGATACGGAGGGCACGCCGCGGTGCCGAGCGTCTTCACCTTCTCCTCGAGCCACGGGAGGAGCGTCGCCTCGTTCAAGAGCGCCTTGGTCTCTTGGTAGAGATAGCTCTTGTTGGCGGAGCCGCCGCCCTTGGCCATGAAGAGGAATTTGTAGGCGTCGCCGTCGGTCGCGTAGAGCTCGATCTGCGCCGGGAGGTTGTTCCCGGTGTTGACCTCCTTGTACGTGTCGAGCGGCGCGAGCTGCGAATAGCGCAAGTTCGCCGTCTGGTACGTGTCGAAGACGCCGCGCGCGATGGCTTCTTCGTCACCGCCGCCGGTCATCACGTACTGACCCTTCTTGCCCATCACGATCGCGGTACCCGTGTCCTGACACGACGGGAGGACGCCCTCGGCCGCGATGCACGCGTTCCTGAGGAGCTCCATCGCCACGAAGCGATCGTTGGGCGAGGCCTCGGCGTCGTCCAGGATCGAAGCGAGCTGCGCCAGGTGACCCGGCCGAAGGAGGTGCGCGATGTCCCGCATCGCCTCGCGCGTGAGGAGCGTCAGCGCCTCGGGCGCGACCTTGAGGAACGTGCGGCCGTCGGCCTCGAAGGTCGAGACGTGATCCTTGGTGAGGAGACGGTACGGCGTCGCGTCGTCGTGCCCGAGCGGGAGCATGTCCTGGAACTGAAAGGTGGCCATCGCCGGAGTTATATAGCGTCGTTCGGTCGCGTTGGGGCGACGAGGCGCGCACCTTTTCCGGGCACGACGCGCACGACCGCGGTCGCGCTGGCCCCGTGCGGTAGGCGCGCGCTCGCGAGCGCTCGCGCCACGCGCGCTGCAATCTCCGAGGCCTTCGGCGACGACGTGGCCGCGGTCGGCGCGAGCGTATGCGCGCGGAGCTCCGCCGCGGCGCGCCCGGCACGGCGCGGCGCCGTGAGCCCGACGACGACCAGCCCATCCACCGCTCCGAGCGAGCGCCCGAGCGAGCGGAGCGACTGCGTCAGCGCGCCGACCACGGGCGTGGTGTCCCCCGCGAGGACCACGGTCTCCGCGCGCAGCCAGCCTTGCACGGCGATGCGGCCGAAGCGCGCCTCCCGCGGCCCCTCGACGTGGCGCACCGCATGCGGCAAGCGCGCGTCGAAGACGACGAGCCGATTCTGGCGCGAAGCGATCTCGTCGAAAAGCGGCGCGCTCGCCTGCGCGTCCGTGTGGGCGCCACGCCCGAAGTAGTCGAGCAGCTCGTCGCGCGCGATCAGGGTCTCTCCGCCGCGGAAGCGCGACTCGAGGCCGAGACCGAAGCTCATTGCGAAGTCGCCGTTCGGAGAGTCCCGGTGGAGCGACTGGAAATCCCCGTCACGGAGGATGCTGATCCACAGCGGGCCGCCGAGGCGCGCCGCGCCGAGCTCACGCCCGACCACGCGAAGCACGCGCGCTTCGAGCGCCTCGCACGCCGTGCCGAGGATCGCGCGCGCGGGCGCGCGAAGCTGCGAGAACTGACCGGGCACGTGCCACGCTTCCCACGCGAAGCGCGCGCCCGCGAACGGGTCTTGGTCGTCGCGCAGACGCCGCGTAAGGACGCGCCGCAGCGCGCCGACGTCGGCGAGAAACGCGTCGTGAACGAGGGAGCGAAAGCGTTCCATGCGAGGAGGACGCGCGGCGCCCCCGCGCGCGTCATGGCACAATACGCCGAATCGCATCCGCGCGCGCCCTGCGCGCCGTAAGCTGAGCGAGGAGCCATGCCGCCGCCGAACCCGTTCGATCGGATGTACGAAGGCACGCCGCCGTGGGAGATCGGACGGCCGCAGCGCGCGATCGCCGAGCTCGTCGAGTCCGGACGCATGAAGCCGGGCCGCGTGCTCGATCTCGGGTGCGGCACCGGCGAAAATGCGCTCCTTCTCGCAGAGCGCGGCTTCGAGGTGGTGGGCGTCGACGCCGCGCGGGCCGCGGTCGCCAAGGCGCACCGCAAAGCCGGAACGCGAGGCATCAACGCCGAGTTCCTCGTGCACGACGCGCTCAGCGTGAGCGCGCTCGCCACCCGCTTCGACATCGTGCTCGACAGCGGCTTCTTTCACACGCTCTCCGACGAGGGCCGTGTGACGTACCGCGAAGAGCTGTCGAACGTGATGCGCCCGGGCGGCGAGCTCTTCATCCTCTGCTTCAGCGATCACGAGCCCAACTGGGGTGGGCCGAGGCGGGTGACCGAAGCCGATCTCCGCGCCACGTTCGACCGACCGTTCTTCGTCGAGTCGCTGACGCGCACGCTTTACGAGACCATCACCGAAGCGGGCGGCGCCGAGGCGTGGCTCGCGGCCATCACGTACCTCGGCGCCCCTTCTTCTGCTGGGCTCAACTGACGCGGACGCGCCAGTCGTGCCTGCCGCTCACTTGGAGAGGCGGCCGTGGAGCATTTCCGCGAACGCGCGGCACGCGTCCACGGTGGTGAAGATGCCCACGACCTTGTGGTTCTGCATCACGACCACGCACCCGTACTTGTGCTCCGCCATGTTGCCCACGACCTCGTCGAGCGGGGTCTCGGGCGAGACGAAGTAGGGCGTCTGCGTCATCGCGTCCTCGACGAGCACCTTCTCAGGGTCGACGTCCTTCAGGGTCTCGATGAGGTGCAGGTCACCGTCCGAGAGGACTCCGATCAGCTGACCACCACGCAAGACCGGCAAGTGCCGAATGCGGTGCTCGCGCATCAACTTGTGCGCGTGCGCCATGGGTTGGTCGACGCCGATCGTGTGCGGGCTCGTCGTCATGTACTTGGAGATGGTCGGGATCGGCTTGCTCATGGCCGATGCTCAAGCATCGTCCGTACCGCGGCGGGCCTCCCCAAACATCGCGAATTTGCGCACGATTCGCGCGCCAAGCGCACGAGGCGCCCGCATGTTCAGCGCCGAGGTGCAAGCCCTGCAGGCGCTGCCCCCTACGAACGACCGAACTGACGCGCGATGACCTCGCGTCGGTAGTCGAAGATGCGGCTCACCTGCCGCGTCACGAAGAGGGCGCGCGGGATCTCGCCGAGCGGCCCGAGCGGCACCTCGTATTCGACCCGATCGAACATGCGCGTCTGTCCCTCGCCGATCGCTTCGAACGCGTGGGTGTGATGCCAGCGCTTGTAGGGCCCTCGGAGCTGCCGATCCACGAACGAGACGCCGTCCTCGAACGACTCGATCAACGTCCGCCAGCCGAACGGCACCCCGAAGAGTCGGAGCCGATAGTCGATGAGCGTGCCGGCGCGGATCTCGATGGGCGGCGGCGTCACGATCTCGAACCGGAGCTCGGGCGGCGTGATGCGCTCCAAGTTGAAGGCATCGGCGAAGAACGGGAACACCTCGGAGACGGGGCGCGGAACGACTTGCTCGCGTTCGAGGACGTGCACGGCCATTTCCGGCGTATGTCGGGCCGCGCGGGCGACGCGACAAGCCTCGCGGCCGGCGGCGAGCGGTTTCGCTCGCTCGGGCGTCGAAGCGGACGCGACCCGAGGTATGCTCCCCGCCCCCATGGAACACGTGAAGCACCTCGTCGTCGGGGCCGGCATGAGCGGCCTCTCGTTCGCCAGCGCGATCCGCGCCGAAGCCCGCGCCAAGAACAAGCCCGTCGACGCGAGCACGGTCCACGTCATCGAGGCCGACACGGAGCCCGGCGGCTACTGCAAGACGATCGTGAAAGACGGCTTCGTCTGGGATTACTCGGGCCACTTCTTCCACTTCAAGCACAAGGAGATCGAGGAGTGGCTCCGGGCGCGCATGCCCAAAGACGAGGTGAAGACCGTCGAGAAGAAGTCGCTCATTCGCTTCGCCGGCCTCGACATCGACTTCCCGTTCCAGAAGAACATCCACCAACTCCCGCGCGCCGACTTCATCGACTGCTTGCACGATCTCTACTTCCGGGAGACCGGGAAGAAGCCGGCGAATTTCTCGGAGATGCTTTACCAGCGCTTCGGGCGCGGCATCGCCGAGCGCTTCCTCATCCCGTACAACGAGAAGCTCTACGCGTGCGACCTCACCACGCTCGACGTCGACGCGATGGGGCGGTTCTTCCCGCACGCGGACATCGCCGACATCGTGCGCAACATGAAGGCGCCCGACAACTCGAGCTACAACTCGAGCTTCACCTACCCGCGCGGCGGCGCCATCCAGTACGTGCGCGCGTTCCTCTCCGATTTGCCGGAGGGCACGGTGAGCTACGGCGAGCGCCTCGAGAGCATCGATCTCGGGCGGCGCGTGGCCAAGACCCAGAAGCGCGAGATCGCGTACGACAAGCTCGTCACCTCGGCGCCGCTCGATCGGCTGCTCAAGATGACCGGCGTCTCGTTCGACGCGTCGGCGTTCACGTACAACCGCGTGCTCGTCTTCAACTTGGGCTTCGACAAGAAGGGACCCAAGGACGTCCATTGGATGTACTTTCCCGACAAATCCCTCGGATTTTACCGAGTCGGCTTCTACGACAACATCTTCGACGGCGGCCGCATGAGCCTCTACGTCGAGATCGGCTGTCCGCGCACCGGCACCATCGACGCCCCGGCGATGCGCGCCCGCGTCCTCGCGGATCTCGCGCGTGAGAAGGTCATCGACGGGCACACGCTCGTGGCCGAGCACCACGTCTTGATGGATCCCGCGTACGTGCACATCACCAAGGCGTCGCTCGCCGAGGTCGCGCGGCTCCAGCCGATCCTCGCCGCCGGCGGCGTGTACTCGGTGGGTCGCTACGGCGGGTGGACCTACTGCTCCATCGAAGACAACATCGTCGAGACCCGCGCCCTCGCGCGCGTCCTCGGCGAGGTCTTGTAGAGGCGCGCCGTGCATCGCTTGGTGAACGTCGTTCAGGGGTACGACTGGGGCTCGCGAACGGCGATCGCTTCTCTCGAAGGTCGCGCGCCGTCGGCCGGGCCCGAAGCGGAGCTTTGGATGGGAGCCCACCCGGCGGCGCCGTCTCGCCTCGAGGGCCTCGACACGACGCTCCTCGCGCTGACGCAGGAGTCGCCCGAGGACGTTCTCGGCGCGCGCGTTCGTGGCGCTTTCGGGGGCGCGTTCCCCTTCCTCCTCAAGGTCCTCGCGGCCGAGCGACCTCTCTCTCTCCAAGCGCACCCGAGCAAGGCTCAAGCCGAAGCAGGCTTCGCCGAGGAAGAGGCGCGCGGCGTTCCGCGCAACGCGCCGCACCGCAACTACAAGGACGCGAACCACAAGCCCGAGCTCCTCTGCGCGCTGACGCCCTTCGACGCGCTATGCGGCTTTCGTGAGGCTGCGGAGAGCGCGCGGCTCTTCTCGTCGCTCGACGTGCCGCGCCTCGCGCCGCTCGCCGGGATGCTCACCGGACCGAACGGCATTCGCTCGACGTTCGAAGCGCTCATGCGCATGACGGGCGCCGAAAAAGACGCGCTCCTCGCCGAGGTGATCCCGGCGTGCGCGCGGCTCGCCGCGGCACCGGGCCCCTTCGCCGACGCGGCACGCTGGAGCGTGACCTTGTCCGCGATGTACCCAGGCGACGTCGGCGCCGTGAGCGCGCTCCTCCTCCGGCACCTGACGCTCGCGCCCGGTGAGGCCATCTACCTGCCCGCCGGGAACATGCACGCATATCTGCGCGGTACGGGCGTCGAGATCATGGCGAGCTCGGACAACGTCCTCCGCGGTGGGCTCACCCCCAAGCACGTCGACCTGACGGAGCTCCTCCGCGTCCTCGACTTCGAGGCCCGCGAGACGCGGCCCATCGTCGCGCGAGCGGTCGGCGCGCACGAGGCCGTCTACGACACCCCGTCGCCGGACTTCCGCCTCTCACGCGTCACGCTCTCGGCTGGCGATGTCTTCACCTCCACACCGTTGGGCCCGGAGATTCTACTCGTCACGGAGGGTGCAGCGCACGTCGCGTGCGGCACGACGCGCGTCGAGCTTGCGTCCGGCAAGTCGGTGTTCGTCGCGTGCGCCGACGGGCCCTACGAGATCCGCGCGGCCACCCCGCGCGCCGCGGTGCTCTACCGCGCCACGGTCGGCGCGCTCACGTCATGAGCGCGCGCGGAGGAGCGTGGCGGTGACCACGCCGAAGACGAGGTGCGCCGAGAGGTTCACCACGTCGCGGCCCGCGGCGAGCCACGGCACGAACGGCGTCATGCCGTAAAAGTGCCATGCGTACAGCACGAAGCCGAAGATCGCCCCGACGGTCACCGACTGCCTCGCCGTCATCCGGACCACGATGGCCGCGATGAGCCCCGCGTAGAGCGTCGAGACGACGAAGTGCAACGCGACCACGAGCAGCGTCGTCAAGGTCGGTGACGGCGCGATCGTGTCGGCCAGCGCGGTCTCCCAAATGCGAATGGGCCCCAGGTGCCCGTGCCCCGCATCGACCATTTCGTCGATCGCGAGCATGAGGAGCGCGGCGAAGCCGGCTACGCCGACCACCCGGCGCGTCGTGACGCGCGGCGTCTTCGGCGCCTCCTGGGGCTCGACCGCGAGCCCTGCGCTGCCGCCGGATGGAATCCGTGCCTCGGGGTGGAAAGCCATGCACGAATGCGATGCAATCGGCGCGCCGTGCGCGGCGAAGCGCCCACGTCGCAGACCATGGGTGAGCGGCCCGCGCCTGACGCAATCCGTTCGCGAAGCGCGAAGCGATTGCCGTAACCTCACGGGCGCATGAACTTGCGCGGCGCATCGTTCACGGTCTTCTGCGGCTCGAGCGACGCCGCGCTCCCAGCCCATTTCGAGGCGGCCCGATCGCTCGGCGCGGGCCTCGCGCGCGCTGGCGCCAAGGTGGTGTACGGCGGCGCGGCGGTCGGGCTCATGGGCGCGCTCGCCGACGCGGCGCTCGCCGAAGACGGCAAAGTGGTGGGCATCATTCCGCGTCGCCTCGTGGACCGCGAGCTCGCGCATCCGAAGCTCACCGAGCTCTTGATCGTCAGCACGATGCACGAGCGCAAAGCCAAGATGAGCGCCCACGCCGACGGGTACATCGCGCTCCCGGGCGGCTACGGGACGTTCGAGGAGCTCTTCGAGGTCGTCACGTGGAAGCAGCTCGGGATCCACGATCGGCCTATCGTGGCCGTCGACGTGGACGGCTACTACGCGCCGATGCGCGCGCAGATCGAGCGCGCGATCGCCGACGGGTTCATGCGCGCGGACTACCGCGACTTCGTCACGTTCGTACCGTCGGCCGACGCCGCGATCGATGCCTTGGCCGGCGCAGCGCACCCGGAGACGCCGCGCGGTACTTGGTTCTGACGGTCACCCGCCGCCGCCGCGCGCGGCGCCGCTCCCGAAGACCGACCCGAGCGCGCTCCCGTGGAAGGGCGACGGTCGACCGAGCGCTCCACCGAACGCGCCGCGCGCGCGCACGAAGAAGCCGTGGTCGTGGAGGATCGTTGGCCGCGTCGCGACGACGAGCCGCCGCTCGTCGTCGTGGAGATCGAGATCCTGTGTGAGGCCAGCCAGATCGACCATCGCGAGGGTGAGCCCTTCGGCCTCGTAGGCGGCGAACGCCGCGTTGAGATCGTCTTCTTCGCGCTCGGCTTCGAGCTCGTCCTCCACCACGTAGAGCACGCGACGGATGCCCGCGCTCCGCAACGTCGCGGCGTCGGGCAAATCGGCCGCGTTCAAGAAGTAGCGGTTGTCGAGCACCTCGTCGGGCACGGCCTCGTCCGCGTAAGCGAGCCGCCACGCGTCGAGCAGGAAGACCGGCGTCACCCGCGTCGCATCAGCGGGCGGGAGGCGCGGCGCCATCTCGAGCATCGCGGTCAGCGTCTCGACGGCGGGGATCATCTCGTCCTCGGCCGGCCAGTGGTTGAACGTCGGAACGAGCGCGACCGGCGCGCTCGCGCGGTGACTGAGCGCCGCGCCGAACGCGACCGAGGCCGCACCCCGGAGATCGACCACGACGAGGACGTCGTCGGGAATGCCGCGCCGCGCGAGCGCCACGGCGGCGACCTCGGCGCGCTGCACGATCTCCGCGCCCATCACGTCCGGCAAGACGGCCGGTCGCGGGACGTCGTCGAGCGAGGCGAGGAGCGTCAGCTTCTCGTAGCGAGCCCACGGCAACGTCGGCGGGAGCTGCCAGCGCAGCCACGCGTCGAGGCGCGCGGGGACCGAGACCTGCCGGCCGCCGGTGGGGTTCGGTCCGCGCGCCTCGGCCACCGCGGCCGCCGTCCACGCGTGACCACCGCAGCCCGTGATCACGAGCGCGCTCGTCGCGAGCGCAAGATCGCGCGCGAGGCGGCCTCTCACGTCGCCTCCCCCACCGAGCTCGCGTCGACGAAGACCGGAAGGCACAGCGCATCGTGCGACACGTGGGTCTCGGGCGTGACCCGCGCAAAGTATCCGACGAATCGCCCGTCCAAGACATAGGCGCCGAGCGTGACGTAGAGCGGCCCCCACGGGGTCGGCACGGGCGCCTGCGGGACGTACGCCTGTGCGATCCACGGCTCACCGCCGGCGTCTTGGGCGCGCGCGAAGGCCGCCACCTCGCGCCACGCCTCGGGCGCGAGAAGCGCGCCGACGAACACCTGATCTCCGACGCGGCCCATCGCGCGCTTCACCACCCAGCGCGACCGATCGGCTTCGAGCTCGGCCCCCACGTCCGAGACCGCGAACGTGAGCGGCAGGCCGCCGGCGTCGGCGGGAGCGAGCGCGTGAGCCCGCGCGAAGGCGAGCTTGGATTGACTGTATATTGCACTGAAGCCCGTGACCGCGCGGACACCGTACTCCGCCACCGCGCGCGCGATGTCGCCCACGTTGTCCTGCCCAGCCATCCACTCCGTCGGATAGAAGCGATAGAGCGCACGCACCGCCGTTTTCCCCGCGAAGAGCTCGCGCCCGCGGAGGCGGAGCGCCGTCGGCGCGGTGAGCACGGCGTCGACGCCGCGCGCCGCGAGCGCCCGGCGCACGATCGCGGCCACCTGGAGATCCTCCGCGTAACCGGTCGCGTAAAGCAGCGCGACCGGAGCGCCACCCGACGCGCGCGCGAGCCGGTCGGCGAGCCGCTCGACCGCGGCGGTGGGATCGTGGAGCGGTCCGCCCAAGACGCCCGCTTCGCGCGAGAGGCGCGGGAGCGCGACCGCCTCGTTGTGTCCGCCCGGGCAGTCGGCGTTGATCTCGCACGCGTGCCACCGGCCGTCTTGGCCCCACAAGAGATCCACCCGCGCGAAGACCGCGTCGTCTCCCGATGCGAAGGAAGCACGCGCCAGTGCGCGCGTGTCGTCGTCGAAGCCGTAAAGGCGCGACTCGATCTCGTCGTGGTGCGCGCGCGCCGCGATCGTACTGACCACCCGAAACGCGCGCTCCGCGGTCGACACCGCGGCCGCATGGACGTCACGCGAAAGAACGATCGGCATGAGATCGACCCGCCGCTCCCCGCCGACGAAGGCGTCGAAGAGAAGGAAGCGCCGCGCGAGCTCGTTCGCTCGCGCATGCTCGGCGAGCGGATCGGATGCCGCCCCGCGAACGACGATCGAAGCCCCCCTCATCGCGCGCGCTCCGCGAGGACCGAGAAGAGCCGCGGGTCTTCGGCGCCGAGCCCGTAGAGCACGACGCCGACGTCGGACGGGAGCGCCGACCACGCGGAGAGCGCCCGCGCCACCGACACGTGATCCGGACACCACGCTTCGTGATGGTGATGGGCTTCGTCCTCGAACGTGAAGGTGAGCTCTCCGGCGGCGCTCCGCTCGGTGGACGCGCCGTGGGCCTCGGCGAGGACGTGCGCGTCGGCGTACGAGATCGGACGGCTACCCGCCTCGGACCAGTCGGTGCCGTAGAGCGGGTACGCGACGTCGATGCCCCGCGCGCCGACCGCCGAGCGGGTCGCGCGGGCCACGTCGACCGCCCACCCCGTGTCGATGCTCGGCCCGGGCGGGGCGCCGCAGCACGAGAAATCCAGGGTCATCAGCCGAAAGCGCGCCGTGTCACGGGCGAGAGCGCCGAGGTCGTACGCGCTCTCCGGCTCGGGCGCCGATGGCGGCGCGACGATCTCGAGGGTGGCCGACCCACGCGCACGAAGGCCATCGGCGACGATGCTCGCCAGCGCCGGCAACGTGGCGCGGACGCCGCGCGGAAGTTCGAGGAAGAACAGATCGAGGCCGTCCGCGCCCGCCGCGAGCGCGGTCACGTTGGCCGCGGCGCGCGTGCGGAACCCCTCGTCCCCCAGGCGCGCGAGCACGACGTCCGCGGCGTAGGGAGTGGGAAATTCCGTGAGGTCGCTCCCGAACGTGACGCCGACGAACGCGCGATACCCGCGCTGGCGCACGGCCGCGAGCGTGGCCTGAAGCGCCGTACGCGCCTCGTCGTCGACCGGGGCGACCACGCCGCTCTCGCGAAGCTTTCCACACACGAGGACGACCTCGGTGACGACCGCGTGCGCGGCGGCGCTGTCGAGCGCGGACGTTTGGCCGGCGTCGAGCGTGCAGCCTTCGACGAGCACCGTCACGCGTCGCCTCCCGAACGTGGGAACGGGAGCATCGTCCACCACCGGCGCATCCCCCGAGTTACAGCCACTCGCCATGAGCAGCGTTGCGGCGATCGCGCCGAGCCTCGTCCACACGCTCACTGTCCCACCTCCCAACGAAGTCCCGAATTGAGGGCGCGAAGCGCGCTCGGTCCCACGACGTCGGCGCTCACGTACGCGCAGAGCGCGGCCCACGGCTCGAGACGCGCGCAGAGATCGAGATCGGCACGCGCTCCGAGCGTCGTCGCGCTCGCGAGCACCTTCTGCGTGGTCCCGCCCACCGCGAGCTCGACGTTCACGCTCCGCAGATCGACCACGGGTACGAGCGTGGCCCCGGCGACGACGCGCCGCGTCCGCACGCGATAGCCGATGCCTCCAGGCATCAAGGTGACGGTTCGCAGCGTGGAGCCGAGAACGCGCGCGCTCGTCCCGTCGACGGAGGCGAGCGCCACGCCACCGTCGTCGACCGAGCCCGACACGGACACGCCGACGGGTACGACGAGCGGCCCCACGGAGACGCTGAGCGCAAGACCCATGGTCCAACGCGCCGACGGAACCGGGAGCGAGACCGAGGACGCGGGCATGTCGCGCAGGAACGTGGACACCGACGGGAGGGAGAACGTCCCACCGCGCGCCTCGTAGCGCACGCCGCCCTCGAGCCATGCACCGATGCGACCCGTCACGTCGCCGCTGGTGACGGGCGCGGGATACGGCACTCCGTCACCGTCGGCGGGCACGCGGGGCTCGAGAAGCGGGTACCCCTCCTCGGCGCGCGCGCGGATTGTGGCGGCCAGCGCACACGCCGAGACCGCCGCGCTCGCCGCGCGCGCACGCCACCTCCGCCCCATCACGCTCACTCTAACGCTCGCGGCGCGCCCGTCTTCGCGCCTTACGAAAGCGTAACGGCCCTTACGACAACGTAACGCGCCGCGCGGGGCGTTTGGCGCAGTGGGTCAGAGCGGCGCCGCGCAGCTCAGAGCACCACGGCCTCCATGGTGAGCACCACCTTCTGCTCCCCACGCTGCACGACGACTTCGACTTTGTCGCCCGGACGATGGGCGTCCAGTGACTGATAGAGATCGTCGTAGGTCGCGACCTTCTTCTTGTCGACGCCGACGATGATGTCACCGAGCATCACGCCGCCCGCGGTCTGCGAGAGCCCACGCATGCCGGCGCGCGCGGCCGGACTGCCGGCCGGCACCGCGATCACGATGACCCCCTCGATGCGGAGGCGCCGCTCGTTGCGACCCGAAGGATCGATCTGGATGCCGAGGCCCACCGTCTCGGCGCGCCCGGTCTTGATGATCTGCGGAACGACGCGCGCGATGCTGCTGACCGGCACCGCGAAACCGATGCCGGCGGACTGCCCCTCACCGCGCGCCGAGCCCGCGCTGAAGATCATGGTGTTCATTCCAATGAGCTGCCCGGCGGAATCGAGCAGCGGTCCGCCCGAGTTGCCGGGATTGATGGCAGCGTCGGTCTGGATCATGTCGCGGATGGTGACCCCACCGATGCCGCGCTGCTGCCGACCGAGCGCGCTGATGACGCCCGTGGTGAGCGTGTGATCGAGACCGAACGGCGCGCCGATGGCGACGGTCTTCTGCCCCACGTCGAGGACGAGGCTCTGTGGCACGTGAATGGGCTTCAAGAGCTCGGCCGGCGCGTTGACCTTGAGGACCGCGATGTCCTTCCGCGGCTCCACGCCGACGAGGCGCGCGTCGTACACCTGCTGGTTGATGAAGGTGACCTTGAGCGACTGCGCCTTTTGAACGACGTGGAAGTTCGTGACGATGTGCCCCGCCGTGTCCCAGATGAACCCGCTGCCGGCACCCGCGGGCACTTCCTCCGAGTCCCCCAGGAAGTCGACGACGACCCGCGTCTGCGTCACGAAGACCGTGGACGGCGCGACCTCGCGGAAGATCGCGATCGTGTTTCGCTCGTCCTCCGTGCGCGCGTTCGGCGAAGGCGGCGTGACCGGAAGCGGCGTGGCGGCGCTCGGTGCGCCGGGCGTGATCGCGACCGCGGTCTGAGTGGGGCTCGCGGCCTCTGCGATCGGCGGCGGCGGCTTGGGACGGCAGCCGGCGAGAACGAGCGCGAAGAGGGCGACGGCAGAGCCACGGACGAAACAGGAGCGCATGAGCGCGGAGTTTACTCGGATTTCATGGCGCTCGGGATCGGTCCCGGATCTCTCGAGGTGCGGCCGGACCTGTGACAGGATCGCGTGTCCGATGGCCGCCTTCGCTCCCACCGAAAACGCCGCAGTGGTGCTCCGCGCCGCGGAGGCCGTCGATTGGTCACGGCTCCGCCACCTGCGCGGCCCCGCGATCGATGTCCCGGCTCTGCTGCGCGGCGTGGCGAGCGACGACGTCGAGGCCCGGCGCGGCGCGCTCGTCACGCTCGGCACGCGCATCCTTCCTTTCTACGACGGGATCGACGGCGCCGTGTGCGAGGTCACTTCGCACGTCGTGCCCTTCCTGGCCCGACTCGCGGCCGCCGACGTGCGCGGAGCGGCCGACGTCCTCGTGCTCCTCCGGCGCATCGCCACCGTGGCGTGGGACCGCGATCCGTACCCGCGCGCCGAGGGCCGACGCCCGCTCCTGGCGTCGGCGGTCGGCGACGTCGCCCGACGCGTGCTCGCGCCTCCTTCCGCGCCGCGCGTCCAAAGTGGACGCGTCGCGCGCGCTCTCGGCTTCGTTCGCGGCGCGTCGAGCGCGCTCTACCGTCACTTCGATCCCATGACCGCGGAGCTCCTCTACGGACACCGCACGCACGTCGCGCTCTGCCGCGAGCTACCCATCGCGTTCCAACTGCTCGGGCATCCTCACGCGGAGATCCGCACCGAGGCAGCGCGCCTCGTGGAGCGCCTCGCGCAATCGGCAGCACGCCCGGCGGATCTCTCGCTCCGCATCGTGAAGAGCCTGGAGAACGCGAACGACGAGATCGTCGTCTCGCACCTCGTCCTCGGGCTCGGCTACGTCGGCGACGGGCCGGCGCGCACGCTCCTCGAGGCGCTCCTCGACGCCAACGACCCGCTCGTGCGGGTGCTCGCTGCTGTCGCGCTCCCCGACCCCGAGAGCCCCGAGGCGTCGCCGCCCAAGCGTCTCTCGGTTCTGGTCTCGGCGCTGGCGACGCCCGATCCCACGTTCCGCGAACGCTACGAGCTCGCCACGAGCCGCGTCCTCACGAACGACGTCAAGGCCGCGCTCACCGCGCGCCCCGCCGACGCCGTCCCGGCAGCGACGCACCTCCTCACCGTGCTCGCGGAGCGCGCGGAGCGCGAGCTACCGGAGTCCTTCTTCGAGGTGCTCCTCGACCTGGTCTTCCCCGACGCGCCCGCGCCGGTCTCGCCCATGTCGCTCACGCGCGATCAACGGCTCGTCTTGCGCCGCCTGGCAGAAGTCACCGAGCGGTCGCGGGGCGAGCGCGATCTGTCGCAACGACTCGTGGCCAAGGGTCTCCCCGCCGATCCGCGCGGCTTGGCCCGCTTCTACGCGCTCAACTGACGCGCGAGCAGCACCGAGCACGGAGCGTGGCGCACGATCTTCTCGGCGACCGAGCCGAGCGCGACGCGTTCGAGCGTGGTCTTCTTGCCCGACCCGATCACGACGAGGCTCGCGTGAACCTGCTCGGCGAGGCGCACGATCGCCGACGCGGGCGGCCCCGAGGCGACGACCGACTCGGCGATCACCTGCGAGTGCGCGAGCCGCTTCGCGATCATCGAGCCGAGCGCCTCACGGACATCGCGTTCGAACTCGGGCGGCGGACCGAGTGACGAGAGACCGAACGCGGCCGCGAGCTCGCTGTACGCCGCGACGTGCGGATCTTCGATGGAGTGGACGGCGAAGAGGCGCGCCGAGCGGCGCGTCGCCTCACGGATCGCCGCCTGGAACGCCGCGTCGGAAGCCTCGGTGAGATCGGTGGCCACGACCACGACCGGAGACTCGCTGTGGGGGGCGCGGGCGACGAGAACGTCGCACTTGGCGTGCCGCGCGACCTTCTCCGCCACGCTCCCGAGGAGCATGCGCGCGAGGCCAGTGCGGCCATGGCTGCCGACGACGATGGTGCCGACATCGGGGCCGACCGCCACGATCTCGTCTTCGGGGATGCCGAGGCGCACCTCGACGGGAACGTTCTCGCGATGCGTGAGGGCGCGAATGCGTTCGGTCACCGCGGCGCGCGCGCGAACCTCGAGATCGGGCGTGTCGAGCGTGGCTTGCAGCGCCGCCGGCGGGAACAGCGGATCGAGCCCGGTCGTGGCCAGGCGCGGGATGACGTAGACGGCCGAGAGCGGACCGCCCGCAGCCAGGCCGTGCGCTTGCCGCACCGCCTCGTCGGACGCTTCGCTGAGATCGGTGGCGACGAGGACTTCGGGCTTCATGTCGGCCTCCTTCCGTGCGCTGCGATCTCGATCGTAAGACGAATCGCCCGACGTGTGCGGACCGAATCGTCGGCGATCGTCAACGAAGCACGCCGAGCTCGCGCCCCACGCGCGTGAAGGCGTCGATCGCACGATCGATTTGCGCGTCGGTGTGGTCGGCCGAGAGCTGCACGCGGATGCGCGCCTCGCCCTTGGGAACGACCGGGAACGAGAAGCCGATGACGTAGATGCCTTCGCCTAGGAGCTTCTGCGCCATCTCTTGCGCGAGGCGAGCGTCTCCGAGCATGACCGGCACGATGGGATGGATGCCGTCCTTGATGGCGAAGCCCGCCTTGCTCATGCCCGAGCGGAAACGAAGCGCATTGGCCATCACGCGATCGCGGAGCGCGGTCGACTTCCCGAGGAGATCGATGACGGCGATCGACGCGCCAGCCACGACCGGCGGGATCGAGTTCGAGAAGAGGTACGGACGCGATCGCTGACGGAGAAGCTCGATGATCTCGCGCTTGCCGGTGGTGAACCCGCCCGCCGCGCCGCCGAGCGCCTTGCCGAGCGTGGACGTCATGACGTCGATGCGCGAGGCCACGCCGAAGTGCTCGGGCGTGCCGCGGCCCGTCTTGCCGATGAACCCGCTCGCGTGCGAGTCGTCGACCATGACCATCGCGTCGTACTTCTCGGCGAGGTCACACACGACGTCGAGCTTCGCGAGGTAGCCGTCCATCGAGAAGACGCCATCCGTCGCGACGAGGCGAAGGCGCTTCCCCTGGGTGGCTTGGAGCGCCTTCTCGAGGGCCGCCATGTCGCCGTTCGGGTAGCGGTGGCGCTCGGCCTTGCAGAGTCGAATGCCGTCGATGATCGACGCGTGATTCAGCGCGTCGGAGATGATGGCGTCCTCTTCGCCGAGGAGCGTCTCGAAGAGACCTCCGTTCGCGTCGAAGCACGAGCTGTAGAGGATGGTGTCCTCGGTGCCGAAGAAGCCGGAGATCTTGGCCTCGAGCTCCTTGTGGAGGTCTTGCGTCCCGCAGATGAAGCGGACCGAGCTCATGCCGAAGCCGTGCGACTCGAGCGCGCGGTGGGCGGCGGCGAGCACCTCGGGGTGGGACGAGAGGCCCAGGTAGTTGTTCGCGCAGAAGTTGAGGACCTTGTCCTTCTTGCCCTCGGGAGAGACGACGTCGATCGACGCGCCCTGCGGGCCGGCGATCCGACGCTCGGCCTTGTAGAGGCCGCTCTCTTTGATCTCGTCGATGGTCTTTCGGTACTGATCTCGGGCCCGCGTGAACATGGGGCGGGGAGCCTACAGCGCCCGCGGCCAAAATCATCCTCGAACTGGGGATTTCGGCCGCCGCCGTCACGCTGCAGTGCAGCACGACCGCGCACGCGCCTCGCATGGTCGGCAGCCCGAAAAACCGGTAGGGTGCGCGCGATTTTCCGGAGCGAACCATGAGCACCCCCGTCGTCCTCGTCACCGGCGCCAACGGCGAAATCGGCCGCGCCCTCCTCCCCCGCCTCCGCCAGGGGAACCGCTACCGCATCGTCACCGTCGACTTGACGCCTCTCCCCGAGACGTACCGGCAGTACTGCGACGAGACGTACGCCGGGAACATCCTCGATCGGTACCTCCTCGATCAGGTCGCGGCGCACCACGAGATCGGCGTCGTGTTCCACTTGGCGGCGCTCCTCTCGACCCGCGGCGAGCGGGACCCGGAGCTCGCACACCAGATCAACGTCGAGGGCACGCTCCACCTCCTCCGCGTGGCGCAGGCCCAATCGCAGCGCCTCGGGCGCGCGGTGCGCTTCGTCCTCCCGAGCTCGATCGCCGTCTATGGCCTCCCGTCGGTGGAGGAGAAGAAGAAGGTCGGCAAGATCCGCGAAGAGCACTGGAACACGCCGATCACGATGTACGGCTGCAACAAGCTCTACTGCGAGCACCTCGGCCGCTACTTCACGCACTTCTTCCGTCAGATGGGCGCGCTCTCCACCGCCTCGCGGCTCGACTTCCGGTCCATTCGCTTCCCCGGCCTCATCTCCGCCGAGACGGTACCCACGGGCGGGACGAGCGACTTCGGCCCCGAGATGCTCCACTCCGCGGCGCGCGGCGAGCCGTACAAGTGCTTCGTCGGACCGGACGCGCGCATCCCGTTCATGACGATGCCCGACGCGGTCGACTCGCTCATGATGCTGCTCGAGGCCGACAAGGACGCGCTCAAGGAAACCGCCTACAACGTCGGCGGCTTCAGCGCGTCCGCGGCGGAGATCGCGGCGCGCGTGAAGAAGAGCTTCCCGAGCGCCGACATCACCTACGAGCCGGACGTCGCGCGCGCGCGCATCGTCGACTCGTGGCCCGAGGACGTCGACGATCACCGCGCGGCGCGCGATTGGGGCTGGAAAGCCAAGTACGACTTCGCGCGCGCCTTCGACGAGTACCTCGTCCCGTCGGTCCTCGCGCGCTACGCGAAGAAGAGCGGGTCGTGAGCGTCCGCGTCGAGCGAACCGGTCCGGTCACCACGATTCTCCTCCACCGACCGGGCGCCAAGAACGCGGTCGACCGCGACACTGCGCACGCGCTCTCCCGCGCGATCGACGAGTTCGAAGCCGACGACGGAGCGGCGGTCGCCGTGCTCCACGGTGAAGGCGGGACCTTCTGCGCGGGCGCCGATCTCAAAGCCGTCGCCTCGGGCAAGCTCAACGACGTGGATCCACAAGGACCGGGACCGCTCGGGCCGACGCGCCGCTTCATCAAGAAGCCGGTGATCGCCGCGGTGGAAGGGTACGCCGTCGCCGGTGGGCTCGAGCTCGCGCTCATGGCCGACATGCGCATCGTCGCCGAGGACGCGACCTTCGGCGTCTTCTGCCGACGCTGGGGCGTGCCGCTCATCGACGGTGGCACGGTGCGCCTCGCGCGTGTCGTCGGCCAGGGGCGCGCGCTCGACATGATCCTCACCGGTCGCCCAGTGGGCGCGGCCGAGGCCCTCGCGTGGGGCCTCGCGAATCGCGTCGTGCCGAAAGGCGAGACGCGCGCCGCGGCCGAGGCGCTTGCCCTCGAGATCGCACGCTTCCCGCAGGCATGCATGCTGGCCGACCGCGCTTCGGCGATCCACCAATGGGACGTCACGCTCGAAGCGGCGCTTCGCGCCGAGGCCACCGGGGCCATGCACGTCCTCGAGCGTGAGTCGCTGCCCGGCGCGGAGCGCTTCGCTTCCGGCGCGGGGCGCCACGGCCACTTCGACTGAAGCCCGGCCGCGCCGCGAGCTGGCACCGAGGCCGACCGGCCGCGAAGGGGACGCCCTCTCGAGAAGGGTGATATCGTCGTAGATCGTGATCGAGCGACGCGAGATCGCCGGCCGCTACGTGCTCCTGTCCGAGCTCGCGTCGGGCGGCATGGCCACGGTGCACTTCGGCCAGATGCTCGGCCCCGGCGGGTTCAACAAGGTGGTCGCGATCAAGCGCCTCCACCCGCACCTGGCGAAGGATCCCGCGTTCTCCGATCTCTTCCTCGACGAAGCGCGGCTCGCGGCCCGCATTCGCCACGCGAACGTGGTCCCCACCCTCGACGTGGTCGTCGAGGGAAACGACGTCTTCCTGGTGATGGAGTACGTGGTGGGCGCGAGCCTCGCCAACCTCGCCACCGCCAACCGCGGTCCCCTCCCGCTCGACGTCGCCGCGAAGATCATGCTCGACGTGCTCGAGGGCCTGCACGCCGCGCACACCGCCAAGGACGAGCGCGGACGCCCGCTCAAGATCGTGCACCGTGACGTCTCTCCGCAGAACGTGATGGTCGGCACCGACGGCACGTCACGTGTCCTCGACTTCGGCATCGCCAAGGCCGTGGGTCGGTCGCAGACCACGCGCGACGGCTCGGTGAAGGGCAAGGCCTCGTACATGGCGCCCGAGCAGATCCGCGGTGAGAAGGTCGACGCGCGCACGGACGTGTACGCGGCGGGCGTCATGTTCTGGGAGCTCGTGACCGGCTGCGGCCTCTTCCCCGCCGAGACGCCGATGGCCGCGATGATGCGCGCCGTCGAAGAGGAGGCGCCGCCGCCGAGCCAGTACGCGCCCAACGTGCCGCGCGAGCTCGACGACATCATCCTCCGCGCGCTCGCGAAACGTCCTGACGCTCGCTACCCGACCGCGCACGCGTTCGCGGACGCCATCGAGGGTGCGCTCACCGCCGCCTCGAGCCGCGCCGTGGCCCGCTGGGTCGACGAGGTGGCCGGGGATCTGATCGAGTCGCGTGCGCTCGCGCTCGAGCTCTCGGGCGGCGGGCCACGCACGCCGGCACGACTCGGCGCGGGTCGAACGCCGGCGGCGGCAGTGACGCCTCCGTCGTCGACGATGCCGGTCTCGCCGCCGGCGATGACGCCGCCCGCGCCATCGAGCGCGCCCCAGTCGTCGCGGACGGGTCCGCAATCGCCGCACACGCAGATCTCGGGCGCGACTCCACCTGGCTACGCGCCGGTCCCACCGCCCCGCGGCCCGATCACCGATCAAGAGACCGCGTTCGACGGAGTCACTTCTTCCCGCGTCCCCACCAGCGCCCGCGCGCGTGCGTTCGCCATCGGTGCGGCCACGAGCGTCCTTCTCGCGATCGGGGTGCTCGCCCTCAAGATCGTCGTTCGGCCCGCCGGCGATGCGACGATCACGCCCGTGAGCGCCACGCCGGTGTCGGTCGTGACGACCGCCGAGGCGACGGCGTCGACCATGATCGCGCCGTTGCCGCCTGCACCGACCACCGCGACCGCGTCCGCCGTCGAAGCGCCGCCGCCCGCGGCGCGACCTGCTCCCAGCGCACGGCGCACGCCGCGGCGTCCGGCCGTGAGCTGCACGCCGCCTTGGACCCTCGACAAGGACGGCGTGCGCGTCTTGAAACCGGAGTGTCAATGACTCGTTCGTCGCTCGTCGCCGTGGCGATTGCGCTCTCTTCGGCCCACCTCTTTTCGTCCGGGCTCGCGTTGGCCGGCGACAAGACGCGCTGCGCGAGCTCGTACGCGGAGAGCCAGCGCGCGCGCAAACGCGGCGAGCTCGGGCGCGCCAAGACCGAGCTCGCCACGTGCCTCGCGGAGTGCACCGAGGCCGTGCGCGCCGACTGCGTGAGGTGGCTCTCCGAGGTGGAGACGGCCATGCCTTCACTCACTGTCTCGGTGCGCCGCGGCGGAGCGGACGTGCCGAGCGCCGCGGTCCAGATCGACGAACGCGCGTGGATGCCGCTCGGTCGCGCAGTGGAGCTCGATCCCGGCCGTCACGTGATCACGGTGCGCGAAGGCGGCGAGAGCAAGACGACCGAGGTCGTGCTGGCCGAAGGCGAACGTGGACGCCATGTCGTCGTCGAGCTCGCGCCCGTCAGCACGGCGCCACCGACGCCCGGACCGCCGGGACCGCCGCTGCCTTATGATCGTGGGTCGCAGAGCTCAGTGCCCACGCCGACGATCGTGCTCGGGGTCGTCGGGCTCGCGGGGCTCGCCACGTTCGGAGCGTTGGGGCTCTACGGCAACGCGCGTTACGCCGACCTCGAGAAGTGCAAGCCGACGTGCAGCACTTCCGACGTCGACGCCACGCGCACGACGTACCTGATCGGGGACGTCGGCCTCGCCGTGGGTGTGGTTTCGCTCGGTGTCGCCGCCGCGTTCTACTTCGCGAGCGGCTCCGACCGCGTCGCCAGCGCGCCCAAACCGTGGCTGACCTTCTGACGCGCCTCGCGGGCGCGCTCGCGCTCACGTGCGCTGGCGCGTGCTCACGCGTTCGCTCGTTCGATGGTCTTCGCCGACGGCGCCCTGCCGACCGACGGTGGGTCGGAAGCAACGGCCGTCGTAGCCTTGGTCGACGGTGGCACGGACGCGGCGACCGACGCGGCCACTTCGACGGCTCGCTGGCCACGACGTACGTCGACGGCCGCATGGTCGGTCAGGCGCCGATCCCTACCCTGCCGGAGGACAACGGCGACCTCTTCCGGGTCGACTTCGCGTTCGCTGGCGACCTCGACGAGATGGCGGTCTTCGACCGATCGCTCACTCAATCTGAGATCCGCGCGCACCTCGCCGCTGGGCGTTGAGCCGTGAGATGAGCCCACGATCGCGGCCGCTCGAGTGGGTCGCCCCTCGCCGTCGCCTTGCCGTGCTGGCGTGTCTCGGTGCGGCGACGGCGCCACCCCAGCCGATCCGGCGGCGATGTGGGTGCGGGGCTCAACACGCTGATTCTGTGGGAGGTTCGAAGGGTCTCGGCGATGCGGTGCGCTGGCAGAGCCTTTGCTCCCATGGGCATCGTCATGAAGAAGCGCGATCTCGATTTGGACGCCCTCGAAGCCGTCTCTGGCGGCATCAACCTCCGCACCCTGCAGACGCACATGGGCGGGGACCCGCATGCGCCCTCGTCGATCGGCGGCGGCGATCCGTTCCACCACGCGGCCGGGCCTCAGTTCAGTCCGTTCGGGACGCACACCGTCGTGCCGGGAGGCTTCCCCAACGCGCTCCACCCGACGACGACGTTCCAGCAGCCGCAAGTGCCGCACGCTCCCACGGTGGTGCAGCACGCGCCCGCGCCCGCGGCTCACGCGCCGGCGGCGAGTCAATTCAACCCCGCGAGCGCCATTCAATCGATCACCGGGCTCATCGGCTCGCTCTCGAAGCTCGGCGGCGGCGGCTCCTCCAGCAGCGGCAACCGTGGCGGCGGCTCGCCGTCTTCCGGCTTCTCTGGCGCGTCGAACGGCAGCCGCGGCGGCGGCGAGGACGGCAACGACTTCGGCTCGAGCAATCACTCGAGCGGGTTCGGCAACAGCTTCACGGGCCAGGGCAACGGCACCGGCACGCCCAACATGCAAGGCGGCACCTGGGACGGCCAAGAGCAGATGTCGCTCGGTCAGGGCAACGGCACCGGCACGCCCAACATGCAGGGCGGCACCTGGGACGGCCAAGAGCAGATGTCGCTCGGTCAGGGCAACGGCACCGGCATGCCCAACATGCAAGGCGGCACCTGGGACGGCCAAGAGCAGATGTCGTTCAACAACAACGGCGGCGGCACGCCCAACATGCAAGGCGGCACCTGGGACGGCCAAGAGCAGATGACCTTCAACAACGGCGCCAACAACAACGCGACGCCGGACATGCAGGGCGGCACTTGGGACGGCCAAGAGCAGATGACCTTCAACAACGACGCCAACAACAACGCGACACCGGACATGCAGGGCGGCACTTGGGACGGCCAAGAGCAGATGGACTTCAGCAGCCCGGGCGGCGACAGCATCGAGGTCTGAGTTCGCCAAGCACTTCGATAACGAAGTCGGGACGAATCCCCGCGAATTTGGATGTAGGACAATGTGCGCGCTACGACATGACACAAGGTCATGCGCGCACCGCTCTACGCTTCCTCCGAGTTCCCCAACGCCAACCCGGACCTCCACGCGGGTCGAATCGATCCGTACGTGTTCCCCGACGTCGAGGACGCGTTCGGCGACGGTGACGTCCTCGTGGTCGACGACCTCCCCGAGCTCGCGTCGAGTGAGACCGAGATCGAGATCGTCGGCCAGGCGCCCGAGGCGCCGCGCGACTCGATGATTCGCCTCGTGGCCGCGGTGGCGAGCCACGACGACGCCGAGCCCATCGACGACGCGGGCGACGACTTCGACCTCGCGACGTTCTCGAGCCTCACGCTTCCGACCCTGCCGCCGATCGCTCCCGACCTCTTCGCGATCGTCGCCGAGGCCGACGTCGAGCAAATCGTCGACCGCGCGCCGCTGAGCGTCGAGATCGTCGCCGCGAGCGCCATCGAGGAGAGCGCCGTCATCGCGATCGAAGCGTGCGTCGAAGCGACCGTCGTCGCCGATCCAATCCCCGCCGTGGAAGTCGTCGCCGAGAGCGCACCCGACGTCGTCATCGCAGAGGCCGTGGTTGCCGAGGAGCCGGTCGTCGCCGAGTCGATCGCAGAGGAGCGCACGCCGGAGCCGGTGATCGTTCCGTCGGCTCCGCGCGACGAGATCGCGATCGCGTGGAAGATCGATGCCACCAGCGAGACCGCCAACGACGTCGCCGAAGAAGCGACCGTCGCCGCCGATGAAGCGGTGACCGATCCGTTCGTGCACCTCGTCCGCGCGATTTGCTCGGCCGCCAAGTCCGTGGGAGCGGACGCGCCCGAGACGGCGATGGTCGAGCTCCTCTCGGGTCGGCCCGTCCCGTCGGCGCTCTTCGGGATGACCGGCGCGTCGCTCGTCGCGGCCGGCATCGCGGTCGGCGGCGCGGGCGAATCCCTCGTCCTCGCGCCCAAGACCGAGGCGCCCGCGCGCGAGTGGGCGAAGATCGTCCGCGACGAAGGCGGCGACTTCGAGGCCTGCGGGGGCAAGACGCTCGACGAGTTCGCCGCCGAAATCGCCGCGGCCATCGCCGGCGATCGCTCGAAGCTCGAGCCGATGCGCCGCGCCCTCCGCGCCGACGGCGTCGCCGCGTACGGCATCGTCGTCGCGGCCTGACGAGCGGGCCCGCTTCGTGATGCATCCCGCCCTCCGCACGCTGCGCACGATCGGATCGGCGGCCAAGAACCTCTATCTCGGACACGGCGCCGAGTGGGCCGCGGCGCTCGCGTACTACTCGCTCCTCTCCGTCTTTCCGGGCGCGCTGCTCGGCGTGACGGTGGCCTCGCTCTTCGTCGATCAGGGCTGGGCCATGCAGCAGATCGTGGGCGGGGTCGGCCACCTCCTCCCCACCGTGAGCAGCGTCGTCGCGCACGACGTGAGCGAGGCCATCGCCGAGCGCGGTCAGGTGAGCGTCCTCGCTCTCGTGTTCCTCGCGTGGACCGGGAGCCGCGTCTTTTCGACGCTCACTCACGCGCTCGATCAGGCGCTCGGTCGCGCTCCGCGTCACGAGGGATTCTTTCTCTCGCTCGCGCGTGAGGTGCTCCTCCTCGGGCTGACCGGCGTCGTGCTCCTGGTCGGGACCTTCGCCGGTCTGGCGCTCGATCTCGCCGCGCGCGCCCTCCCCTTCGCGACGCAAGTGTCGGTGACCGTCGCGACGGCCCTCGCCCGCACGCTCCTCTTCGGTGGCGCGCTCGTCCTCGTCTACTCGTTCATTCCGTTCCCGCGCCCGCCGTTCCGCGCGGCCGCGTCGGGGGCGATGGCAGCCACGGGCCTCCTCGTCGTGGCGATGCCGCTCTTCAGCGCATACGTGACGAAGCTCGGGCAGTACAACCTGGTCTACGGCCCGGTCGCCATCGTCATGGTGGTGCTCGTCTGGTTCTGGCTCGCCTCGGTGCTCGTCCTCTTCGGAGCGCATGTCGCAGCCATTCTCGAGGGAAGCGCGCGCCGCGAAGCGCCGCCCGAGCATCCTCAGTCGAAGGGCGACGACGCCCCGCCTCCACCCGCCGAGGCGTGAGCGCACGCCGCACGCGCGTCAGGGCGCGGCCGCGAGCTGAGTGACGCACGGGCGATAGAGGAGGTACTTGTCGCGCTTGGCGACGAAGGCCGAGAGTGCCTCGCGGTACGACGCCTCGAGCGCTGCCGCCGGCGTCCCCTTCCGCACGAGATCGGCGAGGCTCGTGCCGATCATATCGCCGAGATGCTTGGTGTCCCAATCGTTCGGGTGGGTCGCCGCGAGCGCCGCCGCGACGGCGAGGCCCACGCGCACCGGCCGATACTCCGCTCGGTCCGTGATCGACAGCGCGATGGCCGGGACCTTCGTCCCGGAATACGGGCCCACGGTCGGCGTGACCGTCGTCGCAGCAAACGTCGCGCCGGGCGTCTCGCCGAGCGCGCGGATGACCGCCGCGGGCTTGAGCCACGGGGCGCCCACGACGGTGAACGCCTCGGGCGTGCCGCGGCCGACCGACACGTTCGTGGCCTCGACGAGCGAGGTCGCTCCGTACGCGAGGGCCGCGCCGAACGTGCGCAGGTTGGGCGAAGGCGGCGTCCACGCGAGCCCGGTCGCGTCGAACGCCGTACCTCGGGCCCACCCGGTCGTGGGGACCACGTCGAAGGCGGCGCCGAGATGCTCGTCGGCGTCGAGCATGATGCCGAGCTCACCGAGCGTCAGCCCGTGCAGGATCGGTATGGGGTGGTGCTGCACGAACGAGCCCGGCGGCACCTCGAGCGGCCCCTCCACGTCGGCGCCACCGAGCGGATTGGGTCGGTCGAGGACGACGACGCGCTTGCCCTGCGCGCTCGCGGCCCGCAGCAGGCGATGAAGCGTCGCGCCGTACGTGAAGAATCGGGCGCCGACATCGGGCAGATCGACCACGACGGTGTCCACACCGTCCAGCGCGTGGTCGTCGGGGGCGAAGCGTGCACCATACAAGCTCTTCACCGGCACGCCGTCGAGCGCACCGTCCGCGATGCGTCCCTCGAGATCCGCGCCGAAGCCGTGCTCGGGGACGAAGAGGAGCGCGAGCCGCGAGCCGAGTCCTTCACGGAGCACTTGGAACGTGGTGCGGCCGTCGGCGGCGCGCGCGCCCGCGTTGGAGAGGAGAGCGACCGCCCCGCTGCCGAGGCGGCGGAAGCCCTCGCGGGCGAGCACGTCGATGCCCACGTTGACCTTGGCCGGCGGCACCGGGCACTCGAGCGGCGCCTCGGGCCCTCGCTCGGCGAGCTTGTCGGCCGCGGCGACGGCCGCCGTCCCCACCGCCGAGGCGAGCGGGTTGATCGCTCCCTTGCCGTCCGGGTGAACGCGGTTGGACAAGAAGACGACGAAGAGATCGCGCGCCGGATCGATCCAAAGCGACGTCCCCGTGTAGCCACCGTGACCGACGGCGTGCATCGAGAAGCGCGGGCTCCGATTGTGCGAGAGGCCCGATTTCACGTCCCACCCGAGCGCGCGAAGCCCGTTCGGGACGTCGTGCACCGCGAGCATGCGGCGCACGGTGCCCTCGGCGAGGATGCGATGTCCGTCGACAGCGCCGCGCCCGAGGATCATGCGAGCGAAGCGCGCCACGTCATCCGCGGTGGCGAAGAGGCCGGCGTTGCCGGCGACGCCGCCGAGCGCGGCCGAAATGGGATCGTGGACCTCGCCGCGCAGCATCACGCCGTCCCGCTTTTCGGTCGGGGCGATGCGCGCGCGAAGCTCGGGGGGCGGCCGGAACGTCGCCGTCATTCCCAGGGGCGCGAAGACCTCCTCGCGCGCGAAGACGTCGAGCGGCTTGCCGGCGAGCTGCGCGACGAGCTCGCCCAAGACCACGTAGCCGACGTCGGAGTACCGAAAGCGGGCCCCGGGCGCGGCGCTGGTGGGCGTCGCGCCGATCTTGGCGATCGCGTCACCGATCCCGCGCGCGTAGTCGCTCCGCGGCGTGATCGGCGGCAAGCCCGACGTGTGGAGCAGGAGCTGTCGCACCGTGATGGTCGATTTCCCGCGGCCGCCGAACGCGGGCAGGACGCTCGCGACGGGCGCGTCGAGATCGATTCGGCCCCGCTCGACGAGGACGAAGAGGCTCGTCGCGGTCGCGATCGTCTTCGTCAAGCTGGCGAGGTCGAACATCGTGCCCTCGTCCATCGGCTCGTGCGTGGGCTCGACGCTCCGCTCACCGTAGGCGCGCCGAAAGAGGATCCGGTCGCGGCTGCCCACGATCACGACGCATCCTGGGAGCTTGTGATCGGCGAGACTCGCCGCGACGGCGCGATCGATCTCCGAGCCGTCGAACGCGGCCTGAGGCGTGGGGGGCGCCGCGTCGATCGGCGCGCTCGCGTCGCCGGGTGCCGGCGCGCTGGCGTCGACCAACGCACGAACCGGCGCGGGCGGGCTCTCCGGCGGCGGCACGCTCGGGCACGCCGCGAGGACGGGCGCGAGCACGAGCGCGAAGCGGGCGCGCGCGACCCTCACGCGCCTTCCCTCGTGGCGACGACCAGCGGCGCGTGATCGCTCGCGCCGACGTCGCGCTGCGAGACGCACGACGTGACGCTCTCGGCGATCGCGGGCGGGGCGAGGACGTAGTCGATGCGCCAGCCCACGTTCTTGGCGCGGGCCTCCCGCCAGTACGGCCACCACGTGAAGAACGCTTCGTCGCTCGGGTGAACCGCGCGAACGACGTCGACCAGGCCCACCGCCAAGAGCTCGTCCATGAGGGCGCGCTCGTCGGCGCGCTGGCCGATCGTCCTTTTTCGCTCGGACTCGTGCACGTCGATGGGCCGATGCGCAACGTTGAGATCGCCGCACACGAAGAGGCGACGACCGGCGCGAATCTCGGAGTCGGCCCACGCAATCAGCGCGCGGAGGAACGTCAGCTTGGCGGCGAAGTCCTTTCCGCCGTTGGGCACGTACACCGACGCGAAGGTCGCGTCGCCGATCACGGCGCAGGCGATGCGCGTCTCGAAATCGAAGTGAGGCACCACGAAGCGCGGGCGCTCCGCAGCCCACGAGCGCTTGACGTGAACGCTGACGCCCGAATACCCGGCGCTCCCGTGGAAGAAGCTCTCGTAGGCCGAGAAGCCGCCGAGCGCGAGCGGAAGCTGGGTGATCTCGGCCTTGATCTCCTGAAGACAGAAGACGTCCGGTGACTCGGCGTCCATCCACGCGGTGAGCTGCGCCTCGCGGGCGCGGAACCCGTTCACGTTCCAGGTCGCGATCTTCATCCGCCCGATGACGATACCTGAAACCGCGTGCGGGCGCGGGTCAAGGGAGGGGGCGAACGGCCTCGGAGATCCCCTCGACGAGCGCGGCCGCCGCCGCACGGAAGAGGAGCGGCGACGTGAAGCAAGGGACGGACGCCGCGAGCGCGCGATTCCGCAGTGAAGCGCGCGGCTCGGGGTCGGTCGCGGCGCCGAGGCCGGTGACCACCGCGAGGCGAACGTCGCCGCTCGCCAGCGCGCGCTCGGCTTCGGCCGCGTCGACTTCGCGAAACGGAAGCCGCATCGCGCGAAGGAGATCGACCAAGGGACCGATCGCCAAGATCCGGAGCCCGAGCGGATGAAGCCGACGCGCCTCCTCCGCGACGGCGGCCGCATCGGCCTCCTGAGGCGCGAGGAGCACGGCGTCGGCGCCCTGATGCGCGTCGAGCGAAAGACCGACGCCGGAGAGCGCCTTCCGATAGGCGCCGGCCAACGTTTCGCCCAGCCCCATGGCCTCGCCGATCGATCGACGGGAGCTCCCGAGCGTCGCTGTCGAGGTCGCGAGCAGCGCGCCCGGCAGCGCGACCTCACGCGCGCCGACCCACGCCGGCGTGGGCACGTCGGCGAGACCGAGCGAGCGGAGCGTCGAGCCCGCCGACAGCTCGGTCGAGATCGACGAGAGGTCCAGGCCCACGACCCGCGCGACGAAGGGAGCGATGCTCGACGGCCCGAGCGTGACGTTCATGAGCCCGGGACCGCGACGCGAGAGCGACCAGGTCAAGGTCGCGAGGCCGCGACCGCCGATGCCGGCGACGAGCGTGCGCGAGCGCTCCTCGATGGCGTGGAGCTCGGGCTCGGGGAGGGTCTGGGCGGGCACGAACGCGGTCGAGTCGGCCACATTCACGGCTGCGCTCTCGACGTATTCGACCACGGAGACCACCGCGGTGCGCGCGCCGTCACCGAGAACGACCACGTCGAGCTTCCGCGCCGCCGGGTCGGCGTGCACGCCGAACGCCGCACCGCGCGCGCGCTCGCGCACCACGGGTGGAAGATCGAGAACGTGCGCGCCGCGCGCCGTGAGCGCGCTCGCCACGCGATGGGGTTCCGCGCTCGCCGCGACGAATGCTCCTTCACTCGCCGCGCCGACGTATGCCTGCGCTTCGAGCGGGGACGCCACGAACCAGTGGTCCGCCAGCGCGCCGGCCAGCGATCCGGGGTCGTCGTCGACGACCGCGACGCGGTGCCCCAGGCGCTGCGCGGCGAGGACCGTCGAGGCCGCCCAGGCGGCGCGGCCGGGGACGCCATCGAGCTCGAAGGGTCCTGCGCCGACCACGAGCACCGACGGACCGGAGGGCGGCGGGTCCGCGACGTCGTGCAGGACGACGCGCTGCGCGATCGCCGTGGTGGCCGACTCACTCGCCTCGGGGTAGCGCGCGCGGATCGTCACCGGCTGCCGCTCGAGCTCGGCGGCGCGCGGCGGAGCGAGCGCAGGTCCGGTGCGAACCGACACGTCGCGGAGCAACGCGCCGCCGAGCACGGCCGCGGTCACCTCGGCGATCGGATAGCGCGTCGCGCGCGCAATCACCGCGGTCGAGAAGCGCGCGCCCGGGACGATCTCCGCGAGCTGAGCCTCTCCGCGGCCCAAGACCGCGAGCGTGATCGAGAAGAGCCCGAACGCGCCGGCGTCGGCGAGCAGCGCCTCCGCTTGCCGAATCGCGACGCGGACACCTGGGTCGATGTCACCCGGCCGCGTCGTCATCGTCGCGTCGGCCAGCGGACCGCCAGAAGGCGTGCAGAGTGCACCGATGACGACGGACCCCCCGTCGCGATCGCGAATCAGCTCGACGACGGCGCGGCGTGGCGCTCGCTCGGGCGCGGCGAGGGAAAGCCCGCCGAGCGCGCCCGGCCGTGGGAGCCCCAGGATCGGAGCGCCGAGCGACTCTCCGCAGGCGAGCGCGAGACCGTCCTTGCCGGCGAACGCGGCGACGATCGCGCTCGCGCCCTCCCGCGACGCGGCGCCCATGATGGCCCGCGCGTCGAGCGGCTCTGCGTAGGCCCGCGAGGCGAAGAGCGACGCGCCCGCGGTCGGCGTCGGCGAGAGCGCCACCACGCGGGTGTGATCCCGCTCGAGGCGGCGCACGGCCAGCGCGGCCAGCGTATCGACGCCCGCGTCGACGCCGGGGGCGAGGGGCCCGGGGCAAAGAACGAGGACGGTGCTCATCGAACGCCCCCCTCGGCGGACGATCCCGCGCCTCGCCTCAAGGTCGTGAGGCGCCGACGCATGTCGTCGAGGCGCAGATCGGCGCACGCGCCCGGGGAGACGCGCGCTGCCAAACTGGCTTCGACGTCGTCGGCCGGGGCCGACGCGCCCGAACGAACGGCGACGCCCACCTCGCGGTACGCGTCGCGAAACGGGGTACCGGCGCGCGCGAGCTCCAGCGCGCGGTCGGTCGCGAACATCGGGCCATCGATGCACGCGCGCATGCGCGCCGGGTCGAGGGTGAACGCACCGGCCAGCCGCGCGAAGATCGACAGCGCCGCGAGCGCGCCCTCGACGCCTCGCACGAACGCGGACTTGGTGCGCTGGAGATCGCGGTGATAGCCGCTCGGAAGGGACAGCGTCGCGGCGATCTCCGTGCGGGCGCCGAGCACCGAGGCGTAGGCAGCGCGCAAGAGCTCCGCCGCGTCGGGGTTTCGCTTGTTGGGCATCAGCGACGAGCCCGTGGTGAACTCGTCGGGCAGCGCGGCGAACCCGAGCTCCTCGTTCACGAAGAACGAGAGGTCCCACGCGAAGCGCCGCGCGTCGAGGAGCGCCGACTCGAGCGCGCCGAGCACGACGAGCTCCGTCTTGCCGCGTGCATTCTGCACGTTCATGGGGTTCCAGGCGACGCGCGCGAAACCGAGCTCTCGCGCGACCCCCTCCCGATCCAGCGCCAGATTCACGCCGAATCCGGCGCCGGTCCCGAGCGGGCTCGCCGAGGCGAACGCCTCCGCCGCGCCCACGAGCTCCAGATCGTCGATGAGCCCCTCGGCGATGCCGGCGAGCCAGAGGCCCACCGACGACGGCACCGCGCGCTTGAGGTGCGTGTAGCCCGGCATGGGGGTTCGCTCGTCGGCCGCGGCGCGGGCCAAGAGCACCTCCGCGGCCGCAGCGATGCGCGCCCGCGCCGTCGACAGGCGATCCATCGCATAGAGGCGCAGCGCGACCTGCACCTGATCGTTGCGACTCCGACCGGTGTGCACGCGCTTGCCGAGGTCCCCGAGCCGCTCCACGAGCGCGTGCTCGAGGGCGGAGTGCCCGTCCTCGAATCGCTCGTCGATGGTGAGGTCGCCCCGCTCGAAGGTGCGACCGACGTCGACGAGGCTCGCTGCGAGTCGTTCAGCGTCGATGGGAGAGAGCACGCCGATGCGCCCGAGACCGCGCACGTGCGCGACCGACGCGCGCACGTCGAACGGAAGGAGGACGGCGTCGACGGCGCGATCGTCGCCCACGGTGAAACGCATCATCTCGGCGTCGGGACCAAGAGCCCCCGGCTTCTGCCAAAGCTCGATCATCCCGCAGCTCCTTCGAGACCCGCGAGCTCGGATCGCCCGGTCGCGAGGTTGACGTTGCGAAGCGCCGTGGTGGCGGCGCCCCCGAGCAAGTTGTCGACGGTCGCGACGAGCGCGAACGCGCGGCCATCGGGCGCCACCTCCACGCCACCGACGAAGACCTCGTGACGCTCCACCACGTCGCGCACGCACGGCACGTCGTCCGACACGACGACGAGCGGCTCACCGGCGTAGCGAGCGCGAAGCGCGGCGGTCACCTCGGCCGCCGCGCGCGCGCTCGCGAAACGGCCGGAGATCGTGACGGTGATCCCACGAAAGAACGGCGCGACGTGCGGCATGAAGCGCACCGGGTGATCGAGCTCGGTCGCTACCTCGCGCTCGTGCGCGTGCGAGACCAGCGAGTACGGGAGGAGATTGTCTCGCAGGCGCGCCTGATCGTTCCGAGGAGACGGCGCGGTGCCGGCGCCGCTGTAACCGCTCACGCCGAAGACGTGCGCGGGGCCGTGGAGCCACGGCACCAACGGATCGAGCGCGATCTGCATCGCCGTCGCGTAACAGCCGGGGTTGGCGATGCGACGGGCGCGACGGATCGCCTCGCGCCGGCGCGCCGGAAGGCCGTACGCGAAGCGAGGGTCCGCGCGATGGTCTTGGCTCAGATCGACCACGACCGCGTCGCCGCGCACGCGATCGACGGCAGCGACCCATGCCGGCGCGGCGCCATTCGGCAATGCCAGGACCACGACGTCGACCGGCTCGGCGAGCCGAGCCTCGGGGTCGTCGCCGCTCGAAAACCGGAGCCCGGCCGGCGCGGCGGAGATGCGCTCTCGCACGTCTCGGCCCACCTCGGTCGTCGACGTGAGCCACGCGATCTCGACGTCGGGCGCGCGAGCGAGGAGCGTCACGAGCTCGCTCCCGACGTAACCGCGCGCGCCGACCATGCCCACGCGCAGCTTGCGGCGCGCGCTCATGACGGCACCGCCTGCGCGGGCGCCGGCTCTTTGAGCGTTGCCGGCATGGCGAGCGCGCGCGCGACGCTCTCGCCGATCTCGGCGAACGAGCGCATGCCGCACCAGAACACCCACCAGCGATCCGTTTTGTAGAGACCGTCGGCGTTCTGCGCATACCAGGGATTCACCGGATTCTCCGCGCGCGAGCGCCAGAAGAGCTTGGGCGTCTCCTGCCGCATGCGGCTCCAGATCGATCCGCCGATCCCCTCGCCTTGCGCCTCGGGTGTCACGGCGAACTTGTCGAGGTACGGCACGCCGTCCTCGAGGGTGAGGATCGCGGTCGCGCGGTAAGACTCGGAGAGGTAGACGCGGAAGGGCCGCTTGTCGTCGAAGTAGCCCGGGTGGAGGCGCTTGCCGAAGCACTCCTCGAGGAGTGCGCGCAGGCGCTCGCGATCGAGCTCGGCGAAGCTCGACACCTTTCGGACGTGCTCGCCGAGACGAACCAGGGTGCCGGCGCCACGGTGCGTGAAGAGCTCGCGCGCGAGGTGATCCGGTGAGGTGATCGACACCGACGACGTGGGCGGCAGGCGCTCCAACATGGCCGCGATCTCGCCGAGGCGGCGGCGCGTGGCCGGCGGCGCGCCGGGCCCGAGCACCTCGTCGCGGTCCTCGGCCAGGTTCACCGCCGAGCGAATGCGACCGGCGCCGTCGGTGAGGCCCCCCTCCTCCGTCAGGTACACGATCTTGTGCGGCCGCACCGCGAGCGCGATGGCCGACGCGGCCGCATCCGCGTGAACCACCAGGAGGCGACCATCGCGCGTCTCGGCCAGCGGAGAGACCACGGGCACGTGCCCCGCGCGGGCGGCGGCCAGCAAAGATGCATCATGCACCTTTTGCACGACGGCCACCGGTCCGAGGCGCGCGTCGCGCTCGGCGTCGGCCTCGAACACGCCCGACGTGAAGGGCCGGGCCCGCGTCCCCTTGGCCTCGAGTGCCTCGACGAGGCGCGAATTGGCGTCGTGGAGCACGCGCCGGGCCACGTCGCGCACCTCGCGGGTCATCGGGCGGAGCCCCTCCACCACCGGCGCGGCGATCTTTGCGTCTTCGAGCGCGCGATCGAGCTGCGGGCTCGCGCCGTGCACCACGATCGGGACGAGGCCCACCTCACGGAGGAACGCGAGCGACGCAGCCAGGCTGTCCAGGCTCTGATCGAGGACGCGGCCGCTCACGCGGACCACCGCGAACTTGGGCGCCGACACGCTCGCGTAGTGCCGCAGGTACTGCTGGACCTCTTTGCGCGAACCGATGTTGGTGAGGAGCGTGACGATGACGTCTTGGGTGCTGCTCACGGATCGGGCGCTCCGAGGACGCGGCCGTCGTCGGTCGCGAAGGTGGTGAACGCGCGGCGGTAATCCGCGGCGGCTCGAACGAGGCTCGCCAGCGTGACGAACTCGTCGGCGGAGTGCGCTTCGCCGATGCTTCCCGGCCCGTAGACGATGGCTGGCATGACCTCGGAGAAGATCGCGGCCTCGGTCCAGAAGTCGACCGGCTCGCCCACCGGCACGCCCCAGGCCGTGGCGATGCGACGCGCCGCCTCGCCCCGATGCATGCGCGACGGAAGCGACTCCCCCACGAAGGTCACGTGCTTCTCGGCCGCACCTTCCGCGAGCTCGAGCAGCGCGCCGAGCACGTCAGCGGGTGACGCGCCGGGCGGCGGACGAACGCCGAAGCGCACCTCGGCGTGGCCGGCGATCACGTTGGGCTTCTCGCCCCCTTCGATGCGACCGATGTTGAGGCGGACGTCGAGACCCGAGCGACGCCGCGCCTCGGCGAAGGCGAGCGCGCGTCCGGCCCACTCGACGAGCGCGTGGTTCGCGCTCGTGCCGCCCCCCCGCGACGCGTGCCCGGCGTCACCTCGAAAGGCGATGCGTGCCGAGCCGACGCCGCGGTGCGCGACGACGGCCTGGTTCATCGTGGGCTCGCCCACCACGACGGCCTCGAAGCCGCGCGGCTCGGCGATGAACCAGCGCGCGCATCGCGCGTCGCCGGCCTCTTCGTCGGTAGTGAAGAGGAGCGCGACTGGCGCGTCCGAGTCGAGCGCGGCGGCGAGGAGCGCGGCCGCGGCGCCCTTGGCGTCGCACGCACCGAGCCCGTAGGCCCGATCGCCTTCGACCGACACCACGAACGGCTCGCGCTTCCATCCGGGCACCACTGGGACCGTGTCGAGGTGGACGTTGAAGACGACGCGGGGCGTCCCGCGCGTCGCGAGGACGGCGACCGAGCCGGCCCCGAGATCGAACGATCGCACGTCGAACCCGCGCGCCGCGCGGAGCGTCCGTTCGATGCGCTCCACGATGGCCGCCGAGCGTCGCGGCGGGTTGGTGGAGTCGATCGCGACGAGCTCGCGCAGGTGCTCGAGCACGCGGGCCGACTCGGCGATCGTGGGGATGGTGCCTTTGCGGAGGCGCTGGGGGGCAGGCGTCACGTTCACGACTGGTGCGGGGGATGAAGGCGAGCGAAGAGCTCGGAGCTCTGGCCGAGGAGACGAATGAAGCCTTCGGCCTCACGCGCGCCCCAGTCGGCAGATTGGGCGTAGACCGCGCCTTTGGCGCGGAGGACGTTCTCGCTGTCGACCTCGACCGCGAGCACCGTGCCGCCTTCGGACTCGAGGACGACGTCGCCCGTGACGAAGCGCTGCGAGCTGCGGAGGTATGCTTCGAGGTCTTCTTTGAGCGGCTCGTAGAAGAAGCCCTTGTAGACGAGCTCGACCCACTTGCGCGCCACGAGCGGCTTCATCGCGTTTTGCTCGCGCGTGAGCACCGCTTCTTCGAGCGCGCGGTGCGCGAGAAGGAGGCCCAAGAGGGCCGGCGACTCGAACACGATGCGGCCCTTGAGCCCGATGGTGGTGTCGCCGGTGTAGACGCCCCTCCCGAAGCCGTACGCGCCGAGCTTCTCGTGAAGCGCGCGCACCAGCGAGGGCCCCTCGATGGGCGCGCCGTCGAGCCGCACGGCAACGCCACGGTCGAAGCCGACCTTGACGCGGAGCTTTCCCGTCGGCCACTCGGCGCGGCGGCGCACCCAGCGGTGCGTCCCCTCGCCCGGCGTCTTCCAGTCGTCGATCTCCGAGCCGGAGAGCGTCACGCCGAGGAGGTTCTCGTTGATCGTGTACTGCTTCTGCGCGGCCGGGATCGAGAAGCCGCGCGTCTCGAGGAAGCGGCGCTCGTACTCGCGCACGTTCGCGTGATCGGCCTGGATGTCGCGGATGGGCGCGAGGATCGTGTAGTCGCCGAGGGCGCGCACCGAGAGATCGAAGCGCACCTGATCATTGCCCATACCGGTGCAGCCGTGGGCGAAGAGCTTGGTCCCGCGCGCGCGAGCGAGCTCGAGCGCCTTCTTCACGATGACGTAGCGGTCGGAGACGAGGAGCGGGTACTGGTCCTGATAGAGCTGACCGCCCATCACGAGCGGCACGACGATGTCGTCCCAAACCTCGCGCGACGCGTCGACCGTCACGTGCTCGACCGCGCCGAGCTCCTTGGCGCGCTTCTCGATCGCCCCGCGCTCGTCCGCCGAAGCGCCGCCGGTGTCGACGTAGAGCGTGACGACGTCGTGGCCGCGCTCTTTGAGGTACGGGACGCAGAAGCTCGTATCGAGGCCGCCCGAGTACGCGAGGATGACCGTTCGTTCGCTTGCCATGATCTGTGATGTCTCTCCCAGGAAATGCGCGGGGATCAGGCGCCGCCGGTCAGGAGGCGCGCCATCAGCGCCTTCTGCACGTGCAGGCGGTTTTCGGCCTCTTCGATGACGAGCGAGCGCTTCGAGCGGACCACCTCGTCGGTGGCCTTCACGTTTCGCCGGAGCGGCAGGCAGTGACTGAAGAACGCGTCGTCGGTCTTCGCCATCTTCGCGGCGTCGACGATGAAGTGGCGGTGCGCCTCGCGGACGGGGCGCTCCTCCTCCCAGCGGCCGAAGTACGGGAGCGCCCCCCAGCTCTTGGCGTAGACCACGTGCGCTCCGGCGTAGCCCGCGTCGACGTCGTGCGTGACCGTGAGCGTGCGACCGTTCTCACGCGTCATCGCGCGCGCCGCATCCATGTAGCGCGCGTCGAGCACGTACTCGGGCGTCGGGCAAAGGAGCGTGACGTCGAAGCCGAACTTCGCGGCGATGACGAGGGCGGAGTTGGCGACCGCGGTGTTGAGGGGCTTGGGGTGGTAGGTCCACGTGAGGAGGAGCTTCTTCCCGTCGGTCGTGCCGAGGCGCTCTTTGAGCGTCAGCATGAGCGCGAGCTCCTGACACGGGTGGACGATGGTCTCCATGTTGAGGACCGGCACCGTCGCGTAGCGCGCGAACGACTGGATGACCGCGTCCTCGCGATCGTCCTCCCACCGCTGGAACTTGGGGAAGGCACGCACGCAGATCATGTCGCAGTAGCGAGAGAGGACCCGGGCGACCTCTTCGATGTGCTCTTCGGCGTCGCCGTCCATCACGACGCCGTCCTTGAACTCGATCGGCCAGGCACCCTTGCCCGGCTCGAGCACGACCGCGTGCCCACCGAGCTCGAAGATGCCGACCTCGAACGAGGTCCGCGTGCGCAGCGACGGGTTCATGAAGACGAGCGCGATGCTGCGCCCCGCCAGCGGACGGCGGTCGCGCTCGTCGCGGCGACGGCGTTTCAGGTCCGCCGCCTTGGTGAGGACGTCTTCGAGCTCTTTGCGGGACCAATCGAGGGTGGAGATGAAGTGTCTCATGACGCAGTGCGTTGCTGCGGCCTCGTTACCACAATTGCTGCGCCGCACAACCGATTACGCAAATAAATCTGTGGAGGTGGCGCTGCGCGCTTTTGCGCCGCCAAAAGCGCGCCACCCGCTCCAGCGTGAAAATGGGGCGTCCCGCCGCCGTCCGTTCGACAGTTCGGTCGGGACACTGTACGGACTGATGGCGCGAGCCATGCGGAGCTTCACTCGAGCCTTGTCTGGCCCCTTGGCGCTCGTCCTCCTCGTGAGCGCCGGCCCAGCCGCAGCGCAGGGTCGCGGGTCGGCAGCAGCCCGCGCGTGCGCGGACGCCGCGAGCAGCGGACAGGTGCTGCGCGACGACGGCAAGCTCATCGAGGCCCGCGCGCGCTTCGTGACGTGCGCCCAGCCGTCGTGCCCCAAGCTGATCCAAAAGGACTGCGCGGAGTGGCAGTCGGACGTCGACGCGCGACTGCCCACGGTGGTCTTGTCGGCCAAAGACGATGTCGGCCACGATGTGGCGAACGTATCGGTCACGCTCGACGGCAATGCCTTCCAGGGGGGGCTCGCCAATGGCCGCTCGACGCCAGTGAACCCAGGCCGTCACACGTTCGCGTTCACCGCGCCCGGCCATCGCGCGGCGGAGCGCGTCATCGTCGTTCGCGAAGGTGAGCGCGCGCGCGCCGTCGACGGCGTCCTCGAGCGACTGGTCAAGCCCGCTGCGCCCGAGAAAGACGGCGGATCGCGCGAGGGCGGCGAGACGAGCAGCGGGCCCGGCCCCCTTCCCTTCATCTTGGGCGGCCTCGGCCTCGCCGGCGCGGGCGCGTTCATCGCGCTCTTCACCGGCATCAAGTCCGACAAGGACGCGCTCGTGGGAACGCCCGACTACACCGAGGAGAAGCGCGACGAGCTGAAGACGCGACTCGTCGTGGCCGACGCCATCGGCGCGGTGAGCGCCGTCGCGCTCGTGGCCTCGGCCACGCTTTTCATCGTCGCCTTCACCGACAAGGGAAGCGCCGCACCCAAGAGCGTCAGCCTTTCGGGCGGCGTCGCCCCCGGCGGCGCGGCGGCCTCGGTCGGCGTGCGGTTCTGAGCGGAGCGCCAATCACCGATCGACAGGGCTCGGCCCGGTCGGCGACAATGGCCGCGTGCAACATCGCCCCGCGCGCGTCGTCCAAAACGATCCGCTGACGCCGACCGTTCGCCGCTTGGTGGTCACGCTCGACAGCGGCCCCTTCGAGCACGCGGCCGGACAAGCCGTCATCCTCGAAGCCAAGGACGCACGTGGCGAGAGCGTCCGCGCTCCGTACTCGATCGCCTCCGCGCCTCACGAGCGCGGCGAGGGCACCTTCGAGGTGGCTGTCGCCCGCGACGCCGCTGGAAGCTCACGCTCCGTCACGATGCACGGCCTCCCGGCGGGCTCGCCGGTTGCGGTCGTCGGACCGATCGGCTCGTTCGTTCGCGCGGGTGAGGCCCTAACGGCGCCCGGGCTCTTCGTCGCGGCCGGCACCGGCCTCTCTCCGCTCCGCGCGATGATCGCCGACGAGCTCGCGCGACGACCCGACGGGGGTCCGCCGCTGGTCCTCTTGTTCGGAGCCCGCACGGCGGACGACGTGCTCTGGGCCGACGACGTCGCGCGGTGGACCAAGGTCCACCCGCGCTTCCGTGCCTTCGTCACGCTCTCGCGTCCGGAGGACGCGTGGACGGGCTTGCGCGGGCACGTTCAAGCGCATCTCGGAGAGGCGGCGCGCGCGGCGGGCCCGGATGCCTTCGCCTACGTGTGCGGCCCCGAAGCCATGGTGACCGAGACGATGAGCGCGCTCACGCTCGCGCATCTCCCCGCGGCGCGCGTCCTCCGTGAGAGGTACGGCTGACCGATGCGACGAGTCGTCATCCCCAAGCCGGGCGGCTACGACCGCCTCGTCGTCGAGAGCGCGCCCGATCCGTCGCCCGAGGCGGGCGAGGTTCGCGTGCGAACGCGCGCCATCGGAGTGAACTACGCCGACTGCATCACCCGCATGGGCCTGTATGCGTCGGCGCGCAAATACGTGGGCTACCCGATCACGCCGGGCTTCGAGGTCACCGGGATCGTCGATGCCGTCGGCCCGGGTGTCGACGACGTCCGTCCTGGTGCACGCGTGATGGCCGTCACGCGGTTCGGTGGATACGCGTCCGCGGTCGTGGTTCCGCGATCGCAAGTCTTCGAGATCCCCTCGGGGTTCTCCGAAGAAGAGGCCGCGGGCTTCCCTGCCGTCTTTCTCACCGCGCACTACGCGCTCTTCGAGCTCGCGCACGTTCGCGAAGGCGACACCGTGCTCATCCACTCGGCAGCGGGCGGGGTGGGGACCGCGGCCCTCGAGCTCGTTCGTCTCGCCGGTGCGAAGAGCGTGGCCGTCGTCGGTCGCACCGACAAGATCGCGACCGCGCGCGCATACGGCGCCGACGTGGTCATCGACAAGAGCCGCGAGGATCTCTGGCGCATGGCGCGCCGCGCCGCGCCCGATGGGTTCGACGTGGTCCTCGATCCGAACGGACGCGAGACCCTGCGCGAGAGCTACCGGCACCTCCGCCCCACGGGCCGGCTCGTCGTCTACGGCTTCCATTCGATGCTGCCGCGCGGGCGCGGAACCGTGCGCTGGTTGCGGCTCGCGTGGGACGTCCTCCGGACGCCGCTCTTCTCTCCGCTCACGATGACCAACGAGAACAAGAGCCTGCTCGCGTTCAACCTCTCGTACCTCTTCGACGAGCAGTCGCTCCTCACGCGCGGCATGGACGAGCTCCTCGGCTGGGCGCGCGAAGGCCGCCTCAAGCCGCTGCCCACGCGGACCTATCGCCTCGAGGACGTGGCCGCCGCGCATCGCGATCTCGAGTCGGGTCGCACGGTGGGCAAGCTCGTGCTCGTGCCCTGACGACGACCGCTCAGAGATCGATCGACGTTCGCCAGCGAGCTCGATCGGCGCCCTCGCCCGGGAAGAGCCGCTCCACGTACGCCGCGAGCGCCGCGCGCGTGGCGTCGTCGTCGCGACCGAAGACGCCGTCGAGCTCGATCTCCAGCTCGGCCGCGCTCCCGAAGCGCTCCGCGCGCGTCGGCGCGAGAGCGCGCATCACGACGGTGGCGAGCGCTGGCGGACAGCTGGGCGCGGCGACGGCGAGGTCGGGCACGCGCTCGTCGCGGATGGCGCGGATGGTCTCGAGGTCGGTCTCGCGCTTGAAGAGCCGCCTCAGGGTCAGAATCTCCCAGAGCGACGCACCGAGCGTGAACACGTCGGTGCGCGCGTCGACCTCGTCCTCGAGGATTTGCTCGGGCGCGAGGTAGGGCACCTTGCCCTTCACGATACCGTCCTCGGTCCGCGCGACGCGGCGCGCGGCCTTGGCGAGCCCGAAGTCGATGAGGGTGACGTTTCCGTCGTACCCCAAGACGATGTTGGCGGGGTTGGCGTCGCGGTGGACGATCTTGAGCGGCGCACCGTGCTCGTCGACGAGCTCGTGCGCGTAGTCGAGCGCCGACGCGACACGAGCCCCGATCCACGCGACCCACGCGGGATCGAGCGGCGCGCCCTTCTCGATCGCGGCGTCGAAGACCTCCGCCAGCGTCCGCCCCAGCAAGAGCTCCATCGCGATGTAGCGCCGGTCGTCGGCGACGCCGAACTCCAACGTCCGCACGATGTTCGGATGATCCATGCGGGAGAGGATGGCCGCCTCGTCGCGAAACATGTCGACGTAGCGCGGATCGCGCGTGAGCTCGCTCTTCACGATCTTGAGCGCCACGACCTCGCCGCGGTCCAGCACGCTCCGCCCAAGGTGGATGCTGGCCATGCCGCCGCCGCCGATGCGCGCGCCCACCTCGAACGGTCCCAAGCGCGCACGCTTCCCGAGCGCCCCCGGCGGAGGCGTCATCCGCGGGCGATGGCTCGCCTTCCCCTTTCGCCGCTTCGCGCTCACGCGGCTCGGATCATACTCGCCCGGGCGTCAGCGCGTCACGAGCACGTACGCGGCGGCCACTGCGGCCGCGATCGCCGCCACCACGACGAAGACGATCGCCGGCGTGGCCGCTTTCGGGCGCGCCGCGCCCTCGTCGTCGTTCACCGGTGCCGTCTCGATCACGACGTCGAGCTGCGCGACGCCGAAGTAGTTGCGCACCATCTCGAGGAAGCTCTCGTACGCCGCGCGATCGAGCTCTACCGGCTTGCCGAAGTGCTGGCGGTGGACGGCATCGACGTATTCGAACGAGCGGAGCTCGCTCTTGCCGGATTTCACGTTGGCGCTCCCGACGACGAGCGTGGGAAACCGGTCGTTCGTCGGGACGAGGCGAATTCGCTGCCGCGCCTGCGAGCCACCGCCGGTCGACGGCCCGTCGGGCGCCATGAGCTCGGGCACGTAGCCCGCTGGTGGGATCCGGAGGTGCCCCACAACGGAGCGGAACGCGCCGGCGAAATCCAGCGCCTGCATCGACACGCGCGTCCGTAGATCGCGATCATCCATGGGCGGGGCCTCGCGAGAAAGGCATACCCATCCAAGGTACATCGGCGCGCGCGCCCGGCCTACTTCGATGCAGCCCGACCGGGTTCGGCTACACTCCCCTCGTGCCCTGCCCTCGGCCGAACGCACCCTGGCGCCTCGGCGTCGTCATCGCCCTGGGCGCCCTCGCGGCCGCGTGCGGCGAGAACGGCGCGACCCCGCCGCCCGACGCGGGGGCCGGACCGAGCGGCGCGGACGCCGCCGCCGACGCCGGGCTCATCACCTGCCAGAACGATCCGCGCGCCGACGCCTTCCAGCCACCGCTCGCCAAAGCGGGAAAGAGTGCGCTCTACAAGTTCGTGCTGGTGAGCGGAGACCCGGCGCCGCCGGGGCGCGGGACCAACACCTGGACGCTCCGCATCGAGGACTCCGCGGGCGCGCCGGTGACCGGCGCCACCCTCAAGGTCACGCCGACGATGCCCGACCACGGACACGGCACCTCGATCCGCGCGACCGTGGTCCCGGAGGGCGACGCGTACAAGGTGACGCCGCTCTACTTCTTCATGCCGGGACTCTGGCAGGTCACCTTCGAGGCCGCGATCGGCGACGCGGCTCCCGCCGACAGCGCAGTCTTCTCGTTCTGCGTCCCGGGTTGAAGAGCGGTCCGAGAATCGGACCGCCCTCAAACGAGGCCGTCAGCCGCCGCAGCGGCCCGGCGGAGGGGCCGGAGTCTTGTCGGCCTGCACGTTGAAGTTCGTCTTGGTGACGCACGACACGGGCACCCGATCTTCGAGGTAGGTGTCGACAGCGGCCTCCTTGGTCCACACCAGGGTCTCTCCGACGTCGAAGGTGGGCATGCGCGCGCGAACGTCGGGCGCGAGATCGCCACTCGCCACGAGATCGTCGAGGACGTCGAGGCCGATGGGCGAGACGCGCACGCGCAAGGTCACGCGATCCGGAATGCCGGCGAACGTGGAGCCCGAGCGCGGGTAGCTCTGCACGATGTGCCCTTGGTAGAAGCGCGGATCGAGCGCGTTGAACGTCACCTGCGCCGGGAGCTGCCGTGGCTCGATCTGCGCCGCCTCCCAGAACATGTGGACGGGCTTCCCTGCCTCGTCCGCGATGCAGTCGCGAAGGAGCCACAGGTCGGGATCGCTCGCGAGCGTCGCCGTGACCGGCGTCCCGTCCGGCACGACGCCGCTCGAGTAGATGCGCGCCCCGCCCTTCTCGGCGATCACCTCGAAGAACACGCGCCGGTCTTGGGACGCGCCGCTCGGCCACGCGTGCCCGGCGGCGACGTTGTCGACGAGGACGCGCACCGCCGCGGCGTCGCCGATCGTCTTCACGCAAAGCGCGCTCTGGAGCGTGGTGCCAAGGAGCGACTCGACCGCGGCGCGCTGCGCAGCCTCTTCGGGGAAGCCGGGCGTGAGCGAAACGTCCACCCCGGGGAAGCCGTGCCCGTGCGCGCGGCGCGGCGGCGACCCGCTGGGTGTCGCGATCGGCCGGGCCTCTTTGGATTGCTCCATGTGGCACTGCGAGCACGTCGCGCCGCCGGGCTGAGAGAACACCGACGCCTGCCACTCGGCGAAGGTGCGCTCGAGCGCCGCGCCGTGGTCGTTGGTGATGTCGTGACACGCCCCGCACATGCGCGCCGAGTCCGCGTGCTCGCGATCGAGGAGCGGCGAATGCGCGGAGCCGTGCGCGCCCGTCGGTGCCGGATCGGCGATGCCGCCGCGCATCGTCGCGTCGCCTGCGAGGTGGAGCGGCGCGTTGTGTGTACCTTCCACGCGATCGACCGTGTGACAGAAGTAGCAGGTGACGCCCTTCAGCTTGGCCGGCAGCGCATCGAGATCGAGGCCGTCTTTGGTGAGGCCGTCACGCACGGCCATGGGTGCGTGGCAGCCCACGCAGAACGTCCCGAGCGCGCCCTTGGTCTCGCGCTGACCGCGCGCGTTCATGGCGCGAAACACCGGATCGTCGGCGGCGTACGCATGCATGCTGCCCGACCACTCGCGGTACGCGTCGGGATGACATCCCTTGCAGGTCGCCGGATCGAGGAGCTGCTCGCGCGTGAGCGTGGTCGTCGGGCTCTGCGGCGCGGGCTCGGACGACGAGCACGCAGCAGCGAGCGCCACCGCCGAGGCCGTCATCGCGAGGAGCGCGTACGAACGCATGCCGCTCACGAGCTTACTCAATTGTTCGGCGCGCGGCACACGAGCCACGCGAGGAGCGCCGCGCGCTCGTCGGCCGAGGGCGGCGCCGCGTCGGCCGGCGGCATCCGGCACGCGTACACCTGATTGAGGATCTGGCTCCGTCGCGCCGCGACGCCGTCGTACGTCGAGAAGTCATAGGCACCGACGGGCGCCGGCCCGGAGTGACACGCCGAGCATCGTGCTTCGAAGATGGCGGCCACCGAACCCTGGTAGCTGGGAGGCGGCGTCGGGCAGGCCTTGGGCAGATCGTTGGGGCAGGTCACGGCCGTCGCGTCGGCCCCGGCGTCGACGGGCGCCGCATCGGTGGCCGCGCCGGCGTCGTTGGGCGCGGGCGCGTCTCCGGTGCAGGCGGCGAGCGGAGGGATCGACGCCGCGAGCGCGACCGCGATCACGACGAAGACGGCGCGACCGGTCACCACGTGGCCACCGCCCCCGCGAGCGCGCCCAGTGCGGCCGGCTGGTTCTGGCCGAGCGAGGTTGCGGGCGGATTGATGAACGCGCTGCCTTGGACGCGCAACCCCTCGGAGAGCGGGTAGAGCGCAGCGAGCGTCGCTTGGGTCACAGTGCGCGCGCTAGACGGGATCGTCGAACCGGCAGCGCGCGCGGCGGCCTCGCGCGTCACGCTCGCCGCGATCGCGAGCGTCAAATCGCGGTCGGTCGTGTACGCGACGGAGGCGAGACCGGTGAGCTGCGGGCCGAGCGTCTCGTCCACGCGTCCGATGGATCGCGACGTGCGAACCGCGCCGATCGCCGAGAGGCCTAGCATGAACGGCCCGACGCGTTCCTCGAGCGCGCCGCCGACCGAGCCTTGAATTGCGCCGATGCCCGTCGCGTCGGTCGCGAGGGGGCGACGCGCGCCGTCGGGCGGCGTGCCTGTAGGAAGCGTCAGCCCACCGAGCAGCGCGAGGCCCGGCGTCGAACGCGCGCGGCCCGGTACCGTGAAGTCGTAGCGACCGCCGAGGTTGACGTCACCCACGCCTCCACCAGTGGCCGACTGGCCGAGCGCGGCGCGGTGCGTCTCGACGAACGGAACGAGGAGCGACAACTGCGCGCGCTCGGCGAACCGCACCGCCCCAAAGAGGCTCTGTTCGAGATCCCACTCCCCGCTCCCCGCCGCGAGCGGCCGGTAGCGCGTCTCGTCATCGTACGAGCCGAGGAGCGTCGCCGCCTTGGCTTGAATACCGACGAGCTGGTCCTCGCCTGGCGCGAGGCGCGCCGGCGTGATCGCGCTCGCGCCGGCACAGCACGCCTGCGCCCGCGCGCGGCCCGCCGAGAGGGCGAGCGCGAGCGCGAGCGCAGCCGCGAGCGTGCGACGGGGCTCAAGGGACATCGAGCACCGGGGCGAGCGTGTCCTCGACGGCGCCGCTCAGCGTCACGCGGAGCTCCCAGCGGCCCGGCATGAACAGATCGACGTGGGTCGCCATGTAGCGTCCCTGCCCCGACGAAGTAACGGTGGGCTTGACCGAGCTCCCGTGGCCCATCGCGGTCATCCAAGGCGTGACGTCGACGGTGAGCCCGTCGAGCGGCGCGCTGGTCGCGGCGTCGCGCAGCGTGAGCTCCACGGTGAGGACCCCATGCGTGGGCGGCTGGACGGGTGCGGTACGGACTTCGGCGACCACCAGCCCGCGCGCCGAGGTCGCGCGAGCAAAGGCCTCGGTCGCAAATGCACCCCCGTCTCCGCTCGCCGCGGGCGCGGTCGACGCGCTCGAGCAACCGATGATGGCGGCTGCGACGAGCGCGCCGAGCGCGACGCGCGGGCTCATGGAACCGCGACCCAGAAGGCCGCGTGTCCGTGCGGTGAGTCTTCGGCGACGTCGGTGCACGTCTCGAAGAAGTGGAACCGCATGGTCCACTGCCCCGACGCGTCGAACTGCACCGGCCCGATCGTGTACGTGCCGGCCGCGGTCTCGGTGGTCTTCACCGCCGTGTTCGGGGCGGGGTGCGTGTCGGAGAGGAAGAGCTCGGCGTTGGGGCTCGCTCCGGTGAGCGGCGAGCCGTCGGTGCGCTTGGTCACCGTTACGGTGACGGTCGCGTCCTTGCCGACTTGGATCGGGGTGATGGACCACTTCACGTGGTACTTGCAGTCGTCGTCGTCGGCCTCGGCGTTGAACATCGGGCCCGGCAGCTCTTCGGTCCCCGCGTCGCCGGTCACTGCGCAGCTCCCTGCGTTCGTGGCTTGGACGATCTTTCCGCCGTCGGCTTCGGTGCAGTGCGTGTCCGCCGCGCCCGTCACCGGTCCGCCGGTCGCGCCGTCCGTCGGCGTCACGACGACGTCACCGCCGGAGCTGCCGTCGGTCGACGAGACGGGCGCATCGGACGCCGTTGCGTCGAGGCCGCCGTCGGAGGTGGGCGCCGGATCGGAGCCAGAGCTCGAGCAGCCGGGGTTGAGGAGAGCGAACGACAGGAGCCCAGCGCCCGTGAGCGCCACGAATCGAAGTGAAAAAGAGTGCATGGAAAGACCTCCGCCGGTGGCGGGTTCCAGCCCGCACCGTGGCAAACGAAAATCAGGGATCGAACGAAGGATGTTCAGACCACTCTGCTTCGTGGCGGCGGAGTCGGAGGCTTGACTGCGCCTCGTGAGGCGAGCTCGGAGGGGAAAGCTATCGGGGCCGTCCCCTCACGCGGAGGCGGCGCCGCAGGCGCGAGCTGCTGTGGCGCCGGACCAACGGTCGGCGGGAGCGAACCGTCGACCGCGACACCGTCGTCCGTACAGCTCGTCTTCCATACGGGCACCCGGCTGGGCGCTCGATCGTGACGCTCGGCCTCCTCGAGCGCGCACTCCTCGCAGCCGCACTTGCCGCGCACCATGCCGCACGCGCAGTGGTGCTCCATGTGCGCGCCGAGGAGCGCGATGACGCTGCCGAGCGCGGGCCCCAGCCAGATGGGCGCCAGGATCGCCGCGCAGGCCACGAGCCACGCGGCGCGGGCGAGGCCGCGGCGAAGCTCGGAGGTGACGCGGGACGCGCTCACGCAGGAACGCTACCACACGCGCGCATCCACCGCCTGCGCCTTCACTCGTAGCGGAGCGCGTCGATGGGATCGAGCTCCGCCGCCTTGCGCGCCGGGTAGATCCCGAAGCCCACACCGACGAGCGCGCTGAATCCGAACGCCACCGCGATGACCTCGGGCTGGATCTTCATCGGCCATTGGAACTTGGCCGCCAGGTACTGCGCCGTCCCGAGCCCGAAGAGCGCGCCGAGGATTCCTCCCGCGAGCGCGAGGGTCAGCGCCTCGACGAGGAACTGAAGGAGGATCTGCCGCGGCTTCGCGCCGACGGCCATGCGGATGCCGATCTCGCGGGTCCGCTCGGTGACGCTGACGAGCATGATGTTCATGATCCCGATGCCGCCGACGAGCAGCGACACCGCGGCCACGCTCGCGAGCAGCGTCGTCATGGTCTTGGTCCCCTCCTGCTGCGCGCCCGCGATCTCACTCAGGTTGCGAAGCGAGAAATCGTCGTCCACGCCTTGGGCGAGGCGATGCCGCTGACGGAGGAGCTCGCGCACGTCTTGCTCGGCCTTGGGCGTCGCCTCCGCGCTGACGGCCTCGATGAAGATGGTGCCGCTCAAGTACTTGCCGAGACCGCGTGAGACCTTGGTCGCGAAGGTCGTGTAGGGAAGAAACGCGGCGTCGTCGTAGTCCTGTCCCATCGGCGACTGACCCTTGCGCGCGAGGACACCGACCACGGTGTACGGCGCATTCTGGATGCGCACCGTTTGTCCGACCGGGTTCGCGCTCGGGCCGAAGAGCTTGTCGGAAACGGTGGCTCCGAGAACGATCACTTTGGTAGCGCCGTCGATGTCGGGCTGCGCGAAGAGCGTGCCCATCGAGACGGGCCACTTGCGCACCTCGAAGTAGTCGACGCTCGTGCCGGTGACGCTCGTGCTCCAGTTCTGTTCTTCGCTGACGATCGACTGATTGGAGCGGAGCGCGGGCGCCGCCGCCTTCACCGTCGACACCTCGCGCTGGATGGCGGCGAGATCTTCCCACGTGAGCGTGGGCTGACTGCCGAAGCCGCCCTGCACGCCGCCCGCCGAAGACGAGCCCGGAAGCACGATGAGGAGGTTCGTGCCCATGGCGGCGAAAGCCTCTTCGACGCGTGCCTTGGCGCCGGCGCCGATGGCCATCATCGCGATGACGGCGCCGACACCGATGATGATGCCGAGGCAGGTCAAGAACGAGCGGAGCTTGTTGCGGAGAATGGCGCGCCCGGCGACGCGCAACGTTTGGAGCGGGCTCATGCGCGTGCCTCCTCGTTCTTCTTGGCCGGCTCCGGCGCCGCAGCCTCGGGGGTCGCGACGACGGGCGTCTGGGTCGTGTCGCTCTGGATGCGTCCGTCGCGGACCACGATGACGCGGGACGCATACGCGGCCACGTCCGGCTCGTGCGTCACGAACACGATGGTGATGCCGCTCCGCCCGAGCGCTTGGAGGAGCGCCATGATCTCGACCGTGGTCTTGGAGTCGAGGTTGCCCGTCGGCTCGTCGGCCAAGATGAGGCGCGGCCGCGATACGAGCGCGCGCGCGATCGCCACGCGCTGTTGCTGGCCTCCCGAGAGCTGGCTCGGGTGGTGCTCGAGGCGTTGGCCGAGGCCGACGCGCTGAAGCGCCTCGACGGCGCGCTCGCGCCGAGCCTTGCCAGTGACTCCGGCGTAGAGGAGTGGCAGCTCGACGTTCTCCACGGCGCTCGTGCGCGCGAGCAGGTTGAAGCTCTGGAACACGAAGCCGAGGTAGACGTTGCGCACCTCGGCGAGCTCGTTCTTGTCGAGCTTCGAGACGTCGCGCCCGGCCAGCACGTACGTCCCGGCCGTCGGTCGATCGAGGCAGCCGAGGATGTTCATGAGGGTCGACTTGCCCGAGCCCGACGAGCCCATGATGGCGACGAACTCGCCGGCGCCGATGGTGAGCGACACGCCGTCGAGCGCGCGCAGCTCCACGTCGCCGGTCGTGTAGACCTTGGTGATGCCCTCGAGATGGAGGAGCGCCTCGCCGGACGGCGACTCCGACCGCTCGACCTCCTTCGGCGCGGCGTCCACGCTCAGAACATCCTGCGGAACGGGTTCGCGCCGCCCGCGCCGCCCGCGCCACCGCCAGCGCTCCCGGCCGGGGCGGCACCCGCGCCCGTAGCCTCGGTGACCACCGCGTCGCCGGGAGCGAGCTCGCCGCTCGCGACCTCGGTGTTCGTGCCGTCGGTGAGCCCGATCTTGATGGTCACTTGTTGCGGCGTCCCATTGCGCAGCACCCAAAGCGTTCGGGTTCCATCCTCGCTCGCAGCGCGGCGACCACGCGCCGGCCCCGCGGCGGTCGTGACCACCGCGCTCGCCGAAGGCGATGCGGCGGACGCCGACGCGGTGAGCGACGCCGGTGGGCGAAAGCGCAGCGCGGCGTTCGGCACCGAGAGGACGTCGTCGCGCTCGGCGTAGATGACGGTGACGTTGGCCGTCATGCCGGGCCGGAGCTTCATGTCCTTGTTGTCGAACGTGATGACCGCGTCGTACGTGACGACGTTCTGGGTCGTGGTCGCCGCGTTGCGGATCTGTTCGATGGTCCCCTTGAAGCGCTGCCCGGCGAACGCGTCGACGGTGAAGAACGCGGACGCGCCTTGCTCGAGGCGCCCCACGTCGCTCTCCGCGACCTTGGTGATGACCTGCATCTTGCGGAGGTCTTCGGCGATCGTGAAGAGGACGGGCGCCTGGAGCGACGCGGCCACCGTCTGCCCGACGTCGACGTTGCGCGAGATGACGATGCCGTCGATGGGCGAGACGATGGTCGTGTACGAGAGGTTGACCTTGGCTTGATTGAGCTGCGCGAGGGCTTGGGCGTTCGCCGCCTTGGCCACGTCGACCTGCGAGCGCGCCACCGCCGCAGAGGTCTCGGCCGCGTCGAGGTCCGCCTTGGTCGACAGGCCTTGCGCGTGAAGCGCCTTCTGCCTTTCGTACTGGCGCTGGGCCTCGAGGACCTGCGCCGATGCTTTGGCGTCGTTCGCGCGCGCCGAAACGTAGTTGGCCTGGGCCTGCTCGACCGCGGCTTGAAAGAGCTGCGGATCGAGCTTGGCGATGACCTGGCCCTTTTTCACTTCGGAGTTGAAGTCGGCCATCAGGGCCGAGATGCGCCCCGAGACTTGGGCGCCCACCTGCACGGTCACGACCGCCGAGAGCGTTCCGGTGGCGGTGACCTTCCCGACGATCCGTGTCTTGGTTGCGGGCACCGTCTTCCACTGGACGTCGGCCGTGGCGTGCGCCTTGTCGTAGCGAACGTATGCGTAGGCGCCGCCGCCGAGCGCCGCGACCACGATCCCGATGAGGACGAAGCTCTGCTTCTTCAACGCACCGGCCATTATAGGAGCGACGGCTGTGGGGCGGGCCGGATTCGGCTCAGCCCAGAGTCTCAACACTTCTCAACACTCGGCGCTGGGTCGGCGCCGCGTGGACGTCAGGCGCGGCGGGCCTTGAGCCGCGCGAGCGGCAAGTCGACCGACACGTTGCGCGCTGGGGCGGTGCTCGGGCGCCGATCGCCCTCTTCTTTGCCGAAGCGCGAGCCACGCACGTCGACGATCACGGGCGTGAGGGCGTGGAAGCGCTTGATGATCTCCGGCGAAAGGAAGCTCTTTCGGAGATCGAGGTCGTGCAAGCGACGCACCGCTTCACTCGCGAGCAGCGGCTCGGCGCCCTCGTCGGAGAGGGTGCCGAGCGAGAGGTCGAGCTTCTTGAGACGCGCCAAGATGGGCGCGCTGGCGACCGCGGCCGCGAGAGCGTCGGCGGTCTCCGAGCCTTTGAGCGCGAGCGACTCGAGTGCGGGGAACGCGCGCCCTTCGAGGAGCGGGGCCAGATCGTCGATCGACGAAGTGCCGCCGTCTTGCTCGCTGCCGAGCCACAGCTCGAGATGGCGGAGCGCCGGCATATCACCGCCGACCACCGCGGCCACGAGCTCGCGCGAGAGCCCGGCCGACTCGACCACCAACGAGGTGAGCGTTGAGTGACGAACCACGTCCCCTGGGGGCGCGAGGCGGAGCCCCGCCGAGCCGCGCACCCGCAGCTCGGTCAGCTTGGGGAACGCCGCGAAGAGCGGCGCGACGTCGCCTTGCTTGATCCAGGCGAGCTCTTGCTCACTCTCCAAGATGTCGCCGAGGAAGATCGCGCGCAGCGCGGGGAGGCGATCTTTGGCCGCGCAGAGCGGCGCGACGATCGCCGACGCATCGGCGGCCGAGATGAAGTCCCAAACGCCGAAGACCAGGCCCTCGACGGAGGCGACGTCCGGTCGCCTCAGGAGCTCGCCGACGAGATCGCTCATCCCGAGGCCGTCGACGTGGCTGTCCCAGTCGATGGAGAGACGCGGAACCTTGGCGCGGAGATCGAACGGCGCGCGTCCGTCGAACGCGGCAACGGGCTTGCCGACGAGCTCGGAGAGGTGCTCGGTGAGGCTCATGGAGCGCCCTTCATAGCACGGGCGCCGACGCCGGGGCGGGCTCCGGGCCCGCCCATTTGGCTCAGGCGTTCAGAGCCGTCGCGGACAACGCTTCAGACGTCCGCTCGGCCCGGGAGGACCTCGTAAACCTTGAGCGTGTGGGGCAAGCCGTCCTCGTCGTCCCAGTCGACGTCGCTCCCCACCGGGAGCCCGAGGAGCGAGATGCCGAGCGGCGACAAGACGGAGACGAGACCGTGATCCGGGTCGGCGTCCCACGGGTAAACGAGGGTGACCTCCATCGCGCGGTCGGTGTCCACGCGACAGATGACCGTCGAGCCCATGGTCACGATGGTGCGCGGAACGGTGCCTTCGGGCGCGACCGAGGCGTGGGCGAGCACCTCGCCGAGCCGGGCGCGCTCCCGAGGGAAGGCGTAGGTGAGGCTCGTGTCGAGGAGCGTCTCGAGACGCTCGAGATCGCGCGCGCTGATCGTGATCGAGTTCGGAACCATGTCGAAGGAAGCCCCCACCGCGCCCTCTACGGCCGCTCTCGGCCTTGTCGAGCGATGACGCGTGCCTCGCTCGGATACATTTCTCGTGCCGTTCGAATCGACAACCGTGCCCCCGTCCCGCGCATTCCCGCGGATCGCACGAGCGAGCGTCGATAGCCCGTCTTTTCTGGGCCATTCATGCTGGTTTTCACGCTGCACCGCGCCGCGGAGAGGCCGCGCACGCGCGCCGTGCTTCCGCTCACGGCCCCGAAGCTGTCAGACTTCGCACACCTTGTTGCGCGCTTCGGTCCTCGCTCCCGTGATCGCATTGTCATGCCTCGCCTGCCGTCCTAGCCCGGCGCCCCCCCACGATAAGGAGCTACGGGACGCGTCGGCATCGCCTTCCTCCGGTGGGCCGCCCGCCCTGAGCGATGCGGCCTCGAGCAGCGCGCTTTTAACGCCCGTGATCCCCGCCAGCGCGACTGCGTGCGGCGCCCTCGCGTGTCTCTCGTTTCCGGCGCCGCTCGACGCCTTCCGGTACGTGCTCGCCCACGAGCCGCGCGTCCTCGCGATCGGTGAGGCTCACGCGCAGCGCGCGAACGAAGGCACCGGCGTCGCGTCCTCCACCAAGCGATTCACCGAGGCGCTCCTCCCCGAGCTCGCCGGCAAGGCCTCCGGGCTCGTCCTCGAGCTGTGGTTGGGCGAGCCCAAGTGCGGCAAGGTCGTGGAACAGGTCCGCGAGCAGCAGAAGCCGGTCACCCAAGGCCAAGCCAAGACCAACCCGAACGAGCTCGTCGCGCTCGGCGATCGCGCCTACGCGCTCGGCGTCCGGCCCTTCCCGCTCAAGCCGAGCTGCGAGGATTACGCGCCGATCGCCGACGCCGGCGACGACGCGGTCTTGCGCATGCTCGAGCTCATCGAACGCCTCTCCGAGGAGCGCATGAAGGCTCTCCTTCGCGCGCCCATCGACGCGGGCGCTCGCCCCGGGCTCGTCGTCGCGTACGGCGGAGCGCTCCACAACGACGTCGCGCCCGCGCCCGGCAAAGAAGGCTTCTCTTTCGGCCCGGCCATGGTGCACGCCACGGAGGGCCGCTACGTCGAGCTCGATCTCATCGTCGGCGACTTCGTTCGTGACGACGGGCCGTGGGCGGCGCTCCCGTGGACCAAGACGTATCTCGCGACCGCGCCGACGCCGCGCACGCTCCTCTATCGGCTCGGGCCGATGTCCTTCGTGATGATCTTCCCGCGCGCGGCTGCGACCCCCGACGCCGGCGCGCGCCTCAAGGATTGAAGTCCTGCTTGGCGGGCGGCGGAGGCGGAGGCGGAAGCGCCGGGCCTCCGCTGCCGGTGCCCGACGCCTTGGGCTTCGGCTTGGGCTTGTCGTCCTTGTCCTTGTCGCGGTCCTTCTCTTTCGCCGGCGGCGGAGCGAGCGCGTCGCCCTTGGTGACGTCGAAGCTCGGCGGCGTCTTCGGATCGCACCCCGGACCGAACCCGGTGGCGTCGAACTCGGCGCTCGTCTGACCGGTCTTCTCGCCCTTGCCGTCTGCGCTCTTCCACACCGCCTCGATGGTGACCTTGTGCTTGCCCGCGCGCGCGGGCGAGCAGTAGCCGAGGAGGTAGTAGCTCTTGGTCTGCCCCTCCACGCGCTGCGCGATCGAGTCGAACGCTTTCACGACCGCGTCGCGGTTCTCGGCGTGCGCCGTCCCGTCTTTGCCGACGTCGCCGAGCACGCCCTCCTTGAGCTCCGCGCCGAGGCCGATCGCGAAGACGTCGTATTGGCTGTCGCGCAGCGCCTTCTTCATGTCGTCTTTCGACACGCGGGCCGCGCGGTCGGTGCCGTCGGTGAAGACGACCAGCGTGCCGAACTTCATCGGCGCCGGATCGCGGTCGAGCGCCGACTTGAGCTCCGCCAGGCCTTTGACGACGGCGCCGTTCAGGTTCGTGCTGGGATCGCTGGGCTTGTAGGTCCCGAGCGCGCGAACGCCCCCCTTGGCGCCGCCGGCCGACTGAAACGGCGAGATGGGGTGGAGATCCGGCGAGCCGTCGAACGCGAAGACCGCCACCTTCTGCGACGCCTCGACCCGCTCGACGAAGGTCGACGCGGCGTCGACGACGACCTGGGCGCTTCCGGACTCCGACACGCTCCCGCTCATGTCGACGAGGAGAAGCGTGTAGTGTGCAGCCGCCACCTCGGGGTTCAAGATGACCTGCTTGCTCTCGAACGGCGAGACGAGGCTCCCGTCCTCGTAGATGCGGAACGAATCCGCCGCGAGGCCGCCTACCGGGGCCCCCGACGAGGTCTGCACTTTGAAGTAGAGCGCGACGTTGCTCGGCCGCTTTTGTGCGCTCCGGATGGTGGTGAGCTGGAGCCCGCCGCCACAGCCGGTGACGAGCGCCATGAGCCCCAGCGCCGCGAAGACCCGCAAAGATTTCTCGTTCGTCACGGCGGGGAGCCTACTCGATTTCGAGGGCGAGAACGGCAGCGTCGCAGCTCTGCTTGGGTTACGTTCTTGCGCGATGACGACCCGGCGACGCGACACCCGGTACCAAGCACGGTTCCCCGTGCAGGTGACGTTCGGGAAGAAGCGGCTCTCGCTCCTCACCGAGGACCTGAGCTATCGCGGCGTCTTCCTCCGCACCGACACGCCGCCCGCGCTTCGCCAACTCGTCCGCGTGCGCATCGTGGTTCCGTTCGTCGGCCGCGCCCTCGACATGCACGGAATGACGGTCCATGTCGTCGACTACGAGAACGCCGCCGGCCGAACACCGGGCATCGGCGTGCAGTTCTACGGGCTCGATCGCGACACGCGCGAGGCTTGGGAGGCCACCGTGCGCCACGTCGAGGCGTCGGCGCCGCTGGCCTCCGACCAAGAACCCTTCAAGCTCCCCGAGAACACGCCCGAGCCGATTCGGCGACGCTTCCAGCGCCACACCGCGGTCCTCACCGTGGAGACGCCGTCGCGCGGCGATCTCGACGCGCTCGTCACGCGCGACATCTCGGTCGGCGGGACCTTCATCAAGACCGAGGAGGCCCTCAAGCTCGGCGCGCCGGTGATGGTTTGCCTGCACCACCCGGAGAACGGATCGACCTTCATCCTCGACGCCGCGGTTCGGCACGTGCAGCTCGACGGCGTCGGCGTCGAGTTCGTCGGCCTCGACGACGCGCGCCGCGAGGAGCTCGAAGAATTCGTGAAGGGCGGGATCCTCGTCGACGAGGAGCTCGTCCTCGAGGAGTCGCAAGCATGAAGAAGAGCGCCGCCAAGAACGAGACCTCACCGGGCGCGCCGCAGCGTTGGCTCGTCAAGAGCGAGCCGTCCGTCTACGCGTTCGCGACCCTGGTGCGCGACAAGAAGACGCGCTGGGACGGGGTCCGAAACTTCGAAGCGCGCAACAACCTCCGCGCGATGAAGAAGGGCGACCTCCTCCTCTACTACCATTCGAACGAGGGGAAGGCCGTCGTCGGGATCGCCACCGTGGCCCGCGAGGCGTACCCGGATCCAAGCGCTCCGCCGGACGAAGACTGGAGCGTCATCGACGTCGCACCGGTGAAGGTCCTCACGAGCCCGGTCACGCTCGAGACGATCAAGAAGACGCCGAAGCTCGCCAAGCTCGGGCTCGTCACGCGCCCGCGCCTCTCGGTGATGAAGGTGAGCGCCGAGGAGTTCGACACCATCCTCACGCTAGGAAAAACGAGTATCTGACCCGTCAGTCGCGACAGAGGGCTTTGCGCGCGAGGAGCGCCGCCACCGTCTCGCAGAGCTCCGCCGACGAGAACGGCTTCGCGAGGAGCACCGCGCCGGCCTTGAGCACGCCGTCGAGCGCCTCGCCGCTGTAGCCGGATACGTAGAGGACGCCGAGCTCCGGTCGCGTCTCGGTGAGGGCCGCGGCGACCTCGCGCCCGTTCATGCCGGGCATCATGACGTCGGTCACGAGTAGATCGATGCGACCTTCGTGCGCGGCCGAGACACGCAGCGCCTCGGCGCCACCGTTCGCCTCCAGCACCACGTAGCCCTCGGCACGCAAGACGCGCGCGGTGAGGCGCCGCACGGCGTCTTGATCCTCCACGACGAGGAGCGTTTGCGAGGCGCCCAGCCGCGTCTCGCCACGCGGCGAAGGCGACACGGCCGGGGGCGACGGCGACGCCTCGGCCCCCGAGAGCGGGAGGAAGATCTCGAACGTCGTCCCCTTGTCCTTCTCGCTCTTCACGCGAATACGGCCGCCGCTCTGATGCACGATGCCGTGCACTGTCGCGAGCCCCAGGCCCGTGCCCTTTCCGCGGGGCTTGGTCGTGAAGAAGGGCTCGAACACGTGCGGGAGCGCCGCCGCGTCGATCCCGCTGCCGGTGTCGGAGACGCGCACCGCCGCGTGCTCCGCGGTGGCCGCCGGGAGCGTCGGATCGAGCGGGACCGCCCCCGCGGCCACGACCGCGGTCTCGAGGCGGAGCGTCCCTCCGTTCGGCATCGCGTCCCGGGCGTTCATTGCGAGGTTGACGAGCACCTGCTCGAGCTGACCCTGGTCGGCGCGCACCGGCAGCGCTCGCTCGGTCGTGAGGACGGTGAGCTCGATGCGATCGCCGACCATTCCGCGCACGAGCTTTCCCGTGTCGCGCACGATGGCGTTGAGATCGAGGAGCTTGGGCGCGAGCGGCTGCTTTCGCGCGAACGCCAGGAGCTGCTTGGTGAGCGCCGCGGCGCGCTCGCCCGCCTCTTCGATGGGCTCCACGGAGGAGAGCGCCTGGTGCCGGCTGCCGAGCTGGGTGCGAAGGAGGCTCGCGGATCCGAGGATGACCGTGAGGAGGTTGTTGAAGTCGTGGGCCACGCCGGCGGCGAGCGTGCCGACGGCTTCCATCTTCTGGGCGTGGCGCACTTGCTCTTGGAGGAGCCGGGTCTCGGTGACGTCCTCGACGATGAACGACTGGCGCGGGGTGTTCGCGGCATCACGAACGTCGCGCACCGAAACGCGCACCGTGAGCGGACGACCGTCGACGCGGCGCCAGGCGATTTCGCGCGGGCGCACCTCCCCGCTCGTGAGGGCCGCGAGGAGGCGCGTGCGGTCTTCCGGGTCGACGTAGAGATCTTGGGCCTTCGTGGCGAGGAGGGCGGCCTCGTTCGCGTACCCCAGCATCGAAACGAGCGCCGGGTTCACGGCGACGAGCGTTCCGTCGCGCAGGCTGCTCCCGATGCCGACCGGGGCGTCGATGGCGAGGGCGCGGTACGCCGCCTCGGTCGCGCTGACCGCCTCGGATGTGCGACGGAGACGCTCGAGCAGTCGATGCAGGAGGACCCCGGCGACCCCGATGACGATGACGGCCGTCACCGCGAGGATCTTCACGAGCAGATCGCTCAGCCAGCGCGCTGCCTCGCCGAGGGTGCGCGAGAAGGCGTCCTCGAGCTTGGTGGCGCGCACGTTGACGAGATCGATCTCGGCGAGCACGGCGCGAAGCTCGTCCGCGTCGCCGCCGGACTCGACGACGCGATGGACGTGCTGGCCGGCGACCTCTAGCGCCGCGATCTCGGCATCGCCGTCGCGCCAGATGGCGATCGCCTTCGCCAAATAGGGGACGGTGTGGAAGCGACGATAGAGCTCGGCCATGCCGGCCGTGTCCTCCGGGGCGTTACCGCCCTGGACGAAGCCGCCGCGAACGATGCGTGCATCATACACCGGCTTGTCGAGCTCGAGGCGCGCGCGCCGATCGCCGTGGGGCACGTCGAGGTCCGCGAGGTAGCGACGGTAGTCCGCCTCCTCGTGCGTGTGCGCGTAGCGGAGGAGGTCCGCCACCGCGCTCTTCTGGGCCTTCGACCAGAGTGCCTCGCCGCCGACGTACGCGCGCACGGCGGAGAGGGTCCGGAAGCCGAACGACGCCACGGCGACGAGCCCAACGACGATGACCACCAAGCCGGTCATCGCGATGAAGAACGGGCGCCGGCGCGGCGGCGATTCGTCCATCGCGCGAGCGTACCCGAGCTCATTCGCTCAATGGGACTCATTCGGTCCCGCTTCGCGCGATCGGTTGGCACAAAAACGCAACGACGCACGCCCCCTTCCAGGTGCGCGCGTCGTCGTCGTCCCTCCCCGAGTCGGGTCAGCTCAAGCGGAGCTCAGGCTTGCGGGTAGTAGCCGTTCGGGCCCTGCGAGGGCTGCGGGTACGGCCACCCGCCCTGCTGCTGCGGCTGCTGCGGCTGCTGCGGCGCACCCGGCGGCTGCGGGAGCTGCTGCATCTGACCGTAACCCGGCTGCGCCATCTGCGGCGCGGCGGGCGGAAGCGAGCCGTACTGCGCGGCGGCCGGACCGGGCGGGAGCGAGCGCATCGACGAGAACTGCTGCTCGAGGACGCGTGCATTCTGCACGTTGTCCTGGATCGGCGCGAGGAGCCCGAAGAACGTGTTCGGGATCTTCATCTTGGCCTTGAAGTGGCGCATGTTCGACTGGGCGACGATGCGGAGCTTCTTGGCGAGGAGGCCCTTGACCTTCATCTCCTGGACCTGGCTCCACGGAACCGAGTGGACCTTGTCGGTCTTCATGCCGCGGTTGAAGAAGTCGCGGCTGTGCTCGACCATGACGAGACGCTGGTTGGTGGCGAGGACGAGGTAGGTCTTGTGGAAGAGCCACATCCCGAACGTGTACCAAGGCGCGTCGACGACGACGGACCGAGACACGAGCTGCTCGCCCGGCTCGAGGACTCCCTTGGAGACGATTTGAACGTGGGTGTCGGTGAAGTACATGCGGCTGGCCCCTTTCTCGTGACCAGGTACGCCACGCCGCGATGTCTCTTCCCTTGAGCCAACACAAAAGCTTCGGCGCCCGTCGCTCCGCGTTCGAGCGGACGATTAACGCCCTCACCAGCGACGTGCTCGCCCGCCGAGCGAGCGGGCGTCCTCTGCTCGATCTCACGCGCTCGAACCCGACCGATCCCGACCTCGCATTCCCCTACGATGCCGAGGCGATCCGTGCCGCGCTGGCTGACGGCGGTGCGCTCCGCTACGCGCCGGAGCCCTTCGGGCTCGAGGCAGCGCGCGCCGCGGCGAGCGCGAGCCTGCCGTCGTCGCCCGGCGCCGACCGAATCTTCCTCACCGCGAGCACGAGCGAGGCCTACGCGTACCTCTTCAAGCTCCTCTGCGATCCCGGTGACGCCGTGCTCGTACCGGAGCCGAGCTATCCACTCTTCGAGCACCTGGCGCGGCTCGAAGGCGTCCGCCTCGCGCCGTACCGACTGGCCTACGACGGCGCGTGGCACGTGGATCACGACTCCGTGCGCGCGGCGGCCGCAGGCGGCGCGCGGGCCGTCATCGTCGTCAGCCCCAACAACCCCACCGGCTCGTTCCTCAAGCGGGACGAGCTCGCCCGCCTCTCGGAGCTCGGCCTCCCCATCGTGTCCGACGAGGTCTTCGCCGAGTACGCGCTCATGGCCGACCAGACCCGTGCCCGGACGGCGCGCGAGTCCGATCGGGTGCTCACCTTCTCGATGGGCGGCCTCTCGAAGTCGTGCGGCCTCCCGCAGATGAAGCTCGCGTGGACCGCGGTCACCGGCCCGGCCGCCGACGTCGAGGAGGCCCTGGCGCGCCTCGAGATCATCGGCGATGCGTACCTCTCCGCGTCGGCGCCGGTGCAGGTCGCGCTCCCCACGCTCCTCTCCGTCGGCTCCGTCACGCGTGACGCCATCCGAGACCGCGCGCGGCGAAACGTCACCGCCATCGGGGCGACGCTCGCAGGCGCCGCGTCGCCCGCGACCTTGCTCCGCGTCGAAGGAGGCTGGACCGCGTGCGTGCGCCTCCCCAAGACGCGCGGCGAGGACGCTTGGGTGCGCGGCCTCCTCGCCGAAGAGGGCGTCCTCGTGCAACCGGGCGCCTACTACGACTTCGCCGAGGAGCCGATGATCGTGCTCTCGCTCCTCACCGCCCCGCGCGACCTCGACGAAGGGCTCACGCGGCTCGTCGGGCACGTCGCGCGCCACGCGTGAGCGCGATCGTCACGCGAACTTGAACGGATCTCGATCGGCCTCGCTCACGGTGATGAAGAGGCCGGCCGTCGCCACCGAGAGTCGCTCCGCGTAGCGCCGGAGCGCTTTGCGCTCGGAGTTCGAGTGGAGCGCGCACACCACGGTCATCCCCCGCGCCGCGCACGCGAGCGCGTCGTGATGACGCATCTCACCCGTGAGGTACACGTCCGCGCCCGCGGCGAGCGCGTCCTTGAACATGTCGCCCGCCGCACCGGCGGAGACCGCGACGCGTCGCGCTTCGCCGGTGGTCGGGCCGGCCACGAGCACGCGCTCGATGCCGAGCCCGGCTTTGATCCGCTCGACGAGCGCATGGCGATCGACCGGAGCGTCGAGCTCACCGATCCGGCCGAGCCCGCGCGGCGCCTCACCCGGAGCGGTCGGCGGTCGCGGCGCGAGCGGACGACGCGAGGCGAGCCCGACCACGTCACCGAGCATGTCGTTGGTCCCGCCAGCGGCGACGTCGAGCGCGGTGTGCGGGCTGTAGAGCGCGATGCCCGCCCGGATCGCGCGCGCCACGACCCCATCGTGGGCGATGCGCTTCAGCGGGGCGAAGATCGGCGGGTGGTAAGCGACCACCAGATCGGCCTTGGCCGCCTCGGCCTCGGTCGCGACCGCGCTCGTGTAGTCGATCGTGAAGAGCACCCGCTCCACGCGAGCGCCGGCGTCACCGACCAAGAGCCCCACGTTGTCCCAGGGCTCGGCCCACGCGGAGGGGGCGATGTCTTCGAGGGCCCGGGTCACGTCGGCGAGTCGCATACCAGGGGAGCATACAAGACATACGAACGCGGCCGGAGCGGCCACGCGTGTTAGGCTGTGGGACGTGACCCAAGGCGCAGCAAAGCCCGGCGGAGAGGCCGCCGAACCGGCCGCGCCTGGGCTCGCCCCGGGGACCGTGATCGCCGACCGCTACAAGGTCGAGCGTCTCCTCGGCGAGGGCGGCATGGGCGCCGTGTACCGCGCCGAGCACGTGCACATGCGCAAGGCCGTGGCGCTGAAGGTGCTGCACCCAGACGCGTCCGAGTTCCCGGAGGTGGTGCAGCGCTTCGAGCGCGAAGCCATCGCGGCCGCGCACATCTCTCACCCCAACGTGGTCTCGGCCACCGACTTCGGCAAGCTCCCCGACGGCTCGTTCTTCCTCGTCTTGGAGTACGTCGACGGGCTCAGTCTGCGCGACGCGATCGCCAAGGGTCCGCTCGAGCCGAATCGCGCGCTCCACGTCATTCGCGAGATCGCGAGCGCGCTCGCCGTCGCTCACCGGAGCGGCGTCGTGCACCGTGACCTCAAGCCCGAGAACGTGATGCTCGTCTCGCGCGGGACCGAGCCGGAGGCCGTGAAGGTCTTCGACTTCGGCATCGCGAAGATCGACGTGAGCAGCGTCACCGGCAAGCAGGGGTCGACCCTCCAGCCCATCACGCGCGTCGGCACGGTGTTCGGTACGCCCGATTACATGGCGCCCGAGCAGGCCATGGGGCAACCCGTGGATGGCCGCGCCGACATCTACAGCCTCGGCGTCCTCTTGTTCGAAATGCTCGCCGGCAGCCGCCCGTTCAAGGGCGGCGCAGTCACGCTGATGCGGCAGCACATCTTGCAGGAGGTGCCCGACCTCCCGCCCGCGATCGCGCAAGGCATCGACGCGCGGATCGCCGAGATCGTGAAGCGCTGCCTGGCCAAGGACGCCGACGAGCGATACGCGACCGCAGCCGACCTGGTCGCAGCCATCGACGAGATCTTGGGACGCGCGCTTTCGGCGCCTCCACCGGCCGCAACCTCCTCGGCGCGGCCGCTCCCGCAATCCGGGCCGCCCGCTGCGGGCGAAGCAGGCCAGGTGACGTCCTCCGTCGCGCTGACCCCCATCGCCGCCGGTCCGGCCGCGCACCCATCGTGGAAGCCCGCGCCCGCCGCGTACTCGGCAGAAGCATCGACCAAGCGGAAGCGACGCGCCCTTGCGTGGGGCGTGGGCGCGATCGTGGGCTCGGGCCTCATCGCCGTCGCGGTCGTGAGCCTCCGACCCGCGCCACACGCGGGACGCACCGGAGCCACACCGAGACCGAGCGAGAGCGCAGTCACGACGGGAGCCCTCCCGAGTGACACCGCGAGCGCGGTCGCCTCCGAGGCGCCGAGCGGCGAGACGGCGCCGACCGCGGTCGCGCCACCTTCCGCGGTGAGCGCAGCGCCGGCGGCGAGCGAGAATCCCGAGCCGGCTGCGTCCGTCGAACGCGGCGCCGATCCCGTGCCCACCACCAAGCCGGTCAAGCCGGCCAAGGGGGCGAACGGCAAAGGTCAGAAGCAGCAGCCGCGCCGCACCGGCCCGGGCGGCATTTACATCCCTCCCCCCAAGGATTGGCTCAAGTGACGGCACGCACTTTCGCGTTTGGCGACATCCACGGCGACATGGCCGCGCTCCGGCGCGTGATGGCGAAGCTGCCGACCCTCACCGGTGAGGACACGATCGTCTTCGTCGGTGACTACATCGATCGCGGGCCCGAGTCGGCACAAGTGATCGAGTTCGTACAGAAGGAGCTGCCGCAGAAGACGTCCGCGCGCGTCGTCGCGCTGCGCGGCAACCACGAGGACGCGTGGCTCCGCGTCACGATGGGCGGGTGGCCCGAATTCGTCATGCCGCCGGCCAACGGCTGCTTGGCCACTCTGCGGAGCTTCACCAAGACGATCTACTTCGAGGGCGACACGCCCACGCGCGCCGAAAGCGCGGCGCTCATGACCGGCGCGTTCTTCCCCGACGACGTCCTCGAGTGGATGGCGAACCTTCCGTATTGGTACGAGGACGAGCACGCCATCTACGTTCACGCCGGCCTGCCGATCGAAAACGGAAAGTTCCTCCACCCGCGGCTCGTCGCCAACAAGGCGGTGCTCCTCTGGGTGCGCACGATGGAGTTCTTCCAGGACTACCGCGGCAAGCGCATCGTCGTCGGCCACACGTCGACGGACTATCTTCCCCCCGAGCTCTCCACGTTCACGCCCGAAGATCCCACGGACATGTGGGCCGGCGACTCGGTCTTGGCGATCGACACCGGCGCCGGCAAGGGCGGGTTCCTCACCTGCGTCGAGCTGCCAGCGGTGAAGGTCTACGAGTCGCGCTGACCGAGCGCGGCGTCGAGCCAGGCCTCGAGGTCGCCGCGCGCGAGCGCCCCGCCGAGATCCAAGAGCGCGAGCCGGCGAGCGCCGGCGCTCCGCGCAGCGCGCGCGTCTTCGGCGAGCTCGGCCGGGGACGCGAACACGCGCTCGTCGCCGAGCGCCCCGGTGCCGACGCACCCGAGCGCGATCGACGCACGGTCGCCGAGAACGCGCGTCGCACGGGACGCGATCGCGCCAAGGATCGATAGCGCGCGACGTCGGCCGACGAGCCCGAACGAGCTGTCTTGGAAGAGCGTCGTGTAGGTCATGACGTCGACTCGGGCGAAACCCTCCGCGGCGCCGGTGCAAAGCGAGTGACTGAACGCGCCCCCGGCGCCGTCCCAAAGCGCCTGCGGTGATACGGCGCACGAGACGGACACTCCGGCGTGCGCGAGCTCGTCGCGGAGCCGTGCAATGGCAACTTCGCCTGGCGCGGCGAGGCGACGACCGAGCGTGAACGTGCGAACGAGCGGTAAGAGTTGGCGATGACGCGCGGCGCGCAGCGCGTCGACCGGCGGCTCCAGATCGAGCATCACGTCCGCTGGCGCGCCGCCCCGGGCGCGCGCGCCAGCGAGCGCGGCGAGGGCGAGCTCGCGCACACGCGCGACGTTGCCCAGGTGGAGGAAGCGGCCGTCGTCGTCGTGAACCATGGGCCAGAGGCCGAGCGGGACTCCGGCGCCGGTGACGCGCGCGGCGAGGTCGGGCAGACGCGCAAGGTCCCACGGCCGGACCGCGAGGACGAGCTCGACGTCCCGCGCCGCGAGCACGCGCAGCGTCGAGACCGCTGTCAGCGCGTCCTCGGGTGCGGTCTCGGAGTAGAGGCGCAGCCGCTCCATCGCGCCTTCCACGATAGCGAAAGACTCGCGGCCCGGCGGCGCGATACCCTCGCCTCACGATGAAGATCCTCTACGGCGTCGTGGGCGAAGGCATGGGGCACGCGATGCGATCGCGCGTGGTCTTGGAGCACCTCGTCGCGCAGAAGCACGAGGTCGCGATCATGGCCTCGGGGCGCGCCGTCGACTACCTGTCGAAGCGCTTCGCGGGCGTGAACCGCATCCACGGCCTGCACATGATCTACGAGGAGAACCGGATGCGCCTCGGGCGCACCATCCTCTCCAACGCCGTGGCCAGCGCCACGGGCCTCCCCAAGAACATCGCCGCCTACTTCGAGCTCATCTCGGAGTTCCGGCCCGACGTCGTCATCAGCGATTTCGAGTCGTGGACGTACCTCTACGGCAAGACGCATCGGCTGCCGGTCTTGAGCATCGACAACATGCAGATCATCAACCGGTGCTTCCACGACAAGGACGTCATCGGCGACGACGAGGCCGATTTCCAGCTCACGCGCGCGTTCGTCAAATCCAAGTTGCCGTTCTGCGACGAGTACTTCATCACCACGTTCTTCCGGCCGCCGGTGCGGAAGGAGCACACGCGCCTCTTCCCACCCATCGTGCGGCCCGAGATCCAAGCGGCCAAGGTGCGGCCCGGAGAGCACCTCCTCGTCTACCAAACCGCGGAGGGCCACACCCAGCTCGCCGAGGTCCTCCAAGCTTCGGGCATGGAGTGCCGCGTCTACGGGATGCGCCGCAACCTCGAGGGCGACGTCACCGAAGGCAACCTCGTGTATCGCCCGTTCAGCGAGACCACCTTCATCGACGATCTCGCGAGCGCGCGCGGCGTCGTCGCGGCCGGCGGCTTCACGCTGATGAGCGAGTCGGTGTTCATGAAGAAGCCCATGCTCGCCATCCCCCTCGCCAAACAGTTCGAGCAGGTCTTGAACACCCGCTACCTCGAGCGCGAGGGCTACGGCATGGGCGCCCGCTCGGTGGAAGAGCCGGGCGTCCTCCAGCGGTTCGTCGCCAACCTGCCGCGCTTCGAGGAGAAGCTTGCAGGGTACACCCAAGAGGGCAACCGCGAGCTCTTCCAGGCCACGGACGAGTTCCTCGACCGGGCCGCAGCCGGGGTCTGACCGCACGAACGAGATGTGACGGTCGGGGGGTTGCGCGGCCCGAGGCGCTGTTTACGTTCTTGCCCAGGTGAGCGGGCCGCGCGGGAAATCCCGCGGTTCGACGCCGTCCCGGTGACCTCGACGAGGTCGCCGGCCAACCACTCAATCGCGCTGCGAGGCCGAGCCTCCCGCGCCAGGGCCGGCGTGCGTCCGGCAAGGAGACCGTCACCATGCTTTCTCGTTGGGATCCGTTCACCGAGCTGTCTCGCCTCCAGGACGAAGTGTTCAAGACCTGGAACAACGAAGAGCGCGCCGCCGCGCAGCCGTCGCTGGCCTTCCGGCCGCGCGTCGACATCGTCGAAGCCAAGGACGCGATTTGGCTCAAGGCCGAGCTCCCCGGCGTGAAGCTCGACGACGTTCACATCGAGATCGAGAAGAACGTCCTCACCGTCCGCGGCGAGCGCAAGAGCGAGCAGAAGGTCGAGAAGGACAGCTTCTACCGGTTCGAGCGGCGCTTCGGAAGCTTCGCCCGATCGTTCGTCCTCCCCGAGACGGTCGACGGCGCCGCCATCGAAGCCGAGCTCAAGGACGGCGTCCTCACGATCAAGCTCCCCAAGAAGGCCGTGGAGCAGGCGCGCAAGATCACGGTCAAGGCCGGCGCTGGCTCGTCGGGTCCGGTCGGCACCGCCTGAACCCCTCGCGCCCGACCCACGGAAGGCGAGCTCACCACTCGCCTTCGGTCGCGCCGGGCCCCACAAGCAAAAGAAGAGGCCGGGTCTCCGGTCTCCCAAACCCTGCGGGGCGCCGAAACCCTCCCCCCGGCGCCTCGCGGGGGTTGGTCTTTTTGTGCGCTCAGCGACCGATCAGCACCTTGAGGAGCCCGTCGAGCATCTTGCCGAACGGCGGCGCGAGGAGCCGACGACCGCTCAGTCGGCTCTGGGTGAAGATCGGGCGCCGCAGCGTGAAGGTCTCGAAGCCTTCTTTGCCGTGATACGCGCCCATGCCGCTCGCGCCCACGCCACCGAACGGCAGGTCGTCGGTCGCGGCGTGGAGCAGCGTGTCGTTGATGGTGACGCCGCCGGAGCGCGTCGACTCGATGACCTTGTCGATCTCCGCGCTCTTCCGCCCGAAGAAGTAGAGCGCGAGCGGGCGCGGACGATCGTTCACGAACTTGATCGCGTCGTCGAGCGTGTCGGCGGCCACGATGGGGAGGATCGGTCCGAAGATCTCCTCCTGCATCACGGTCATCGTCTCGTTGGCGTCGACGATCAGCGTGGGCGCGAGCTTGCGCGACGCGGCCGAGAGCTCCTCGTTCGCGGGGTTCAGCACCTCGACGCGCGCGCCCTTGTCCTTGGCGTCGGCCACGAGCCCCGTCAGGCGCGCGTAGTGACGGTCGGAGACGATCGACGTGTAGTCGGCATTGTCCGCGAGCCGAGTGAGAAATCCGGGCATGGCGGCCTTGGCGGCGTCGACCAGCTTGTCCATGAGGGCGCGCGGCGCGAGCACGTAGTCCGGTGCGATGCACGTCTGCCCGGCGTTCCAGATCTTGCCGGCGAGGATCAGCTTCGCGGCCTCTTTGACGTCGACGTCGCTGCCGAGAACCACCGGCGACTTTCCGCCGAGCTCGAGGGTGACCGGCACGAGGTTCTCGCTCGCGGCGCGCATCACCACGTGCCCCACGCGCGTCGAGCCGGTGAACACGAGGTGATCGAACGGCAGCTTGGTGAACGCCTCGCCCACGCTCGCGTCACCCTCGACGACCGTGACCACCGACGGGTCGAACGCCGAGCGGACGATGTCGGCGAGGAGACGCGACGTCTTGGGCACGAGCTCGCTCGGCTTGATGATGGCGCGGCACCCGGCGGCGAGCGCGCCCACGAGCGGAATGAGCGAGAGGTTGATCGGGTAATTCCAAGGCGCGACGATTCCGACCACACCGACCGGCTGCGGCACGATCTCGGCCTGCGCCGGCATGAGCGACCACGGCACCTCGCGCGCTTCGGGCTCCATCCACTCGCGGAGGTGTGCGCGGGCGTGTCGAGCGGCGTCGGCCACGAGAAAGACCTCGCTCACGAGGGCCTCGGCGCGCGCCTTGTTCCCGAAGTCTTCGCTCATGGCGCGAGCGATGGCGTCCTTGTGATCGACGACCGCACGATCGAGCGCGTCGAGCCGACGAATGCGCTCTTTTGCGCCGGGGATCCCGTCCTTGAGCTGCGCGGCCTTCATGCTCGTGAGGAGCGCGGCCAAGTCGGGCGCGCTGACGCCTTCTTCGTTCGCCATGGGGGAGAACGTTAACCTTTCTTGGCCGCGCGTGCCGCGCTTCGTGCACGTTTCGCGGCCACTTTGTGCCAGAGTCTCGAGGTGCGACTCGGCCGACGCGCGCTGCTCTCGACGCTGGGGACCTTCGCCCTCCCGCGCGTCGCGCTCGCCCAGAGCAAAGACGCGCCGCCGCCGCCGCCCGCGGACCTCGAGCTCCGCGACCTCCGCGTCGACGGCGATCGCGCGCTCGGGCGCCGCTTCCTCCTGTGCGTGCCGCGATATGTACCGCGCGGAATGAAGCTCCCGCTGCTGGTCCTCTTGCACGGCCTCGGCGAGACCATCGACGAGACGCTCGGCGTCCGCGCGTGGATCGATCGCTACGGGCTCGGCACGTCGTTCGATCGACTGCGGAGACCGCCGGCCGAGCGCACCTGGAAGCAGCGCAAGGACTTCTCCGACGAGCGCATCGCTGCCGTCAACGCGGAGCTCATGCGGGGGCCATTCGAAGGCTTCGCGATCGCCTGCCCCTACACGCCCAAGGCGACCAAGCCCGGTGAGCTCGACGCCTACGCGCGATGGATCCTCGAGGTGGTCGTCCCGCGCGCCCGCCGTGAGGTCGCGATCTTCGACGAGCCCGAGCTCGTCGCCATCGATGGCTGCTCGCTCGGCGGGTTCGTCGGGCTCGAGGTCTTCTTGCGCGCGCCGGAAGCATTCGGCGCGTGGGGCGGCGTGCAAGCCGCGATCAGCGCCGCCACCGCGCCGAGCTATGCCGAACGCGTCGCCAAGGCGCTGGCGCCCCTCGCGCGCCGGCCATCGCTCCACGTCGAGACGAGCACCGAGGACGTCTTCCGCCCCGGAAACGAGCGCCTCGCGACGGATCTCGAGCAGCGCGGCGTCGCGCGCGACCTCCTCGTCCTCCCCGGCTGGCACGATCAGCCTTGGCTCCGCGAAGCCGGCACGCTCGAGATGCTCCTCTGGCACGACCGCCGCTTCCGCGCGGCGCGCGATGCGATCGGCGCGCGCAGCCGAGCCGGTGCGTCCGGCGCGGGGCGCTGACGCGACCGCGATCCTCTTCCTTCCGCCCCGGCGCCGTGAGAAGACGCGCGCCGTCCCTTCCAAGGAGTCGTCCATGCGGAGCCGCGTGTCGTTCGTCTGTGCCGTCGTCCTCGCCCTTGCCGGTTGCGGCGGCGAAGCCCCGCCCGAGCCCGCATATCCGACGGCGCCCCCGGTGCAAGCGCCCGCGGCGAAGCCCACCGCCGTCGCCCCCTCCGCGCCCAAGGTCACCGTCGCCGACGCGGCCGCGTGGATGACGAAGACCGAAGCCGACCTCTCGCGCCTCTACGAAGCGCGTGACCGCGCGGGCTGGGTCAACATGAACTTCATCACCGACGACACCGAGGCCCTCGGCGCCGCGGCAGAAGAAGCGACGGCCGCATACATCACGCAGGCGATCCACGACTCGACGCGCTTCGACGCGATCAAGGCCGAGATGCCGGCGGACTTGGCGCGAAAGTTCATGCTCCTCCGCATCGCGCAGGGCGTGCCCGCGCCCGACGACGCGAAAGAGCGCGAGGAGCTCGCGCGCCTCGAGGTCGAGATGGCGAGCATGTACGGCAAGGGCAAGTACTGCCCGCCGGAGAAGAGCCCGCTCGCCAAAAAACCGGTCAACGGAAAGAAGCCCGAAGATCCGTGCCTCAACTTGGAAGACCTCTCGCGCATCCTCGGCAAGAGCCGCAACGAAGCCGAGCTCCGCGAAGCGTGGGCCGGCTGGCACGCCACCGCGCCGGCGATGCGTGCAAAGTACATGCGCTACGTCGAGCTCGGGAACAAGGGCTCGCGCGGCATCGGCTTCGCCGACATGGGCGCGCTCTGGAAGTCCGGCTACGACATGACACCCGAGGCCTTCGAGGCCGACGTCGACCGCCTGTGGAGCGAGATCAAGCCGTTCTACGAGGAGCTCCACTGCTACGCGCGCTCGCGCCTCCGCGCGAAGTACGGGAAGGACGTGGTCCCCGAGAAGGCGCCCATTCCGGCGCACCTCCTCGGCAACATGTGGGCCCAAGAGTGGCAGGGCCTCATGGATCTCTTCGCGCCCTACCCCGGCGAGCCCACGGTGGATGCGACGCCGAAGATCAAGGCGAAGAAGATCGAGCCCAAGGAGATGGTCCGCACGGGAGAGCGCTTCTTCAAGTCGCTCGGCTTCCGTGACCTTCCGAAGTCGTTCTGGGAGCGGTCGCTCTTCGTCCGCCCGCGCGATCGCGAGGTCGTGTGCCACGCGAGCGCTTGGGACGTGAACCAGAAGGACGATCTTCGTCTCAAGATGTGCATCGAGCCGACGGAGGACGATCTCGTCACCATCCACCACGAGCTCGGACACATCTTCTACTACCAGCAGTACGAGAAGCAGCCGACGCTCTTCCAGGCCGGCGCCAACGACGGCTTCCACGAGGCCATCGGCGACACGGTCGCGCTCAGCATCACGCCCGCGTACCTGAAGTCGATCGGCCTCCTCGACAACCTGCCCAAGACCGAGCACGCGATGCTCAACGTCCAGATGAAGCAGGCCATGTCGAAGGTCGCGTTCCTTCCGTTCGGGCTCCTCATCGACAAGTGGCGCTGGGACGTCTTCGCCGGCAAGACCACGCCCGATCGCTACAACGCTTCGTGGTGGGAGCTCCGGAAGAAGATCCAAGGCATCGCCCCGCCGGGCGGCGCGGCGCGCGGTGAAGACTTCTTCGATCCGGGCGCGAAGTACCACATCCCGGCGAGCACGCCGTACGTCCGGTACTTCCTCTCGTTCGTCTACCAATTCCAGTTCTATCGCGCGCTCTGCCGCGCCTCGGGCCACACGGGTCCGCTCGCGACCTGCTCGTTCTACGGCAACGCCGCCGCGGGCGAGAAGCTCCGCTCGATGCTCGCGATGGGCGCGTCCAAGCCCTGGCCGGAGGCGATGCAGGCGGTGGGCGCCGAGTCGCGCGCGGACGCGAGCGCGCTCCTCGAGTACTTCGCGCCGGTGCGCGCGTACTTGAAGGAGAAGACCAAGGGCGAGACCTGCGGCTGGTAGACCGAGCGTCAGCGCGGGGGCGCGACGGTGATGTCGCGCACCGCGCGCTCTCCCGGGTGCGCGGTGCGGTAGAGACTCACGTGCGTCTGCGGCTCGAGGACGGCCTCGTCGGCCTGGCCATCGGCGTCGAGCGCGACGGCGACCCGTGACCGGTCCACCTCCGGCGGCGCCGCGCCGGCGTCGGCGGGCGATGCGACGAGCGCGTTCTTACCGCGGCTGCCACGGTAGACGAGGCGCGGCTGGCTGCGGTCCCAGTCGTGCCACACGAGCACGTCGTCGATGCCGTCACCGTCGTAGTCACCGAACGCCATGTCGCGCGGGAAGACGTCGGTCGCTATCTGACCGCGCTCGGTCCAGCGTGGCGACTTGCCGTTCGCCCACGCGATCGAGCCGTTCGGGCGGGCCTGATCCCAGGGGTTTCCGGTGTGGAGCGTGACGAGCTCGGGGACGCCGTCGCCGGTCACGTCGTGGAGGCCCAGCGCGTTGCACGGTCCTTGGCCGATCGTCACGCTCTCCTCGAATCGACCGTGACCGTCACCGCGCGCGAGGTAGCTGGCGCCGCCGCGCGTTCCGCCGCGGTCGGTGGTCCAGGTGGTGCACAAGAGGAGATCCAGCGCGCCGTCCCCGTCGGCGTCGACGATCGAGGGAACGCCCGCTTGACGGACCAGCCCCGTCGGCGGCGTGGGCGCGAAGCGATAGGTCTCGACGACCTTGTCGTCCGGCGTGACCGAGAGGACGTGCACGCTCGCGAGGCACCACACGACGATCTCGTCTCGGTGATCGCCGTCGAAGTCCCCGGCGACCAAGCGGAACGCGTAGTCGCACGGCTGGAGGTCGGCGAAGAGGTGCCGCACTGGCTCAGGGGCCCCAGCGTCGGCTCCCGGAGCGCTCGACGCGGCCTCCGCGTCCACAGACTTCACGGGAGTCCCGTCGCGGTCGGCGACCGGACCGGCCGACGTGGAAGGAGCGGCCGAAGCCGATCCCGAAGCGACCACATTCACGGGAGGAGGTGGAGGCAGCCGCGGCGCGAGCCACTCACCCGCGCGCGCGAGGGCGTCGCGAGCGAGCGGCGACCACTCGGGGTGTGCGCAGCCAGCCGCAGAGAGCGACTCGCCCGTGGCGCGTCTCGCGAAAGCGAGAGCGAGCACCAGCATCGCGCTCGCGCACACCGCGGTGAGCCCAAGGAAATTGGCGATGAACCCGGCCCGCGCGTCGACGCGCGCGAGCCCGCGTCGGAGCGCGAGCGTCAGGACGAGCGGCGGCAGCGTCACGACCGCACTCGCAATCCCGATCGCCGCGCCCCCGGAAGGCGAGAACGGCGCAACGAGCGCGAGCGCTACGCCCCACGCGAGCGCGACGACGACGGCGCCGAGGAGGAAGCGAAGCGCTCGCACGCGCCTGATGCTACTTCACGCGCAGCGGAGCTTGGAGCTCGCGGTCACGTCCGAGGCGCTACGCGGAGGCGGCGAGCTCGAGCACGGTGATCTCGGCGTAGGTGCCGAGGCGCATGGGCGGGCCCCAGTAGCCGGTGCCCTCGCTCACGTAGATCTGCGTGCTTCCTCCCTCGTGGCGATGGAGGCCACGCACGTAAGGCTGATCGAGCTTCACGAGGTAGGTGAACGGGAAGATCTGGCCGGCGTGGGTGTGGCCGGAGATCTGGAGGCACGCGCCGTGCTCGGCTGCCGCGCCAATCGCCTTCGGCTGGTGCGCGAGGAGCACGCACGCGCGGTCGCGCTCGCGACCCCCGAGCGCGCGCGCGACGTCCATGCCGTGGTCGCCGCCGAACTGGTGCGCGTGCGCGTCGTCGACGCCGGCGAGATCGAACCCACCGCCCGCCGCATCCGGGCGCACGCGCACGCGCTCGTTGCGAAGGACACGCACTCCGATGTCACGCAAGTGGGCGATCCACTCGTCGACGCCGGAGTAGTACTCGTGGTTGCCGGTGACGAAGAAGACGCCGTCCTTGGCGCGGAGCTCGCGAAGGGGCGCGACGTGCTGCGCGAGCTCCGCCACCGAGCCGTCGACCAGATCGCCGGTGATTGCGACGAGGTCCGGTGCGAGCGCGTTCACGCGACGAACGAGCTCCTCGATGAAGTCGCGACCGATGGTGGGACCGACGTGCACGTCGGTGAGCTGCACGATGCGGTAGCCGTCGAGTGAACGGTCGAGCTTGGGAAGCGTCACGCGGACGCGCTTCTCACGCACCTGGCGGAGGGCATTGCTCACGCCCACTCCGCCCGCGACGAACGCACTCGCGGCGACCAAGCCGCCGAGCGTGCGCGCCAAGAGCTCGCGCCGAGCCGGGTCCGGCGGCGTCACCGCCCACGCGAGCCGGCGCACGATCTCCGCCGGCACGAGGCTCGCGAAGAGGAGAAACATGAAGCCCATCCACGTGAACGCGACCCACGAGAACGGCCCCGAGAGAGCGCGCGGGCCACGCATCAAGAGGAAGCTCGCGGGCAGACTGCCTCCGAGGACGGCCAGGGCGACCGTGAGCAGACGTCCCCAGGGAGCGGGAATCGCCGTGTCGCGCACGAGGCGGGCCCACAAGAAATAGTGGAGCCCGAAGGCAAGCGAGAGAACGACCGCAAAAAAGAGGAGCGCGCGCCAGAGGGGCATCGAGGCTCATCGGGAATAGGGCCCGCCTCTCCGGCGTGCAAGCGTGGCGAACGCATTCTTTGCGGGGAGGGTTTGACGCGCACGGGCTGCTCGTTGCAACCTCCGCGGATGCAGACGGAGGGCACCGCGAGCGGCGCGAGCCGCCACAAGCTCATCGGCATCGTGGTCGCGTGCGCGGCGCTGCTCGGCCTCGTCTTCGCGACCTACTCCTCGTACGACTACGCGCTCCACCTCGATCGGCAGATGCACTCGGTGCACTGCAGCTTCATCCCGGGCGCCCCCGCGAGCGACGACGGCGAGAACGCCTGCAAGGCGGCGCTCTTCAGCCCGTACTCGGCGCTCTTCCGCGCGACGTACTGGGGCGGCATTCCGATTTCGCTCTTTGCGGTGGGCTCGTTCGCGTTCTTCGTCGGCTTCGGCGTGTACCTCGCGCTCGCGAAGAAAGACGCGCCGCGCTACGCCTGGCTCTTCCTCGGCACGACCGGCTTCGCGCCCCTCGCGGCGTCGATCGTGATGTTCACGATCTCGGCGACCAAGCTCGGGAGCTTCTGCAAGCTCTGCGTCGGCGTCTACGTCGCGTCGATCGCCCTCGCCGTCGCCGCCGCGCTGGCCATTGGGCGATTCCGCGGCGCACCGACTCCCATCGGACCGGGCGTCCCCGTCGACGGGTCGCGTCGCCTCGAGCTCGCGGCGCCTTCGGGCAAGCCGATCCTCCTCGTCGGTTGGTTGGCCGGGCTCGGCGCGGCTTCGCTCCTCCCCGCGGTCGTCTACGCCTCCTCCCTCCCCGACTACCGCGCGCACCTCTCGAGCTGCGGGACGCTCACCGTGAAGACCGAATCGCACGGCGCGCTCCTCAAGGTGCCCACGCTTCACCCCACGCAGCCGGTCATGCTGTTCGAGGATCCCTTGTGCCCGACGTGCAAAGGCTTCCATCAACGCCTCGGGGTCGAAGGCGCGCTCGAGCAGCTGGACATCACGCTCGCCCTCTTCCCGCTCGACACCGAGTGCAACTGGATGCTCGATCGGCCTTTGCACCCCGGCGCGTGCATTCTCTCGCGCGCCATCTTGTGCGCGGGAAACAACACGCGCGGCGCGCTCGAGTGGGCGTTCGATCACCAAGACGAGCTCCGCGAGGCCGGCAAAGCCGGAGCCGACGTGCTCAAAAAGAAGATCGCCGCGCGCTTCGGGGCCGAGCTCGCCGCGTGCGTCGACGACAAGAAGACGGCGGTGAAGCTCAACCAGCACCTCCACTTCGCGTCGCAGAACCGCATCCCCGTATCGACACCGCAGATGTTCCTCGGCGAAAAGCGCATCTGCGAGGAGGACACCGATCTCGGCCTCCGTTACACGCTGACCGAGCTCGCGCCGGAGGTGCTCCGATGACGACCGAAGAGAGCCCTGCCACCGAGCCGATGCCGGAGCCCCCGTTCGACGCCGATCCGTCGCGGTTCGGCCGCCGGCGAAAGACGCGCCTTCCGGCCATCGTGGGCGCGACGACGGCGCTGGTGCTCGTGCTCGGTCTGACAGCCTTCGTCCGCGCCTCGGTGCGGAGCGCCGCGTCGCGCATCGGCAAGCCGCAAGCGATCACCGGCGCGCAGGTCGCCGTCGCCGACGAGGCCGAGGAGAAGTACTGCACGCCCGCGTTCAAGCAAGTCTTGGAGCGCGTCCTCCACGCGTGCGGCCTCGTGGGCGGCGAGACGCGCCGCGGCTGCCAGCCCGCCGACGTGAAGACGTTCGCCAGCATCACCGACGCCGACTTCAACGCGCTCTTCTCACCGCTCCGCGAGCGCGGCGCGGTCATCCTCTTCGATGAGGGCTCGTCCGAGCTCGACCAAGGCGCCAAGAAGCTCCTCGAAGAGCGCTGGCTCGATCGACGCGGCGCGCGTTACTTCTTCGTCGTCGCGCGCGCGTCGCAGTCCGGCCCACCCGACAAGAACCGCGCGCTCTCGCACAAGCGCGCCAACTCGGTGCACTACTACCTGCAGGAACAAACCAAGGACCCCGACCTCGACAAGCAGGTTGGGCTCTTGTGGCTCGGCGAAGAGTTCGCCCAGCTCGGCTCGGAGTTCTGCGCTTGGCCGAGCTCGCGCAGCGCGGAGCCCAAGGCGCCGAAGTGCGGGCCGGACACCATCAATCGGAGCGCGTTCGTCTCATGGGTCGACTGTCGATTGTGAGCGCGCTTGCCGCGGGCGCGATGCTCGCGGCGTGCGACGGAGACAAGCCGGCCGCGCCCGCCCCGGGCGGGCGAAACGAGGCCGTGCTCACCACGGCCGCGCCCGCGGCGAAGAGCGCGACGGCGCCTTCCGCGAGCGCCGCGGCCTCCCAGGCCGCGCCGACGCCGAGCGCGCGCGTGCCCCGTCGCATCTGCGAAGCCGAGCTCGCCAAGCCCGGCCGCGCGCTCCCCAAGGCGACGTTCGACGTCGCCGCCGCCGAAGGCGCGACGCCGCCCGCGGCGCGGCTCGACACGGGCGGTGGACGCTGGACGTGGGTCAACTTCTTCGCGGCATGGTGCGGCCCCTGCAAAGAGGAGATCCCTCGCCTGCGCGCGTGGGAGGCCCGCCTCCCGAACGCGCTGCGCGTCCGGTTCGTGTCAGTCGACGACGATGAGCGCCAGCTCGGCCGGTTCCTCGGCGAGCAGCCCGCTACCGGCGTGCGCGCCGCGCTCTGGCTCAAGACGGGCGCGGGCCGCGACGGGTTCCTCACCGGGCTCAAGCTCGCGACGTCGCCCTCGCTCCCCGCTCACGCGCTCATCGATCCTCAGGGACGCGTCCGCTGCGCGTTCGAGGGCGCCGTCGATGATGCCGACTTCGCGCAGGTCGACGCCATGACGCGCCGCCCCTGACGCGCGCTCACTTCCCGCAGAAGACCCGGGTCACGCGCAAGCCGAGCTCCCGGATGGTGGCCGCTTCGATCGGGGCGCACGTGTCGATGAACGCGCTCGCGCACGAAGCCGCCTGATGCGCTGCGGCGCAGAGCCCCTGCGACGCCGCTTGGTAGCAAGCTTCGTAGTCACTGCCCCGAGTGGTGTCGCAGTTGCGGCACGCATACGACGAGCAGTCTTGATCCGCGATCATCTTGGCGCCGCAGCCGTTCTGCGAGGTGTCCCCCGAGAGCGCCGCGACGCACCCCTCGACGTTCGGGTACGGCGGCTCGCTCACGCTGTCGTGGAGGAGCGCGCCCCAGCTCACATCGCTGCGCGACGAGACCGCGCACTTGAGGCACGCGGCATTTTCAGGCATCGAGAAGAGCCGCTGGCACGCGGGCGTGGCGTGCATCGGGTCCGTGAACGAGCAATTGATGACCAACGCCATCTGCTCCTCGGAGCAGACGTTCTGGTGCAAAGCGACCGGCGGACGCCAGACCTCGATGATCGACACCGCGGCGTCTGCCTCGAAGCTCGGCGTGCACGCCGCCGCGACGGCGCTCATCGGCGCGCCGCCGGCGTCGGTCACCGTCGCGACGAGCTTTCCACGCGACGACAGATACTCGTCCACGTTATCGGGGAGCCCCACCGAGCACGCCGTCGCCAGCGCGAGCGACGAGGTCGCGGCGAGGGTCCCGGCAGCGCGGAAGAGCATGCGCCCAAGTGGTGCAACGCGCGGTCCATGCGACATCAGGCGCGACGGACCGAGATCGCGCGCGATTCCCCACGCCCTCCCCGCTGGCGCGGTCGGACCTGGATCAATGCGACGCGATCTGTCGCATGACGACGACACGCCACGGCCGCACCGAGGTCACTGACCGCAGGTGAAGAGGACGAGCTTCTGGGCCTCGTCGACGGGCGACGTGCCGACGCACGTGCCGCCATAGAGCAGAGCGCAGTGGTTCCCCGCCGCGTACGCGCTGCACACGCCTTCATCCGCAGCGGCCGCGCACGCACCGAAGTCCTGGTCCGTCTTGCACGCGTTGCACGCCGCGATCTCGCACTCGAGCAGCGCTTCGTACTTGGCGCCGCATCCCGCGGCGCTCGTGTCGCCATCGAGCGTAGCGACGCAGCCGGCTGGGTTCGTGTAGTAGCCCATGCCGTCGTCGATGATGGGCCCGTGCCGGTCTGCCGCCGCGCTCGAGAGAGCGCATTGGATGCACGGCCCGTTCGCGTACGCGGTCATGAAGCTGTCGCACGACGGCGTCGACCCAACCGTCGTCATCAAGCACGACGCCACCATCTGGGCCTGCTGCTGCGAGCACTTCTTCTGATGCGCAGGCGTGGGCGCCTTCCACGGCATCGGTGTGAAGCCCGCGACGGGCTGCGGCGGACACACGAGCGGCGCCGCGCTGCCACCGTCCGTGCCGCCATCGGCCCCCGCCTCGACGGTGAGGGCGACGCCGCCATCACTCGATGCCGCAGTCGCCGTCGTGGACGCGTCGCCCGCGATCGCCGGCCGCGACTCCTGACTCTTCGTGGCGTAGGCCTCCACCGTGTCCGGCAGGTTCATGGAGCACGCCGTCGCGAACGCCGCGAAGGCGACCATGGGCAGCGCGGACCAACGCATCACCTACGGGAGAAGTGCAAGGAGGAGACCAACACCGGTCGGCACGATCCCCGCGGGACCCCCGAGATTTCTGCGGCCTCGTGCGCGGGGCGCGACGGCGCGGAGAACCCCCTACATTGGCCGCGGACAAGCGCACTGGATCGACGGTGACACGGTGTCGCCCTGGGGTGACGCCACTCGGCGGCCTCACATGCAGAAGATCGCAACCAGGTTGAACGCCTGGTCGGCGGCGGTTTGCCCCTGCAGGCAGGTCCCGAGGACCTGATCCGCGCACGACGACGCCGCGCGCTGCGCGCCGCAGACCGTCGTCGCCGCTTGGTTCGCGCAGGCGCCGCGATCCTGGTCCGAGCAGCGCGCGCACGCGTTGGCTTCGCACTCCACTTCGGCTTCGAGCTTGGCACCGCACCCGCTCGCCGTCGGGTTGCCGGTGAGCGCGCCGACGCATCCGGTGATGTTGGGCTGCGCGGGCGAATTCTGGTCGATCTGGACGAGCGCGCCGTACGTCGGGCTCGCGGCCGGCGTCACCGCGCACGCCTGGCAGGCCTGGTTCACCGCGCCGAGGTTCTGGCAATACTGCCCCCCCAGCGTGAAGCACGCGGCCACGACCTGCGCCTCGGCCTGCGAGCACACGTGGCGCTGCACCTGATTCGGCGGGACCCACGGTGACAATGGGGCGTTCACCGCGAGGGGCTGACACGTCGCCGTCGTCGGGTTGCCCGTCGTGGGGTTGCCCGTGGGGTTCGTGAGGCGCGGGTTCGACGGCTGCGGATTCCCGGTGAACGGGATCGTCGGGACCCCGGCGCCGTTGCCGAGCACGCCGCCGTCGTCTGCGCTCCGCTTCGCCGGCGCGACCACGTGCTCCGAGCAAGCGGCCGTGGCCAGCACGAGCGCGCTCGCACCGATGACTGCCACGACCTTCGCCAAAAACACGCTCACGTCGATCTTTCTCCGTCGCTTCAGTTTACATGCAGAAGAGCTGAATGAGGTTCATCGCGACCTCGGCCTCGGTCGTCCCCGCCATGCACTGGCTGGCGACCGACTCGCACTGCGCGGATTGCTGCGCATACTGCGCGCAGGGCCCGGTGGCCGCGGCGCGCTGGCACGCGGCGAGGCCTTGCGCGTCGCAGCGCGAGCACGCCGCGCTCTCGCACGCGTAGGTCATCTTGAGGCGCGCCCCGCAGCCGCTCGCGCTCGTGTCGTTGGTCATGGCCGCGACGCAGCCCTCGACGTTGACCTCCGGCTCGCGCTGCCCGGTCTCGTCGACGATGATCGCGCCAAAGGTCTGCGACGCGGTCGGGCTCGACACCGCGCAGGTGTGGCAGTTGGCCGTCACCGGTTGATCACAGTTCTGGTTGTTGAAGAAGCAGGTGGCGATCGCGGCGGCTTCCTGCTGCGTGCACGCGCCCTGTTGACGGTGCGGCGGACGCCACACGACCTCGGGCGTGCCGGTGCTCGTCGGGGTGCACGCTCCGCCTTGCGTCTGCGGGGTCGGCACGTTCGTCGTCCCCGGCGTCGTCGCGGGGAGGGTCTCACCGTCCGGGTTCGCGGTGGGCGAGCGAGCGGGGGTCTTCTTGCTGGCGCGCGCAGCAGCCAGGGCGTCGGCGTTGTCCGAGCACCCCGAGACGAGCCCCAGACACGCGATGGACGCGCCCACCAGCCAAAGAATCCGACCCATGGGCCAGCGAGGCTGCAATCGACGGTCCATGGCGAACCCACCGATTTTCGTCAGAGGCACCTACATGCGGGACGCAGATTCACCGCAAATTTCGAGGGTGGGACCCCCGACCCTCCCCCCATGCTGCGTCGCCTCGTGGTGACACGAGCCTCTAGCCACGATCCGCCGGCGCCGCCCCGACCACGCCTCACGAGGCCTCGTGGGTGACGCCGTACTCCTTCAGCTTGCGGTACAGCGTGGCCTGGCCGATGGCGAGATCCGCGGCCGTCTTGGTGCGGTTGCCGCCGTTCTTCTCGAGCACCGCGAGGATGTACTGCCGCTCCACTGCATCGAGGGTGAGCGCAGCGCCGCTGACCGGCATCGAGGGGACACGCGACGGAGCGATCTCAATCGGCAGGTGCTCAATCTCCACCGTCGGTCCGTCGGCGAGAACGACCGCGCGCTCGATCGCGTTTTCGAGCTCGCGCACGTTGCCGGGCCACGCATAACCGAGGAGCCGCTCGGCGGCCGGGGGCGAGAAGGCGACGACCTTACGATCGAGCCTTCGCGCGGTGCGCGCGAGCATGGCGCGTGCGAGCGGCAAGACGTCGTCCTTGCGCGCGCGAAGCGGCGGGATGGTGAGCTCGATCACGCGCAGCCGGTAGTAAAGGTCTTCGCGGAACCGACCGGCCGCGACCTCGTTCGCCAGGTTCTTGTTGGTCGCCGCGAGGACGCGAACGTCGACCGTCCTCGTCTTGGTCTCACCGATGCGTCGCACCTCGCGCTCTTGCAGCGCCCGGAGGAGCTTCACCTGCATCGCCGCCGAGATCTCGCCGATCTCGTCCAAGAGCAGCGTCCCGCCGTGGGCCGCCTCGAAGAGGCCGACGCGATCGTGGGTGGCGCCGGTGAACGCGCCGCGCGCATGACCGAAGAGCTCGCTCTCGAGCAGGGTCTCGGTGACTGCTCCGCAGTTCACGGCCAAAAACGCGCCGCCCGCGCGCGGTGACTCGTCGTGAATGAGGCGCGCCACGCGCTCCTTGCCGACGCCGCTCTCCCCCGTCACCAGCACGGTGGTGTCGACCTTGGCGACGCGCCGCGCGAGCTCCACCACCTTCTGCATCGCCTCGCTGCGAAAGATGAGCCCGCTCGTCTCTTCGTCGGTGCCCGCCGCGCGCGCGAGAGCGCGCCGCTCGCGCCGGAGCGCCTGCTCCGTCGACTTGAGCGTCTCGGCGAGCTGACGCGCCGTCGCCTCCATGCACGCCTGCGAATAGAACGGGATGTGCTTGGTGACTTCTTCGCCCCAGAGCTCGCGCGGCTTGCCGACGAAGTGACACGTGGGATCGCCTTTGGCCACGCACTGATCTTCGATGCAAACGATCTCCCGACCGTGAACGCGGCTCATCCATCCGCTCGCGAAGCCCACCAGTGCGTGGCAGATCGGCTCGTCGCTCCGTCCGAAATGGAGGAGGTGCTGCTCCGCCTCGTACGAGTCGCGCCACACGCCTTCGGCGAAGGGCGTCGGCTCCGACTCGGACGTGGCGTCGGTCTGCCGCTCGAAGACGACGTGGCCCTGGAGCATGTGGAGCCGTCCGCCGGCGAGCTGCCACTCCCGTTCGCTGTCCCAGGGGAACGCAGTGCGGAGCGCCTCGGCGCTGCGCCACCCGTGCACGTAGCCGAACCGTGTCAGGATGCCCCGCGCGACGGTCGCCCCGACCGTATCGATGATCTCCTTTCGGAGGAGCCCGAGCGCGAGCGTGTCCATGAGAAGCGCGCGTCGGCCTGCGAAGCGCAGCACGCCGCCGTGCGGCTCGAAGCTCAGGAGCTCACGGAGATCGAGGTCGTCGAGGCGCATCGGGCTCTATCCTTTCGAGAGCATCTATCATTCAAAACGAGAGACCGAGACCCATCCTTTGAGGCCAAGTGCTTGGAACGTCAAGAGCCGGACGAGGGGCTGCAGATGGCACATCGGCTGCTCAAGAGAGCGACGTACCGATCGAAAGGAACCCTCTCATGAGCACGCGCACCTGGTCCGTCGACCCTTCTCACTCCACCGTCGGCTTCTCCGTTCGCCACCTGATGATCTCGAAAGTGCGCGGCCGCTTCAGCAGCTTCACCGCATCCCTCACCGAGTCCGGCGGCGCGTTCTCCGGCGTCACCGCGGACATCGACGCGGCGAGCATCGACACCCGCGAAGAGAAGCGCGACGCCCACCTCCGCTCCGCCGACTTCTTCGACGCCGAGAAGAACCCCAAGCTCACCTTCGCCAGCACCAAGGTCGAGAGCCGCGGCGGCGACAAGTACGTCGTCCGTGGCAATCTGACCATGCACGGCATCACCAAGGAGGTCGCGCTCGACGTCGAGCTCCTCGGCCGCGCCAAGGATCCGTGGGGCAACGAGCGCGTCGCCTTCCAAGGCAAGGCCAGCGTCGACCGCACCGAGTTCGGGCTCAACTGGAACCAGGCGCTCGAGGCGGGCGGCATCCTCGTCGGTGAGAAGGTCGACATCGAGATCGAAGCCCAGTTCATCGCGCCCAAGGCGTGATCGCGGCCGCGCGGCGCACAGGCGACGCGAAAAGCCGAAACGCGCCGCTCTCTTTTCGGGAGCGGCGCGCGCGCCTCGCGCTGTAAGTTGCCTCTGCTCGCTCGCGCGGAAGTGCCGCGCGAGCCCCGGGGCTGCCTTCACGTGAGATTTGCCGCTTTCGGATATCGCGACTTCCGCCTCTTCCAGGTGGCGCGCTTCCTCCTCACGATCGGCGTTCAGATGCAGAGCGTCGCGGTGGGTTGGCACGTCTACGAGATGACGCGCCGCCCCGTCGACCTCGGCTACGTCGGCCTCGTTCAGTTTCTCCCGCTCGTCGGCCTATCGCTCCTCGCGGGTCACACCGCCGATCGCTTCGATCGGCGGCGCGTGCTCCTCGTGTGTCACGTGGTGATCGCGCTCTCGGCGCTCGCGCTCGCGACGCTGACGGCGCTCCACGTCACGAGCCTCGTGCCGATGTTCGCGGTGCTCTTCGTCTTCGGCTCGGTGCGCGCGTTCATCGGCCCGGCCGCGCAGTCGCTCGTCCCCTTCTTGGTCCCCAGCGAGGAGCTCCCGAGCGCCGTCACGTTGAGCTCCGGCGTGTGGCAGATCGCGGCCATCGTCGGTCCCGCCGCAGGCGGCCTGATCTACGCCGCGGGGGGCCCGCTCGCCGTGTACATCACCACGGCCATCACCACGCTCGCGACGTTCGGCGCGACGCTCCTCATGCACGTCGACACCGGCCGCGCCGAAAAGCGCGGTCTGTCCCTGGCTACGCTCTTCGCCGGCGTCGGGTACGTGTTCCGCACCAAGATCATCCTGGGAACCATCTCGCTCGACCTCTTCGCGGTGCTCTTCGGCGGCGCGGTGGCGCTCCTTCCGGCGTTCGCGCGCGATGTCTTGCACGCCTCACCGATGGCGCTCGGCCTTTTGCGCAGCGCGCCCTCCATCGGCGCGGCCGTGATGGCGGCGACGCTCTCCGTTTTTCCGCTGGGCCGACACGCGGGCGCGAAGATGCTCGTCGCCGTCTTCGTGTTCGGCCTCGCCACCCTCGTCTTTGCGAGCGCCCGCTCGGTCGGCGTCGCCATGGGCGCCCTCATCGTGTGCGGCGCCGCCGACATGGTGAGCGTCGTCGTCCGCTCGACGGTGATTCAGCTCGCCACGCCCAACGAAATGCGCGGGCGCGTGAGCGCGGTGAACCTCGTCTTCGTCGGCGCCTCGAACGAGCTCGGCGAGTTCGAGTCCGGCCTCACCGCCGAGTGGCTCGGCGTGACGCGCGCCATCGCGCTCGGCGGCGCGCTGACGTGCGCCGTCGTCGCGACGTGGACGGTGGTCTTCCCGTCGCTCCGTCGCATCGGGCGCCTCGAAGACGTGGGCGTCATCGCCGAGTAGAGCGCGGCATCCTCAGCGGAGCAGCCCCTCGAACGTGGCCCGCATGTAACGCGTGGCCGTGGCGAGCGTGCGCCCCGCGCCGTCCGCGCGCCGCGCGAGCGGCGGCGCCACCTCCATCAAATCGCCGGCCACGATCTCGAAGCGCTCCCCGGCGCGCCGAATCAAGGTCTCGACGAACTCGGGGGTGAGGCCGCCCGGCTCGGGCGTGCCGGTCGCGTCGGCGAAGGCCTCGTCCGTCCCATCGATGTCGTTCGACACGTAGAGCTTCTTGGCGCCCGTTCGCGCGAGCGCGTCGAGCACGCGCTCGATCGCCGCGTCCGGTGCCGCGTTGCACTCGTCGGCCCAAAATTGCACGACCCCGGTCTCGCGGAGCCAGTGGCCGCGATCGAAGCGTGACGCGCGCACGCCGACCTGCACCATGTGCGCGGGCGTCGCGAGCAGGCGGCTCGCGTGAAACGACCAGGTGGCGAAGCAGTACCGAACACCGAGGCGCTCCTCGAGGAGATCGGTGTGCGCGTCGAACTGGAGAATGGCGAGCTCTCCGGACGCGGCGCGATGCGCACGCGCGAGGGCCGACGACACTGGCCACGCCACCGAGTGATCGCCTCCCATTACGAAGAGTTTGGCGCGCGGATTCAAGGCGAACACGAGGTCGAGCGCGCGCTCCGTGATCGAGAGCGGCGAGACTGGAAGCGACGCGCGCGCGGACGAATCCAGCGTCGGATAGAGCGCCGCGAGGGAGCGCTCGCGCTGCGTCGCCGAGAGCATCTCGTCGTGGAGGAGCTGGGGCACCACGAACACGTCGCCGATGTCGACGACGCCGTCGGCTTCGTAGCGCGCCGCGAGATCGGGCGCCTCGGCGAGACGCGTCTCGCGGATGCCGCGCGGCCCCATGTTGGCGCCCCGCAGAAATCCAGCGCCGACGTCGGACGGAACGGCCAAGACCACGACCCGCGCGGTCCGGATGCGGGCGAGGCTGGCCCGCCAGCGCGCGTCGATCTCGTCGGGGCTCGAGGCGCCGTAGAGCCGCGCTTGAAGCGCGAGCTGGGCCTCGCGGCCGGTCGACACGAGGTGCACGCCGCCGCCGGCCGGTCGGAGCAAATGCGCGAGCTCGGCTTCCGGTGTCACACCCGCATGGTACGCCAACCGGCCGGAGCTTCGTCCTTCGTCGTTCCCCAAAAATGGGTAGACTGCGGCGCCATGAGACAGCTCACGATCGCCCTGGCGCTCTCGCTCGGCCTCGTCGCGTGCGGCTCGTACCCGTCGCCGACCGAGCGCATGGCCTCCTCTCAAGCCGCGCTTCGCGTGGCCCAGGAGGTCAACGCCGCCTCGAACCCGCAGGCCGCCCTGCACCTCAAGCTGGCCCAAGAGCAGCTCGAGCAGGCCAAGCAGATGATGGCCGAAAACAACAACCGCCGCGCCGAGTACGTGCTGATGCGCGCGGAGGTCGACGCCGAGCTCGCGGAGGCGCTCGCCCGCGAGGCCCAGCTCAAGGCCCAAGCCGCGCAAGCGGTGGAAGACGTGAAGAACGCGAAGTCGCGCGTCGGAGGTGGCAAATGAGGTCGCTCCAATCACTCGCCCTCGTGGCCGCGGCGCTCACGCTCGTGGCCGGCTGCGGCACCGTGGCCCCACCCAAGGAGCTCGTCGAGGCTCGCGCCGCCTACCAGCGCGCGGAGACCGGCGTCGCGGGCAAGATGACGCCGGCCCAAGTCCACGTCGCCAAGAAGGCGCTCGACGACGCCGAGCGCGCCTTCGACGATCAAGGCGACGAGCCCGAGGTGCGCGACAAGGCGTACGTCGCGCTCCGCAAGGCGCAGATCGCCGATGCACGCGCGGGCGCCGCGGTGGCCGAGCAGCAGAAGGCCCAAGCCGCGAAGGACATGGGGCTGGCGCAGCAGAGCGAGCTCCAGACGACCAAGCGCGCGCTCGAAGAGACGCGCGGCAAGCTCGCGGTCGAGCAGCAGCAGCGCGCCGAGGCCGAGCGCCTCCGCGCCGAGGCCGAGCGCCGCAACAAGGAAGCGCTCGAGCAGCTCGCCAAGCTCGCGGCCATCAAGGAAGAGGCGCGCGGCACGGTCATCACGATCAACGGCAACGTGCTCTTCCCGTCGAACCAATCGGTGCTCTTGCCCGGCGCGATCGCCGCGCTCGACAACGTCGTCACCACCCTCAAGGCGGCGCCCGATCGCGAGGTCGTCGTCGAGGGGCACACCGACTCGCAGGGCGCGCGCCAATACAACATGGACCTCGCGGTGAAGCGCGCCGAGTCCGTGCGCGAGCACTTCCTCTCGCGCGGCATCCAGCCGGAGCGCGTCAAGGCCGTGGGCATCGGCCCCGACCGCCCCATCGCCGACAACAAGACCCCCGAAGGGCGCGCCCAGAACCGCCGCGTCGAGATCATCGTCTCGCCGCCCGAGCGCAAGTAGTCGCTCGGCGCGAGGGGGCGCATGAGCGACGACGACGACATCGAGCTGCCCGAGGATCGTGACGCGACCACGGTCTCGCTCCCTCCGGATCTCGAGGGGAGCGTGACCCCGCCGCCGGCCGCGGTCGACGTAGCGCCAGCGGAGCCTTACCCGTCAGCGCTCCTGCCCACCGCGCCGCGCATGCTGCCGCCGCGCTTCGTGCACGCGGGCACGGGCCTTCCGTTCTCCGACAAGAGCCGGAAGACGGCGGGGCTCCTGCAGATCCTGCTCGGCGGGCTCGGCGTCGGGCGCTTCTACCTCGGCTACCCCAAGGTCGCCGTCCTCCAGATCCTCGTGACCTGGGGGACGTGCGGCGCTGGCGTCATCTGGCCGGTCCTCGACGGCATTCGCATGCTGGAAGGACGCGTGCCCGACGCCAGCGGACGCCCGCTCCGCGAAGACTGAGCGTGCTCAGTGATCGTGGCCGTGATGATCGTGGCCGTGATCGTGATCGCACTCGCCGCGCGCGTGCGCAGCCTCGTGCTCCTCGATCTGCTTCTTCACGTCGGCCATGTCGAGCTCTTTGACCTTGGCGACGATCTCGTCGAGCACCGGGCCCGGCATCGCGCCTGACTCGCGGAAGATCATGATGCCGTCGCGGAAAACCATGAGGGTCGGAATGGCGCGGATCTCAAGCGCCCCCGCGAGCTCCTGCTCGGCCTCGGTGTCGATCTTGCCCCACGTCACGTCGGGGTGACGCGTCGACGCCGCCTCGAACACCGGCGCGAACGAACGGCACGGCCCGCACCAAGCGGCCCAGAAGTCGAGAACGACGATGCCCTCCTTCTCGATGGTGGACTCGAAGTTCTTGGCGGTGATGGTCTGGGGCATGGCGTCGACTCTCTGGTTTTCCCGGCAATTCGGGGGGAGGAGCAGACATTAGGGGCAAGACCGCGCGGTCGCCAGCGGATTTCCCAGGTATGGTGACGGCGCGTGGTCTCCCTTCGCGAAGCGTTTTCGCCGGCGCGGAACCTGCGGGCGACTTTCGTCCCGCCCCGAGACGCCGCGCACCTCGCCCCCCTCGACGGCCTGCGCGCCCTCTCGATCCTGTGGGTCGTCGTCTTCCACACGGCGTGGCACTCGTTCTTGGTCTTTCCGGTGCCGCGCTACGTCGAGCTCCTCACCGCCTCGTGGATGCTCCCGGTCTGGCGCGGCGACTTCGGGGTCGACGTCTTCTTCGTCCTCTCGGGCTTCCTCATCGGCGGGCTCCTCGTCGATGAGCACGCCGCGCACGGTCGCATCCGATTCGGTCTCTTCTACCTGCGGCGCATGATGCGTCTCTGGCCTGCTCTGCTGGCGGCCGCTCTGGTCCATTACGCGATCTTCCCCGGGCAAGTCGCGCGCGCGTGGGCCAACGTGCTCTACGTCTCGAACTTCGTCCCGGTGCTGACCGTCGGGATGGGGTGGACCTGGTCGCTCGCGATCGAAGAGCAGTTCTACCTCGTGTGTCCGTGGCTCGTCCTCGCGCTCCGCTCGCTTCCTTCGGCGCGCGCTCGCGCCTTGGCGTTCGGCGCGCTCGCGACGGGCCTCGCGGCGATCGCCGCGCTCGTGGTGATCTCCGGCGACTTCCACCCGCTCGACACCGAGATCGTCTACGTGCGCCCGCCCGACGTGTGGGCTCGCGCGTTCGACACGCTCTACGACAAGCCATGGATGCGCGCCGGCCCGCTCCTCTTGGGCGTGGCCTCGGCGTTCGCGGCGCGCTCACCCCGCTTCATGGATCGGCTTGCCGGATCGGGGAGCGCCGGCGCCTTCGCGATCGTGACGGCCGGCCTCGCCTCCGCCGCGGTCACCCACTGGCCACTGGCCGTCGGTCACGGGCGCGCCGTCGAGATCGCGTACGTGGCGCTCTACCGGCTCGCGTTCGGAGCGGCCGTGTCGGTCGTGCTCCTCTTCGCGCTCTCGACGCACCCGGTCGGCGCGCGCCTCGGCCGCGCGCTCGGGCATCGCGCGCTCTATCCTTTCGCGCAGCTCGCGTACGCGGCGTACCTCTTGAATCCGGTCGTGGCGATCCTCACGCAGGGCGCGCTCCGCGATCGGGCGCTCGCCTTCCCCGGATCGCCCATGCTCCTCCTCGTTCCGGTGGAGATCGCGCTCACCTTCGCGGCGGCGCTCGTCCTCCACGTGATCGTCGAGCGACCGGTGATGGCGCTCCGCCCGCGCGCGGCGTGAGCGTCAGTTCCCGCCCGTGCAGCCCGGCCCATAGTCGGAGCACTTCCCGCCCGGCGTGAACCCGAAGCAGCCGAGCACCTGCCCGTTGCAGCGGCAGCACGCCGCATGCGATCCGCACGTCACGTTGCCGCAGACCGCGCCGCCGCAGAAGCCGAACGAGTTGCACGTCCCTTCCGAGCAGGTCCCGCACGATCCGCCGCACCCGTCGTCACCGCACGTCTTGTTCGTGCAACTCGGCGTGCAGGTGCCCGTCTGACACAGGCCCGACGCGTTGCATGTCCCCGACGAGCAGGTGCCGCACGATCCGCCGCACCCGTCTTCGCCGCACTGCTTGCCGAGACACGACGGCTTGCACGTGACGACATCGGCGCCGGCAGCGTCGCTGACTCTTGCGTCGCTGCGCGCGTCGGTCACACGGGCGTCCGCGGCGGCGTCGCGCGCGCGACCCGCATCCGGCGCAACGTCACCGTCCAGGGCGACGTTCTCGGTGCTCGCGTCGTCGTCGCTCGCGCCCGCGGTGCCGTTCGGTCCTGCGTCCTCCCCCGAGAGCGCGCCCGCGCCACCACTGCTGCAAGCGCCGACGAGGACCGCAAAGGAAACGAGCCGGGCTGTGCGGCGGGCGAACGGCGATGACATGGGGACGACCTCGAGTATGTACGGACCGGCGCGCTCGCGCCTTCCCGCGCGCGCCACGCAACGGGCGTGCCGCACAGGATTTCACGCGTCTCCCACTGCTCGCGTCGGAAACCTTTTTCCGCGGCGGCCGACGTTCTCGGCACGCACCTTCCGAACGCGACGGGATGTATGATGAGACGCGTGACGGTCTCGAGCGCGCCTTCGATCGATCGATCGTCCACGCGGGCCCGCCTCGCCTGGCTCACGCCAACGCGAGCCTTGGGCATCATTCTGGCCGTCGGCGTGGTCGTCTTCTCGCCGGCGATTCGCTCCCCGCTCTTCCTCGACGACTTCCTCCACGACGCGATGGTGCGGGGCCAATTTCCGGTCCCGCGCGCCGCGTGGAACCTCTACGACTTCATCGGGGACGACAACCGGCAGCTCCTCACCGATCGAGGCCTCCTCCCCTGGTGGACCCACCCCGAGCTGAAGATCCGCTTCTTCCGTCCGCTGGCGAGCGTGCTCTTGTGGCTCGATCATCGGCTCTTCGGCCAGGCGCCCCTCCCGCCGCACCTCCACTCGCTCGCGTGGTGGGCGGCGGCGACCGCAGCGGCGTTCGCCCTGTTCCGCCGCGTCCTCCCCAAGCGTGAGACGGCGATCCTCGCGACCGTGATCTACGCGCTCGCGCCCTGCCATTTCCTCGCCATCGCTTGGTCGGCCAATCGTGAGGCGCTCATCGCGATCACCATTGGAACGCTCGGCCTCCTCTCGCACCTCTCGTTCCGCGAGCGCGGCCACGCATTGGGCGCGCTCCTGACGACGCTCCTCTTCTCGCTCGCGCTCCTCGGCGGCGGCGAGTACGCGCTCGGCTTCGGCGGCTACCTTCTCCTGTCCGAGGTCCTCCGGCCGGGCGAGCGCAAGCCGCTCGCGCTGCGGCTCGCGTGGCTCTTGCCGTTCGCGCTTCCCGCGGCCATCTACCTTCCCGTGCGCGCGTCGCTCGGCTACGGCGCCGCGGGATCCGGCTTCTACGCCGATCCGTTCCACGACCCGGGCTCTTTCGTGTCGGTGGCGCCGTATCACTTCGTCGCGCAGCTCGCGGACGCGTGGCTCTCGTTCGGTTCACACCAGTGGCAGCCGACGTGGGAGCGCGGCATCGTGGTCGGTGCGGTGGCGCTCGCGACCCTCGCGATGGTGCGTCCCATCCGCGCCGCGCTCCGCGAGGCGGAGGAGCGCGATCGCTACGCGGCGTCGTGGCTCCTCGGCGGATCGATCCTCGCGCTCGTCCCCACCCTGGCCGTCGTGCCGGCGTTTCGCCTCCTCGGCATCGCCATGCTCGGCGTGGCGGCGACGAGCGCGCGCGTCATCGAACGCCTCCTCCGCGCGCCCGAGCGCGCGACGCGCGCCGGCGAGGTCGGCGCCGTCCTCCTCGCGTTCACCCAGCTCGTGCACGGCCCGGTCATGACGTTCCTCGAGTCGAGCGAGCATCGCCGCCTCGCCAAGAACTTCGTCGAACGCGCCGACTGGCTCCGCGCCAAGGTCGGCGATCCCGGCGCAGCGCGGGTAGCGGCCATCCGCGGCGGCCCGACCATCTTCTTCACGCCGTTCGCCATGGTCGATCGCACACCGCCGCCGCCCACCTGGCTCGTCCTCGCCGAGACGAGCCACGTTCTCGCGCTCCGCACCGGCGAGCGGACCATCGAGCTCGTGGCGCAGCGCGATCGTGCGCTCTCGCCGATCGGTGAGCTCAACTTGTATCGCGACCCGCGGCGGCCCCTCCGGCCGGGGGACGAGCTTCGCGTGCCGGGTCTCCGCGCGACGGTGCTCGACATCACCGAACGTGGCCCGCGCCGGGTACGCATCGACCTCGACGAGCCCATCGACGCGTACACCTGGGTCGACGATGGCCTCGAGCGCATGACCGAGATCACGCTCCCGCCGGTGGGCAACGGTTGGCCCTTCAGCGGCTGATCGCGCCCCCCGCGCTGCTCGGCGCGAGGCCAGACCGTCAGCCGGCGATCTTCTCCCGCACCCAGAGCGACGGCTTCTCGATGACGATGTGCATCACGTAGCCGATGGCGAGCGAGAGAAGCATCACCGAGGTGAGCGCCGCTGGCCACACCACCACCATGGGAACCTCGGCGCGCTGCAGCCGATGTGCGACGGGGACGACCAAGTAGTCGAGCACCGGGATGTGCACCAAGTAGACCCCGTAGCCGAGCGTGGCGATGCGCCGAAAGGCAGGATGGGACAGGAAGCGCAAAAACGCGCTCTCCCCGCGCGGGTCACCGTGCAGGAGGAGGAGAAGCCACCCCATGTACATGACGCTCGTGATCGAGCCCCAAGCGAACACGTGGACGAGCTGCACGTGCTCGAGCCCGAAGAGGTGCGGCTTCAAGAGGATCCAGAGGCACGAGAGCGACACGAGCGAGAGCAGAGCGCGATGGCGAGGCGTCTCGAGCCAGGCCTCGATGCGTTTTCCGTACTGCCGATGGACGAACGCGAGGAGCACGCCGCACACGAGCGTGTCGAAGCGCGTGTGCGGCCGGAAGTAGAGCGCCTCGTAGAGCGCGAGATCCGTCCACGGACGCTTCGCGTAATAGAGCGCGATGCGAATCACGAGCGCGAGCGACCACAGCGCCGTGAGAAAGAGGACGCGCGAGCGGTCGGACTTCATGCGGTAGAGCGCGATGAAGAGGAGCGGCACCGTGAGATAGAACTGCTCCTCGAGCGCGAGCGACCAGCCCCAGAACATGATGATGTGCTCGCGGAGGAGCGACATGAAGTTGGTCGCGTAGACGTACTCCCACACGAGATGCTTCTTCTGCATCACCGTGAGCGGCAGCGTGGTCGCGAGGAGCGTCAGGACCACGTAGTACGACGGGAACGTGCGCGAGATGCGCCGCAGGTAGAAGCGCCGCAGGTTCTGCGTCCCGTCGGTCTCGAGCGATCGGATCAGGATCGAGCCGATGAGGAACCCCGACAGGATGAAGAAGAGGTCCATCCCGAAGAAGATCGTGAGCGACCCGTTGGCGAAGCCCGGGTCCATCGTGATGCCTTGCTCACGCGCGAAGATCCACGTCACGTGGAACTGCACGACGCTGATGATCGCGAGGACGCGCAGGCCGTGGAGCGCGGGGTAGCGATTGTCGAGAGGCTCGAGCGCGAGGGCGCGTTTGATCGACAAGGCCCGTCGAGACTACAGCGGTTCGATGCTGCCCCGTCGCAAAACGGCGGCCACAAAATGGCGAGAGGCCACCCGATTTCGGGCGGCCTCCAGCTTGGCGCCGGCGCGTGCGCCGCTCAGTACGTCGGGTTGCCGGCGTCGGTCGTGGTCGAGCCGCACGTCGACGTGGAGCTCGCGTAGCAGACGCCCGAGCTCGTGTCGCAGCAGTTGAGGCCACCGTTGGGGGCGGCGGGGCACGACGTCTGGCACTCGCTGTCCGTGTGGCAGTTCGAGATGCAGGTTTTCGTCGTGGTCGACCCACTGTCCGTGGTGGTGGTGCTGGAGCCGCCGTCCTTGACGACGATGGAGCCCGTGCCCGCGTCCTTTTGGTCCGTCGTGTCGACGGCCGGATCATCGGAGCCTGTGGCGCACGCGACGAACGCACTGACCAAGAGGATGGATGCTGCAATCTCGGCAAGTCGCTTCATGTGCGGAGGCTCCCCAAACAAGAGGTGATTCTCTTACCTCATTTGACGCCGGCCGCAACGCTCTCCAACGAGTCTCGCGGCCCAATCCCGCTGTATCCGCCCCGGGACGCGCTCGATCCACGGCAAAAAGCCCGCGAAAATCAGCGCGCGCTCGGCTCTGGGAGCGGCACCCCCCAGGCCCCGAGCTGCCAAAGGAGGAACGTCAGGTCGGTCGCCTCGTCCCGAAGTCGCGCGAAGCGACCCGCGCGGCCCTCGTGGCGGGCTCCCGGATCGGTGGCCGTACGAAGGACGAGCGGCCCTGCGAGCGGGCCGGCGACTGCCCTCCGGCGGGCCGCGTAGCGGGCCGATTCCCAGAACATGACCCCGCGATCGGCCACGGAAGTCCGGATCAGGGTCGCTGGGTACGGCTTGGCCCCGAGGTTGTCGTAGGGGCTGTAGGCCGCCATCCACGCGAGCTCGGCCGGCTTGGCGGGGTCACCCCATTCCTCGCGCTCGCCGACGGTCAGCGGTGCGCTGGGGTCGCGCATGGTCGCGAGCAGATCGACGAACGGCGCTCGGAGCACCATCGCCTTGAAGAGGTCGGGGCGCTGATTCACGGCGGCAGCCACCGCGAGGCCGCCCGCGCTCTCGCCAACGGCCCCGATCGCCCCCGGCTTCGCCCACCCGCGCGCAGCGAGCCCGGCGGCGACGTCGACGAAGTCCTCGGCCGAGTGGTGCTTGTCGCGCAAGCGTCCGGCTTCGTGCCACGCGCGGCCGAGCTCCCCACCGCCGCGCACGTGGGCGATCGCATAGCTCGCGCCGCGCTGGAGCAGCGAGAGCACGGCGAGAGAGAAGCCCGGATCGTTGGAGAGCCCATACGCTCCGTAGGCTTCGAGGACGAGCGGACGTGACGCGTCGGGGCGAGCGCCGGCGGGCGTCACCAACGTGACCGGAATGCGGGCGCCGTCACGCGAGGCGATCTCGATCCGTTGGACCTCGACCGCGGCGAGATCGACGGCCCCGGCGAGACGACCGACCTTGGCGATCCGCCGCTCGTGGGTCGTGAGATCGTAGTCGACGATCGTCGGCGGCGCGTTCGGCGCGGCGAACGAGAAGCGCACGAAGGGCGCGTCGAAGTCCGCGTTCTCCGCGAGCGCGAGGGCGTACGCGGCGCCGCGCGCCGGGATGACGTGGAGCGGGGCCGCATCCGCCATCGGAGCGACGCGCGTATCGAGCACCGAGAGCCGTGGGAGCCCCGACGCACGCTCGACGAGGACCACGTGCCCGCGGAACGCCGCCACGCCCTCGAGCGTCACGTCCTCGCGCGCGGGCACGAGCGTGGTGAACCTACGCGCGCGTGCCGCGGCGATGTCGGCGGCGGCGACGAGACGGTACGTCGCGCCCGCATCATCGATCCGGAGGAGGAGCCGCGTCCCCTGCGGCTCGACGTCGTACGTGACGCCCGGCGCACGCGAAAGGACGACGGCCGCGGCGGTCTTCGGGCGATCGACGGGGACGAGCGCGACCTCGCTCGTCGTGTGGCTCGCCGACGTGATGACGACGAAGCGGCGGTCACGCGAGCGGTGCACGTCGACCTCGAAGCGCGGGTCCCGCTCCTCGAAGACGAGGGCGTCGCGCTCGGGCGCGGTCCCCGTCACGTGCCGGAGGACGCGATACGGGCGCCTGGTGGTCGGCTCTTCTTGAACGTAGAAGAGGTGGTCTTCGTCGGCGAAGGCCACGCTCGTGACGCCGGCCATCCGTTCGCCCAGCAGCGTGGCGCGCGCCACGTCCCGCACGAAGAGATCGAACCGCCCCTCCCCAGTGTCGGCGCCGTACGCGAAGTAGCGACCGCGCGGTGACGCATCGCGAGGACCCAAGGCGACGAAGCCCGCGATGGCGTTGGGATCGACGAGGATCTCCTCCGGGCCGTCGACGGGGTGCTCGTCTTGGCCGCGCACGCGGTCGTAGTAGAAATAGTCGAAGGCTCGCCACGGCGCGTCGTCGTCGTCCGTCGCGACGCGCGAGACGAGCTCTCGCGCGAGCGTCGCCTCGAGCCGCGCCGCAGGCGCGAGAGTCGCCCGGGCGTAGTTGTTCTCGGCCTCCAAATACGCTGCGACCTCGGGATCGTCGGCGGGCTTGCGGAGCCACGCATAGTCGTCTGGGTACGTGACCCCGTGCGCGGTGAACGGCGATGGCGCGAGCCGCGCGACCGGCGGAGCCATCGGGCGCGGGAGGTTTGCTTCGGGGAGCAGCACGTCCGGAAGGGCGCCCGCCGAGGGCGCGCTCACGACGCGCGGCGCGGGAGACGCCGCTGGCGGGCCGGACGCTGGCGCCGGGTCGCACGCCGCGGAAACCGCGAGAAAGCAGACCAGCGAACGCGCTCGCACGTCTCGAGAGTACGCGATCGCACTCGGCTCGGGTACGCTCCGCGTCATGGCGGACGCGCCCCACCGCGCCGGAAGAGCGCGTCTTGTTCGACGGCCACCCCGCCGCGCTTCCCTCGCTCGGCGCGTGGCTCCTCGCGGTCGTGACGCTGGGTCTCGCGGCGCTCGTGCTCTTCATTCGCTCGCGCGGAGTGCACTACCGCATCACGACTCAGCGCGTGATCGTGGAGCGCGGCCTCTTCGGCAAGCGGATGGATCAGATCGATCTCTACCGCATCAACGACTACGTGGTGGAGCGCCCGTTCATGCAACGCATCGTCGGGACCGGCAACCTCACGCTCGAGACCATGGACAAGACGAGCCGCGAGCTCGCGATGCCTGGCCTCCCCACCGACGTCGTCGCGCTCTACGAGACGCTGCGCAAGGCGACCGAAGACGAGAAGCGACGCCGCGGCGTTCGCCTCGTCGACTACGATCAGTGAGCACGCGCCGCGCGCGGCTCAGAAGCGAAACGTGACCGGAACGACGAACGCGGGTGGCAAGCTCGCGGCTTCGGCGGTGAGCTCGCGTTCACTCGTCGGCTCACGCAAACGGAGCGCGGCCGGTGCGGGCGCCGGCGCGGCGGGCGAGGGCGCGCTGGCTTGATCGACGCCGGTGCTGCCGTTCACCACCATCATCGTGATGCCGCCCGCGATGGCGCCGACGCCGAGACCGACCATCACGAGCCCCACCGTCTTTCCGCCGGATCCGGTGCGGTGGCTGGTGCCCTCGTAGATGATCGCCGACACGAGGTAGGTGAGCCCGCCGAGCGCCATCGAGACTCCGCCGAGCGAGACCATGACGACGCCACCCGCGAACCCGCCCTTCGACGCCGGATCGATCGTGAGGAGCACGCGATCGTTGGGGCGAGCGGCGATGGTGAAGGCGCGCGACGCCCGCACCTTGCCGGTGATGCGATACGACGCTTCGAGCGGGACCGCCATGTCGCACGGCGCCTCGCACATCGCGCGGCCGCCCTTGTCACCCACCGCGAGCTCCAACGTCACGGGCTCCGGCGAGTCGATGTGGACGAACACCATCGGACCGGCGACGGCAGCCGCGGGCGCGGGCGTCGGTGGAGCCGGAGCGGGTGCGGGTGCAGGCGCGGACGCAACGAGTGGCGCCCCCCGACGCTCCATCTTCGCGACCACGTCCCAGCGAACACGCGCCACTTGGCCGCCCGGGAGCTGCACGACGACCTCCGCGCCTTCGCGGAGCTCGGTGATGGTCCCGCGGATGACGCTGCCATCCTTGAGGAAGACCGCGTCGGGTGCGGGGGCGGCCTCACCGCCATACGACTGCGCGAGCGCGACACGCGGCGCCGCCCACGCGAGAGCGAGAAAAAGCGCGGCCGCCGAGGCGCGTCGCCCGGCCGTCATTGCGCCTGCGAGACGTCGAGCATGAGCCGCGTGCGACCGAACAGCACCTCGTCGCCCTGCGCGAGCTCGGCCTCGCCGCGGAGGCGAACGAAGACGCCGGTACGCGACGACAGATCGGTGAGGACGAGCGTGCCGGCCTGCTCTTCCACCATGCAGTGCTGCTCGGAGACGAGCGGGTCGGTGGGGATCACGATGTCGCCGACCGCGGAGCCGACGAGGACCATGCCGCCGCGCGCGACGCAGCAGGCGCCGGTGGCGCCGCCCTCGAAGACCTGGACGACGCGGAACGACGACGGCCACTTGGGCGACGAGTAGAAGTACGTCGGGCCCGGCCCCGGCTCGTCGTCGGCGACGGGGTTCTTCTCCACGCGAAAGAGCTGATCGCCGACGATGAACTCGTCACCGAACTCGAGCTCGACGCGCGAGCGGATGCGGAGGAAGGCGCCGTTGCCGCCCTCGAGATCGTCGATCCAGAGCTTCTGATCGTGGAAGCGGACGACGGCTTCGGTGGGGTGACAGAACTTCTCACCGGGGAGCGTGATCTGTCCCTGCGACCCGACCACGTTCTCCTCACCGTCGATCGCGTAGCTGTCGGGGCCACCGGAGAGGCTGCGCATGACGACGAGCTGCCCGTAGCGCTTCTTCGCGGGCGCAACGGCGACCGGCGCCACGACCGGCGTGGGGACGCGCGCGTCCGGCGGCGGCGGCGGGACGCTCCCACCGAGCTCGGTCTTCTTCTGCTTGGTGACGCGCTTGACCTCGACGTTGGGTGGCTCGGTCAGCGTGTCGATTCCGCCGATGGCCTTGCCTTCGATGACGAGATCGAACCGGCCCTCGCGGAGCATGAGCAGCATCTCCATGTGCTGCTGCTTCATGAGCTCGCGAACGAACGGGCCCAAGTCCGCGCGCGTGAGCTCGTGGGCGTAGCTCCGCTTGTGGCTCTTGATGATGCGACCGCCGTCGGCGAAGAGGTGCGTGATGACGTGCGGCTTGTCGATGCCCGAGTCTTCGGTCTGGGCGTGATACGTGCGGCCCTTGTATTTGACGTTGTTGTTGAAGCCGAGCTGGGCGCGCGCGCCGCCGCGCGGCTTCATCTCCGCCAGGAACTTCTGGAGCGCGGCCTCGTCCCACTTGCCGATGGCCGCGTTCAAGGCGCCGTGATCGCCGGCGATGCCTTCCATCTTCTCGAAGGCCATCTTGGTGAGCGGAGAGCCCGCGTTGAGGCGGAGAGCCTCGGCGAGGAGCTGCTGCCCGGCGACGTCGTTCGCGCCGTTGGCGGCCCACGCGCAGAGGAGCTCCACAGCCTCGTCGATGCGATTCCGCTCGACGAGCCATTTGGCGATCTTTCCTGCCGATGCGCGCGAGGCCGGGTCCGTCATGCGGGCGCAAGTTTCGCACCCTTGGGCCGTTTTGAGAATGGCGTTCGCCGCGACGGTCGCCCGGCCTCCACGCGGGCACTTTTCCGTCCCTGCGGGGAGATTCGGCTCGGAGTGTCCGCGCGGCGTTGAACGGGACGCCCTAACGGGGCCGCGCTGAATCGCTCATGGTGGGTCCTGCCTCCCCGGCAAATGGACGTGTGATGCGCCGATGGCCGGCGGCACGTGCCCGAGCGGCTACTCGAAGTCGACCGGCACGTACTGCTGCAAGCCGGCGTGACGCGCGGCGCGCATCACGGCGGGTCGATCACGACGCGATCGCCGGCGCCCCGGCCGAACGTCTCCGGGGCGTACATCTCCTCGGCCTTCGGCGGCGGCACCACGAACGTCCCCGGCGTCGTTGCGCGTGCAGTATACACATACTCGTACGCGCCCCCCGGAAGCACCGCGGCGAACGCTTCGGCGCGCTCGTCCCGGAGGTTCTCGTGCTCGTACCAAGGCCCGAAGTAGCCGCGCCAACCGAAGCCGCCGAGACCGCCGAGACCGCCGAGACCGCCGAACGTGGGGTGGAGATCGCCGAGCGGATCGCCGGGCATCCCCGCGGCCGGCGGGACGATGGGCGTCCCAGCGAGGCCGGAGTTCAGTGCCTCGAAGCCGGCCGGCATCGGATCCACGAGCGCGACGTGATGCCGCTCGCTCGGCGCCACCATCGAAACGCGCACCCGCACCGCCGCGCCCGCCTTCACGTGCCAGACGCCGTCCGGATCGCGCCGCACCTCGTCCTTGCGCTCGCCGACGGGCTCGTAGACGCGCATCACGCTGAAGCCCCGCTCGATCGGCGGGAGTGACAGCGACGACGGCGCGTACTTGAGCCCGAGCCGGTAGTAGAGACGCCCGGCGGCGCCGTCCTTGTCGACGACGAGCGACGAGCCCCCGAGGCGATCGAGCTCCGCCATGGGCACCATCGACTCGGCGCGATCGACGTTGAAGCCGCGGTACGCGTGCTCGCTCGCGGGCCGGTCTCCGAGCCAAACGCGAGCGACGAAAGACGGCGCCACCTTCTCGAAGCGCTGGAAGTACGCGTCGAGCGCGAGGAGCACGAAGGCATCCTCTTGCGTGCTCGCCCAATGCCCGTTCTTGCGACCGCCCAACAGGCCGGCGACCACCTTGGGAACGAGCGGGCTCTTCGGGTTGGTGCGAAGGAGCGCGAGGAGGACGAGCGCGTCGGCGCGGTGCTCCGAAGCGAGCACGAGGTAGTCGCCCTCGCCGTAGCTGGTCGTGAAGTGCGCGGCCCCCGCCGTCTCGACGGCGCGGTTCTCGAAGAGGCGCTCGGACTCGCGCGCGAGGCTCGCGGTGTCGGCGCCCGAGGCGAACGTCGGATGAAGCCACGCGACGGACTCGAGCGGCAGCTTTTCGAGCCCACCGGCCTCGTCGACGAGTCGGCGCGCGGCGTCACCGTCACGCTGACCGAGCCGCTCCAAGACGAAGAGCGCGTAGGCGCGGAGCGCGCGCCGCGTCTCGGCGGAATAGCCGGACGGGATGTGCGAGTCGATGGCGTGGAGGTAGCCGGAAACCCGAGAGAGCATTCCCGCATCGACGGCGAAGCCCTTTTCGCGAGCGAGGGCGAGCGCGAGGGCGACGTGCACGGTGAGGTACGGCCACGGCTCACCGGCCCAGAACCCGAAGCCGCCGCTCGACGGATCTTGTCGGGCGCGGAGACGCGCGAGGTCCGCGTCGACGCCGGCCCGGAGCGCGGCCGGCGGCGGGAGCTGGCTCGACGCGAACGCGCCGAGGAGATCGCGCAACGATGCAATCGAGAGGACGCGGGAGGCGAGCTGCTCGTTGCAGTCGAACGGATAGCGCTGGAGGTAGAGGACGGCGTCGCTGAGCGCGAAGAGCGCAGTCGACGAGGTGGAGATCTCGAGCCCGCCGAAGCCCTTCTCGACGTCTTTGGGGAGCGCGATCGCTTGTCCGACGGCGCCGCTGTCGACGACGCCGTACGTGGCGAACGCCTCGGTCGTCCCCGGTGACCACACGGGAAGCTCGGTGCTCGCGGCGTCGGCGAAGTCTCCCGCGGCCGCGACCAGCTGAAAGAGCGCGCGACCGGGCTGCGCGGCGCGCGCCGGAAGGCGAACCTCGACGCGATCGTTCGGCGGTACGTCGAACGCGCGACCGACCTTCTCGTCGAGCACGGCGTTGGCGGCGCGTGCGGCGAGCGACACGTGCAAGGGAGCGTCGGTCTGGTTCTGCACCGTCAGCGGCAGCTCGAAGCGGTCGCCGTAGTTCAAGAAGCGTGGCGCGCTCGGCCGAACGATGAGTGGGAGGCGCGCGGTGAGCGCGGACTCACCGCGCCCGAAGCGGTCCTTCTTGTCCCACGCGACCGCGGTGACGCGAAAACGCGTGGTCGAATCGGGGAGCTTCACCGGCACGGTGGCGCGACCGCTGGCGTCGGTGGCGACGCGCGCCGCGAAGAGCGCGAGCGCATCGAAGCGCGAGCGAACGGAGATCTTCGCGCGGGGTCCGGCGTCGGCGGGCGTCGTCGTGGAGAGGAGACCGATCATGCCGAACTCGGCCGCCTCGCGAGCGGCGGCGCGCCGCGCGTTGGCCGCCGGAGCGGAGCCGTGGCCGAGCGTCCCGATGTTGCCGAGGCCGATGCCTTCCCCGCGGCCCCCTCCCCCTTCGCCGACGCCGCTGAGGCCGAGGCCGCCCGCGCCGAACGCATCGCCGATCTCGCGGCCCCAAACGCTGGCGGGCGCGTTGGGGTCCTCGAGCGCGCCCCGCTCGCGACGCACGAGGTCGAGCGGAGAGAGCGCGACGTAGGCCCGGAGGTCCAACACGTGCGGCGTGTCGTGTCGCGCGACGAAGAACCGAGTCAGCGGGTCTTCGATGGTGTGCCGGGAGAGGGCGAGGACCGACTCGTCCACGACCACGAGCGCGACCTCGCTCCCCGCGGCCGGCGCGCCGCGCGCGTCTTTGACGGCCACGGCGATCGACGTCGCGCCTCCCGGCGCGAGCGTCGCCACCTCGGGTGTGACTTCGACGGCGAGGTGATGGTCGTCGGGCGGGACCATGAGGGCGATGGATCCCGACGCGTACGCCGGGCGGGGCTGGAGCGACGTATCGAGATCGCCGCGCGCATTCCGACGCGGCGACTCGCCGACGAGGCTCACCGTGACCGTGACCCCGGGGATGTCTCCCGACTCGATGGGCACGACGAGCGTCGACACGCGCTCTTTCAGGTGCACCCGCTGGCGTCGCGTGACGGCGCCATCCCGCACCTCGAGGAGGCCGTCGGCCGGCGCGAAGGGCGCCGTGAGGAGCAGGGATGCCTTGTCGCCGGGCGCGTAGCGCGTTCGATCGGAGGCGATCTCGAGCGCACCTTCGCGCAGCGTGCGCTCGTCGATCCCAGCTCCGCTGACCCATGCGCCGAGCGTGCTTCGGCTCCGATGGCCGTCCTTGTCCTCGAGCTCGACCGTGATCGTGTAATAGCCCGCGCCTTTGGTGGCGAGCGGGCACTTCGCTGGAGCCTTCTCGTCGGAGACGACCTCGCAACGAGCTTCGTCGACCTCCTTGGTCGTCCACTTGCCGCGAACGCGCTCGCGCGTCGCGCGCGTGCTGCGCAAGCGAAGCCGAACACCCGACGCCAGCTTGCCGTCGAGCTCACTCGCGACGAGGAGCGGCTCGAGTGGATCGCCGGCGCGCACGAAGGGCTTGTCGAGCTTGATGCCGGCGGTCAGGCGGGCCGGATGAACGAGGAGGCTCGTGTGCTCCACGAACGCCTGACGATTCACGTCGGTCACTTGGGCCGCGAGCGAAACCGAGAACGGATACGGCTCGACGGTGCCCTCGAAGTCGACGCGTAGCCGATGCTCGCCGTGCGCGTCGGTGCGCCCACGGAACGTCGCCGTCCGCGGGTCCTTCGCGTCGCGCGGCGCCGTCGAATCCACGAAGAACCACGGCTCGGGGGCGCGCCCGAAGTGGTAATCGCCTTGGTTCGGGGGAGTGAAGGTCGCGTCGATGCGCTCGGCGTTCCAGGTCGCTTCGGCGGCGACCAGCGCGCCGCCGGCGAAGTAAGATGCGCTGACCGTGGCGACCGCCGAGCCGCCCACGACGTGCGGCCCGGGCTCGGCACTCGCGCTCACTTGGTACTCGGGCCGGCGAAACTCTTCGATGTCGAACGCGTGCGCGAACTCGCGATCGCCGATCCGCATCGAGACGTTCGCGTAGCCGAGGTTCGACTTGTCGGGGATCTTCAGCGCGAGGTTGAACCCGCCCGCCTCGTCGACTTGCGCCGTCCCCTTCCCGAGGCTCGCGCCGCGCGCGTCGGTCGCCTCGTAGGCGAGTCGCGCGCGAGCGAGCTCGGGCGGCACGTCGACAGCGTATGCGCCCGTCTCGCTGATGCGACGCACGAGCCCTTTCACGTTCACCGTCTCGCCCGGTTTGTAGAGCCCGCGGTCGTTCCACGCATGAACGTCGACGCGGAACGGCAAGGGCGAGCCCAGATCGAGGAGCCCGGGGAGGAACGCCTCGTCTGCGCCGCGGCTCGCGAAGAGGAGGCCGCGCCGCGCGCCGGTGAGGAGCGCGATCCCGCCCTCGTCGGTTTGGGCAAGCGGGCCCTGACCGAACCCGATGCCCACGCCGGATAGAGGCTCGCCGCGCGCGATGCCGGCCGCGACGACGGAGAGCGACCCGCCGCGCGATTCGTGGGCCGTCAGACCGATAGATGTAACTTGCACCCATTGACGGTGCCACTCGCGCTGCCAACGCTCCTTGTAGGGCCGGAGCGTCTGCACCACCGCGAGCACGTTGCCGCGTCCGCCTTCGAGCCCCGGCGAGAGGTCGATGAGGGACTCCGCCATGGCGTCGTCCTTCGCCACCAGCGGCACGTCGGCGTCGAAGACGAGTCGACCCGGCGGAGTCAGCTCCTTGCCCTCACCGTCCCACGCGGCGCGCCATCGCTCGTAGGCCTCGTAGTCGCGTGCGGTGACCTTGTAGAGGCGGGCGTGCGCGGTCTTGTCGTTGGTGGCGTAGACGCTCATCCGCGCCGGCCCATGCGGATCGAGCACGATCATCGGCTGACGCTCGGAAGAGAAGCTAGGCGGGAGCGGCTCGATGTCGACGTAACGCGTCGCCGGCTTGGCCAAGACTTGCCCGTGCCGATCGCGGAGGCCGGCGGCCACGGTGAACGTGTACTTCTGCCCCACCTTGAAGCGTCCCGTCACGCGGATGCGCCGTCCTGGGGCGTCGATCTCGAGCTCCGGGACCTCCGGGGTGACCGTGAGGAGCTTCGGATCGAAGACCTCGTCGTCGATCGCGGTGGACGTCTCGACGTCGATGACCGACGTCGGGTAGCAGCGCCCCCCTTGCGCCGCGCACTCGGCGGCGAGCACCTCGAGCGCGCGGTGGGTCGTGAGCTCCATCTTCTGCGGCTCGGTGGTCACGCGCGGGCCTTCGGCCGAGGGCGTTCCGACCGGGAACGTGATCTCCACGACCGTGTTCGGCGGAAGCGTCCGCGCCGGCTTGAAGACGAGGGTGCGGCCCTTCCCCTTCTTTTCACTGGCCTTCACGCGCTCGGCGATGTCCTCGTCAGCCGCGAGCTCGGCGGCGGTGGCGAGCCGCGCACCGAAGTCGAGCCCCTCCGCCTTGAGCGTCAGCTTCTTCAAGACGGCCGCGGGATCGATCTTCTGATCGAACGCCGCATAAAGGAGCGGCTCGCGCGAGACGTCGTTCCCCGACGGCGCGCTGTCCACGAGCTTCGGGGGCAAGGTGGAGAAGGTGAAGCGCTCGGCCTTCTCGAGCGCGGCGCCGGTGACGCTCTTCGTTCCGGCGGGGATGTCGATCACGTACTCCGTCGCCTTGGGGAGCTCGCCGTCCGGTTGGAATACGAGCGTGTCGGTGCCCAGCCAGCGGAACGAGCCCGGCGTGCGCGGAGTGATCGTGACCGGCGGGTCCTTGGCCGCCAGCATCGAGACAGTCGCGATCGGCACCATCGGCGCGCTGAAGGTGACCGAGACGTTCGCGGCGATCGGCACCTCGCCGATCGGCGCATGGCGCGCGACGCGCAGCGGCCCGGCCGGTGCCGTGCTCGGCGGTGCGGTCGCGTCGCTCTTCGGTGGGAACGCCTCCGGTACGGTGCGACCGGGGCGCGGCGCCGGTTGGGATGCCTCGCGGAGCGCGAAGGTCGGTGGCGCTCCACCGTCGGGCAAACCCGGGGCGCGCGCGAGCAGCTCTTCGGTCTCGCGCTCCCCGAGCGGCGTTCCCCGAACCGCGGCGCGCGGCGGCACGGCGGCCGGGCTGGCGTCGCTCAGTCGGAAGCCGAGCCGTGGACGCGCCGCGACCTTCGCCGGCGGCCCGGCGTCGAACGGCGGCACGGCACCCTTGTCGCGGCAGCCCACGACGAGCGAGACGAAGAAGACGATCCATGCGGCGCGCAGCATCTCGCTCCTGGTTCGAACGCTCGGCCCAGCCGATGTTCCCGGACGCGCAGCCTATCCGCATTTTCACGCCATTGACGTACGCGGAGGGCGATGACGACGCGGCGCGCGCGGTGGCTGCGAACGGCGCTATGCTCGGGCGCGATGATCTTCAGCACCGACCCGAACGAAGCCGAGCAACAAATGCACGCGGTCATCTTCTACCTGACGACGTTCGGGTACGTGGATGGCGACTTCGACGCGGCCGAGAAGGACTACGTCCGCACCACGATCGAGAAGCTCGTGCGCGAGCGCGCCGAGTCCGCGATGAAGGCCGAGGCCGCCGCCGCGCGCGAGGAGATCGTCAAGAAGTTCACCAAGCACTTCCACGAGGTCTTCGAGGGCGTGGACGCCCGCATTCGTGACCTCTTCAACGAGCCGGTCTCCAAAGACGAGGACCCGAAGACCTTCGTCCTCTCCAAGCTCAAGCTCCGCTGCTTCGAGATCTTCCAGGAGTTCCCGCGCGAGGCGCAGGACAGCCTGATGGCGACGATCGACGAGCTCATCATGGCCGACGGGACGGCGCACCCCGCCGAGCTCGAGTTCCGCGGCGAGCTCGCGCGCCTCCTCGACGACGAGGTCGGCGTGGAGCTCGAAGAGGACGACAGCCAAGCCCCGCCGGTCATGGTGCAGGGCCCGGCGCACGTGCCGCCCGCCAAGGTGGTCCACCCGTTCTTCGCGCCCGCCGAGCTCCACTACTCACGCGATCCCGACGTCATCGCGCAGCAGATCAACGCCGACCTCGCGCTCATCCAACGCGCGATGGACACGCTCGACGAGCTCCGCAAGACGGGCAACGGGCGCCTCGCCGGCAAGAAGTCGATCGCCGAGATCCCGCCGGGCCCGCCGTTCCTCGACGGCCACGTCTACGGCGTGATGCCGAAGGCCGGCGCTCGCTACGAGCTCACGGTGCTCGGCGATCTCCACGGCTGCTACAGCGTGCTCAAGGCCGCCGTCCTCCAGTCGCGCTTCTTCGAGCGCGTCGAGGCGTACAAGAAGGATCCGACCCAGCCCTACCCGATGCTCGTCCTCCTCGGCGACTACATCGACCGCGGGCTCTTCAGCCTGAACGGCGTGCTCCGCGCGGTGCTGTCACTCCTCGTGGCCGCGCCCGAGCACGTCTTCGTGCTCCGCGGGAACCATGAGTACTACATCGAATTCAAGGGCAACATTTACGGCGGCGTGAAGCCGGCCGAGTCGATCAACACGCTGAAGGGCCACGTCCCGCTCGACGTGTTCCGCAAGTACGCCCAGCTCTTCGACACGCTGCCCAATGTGCTCCTCTTCGACCGCATGTTCTTCGTGCACGGCGGCATCCCGCGGGATCGCAGCCTCAAGGAGAAGTGGGTCGATCTCTCGAGTCTCAACGACGCCGACCTCCGCTTCCAGATGATGTGGAGCGATCCGTCGACGGCCGACGTGGTGCCGGCCTCGCTCCAAGATGCGTCGGCGCGCTTCGCGTTCGGGCGTCATCAGCTCCGCGCCTTCCTCCAGAAGGTGGGGAGCCACACCGTGGTGCGCGGCCACGAGAAGACCAACGCCGGCTTCGAGCACGTCTACAAGGACGGCGACGCGCAGCTCTTCACGCTCTTCTCCGCCGGCGGCGCCGACAATGACGACCTGCCGAGCGACTCGAGCTACCGCACGGTGACGCCGATGGCGATGACGGTGCGTTTTGGGCCCGACGGCACGACGGTCACGCCTTGGGCGCCGGACTACAAGACGTTCAACGCGCCCGAGTACAACGCGTTCTTCCGCGCGCCGCCGGAGATCGCGCACAAGGCCGACTGACGCGCCGCAGGCGCGAAGAAAGCCCCGCATACGGTTAAAAACGCGCGATTTGGGGGCTGGGCACCCGAACGTTGCGCGTCGAGACGTTGCGGTGAGCAGGCGCGAGATCCGCGGCTGCTAAGGTCTCGCCATGCGGCCCTGGCTTCGTCTCGCAACGACCGGTCTCGTCACGATGCTCGGCGCGCTCGTCTTCGCCTGCGGCGACGGCGAGGATCGCCAAGACTTGGGGAGCGGCGCCGCGAACGGCAACGGCACGGGCGCCACCAAGGGCGACAACGCGTTCAGCCCCACCGCGACGGGGAACGGCGGAACGACGAGCGTCACGAACGATGGCGGCGGCGGCCCCGCGCTCGGCTGCACCGATCCGTCGAATGCCGTCGAGGGCTGCTCCTGTCCGACCGGTGGCGCCGAAGCTGCGTGCTGGACGGGCCCGGCCAACCTTCGCCGCGTCGAGCTCTGTCGCGAAGGCAAGAGCACGTGCCAGAAGGTCGGTGAGTTCCTGCGCTGGGGTCCGTGCACGGGCCAAGTGCTTCCGGGCTCGCAGGGCGTCGACGCACAATGCCAGGCCACGTGCAAAGGCGACTGCGTCGTCGGCGCGCAGCGGTGGTGCGACGAACCCAACTTCTGCGCGTGGGGCAAACAAGACTGCCTTCCCAACGGCAAGGGTGGCGGTAGCTGGGGCCCGTGCAAAGAGGTGCCCGTGCCCAAGGGCTGCGAAGATCCGATCTCGGTGCCGGGCTTCCCGACGTTCTACGACTCGGACTGCTGCAAGAAGCTCGGCTACTGCTGCCAGGTCGGCGGCGTGAACAGCGTCGTCTCCGAAGGCAACTGCAACGGAATCTCCGTGACCTGCCAGTGAGCCGGCGCGCGATCCTCGCGCTCGCCCCGGCGCTCGTTCTCACGGCATGCACGCGCAGCGAGCCGACGCGCGCGGCGCCCGCGGCGTGCATCGCCATGACGGGTGGTCCCGTCACGCCCGCCGGCGAGAAGCTCACGCCGTCCGCGTGCGTGACCACGGCGCGGCGGCCGGGCTCGTTCTCGTGCGAGGGCGAGGGCGCGGCCCGACGGTGTACCGACGCGCATCCCAGGCAACCCGACGACGGCGAGTGGGAGTGCAGCGAAACGAGCGGCGTGACCGTTTGTCGCGGCGGCCTCGCGCCCGCGGGCGTATCGCCGGGCTCGCCGGATCCCGGCTGGGTGTGCGGCGATCACGTCGTCCGCGGTGACGCCGGCGCGTACCCGCGGGTGTGCGTGGACTTCGCGCCCGACTATCCTCGACCGGAAGGGTGGACGTGCCGGTACGCGTACGTGAACGATCAGGGAGTGCGCCGCTGCGAGCCGTCGCCGGCGACGCGGGCCGGAGATCCGTGCGCGGGCGGTGCATGTCCATCGGGCACGACATGCGCGAGCGGGCGCTGCCTCCCGGACGCGCCCGCCCCGCGATGCTTCTTCGACACCGACTGCGACGCCCCTCGGAAGTGCGTCTTCGGCTCGTGCCGCGCGGGGTGAGGAGTTGAAGCGCGTCGCTTTCGCGTGCGCGTACCTGCTAATTGCGTGCAAACCGCACGCATCGCGGCGCGTCACCGTGCACGTCCCGGCCGGCGTCCAGCCACGAGACGTGACGATCGAGCCGGCGTCGGAGCGGCTCACGCGCGGCGCCGACATCGTCGTCACCGTGCCACGCGACGCGCGCGTCCACGCTTCGGCCAAGGGCGCGTGCGCGGCCACCACCGACGGCGACGAGCTGACCCTCGCGCCGGCCTTCGACGTCGCGCGGTACCGCGCCCCCGTCGGGTGGGGCGCCGAATCGACGATCGAGGTGCGCTTCGGTTGCGACGAGGCGCGCGCCAATGGAGAAATCACTTGGCGTGAGCTCGAAGGCCGCCTCGACGCGCTCACCGTCGAGGCGCGCGGGGCGCGCGTTCGCGTCCGCACCGCGGCCTTCGCGCCGGACGTCGGCGCGCTCCCATGGGGCATCGTCCCCTTCTCACCGCGCACGCAAGGCCACCACGTTCTCGAGGCGACGTGGCGCGACGCGAGCGGCGCGACGCTCGTCCGGGTGGTCGAGCTCTCGGCGGTGGCGCGCGCGACCGGCATTCCTTCCCTCGCGACGGGTCAGGAGGTCTTCTTGCGCGGCGACGGTTTTCGCGTCGAGCGCGTGAGACCCAAGGAGGCGGTGCCCGCGCTCACGGAAGTGCGCCCCGGTCTCTTTCGCTTCCGAGCCGACGCGCCCAGCCAGACGTTGCTCGTCGATCGAGAGGGTCACCCCCTCTCCATTCGCGCCGGCACGCACGCGCACGTGCCGCTCGACTGCGGGCGCGGCGAGTGCCACGCCGCGACGACGGCCGCCGCGCAGACGAGCCCGATGACGCACGTGCTGAGGAGCGGCCTCGAGGGCGCGCTCGGCACGGGCTACGATCCGGCGTGCGCCGCGGCATGCCACGCGGCGGGAGAGCCAGGCCTTCCCGACGAAGGGTTCGTCGCGATGGCTGGCGCGCTCGGCGCGTCTTGGCCGACACCGCACGCGGGTGCGTGGGACGAGCTCCCGCGCGCGCTCCGCCGCCTCGGCGGCGTGACGTGCACCGCGTGCCACGGCCCGGCCGCAATCCCCGAGTCGACCGCTCGATTCGCGGCGCTCCGGAGCGACGTCTGCGCGACCTGCCACGACGCGCCGCCGCGCTACGGTCACGTCGCGGCGTGGCGCGCGAGCAAGATGGCCGTCGCCGATCGCGACCCGCGCGCGGCGACCGAGGCCGCGTGCCAGCGGTGCCACACGACCGCTGGCTTCTTGCGCTCGCTGTCGCCTGCCCCACGCGAAGATCCACCCGCGTACGCGAACGCACGACCGATCGGCATCGCGTGCGCCGCCTGCCACGCGCCTCACGGAGCGCACGCGGGCGCGCTCGTTCGTGAGGTGCCGGTCCCGCCCGCTTTCGCCTCGCTCGACGCCGCGAGCCGCGTCTGCGTTCCATGCCACGAGGGAGACGCAGCCGCCGTCTGGGTCGGCGACGGCGCACGCGCCCACGGCAGCATCGGGTGCGCGAGCTGTCACGCTGCGCGCGCCGCCGAAGGCGCGCCGGCGCACGGCGCGTCTCACACGTTCGTGGCCGCCCGGGGTGCCACCTGCGCAACGTGCCACGGCGCGCGGGCCGACGTCCTCGAGGCCGACGCGGCGAGCTGGCGTGCGCGCGCCCGCGCTGTGCTCGGCGCCCCCGACGGCGCGAGGCCGCTCCACGCCGACCGAGACGCAGGCGCCGATCCCTTGGTCCGCGCCCTGGCCGCCATCGTCACCGATCGCGGCGCTTACGTGCACAATGCATCATTCGTGCGAGCGAGCGTCCTCGCCGCCGAGGCGCGCCAGCGTCGCTGAACGCGCCTCGACGGGCTCGCGGTGCTCGGTTGAACTGCGCCTACGATTCGAGCCGCCCGATCGGGCGAGCGGCACGAATCTCCGGCCCATCGGCGCTTGTCTGGCCCGACCTGGAATCTTTCTAGATCGGCGCGACTGAGTTGCACCGTGGGCGGCGGCCGTGGCATGCGGGGGGGCATGACGGATGTCTCGGTCACGGCCGACGACGTGCGCGCCGCGCACGCACGAATCGCGGGGAGCGTGCGCCGCACGCCGATCTTCGACGACACGATCGACGGTCACCCCGTCGCGCTGAAGCTCGAGCTCGTCCAACACGCCGGCTCCTTCAAAGCGCGCGGCGCGTTCCACAACCTGCTCGCGGCGCCCGTGCCGGCAGCGGGCGTGACGGCCGCCTCGGGCGGAAACCACGGCGTCGCAGTCGCGCTCGCGGCCCAGAGGCTCGGTCATGCGGCGCGCATCTTCGTCCCGGAGATCGCGGCGCGCGTGAAGATCGCCGCGATCCGCGCGGCGGGCGCCGAGGTGGTCGTCTCGGGCGCGCGCTACGCCGACGCCCAAGCCGCGTGCGACGCGTGGGCGCGCGAGTCCGGCGCGCGCCTCGTTCACCCCTACGACGCGCCGCTCACCGTGGCCGGTGCTGGCAGCGTCGCGCTCGAGTGGGAGGAAGATCGCGCGCGCCTAGGCCTGGCGCCGCTCGACACGGTGCTCGTCGCCGTGGGCGGCGGCGGCCTCGTGCCGGGCGTGGCCGCGTACTTCGGCGGGCGCGCGCGCGTCGTCGGCGTCGAGCCGGAGGGCTCCCAGTGCCTGAACGCGGCGCTGACCGCCGGCGCGCCCGTCGACGTTCCAGTCGAGTCGCTCGCCGCCGACTCACTCGGCGCGCGGCGCGTGGGAGCGCTGCCCTTCGCGATCGCCCGCGCGCACGGCGTCACCGTGACGCTCGTCGAGGACGACGCCATCCGGGCCGCGCAACGCCGCCTCTTCTCGGACTACCGCCTCGCATCCGAGCCGGGCGGCGCGGCGGCCTTCGCAGCGCTGATCTCGGGGCGCTATCGACCGGAGCGCGGCGAGCGAGTCGGCGTCCTTCTGTGCGGCGGCAACGTCGAGCCGGGCACGCTCGACTGAGCGCGCGCTATCCTCTGCGCCCGCCCATGTTGGTCGACCACCTCGAGCTCATCGTCCTCGCCGTCGTCTTCGTCGTCGCGCTCCTCTTGTGGTCGCGGGCGCACGAGGTGTGCGCGATCTCGGTCCGCGATGGCGCGCTCCTCGTGGTGCGCGGGCGGGCGCCACAGGTGCTGGTGAACGACATCGCCGAAGTGATGCGCCGCGCGGGCGCCAAGCGCTCGATGGTTCGCATCGTGAAAGAAGGCGGCGGCGCACGCATCACTGCGAGCGGCGTCGACGAGGCGACCCAGCAGCGCCTCCGCAACGTGCTCGGCGCGCACCCCTACCGCCTGCTGGCGTCGGCGCCGCCCCCCGTCGGTCGCAACCTCGGCCAGATCCTCGGCATCGCCTGGCTGGCGTGGTTCTTTTCCGATCGCCGCTGAGGCGCGCGGTGATCAGAGCGCGCGAATCGTGGGCCGCGGCAGCCGATCGATCCGAATCAAGCTCCCGTCGGGGAGCTCCTCCCACGGCTCGTCGGTCATGCGCTCCGACGCGATGAACACGGCGTGGCGACGCTGCGACCACGGCGTCACGACCGTCACGCCATCATCGCTCGTGCGCTCGCGCCGCACCTCATCGTGCGGACCGCGGCGAAGGACGTTGAGCGATCGACCGAAGCGGTGGGCGTAGGTGACGCGCCCGTTCGACAGGAGGAAGTTGAACGCGCCAAAGCCAGGGCGCGCACGCCCCGCGGCCACGATCCCTTGCACCAGCCGATCGAGCGGCTCGTCGTTCGCGGATTCGCTCTCGGCGTGAGTCAGGCCGGCTGCGTCGAGGGCAGAAAGGACCCACGCGAAGAAGAGCTCGCTGTCGGTCGTGCCGCGCACCTCGGCCGCGCGCGCCGGAGACGTCTGCGCGCGGACGAAGTCGAGGTCCTTGATCGTTCCGTTGTGAGCGAAGACCCAGCCGTCGCTGGCGAACGGATGCGTGTTCTCGAGCGCGGTGGGGCCGACGGTCTTCTGCCGCACGTGCGAGACGAGCACGACGCCGCAGCTGCCGTGCGCGTTCTTGTGGAACTCGTCGTCGACGCGCGCGCACGCCGTCCCGCGCGCGACCGACCACGCCGGCGCACGCTTCGCGTCTCGTGCCGCGTCGTCGTCGTAGATGGCGAGCCCCCACCCATCGGGGTGCTCGGCGGAAAGCGCGGCGAGGCTTCGCGGCACCTCGCGCAGGACGATGCGGAACTCGGTCGGCTCGGACGCGACGATGCCCAAAAGACGGCACATGACGGGCGACATTCACTCTAGCGCGCCGCTGGTGCCCGCGGCCACTTCGGGGCGTGCGCGCACGTGCGCGCATCCGTGCGCACGCCTCACGAGCGAGGCTTGCATCCGCGCATTTCAGCGAAAATCGCGTGATTCGCCCGCCCAGTGAGCGTGGCACGACCCCTGCTCTACCTGCCTTCGAACGCCGACGACGGCGAATGAAGGAGAAAGAACGATGCGAGCGATGGCGAAGATGGGTTTTGCGGGTCTTGTGATGGCGGCTCTCTCGGCGGGCGGGGCGGCGACGGCGGAGACGGGAACGATCCAGATCACCCGCATCCCGCTCACGCTCGGCACGTCCGTCCCGCTCGGGTGTGCGAACCCGGGCTCCCACCAAGACGTGGGTAAGACGCCGGTCATCACCAACACGACGAGCGCGCCGCTCAAGGCAGGCATGACCGTCCAGTGGTCGTCGAGCGACGGCGACAAAGGCTCGATCAAGCTCGCCGCCGACCTCGCGCCCGGCGCCAGCGTGAAGGGCCTCGGCACGGCCGGCCAGGCGTACAGCTGCACGTCGGCGTTCTTCTCGAACCCCGATCTCGTCGTGAAGAACGTGCACTGGACCACCGCCTCCAACGTCGCCATCGACGTCGCCAACCTCGACCCGTGGGTCGCGGCCGGAAGCTCGGTCACGCACTTCGAGCTCGTCGCGTGCTCGGGTCAGGTCCTCCAGACCTTCGACGCGGCTCCCCTCAGCCTGGCGAAGGGTGAGATCAAGACCATCAACGTCGCGTCGAACATGCTCCAGGGGAAGACCTACTTCCGCGCCAAGGCCGACGCCAAGTCGCAGGTGCTCGAGCGGAACGAGACCAACAACGCGTACGACACGATGAACAGCTGCGTGTACTGAGCGATCGTCGCGGAAGCGCGGGTCGTCGAGACGAAAACGAGCGGGGTCTGGTAGAGTCGCCGAGCAGCATGGGGAGCTCTTCGGCGGCCTGGACCCCGCCGTTCCGTTTCGACGATTTCGTCATTTTGCGGCCGTTGGGTCGCGGAGGGATGGGCCACGTCTACCTCGGTCGAGAGGATCTCCTCGACCGCTCCGTGGCCCTGAAGTTCATCTCCGCGCCCGATCCGAGCGAGGCCGCACGCGCGCGCTTCCTCACCGAGGCGCGCGCCATCGCTCGCCTGGGCCACCCCAACGTGGTCGGCGTGTATCGCGTGGGCGAGGTCGATGGTCACCCCTACATCGCCTACGAGTTCGTGCCTGGTCAGAGCCTCGACCGGATTCCGCGCCCGCTCCGCTGGAACGCCGTGCTCCGCATCGCCACGATGATGGCGCGGGGCCTCGAGGCTTGCCACCGCGCGGGCATCCTCCACCGTGACATCAAGCCCGCCAACGTGATGTTGTCGGACCGCGCGCAGATCAAGCTGCTCGACTTCGGGCTCGCCAAGGTCGAAGGCGACACGCCGCCCACGACGAGCGCTGGCGTCGACCCGAGCCTCGCAGAGACGCGGGACGCGCTCGACTCCGGAGAGCGCCGCTCGCGCGGACACGGGCTCACGCGACCGGGAACGCTGATCGGTACGCCCGCGTACCTCGCGCCGGAGCAGTGGACCGGCGCCCCAGCAACGCCGCGGTCGGACGTCTACTCGTTCGGCCTCCTCCTCCACGAGCTCCTCACCGGCGTGCTTCCGCATGGCGGTCGCGACACGCAGGAGCTCGCCGTCAACGTCATGACCAGCGACGTCGCGCCGGTTCGCTCGCGCGCCGCGGACGTGCCCGAGTCGTTCGCGCAGGTGGTCGATCGTTGCCTGCGGCGAAACCCGCTCGAACGGTACGAGAGCGCCGTCGCGCTCCGCGTTGCGCTCGAGGAGCTCGAGTCCGTGTTTTTGCCGGCGTCGGCCGGCATCGACGCCATCTCCCTCCAAGGAGAGACGCTCGCGGCGGCGGCATCGCTCGCGCGCGTCTCGCCGCGCATGAACGAGTTCACGGAGCGCCTCTACGAGGAGCTCTTCAAGCGCGCACCGCACTTGAGAGACCTGTTCCCCGACGAGATGGGCCGCCAGCGCGAGAAGCTCTGGCACGCGCTCAAGCTCGCGGTCGAAGGCCTGCGCGAGCCGGAGAAGCTCGCTCCCGTGCTGCGCGATCTCGGCCGCCGCCACGCGACGTTCGGCGTCGACGACGCGCACTACGAGGGGGCCAGGTGTTGCTCGACACCATTCGCTCGCTCGATCACTCGGATTGGAACGAAGACATCTCGCGCGCATGGAAGCGCGCGTACGCGTTCATCGCCGACGCCATGCGGCGCGGCGGCGCCGGCGCAGCGGCGACGCGAGTGTCCGTATCGCCGACGCCGGCGGCAGCGTCCCCCTCCCCTTCTCAGCGCGCGCCGAGCGGCCCCGCGCCGCGGACTCGATACGCACGCGCCGGCAAGGTCAGCCTCGCGTACCAGACCTTCGGCGAAGGTCCCGTCGACATCGTCGTGATGCTCGGCTGGCTCACGCACGTGGAGATGTCGCATCGGCACCCGCTGCTCGGCGGCTTCTTGGCCGATCTCGCGCAGCGCGGCCGCGTCATTCTCTTCGACAAGCGGGGCTCGGGGCTCTCCGACCGCACGCAAGACGCGGTGTCTCCCGAGACGCGAGTGGCGGACCTCGTGACGGTGCTCGACGCCGCCGAGTCTCAGCGCCCCATCGTGTTCGGCGTATCGGAAGGCGCCAGCATCGGGGCGCTCTTCGCCGCCGAGCACCCGGCCCGCACGCGTGGCCTCTTCGCGTTCGGGGCCACGGCCAAGCTCCTCGCGAGCGACGACTACCCGCACGGCCAGCCCGCGTCTTTCATCGAGCACCTGACGCGCGAGGTCGAGGAGAACTGGGGCGAGCCGGTGTTCGTCGATCTCGAGACGCCCTCGATGAAAGGCGACGCCGAGTTCGGCGAGTGGCTCGCGACCTACATGCGGAGCGCCGCCAGCCCGAGCGCCGCGCTCGAGATGCTCCTCGCGCACGTCGCGCTCGACATCCGCCCGGCGCTCCCCCGCATCGCCTGCCCGACCACCATCATGCACCGCGCCGGTGACCGCGTGATTCCCGTCGACGACGGGCGCTGGCTCGCGCAGCAAATCCCGGGCGCCGAGCTCGTCGTCACCGAGGGGGTCGACCACTTGCCGTTCGTGGGCGACAAGAGCGCCGTGCTGCACGAGATCGACCGGCTGATCGCCCGCATTGGTTGAGGCGTGCGCTGGCGTGCGCGCGCCGTGCGCGAACGCGTGCGCGCGTGCGCAAGTGCGCGGAATCGGTGGTACGGGACACGGCACGTCGAGTGCAGTGGAGTCCCCGCAAGGAGACCGACCACCATGAGCCTCGACGTCCAGACCCTTCGCGACAGCTTCGGATTGATCGCCGAGCGAAACCCGGAGATCACGAAGCGCTTCTACGAGATCTTCTTCGAGAAGTACCCGACGGTGCGCCCGATGTTCGGCCGCCGCTCGCAGCGGGAGCAGGAAGCGATGCTCACGCAAGCGCTCGTCGCCGTGCTCGATCACTTGGAGGACGCGCCGACGCTGGGAACGATCCTACGCGACGTCGGCGCGCGTCACGTCGCCTACGGCGTGCGAGACGAAATGTACGGGTGGGTCGGCGACGCGCTGCTCACCGCGTTCGCCGAGGTCCTCGGCGACGACTTCACGCCCGCCGTACGCGCGGCGTGGACCGACGCCTACGGGGCCATCGTCGGCCTCGCGCTCGAGGGCGCACGCACGGCGCGTGGCGAGCTCGCGGTCCCGAGCGTTCAGGCCTCTTCGTCGGCGCCCTCGACTTCGATGCCGTGACGACGCATCAAGCGATAGAGGACGTAGCGGTTCTTGAGGCCGAGCGACCGCGCCGCGCGCGTGACGTTGTTCTTGTGCTCCGCGAGCGCCGCGCGAATGCGCGTTTCGTCGACCTCTTCGGTGGGCACGGCGGCGTCGTCCGAGCGCAGCTCCGCGGCGACCTCGGGCCCGAGCTCCACGAACGAGCCTTTGCTGTTCGCAACGGCCAGCCAGAGGAGACGCTCGAGCTCGCGCAGGTGGTGCGTGTACGGATGGCGAACGAGCGCCTCGGCGAGGACGGGATCGATGCGCGGCTCTCCGTCGGGCTCGAAGAAACGCTGGCGCACATCCGGCGTCGCGTCCGCGAGCTTGCGGAGGAGATGGCGCGCGAGCAACGGAACGTCTTCGCGCCGCTCACGCAGCGTGGGGATGGGGACGCGCGCCGCGAGGCGGGCGGCGAAGTCGTGCTTGAGCGACGAGACCTCGCGGTTGGTCGCGGCGACGAGGCGAAACGCTGATCGGCGCGCCCGCGACTCTCCGAGGCGCTGGTATTCGCCGCCACCATCGAGCACGCGGAGGAGGTGCGCCTGAAGCGCGTGGGGGAGCTCGCCGATTTCGTCCAGAAAGAGCGTGCCACCATCGGCCTCGCCCACGAGGCCGACGCGCTCGGGGCTCCCGGCGTGCGGATAGCCCTTGGCCGAGCCGAAAAGCTCGGCGTCCACCAGCCCCTCCGGGAAGGTGGCGGCGTTGCGCGCGACGAGCGGCGCTGCCTTGCGCGGAGAGAGCGCGTGAATCGCCCGGGCCGCGAGCTCTTTGCCGGTGCCGCTCTCGCCGGTCAGAAGCACGTGGTGCGGCGAGCTCGCCGCGAACGCGAGATCGTCCCGAAGCTTCCAGGCCGCCGGCGACTCGCCGACGATGGCGCACGCGTCGGGCGCGCCGAACGCGAAGGGACGATCGTTCCACGCCCGGAGCGGCGGGAGAACGAGTGGCCGCTCGGTCACGAGGAGCACGAGCGCGTTCTTGAGGACGAGGAGGTCGCCATCTTTGAGCGTCGCGCTCTTGGTCTCGACTCCGCGTACGAGCATCGGACAGCGTCCGACGTTCTCCACGCGGAGCACGCCGTCGTCGGCCTCGAGGCGAAGCTGCACGCGAGAGATGCGTCCGCCGCCGAGCGGCTCGGCTTGCGGTGCCTGGGCGCCCCGCGGGCGGAGACGCTCGAACACCGCGCGATGGACCGGGTCGTCGGGCTGAGAGCCACCTCGCCCGACGAGAGCGCGCCCGGTCACGGCGGAGCACTCACCCACGCGCGCGGGCTCTTCGAGCGCCCAAACGATCACGAGATGGAGCGCCGTGCGCTCGGCAGAGGCGCGCGGTCGCGCCCACGGCAGATCCTGCTCGGGAATGGTGCCCTTCGTCGTCATTCGTGACGGGCGAGCATACCCGAAGTCGCGCGAGCGCCGCGCGCTCGGCGCGTGACCGTCACGCCTGGATGACGGTCCGTCCAGTCACTTCCCGCAGAGGAGCTGCAGGGTCAGGGAAGAGCTGGACGACGAGCCATTCCCGCACACCTTGTTGGTGCAGATCCGAGCCTGGCACGTGCTGCTCGACGTGCAGGGCGTACCGTCGGGGTCGAGCGCGACGCACTTCTTGGTGGCCGTATCGCAGCGCGCCAGCTTCCCGCACACGACGGAGCTCTTGCTGCAGTCGTCGCCCGGCGCCGCGGCCTTGGTGCAGACCTTGGTGCCGAAGTCGCAGTAGAACGCCGACTGACAGGCGTCGGACGATCCGGAGGTCGCGCCGCACGGTGCGCCTTCCGTGCCGAGCGCAGCGCATTTGCTGCTCGCGCTGTCGCAGTACAGGTTCTTGGCGCGATCGCAGACGTAGCCGCGAGGCGGTGGCGGCGCTCCACCGCTCGAGCTCGTCGTGTACGAGGTGACGATTCCGTCCTTGGTCCCGATGCACGGCGAGTCCCCCTCTTTGCCGTCGATCTGGACTTGGCAGAACTGCTTGTCGGACGTCGAGTACCGGCAGGTCACTTCGCCTTCGGGAGACGAGGCGCAATCGGAGGACGAGCTGCATGCGTCGCCTGGGGCCTTCGTTCCGCTCGAAGACGATCCCTTCGATCCGTAAACGGTCTGGCAGGTCGGCGCGACCTTCGACGAGCTCGCGCCGCAGAAGTCGGCGGAGCCCGACGCCGCGCGGAGCTCGCCCAGGCACTTGTTGCCAGCCGCGGGATCGTAGCTTCCTTGCGCAGCCGCCACGCCGACGAAGGCCTTGCAGACCGCGCCATCGGTGCGGAGCCCGGCCTGAGAGCAGCAAGGCTTGTAGAGTGCACAGAATTGGTCCGCGAAGGCGTCGCTCGTGGACGCCGTCCCGCCCCCGATCGTCCCCGCTCCGCCGTCCGAGCATGCCGCCAGCGCCACCGCGACGATCACGAGCCCTGCACCCCACGCACCTTTCATCCGCCGACCCTCCCGATGGCAGCATAGGGCGCACCCCAGGTGCCGTCTGCTGGCCGAAGAGGAGACGGGAGCGTTCGCGCTTCGATTCAACGTGCGCCGCCGCGACTTGACGCATCGAGCCGCGGCGGCGTCGCGCGCGAACGTCAGTCGTCGTCCGCGGTGGGCTTGAACGCCTGAGCGAGCTCTTCCTGTCGACGGGCCGGCGTCGGCTCGTACGACGCGAGCTCCATGGTCATCGTCCCCTCGCCTCCGGTGAGCGACTTGAGGCGCGTGCCGTAGTCGCTCATGTCGGGGAGTGGAACGAGCGCAACCACCGTGACGGCACCGCGCGTGGCGGCCTCTTGACCGGTGATCCGAGCGCGACGTGTGGAGAGCTCGCCGGTGACGGCACCGATCGCGCTCTCCGGCACCGTCGTCGCGACGCGCACCACGGGCTCGAGCACGATGGGCGCCGCCTTGCTCATGGCATCACGCATCGCTTTGCGACCTGCCGCCACGAACGCGACCTCCTTGGAGTCGACCGGGTGGGTCTTGCCGTCGAGGATGGTGACGCGCACGTCGACGATCGGGTAGCCGGCCACCGCCCCCTCCGCGAGGGCGAGGCGAACCCCCTTCTCGACGGCAGGAATCAACTGGCCCGGAATGGCGCCCCCGACGACCTCGTCTTTGAGCTCGAACCCGGCGCCGCGCGGCAGCGGCTCCACGCGGAGAAACACTTCGCCGAATTGGCCGGCGCCACCGGTCTGCTTCTTGTGTCGATGGTGCCCGTCGGCGGCGCGCGTCACCGTCTCGCGATACGGAATGCTCGGCGCGTGCGTCTTGATGGACACCCCGGAGCGCTCCGTCATGCGCTCGAGGAGCACCCGAAGGTGGAGCTCTCCCAATCCGTAGAGCACGGTCTCGCGACCGATGTGGTCGATGCGCACGCTCGGATCCTCGGCGACGATCCGATGAAGCGCGTCGGCGAGCTTCTGCTCGTCGGCGGGCTTCTCGGCCAAGACCGCCACGCCCGTCATCGCCGGCGGGAACGTGATCGACACGAGGTGGTGGCGATCTTCGTCGTGCGAATCGTGGAGCACGGCGTCGAAGACGAGCTCCTCGACCTTGGGCACGGCCACGATGTCGCCCGGGACCGCCACCTCGACCTCGACGCGCTCCTTGCCTTGGAGGCGCATCATGCGGCCCACCCGAATGGGCTTCTTGGCGTCACCGACAAAGAGCTGGGCGCCCGTACGAATCGTGCCCTGATGAACGCGCAGGTAGCCGACCTTTCCGAGGAACGGATCGGTCACGACCTTGAATACGTGCGCCAGCGCGTGGCGCGCGGGATCGGCGACCACCTCGACGCGAACCGCCGACTCGCCTTCGCCCTTCATGAACGGCGGGGGATTCCCCTCCGCCGGGCTCGGCATGAGGCGCGCGAGCGCCCGCAGGAGCTCGGGCACGCCGTCGCCGGTCTCGGCCGACGTGAAGCACACCGGAACGAGATGGCCGTCGCGCATCGCCTTCTCGAACGGATCGTGGAGCTGATCCTGGGTGAGCTCTTGGCCTTGCTCGAGGTAGACGGTCATGAGCGCCTCGTCGACCTCGACGACCTGCTCGATGATGTCCTTGTGGGACGCCGCGACGGACGAGAAGGCCGTCGGGCCTCCCGCCGGCTGAAAGAAGCAGTCGATCACGCCGCGACCCGACGCAGACGGAAGATCGAGCGCAAGGCACTGCTTGCCGAAGAGCTCGCGGACCTCCGCGTACACGTCGGCGGGTCGCGCGTCGCGCCGGTCGATGCCGGTGATCACGATCGCGCGGCACAGGCCGCGCTCGCGCGAGAAGTCCATCAGCCGCCGCGCCATGGGCCCGACGCCCGAAGAAGCGTCGACGACGATCACCGCGGTGTCGACGGCCTCGAGCGCCGCGAGCGTGCGACCCGCGAAGTCGGCGTAGCCCGGCGTGTCGAGCACGTTCATCGTCGCGCCGTGGGCTTCGCAATGACAGACCGCGACGTCGAGCGAGTGACCGAGCTTCTTCTCGAACGGCTCGTAGTCGGTGACCGTAGTCCCGCGGTCGATCGATCCCTTCTGCTTGATGGCACCCGCGGCGTAGAGCAGCGCCTCGGTGAGGAGCGTCTTTCCAACGCCGGCGTCGCCGACGAACGCAAAGTTACGGAGCTCGGATGTGGCGTGACCCATGGGAACCTCGTGGATGCGAAAGGGCGTGGCAGAGCCACGCGAGCGAGAGCGGTGCCACGCCCGAGGCATGGGGCGTGCCGCACGCTGCCCGTGACGCATCCTCGAATTGCCCGCAAATCCAGGCCGCCTTGACGCCGGAGCCTCCGAATCGACCGCCACCCATGCGCTTCCCGGCGCACGATCTGCGCATCGGCTTCTTGGAGCCGGCCCGCGGCCGCCCGCCCCCGAGCCGACCGTGACGTCGCCCGAGGTGTCACGCTCGGACCGGTGCCGATCGTCACGGTGTCACGCGATCTGCCAGATCTCGCCGACGTCGATCGACGAGGTTTCTTGGCGGCCCTCCCAGGCGAATGCATTGGAATGCCCGTTGCTGGACGCTCCCCGATGCGTCTTTCGATCCGTGACATCTCGCTCACCGGTCTCGCGATCCTCGCCGTCGCGTGCAGCTCCAAGCCCGCTCCGTCGACCGGCGGCGGCGAAGGACCGACCCCTCAAGGCTCGTCTCCGGCACCAAGCTGCTCGGACGCCGTCCAAAACGGCGCCGAGACCGACATCGACTGCGGCGGCCAAGCGTGCGCGACGTGCGCGGTGGGCAAGGGCTGCTTCGCGGCGAGCGACTGCGCGAGCGGCGTTTGCACGAACAAGACCTGCGTCGCGCCGTCGTGCTCCGACGGAGTCCGAAACGGCGACGAGACCGCAGTCGACTGCGGCGGCGCGTGCGCGCCATGCAGCACGAGCCTCCTCGTCGACGGCGGCAGCGACGGAAGCGCCACGAGCGATGCGAGTGTCCCCTCCGACGCCTCCACTATGGACGACGGTGCGGTAGACGCGGCGGACGCGGCCGCGCCGAGCTGCAACGACGGCCTGTTGAACGGCACCGAGACGGACGTCGACTGCGGCGGGTCGTGCGGCGCGTGTGCCGACGGCAAGCGCTGCATCGCGGGCGACGGATGCGTCTCCGGATCGTGCAAGAGTCAGACGTGCGTGGCCCCGTCATGCGGCGACGGCGTCAAGAACGCGAGCGAAACCGACGTCGACTGCGGCGGCGGGACCTGCGCCGTCTGCCCGGCCGACAAAGCGTGCCTGGGCCCCGCCGACTGCGCCTCGGGCGTCTGCAACGGCGGCACGTGCGCCGCGCCGAGGTGCGACGACGGGGTGAAGAACGGTGACGAGACCGCGCTCGACTGCGGCGGGTCGTGCCAAAACGCGTGCGCCGTGGGAAGCGCTTGCGTGTCCGGCCACGACTGCGCGAGCGGCGTGTGCGTCGCCAAGATCTGCCAACCCGCATCGTGCGGCGACCACGTGAAGAACGGCGACGAGACCGACCGCGACTGCGGCGGAGCGAAATGCGCACGTTGCGGAGCGGGGCAAAGCTGTGCCTCGCCGAGCGACTGCGCGAGCGGCGTGTGCACCTCGGGCGTGTGCAACGCCAACGTCGTCGCGCCCGCGCTCGCCGTGAGCACCAATGCCACCGTCGCGTCTGCGACGCGCTTCCTGTACTCCGGACCCAACGCGGTCCAGACCGGCGTGGCGCCAGGCACCATCGTCGAGACCCACGCAGCGGCGATTCGAGGACGCGTGCTCGACCGCGCCAACGCGCCGGTCGCCGACGTCGTGGTCACCGTCCTCGATCACCCGGAGCTCGGTCAGACGGCGACGCATGCGGACGGAACGTTCGACATGGTCGTCAACGGGGGCGCTCCCCTAGTGCTGTCTTTCAAGAAGACGGGCGTCCTTCCGGTGCAACGCAACCTCGCCACGCAATACGGCGACTACGCGAGCCTCGACGACGTCGTCGTGACGCCGCTCGACGCGAAGGTCACCGCCGTCGACCTGCCGTCGATGACCACGCCGGTCGTCGCGCAGGGCACGACCGTCACCGACGGCGACGGCACGCGCACCGCGACCGCCGTCTTCATGCCGGGCACGACGGCGAGCATGAAGGTCGGCAACGCGTCGACGCCGATCACCTCCCTCCACGTCCGCGCCACCGAGTACACCGTCGGGTCAAAGGGGCTCCAGGCCATGCCCGGCTCGCTTCCGCCGTCGAGCAAGTACACGTACGCCGTGGAGCTCAGTGTCGACGAGGCGATCGCCGCCGGCGCGTCGACGGTGACGTTCTCCCAACCCGTTCCCTTCTACGTGGACAACTTCCTCGGCATGCCAGTCGGGGCGCTCGTGCCGGTCGGCTATTACGATCATGCGCTCGGCCGCTGGGTCCCCGAGCCCAATGGACGCGTCATCAAGGTGCTCTCCGTGAACGGCGGCGGCGCGGCCGACCTCGACGTCGACGGCTCGGGCAAGGCCGCCGATGGCGCGGCGCTCGCCGCCCTCGGCATCGCGGCTCAGGAGCTCAACAAGATCGGGGCGACCTACGCGCCCGGCGCGACGTTCTGGCGCGCCCCGCTCGAACACTTCAGCGGCCACGACCTCAACTACGGCGGCGGCGCTCCTCCGGGTGCCGGCCCGCCGCCTGGCACGCCTCCGCCGCCGAAGAAGGATGACCCGTGCGAACGGCGCGGGTCCATCATCGGCTGCGACGACCAAACGCTCGGTGAGAGCCTCCCGATCCCGGGCACGCCGTACGCGCTCCGTTACGACTCGGGGCACGCTCAGGGCCGCAAGGACGACTTCTCGTTCGAGGTGCCGATCTCCGGCGCGACGTTGCCGCCGAACGTGCTCCGCATCGATGTACAGGTCAACGTCGCCGGCCGCGCGTTCAAGCAATCGTTCCCGGCCACGGCGAACCAAACCTTCAAGTTCACTTGGGACGGCCTCGATGCTTTCGGCCGCAAGCTCCCCGGTCGCCAGCGCGCCGACGGCTCGATCGCGTTCGTGTACAAGCCGGTCTACTACGCCGCACGCGCAGACCTCGTCGCGTCGTTCGCGGCGCTGTCCGCCGACCAACTCGCCACCGACCGCACGCGCGGCGAGATCATGATTCAGCAAACGTTCACGCGCTCGGTCGGCGTCCCTGCCACCCCGGGGCTCGGCGGTTGGCTGCTGTCGGCGCATCACACGTACTCGCTCGGCGACGGAACGATCTACCTCGGTGACGGCACCCGGCAGCGCGCCGACAGCCTCGGTGAGACCATCACGACGATCGCGGGCACCGGGAAGCTCGGCTACAACGGCGACGGCATTCGCGCCGTCGACGCCGACCTCGCCAACGCGCACATCGCCCAGCCGATGCGCGACGGGTCGATGATCATCGTCGACTACATGAATCACCGGCTCCGCAAGGTGAGCCCCGACGGAATCATCTCCACGTTCGCGGGCACCGGCACCGCCGGGCACAACGGCAACGAAGGTCTCGCCGTGAACGCGCAGATCAACCGCCCGCACACGCTCGCCATCGGCTCCGACGACAGCGTCTACTTCTCGGAGCCGTACGAACACACGATTCGCAAGATCACGCCCGACGGAGTGATGCACGCGTTCGCGGGCACGGGCACGCCCGGCTTCTCGGGAGACGGCGGCCCGGCCACGTCCGCGATGCTCAATCACCCCTACTTCCTCGACCTCGCGACCGACGGGTCGTTGTGGGTGGCCGACACGGACAACCACCGCGTCCGCCGGGTCTCGCCCGAAGGCGTGATCACGACCGAGATCGGGACTGGCGACATCACGGACAATGGTGTCGGTCAGCCGGGACGCCAGCACAACATCCACTGGTCGACGGGCATCGCCGCCGGCCCCGACGGATCCATCTACTTCGGCGACTGGTCGTGCCGGATCAGGAAGCTCGGCACCGACGGCATCGTCCGCTTGGTGGTCGGAAATGGCACCTGCGGCGTCAGCGGCGACGGCGGCCCCGCGACGGCCGCCGGAATCTCGGCGCCGATGGGCTTCGGCGTCGGCCGCGATGGCACCGTCTACTTCGTCGAGTACCTGAACGACCACGTCATTCGCAAAGTCACGCCCGACGGCGTCGTGCGCACCATCGCGGGCACCCTGGGAATCGGCGCCTTCAGCGGCGACGGCGGTCCCGCGCGGCGCGCCCAACTCTACGGCCCCAACTCGGTGAAGGTGTTCCCCGACGGAAGCCTCGTCTTCGCCGATCTCTACAACAGCCGAATTCGCCGCATCGCGCCGCCGGTGCCGAGCCTCACCGCGAACCAGTACGTCTTTCCGTCCAAGTCGGGGAGCGAGCTCTTCGTGTTCGATGCCGAAGGTCGCCACCTCGAAACGAGAGACGCGATGTCGGGCGTCAAGCTGGTGCGCTTCGGCTACGACGCGGCCGGCCGCCTGACGACGGTCACCGACCCTCACAATCGCGCGATGACCATCCAGCGCGACGCGGCTGGACAGCCCATCGCGCTCGTCGCGCCGGATGGACAGACCACGACGCTGACGGTCGACGCCAACGGCAATCTGAGCACCGTCAAGGACGCCGCCGGGAAACCCATCCTGGTCAGCATGACGGCAGACGGCCTCCTCGTCTCAATGACCGAGCGCAACGGAGAGGAGCACGACTTCACCTACGACAGCGCCGGCCGGCTCGTGCGCGACGACAGCCCGGGCGGCGTGAGCACGACGCTGAACAAGACCGTTGCCGCGACCAAGACCACGCTCTCGGCGACATCGACCCTCGGACGCGCGACGACCTACTCCGACGAGACGGTGCCCGGCGGCGACACCCGACGCACGGTCACGAGCCCAGCGGGGGCCACGTCGATGATGGAGACGTTCCAAGACGGCGGAATGCGCCGCACGCTCGACGACGGCACCATTCAGAGCTGGATCTTCGATGGCGACCCACGCTTCGGCATGCAGTCACCGATGGTGAAGAGCCTCACGACGAAGACACCTTCTGGCCTCACCCGCACGGAGTCGTCACTACGTACGTCGACCCTCGCGACCCCGAACGACCCTCTCAGCCTGACGTCGCAGACCACGTCGTTCACGGTGAACAACCGAGTGACGACGCGGGCGTACGACGTCGCGTCGCGCACCGAAACCATCACGCGACCGTCGGGTCAGACGACGGTCTTGAGCTACGACGCTTACGGCCTCGTCGTCCAAGTCCAGGCGGACGCGGCAGTCGCGCCGACGTCGATCCAGCGCGATTCGGCCGGACGACCGACCTCCGTCGGCTCGGCTGGCGAGACCACCCTCCTCACCTACGGGCTGAACGGACAGGCCGCGACAGTCACCGCGCCGACGGGCGAGAAGACGACGTTCTCCTATGACACGCTCGGCCGAATCAAGACGTACGTCACGCCGGGCAATCGCGCAGTGGCGCTCGCGTACGACGGCCCTGGAAATCTGGCGTCCGTCACGGTTCCGGCGGGCGGGATTCACGCCTTCGAATACGTCGACGGCCGCCGGACCAAGTACGTGGCCCCGGGGGGAGCCACCACGCTCTGGTCGTACGACGCGGACGCAGGCCTATCATCGCTCACCCTGGCCAGCGGACGCGCCATGAGCGTCACCCGTGACGTCTCGGGCCGACCGCAGCTCTTGGCAGCCCCGGATTTCACGACGCTGCGCACCTACGTCGGGGCGACCACGCGCACGGCGTCGCTGACCCGATCGCCCAAGGTGGGCGCTTCGCAACAACTGTCGATCGCTTATGACGGTCCCCTCGTGACGAGGCGGACATTCGCCGGCCCCGCAAGTGGGCAGTACCAATTCGCGTACGACGCGAACTTCTGGCCGACGAGCGTGCAGCTCGATGCCAACTCACCCACGACGCTCGGCTACGACGTCGACGGAAACGAGACCGTGCGCGGAACCTTCACGATCACGCGTGGTGGTCCGGCCCACATGACGAGTGGAATTTCCGACAACGCCGGCGCCCTCTCGGTCTCCATTGAATACGACGTTCACGGTCGTGAGAAGACACGCACCGTCAGCGTCGCGGGCACCGCCAAGTACACGGTGTCGACGACCTACGACGCGAGCGGGCGGACCGCATCGAAGTCGGAGGACGTTGCTGGCGCCGCGCACGTCTTCGAGTATGGCTACGGTCCGGACGGGGAGCTGGTCAGCGTGAAGCGCGATGGGGCGACCGTCGAGTCGTACATCTACGACGCCGACGGGAACCGCACCCATGCGCAGCGAGGCGCAGCACCTGCAGTCGACGCGACGTTCAACGCAGCTGACCAGGTCGTGACGCGCGGCGGCGTGAGCTACGCGTTCGACGTCGACGGCTTCATGACCGGAAGGGGCAGCGACACGTTCAGCTACGCGGTCGACGGCACGCTCCTCAGCGCGACCGTGGGCGCCACCACGGTGACCTACGGCTACGACGGGCTCGGTCGGCGAGTGACCCGCACGGAAGGTGGCAAGACGACGCAGTACCTCTACGCGTCGAATGACCTCCGCGTTTCGCACACGCGTGATTCAGCTGGTGCGCTGAGCGAGTACTTCTATGACGACGTCGGGCGGCTCTACGCAGTCATCCGAGGTGGTACGCGCTATTACGTCGCCAGCGACGCGATGGGCACGCCCCGCCTCGTCGTCGACGCGAACGGCACGCTGACGATGTCCGTCGATTACGACGCTTTCGGCAACGTCCTATCGGGAGATCCGTCGACGTTCGAGCTCCCCGTCGGCTTCGGCGGAGGAATTCCCGACGCGGTGACCGGCCTCGTCCGACTCGGAGCACGCGACTACGAGCCCGCCACTGGCCGCTTCACCGCCCGCGATCCGATCCTCTTCGCCGGGGCCCAGAGCAACCTCTACGCGTACGTGAACTCGAACCCGACGAATGGCGTCGACCGCCAAGGCACGCTCGCGAACGTGGGGGTTGGTGGAGCGATTGCTCTGGGCGGCCTCGCGCTCCAGCTCGCATTCGACAAAGGCTCGATCTGGTACAAGATCGGAGTCAGCGGCGTCGTCGTGGGCACCACCATGGCGACGGCAGGGTTGGCGGCTCCCTTCGGGTGGGCCGGGGCGGGCGCCGCGATCGGCTTCACGGCGGCCGGAAGCGTCGAGGCCATGCGAGTGGCGAAGGCCGGCGAGATGCCGAGGCCGTGCCCGACCGGCGGCGGAGGCTCCGGCGGAGGCTCGGGCGGTGGCGGCGGCTCGGGGCCTGGGCCGGACGGACCGCCCCCTGGCCCTCCCCCTCCGCTGGGGCCGCTCGGGCTGCCCGCCGGCGACCAATCGAACGAGCCCACACTCGGTGGGGACACTGGCGGCGGGCCTCCGGTGCCGATGTCGACGCCGACGTCGATCCTCGGCGCCCGCCGCGGTTGACACGTCACTCCTCGAAGTGAAGGACGTCGTCGTGCTTCGAGGGCGGCAGTACGGGAACGGGTGCGGGGTCGACCTTCGCGCCGCCCTCCTTCGCGGGAACGCGCGCCATGATGTGCTCGGCCATCGCGGTGATCGTGAGACTCGGATTCACGCCCAGGTTGGCGGGAATGATGGAACCGTC
>JBGAJR010000071.1:0-31365 GCA_044224815.1 Polyangiaceae bacterium
GGAATTGGCCGCGACCGACGGTGAGCGCACGTGCAGCGAGCCGCTCCCGCAGTGCGCGCGCGTCGTGTCGTGGGGGGTGACGTCGCCCATCGGGGACCACGTGACGCCGAGCGACGCCGACTCGAAGCTCTCGCAGAGGATCGTGCCGGTCGCGCAGCCGCACGCGGACGCCGGTGCGTCCGCGCTGGCGTCGACGGTCGGGGTGCCGCCCTCTGCCGCGCTTCCCCCGTCGACCGGAACGCTCTTTCCGTTGAACACCGTGCACCCGGCGGTCAACGCGATCGCGAACGCGACGTGCGCGAAGCGTCCGCTTCGGTGAGACTCAAGGCGTTGCATACGGGTTCCTTCGGTGAAGGTCGGTGCTTGCCGCGGCCTTGGGCACGGCGCGCTTCGGTCCGCGCGGCGAGCGCGCCGTCGACGCCGCGGACGTGGCGAGAGTCGAAGGCGAAGCGGAAGAAGAAGGTGACGCGAGGGAAGCGCTCTCGAGCGCGCTGGCGGTCGTGGTGGGCGCGACGCTCGCCGTCGTGGGGGCAAGCGGCTCGCTCGAAGGTGCGGTGACCGACGCGGTCTCAGGAGCGCTCGGGGTGCGCAAAGCGTCTGCGTCCGTGGAGGTTGCGCCTTTGCCCCGGAGCAGGAACGCGGACGCGGCGCCGATGACGGCGAGCCCGGCGATTGCGCCGAGCGCGCGCCCACGGAGCCCGCGCGGTGCGACCTCGGTGGTGCCCGTCGCCACTTCGCCGGCCGAGACGGCGCCGCCGGGCGCGACCGCATCGCCCTCGAGCGCGGCCGCGAGATCGGCGCGCCGCCTCGAGAAGACGCGCGCGCCGAGCGCCTCCACCACCGACGCGACCTCGCGCACCGGCGCCGGCGGAATGGCGGCCTCGAGCGCTTGCGCGAGATCGGCCGCCGTCGCGTAACGGTCGTCGCGATCTCCCGCGAGGGCCTTCTCGATCACCGCGTCGATCGCGGCGGGGAGCGAGGGCACGATCGAAGTCACGCTCGGTGGCTCCCCGAGGAGGATCGACATCGCGATGTCGCCGGCGTCGTCTCCCGGAAACGGTGGCTGCCCGGTGAGCGCTTCGTAAAGCACCACGCCGGCGGCGAACACATCGGCGCGCCGATCGAGCGGTTTTTGCCGCACTTGCTCGGGAGACATGTAACGCAGCTTGCCTTTGAGGATGCCGCTCGTCGTCGTCGTCGCGCGCGAGGCCGCCTTGGCGATCCCGAAGTCGATGAGTCGGCTCGTTCCGTCGAGCCCCACGATGATGTTCTGCGGCGACACGTCGCGATGGATGATGTGGAGCGCGTTGCCGCGCAGATCGGAGGCCTCGTGCGCCGCGTGCAATCCGGCGAGCGCGTCGCACAGGATCCGTGACACGACGCTCGGGGCGAGGGGAGACCCGCTCGAACGCGCGAGATCGGCGAGGGCGCTCATCGAGAGCGACTCGACGTACTCGAGCACGAGGAGGAGCTCGCCGCCGGTCTCGACCACGTCGGTGACCGCGACGACGTTCGGGTGCCGAATGGTCGAGCAGACGCGCGCCTCGTCGCGGAACATGTCGGTGAACGCACGATCTTTGACGAGGTGAGCGTGCACGCGCTTGATCACGACGAGCCGCTCGAAGCCCGCGCTCGCGACCTGACGTGCGACGTGAACCGTGGCCATGCCGCCCGCCGCGAGCTCGAGGAGGAGCTCGTAGTTGCCGACGCGTTGGATCGCGTGCGCGGGGAGCGACACGGCGGCCGTCACGGCAGCGCACCGCCAATCGACGCACCACCCGGGCCGAAGCCCACACGGACGCGCCGCTTCGGATCGGGTCCCCAGTCCGTGAAGAAGACGGCAGTGAGCGCGGTGACCGCCGCGACTCCAACGGTTCCAGCGAGGAAAAGATTGGTGCGCGCCTGCTCGGAGCGCCCACGATCGAGCGTCTCCTGCGTCGGCGTCGCCTCGAACGCGTGAAGCGTGTTCATCGTCTCGAGGCCCGACCAAGTGGTGACGCCGGCGAGCGCGCCCGTCGCGACGGCGCCGAGCACGACCACGATCGGCGGAAGCCCGTGCCGATCGTCCGCGCGCGGCTCGGGAGCTGGCGCGGCGTCGACCGGTCGCGCCTCGACGGCCCGGCCCGGCGCCGACGACGAGGAAAGAACGACGCTCACCGTCTCGCCCGCCGCCACGGTCTTTTCGGCTTCGATGTCTCCAGCTTCGCCGGGCGCGCGCGCGCGCACGATGTGGCTGCCGGGCACCACGTAGACCGAGGTGTCCTCGATCGGCTGACCGTCCACGCGCGGCGCGTCGACGCCGCGACCGAGCTGAACCTCGATCCGCGCGAGCTTGCCCGCGAGCTGCGCCATCGCCTGAGTGGCCTTGCCGCGATCGCGCGCGCCCTCGGGGGCGACGCGGAGGTAGCGCGCGTAGAGGTTCGCCGCGCGCGCGAGCTCCCCGGCGCGCTGCCACGCCCGCGCCGCGTTCCAGAGCGGGTCTTCGTGCGGCGCGAGCTTGTACGCGATCTCGAAGAGCTCGCCCGCGCGGCGAAAGTCGCCGGCGTCGAACGCGCGCGTGCCTTCCTCGAAGCGCGCCGCCGCGTCGCGCCTCGCCTCGGCGGAGGCCTCGGCGCGCGGCTCCTGGGCGCGAAGACGCGCGGGCGCGGAGAAGAGCGCCACCCCCAAGAGCAGCGCGCGCGCGCTCGCCTTCATGATCGCGAAAATACCATCGGCCGCGGGGCTATGCACGCGCGTGCTACGCTCGCTCCCCCGTGGTCGACGAGCTTTCGGCACCGCGTGAGCCCGATCCCGACGCGTCGCTCGTCGAGCGCATGCGCGCGGGTGACGGCGCGTCGTTCGAGGCCATGGTGCGCGCGTACGAAGGCCCGATCGTGCGGCTGGTGCGCCGCTACGTGAAGAACGACGAGGACGCCAAGGACGTCACGCAGCGCACCTTCGTTCGCGTCTTCGAGCGGCTTGCGTCGTTTCGCGGCGAGGCGCGCTTTCGCACCTGGCTCTATCGCGTCGCCGTGAACACTGCCCTCGATCATGTGCGCGGCGCTCAGCCCGGGGAGTCGGTGCCGGTGGAGGACGACATGGCCTTCACCAACTCGCTCGGGACCGAGCGGCTCGTGGCCGCGGAGATCTGGAAGAAGGTCCAAGAGCGGCTCGCGGATCTCCCGCCCAAGCAGCGCCTCGTCGTCGAGCTTCGCGTCTATCACGACCTCTCCTTCGAGGAGATCGCCGCCATCGTCGAGTCGAGCGAGGACGCCGCCAAGGTGAACTATCACCATGCCGTGAAGCGCTTGCGGAGCCTCCTCGTACCCGCCAAATAGGCGAAAATTCGCCCGTTCTGGCGGCCGCGGGCGCGCCTTTTTACTTTTGGGGCGAGCGCCACGTCTCTACCCCATGCGCCTCACTCGCGTGGTCCGCTTCGCTCCGCTCCTCATGCTCGGTGTCGTCGCTTGCGAGGTCGCCGACGAGGAGGCGGGCCTTCCGAAGGGCGGTGCCGGTGGCGAGGCCGCGGCGTGCTGCGCGTCGGGCCCGAGCGGATCCGGGGCGACGCCGGCGAGCACTGCGGCCACCGACGGCGGCGTGGCGGGTCCACCGGGGACGGCGGAGGACGGAGGCACGAGCACGTGCGCGCCGCCCGCGTGCTTGCCGGATGCGTCGACGACCGTGCCCATGGGGCCGAGCCCGATCCCGGCCGATCGCGCGACCGAGTGGAATCCCGGCATCCTCGAAGACACGCTCTTGCACCTCCCGCTCGGCGCCGACGGGCTCCCGCAGCGCACCGCCGCGTGCGCCACGCTCACGCCGGGCGCCGACATCCAAGCGGCGATCGATGCGTGCCCGTCCGGCAAGGTCGTGGTGCTCGGGCCCGGCACGTACACGGTCGCGTCGACGATCCGATTGAAGAGCGGCGTCGTCCTCCGCGGCGCGGGCTCGGGCGGCGCGCCCTCCGGCACCACGATCGTGAAGACCGGCGGCGAGACCGTGATCGCGATCGGCAACGACCAAGACACGCCTTGTTACGGCGGGACGGCGTATCCGCTGACGGCGGACGCGCTCAAGGAGTCGAAGACGATCAAGGTCGGCGCGGCGGCGAGCCACTTCGCATCTGGCGATCTGGCGCTCGTCGACGTGGTCGATGACGCCACGGTCGACCAGGGCGATTGCCCGTATTTCAAGCGCGCGAGCGGCCGTTCGGTGAGCCAGCGCGTCGAGATCGCGTCGGTCGACGTGGCCAACGGAACGGTGACGACGAGCGCGCCGCTGCATTGGACGTTCAAGTCGGCGGGCCCGTACCTCGGGCAGATCACCAAAGCCGTGGGCACCGTCATTCGCTGGGCGGGTGTGGAGAGCGTGCGCGTCCAGGGCGGCACGAACCCCGGCTACAACGGCCAGATGGCCGGCGGCATCGACATCTCCAACGCCGCCTATTCTTGGGTGAAGGACGTGCAGACCGACGGGACCATCGGCGGCATGCACGTCTCGCTCACCGGCACGTACCGAACGGTGGTGCGTGATGGCTACTTTCATCACTCGGCGGATTACGGCTTCGGGCACGACTGCTACGGCATCGTTCTTCGGTGCGGCGCGGCCGACAACCTCGTCGAGAACAACGTCGCTCGCTACATGAACAAGCCGATCATGTTCAACGTGAGCGGTGGCGGAAACGTCGTCGGTTACAACTACGCCGACAACTCGTGGGCCTCTCCCGCCGAGTGGCAGGAGGTCAACATCGACACGCACTGCGCGTTCCCGCACATGGAGCTCATGGAAGGGAACGAGGCGCCGCACATGGGCGCCACGGTCACCCACGGAAACGCGGGCTACCTCACGTTCTACCGGAACCACGCGTCGAGTCAGTTCGCCACGCCCGCGGTCGCGGGCTCGAACGCGACGCAGAACGGAAACGTCGCCGCGCTCCAGTTCGATCACGGCGACATCGCCATGAACGTGCTCGGCAACGTGCTCGGCGCGTCGGGCGTCAGCAAGGTCGTCGACTCCGCCGACAGCAGCCAGTCGGCCGTGTACGAGCTCGGGAGCGGTGGCGCGGGGCTCGCCGACGTGGCGGCCACGTCGCTCTTGCGGCACGGCAACTACGACTTCGTCACCAACTCGACGAGCTACAGCTCGACCCTCGCGAATCACACGCTGCCCGCGTCGCTCTACAAGAAGGGACGGCCGGGGTGGTGGCCTGCGGCGTCGCCGTGGCCGTGGGTCGGTCCCGATCTCCAGCCCATGGTGGGCACGCTCCCGGCGAAGGACCGCGCCGCCAAGCTCTGAGCGGGGCGCGCGGTTTGGATGTCGGCGTGCGTCGGCTAGACTTCTCGGGCGAGGTCGCCGGCCCCATGCCTTTCCGCAACGACGATGTGGCGCTCGAGACGCGCATCGCCTCACTCGAGGACGAGGTCGCGCGCGGCCGTGCCAAGCTCGCGGCCGAGGACGCGGCCCACGCACCGCCGCGAGCGATCGCGTGGCTGCTCCGCCCCGGCGTCGTGCTGGCGCTCTCCGTAGTGGGGACGATGGCGCTCTTTCCAGTGGGTCGCGCCATGCACCGTCGCGCGCTCGACGATCTTCTGCCGGCGCGCGTGCGCGAGCGCGTGTTCGCGGCGAGCGAGGCGATCGCGCGTGCCTGCGTGGGGACGGACCGCTACGCCGACGTGGACCTCGTTCTCTCGGTCGACGAAGAGGGGCGACTCACGGACACCGAAGCGGCAACACGCGCCTTCTCGCTCGCGGACCGCCGCGCGCTCGATGCCGAAGGGACGTCCGCCGTCGAGCGTTGCGTGCTCGACGCATTGCCGCGCGCCTTTGGTGGGAGCACGCGACCGAGCGAGACGGCGATGGTGCTGCGCCTGCTGCCGGCCAAGGCAGGTGCGCGATGAGTCGTGCGCAGAGCACGAACGCCGAGCGGGTGGGCTCGGTGCGGCGGCTCGAGAACGAGCGGCGCGCCGTCGAGGATCTCCTCTCGATGCCGGACCGTGTTCGACAGATCGTTCGCTCGCGCAAGATGGCGGCGGTGATCGTGGTCCTCTTGGCGGCGGCGCCGTTTGCCCTCTACGCGAGCGGGAAGAGCTTCAACCAACCGGCGCACACCCTCGAGATCCATCGCGACCTCCTCTTGCGGGATGCGCTCTTCCGATCGGCGCCCACGCTCGACGCCTGCTACCGCGGCGATGTGCCGCGGCGCGTGCAGCTCAACGTCAGCGTGGATGCGCGCGGGCGCGTTCAAGGCGTGACCCCCGAGCTCGGCGCGCCGCTCGACGCGGCTTGCGCCACGCGCGCGCTTGCAGCGGTCACGGTTCCGCCTGGCCCTCGTCCGGCGGTCACCGTCGTGGAGCTACCGATTTTTCCGCCACATTGAACATTGCGCGTGTCGCGTGCGGCGTGATGGCGCGGGTGTTCGGCCCCAAACGTCGCGATGGACGTGGGGCTTCTCCCCCGACGTCGTGAGCGCGAGTGGTGGAACGTGAGGAGATCGCAGCGACGGACGTGATGGTCCGTCGGTTGCTTCTGCGTGCGGGTGCTTCCTTCGCTTCGGAGCTTCGCGCCCGGGGTGCTCGCCGCCGTCTTGGTCGGCGGGCCCTTCGTGGCATGCTCGGTCGAAGACGAGTCGGCTGGAGCACCGATCGACGCGCCCGCCGCGAAGGGCGGAGACGCGGCGGCCGGGCAAACCGGAGGTGGGGACGCCGCGCTCTTCGAGGCGGGCGCGTCGTTCGGCGATGGGTCCGTGAGCACCGACGCGTCCATCGTGGGCGACGCGAGCGCCGCGAAGGACGCGAGCGCCACGAAGGACGCAAGCGTCGCGAAAGACGCAAGCGTCGCGAAAGACGCGGCCGCTTCTTCGGACGCGGGTAAGGGCGGCGTCGCGGATGCGGGCGCGAGCTACGCGACGTCGTTCGCCACGGCCGAGAGCCCGCTCAGCGAAGGTGGCGTTTGGGTGCGCGGGAAGACCGACGGCCTCGATTGGAACGATCCCAAGAGCCTCGCGGGCAACGCGTGCGCGTCGGTGCTCTCGGGCAATCCGAATCGATACAACGACAGCATCGGCCACTTGAGTGGGTCGTTCGCCGCCGATCAGTTCGCCGAAGGCGTGGTCTATCGCGCCAACGGATACGATCCATCACCGAGCAAGCACGAGGTGGAGCTCCTCCTCCGCTTCGCGATCGGGGCGCACGACGCGTGCGGTTACGAGATCATGTGGGGCATCACGGGCTACCTCGCCGTGGTTCGCTGGAACGGCCCGCTCGGTGACCACACGACGCTCTACGACTCGGGCGACCCCGGCATCGGCGCGCCTGCACCCGGCGACGTGCTCCGCGTCGAGATCCACGGCACGACGATCACCGTCTTCAAGAACGCGTCCCTCGTCGCCACCATCGACGTCACCACCGCGGGCACCGTGTGGACGACGGGGCAGCCGGGCATGGGCTTCTGGCCCGTCGATGGCGCCACCCCCGAGAGCTACGGCTGGCAGAGCTACCAAGCCGGGAGCTTCTGAGTCGCGCCCCGGGTTCGTTTGCGTCAGGGCAGCTTCTTGAGCTTCGCGTCGAATGCGAGGTCCGTCCGGAGCGCCGACGGGCTCACGAAGAAGGCGAAGGGCTCGCTGTGCAGGGCCCCGTCCCGTACTTCCGCGGTGCAGCGCCCGTAGGCCGGGGAGCGAACCAGGGCCGCGTAGCCGCCTGTCTCGTCGGTGCGCGCCTCGCCGCCGAGATCGCTCTCGAGCGAGGGGCAGCCGATGTGGAGGACGAGGCCGACCGCGCGCACCCCGTCGCGGGTGATGGTGCCGAACACGCTCGAGTGCTTTGGAGTAGCGGGGACGCCCGCGGCGAGGGCGCCCTCGTCGCTCTCGACCGGCGGATCTTCGGTGCCTGCGCTGCAAGCGGCGAGGGCGAGCAAGGGCCCGAAGGCGAGGTGACCGAGGCGTCGAATGAAAGGAGAGCGAATGGAAGGCATGACGCTTCGAGCATCAAGGCACGTGCCACGTCCTACACGCGAATCGCGCACCGAAGTCCGCGAAAGCTCGTGTGCACGAGGGCGATGCCTTCGCGCGTCACGATGCGCGGCGTGACCGCGTTGAGGGCTGGAGGCCCGATCACGGTCCCTTCAGCGACACAGCGTGAGTGTCGTGCCCGTCAGGACACTCGGGTACGAGCGACATTTCGGACCGTCGTGCTCCGCGTAGGCGCGCTCGGCGCGGCGCGCCTCGGCGATGCTGAGCTTCTCTCGCGACAGCGCCTCGCGCACGTTCGCGTTGTGGTTGTCGACGAGGAGGAGCTCGTAGGCGATCGGGTCGTCGCAGTGAGTCGGATGTGAATCGCAGTACGTCGCGATGTCCGTCCACGCCGCCGAGGTGTAGCGTGCGTGAAGCTGCCCTTCGACGAACCGATTGAACCGGGCTTGGCACTCGTCGTCCGAGAGCGCGCCGCACGCGCGCTCACGAAAGCGCTCGCGGAACGAGTCGCGCGCGACGTGCTTCAAGATGAGTCCGCAGCGCGCCGCGACCCCACCGCCTTCGCACGAGGTGTAGACGAAGCGCTCCTCGGCCCGTGAACGAGCTTCAGCCACCGCGCGGTCATAGCCATCGTCGATAGCGGTGCGCTGGCAGGCGACGGAGGACGTGACGAGAAGGGAAGCCGTGAGGAGCGTGACCAAGGAGCGCATCGATCGCGCGCGGAGCAGGCGGCGTGCCGTGCGCGATCGAGCGGCGAAAGGGCCACCGCGCGCTCGCTTCGTGAACGGGGTGCTGTGGCCCGAGCGCCACAGTGATTCGGCGGAGGGCGTCCCCGCGCGTTCAGCCGCCCTTCGCTCCCGAGCAGGGGTACTGAGACTCCTTGTCGATCGGGAACGTGTACGCCGACGACGCCTTCGACGGGGTCGGCGCTGCGGGGCGCTCGGCCGGCGGCACCGCGGTGCCATCCGACGTCCACGTTCCCATCGCGGTCGTCGCCGCGGAGGTTCCGTCGGCGATGGTGCACGCCGTGGCGTCGCCGCGCAGCGTGCACGCCTCGATCGCGGCGAAGTGGCGCCACACGCCCCAGGAGTCGAGCGCGTCGAAGGTGTCGTATTGCGCGGCGCACTGCGGGCTCCCATGATCGGCGACGAGCTTGCACGCGCCGTGATCGGCGGACACGAGTCGCACGTAGCCCTTCGATCGCGGGAACGGTCCCCACACCTCGTCGATCGCCATGCGATGATCGTTGACCGGGTCGTCGGCGTAGACCATCGCCGTGAGCCGCGAGCCGGCCGGGAAGTCGTTCCAATCGGCGGCGGCCATTCGGTAGACGTACCAAGGCGCGCTCGCGAACAAGAACGAGCCAGCGCTGCCCCAGCCACGAACCTTGATCGCTTGGTGCGCGATCCACGGCGTCGCGCCTCCGCCGAACGAGTGTCCGAAGAAGCCCACCCGCGTCGTGTCTGCGCCGACGTGCGCGCCGAGCACGTCGATCGCGGTTTGAAAGCCGCCCCAGAGCGTGTCGTAGCGGCCGCACACCGAGGTCTGGAGCGTGGCGTACGGCGTGAACACCACGATGTCGTCGTGGCTCACCATCGCTTCGATGAGCCCCAGCATGCGGCGGTAGTCGTTTCCGCCATACGGGTGCGAGAAGAAGATCACGGGATGGGTCGACGCGCCGCCCTTGGGCACGAAGATCTGCACGGGCATCGGCGTCGCGCTTCCGGCCCACGCGGGGTTCACGAGCTCGTACCGATCGTATGAAGCGATCGCTCCGTACGGACCGTAGTCCGTTGGCGCATTCACGCACGCAGTCGTCAGCGCCTGGATGACGCGCGACTCCACCGGTGCCAATCCCGACGCGTCCGTCACCGCGTCGGGCGAAGCGTCTTGCGCGGCCCCGTCGCCGCTCGGCGAAGCGTCGCTCGCGTTCGCGATCGCGTCGGCCGATGGCGTTGCGGCGTCGACGGGCTCGGCGGTCCCGGCGTCGTCCTGTGCGCCGTCGATCCGTGCGCCGCCACCCGACGAGCATCCGGCGCCGACGAGCGAAGAGAGCACGAGGGTGGCGAGGGTGCCGAGCCCGAAAATGAAGGAGCGCATGTGAGCTACCAAGCACGCCCGATGCCGCCGCCGGGTCCTGCGGCCGGCGGCCGGTGGACGGCACATTTTCACGCGTGGCGGCGCGCCGGCGCGGCGAGGCGTGAACCTCTCGAGGTTCAGTGGCTCCGCCGACGTTCCCCGCAGCGGCGTACGCTGGAGGGGTGCCTCTCTCTCCCGTGCTCTACGCGCACCGAGGCGCGAGCTTCGAGCTCCCCGAGAACACCCTCGAGGCGTTCGCGCTCGCGCTCGCGATCGGTGCCCACGCGCTCGAGACCGACGCGCACCTCACGCGCGACGGTCAAGTGGTGCTCTCCCACGATCCTGGCGGCGCGCGCATGGCGGACGTTCCGCGGATGATTGCAGAGTGCACGTTGGCGGAGTTGCGCGGCTGGGACGTGGGCGCGCGCTTCGTGCCCCGGGGCGCCGACGCTCGCCCGACCCCGCGTCCACGCTACCGGATGCCCACGCTCGCGGAGGCGCTCGAGTCTTTCCCCGACGTGACGTTCAACGTCGACGCGAAGGACGACTCCGACGAGATGGTCGGCGCGCTCCTCGCCGTGGTGCGTGCCGCTCGTGCGACAGCGCGCGTGCGCGTCGCCAGCTTCTCGGCCCTGAACCTTCGGCGCGCGCGGGCCTCGGGCTACGAGGGGGAGACGAGCCTCTCTCCGCTCGAGGTCGCGAGCGCCCGGCTCTTGCCGCGCGCCGTGGCGCAGCGCCTCGTGCGCGGTCGGGCCGCCCAAGTGCCGCCCGTTGCGAACGGCATCCGGCTCGACACGCCGCGGGCGATCGCGCGCTTTCACGCGCTAGGCCTGCGCGTCGATTACTGGACCATCGACGACCCCGCGGTCGCGCGCGATCTCCTCGCGCGCGGCGCCGACGGGATCATGACCGACGATCCACGCAGCGTGATCGCCGCCTTCGCGCCCTGACCGAGCATCAGCCAGCCCCTCGGCTCGCGGCGCGCATCGCCTCTTCGGACGCGAGCCACGCGCGCATCGCCTCGGGGAGCGGAGGCGCCTCGCCGACCACCACGCCGCTGGCCTCCATGATCGTTCGCGGCGACACGTTGCCGCTCGGCGCGCGGAAGAGGCCCTTCAGGTATGCGAGGGCGTGCACCGTGCCCTCGCGCTCGAAGCGCTGCTCGATGAACCACCACTTCTCGTCGTGGCCGGCGATGCGCGTCACGAGATCGAAGCGCTGGCCGAGCTCGAGGGACCGGTTGAACGTGATGCACGCCGACCGCACGAGGGGCTGCCAGCGATTCTTGATCATCGCGCGACCGCAACCCATGCGCACCGCGAGATCGAAGCGCCCGAGGTCCATGAGCGTGAGGTAGCGACCGTTGTTCATGCGGCGCACCTCGACGTCTTGCGGCTCGACGCGCAGCGTGAGCCTCGCCTCGTCGAAGGGGCCCACGCGTGGTCGTCGGGTAGCACCTGCGATGACGGTGACGAAGCGGAGATAAGGGTGCACCAGTGTGCGCTACCCGCGACACTCGGGGGAGGCAAGAGCGGGATCATGAGCTGCCCTTGAGCCAGGCTCCGAGCGACGTCCGCGCAGGCTCGGCGCACATCTCTCACCAAACTTCGCGCGCGCGTGAATAAGCGCTGGCGCGTCGGCTTTGACGTGTCAGTTCTTAATTCACGGACAGGTTGCGCGCCCCGCGGAGCGAGCACCCTGGGCCACGATACCCATCGCACGCTCGAAGGAGACCGATGTCGGTAGTGAAAGCACGAGCCGATCCGTTCGGCAGGGACAGCTAGGAGTCAGGGCCCGCGACTGGGCGGCGTGACCGAGAACGGCCACACCCGACGGTCGAGTGACTCGTCTCCGCGTCGAGCGAGGCCATCGCCTCGGCGACGAAAACAAGGAGCCACGGCCGCCGGGCGATTTGCCCGTGCGCTCGTGGCTCCCTCCATTTAAGGCCCGCGCGGGCGCGCGCGCCGAGAAGCGTTCCGACCGGTCCAAAACGACACACCGTTAGAAGAGCGGGTCTCGCTCGATACGGCTCGAACCGAGCGCGCCGACGACGCGTATGCTTTCCAATCGCATGCGCCGACCGATCGCGTGGCTCCTCCTTCTTGGCCTCACTGGATGTGCCGCGGATCCCGCAGGCCCCGAGGCGGATGCGGACGCATCGACTGGAGAGGCCGACGCGTCCGCTGCCGATAGCGCGTCGACCGTCGAAGCGGGCGCCGACGTCACCGCAGTGGTCGACGCCGCGAGCGACGCGTCCGCCGCTCCCGATGTGCTCGACGCGGGCGACGCTCCGGACGCGTGCGTCGATCTGGACCAAGACGGCGTTTGCGCCGGCAAGGACTGCGACGACTCCGTAGCCACCGGCGCGACGTGCTCGGTCGGCTGCAAGACGTTCTTCGCCGACGAGGACAACGACGGCTTCGGCGTCCTCTCTGCGACCGTCACCGGTTGCATAGCGCCGGCCGGGTACGTGTCCGTCGCGGGCGATTGCGCCGACAAGCCGACCGCCGATCCTTCGTGCGGCGGCCAGGACGGAGCCAAGTGCCACCCGGGAGCGGCCGAGAAGTGCAACGGCGTCGACGACGATTGCAGCGCCGCCACCGCCGACGGGGCGGGGGAGCCCACGCTGGGGACCGCGTGCGACAGCGCCGATCCGGACAGCTGCCTCAACGACGCGTACCAATGCGTGCAAGGTGCACTTACTTGCGTCACGCACACGGGCGGCGTGGTGGCGGAGATCTGCGACGACAAGATCGACAACGATTGCGACGGACAGATCGACTGCGCCGACACCGACTGCGCCGCGAAGGCGTGCGACGACGGGAGCTCGTGCACCAAGAACGACGTGTGCTCCGCGGGCACATGCGCCGGTCAGGCCTACTCCTGCGACGACGCGCTCGCCTGCACAACCGACGCGTGCGACGGCGCGGGCGGTTGCAGCCACGTGCAGATCGCCGGGAGCTGCGTCATCTCCTCGGCGTGCGTGTCCGTGGGCTCGGTGAACCCGAACAACGCGTGCCAGGAGTGCAACCCCAGCCTCTCGCTCACCGGCTGGAGCAGTCGCACGAACGGCACGCTCTGCGACGACGGCGCGGCGTGCACCAAGAACGACGCGTGCACCAACGGCACGTGCGGCGGCACCGCGTACTCGTGCTCCGACGGCCTCGCGTGCACCACCGACACCTGTGACGGCCAAGGGGGCTGCACCAACGCGATCGCGGCGAGCTCGTGCGTGGTCTCGAACGCGTGCTTCGCGAGCGGCGCCACCAATCCGAGCAACGTCTGTCAGGACTGCAGTCCGGCGGTGTCGAGCACCTCGTTCACCAATCGAAAGAACGGCACCGACTGCGGCTCGGGCCTCAAGTGCATGAGCGGCGCCTGCGACGTCGACGAGTGCGCGACCAACAACGGCGGCTGCAGCGCCTACTACCAGTGCGTCAACAACATCGGCGCCGCCGCGACGTGCGCCGACGTCAACGAATTCTCGGAGCCGATCATGATGGCCAAGGCGGAGAACGCCTTCGTCTTCGCGTACGCGCCGACCATCATCCACACGCAGGGCACGTACCACGCGTACTTCTGCAGCGGCGGCACCAACACCGTCGACGACTGGGACAACATTCGCCACGTCAGCTCGACGGACATGACGACGTGGACGGCGCCGGCGATGGCGTCGAAGCCCGTGACCTACGAGCGCTCCAACTGCGATCCCTCGATCGTGCGGACCGACCTCGGCGACGGGCTCTTCTACTACCTCTTCTATTCCGGCAACGTGACGACGATCCAGACCGTGAACTTCGCGGCGCGGTCCACGTCACCCGACGGGCCTTGGTACAAGCTCACGCAGCGCAACACCTGGGAGATCCAGCCGAGCGATCCCAAGGTCGTCACCGCGCCGATGCGCGCCTATCCGGACAACACGATTTGGTTCAGCGGCTCGCTCCAGGTGCTGGCGCCGCCGTGGCCGCCGGGTTGGGTGCCGATCTACGGCGCGGGGCAGCCCACGGTGGTGGTGCAGAACGGCAAGCTGATGATGTGGTTCACCGACACGACGGTGGATCTTCCGCAGCTCTATCAGTCGCGCATCATGCTCACGACGTCGACCGACGCCATCAACTGGACGACGCCCGTCGCCACCAACGTGGTGGGGCTCTCGTCGGTGGACGTGAAGTACGACGACTCGAGCAAGCAATACGTGATGGTCGCGCAAGACGTGCCGCACCAAAAGAACGTGCAGGTCGAGCTCTTGACGTCACCCGACGGCGTGACGTGGACCAGCCCGAAGGTCATCTGCGACTCCGACTGCCATCAGGATTGGTCGAACAACATCGGCATGAGCGGTGATGAGCTCGGCCACATCGAGTCGCACAAGCGCATGCTCATCGCGTACGCGGCGCCGTACAACCTCGACCCCAAGTACAACAACGACTGCAACCTCGGCATCCCGTGCTTCCCCCAGTGGGACCTCTACGGAAACATCGTGGACCTCGGACTCTCGGGGACCGAAGAGGTTTGGGCGATGTCGAGCGCCACGACCAACGAGGTCTTCCCGGGCTTTGCGGCGAGCTACGCGGTCGACAAGAACGCGGCGTCGATCTACAGCAGCAACGTCTTCTCGACGTCGGCGAACGATCGCGGCGTGTTCCTCGCCGCGTACATGACCACGTTCCAGTCGGTGTCGAAGGTCGTGCTCACCGCGCGCATGAACGCCGGGAAGCCGAGCGCGTTCCCGCCGCTCTACGACGTCTACGTCACCAACCCCACCAACACGGCGTGGGTCTTGGTGGGGCGCTACGCGACGCCGCCGGGCGTGGACGGCGTCGCGACGGTGAAGCTCCCGCAGGCGTACACCACCGTGGGCGTGATGATCGTGCCCGTCACGCTCGGCACCGATCCGGGCGGCTCGTACATCTTCCAGATGGCCGAGGTGCAGCTCACGGGTTGGTGAGCGCACCAACGTCGTTCCGAGGGTCCCGCAGCTTCGAGCAGTGACTCACTCCCGATACGCGTGGATCAATCGTGCGCGCGCGACGAGCGAGCCTGCGCGAGGAAACGTGGACATCCTCGCACTCGGGGCGCTCCTGTCGGACGGCACGACGGATGCTGGGTGAGCGCTCATGAAGCTCTCGCTCATCGCCGCCTTTGCTTTCCTCTCAGTCAGCGCCATCGCCTGCGGCGGCGCGGGCGATCCGCAAGTCGAGCCGCCGAGCGCGGACGAAGAGGCGCTCAAGACGAGCAAGGCGCTCTCGCAGGACCTCGTCTGCGCCGCCATCAAGGCCGCCGAGGACAACCCGAACCAAGAGGGGCTCGTCCGCATCAAGCAGAGCGCGCTCAAGGGCGACGCGCTCAAGGACTTCAAGGACTGGCAGAAGAACATGCTGCCCGACTATCCGTCGTCGGCGTACGAGCTCCCCGTCGAGCTCAAAGGCAAGACGTACAAGTTCGTGCTCGTGAGCGAGATGAACGACGGCGGCGGCTCGATCGGCATCTATCGCGAGTCGGGCGAGACGGTCACGTACGAGAGCGGCGGCGAGAGCGCGACGCTCACGTGGAGCGCACCTGGCGACAAGTGCTCGCAGTGAGCTGCGCGCAGTGAGGTGAGCGGCGACCCGGTGAGGCGCGTCTCGCACCCTCTCTTGCGCGGGTGATCGGGCCCCCAAAAGGGGTGATGACTCTTGTCCGCGGTGCTGCTTATTGACCGCAAATTCGCCGCGAATTTCGCGGGTACTGGAGCGAGTCCGCTCTCACTGCCGCGCGCTCGTGCACTGTACGACCGTAATTGCGACCGACTTGCATCGGGCGTCGTGACGGCGTCGTCGAACTCGACGTCACGTCGTTCACCCGAGCAAAGGAGAGCTCATGCGTCGCTCGTTTCGGTTCGCCGCGTTCATGATCGTCACGGTCTCGTCGTTCGTCTCTTCGGCCGCCTTCGCAGGCGCGCCGCCCACGCGGCAAGGTGATGTCTTCGTCTACGCCGACGGCGCGCGCGTGCGCGCGGTCGACCCGCAAGGCCACGCGGGCGCGGTGCAATCCGATGGCAGCATCCGCTGGTCGGACGGCACCTCGCTCTCGCACGACCCGGCGTCGGGCGACACGAAGATCACGCGGGCCGATGGCAGCGTCGCGCAGTCGAACTCGCACGTTCCCGAGAAGCAGGGCAACGCGTTCGTCTACTCCGACGGCACGCGCGTCCGCGCGACGGACCCGTCGGGCAAGCCGGGCGTCGCCAAGCCTGACGGCTCGATCGTGTACGGCGACGGCACGCGTGTCTCGCACGACACCGCGAGCGGCGACACGAAGATCTTTCACGCCGACGGCACCGTCGACGTGGTGTCGCGCAACGCGCCCACGCGCGGGACCGACGGCAACTTCGGCTGGAGTGACGGGACGCGCGTTCGCGGCTCCGACCCGAACGGCAACCCCGGCAAGATCATGCCCGACGGCTCCATCCTCTACGGGGACGGAACGCGCGCATCGCACGACGTCGCGAGTGGCGACACCAAGTTCGTCTCGCCCGACGGCACCGTGCGACTCGTGAACCCCGCGACGGGCACCGACAAGACGACCTCGCCCGGCGCCTCGGGTCAGAACGTGCCGGGTCAGCAGACCGGCAAGCCGCAGACCGCGTCGCCGCAGCCGAACAACAACTCGAACAACTCGAACGCGAACCGCTCGAGCTCGAACAACTCGAACAACTCGAACGCGAGCAACTCGAACACGAGCAAGGACAAGGACAAGGACACCGCCAAGGACAAGGAGAAGCCGGCGAAGGAGCCGGTCGACAAGGAGAAGCCGAGCGGCAAGGGTCGTCAGGTGCAGGACTACGGCGTGACCGGTGCGGGCGGTGGTCCGCGCGTCTCTGGCGTCCCGACGTCGACGGATCCGTCGCCGGAAGGGTCGAGCGGCAAGGGCCGGCCGACCCTCACCGGCCCGGGCGCGGCGTTCGGCCCCGGCGCGCGCAGCGAGGGCGGCGGCGGTCGCGCGCCGGGCGCGGGCTCGTTCGTGCGGCTCCCGCCGAACGCGCTCGTCATCAACCCGAACCCGTACATGGCGGGCGGGCCCGCCACGCCGAAGACGATCGACCCGCAGATCGGCCGCCGCTGAGCTTCCCGGGCCCTCGTCGCGATCCCGCGCGGACCGTTGGAGCCGATCTCCAACACTTGATAAACTGATGAAGTGAAGTCCGCCGAACGCGACGAGGTGGCCCGTGGCACATGAGCACGGCCACGAGCACTCGAGCGACGAGCACGCGCATCACGGCGACGCGCATCGCTCGCACGATCACGCGCACGGCCACGCGCACGATCACCAGCACGACCACGGGAAGGGCGGACACCGTCACGACCACGCCCACTCGCACGCGCACTCGCACTCGTTCGGTCACGCGCACTCGCACGCGCCGACGACGTTCGGCCGGGCCTTCGCGATCGGCGTATCGCTCAACCTCGGCTTCGTGCTCGTCGAGGTGGTCTACGGCGTCCTCTCCCACTCGATGGCGCTCGTTTCCGACGCGGCCCACAACTTGAGCGACGTCCTTGGGCTGGGGCTCGCGTGGGGAGCGGCGACCCTCGCGCGACGGAAGCCTTCGAAGCTGCGAACGTACGGCTTTCGGCGGGTCACGATCTTGGCGGCGGTCGCCAACGCCGTCGCGCTCCTCCTCGTCACCGGCGCCGTCGCGTGGGAGTCGATCCAGCGCATCGCGCATCCCGCGGCCGTCGAGAGTAAGACCGTCATGATCGTCGCCGGGCTCGGCGTGCTCGTGAACGGCGCCTCCGCCGCGCTCTTCCGGCACGGCGGGAGCGACTTGAACGTGCGCGCCGCGTTCTTGCACCTCGCCGCCGACGCCGTGATCTCGCTCGGGGTCGTGGTCACGGGCGTCGCCATTCTCTTCACTGGCGCGACCGTGCTCGATCCGCTCGTGAGCCTCGCGCTCTCGGCGCTCATCGTCGCGACCTCGTGGTCCCTCCTCAAGAAGTCACTCAACCTCGCGCTCGACGGCGTGCCGGAAGGGATCGATCTCGACGCGGTGCGCGCCTACTTGGCGACGCTGCCCGGCGTGCGCGAGGTGCACGATCTTCACGTGTGGGCGATGAGCACCACCGAGAACGCGCTCACCGCGCACCTCGTGATGCGCCCCGAGGAGTGCCACGCGCGCTTTCTCGGCGACGTCTGCGCCGCGCTCCACGATCGCTTCGGCATCGAGCACGCGACGCTCCAGATGGAGCCCCCCGACGCACCCGACCCGTGCCGGCTCGCGCCCGAAGAGACGCTCTGAGCCGCGCGTATAGCGGTGCTCATCGGCAATCGTCTGCTCACAACCTGGAATCTCTCGAGCTACGGCGCTACTGGCGATTTCGTTGGGCTCGCTTGGACGCGGAGCCCGATCGTGCGCCGTTTTTTCGCGCCGACGCCGCGAGCTAGGAGCACCTCGGTCCATTCGTCACAAGTGGTTGGGGGTTGGGCTCGGGCTCCTCTTCGCCTTCTTTGGCTCGCCGACGAGATCGCCTTTGAGCCAAGTGTAGTCGCTCGCGCGCGACTCTTTTCCGGCATGAACGACGACCACGTCGGTGAAGTGCGGTTCGACACCCCAGCTGCTCTCGAGGAGCGGGCCGTCTTGCAGCTGGAAGTGCAGATGCGGCTCGCTCGAGTTGCCCGTGTTGCCGCACGCGCCGAGCACCGTGCCTCGCTTCACCTTGGCCCCGAGCTTCACGCGGAGCTTGCCGGGCTGGAGGTGCGCGTAGGCGGAATGGAGACCGGCGTCGTGCGCCAGGACAATCACGTTGCCGAAGGCGAAGTACGGGTTCATGGCGCCGGGCGCGTTCTCCGGCACGCCGTCGATCGCCGCGACCACGGTCCCGTCGGCCACCGCGAGGACCTCTTCTCCGTACGCGAAGAAGTCATCGTTCTTCTTTCCGTCGCCGCGGTGTGCGCGTCCGCCCTCGTCCACGATCACGAGATCGGCCGCGCGTCTTTGGCTCTTGTGCGTCACGTGCTGGTTCGTCTCGAGCGTTGCGCCGCCCCAGAAAACGGACCACTGACCGCGAAACGGGAGGCCGAGCGCGATGGTGCTCTTCGCGACCTCCGGGTCCGGGGCGGGCGGATCGGTCAGCTTGAGGCCGAGCACTTTCCCGTCGTGATCGATGTGCAGATCGAGGACCCACGCGCCACGCTCGGCTTCCAGTCGATAGACGCCGTGAAAGTCGTTGCCCTTGCCTGGCACGCGCTCGGCGCGGGTGATTTGGCCTTTGGCGGCGACGATGCCGTTCACCCATGCGACCGCCTTCTCTTCCGGCAGCGCGCTCTGCATGTTGGCGCCGAAGGTGGCGAAGACCGCCTTTCCGTCGCGCGCATCGATGCGCGCGATGAGCTCGCGCTCGAGCGAATCCACCGGAGCCCCGGGGCTCGGGGCCGGGCGATCGGCCGACGCGATCGCCGTCGCCGAAGGCGCGGGCGCCGGCGCCGCGGCCGGGCATTTGGGGGCGTCGGGCGAAGGCGTGCCGCCGCAGGCGACGAGGACGAGCGCAAGGCAGGAGAGGAACGGAGCGCGATCGCAGCGGGACATGGCGCGCATCGTGATCCGCCCCGCACCTGTTGGCAACGTCACGCTTCAGGCGCTCTTCGCGGGACGCGTGCCGACCTCGCCGAGCGAGCGCGTGCCGCTGGCGTCGTCCGACGGCGCGGCGGGGAGCACTCGGCAGGCGCCGCGGCCTGGATAGAAGCGTCCGTTCGCGCCCGGCGCGGCGTAGCCGTTGATGAGCACGCGCCGCGGCTTGGGTGACTGGTTGGGCGTGCTGCCGTGGATCGCGTACGGACCGAAGAGGAGGACGTCGCCCGCGCGACCGGTGACCGGCACCGCGCGCGAGGCATCGATCGTGAGCGCGCCGTCGTCGCCGCGCGCGAGGCGGCCGCGCTCGTCGAGTCGCGCGGCGTCGTAAGGCAAGAACTCGAGCGGACCGTTCTCCTCGGTCATGTCGTCCACGAGGAGGATGGTCTGCACGTACGAGCCGCGACCCGTGACGTCGCGCCAAGTGTTGCCACCTTTGTCGCGGTGCTGGATGTCTTGGTGCCAATCGAACGCGACGCCGTCGTTGGGCATCTTGAAGTGCGCTTGGCAGAGGAGTTGCTCGCACGAAGGCGTGCCGAGGAGCTCGAGCGCCGGCTCGACGAGGCGCGGATCTTCGCTCAGTCGTAGGAGCGCCGGCTCGGTCCCACCTGCCCACACGACGCGTTGGACGATGATGTCGCCGGCCGGCGGCGCCGTGAGGACGAAGAACGCGCCATCGTGATCGCCCGTTGCGCGGAGCGACTGCGCCGTGCGGTACATGCGCTCGAACGCGTCGCGGGCCGGCCGCACCTCCGCCTCCGAGAACAGGCCGCGGAGGACGACGTAGCCGCCCTCGTGGAATGCTCGCCGCTCGTCGTCGGACAGCGTCATCGTGCCTCTCCTCTTTCCAAGAGAAAGTGTAGCGAGGCCGCGACGGCGACCGGAACTTTCTGGGAGCGCCGCTTCGTGAAGTGTCGGTCCTTCGAGCACCCGCCGTATGCTCGGCGCGCGATGCGCGTTCTCTTCCTCTACGCGAGCTCGTTTCGGTTTCGAACGCACCACAAGGCCCTCGAGTCCGCGCCAGACGACGTTCGCGACGAGACGGCGCTCGGCGCCGCGCTGGCCTTCGTGCACGCCGAGCCGGGCGACGGCGCGGACCAAGAGACCAAGCTCGTGAAGAACTTGAAGTGGGTCGCGGGGAAGTTCGAGTCGAAGCGCTGCGTCCTCCACTACTTCGCGCACCTAGGCGAGGAGCGCCTCGATCCGGAGGCGGCGCGCGCGCTGATGGAGCGAGCGCGGGCCCGCCTCGCCAGCGCCGGCTACGAAGTTCTCGTCACCCCGTTCGGGCACTTCTGCGATCTCGCGATGGACCTTCCGGGCGAGTCGATGGCCCGCGTCTACAAGGCTTTCTGATCGCGCCCGCGACGTGATTCGGCGTTCAAAACGCTGCGCCGAGCGACGCGCCGAGGGAGCCTGGCGTCGCGATCGGCGTCACGCGGAGCGCCGCGACGGGCGCGCCCTTCGGCGCCGTGAAGAACAGGTAGCCGCCGACGCCGACGCCAATCGCCCCGAGCGCGAGCCCGGCCGTCGAGAAGTGAGCGAGCGTCTGCGCCGCTTCGTGTTTGTCGAGACCGTCTTGGCTGCACGCCAAGTCGACGCAATCGCTCTTGGCGTCGCTCTCCTTGGCGAGCGCCGAAAAACCGAAGATGCCGCCCGCCACGAGGAGCGCACCGCCCACGCCCGCGATCACGATGCCGAGATCGCGCTGCGTCGTGTCGACCTCGGGCGCCGGCGGCGGCGGCAAGACCGGCGGTGGCTTGGGGGGAGGTGGCGGAGCGACCTCGCGCGAGCGGAGGGCTGGCACGCGAACCTTGAGGAGCTGACCTTCGCCGACGATGCTGACCTTCAGGGTGGTCGGCTCGCGATCGGGCGCGCTCGCGCCGATCGTGTGATCGCCGGGATCGACCGGAATGGGTGAGCCGAGCACCGCCGAGCTGAGCGCCTTGCCGTCGAGCTCGAGGGTTAGCCCCGCGGTCGGCGCTTCGGCTTCGACTACGATGCGCGAGAGCCGCGGCTCGATGGCCGTCGCGCGCTCTTTCGCGATGCGCTCACGATCGTTCTGATTGGCGCGCGCCGCCTGCGCGCGCGCTTCGGTGAACTCCACCCACGCGCTCGCGAGCTTGCCCTCGCGCTCGTGACACGTCGCGAGGTAGAGGAGCGTGCCGAGCTTGGGATCGAGCCTTTGACTCTCCGCGAACTTCGGGCACGCCTCTGCCCAGCGCTCGCTCGTCGAGAGCTGGCGCGCGTCGCGGAAGAGAGCCTCGGCCACCGCGCGATCGTTGGCGCTGGCTTGGGCCCGCGCGGCGTGCGCGTGGAACATCGCGCCCGTGACGGCCGCGGCGACGAGAGCGGTCGACCGCTTCATGGCCGCACCCAGCTCACCTTGGCGATCGTGCCGTTGCCGACGTTGGCGAAGTAGACGCCGCTGTCGTCGACCGCGATGCCGAACGGTTGGCTCTGGCCCTTGGCGATGATGGTCGGCGGAAGGCTTCCGTCTTTCGGCGCGTAGGCGACGATTCCTTCGTTCGCCGTCGCGCCGCCCGCGGTCCAGAACACCCAGTCTTGATAGAGCGTGAGCCTCGCGAGCCCGGCCTGACCGGACGCGAGAGTCTGCGTCGCGCCCGCGCCCGACTTGTCCTTCGCGTTCACGGTGCCCGCCGCCGTGATCCAATAGAGCTTGGTGCCGTCGACGACGAGATCGAGCACCTCGCTCGTCGTTGGCTCGAAGACGCCGGCGTCGGCGCCGGAGAGGATCACCGCGATGTCCGACTTGCGCGCGGCAAAGACGGAGAGGCCGTCGGAGGCGACCGCGGTGTACCGATCGGGGAGGAGCGCTTGCGAGAAGAGCGACTTGGTTCCGGTCTTGGGCACGCTCCACAGGTTGGAGCCGTTGCTGCAGAGCTCGGTGTAGTAGAGGTTGTTCGCGTCCTGCGTGAGGCGCGTGCCCGTGCCGCAGTTGTAGACGGTCACGCCGTTGGTGCTGGCGAGCGGCTTCATGATGAGGCCGCCATTTTTCGTGTTCAGCCACGCGATCGATTGGCCGTACGCGACGATGTCGAGGCATCCCGGGTGGTCCGCACCCGTCACCGGCGCCGCGACGCCACCGTCTCCGGTCTTGGACGTCATGCCGATCGTGTTGCCGTCGAAGTTGGTCCAGTAGACGTCGTTGCCCGAGATCGCGACGCCGCGCGGCCCCGCCTGCCCCGAAGCGATGACGACGACCTCGCTGACTGGAGGCGCCGAGCCGTCGCGCGCAGCGTCGTCCGTGGTCGCGCCGTCCACCACCGGCGTCGCTCCGTCGCCAGACGTCTCGCTCCGGAGCTTCCACTCCTTGGAGCCCACGACGAGCTCGCACCCGAGGGTCAGGGAGCCGAGCACGACGATCAACGGCCAGCGGCGCACGCCTGCATCATAGAACACCTCGGGCCGGTCTCCGCTCCGGATTGGCCCGGACACAGAGGGTCGCCAAGCACGATATCGGCAAGCCGTGTCGCCAAGTGGCCCGCCTCGCGGCGTGCGCGCGCCGGCTCTAGACGATCATCGGGCGCGCCGCGCGCGGCTCACGCAGAGCGTCTCAAGTGGCCTCATCGCCTCAGTAGCGGGTCGTGCCGACGACGCCGCTCGCGAAGTATCGGTGGAGGTCCTCCACCGGAATGGGTGCAGGATGCACGTTGCCCGGGTTGTCGGGGGTGCCCGAGCCCCACGGGTTGCGGAGCACGGCGTAGTCGCGCCCGTCCGCGTCGTTGTGGATGACGGCGGCCATTTGGTACGCGTGGTTGTCGTAGAGGCCCACGTCGCGGAGCGCCTGCTGCTCTTCTGGTGTCGCGCGCGTGAGGTTGGGCGTGCTGAGGATGGCCGCGCCATCTCCGTTTTGGTACGCGAGGGCCGCGTCGGTGGGAGAGAGGTACGAGGTGCTCGCGCCCACGCGCTCCATCGCGTCGCCCGGATCGCCGCCTGGGCGCCCGGGGTGATAGAGGAGGCTCGTCGCGTTGTAGACGGCCTGGAGGTGCGAGTCGTCGGTGGTCGCGCCGCCGCGGATGGGCGTGTCGCGCACGTAGACGTCGTGCTCGTTGCCTTGCCGATCGAGCGTGCCGACGTTGTAGATGCCTTCGCGCCGCGTCTCTTGCGCGAGTTGGTGGATGTAGCTCGGGTTCTCGGCGTTCAGCGCGTTGAGCGCGGCCACGTTGAAGCAATCGCCGCGCGCCCCTTGGTGGAGCTCGGCGGGGCTCGCGAGGTCGGCGTAGTTTTGCGCGATGTCGACGCGGGTGCGGAACATCTCGTCGGCGGAGGGGCCCGCCGAGGTGTGCGTCGGCGCGTCGAAGTGAGGCGCCTCCGGCATCTCCGGCATCGGCACCATCGACTGGATGGCTTGCTCCGGATCGATCGGTCCGTGGTGCGCGCTCGGGTCTTCGCTCGCGTCGTGCGACGCGCCGTAGAGCGCGCCCTCGTCTTGGTGCTCGCTGCCGCCACCGTCGTACGGCTCGCTCGAAGCTTCGGGGGCCGCACCGCCGTCGAAGTTGCGCGTCGGCTCGGCCGCCGAGTTGTCGACCTGCGCCGGCTCCGCGGGCTCACCGCCACCGGGGTCGGCCTGTCCGCCTTCGTCGTCGTCACCGCCGACGACCGCATCGAGCCAACGTGCATCGAGCTCCTGACCGACGCTGCGTCCGAGCATGATTCCTCGCTCCTCGACGATGCAATCAGCACGGGTCGTGCCGGTCGCTCGGTCGACGCGTCGCGCCCGCGTCGTCACGATCACGCGGCAGAACCGCAGTCGTTTGCGCACGCGCGTACACATTTCCGGTCACAACCAGGGTGGGTGGCGTCGCTCGGGAGCGACGACTGGATCGTGGGAGGTTCGGTCGGTGCAGTGCTCCCCGTGAGCGTGGGCGAGCCCTAGAGCGCGAGCCGTTGGGCCCTGCGACGCTTTGCCGTCAGCCGCGCGCCGGCACCCGGAGCGGCAACGCGTTGCCGCCGCGCGCGAGCCCGAGCCCGACGCCGATCGACGCGTGACCCGCGCGCCTTTGCACTTCGTGTGACCTCGTCGTCACCAACTCCGCGATCGCTCATTCCCCGCGATCACGCGCGCCTGCACTCGAGGTGCAAAGCGTAAAACGCCGCGTCGCCGGCCTCGCGCTTGCTCATCGGTGCTCGAGCCCGAGAGAGGAGACCTGCCATGACTTCGCGCTTCGCCGCCTTCGCCATCGTCCTCGTCGTCAACGTCTTCGTCGCCGGTCGCGCCGACGCCGCGCCCGATCCGGCCGTCGTGAAGCGGAACGCGATCGTCGACTTCTACAATCACCAAGTGCCCGTCGGTGAGCGCTCGCTCGGCAACTACTTCAAGCGCTTCAATCCCAAGACGGGCCCCACGTGCAAGACGGCCGAGGACGCGGAGAAGCTCACCGCGACGCTCATGCCGCACCCGGGCAAGTTCGAGAGCGAGGTCGAGTCGCTCCGCAGCGCCGCGAAGGCGGAGCCGGCGTCGCCTTCGCTCGACGCCGCGAGCGTCGAGCTCGCGACCGCGTTCGAGGCGCTCGTTCAAGCCACCGACGAGAACTGGCGGTACTACGACGCCGAAGAGCATCGGAAGGACCTCTGCAAGAAGAGCAAGACACTCCACGGCAAGGTCCGCGCGGCGGGCGCGCGCTTCCACAAGGCGCACGCTGCGCTCTACACGCTTCTTCGCGCCGACGAAGCCAAGCGCGGAGTCGTGGAGCTCAAGGAGATCGAGGCGCGCTCCGGCAAGGGCGGGATGTACTGGAAGAAGAAGGCGATGATCGACGCGCGCACGGCGATGGACACCATCGACCGCGGCGTCAACCTCGGCCTCCCCACCGCAGACCCCGTGCGCGCGGCGCTGAAGAAGCTCGACGCCACCAAGAAGGCGGTCGCCGCGTACCAGAAGGCGCACGAAGACGGCGCCAAGGAGAGCGGCTTTTCGCACTTCGCGGCGATGATCGACTTCTTCGCGACGGCGGCCAATCAGTACGCCGATGGGCTCGCGAGCGGCAAAGCCGACGTCGACGACGTGATCGGCGCGTACAACCGCGCGGTGGAGTCTTCGAACCGCGTCCGCTTCGGCGAGTCGTTCCACTGAGGCTCCGAGGAATCGGTGCGTGAGGATGCACCGGGCTTGCGTGCGGCGCTCGGTCGTCCATCATCTTGTGTGATGGAGGCGCGCCCATGACGATGACCGAGCCCCATCGTGTGGAGACGGAGCGACTCGTCTTGCGCGTGTGGTCCGTCGACGACGCTCCCGCGCTCGATCGTCTGTACGTCGAGAGCCACGAGCACCTGGCCGAGGCGGGCATGCTCGAGCGGGGCGCGCCACCGGCCGCAGGCACGGCGGCCACGCGAATCGCGGCGATGTTGGCCGCCGCGGAGCGAGGCGAGCGCATTTCGTACGCGGCGTGGGATCGCGCGAGCGGTGCGCTCGTGGGAAGCGTCAGCCTGATCGCGCGCTTCGGTCCGGGGGGACGCGAGATCGGATACTGGGTGCACGGCGGCTTCGTGCGTCGCGGCCTCGCGACCGAGATGGCGGCCGCGGTCACGCGCGTCGCGTTCGAGGTCCTGCGTCTGCCGTTCGTGGAGCTCCGCACCGGAAAGTCGAACGTCGCCAGCGTGGGCGTGGCGCGCGCGCTCGGTTATCGGCTCGAGGCCACGCTGCCCCGTCGCATCCCGCTGCCCGACGGCACCACCGACGACTCGCTCATCTTCTGTCTGCACGCCGACGACTACCCAGCGAGCCCATCGGCGCGTCGCGCGATCGAGGTCTTCGCGCGCGACGGCACACCGCTCGCGATTTAGCTCGCGGCGGGGGCCAGCGAACGTCTTGGTCGGGCGAAAGGGCGCGCTACCCCTCTCTCACTTGGACCGTATGCCAGAGCGGGGGGCTTGCGGCAATCCCCCCCTCGTGGCGCACAGTCGCGTGCATGAGAGAGCACGCCGTCGTGATCGCAGGGGGAGGACCGACCGGCCTCATGTTGGCAGCGGAGCTCGCGCTCGCGCGCGTCGACGTCGTGATCGTGGAGCGCCGAAAGGCGCAGGAGCTCGAGAGCACGCGCGGCCGCGGCATCAACATCCGCACGATCGAGGTGCTCGATCAGCGCGGCATCGCGGAGCGGTTCCTCGCCCAGGGCCAGAAGATGAAGTTCGCGCCGTTCGTCGTCCCCCTCGACGTCGGCGATTTGCCCACGCGCCACAACTACGGGCTCGCGCTCTCGCAAATCCACGTCGAGCGCCTCCTCGCCGACTGGGTCGCCGAGCTCGGCGTTCCAATCCATCGCGAGCGCGAGGTGACGGACTTCACGCAAGACGACGCGGGCGTGGACGTTCGGCTCGCCAGCGGTGAAGCGCTCCGCGCGGCGTACCTCGTCGGTTGCGACGGCAGCCGCAGCCTCGTGCGCAAGAAGGCGGGCATCGCGTTCGATGGCTGGGATCCGTCGGTCAGCTTCATGATCGCGGACGTGGAGATGACGGAGGAGCCGCCGTTCGGCATCCGTCGCGACGCGAAGGGCACGTACGCCCTCGGTCGGCACGAAGACGGCAAGCTCGTGGGCGTCGTGCTCCGCGAAGAAGAGGTCCATCAAGGCGGCGCGCCGACGCTGGAGGAGCTCCGCGCCGCGCTCGTCGCGCTCTACGGAAGCGACTTCGGTCTCCAGCGCGCGGCGTGGCTGTCTCGGTTTACCGACATGACCCGGCAAGCCGCGCGCTACCGGCAAGGCCGCGTGCTCATCGCCGGCGACGCGGCGCACGTGCACTCGCCAGTCGGGGGACAAGGCCTGAACCTCGGCGTGCAGGATGCCGTGAACCTCGGCTGGAAGCTCGCGCAGGTCGTGCGTGGCGCTTCACCCGACAGTCTGCTCGACACGTACCACGCCGAGCGTCATCCGGTCGGTGCGCGCGTCCTCAAGGGCACGATGGCGCAGACGGCGCTCGCTCGCGGCGACGCCCGAATCGATGCGGTTCGCGACTACGTGTCGGATCTCCTGACGATGACGGAGCCGCGCCGCCGCTTCGCCGCCATGATGTCCGGTCTCGACGTCCACTACGATCACGGCAGCGGCCATCCGCTGCTCGGTCGCCGCATGCCCGATGTCGATCTCGTCACGGGCCGTGAAACAGGGCGTCTCTTCTCGTTGCTCCACGAGGCGCGTCCGCTCTTTCTGGATCTCGGCGCCGGCGCGATCGATCTCGGTCCATGGTCCGAACGAGTGCGCCGCGTCGTCGCGCGATGCGATGGCCCCTGGGAGCTCCCCGTCATCGGAGCGGTGAGCGCGCCGACCGCGGTGCTGGTGCGGCCCGACGGCTACGTGGCGTGGGTCGGCGAAGGCGAGAGCGCCGCGGGGCTCCGCGATGCGCTCACAAGGTGGTTCGGCGCACCGTGAGTCACTCGGACGGTTCCGCGGCTGGTCAGATCCGACCAACCTCGATGGCTGCGAGCGCCGTAGCGCGACACTTCGCTTCATCATCTCAACGGGTTTGCGGGGTTGGTCGGATTCGACCACCCGCTGGTCAAAAGCGACCAGCTCGCGCGGTGGCGACCCCGGAGCGCCGCCTTCGGCGGGGACGGCGCTCCGTGGGCTCGTTCGCTGAGGGGTCACGCGTGGGTCACCTCTGCGGTGCCGCTCGCTTGGGCCGTCGGCTTCGCGTCGGCGGCGTTGGCGTGCGGGGCTTCGTCGCTCACGCCGGCGTCATCGGCGGTCGCGTCGACGCCTTCGTCGGTGCCGCCGCGGGCGTAGCCGCCTTGGAGGAAGCCGAGGCGACGGAGGAGCACGCGACCCGAGACGACCGCGCGCGCGATGCGGCTCCACTCGAGGTACCAGTTCCACATCGCCTCGTCGGCCGCGTCGGCGGCGGCGACATCGGAGGGGCTGAGCCCGGGCCCGTTGTCCGCGATGCGCGCGAGGCGATCGAGCAGCGCGCGCGGCTCGGCGAGCGTGGCTTCGGTGACGCCGCGGGTCTCGAGCGTCTTCATCGCGGCGATGCCGTCGGGCCCGTATTCGCCTTGGCCCTTTGCCATCGTCGCCAAGCGATCGAGCAGGGTGCGCACGCCGATCGCCACCTCGGCGCCGGTGGTCTGCGCGAGGTTGCGGAACACCGCCGCGTGGATCGTCGGGAACCGACGCTCCAAGGTCGCTTGCACGATGGGGAACCACTGGTTCTCCCAAGCGTCGAGCGCTTCGAGGGTGGCCTCGGTGTCGGCGGTCGCCCACGTCGCCGAGGTGCTCGCGCCCGCCTCGGCGAGCAAGCGCCAGCCCTCTTGGAGCTCCGCCTCACTGAACCCGTAGCGCTTCAGCACGGACGCGATCTGCTGATCACGGACGCCGAGCAAGAAGCGAAGAACACGAACGGACCGATCACTGGATGACATTCTGGCCATGACATTTCTCCGGCTGTGGCGGCCGGCCCGTGGCGACGGTCGCCCCGGTGCTCGTCCGCATGCCTGCTGTCTCGGCCGTGGCGCACCGGGAGTTGCGTCCCTTCGGACGAATTTGTCGGACCGCCGCGCGTTGCCCGCGGCCCTCGCCTCGGATCGCGCTGCCCACGCGGGGCATGAGCGCGCGGGAGGCGGCACGCGTCGCGCGCGGACTCAGCGGCGTTGGCCGACGCAGGGGCGCGCGGGTCTGGAGCCGGGGCAGCGGGCCTCGAAGCAGGGGCAGCGTCCTCCCGAGCCGGGGCAGCGCATTCCGATCGCGGGTCGGCTTCTCCTCCGCGCAGGGCACGCCGATCCGCTCCGGGGGATCATTTGCGCGAATCGTGGGCGCCGACGGCGCGCGTCAGCTGCCTCCGCCCGCGAGGCTGTCGCGGATGGCCACGAGGTCGCCTCCTCGCCGCGCGCTCCCCGCGAAGGTCGAGCCAGGCGAACCCGTCTCGCATCTTCGGGTGGTGTCACGAGACGTAGAGGCCGCGAGCCTGCACGCTTGCACCGTTCACTATCGGCAAACGGGCGCACGCACGGGCATGACGGCCCGTTGCTACCGAAAAAGAGTCCGAGCGGCCCGGGACGAGGAGCATCGCCCGGTTCCGGTCGGCGGCTAGGACGAGAACCTCCACCGACTCGGTGATGATCGTAGGGATCAGTGCCTTACCTTCGATCACCATTCACATAGGGGGTAGCTCACCTCACTCTGTACAAGAAGCTCAACTTCCCGCCACGGTCGGCACGCCGACGCTTGACTCGGACTGCTCCTCATCGACGGAGACCATCAGATCAGCGGCGACGAACTCCGCCACTGGCGGCTTCGGTCGCTTGCTGGCGGTCGTCCCGTGGTCGTGGATGTCGATGACGACGTAGTACACGGTGTACCCGCCAGTGCGAAAGCAAGGGAAGCCATCGTCGCGGTCACCCTTGAGATCGACGATCAGGTCCGTGTTGACGAACAGGACGAGGTACCCGACGGATTCGTTGTGGTCGCGGCAGTAGTCGAGCACCTGACGAAAGCCGCTCGTGATGGTGCGACGAACCTTCCCACGGTCGTCGATGTACTTGGCGTCGGCGACAAGCCTTTGCCCCCGGACATCTCGGGAGATGAGGTCGGGCTCGCCTGAGGCGGATACCGACTCGATCCAGAAATCAACGCCCTGGTCGTGGAGGTACTCGTACAAGTCGAAGGCCAGGGCTCGTTCTCCAGTCCTACCCTCAAGTCCTTCCGTGGCTGCCTCCCGGAGCCGCGCACGCCGGTACATCTCGCAGCGCGACTTGTACTTCACGAGGAGACCCAAGACGGCGTTTCGTCCGTCGATCTGCTCATCGAGGTACTCGTAGAGACCCTGAATTGCGACATCCCTGAGAGCTTCGACAATGCCCTCGGAGGTGTGTCTTTTCTCGGGGTCGTATCCGGCGACGACCAGGGCGATCACATAGCCCTCATGTCCTGCCCGTGACCCAAGGTCGTGGCCTTGAATTGCGCGAAGGCCGGCGAGAGCAAGGGCGGTTGCATCCTCTCTCGTCGACGGCTCCCACGGGCCGCTGATCTCCTTCACGGCTGGCGTGTTCAACTTGGCCAGGTCGGCGACGATCCTTTCCTGGTACGCGTTGGCCGCCGGTTCGAGCGGGGCGAGGAGCGCCTTCAAAAGCGGATGCTGTTCGACCCACGCCAAGAGGTGCTTGGTGGCGTTCTGGAACAGCAGCACCGGGCACGCCTTCGCGTGGCGCACCCTCGCCTGCAACTGGTACCGGGTTCGCTGGACGAGTTCTGAATCCATCGGTGCCTACCTCTCGAAAGCAGCGAGGATTTCGCGGAGAGACCGCTCGATCTTCTGCCGGGCTCGATGGTACTGGGCCATGTGGTCGACAAGGCGGATGTTCGCCTTGCAGCCCCGACAGATGATGACGTTCCCGAGTCGAACGTCTCGAAGAGATGCCTGAGTTGAAAGTCGGCACCGAGGACAGTCCACGTCCAGCCAGTGCCGGTCGAGATCTGGGAACGACCCGGAGAGCGTCACGCGGAGCATCTACGCCACCAGCTCTTGAACGACCGCCTCCACGAGCTTGGCTGCGCGGTCTTCGGCGCGGCGTAGCTTCGTTTCGAGGTCGTCGCAGAGCTTCATTAGCTGCTCGACCTTGGCGACAATTCGCAGCTGTTCCGCGAGGGGAGGTGACCTGACACCCGAAATTTGGCCCACCGATTCTGTCGCTTATAGAAGGAGCGGAGAATGGGTCGGAAGAGCACGTTCACAGACGCGCAGATCATTGGGGCGGTGCGCGAGGTCGAGGCCGGCGGGAAGCTCGGCGAGG
>JBGAJR010000120.1:0-4612 GCA_044224815.1 Polyangiaceae bacterium
TTCTACTGCAACGGCCCGGCGTGCACGAAGAGCCACAAGGCGGGCCGTGCGGCCATCTCGGCGGGCTACCGCGACGTCGGGATCTACGACGAAGGCATGCCAGCGTGGAAGGAGGCGGGGCTGCCGGTCGAGGGTAACCCGCTTCCGCAGGTGGAGCTCGTCACGCTCTCTCCGACGGCGGTGCGCGACGCGCTCCGCACGAAGAGCATCCAGCTCGTCGACATTCGGCCCCGCGACGAGTTCCTCACGTTCCGGATCAGCGGCTCACTCAACGTGGAGCTCGACAATCTCGAGGCGCAGCTCCGCGCCGAGGTGAAGCCCGGCACCGCGATCTGCGTCGTGGACTACACCGGCCATCAACAGAAGGTGGCGGTCCGCTTGCTCGCGCGCCTCGGCTACACGACGGGCGTCAAGGGTCTCGACGGGGGTCTGCGCGGCTGGCAAGGCGCGGGACTTCCCGTGGACAAGGGCGTGCCGACCGAGGCGTCGGCGGCGGCGAGCGCGGCGCGCGCGAACAAGTAGGCACCGGCTCAGGGACGACGGAGATGAGCGACTTCAACGAACTCGATCGCGCCGACGCACGTGCGTGGTGGTCACTGGTTCAGCGCGCGGCCAACGGGAAAGACGATCGCAGGTTCTGGCTGCTTTGGCGCGCCGCCTACCAACACCGTTACTGGCGGCCGCTCGGCTCGCCGAGCGCGTCGGCGCTATGTCGTGAGGTCGGTCTCGACCACGCCGCCGTGCTGAAACGCCTCGTGACCTACGAGTGGAGCTCGCGGAACCGCGAGCAAGACGAAGTCGACTTGAAGCGCCTGATCGACGGTCCGCCGCCTCCCGTCGATTGAGGAAGGACTCGTCGACATGATGGAGATCACGGTCACCTTTCCGGGCAACAAGCGGGTGGACGCATCGATCGGCGGCCATCACATCGCGACCGACCAACCGACGAGCGCGGGTGGCGACGACATGGCGGCCGGGCCGTTCGACCTCTACATGGCGTCGCTCGCGACCTGCGCGGGCTATTACGTGCTCGCGTTCTGTCAGGCGCGCGGCATCCCCACCGACGGTCTCCGACTGCGGCAGGTTGCGGAGACGGATCCCGCCAGTAAGCTGCCGTCGCGCGTGACGGTGCACATCCATCTGCCCGAGGGCTTTCCCGCAGCGTACCGTCACGCGCTCGCCGCTGCCGCCGAGGCCTGCAAAGTGAAGCGGTCGCTCAGCGCGCCTCCGCAGTTTCAGGTGGTCACCGACTAGGAGCGTCGCTACGACTCGGTGGTCGTGGTTGTCGTGCGCTTGCTGCTCGCGGGTTTGGGGATCGGTGTCGTCGCGGCTGGTCTCGGATGCGATCGACGCGGCTTCTGGGAGTGCCAAGATCCCGTACGGGTCTTGCACGCCATGCAGCCAGCTCCCGAGAGTACGTTGCTCTACGAGGGCTCTCCTGGTGTGTTGGACGGTCCGTGCAGCCTCACGGTGGAGCGCGCGTACGCTTCCAACGCCGATGAGCAACGTCTGACGCTCGCCCTCAGCGACGACGTGGAGCGGCTTGGCTTCAAGCGCGTGCCGGCGCACGTCGACTCCGACTTCTGGTGCGAACGCTCCGGTCGGTTCCACGAGTTTCGACGCGCCGATCTCCTCTTGCGCTTCGTCGTCGAGCCACTCCCGTTCCGATACGGCCACGGCGACGTCCTTCCGCGCGGCCGCGCGCGCTGGGGCCTACTTCTGACGGTGCGGAACTTCGACCAAGAGCGTGTCGAGCCGTGCGCACGTCGGAGTGCGCAGTAGGCATCGCGCTCAGCCGTGCGAGCGCGCGCGGCTGGCAAACTGACCACGCTGGACATATCGTCGCGACGTGCCTCGCGCGAAGCGCCAGATTGACGTCGTTCTCGAGCCGATCATGGAGTCGGCGGCGATGCGACAGCTCGACCGAGTCGTGCGTCTCATCGCGGCGAAAGACGTGGTCGTCACCTTCATCGGCGAGAGCGGCACCGGTAAGGAGGTGCTGGCGCGCCGCATCCACGACCTCTCCCACAGGCGGCATGGGCCGTTCGTGCCCATCAACTGCGCCGCGATCCCGGAGGGGCTGTTCGAGAGCGAGCTCTTCGGCCACGAGAAGGGAGCGTTCACGGGCGCGAGCGATCGGGCGCGAGGCAAGATCGAGGCGGCCACCGGCGGTACGCTCTTTCTCGACGAGATCGGTGAGATGCCGCTCGGCGCGCAAGCGAAGCTCCTCCGGTTCCTGGAGAACCGCCGTTTCATGCGCGTCGGCGGCTCGACGAAGATCACCGCCGACATCCGGCTGATCACGGCCACCCACCGTCCCCTCGAAGACGAAGTCCGCGCCGGCCGCTTCCGCGCCGACCTCTTCTATCGCATCGAAGGGATCACGCTCAACGTGCCGCCCTTGCGAGACCGCGTCGCGGACATCGGCCCGCTCGTTCATCAGTTCGTCGCGCAAACGTCGGCCAAGCACGGGACCAAACCACCACGCGTGACGCGCACCACGCTCGCCGCGCTCCGCGCGTATCGCTGGCCCGGGAACGTGCGCGAGCTTCGGAACGCGATTCAGCTCCTCTGCCTCTTGCGCGAGGGCAAGGAGGCGCGCGTGCGTGATCTACCCGAGCGCATGCGGCAAGCCGGCGGCGCGACGGTCGAGCCCGATGCGGTGCGCGGCGAGGTCATCGAGGTGAGGCTCGACGCACCGCTCGACGAGTCGATCGAGCGAATCCTCCAAGCTGCGCTCGCGCTCGAGTCGGGAAATCGGTCCCGGGCCGCGCGCCGGCTGTCGATCGGCCTCCGCACCATGCAGCGCTTCGCGGCGCGGGCAGGCCGCAAGCAACGCTAAATCACGGTTCGTGATCGTCGATCACGAACCTAGATACCTCATCGTTACTTCGGCTCGCTCGACTCGCCGAGCAGTTTGAGTCGTCGCTTGGGCTCGGCGCTCGTCGGCGGCTGCGCGCTCGAGGTCGTCGTGATCCCGCGAAGGTCGGCGCCGACCGCGCGCGCGAGTCTATCGGCCGTGGCGTGACCCTGGGCGAGGGTCGCAGGATCGTAGCCGGAGGCGCCGACCGAGCGCGCGTCGTCCTGGCTCGGACTCGGCGTCTCGACGCGGCTCGGCGAGACGCCGATCCCGAGCAGATCGAGGAGCCCGACGACGAAGGTCAGGGGATGCGGTGGACATCCGGGGACGAAGAGCGCCGGAGCGAGCGCCTCCAAGAACCGACGGTCGATGGCGCCCGAGGCCTTGTACGGCCCGCCGGAGATCGCGCACGCGCCGAACGAAATGACGAGCTTGGGCTCGGGCATCGCCGCGTACGCGAGCTCCACCGCGTCGGCCATGTTGGCGGTCAGCGGACCGCTCAGGACGAGGGCGTCTGCGTGCCGCGGCGACGCGACCCAGTCGATGCCGTACCGCCCGAAGTCGAAGTTCACGTTGGCGGCCGCGTTGAGCTCGAGCTCACACGCGTTGCATCCGCCCGCGGACACCTGTCGCAGCTTGAGCGAACGCCCGAACATGCGCCGAATGCTCGCGGAGACCTCGACCGGCGGCGGTGCGGCGTCGCCGACGCGGACGACGAGCCCGTCGCGCGACGACGAGGCCATCTGCGGGGCGGACGTGAAGCGGATTCGCTGGGTGGGGCAAGCCGCGACGCACTCCGTGCAGAAGATGCACCGTCCGAGATCGATGGCGAGAGGCTCCGGCGTGATGGCATCGGTCGGGCACGCTTCGGCGCAGGCGGCGCAGCCGGCGTTGCACGCGCCGAGCACGAGCTCCGGCTTTCCGACGAAGCCACGCGGGCGCGCTTGGCGAAGGTCGACGATGGTCTGGTGACCCTGAGAACGTTTGACGCGAAGCGCACGCAGCATCGGGCTACCTCAAAGATCGTTGCCGCAGTAGGACAGGTCGAAGCTCTTGTTGCAGATCGGAAAGTCCGAGATGTCGTTTTCGCGCACGGCGAGCGCCAGGGCGAGCCAGTTGCGAAGCGACGGATCCTGAATCCTGTAGTGTGCAAGCGATCCGTCGGCGTCGGTCTCGAGGACGTGCACGATTTCGCCGCGGAATCCCTCCACGACCGAGACCGCGACGGCTCCCGGCGGCAGACCCTCGGCGCCACGGCCGTCGGGCGCCGTGCGCTCCTCGGGGAGCGCGTCCAACCGCTCCAACGACTCGCCCAGCCACTGGAGCGAGCGATCGATCTCGTGGATGCGGAGGCGTGCGCGCGCAAAGCAGTCGCCGCCGAGCTCCAGCGCCATCGCCGGCGCCGCCGCGCCGTACGGAGCGAGCGCGCCCGGCTCGTGGCGCGCGTCGACGGGGATGCCTGACGAGCGCGCGACGAGCCCGACGAAGCCGAGCTCGCGCGTCACCGCCGCCGAGAGGGCGCCCACGCCCTTGAACCGATGGGCCACCGTGCGCGAGGTGAGGAAGAGATCGTTCACGATCGCGATGTCCGTCCGCAAGAGCTCCAGGCTCTGCCGAAGCGCCGCGGTCACCTCCGCGTCGAGCCGCGCGCGGGCCTTGCCCGGCCGGACCCATCCGCGCCCGAAGCGACTTCCGCAGACGAGCATGGTCGCGTTGATCGCCGTGGTCCGAAGCCGGCCGTAGGTGGCGGCG
>JBGAJR010000010.1:0-205842 GCA_044224815.1 Polyangiaceae bacterium
TGCGCCCGGGCGCCTACTGCGAGCCCCAAACGGCCACCGTCGGATCGCAAGACACGACCGGCCCGATGACGCGCGACGAGCTGAAGGAGCTCGCGTGCCTCCGCTTCTCGGCCGACCTCGTGATGCAGTCGTTCTGTCACACCGCGGCCTATCCGAAGAAGGTCGACATCGAGACGCAGAAGACGCTGCCCGACTTCATCACCGCGCGCGGCGGCATCTCCCTCCGCGCCGGCGACGGCATCATCCACTCGTGGCTCAATCGCATGCTCCTCCCCGATCAGGTCGGCACGGGCGGCGACTCGCACACACGCTTCCCGCTCGGCATCTCGTTCCCCGCCGGGTCGGGCCTCGTCGCCTTCGCCGCCGCGCTCGGCATCATGCCGCTCGACATGCCGGAGAGCGTGCTCGTGCGCTTCAAGGGCACGATGCAGCCCGGCATCACGCTCCGCGATCTCGTGAACGCGATCCCATGGGCGGCGCTCAAGTCGGGCGACCTCACCGTCGCCAAGAAGGGCAAGAAGAACGTCTTCAACGGTCGCATCATCGAGATCGAAGGCCTCCCGACCCTCACCGTCGAGCAGGCCTTCGAGCTCAGCGACGCGACGGCCGAGCGCTCGGCGGCGGGCTGCACGATTCGCCTCTCCAAGGAGTCGATCAGCGAGTACCTCCGCTCGAACGTCGTGCTCCTCCGCTCGATGATCGCGCAGGGCTACGAGGACAAGGTCGCGCTCGAGCGCCGCGCCAAGAAGATGGAGGAGTGGCTCGAAAAGCCGGTGCTCCTCGAGCCGGACGCCGACGCCGAGTACGCCAAGATCATCGAGATCGATCTCGATCAGATCAAAGAGCCGCTCCTCGCGTGCCCCAACGATCCCGACGACATCAAGCAGCTCTCCGAAGTCGCCGGCACCAAGGTCGACGAGGTCTTCATCGGCTCGTGCATGACCAACATCGGCCACTTCCGCGCGGCCGGCACCATGCTCGCCAAGTTCAAGGAGCCGGTGCCCACGCGCCTCTGGATGGCGCCGCCGACGCGCATGGATCAGGCGCAACTCGTCGAAGAGGGCGTCTACTCCAAGTTCGCCGGCGCGGGCGCGCGCACCGAGATGCCGGGCTGCTCCTTGTGCATGGGCAACCAGGCGCAGGCGAAGCCGGGCTCCACGGTCGTGTCGACGTCGACGCGAAACTTCCCCAACCGCCTCGGCATCAACACCAACGTGTTCTTGTCGTCGGCGGAGGTCGCGGCGGTGGCGTCGATGCTGGGCCGCCTCCCGACGCCCGAGGAGTACCTCGGCTACGCGAAGGGCCTCGAGGCGGAGAAGTCGACGATCTACAACTACCTCAACTTCGATCGCATGCCGACCTACGTGGAGGCGGCCGACAAGGCGCGGCACCTGCCGATCATGCAGTAGTCCGGGGCCGCGAATTCATCGCGGCAGCGCGTGAGGGCGCGTCGACTCTGCGGTCGGCGCGCCCTTCGAGTTTCAAGAGGACGCTGAACGAAACGGCGCCAGCGCGTGCGCTCCGTCGCTCGCGGCGTGACGGCTTGCGCAGTCTCGGTGGACGACCTCACCGCACTGCGCGCAGAGCTCGCTCGCGGCCTCGACCACGATCCGCTCGTTGCACGCGGCGCAAGCTCGACCGACACGCTGCGGAGCGGCCGAGCCCTCCCATCGAGAATCGTCGGCGAGCGGCCGGGGTGACGGCCGCGTCGGACCGAAGTTGGACCGGTTGCTGCGCGCGACGACCCACGCCACGAAGCCGAGGGGCACGAGCACTGCGAGCGCGCCCAGCACCGCCGCGGCAATCAAGAACCAGGTCGACATCACGGGCACCATCATCGCGCGGAGCATGCTTTGCGCCCGGCGCCCGCGCCACCGTACGCACCGTTAATCGGTTCCGGGATCTGGGTCACAGCGGACGCGGGCGGAGGCTGCCCTTGGGCGGGAGCTCGCGCTTTCGTTCCACGAAGACCACGAGCGGGAGCGATACCACCGCGAGCGCGGCGAGCGCTGCGGCTGCTGCGCTCGGAGAGCCGACGCGAGCGGCGAACGCAGCGCCGACCGGAGGCAGGATGAAGCCGCCCAGGCCGCCGAGCGCGCCGACGACACCGCTCACCGCTCCCACAGCCCGCGGGTAGCGCATCGGGATGTACTTGAACGTCGCCGCGGAGCCGATGCCCATCGCGAGTCCGGCGACGAAAACCGCTAGAACGGTGAGCGGGAGAGACACGCCCACAGCGGTGACTCCGAGCGCGGCGGCTATCACGACGAGCGACGCGATCATCACGCGGTCGGGCCCGTGCTTGTCCGAGAGCCGACCGCCGAGCGCGCGGACGACGCTCGCCGAGAGCGTGAAGGTCGTGGCGAGCACGCCGGCCATGCGCGGCGTCACGTGATGCACCTCGATGTAGAGGTCCGAGACCACGAGCGTGGTGGCAACGAACGCACCGAACGTCGCCATGTAATAGAGCGAGAAGCGGAGGACCGCGACGTCGGCGAGCGGCGCCAGAACGGCGCGGAGCGCGAGCGGCGGCCCCCGCCGAGGTGCGTCGCGAACGAACGACGCATAGCCGATGGCCGAGAGGACGAGGGCCGCCGCGAAGATGCGAACGCTCGCGCGGTAGCCGAGGCTCGCGACGAGGAGCGGCATGAGGAGCGTCGTAATCGCCGTCCCGGCGTTCCCCATCCCGAAGACGCCGAGGGCGAACCCTTGGCGCTCGGGCGGTGTCCAGCTCGACACGCTCTGCACGCCGACGACGAACGTGGTGCCGACGAGCCCGAGCAGGATCCCGCTCACGACGTACGCCGTCGGCGAGTGGCTCACCGAGACACCGAGCGCGCCGAGCGCGCCGACGAGCTGCACCGCGGGAAATACGCGACGCGCGCCCCAACGATCGGCGATGACGCCGAGCGGAACACGGAGGAGCGCGCCGGCGAGGATCGGAAGGCTCTTCACGAAGGCGACCGAGCCCGGTCCGAAGCCCGCCGCGCGCGTGACCACGACGCCCGCGGGCCCGAGCATGACCCACGCCGCGAACGAGACGGCGAAGGCAGCGGTGTTGACGGCGAGTGTTCTCTGGGGTGATTCGCGCATGGTTCTCCTCACGAGCTTGGTGAGTTGGGAGGCGGGGCTCAGGTGCGGAAGCGACCGACGAGCGCGTCGAGCGCGCGCGCGCGCGCAGCGAGGTCGGCCGCCGAGGCGTCGACCTTCTCCGCGCCTTCGGTGGTGAGCGAGGCGTCCGTGGCCACGTCCGCGACCTCGCGCGAGATCTGCTCGGCACTCTCGGCTCCGGCGACGACGTGACGGGAGATTTCTCGCGTCGCCGCCGTTTGTTCTTCGACCGCGGCCGCGACGCTGGTCGAGAGCTCCTCGATGGTGTGGACGACGGTGGCGATTCGCGTCAGCGCCTCCGACGAGCGGGTCGACGAGCGCTGTATTGCATCGACGCGGTTCGCGATGTCGTCGGTCGCGCGTGCCGCCGCCTTGGCGAGCTCCTTCACCTCGTGAGCGACCACGGCGAAGCCCTTGCCGGCATCGCCCGCGCGCGCAGCCTCGATGGTGGCGTTGAGGGCGAGCAGGTTCGTCTGCTGGGCGATGCCGGTGATGAGCTTCACGACTTGCCCGATCTCGCGACTACTCTCGCCGAGCTCGGCCATGGTGTGCCCGGTCTCTTCGGCGATGCGACCGGCCGAAGCCGCAGTTCGTGCAGCATCGTTCACGCTGCGAGAAATCTCGCTGATCGCGGCCGAGAGCTGCTCGCTGCTGGCCGATACCGACTGCATCGTCGCCGCGATGTTCGTGGACGCTGCAGCCACCGTCCGCGCCCGCGTCGCGCTCGCACCGGCCCGCGCCTTCACGGCGGCGCTCGTCTTGGCGAGCTCGCCGACAGCGGCCTCGACGCCGCGCGCTTCGCTGGTGATGCCCACCACGCGCTGCCGAAAGTCTTCGAGCAGCGCGTCGAGCCCGAGGCCGATCCGGCCGACGTCGTCGTCTTCGGTCGCGCCGAGGCGCGCGCGGAGGTCACCTTGCGACGCTGCGTCCACGACGACGAGCATGCGCTCGACCTGCGCGCGCACGCGGGCCTTGGCCTCGGCTTCCGCCTCGGAGATGCGCTGGAGCCCGCGCGAGACGGCCTCGCTGACCTGCGCGAGGGCGGCGAGACGCGTCTCCGAGAGGACGACCGTCCCCACGACGAAGAAGTCGAGGACGCCCACGACCTCGTTCCCGAGCACGACCGGAAAGGCGATCGCGGTCTTGATGCCGACCGACTGCGCGGCCACCGCGCGCTTGAAGCCCGAAAGCAGCGTGACGTCTTCGACATACTGGAGCTTCCGCTCCGCGAACGCGCGGCCGGGGAGCCCGACGCCGCGCGCGAAGGTCGCGACCACGGTCGCGCGGCGAAACTCGTCGTTCACGTGCCCTGCATCGGTGAAGAACGCGAGGTCGTCGCCGCGCCGCGCCCAGTAGGTCGCGTAGCGCCAGCCGAACGCGCTGCGAACGCTCTCCAAGACGGCGCGGATGGCCTCGCCGACGTCGCGCGCACCGGCGAGGGCTTCGAGCACTTGGGTCACCGCGGCGGCGTTCTCACGACTCTCGGTGAGCTCTCGCTCGAGGACCGCGATCCGCGGGTCCGGCTCTGGTGCGCGCGCCGCCGATGGTCGGTCCCAAGCCCGCGTGCTGATCGATTCGACATTGGCCAACGCCGCACCCTCCGATACGGGAAGCTCGGCCTCGACCCGAGGCACGCCTTCCTGTCCGGGAGAGCGGCCGCGAGCGGTCGCCTCTCGATGATCTCGATCAGTCCGGGTCGATTCGCGCGCGCTTCGTGCGCACCTTCACGCACGCGTGCCCCGAGCGAGCGCGACCCCGCACGTCGCAGCGGTGCGACGCCGACGACGCACACGCGAGCCCGGATCTCCTTGATCTCGCACGACGCGCTCGTGGCACGCGGGTCGCATCTTCGAGATCACGTCCCGCGGACCGCCCGTCCCCTCCATCCAACGACGGGCGGCCCGAAGGACGCCCGCCGCCGCGTCGTCATCGTCGAAAAGGGGCTTCGGTGACGACGCGGCCGGCGGTGGGGATTCGCGCGCGCTCGGCTAGAGAAGATCGCGCGACTCGAGCGTGACCACGCGCTCTACGCCTTCGTGACGCAGCTTCACGACGACCTGCGCCTTCGGCGTGCCGGTGACGAGCGTCCACGCGCGCGTGTAGGCGTCGAGGTCGGCCATGCGACGACCGGCGACCTCGACGATCTCGTCGCCGACGGCGATGGCCGCATCGGCGGCCGCGCTCCCCGCGAGCACTGCCCCTACGTGAACAGGAAGGTCGAGCCTCTCTTCGAGGCCGATGCCGATGGGAAAGAAGCGGGACGGCAGCTTGGTCGGATCGTCCTTGGCCGGCGCGAGGCGCAGACGCTTCTTTGCGTAGTCGAAGGTCACCATCGTGTGTGCGAAGAAATCGCTCGGCACGACTCCGAGGAAGTCGCCCTTGCCGGGCGCGTTCCCGATCATGTCGTCCTCGATCGTCCGCGCCACCACGTGCTCGATCGAGAGCCCACCGACCGTGATGGAGTCGAGCGTCGTGAGCTTCGCCCAGAAGGTGCCGACCGCGGCCGGCGTGTAGAAGCCGGTGAGCGCCGGTCGCGCGCGCGTGGCCGACAGCGCCGTGAAGGTCGACTCGGTCACGACGCCGAGCGAGGCGCCGGTGTCGAGGAGAAGCCACCCGTCCTTCCCCTCCATCGAGCCCTTCACGAAGAGATCACCCGAGACGGTGAACGGCACCCAGTCGTGCGCCGCCGCGACGTGGGCGCACGCAGCGAGCGCCCCCTCGTCGACGGCGTCGTCGAGCATCACGACGCTCCGCGGGTAGTCGACAGTGAGCGCGAGGCCCGCGAACACGTCGCCGCCGAGCACCGCGTGCACGTCGGGCATGCGAAGCGACGCGATGACGTCGTCGGAGACCGTGGCGCGCGCGAGATGGATGGTGCGCCCGGCGACGGTGACGTCCGCGGCGGATTGCGTCACGGCGTCCTTGCGAAACACGCTCACCGATGCGCCGGTGTCGAGCACCGCTTTGATCGGCGCGCGACCGTCGATCGAAACGCGCGCAACGATCTTCCCCGAGTCGATGGCGACGCCGGCGCCCGAGGGACACGACGGTGCGGGCGGCGTCTGCTCCGCCGCAGCCGGGGCGGTCGGAGGCGTCGCTCCGGCCGGCGCGGCGCTGGAGGACTCGGTGGATGACCCGCAAGCGACGAGCAGCGATGCGGCGACGAGGCCGAGGACCGACGACGTGGAGTGATTCATGCGTGCGAGCGTGCGCCCCCCACCGACGGTCCGCTCCGCGGATCGTGCTTTCCTGCACGCGGATCGTGCGCCCGCGCGTTCGCACGGGAGATTTCGACCGGCACGCCTTCTGCTTCCTGACTGAGCACGAGGTCATGTCGCTCGCTCCCCATCGCGCCCCGCGCACCGCCGCCCCGGGAGAGCTCTCCCCGTCGCTCGTCGTCGATCGAGTCCTATCGGACAACGTGCGGGTAAGGCGGTGGCAACGGACGAGCCCGCTACCGATCGCCGGCCGGCCCGGTGCGCACGACGGCGTGGAAATCGCGTGGGTCGTCGGCGGGCACGTTCACTATCGGGTCGGCTCGGCAGCCTTCGATCTCGCCCCCGGCGACGTGATGGTCGTGCCTCGCGACGTCGAGCACACGACCACGTTCCTCACCGACGTGACCGCGGGCGCCACGTGGCTCGCGCGCGACTTCGTCGACCAGGTGCTCGATGCGTGCGGTACGCGCGCGTCGGACCTGAAGCCCACGATGGCGACTGGCGCGGCGCGCATCGCGCGGCTCGGACGGGAGCTCGAGGAGGATGCGAGCCTTCCTGGCGCCGGACAGCTCCTCGCCGTCGAGTCGATCGCCGAAGCGATGGTCGCGCGGCTCGCCGGCGCCGTGCTCACGACTCGCGGACCGGGCGAGAAGGCCCTCGATCGCCGGATTCGTGCCGCGCTCGACTTGATGGAGACCCAATACTCGGAGCCGCTCGCGGTCGACGCGATGGCCAAGGCCGCGAGCATGAGCCGTTTCCACTTCAGCCGGGCCTTCCGCGAGGCGACGGGGCGCGCGCCGTACGCGTACCTCAAGGAGCTCCGCGTGACGCGCGCCGCGGAGCTCCTCCGCGCCGGTCATCACTCCGTGACGGAAGCTGCGTTCGCGGTCGGCTTCACGGATCTCGGGCGGTTTGCGCGCGCGTTCCGCGAGCGTCACGGACGCACGCCGAGCGAGGTAGCACGGGACGCGCGACGCACCACGTGAACGGAGCGCCGCTCAGCGACGACTCGCTTCGCGACCCTTGCCACCGCGAAAGCGAGCCTCGAGCGCGGCGATGCGCGCCTCGCCCGGCGCGAACGCCTGCATCGTCGCCACCGTTCGCGCGCCGAGCTCGCGATCGTGAATCGTGGCGAACCCCTCGGCCCGCGCCCCGAGGAGCGCCGCCGTCGATCCTCCCATCGCGCGAGCGTCTGCCTCACGGGTCGCAGTGATCACCGGGGCGAGCGCCTCTTCGGCGAGCTCCACTCCGCGCTTGCGGTCGGCGACGCCACGCGGCTCGGGCTCGAATCGATCGAGCGCACCGGCCGGCACCAAGTGGCGTGCGAGCGCGCGCTCGAAACGTGCATTATACACAAGATGGACCGCGTGATCGGCGGCGAGGTTGCTCAGCGCGACCTCGGTAGGGAGCCCGGTCAAGGTGACGTCACGGACGAGCGGAACGAGCGATGGCGTTCGCGCCAACGCGGCTCGCACCATGGGGCCGCCGATGTCGTCGAGCGGCACGATCTCGAGGAACGTCGGAAGCTCACCGATGAGCCCCGCCGCCACGAGTCGCTCGGTGGCGCGCCGATCTTCGAGCACCACCAGGGCCCCATCGGGTGCGTCGCCCACGATCGCTCGACCCCAATCGACGCGCTCGAGCGCGCTCTTCGCTTCACGCGCGAACGTCGCCTCGTCGTACGCGATGGCGGGGAACGCGGCCCCGAGGAGCGCGACCATCGCGGCGCTCGCGGTGGCGAGCGGGAGTCGCAGGCGCGCCACGCGGCGGACGACCCACGTGAGCCCGAGCCCGGCGAACGACTGAACCACCGCGGCGACCACCAGCGCGAAGGCCGAGAATCGCTCCGGCCCCACGTTCGCGCCCCAGCCGACGAACGCCGCGGCGACGGCTCCAGCCAGCGCGAGGCCAGCGCCGACCCATCGCGAGCGCGCCGCGATCAAGGCGACCCCCAAGCCGAGCGCAGCGAGCAGCGTGGTGACGGCGCCGACGTCGCGCATCACGAACGACGTGACGCGCGCGCGATCGAAGATCCACGTCCACGCCGTGGGCTCCGCGACGGGTGGACCGCCATGCGCGCGGCGCAAGGCGAAGATCACGACGAGCGCGAGGCTCGCCGCGAGGACCGGTAGCATCCGGCCGGCGAGACCGTCGAGCCGGAGACGGGTGCGCCACGAAGCGTCGGGCGCGTCGGCCTCTCGCGCCACCCATGCCATCGCGCCGAGCGCCGCAGCGGCGCCGATCGTCGCGCCGAGCGGCCCCGTCGCCTCCACCTGCCACGGACGCCCGAGGGTCGTGGCGAGCGCCGCGAAGGTCGCGACCGCCGCGACGAGGCGCGGCGTCTCGTCACCGATCACACGAGCGGCGACGCGACGCGCGAGCGCGAAGAGGGCTGCCGACGCGAGGGCGGCCGAGACCGCGGAGGGGAGCGCGAGCCGAAACACCAAGGTGCCGACCGGTAGTGCGATGAAGGGCGCGGCCAAGACCCCGTCGGGGGTCGGCCAGCGGCTGGCCGCGAGCCCGAGGCCGCGCAGGATCGCCGCGTCGTGCGCGCCGTCGTCGACGAGCCCCGCGTGCGCCACCGCGGCTACGAACGGAAGCGCGAGCGCAAGCGCGAAGAGACCGCGCGTGACGAGGTCCGGCCGAGGCGAAGCCTTCACGAGCCACGACTACACAGGTCGGGCCTCCACCGACAACTTTCCCGCGTCGCCGCCGGCGAGAGTCAGGACGGCTTCTGCCCGCGGAGCAGCTTGGACAAGCGAAGGCTCGTCACCGAGGTCGACTCCTCGGCGTAGTCGAGATCGAGCCGCGCCTCGGAGAGTGCGAACCCTACGGCGCGGCGCGCGGCGGAGTCGAGCCGCGCCACCTCGGGCCCGATCGTGGCGATCTCGGCGCGCAATCGCTCCACCTCCGGACGAACGGTGGCGCGCGACGCGCGTCCGACCGCGACGGACGACGCGACGGCGAACGCTGCTTGGCTCACGCGCGAAGCGCGGTCGGGAAGCGTGCGCGGGTCGACGTATTGAATCTCCCACGGCCAGCGACTCATGAGGCCTCCTGCACCGTCGCGGCGGGCGGCACCGGCGCCGGGGCACGCGCTTTCAATCGGTCTCGGTAGTCGTTCCAGAACTCCGCGGCCCCGGCCGGATTGTTGGCGGTCAAACGATCGTTGAGCCCCTTCACGTCGCCGTCGAAGTAGAAGCGGCGGAGGAGCTGATCCCCGTCCGGGCCGAGCCGCTCGTCTCGAAGCTCGACCAGCACGTCGCGACCAACCGTGTACTCGGCGCCGACCGGCTTGCCCGTCGGTGGCTGCGCTGGGCCCGTCGGGAGCTGGCTGTTGAAGTACTCGGTCAGCGACTCGTTCATCTGGTTGGCCACTTCGGGACCGTTGTTGTCGAACATCCAGTCGCGAGCGGCCGGGTGCAGCTTGGTGTGCATGACCTCGTGGGCCACCGCGCTCTCGGGCAACTCGGGCGACACGTAGACCGTGTCTCCGTACGCGAAGGCGTGGATTTCTCCTTCGCCGTACATCTTCTCGTAGTGCTGCTGGGCGGTCGCCTCGACAACTCTGTGCGCCGCGAGCCGATCGGGATCCATCGGCTCCCGGTTGGCCTTGCGCCAGTCGGCCATGCGAACCTCGACCCACTTCGCCTTCATCGCCGCGGCGTCGATGACCTCGATCTTGGTGCCCGACTGCATCGCCGGACGACCGAAGACCGCCGCGATGCGCGACTCGGCCCGAACGACGGCCGCTTCCTGCTCGGCGACGCTCGCTGGGGTGCACGACGTACACGTCACCCGAGAACGATTGAGCGCCTCTGACCCAAACGCCAGCGAAATTCGCCACGCCCTGAAGCTTCGTGGCCAAGACTCGGCGCTGCGCGCGTGTCTGATCGCTCGCCGCGCGCGGCGGCGGCACACGAGGAGGTCTCATGAAGGTCCTGATTCGGCACCTTTTACCGACGTTCGGGGGTCTCGCGCTCGCCGCGGTGCTCGCGGCCACATCGTGCCCGATCGGTTACGCCGCGCCGGGCGACGGCCAGTCGACGCCGAGCGCCGCGGACAAGAGCGGCGGCAGTCCGTTCACGGTCGGCGCGCCCCGCTCGTTTGGGAACGTCGCGGTCTACCCGCTCACCGCGCCCACGAAGGCGCAGGTCGACCCCGGCCCGGTCGTGACGCTCGAAGAGGCTCTCCGCTCGGGCGCGGCCGAGGTGCGTGAGGTCGGCAGCGAGAGCAATGGCGCCGTTGGCGCACCTCCCCCGCCGGCCCAGCGCCACGGGCGGCACGCAGTCGCGCGGGCGGCCGGCCCCACGGTGAACACGCTCGTCATCCAGAACAAGGGGAAGGCGTCGGTCTTCGTGCTCGCCGGCACCGTAGTGAAGGGCGGCAATCAGGATCGCGAGATCGGCCAGGACTTCCTCATCGAGCCGGGCAAGACCACGCCCGTCGACGCGTTTTGCGTCGAGCACGGCCGCTGGACGGGACAGCGCGCGGGCCAGGTGACGGGCGGAAAGTTCGGCGCGACCGACCTCATCGCCACGACCAAGGTCCGGGCCGCTGCACAATACAAGAAAGATCAGAGCGAGGTCTGGTCCGAGGTCGCGGTCGCCAACGCCTCGCACAAGAAGAGCGCCGACACCGGCACCTTCATGGCCACCCTCGACGACGCGCAGATCGCCCGCGAGCGCACGGCGCTGGCCGCCCAAATCGAGGGCGCGCTGGGAGCGACCACACCGAGCACCGACGTCGTCGGTGTCGCGTACGCGATCGACGGGAAGATCCGCGGCGCGAGACTCTTCGCGCATCACTCGCTCGAGCGCATCCACCGCTCGAAGCTCGCCCAATCGATCGCCATGGAGGCGCTCACCGCGCGCGCCGAAGCCACCGCGCCAGTCGCGACCCTCGCGGACGGATCGAAGGGAGGTCCGCCGCCCGCACCCCGGCCCGCCCCGATCGCCGGGCCCCCGCCCACCGCGGCCGCGGTCGAGACCTGGATGACGGAAGCGTCGTCGCACGAGACCGAGGCGCGCGACACCGCCGCAGCGAACGAGAACCGCTACAGCGAGTCCACGCGCGCGTACGCGTCGAAAGCGGTCTTGAAGCCCAAGATGGTCTCGAACCCCTCGCCCGGCGCCGCGGCCGCGCCGCCCAAGCCGCCCCTCGTTCTCAGCACCGATTTCGTCGCCAAGTAGCGCGTGCGGTCGGGCGCGCCGCCCCGAAGATTCCCCAAACGGCGATGGAGGGGTAAAGTCAGTCCTCTTCGGCTGGGTCGCGAGCTACCGCGATCACGGCGGCTGCGTGTTCGTCGACCTGCGCGATCGCGAGGGCATCACGCAGCTCGTGTTCGATCCCGACTTGAAGGGCTTCGGCGACGCGCCCAAGGCCGCCTACCAAGCCGCGCAGGCGCTCCGCACCGAGTGGGTCATCGGCATTCGCGGCAAGGTCGTGAGCCGCGGCGGGAACAAGAACCCGCGCCTCGCGACCGGCGAGATCGAGGTCCACGCCGCCGAGCTCACCGTGTTCAACAAGGCCGACACCCCGCCCTTCGAGATCACCGACGAGCTCGACACGGCCGAAGAGAAGCGCCTTCAGTACCGCTACCTCGATCTCCGCCGCGCGCCCTTGCAGAAGAGCCTGCGCGTTCGCCACCGCATCAACCAGACGACGCGTCGCTACTTCGACGACCAGGGCTTCCTCGAGCTCGAGACGCCCTTCATGGTGAAGTACACGCCCGGCGGCGCCCGCAACTTCCTCGTCCCGTCGCGCATGGCGGCCGGGAAGTTCTTCGCGCTCGCCGAGAGCCCGCAGCTCTTCAAGCAGCTCTACATGGTCGCGGGCTTCGACAAGTACTTCCAAATCGTCAAATGCTTCCGCGACGAGGACCTCCGCCTCGATCGCCAGCCCGAGTTCACGCAGATCGACGTCGAGATGTCGTTCGTGAACCAGGACGACGTCTTCCGCGTGATGGAAGGCCTCATCTTCAAGATCTGGAAGGAAGTGCTCAACGTCGACCTGCTCGAGCTCTTCCCGTCGGGGCGCTTTCCGCAGATGCCCTTCGAAGAGTCGATGGGCCGCTACGGCAACGACAAGCCCGACCTCCGCTTCCAGATGCCGCACACCGACGTGACCGGCCTCGTCGTCGATCACAAGGGCGGCGGCGTTCCGTTCTGGCAGCCCATCGCCGAGAAGTTCGCCAACGGCACCTACCGGCGCGATCTCCCCGCCGAGATCGTGAAGGCCATCAAGGTGCCTTCGCAGGTCGGTGACGTGCAGCTCTCGCGCACCGAGGTCGACAAGCTCGAAGAGTTCGTGAAGGGCATGGGCGCCAAGGGCCTCGCGCGCGCCAAGGTCGACGCCGAAGGCAACTGGGTGCAGTCGCCGCTCGCCAAGACGATCACGCCCGAGCTCCGCAAGGCGATCAACGAAGCGACCGGCGCCAAGGACGGCGACTACCTCTTCTTCCAGTTCGGCAAGGAGTCGGTGGTCCAAACCGTGATGGCGAACCTCCGCGTTCACCTGGCCAAGAAGCTCAAGATGATCCCGGAGGTCGGCCACGGCGGGAAGTGGAGCTTCCTGTGGGTCGTGAACCCTCCGCTCTTCGAGTACGACGACGACGCGAAGCGCTGGGTCGCCGCGCACCACGCGTTCACGCGCCCGCACGACGACTGCGTCGACCTCCTCGACAAGGATCCGGGCAAGGTCCTCTGCTACCGCTACGACCTCGTGCTGAACGGCTTCGAGATCGGCGGCGGCTCGATCCGTCTCCACGATCCGGCGGTGCAGGCCAAGGTCTTCCGCGCGCTCGGCATCGACGACGACGACGCGCGCCAGAAGTTCGGCTTCCTCTTGGACGCCCTCCGCTACGGCGCGCCGCCCCACGGCGGCATCGCGATCGGCATGGACCGCCTCGCGATGCTTCTCTCCGGAGCCGAGAGCCTGCGCGACGTCATCCCGTTCCCCAAGACGCAGAAGGGCTCGGACCTCATGACCGACGCGCCGACGGCGGTCACGTCCGCGCAGCTGACCGATCTCCGCATTCGCGTCGTCGAGTAGCCACGGCGCCTGGAACGCGGCGCAGATCGCGCTCTCGAATTGAGATCTCGATTCGAGCAATGGGTGGGGGCGGCCGTCCTCTTCTCACGGAGTTGCGCGCGCTTTAACCGTGGACCAGGCGCTGCATGTTTTCCGCCCATGCCGTACCGCTTCCTTCGTCCCCTCTTCATCGTCGCGTCCGCCCTTACGCTGCTCTCCGCGAGCGACGCCGCGGCGAGCTGGCCGATGGCGCGCGGCGACGCATCCCGAGCCGGCGCGTGCGGCGGCAAGAGTGACCTCGCCAAACCGGTTCCCTATTGGCGCACGTACCTCGGCGGATCCATCGGCCCGGCCCAGCTCGCCACGGCCGACGTCGACGGCGACGGGAAGCCCGAGCTTCTCTTTTCGACGAGCGGACGCATCGTCGCGAAGCGCGACAACGACGCGATCGTTTGGCAGTCGGTGCCCCTCGGCCTGCGGGACATCTACGCCATCGTCGACGTCGACGGCGACGGCGCCGCCGACATCGTGAGCTCCAACCCCACGAGTGGCGTCGTCGTTTTGTCGGCCAAGACCGGCGCGGTCGAGTGGCGTGAGCCCGCGGGCGAGATGGGCACCGTCGGTGGCGTACGCATCGGCGATCTCGACGGCGACGGGAAGCCGGAGCTCCTCATCCAGGAGTGCGGATGCTGCGGGCTCAACAGCGGCAAGACCGGATTCGTCTACTCGTTCGCCAGCGGATTCGCCGCGCCGAAGCTCCTTTGGACCACGCCGTTCGTTCGATGCGGTGGCGGTCAGAGCCTCACGCTCGTGGACGTCGACGGCGACAAGAAGCTCGAGGTGCTCCTCGCCGACAGCGACCACTTCGAGCTCTTCAACGGCGCGAACGGCACGCGCATCGGCTTCTCCGAGACGACGACGAGCGTGTGGAACCAAGCGCACGCGTGCCGCCCGTTCGACATCGACGGCGAGAAGGGCGAGGAGCTCGTCTGTGTCCTCAACTCGTCGGATCAGCCCGCCGACAAGCAGCGGCGAGTCACGGTCCTCAAGTACTTCACCGGCGTGCAGATGTTCCACGTCCTCTGGTCGAACGTGATCGCGCCCGACGCCGGAGGCGACGTGCGCTTCGTCGATCCCGTCGTGGACTTGGACGGGGACGGCAAAGCCGAGGTCATCGTTTCCGGCTACACGCCCGGCACGGGGTGGAGCACGCACGTGATGGACGCGATGACCGGCGCGGATCTGGTGACGCCGCTCGTCGGGCACACCGTCTCCGGTACGGCCGAGATGACGACCAAGGGGCGACGCGTGCTCCTCACCAACACCGGGGGAACGAGCACCGTCGCTCACGGCTTCACGCGCACGCCCACCCCGACGTTGACCCAGCTCTGGGTCATCCCCGACCACGTGACGGTGACGCGCGCAGTTCGCGATCGATTCGCCACGCAAACGACGCTTGGTGACGTCGTGGCTCCGGATCTCGATCACGACGGTCTCGCCGACCTCATCACCGTAGACGGACAGGGCGCGCCGATCATGACCGCCTACTCGGCAGCAGCGGGCGCGCCGAAGGTGCTCACCACACGGACGCTACCGCCCGGAGTGAACGTCCAACGCTTCTTCGACCTCCCCGCAGAGACGGGCAGCCCCGTTGCGTTGGCCCGCACCGACGGATACCTCGAGCTCCTCGATACGTCGCTCGGAACGGCGACGTGCTGCGGCGAGTTCCCGAAGCCGCTCGTCATTCGCGTCGGCGGGTTCTACGCGTCGGGCGGCTTCCGCGAGCTGACGACGACCGCGCGCACTTTCCCGCTCGGCCAAGACGCGACCGATTCGATCGTCGTCCCCGACAGCCGCGGGACGCTGCTCAGGCTCGATCCCAAGGAGGCGAGCTTGGCCGTTCCGCCTTCGCCCACTTGGGAGAAGCCGTTCACCACCGCGCCGACGCTCGTCGCCGGCCTCGACGGCACCAAGCCTGGGCTCGTGGCATACCAATCGAGCGGGAGCGGCGTCGCCACCAGCTATCAGGCCGTTGCGCTGCGGGCCGACGCATCGACGATCTGGAGCGCGAGCCTGCCGGTGCGTCCGCTGAACGATCTCACGCCCGCCAACCTCGACGGCGACGCGATTCCGGATTTCGTGTCGGAGTGGGGCTCGCTCAGCGACGTGGTGCTCAACGTGCGCGCGCTCTCCGGCAAGAACGGGAGCACGCTGTGGAACGCGGCCCCCGTCACACCCGGCGCCGGTCGACAGCCCGCCGGCATCTCGGTGGCCAAGTGGAACGCCGACGGCATCGACGATCTCTTGCTCCAAGGGCCGACGACGTACGTGCTCGACGGAACGAATGGCGCGTCGATGATGAACGGCGGCTCGGGTCAGTCGTATTTCTTGCCGGTTCCGATCGACATCGACGGTGACGGGACGAGCGAGGTGGTGGTGCAAGGCGGATACGCGCCCGTCGCTGCCTACTCCCATGATCTCGCGACGACGCTCTACGCGTCGACCGACGACGACCGCCCCTATCCATACGGTGCGATCGTGCGCTGCAGCGGCGAGCCGGTGCTCGTCGAGGGCTCACTCCTCCATCCGGCGCGCCTCAAGTTGACGGCCCTCAAAGCCGGAGTCGTTTCCACCGTGGTCCTCGCTGGCGGAAAGCTCTTCACCGACGAGACGGCCGCCGGGACCGAGTTCCTGGGCCAGCTCACTAGCACCACCGCGCACACGAACCTCCTCGGCGGCAACCGACCCACCGCGCTCGTCGGCTCGACCGACGGCCACCTCTACGGCGTGAACCCGTGCGCGGCGACCCTCGACTTCTCCGTCGAGCTCGGCGTCGCCGTGGGCGAGGCCGTCTTCGGTGACACCGACGGCGACGGACGCGACGAGATCATCGTCGGCGCAGCCGACGGCTTCCTCTACGGGCTCAAGAACGAGGCGGTCCCTTCGCCGGCGCCCGTGCTCGACGTCGATCTGGCGAAGGACGGCGCCAAGGACATCTCCGAGTGGTCGAGCACGAGCGAGCTCTCCGCTGCGTGGAGCGCTTCGCCGGGCGCGACCGGCTACGAAGTGGCGGTCGTCGACGAGGCCTCCAAGCTCGTCGCGCCGTGGCGCAACGTCGGCGCCGACACGCACACGACGATCAAGGACCTCAAGCTCTCCCTCGGCGCGCGCTACGCCGTCGCCGTGCGCGCGCTGTCCCCCAAAGGTCCGAGCCCTGATGCGCTCTCGGACGGCGTCCTCATCGTGCGACCCGTCTCGGTGCCCGACGCTCCGCCCGGCGCGACCGGCACGACGCCCCCCGCCGACGCTCCGCCCGCCGGGGCCGACGCGGGCGGCGAAGGCGGTGGTTGCGGTTGCGTCGCTGCCGGTGCGGCGCGCACGCCCGGCGCCGTGACGGGCCTCGCGTTCTCGCTCGGTCTCTTCGCGCTGGCGCGTCGCCGCCGTCGCCCGGTGGCTTGATCGCCGGATGCAACTCCGTTGCACATCCTAAATCGACGGCGCGCACACCGAGCCGCTCGCCGCGCGGGTGGTGCACGCGTCCATCGGACGGGCTCGTGACGACGCGACGAACTGCGCCGCGGGAGTGCACAGGGAGCGCTTCCTGGCGCGCAATCGCGGAATCGACCCGCGGCACGCGGAGTGCACGCCGGAGGACATGACCCGCCTCTTGCGCGCTTCGCTGTTCGTCTCTTCGGTCCTCGCGTTCGCGAGCGTCGGCTGCGGGGGCGGCGTACAGGAGGGCGACGGATCCCCGGCGCCTTCGGACTCGGTCGACGAGGGCGCGCTCGCGACCAAGGGCGGCCTCGACAAAGCGATCTACGTTGCCGTCGCCGGACAGAAGACCCCGAAGCACGACTTCATCCCCGCGATGAGCGTCGGCATCGACACCGACTTCCCCAACGGGCACACGCCGTCGCAGCCCGTTCGGTTCAAATACGACTACCCGGGGAGCCCATCGCGCGTCACCGGCACGTGCCTCGGTACGTGGGAGATCAAGTCGGAGAGCCTCGCGCTCTCGTGCCCAGTGAGCACGGTTCCCTTCAAGTTCAAGATCGACAAGCGCTCTGCTGAGCAGCTCACCCTGAAGAACGAGAACGACGAGTCGTTCATCCTCGAAAAGGTCGATCCGAGCGCCAAGTCGGATCTGCGCGCCGAATGCGACACCAAAGCGTTCAAGGTGCGGCTCGACGTGAAGAAGGGCGACGCCGACCGACGCGTGCTGCTCACGGTCACTCCCAAGAAAGGCGAGATGCAGGACCGCGCTCCGCACGGGACCTTCGTCCTCCGCGGGAAGCCGGGCGCGGCGACCACGTCGCTCTCGGGCACCGACTTCTACGACGGCGACGTGACGCTGAAGCTTCCGACGGATCCCGCGGGCTCGTTCAAGGCGTCGCTCCGATACGTCGACTACGGCGGCCCGTTCCAGATGTCGCCCGCCGAGCACGCGCTCGAGTGCAAGACATCGAGCTGACGATCCGCTCCCCACCTCGATTGCCAACGCCGTGGCGCCTCTCGGGCCCCACGGCGTTTGGCCTTCCATGCCGCCCGTCCGCCGGGCTGGAACGCCCCCGGCCATGGACCTCATCGATGGAGTGGTCACGCCCCAGCCTGCCCACCGGTCCGCTGCCAAGTCGTGGATCTGACAGGGTCCAACGACGGTATGAGATCTGCAACACGGTGGTCATCATGCGTACCGTTGCCCTTACCGCCTCCGTCCTCGCGCTTCTCACCCTCGCCGTCGGCTGCAGCTCCGCAGAAGAAGTGGCCGACGAGCCCGAAGCGGCGGATGAAGGCGCCCTCGTGCTCGGCGCACCCCTCGAGAAGGCCGCGCTCGCGAACCTCGAGCGCATCGCGCGCGAGATCGACGCGGCGCACCTCAACAACTACGGCTCGCTTCCGGCGAACACGAGCGCGGACTTCAACAAGACCGTGGCCAAGAAGTTCCTCGACGCCGTGAAGCTCGAGTACGTGAAGGAGCCCGAGCTCCTGAAGCGCCGCGTTCAGACCATCGCCTCGATGGTGTTCTTCGCGGCGCCCGAGGTGAAGACGGACGAGGCCGTCGGCCGCGTCACGCCGTTCCACGGAATGGACGACACCGCCTTCCAGAACCTCATGACCAACGAGGACTTCGTCTGGAATTCGCACACGACCGCGAACGGCGGCAGCACCAAGGGCATCCGGCCCTTCTCGGTGTGCGAGACCAAGTTCCTCATCAAGATCTCGAAGGGCGAGGTCACCGGCGCTTATGCGCAGAACAAGACCCTCACCAACTACGACCAGTACGCGCAGGCGTACAAGACGGCGGCGGCGAGCTGCGAGAAGAAGGACCTCGACGAGTGGTACGACTTCCGCGGCCTCGGTGGCCTCCGCCCGTCGTGGCTCGAGTCCAACTACTCGGACCGCGTCCTTCGCCGCATGCTCACGCTCTGCAAGAGCGGCAGCACCTCGGACGTGTGCACGGAGTTCGCCAAGGACCGCCTCGCCTACCGCGATCGCAAGAACTCGCAGATGGCGCTCCGTCAGATGGTGTTCGACACCCGCGCGGAGTCGAAGATCGGCGACGTGCAGGACGGCATGTACATGCGCAACCCCGGTAGCCCGGGCGTCTTCGTCGAAGACCGCAACGGCGACCAGGTCGCGGATTGGATCGCCCCCGGCCCCGCGACCCTCGTCCCGGGCGCCAAGCTGAAGGGCGACAACAACACGACGTACACGGTGTCGGCGGACGGGAAGTCGCTCGCGCCCGCCTCGGGCGAGAAGCTCCCCATCACCTCGGCGACGGTGGCGATCAACTCGTCCGGTCAGTTCGGCGGCGGCCTCCAGCTCTCGATCGTGTCGGGCAGCCAGACGCTCAGCATGAAGGCGCCGACGGGCGCGGTGGTCGCGCTCGACCGCGTCGACCCCAAGTGGAAGAAGGAGAACATCAACAAGCCGGACTTCGGCTTCATGGAGATGTTCAGCGACAGCACCGGCTGCACCGGCGACGCGCCCACCGACCAGAGCTGCCCGCTCCTCGCGCGCTTCTTCTCGATGATCGACCGTCACGAGAACTTCTATCAGACGTACTCGTCGCTCGACGCCAACTCCTCGTCGGTCTCGTCGCAGCCGTCGCCGCTCGTCGCCTGCTCGGTCACCCTCGCCGCGGCCAACAGCTGGTCGTCGGCCGGTACGCCCCAGGGCGGCACCGCCGGCTTCATCTACCTGATGCGCGTTCCCTTCGCGCAGATCCTCACCGGTGACGTCCGCAGCATCGACACGCTCGGCCGCCTCAAGGGCGACCTCAAGTCGGGCCCCAAGACCATCACGCTCCAGAGCCTCTACAACGGCCAGAGCAAGCTCGACATGAGCAAGGTCTGGGTCGACGTCGCGACGCTCTCCAACAACCAGTACCAAAACGAGCACGAGATCTCGAAGTTCGGCTCGGTCCCCGCCGAGCAGATCGAAGGCATCCTCGTCATCCGCAAGCCGGCGGCGATGACGCCCGCGCCGACGCCCGCCCCGGGCGCGCCCGCGGCCAACGGTCCGGCGGCGCCTCCCGGCCTCGTGAACGACGGCGTCGCGCCGGTCGGCTGATCGCAACCGCGAGGTCGCCCGCCCTCGACGGGGCGCGCGACCTCACTATGATGGCGCACGAGGATCTCTCCCGTGCGCCATCTTCTCTTTTGTGGTCTCGTCGGCGCCGTCGCGGCATCGGCCTTGGTGCTCGCGTGCAGCGATCCCACGTACGTCTTCCTCGGGCGGCGCTACGCGCCCGAACGTGATTGCCTCGCGACGGCGACGTCGCTCGACGTCCTCCGCGGCGCCGATCCGGGCGACTGCCCGGCCCGCTGCGTTTCCGCACCGCCGCTCCCCGACGCGAGCCCCGACGGCAACCTCGCCGCAGCGCCGCGTGACGTCTACGTGACGGTGATGTGCCCACCGACGCCGCACGGCATCGAGCCCATCGCGAGCGACGACCCAGCGTGCGTGCGCGCGCTCGCCGCGCTCGGTCGCAAGGACACGTGCCTCGGAGACGGCGGCTCGAGCGCGCCCTTGCCCGACGCGGGCCCCGACGTCGGTATCAGCGACGCGACCACGGACTGATCGCCTCATGACGCTTCGCTCTTCGTTCTCCACGCTCGCGGCCGCGGCGCTCGGCGCCGTCACGTTTCTCACGCCCGCCGCAGCGCGCGCCGAAGCCAAACGCTTCGCCCTCGGCGTCTTCCACTTCAACCTGCAATACGTCGCGGGAGGCCTCGTGGGCATGGGCAGCCCCGAAAACGACCGATCCGAGCGCGCGATCGAAGACGCGATCATCGTCGAGTCGTTCGAGCCGGTGCTCGATCTCTTCCTCGCCCACCCAACGTGGGGCCAGGACATCGAGCTCCAGGGTTACATGCTCGAGGTGCTCGCCGCGCGCCATCCCACGGTCCTCGACAAGCTCCGCACGCTCGCCGCGCGAAAGCAGATCGACGTCGTCTCGTTTCACTATTCCGACCAGCTCTACATCGCGTACCCGCGCGTCGACTGGGAGCGGTCCATCGCTGCGACCGACGCCGTCTTCGCCGGCGCCGGCATTCCGGTCTCCACGACGGTGTTCTGCCAAGAGGGGCAGATTGGCCTCGGGATCGCGGCTGCGCTGCCGCAACACGGGCGGCGCACCTTGGTGTGGACGAAGCAGAACTTCGGCTACCAGCACCCGGGCGTCACGGCCGCACCACTCTACCGAGTGGGCGAAGGCCGCGTGCTGGTGACCGAAGAGCAGACGGTGAGCGCGGGCGCCGACTCGATCAGTGCCACTTACACGTTCGTCGACGACGGCGAGCTCATGGCTACCGGCAACGCCAACCCGTACTTCACTTTCGTGAAGAAGCCGGACGCCGTCGCCGCCTACGAGAAGAAGCTCTCGGATCTCGAGGCGCAGGGCTACGCGGTGACGCCCATCGCGCGCTACGTGGACGCGCTCGAGCAAGCCGGCATCGGCGAAGCCCCGCCGCCCCTCCTCGACGGCACGTGGCAACCGCAATCGACGAACTCCACGTTCAAGTGGATGGGCGGTCGCGCGATCTTCGGCGCCGACGAGCGGGACAACGAAGTGCGCACGCTGGGCGCGATCGCGCACCGGGAGCTCGTCCTCGCCGAGACGGCGGCGCGCGCGGCGAGCCTCGACGTGAAGAGCGAGCTCGGCGTCGCGTGGAAAGAGCTCGCGCTCGGTCAGGTGAGCGACGCGTCCGGCATCACGCCCATCAAGAACGAGGTCGAATACGGCCTCGCGCACCTCACCGAAGCGCTGCGAATCGCTCGCTCGATCGTCACCCGGGCCAAGGGCTCGCGACCGAGCGTGATCATCGACGCGAAGGCCGGATCCATGGTCGAGGGTGCGAGTGCGGCGCTCGCGAGCGTCCCGACGAGCGCGCCGTTGCCCGTGACGGTGACGGCGCCAGACCGCCCGGTGACCGTGAGCTGGCAGAAGATCGACGACGCGCACCTCGTGGCCGAAGTGGACATCGCGCCCGGCGACGATCCGCGGGTCGCGGTCACCTTCGGCGGCGCGATGGGCGACATCGTGACGACGCCTGCCTTGACCGAAACGCCGGTCCACGCGCCACGCGAGGCGTTCGGCTTCGAACAGATCTTCCTCCCGCTCCACGACGGGCTCATCGGCTTGGGGGACGGGCGCTTCTTGGTGAAGGACATGGCGTTCGTGCACCTCGCGGCGCGCGTCACGCCCAAGAGCGGCGACGTCACCTTCTCCGACGAGACGATCCCTCTCACCGAGCGCGCGCGCTGGCGATTCCACCTCCTCACCACCGACGAGGCGAGCGCGGCGGCGTTCGCGAGCGGGCTCAACGCAGCCCCGCGGGTGACGCGATGAAGCGACCGATGAATTTCCGCGCGCTCACGCTGGCCGTGGTCGCGGCTTCCGCGATCGGCGCTGGATGCAAGAAGGACGAGGCGGCACCGGCTGGCCCCGAGCGCTTCGACGCGACGGTGACGCTCGACATTCGCGCCGAAGGTCAGCTCCACGTCGAAGAGCACGCCGCCCGCGACGGGGCGACTGACGTGTCCCTCGCGCTCAAGAACGGGTTCGATCTCTTCGACCCGTCGGCGCCCTTCACGGCGGCGGGTCGCATCGAAGCGTTCCCCGAGGCCGGTCTTCGCATGTACACCGCACACTTCTCGCGGCCGGGTCGCGCCGGCGGCCCGTGCGGCGATCGTGCCCTCGCGCTCGAGCTCGCCCTCACGCGACGCCTCGACAACGCCCGACTCTCGGGCGCGCTCACCGTCTACTGCGACGGGGCGGTGGGCCTGGCTGCGCCCGTCCGCGTCCTCCGCGTCGCCAGCCGGTGAGGTCGTCTCCGGCCGATGACATGGACCGGGTCTTTTTCCATCTCACTGGAGAAATCGACCTGAAATCATTGGCCAAATAAGGGCCACCGGGATGGCACGGCACCGGCATGTAGGCGGATGTCTGAAGGAGGCTCCGCAGAATGTCTCGCCTTTCCCTCGCCCTCGTCCTGCTCGGCTCCGTGCTCGCGACCGCCTGCGCCTCGTCGTCGGAGGATGCCGACACAACGAACGAGACGTCGGATGACGCGCTCACCAAGAAGGCCGACGCCGAGTGGTTCTACGACGGCCCGCTGCCGGCGCTCACCAATCCGTCGGTGACCGTCTCGCTCAAGGGGCACACGGTTCGCGTGACGGGCTACGCGCCCACGAGCCTCGACGTCTCGAAGCTTCCGCACATCAAGTCGTTCCCCGACACGGGTCGACAGCGCCTGGAGATCGTCTATCCGATCGCCACCGCGCGCCCGGGCAAGAACAACTCTTCGCCTGGCGTCTATCACTTCCAGCTCGCGAAGCCGTACCGGCCCGACGGCTCGGCCGTCACCGCCGAAGAAGGCGAGCACTTCGTGCCGTGGGGTGGCTACCCCTTCATCGCCTACAACAACGGGATCGCGTTCCACGGACCGATCACGTCGACGCAGAACCCGAGCTTGCCGGAGGACAACGTTTGGTACCTCCAGCGCGGGCCGGTGTCGGGCGGGTGCAATCGCATGAACGCCGAGCACGTGATCGAGCTCACGCACATCCTCGGCATCTCGATGCGCAAGGTCTACGACGCGAACCGCGCCTACAACCCGAAGACGAACGCCACCGTTACCGTCATCGACGATTACGATCAGCTCGACGGCAAATGGATCGACGTCGACTACCCGACCTGGAGCGGCATGGTCCGCCCCGGCACCGTCTACGGCGCCGACAAGGTCGCGATGTTCGGCTCTTGGGTCGCCACCGAAACGCCCGACGGCCGCGACTTGCCGTCCCCGCAAAAGTGGGAAGGCGGCGTGTCGGGCAAGTACTACGTCTTCGCCGAGCACTCGCGACGGAACTTCGTCTGCTCGGTGGAGAAGGCCGACCTCGCGGCGCTCAAGGCGTTCGCAGCGACGACCAAAGGCGAGCTCCGCGCCGGCTTCTGCGCCAAGAAGGACTGCATCGTCCGCGCGCTCGAGCAGTCGATGGACCCCAAGTCCTGCCAGTGAAAGCGCGGTAATCCGCGGGCGTTTCGGCTATACGTCGGGTCTTCCGTGCTCACGGCCGACGTTCGCTTCGAAGGATGGACCACCGAGGACTGGAGGCGAGCGCTCCAGCTCTTCCAGCCGCGCGCACCCGCCAGCCGCGAAGCCACGCGCCCGCGCGGCGGGGTGATCGTCGTGCGCGGCGAAGCCGGCCGCATTCGCAAGGTCCTCCACACGCTGAAGGGCCGCCTCGACCGCCCCGACGACACGCCGACGCTCGGTGAGCTCGCAGAGCGTCATCACGCGAGCTGGGGCCTCGCGCTCACGCAGGGTGGGCTCGACGAAATGATGGAGCGCTTCGGCGCGCGCGCACGCCGTGAAGACGACTTCATCGAGCAGTCCTTGAAGCTCATCACCGTGGTGCGCGAGCTCTTGCACGAGGGCGTCCTCGAGAGCTGGCCGGCGCGGCTGCGCGGGTTGCCAGTCCCCACCAGCGTCATGGTGGAGCGAACGCTCGACACGCTCGCGCCGGACGGCCGTGTGATGTGCCTCGGCATGTTCAAAGACGACGCGCTCTACACGGCCCTCATCCTGCGGAGACGTGGGCGCGGGATCGATCTCGTCGCCGGACCCGACGAGATCCGACCGATGATGGGGCTCCTCTCGGGCGACTTCCGCCGCGATCAGCGTTACCTCGTGCGCGCGGTCGAAGACAAATACGGTCCCTTGTCGCTCGGGTGCTTCGCGGAGTTCGACTTCTTCCGCGAGCTCCAGGTCGACGCGCGGCCGGGCGCGTGGAGCCGCGCGGTCACGGTGCGCGACGTCGTGCTCTCGCCGATGCCGACCGGCATCGCGCTCGCGCTCGGCTTCGACGGCGTTCGGGTCGTGGCCGAGAACGTGCGCGCGATGACGAGCCGCTTCGACGTCTTCGGCCTCGTCGAGCCGACGCTCACGATGATGAAGCAGAAGCTCGGCTCCGCGGCCGGGACGCGAGACGTGGAGAACGCGCTCGGCTTCGATCCGCTGGCCGCGCTACGAGCACTCTTGCGGCGCTGACGCACCGCGCACAAGACGACAGCCTCTGCCGAGCAGAAACCTCCATGAGCGAGCCCGTCACCGCCGAGAGCCTCTTTGCCCGCGTGTTTCTTCCGCTCTATCCGGAGGACGCGGCCCGTGATCTTGCGCGCGCAAGGCGCGAAGACGCCAACCCGGCCGAGAACCCCGGCGTGACCGCGCACCTCGCCGAGGCCGCCGCGATCTTCACCGAGATGGCGCCGGTGGTCGTGGGCGCCGCGGCGCTCGTGCTCGACTACTCCGACGCGAGCGTCCACCACCTCTCGCGCGCGCTGACGCGCGAGCTTCGCGATCGCTGGCTCGCCGAGCCGGGCGTGGGCACGGCCGAGAGCACGCTCTTCAACGTCGTCGTGCACGGCGCGGCCTACGTGGGCGAGTGCATCGTTCGCTCGCGCGCCGGCGCGCGGTGGCTCGTGCGCCGGCCGCTGTGGGAGAGCTTGGTCGCGCTCCGATCGCCGGCCGGCGACGCCGAGCTCGCCGTGTTCCACTTTTGGCTGAAGGCCCTCGCCGACGACGCGCTGGAGGGCAAAGTCGCCTCGCTCGCCGATCGCTACCGAACGCACGTCGAGGAGCCGACCCGCGACTGGTCGTCGCTGCCGCGATTCCTCACGCTCGCGCGCAAGACGCCGCGCCTCGCCAAGGTGCGATACGATGCATTCTACAAATATCTCCGCGCCCACTTTCCGGAGATTCGTGACGTGGGCAACGACTTCCCTTCGGCGGCGCGCTTCGACGAGCTCGGACTCCGCTGGCTCGACGCGCACGTCGTGGGTGACGGACGGATGGCGCTCTTCGCCGGCGCGGGCGAGGCGGGCGTGCACCTCTTTTGGCTCGATTCGCACGGCTTCGTGAAGGCCGCCTTCATCGCCACCGACAAGTTCCCCGAGCCGGTCGTGCGCGTGGAAGGCGATCGCGTCACCGTGCTCGCTCGGGATGGTGGTGCAGAGGCGGTGCGCGAGATGCTCTGGTGGGGACCGTGACGCACCGCGCGAAATGACGAAAGGCGCGCCCTCTCGCGAGGACGCGCCTTCACTCGTTCGCCGTGAGGCTCAGTTCGCGACGCAGGAGCCGGGGATGTCGGCGACGTGCTTCTTGAACTGGCAGGTGTAGCCGGTGGGGCACTTGTGCGGGTTCATGGTGAAGCCGCCACACGCGATGTCGGCGATCTCGACCATCTCGCACTTGTGCTTGCCGATGTTGCACTGGGCGACGCGCGTGTCGAGACGGCACGCGAGCGGGCACACCGCGGGCTTCTGGGGGCACCAGTTGGCCGACGCATACGCGCTCGCCTGGTTCTTGTTCACGGCCTCGAAGGTGCAGTCACCGCAGCACTTCTCGACGTTGTTGACGGCCTTGCAGTCTGCATCCTTCTGGCAGTCCTGGAAGTCCTCGACGTTGGGCGCGGGCTGCACGGTCGACTTCACGCAGTCGCCCATGGCGTCGGGGTAGTTGCCGTCGAGCTGGCAGTCGTAGCCGCTCGGGCAGGTGAGGCCGGCGATGCCACCGCAGCGCTTCACCTTCTTGCACTTGCCGGTCGCGTCGGGGTGCGTGGCGGTGATCTCGCAGCGGTAGCCCGTGGGACAGGTGAGGCCGGCAAAGCCGCCGCAGATGCGCGTCTTGAGCTCCTCTTCGCTGTCGCCCGTCGCCGCGTTGGGATCGGACGCGTCGTCGGCGGCCGAGCAGGCAACCGTACCGAGACCGAACATCAAACTGACGAGGCCGAGCATCCAGAAAGAGGTCTTCATGATCGTGTCTCCGAGTGGCGCCGCCGAGGGCGTGGAACGTGCGCGGCCGGGCCGCGGGTGGTGAGCGCCGCGCGCTCGAGTCATCGAGGCTTTCGCCGTCAGGACGCCGCATCTGACGTCGTCCTACACATTTTCTTACGGTAGGACCGTGTCCCACCTTCCCCTCCACCCACACCACGTCGCAACTATCGAATCCAGATAGTCAATTTCGCCTATCGCTCCCGTTGCCCGTTGTGTGTCGCCCGTTTGCCCGTCCCCTGTTTCCGCTTCCCCTCCCCATCTCCCCCTCCCCATCTCCCCATCCCCCGTTGCCGGTCCCCCGTTGCCCGTCCCCTGTTTCTCCTTCCCCTCCCCATCCCCCCGACTAGCCTCCGCGCGTGCTCCGCTCCCCGGGCAAGACCGAGACGCGCCTCGCGCTCGTGATCCTCACCGTCGCGACGGGCCCGCTCCTCGCCGCGGTGCTCCTCGCGCGCTCGATGTTCTCGCAAGCATCGGCGGTGTGGTTCAACCCCGAGGTCGGCCACGAGCTCGATCGCGGCGTCGAGCTCTACAAGGACTACGTCAAGGCGCTCAAAGACGACATGCGCCATCAGACCGACGCGCTCGCCGCGGACGAGACGCTCCGCGAGGCGGCGCGAAAGAAGAACGTCGAGCTCCTCGAGTCCGAGCTCGACGTCGTCTTCCCGCGTTTCCCGGAGCTCGTCGCGCTGCGGGTGACCGACGAGTCCGGCCAAGTGCTCGCCAAGCGTGATCGCGGTCGCCCCGTCGACGAGTCGAACGAGCGGAGCCTCGAGGTCGCGCGACCGCTCGCCAAAGATCCCGGCGGCGTCACGCTCGTCGCCACCTTCGCCGCCGACCGTAAGAAGCTCGACTCGCTGGAGAGCGCGAGCGGCGTCGTGGCCCGCTATCACCAGATCGAGGCCTCGCGCACCGAGCTCTACTCCGGCTACGTGAAGGCGTTCGCGGCGCTCCTCGGCATCACCTCGATCGCCACCGTGCTCCTCGGCATCATGCTCGCGCGCGGCGTCACGCGACGCATCAATCGGCTCGGCGCCGCCATGAACCTCGTCGCGCAGGGCGATCTCACCGCGCGCGTCCCGGTCACGGGCTCCGACGAGCTCACCGAGCTGGCGGGCGGCTTCAACAAGATGCTCGAGGAGATCTCGCACACACGGCAGCGCCTCGAGTTCATGCAGAAGGTCGGCGCTTGGCAGGAGATGGCGCAGCGGCTCGCGCACGAGATCAAAAATCCCCTGACGCCGATCCAGCTCGCGGTGCAGGAGTGCCACAAGAAGTACCCCGGCGACGATCCCAAGTTCCGCCGGCTCCTCGACACGACCCTCGAGATCGTCGAAGAGGAGGTCGGCACGCTCAGGCGCCTCGTCTCGAACTTCTCGAGCTTCGCCCGCCTGCCGCAAGCCGAGCTCAAGGACGGAAGCCTGCGCGACTTCATCAAGGAGTGCTCGGGCCAACTCGCGCACTTGGAGGACGAGGGCGGCAGCGTCGATCAAGACGCCGCGATCAACGACGTCACCATCGACTGGCGCATCCCCGAGACTCCGCTCCCAGTCGCCATCGACAAGCAGATGCTGCGGCGCGTGGTGGTGAACCTCGTCCGCAACGCGGTTCAAGCGATCCGCGGCGCGCGCGGCGAGGGCGGCCTCGTGCGCGTCACCGCACAGGCCGAGGGACTCGGCGCCGTCCTCTTCATCGACGACGACGGACCAGGCATCCCGGACGACGTCGCGGAGCGCGTGTTCGAGCCGTACTTCACGACCAAGCAGGAAGGCACGGGCCTCGGCCTCGCCATCGTGAAGAAGATCATCGTCGAGCACGGCGGCTCGATCGATTTGCAGAAGAGCCAGCTCGGCGGCGCACGCTTCGCGGTGCACCTCCCGCCGCCCACCTCCACGGCGCTCCAGATCGTGCGCGAGGCCCGCGAGCTCGCGCTCCGCGCCGGCGTCTCCACGAGCCAAGGCGAGGCGCCGGCCGAGATCGCGGCGCTCCGCGAGGCCCGTGCTAAAGAACTGCGAGAGGGCAAGACGCCCTCGGACCGGACGAAGACGCGATGAACGGCGCGAAGCACGAGACCGACGCCCCCAAGCCGCAAGCAACCGACGAGGGCGGCGGGACCCTGCGGACGATGATCTGGGTCGTGATGTTCGTCGCCGGCGTCGCGCTCGTCACGCGCGCGATTCGCCCGCCGCAGCACCCGCTCGTCGGAAAGCCCGCGCCGGCGTTCGCGCTCGACGCGCTCCCCGTCAAGACTGGAGCCGCGACCCCCAAGGTCTCGCTGAGCGAGCTCAAGGGCAAGCCGTTGCTCCTCGATTTTTGGGCCACGTGGTGCGGCCCCTGCCAAGCCGAGGCGCCCATCGTCGAGGGCGCGGCCGAGCGGTGGAAAGAGCGCGGGCTCGTGGTCGTGGGCGTCAACACCAGCGACTCGGCGCTCGCGGCCAAGAACTGGGTGCGACAGCACGGTGTCGCCTATCCGGTGATCGCCGACGAGGACGGCGCGATCGCCAAGTCTTACGGCGTCGTGAACTTGCCGACGCTCATCCTCGTCGCCAAGGACGGGTCGATCAAGGCCGTGCGGGTCGGCATGACCGACGCCTCGGAGCTCGATCGGCTCATTCAGGCCGAGCTCTGAGCGCGGGCCGCATCGGGAGGAAGAAGCGCGCGCCCGTGAGCTCGTTCTCGCCGACGTAGAGGTCGGCGTCAAACGTGCGCTGCAGGTTCGCGTACGTCATCACGGCTTCGATCGGTCCGGCCGCGACGAGCGCGCCGCCCTTCATGAGCGCGACGCGTGACGCGTATTGAGCGGCGATGTTGAGGTCGTGCATGACGACCATGCACGCGAGCTTCTCGCGCGCCACCTCGTCGACCAAGAGATCGTAGAGGTCGAGCGCGTGGCGCACGTCGAGGAACGCGCCCGGCTCGTCGAGCAAGAGCACGCGCGGCTTCTGCGCGAGGGCGCGCGCGATGGCCACGCGCTTTCGCTCGCCGCCGCTCAGCGCCGAGGCGGGCCGATGCTGCAGGCGACCGAGATCGCAGCGGGCGATGACGTCGTCGACGATGGCCTCGTCTTCGGCGCGCGGTCGCATCCATCCCGAGAGGTGCGGGGCGCGACCCATGCGGACGACCTCGCGCACCGAAAACGAGAACGCGACCTCCTCGGTCTGAGCGACGACGGCGAGCGATCGGGCGACGGCGCGCCGATCGAGCGCGCGCACCGGCTCTCCGAAGAGGCGAACCTCTCCCGCGGCGGGCGCCATCGCGCCGGAGAGGACGCGGAGGAGCGTGGACTTGCCGGCTCCGTTCGGTCCCAAGACCGCGAGGAGCTCGCCGGCGTGAAGGTCCACGGTGACGTCCTCGAGCGCGGTCGTGTCGCCGTCGCGAGCGAGCGGCCCTTCGAGCCGGTAGCGCGCCGAAACGCCACGCGCCGCGAGCGGCGGCGGAGCTTCAGTTTCCGAGCGCGGAGGAGCGGTCATCCTGATACCCTGTGAGCACCGTGAGCACCGAGAACCCGACCTCCGGCGGAGCGGAAGCGCCGAGCGCGCGAGTCATCAAACGGTACTCGAACCGGAAGCTCTACGACACCAAGGACAGCCGCTACGTCACGCTGCTCCAGATCGCCGAGCTCGTCCGGAGCGGCGAAGAGGTGCGCATCATCGACAACACCACGAAGGAAGATCTGACCGAGGTCACGCTCGCGCAGATCATCTTCGAGGAGCAAAAGTCGAAGGGGCAGCGCAACGTCCCCATCCAGACGCTCAAGGACATGATCCAGGCCCGCACCGAGAAGGTGCTGAGCGATCTTCGCGAGGGCCCAATCGGACGCCTCATCCCGCCGCGCCCCGCCGACAGCGAGCCGGAGCCCACACCGCCCTCGAAGCCCGAGCCGGTGCCCACCGCGCCGCCCGCGCCGCCGACCAAGGGACGCCTCGTGGATCAGGCGCGCGTCACGCTCGAGGACTGGCAGCACAAGATCGACGACCGCATTCGCGCGATCGTGCCGAGCCTGAAGCCGTGGCACGAGCTCGAGAGCGAAGTTCGTCGGTTGCGCGAGCGCGTCGACGCCCTCGAAGCCGAGCTCCGACGTCGCGACGAAGAAGACTGACGCGCCGCCGCGGTCTTCTTGCGAGGCGCGTGCCGCTCGCGCTCGCAGGATCCGTTTGAGTGCGGTCCGATTCTCGGACGGCGCTTCAGTTCGCGGCGATCGTGCAGTCGAGTGTATTGTGCATGAAATAGTCGGTGTCGGGCTTGGAGTAGCCGAGGCCGAGCTCCGACGTGGCTCCGCTCGTGTGATCGAGCTCGGAGCGGCGGAACGCGAGCTCGTAGCGCCCGCCCTTCGCATCCGCGCCCGAGAAGCCCATGTAGTCGTCGACGCCCGTGTCACCGTCGTACACGACGGTGACCGAGCCGCTCGGCGGATCGCTCGCGTCGGCGCCGGTCGTGCGCTTGACCTTCATCGTCGCGCGACGGCGGCCGGGGTCGGTGAACGTGAACGTGGCGTTCCAACCACTGCCGGTGCAGCTCACGGTGCGCTTGTCGGACGCCGGCGGCGGCGCGGTGGAGGGAACGAGCTCGAACGGTGACTCGCCGATGGCGGTGAGGCGCATCCCGCCGCCGCTCACGGTCTCGAGCTTGTAGATGAGGTGATCGACGCTGCCTTCGGTGGGGTCGAACGAGATGAGGGTCTCACCGGGATCGCCCTTGAACGTCATGTACGAGCCGGAGAGGAGCATCGACTCCTTCTTGGAGCTCGGCACTTGGATCCACGGGTTCCAGAGCCACGGCTCGCTCGTCGAGACGACGCGCACGTACTCCATGTCGAACTTCTTGCCGGCCTTGAGCGTGAGGTCGGCCACGTAGGAGCCGGAGAGCGGAGCCGAGTCGATGGAGAAGTGTCCGGTGTGGACGGCGACGAGCGCGCCCTCGCTCTCGCCGGTCACGCCGTCGTCATCCGCGCTGGCACCGCTGCAGGCCGGGGCGGCGAGGGAGAGGAAGAGGGCGGCAACCAGACGAGCGGCGGTTCGCATGGCCGAGGGTTTAGCGCCCAATTACCTACACGCAACCACCCAAGCGTTCGGGCAACGCGCGCCGGACACCCCGACCGAAACGAGATCTGTGTCATGGCAACGATCCCATTTGCGGGGTGGGGCCGGCTCGGTCGATGTTGGGTTAACTGTATGAAATTACCTCGTTGCACCGGTTTCTGGCGAGGCCGCTCGGGGATGCTTAAAAGGAATGGGCGCGGGCGGAATAGGCGGGCGGAGTCGCCGGTTGCACCCCCGAAGGCACGAGGAAACCGAATGACTTCATTGCTTAGGAACACCAAGCCCGACGACTTCATGCAGGAGGTCCTGGGTCATTCGGACGGCCTCTACGCCGTCGCCTGCCGCCTCACGCGAAACCCGTCCGAGGCCGAAGACCTCGTGCAGGACACGATGGTCAAGGCGATGCGCGCGCGTGATCAGTTCAACGCCGGCACCAACCTCAAGGCGTGGCTCTATCGCATCCTGACCAACACCTTCATCAACACGTACCGCCGCGGCGGCCTCGAGAAGAGCGTTCTCGACGGCCCCGACGCCGACCCGCTGGCCGACGGTTGGGTGAGCGTCTCGACGATGCGCCAGCTACGCGATCCGGAGCAGGTCGCGCTCCAGCCGGTCATCGAAGGTGAGGTCCGCCGCGCGCTCGATGCGCTTCCCCCCGAGTTTAGGCTCGCGGTCATCCTCTGCGACGTGGAAGAATTCTCTTACGAGGAGATCGCGCAGATCATGGGCTGCCCCATCGGCACGGTCATGAGCCGTCTGCACCGCGGGAGGAAGCTCCTCCAGCGCTCGCTCCTCGGCCACGCCGTCGCCATGGGCATCGTTCAAGAAGAGAAAGCCGAGACCGAAGGCGCGAAGGAAGAGACCTCGCCCGTCGATCTCGCTACCTATCGTTCGAAGAGGCGAGCTTCATGAGCGGCGAACAGTGCCAGCCGTTTCGGCACCTCCTTGGCGCCTACGTCGACGGGCAGCTCGAGCCCGAGACGGTGCTTTCGATCGAGGCGCACCTCGATATCTGCAGTGACTGTCGTGAGCGTTGCGCCTTCAAGAGCGCGATGCGCGGCTCGCTGAAGCGCGCGGTGCGCGGTGAGACGATGAACGACGGCGCACGCGCGCGCCTGGCCGCTGCCCTCGAGGCGGTCCGCGCCGAGACCGAAGCCGAGCGCGTCGCGGCGACCACCGCGCCCCTCGATCTGTCGCGCCCCACCGACACGGCCGCGGTCGTGCCGTTCGATCCGCCCGCACGAGCTCGCCCGGCCGGTCTTCGCGGGCTCGCGATGCGCAGCGCCGTGCCGCTGACGGCTGCCGCAGCGATGGCGCTCCTCTGGGGCGCGAGCGCGCACGGTCCTTTCACCCACGCCGCGCTCTCCGGTGTGGCCACCGCAGATGCGGCCGGCTCCAAGGAGCTTTTGGACGAGCTCGTCCACGAGCACTCGCTGCCGCTTCCGCCCGAGCGCACCGATCCCAAGGATTTGCGAGAGTTCGAGCGCTACGTCGGCGTGCCGGTACGGCCTCGTGTGTTCGAGAAGCAGCAAAACGCGCGATTGGTCGGCGGGCGGGTCCTGCCGATGCACCAAGAGCGCGCCGCGATGCTTCAGTACGAGGTCGGCTCGGGCGCCGACGCCAAGCGCGTCAGCGTGCTCATCTACGATCCGCGCAAGATCCAGGTCGGCAGCGCGGACCTGGCGCCACGCACGGTGGGCACGTCGGAGGTCCGGGTCGGCCGCGAGCGCGGCTACTCGGTCGCCGTGACCCAGCGTGACGGCGTCGGCTACGCGCTCGCGGCAGACCTCGACACCGAGCGCAGCGCGCAGTTCGTGAACTTCGTCGTCGACGAGCCCTGAGGCCCGTAGCCGCACGGGTCGAACCGTGGCAAAACGCCCGGGCCCATGCGATTCGTCTACTTGATGGACGCGCTCGACCGCGTCCTGCCCGATAAAGACACGACGTTCGCCCTGCAGCGCGCCGCGCAGCGGCGGGGACACACCGCGCTCTTCGCCCAGATCCACGATCTGACGAACGAGGGCGGTGAGCCCTACGCGCGGGTGCGCGAGCTCAAGGTGTCGGATGCACCTCCGCACTTCGAGCTGGGCCCGGCCTTCGACGTGCACCTCGCCAAGGTCGACGCGATCTTCATCCGCAAAGATCCGCCTTTCGACTCGGCCTACCTCTACGCCACGCTCCTCCTCGAGCGCGCCCGCGGACGCACGGTCATCCTGAACGATCCGCGCGGTCTCCGCGACGCCAACGAGAAGCTCTATCCGCTCCACTTCGTGCGCCACATGCCGCGCACCATGGTGACCACGCGCGAGGACAAGGCGCGCGAGTTCATGGCGGCGGTCGGCGGCAAGGCCGTCATCAAGCCGCTCTACGGCGCTGGCGGCGCCGGCGTCCTCATGCTCACGGACGGCGATCCCAACGTGCGCTCGATCATCGAGACCGTGACGCGCGAAGGTCGTGAGCTCGCGATGGTGCAGGAGTTTCTCCCCGCAGTGCGGCAGGGCGACAAGCGCGTGCTCTTGCTCGACGGCGAGGTGCTGGGCGGAATCAACCGCGTCCCGCGGAGCGACGACATTCGCTCCAACATCCACGCCGGCGGGAGCGTTCACGAGATCGAGGTCACGGCCGAGGAGCGCGCCATCGTCGCCGACATCGCGCCGCGCCTCCGCGCCGACGGCCTCATCTTCGTCGGCCTCGACTTCATCGGCGGCAAGCTCACCGAGGTCAACGTGACCTCGCCCACCGGCATCCAGCAGCTCAGTCAGCACAAGAAGCGCGACGTCTCGGAAGACGTCATCGCGTGGGTCGAGAAGAAGGTCCACGCCATGAGCCCGCACATCGCGTCACTCGCGCCCTGAGCGCACCGTCCGCCCATGCCGGTCACGATCTACGTTCGCTCCGCCGACGAAGACAAGGCGGCGGAAGAGTGCCCGTCGCTCACGTTCGACGGGCCGCGGGTCGTCATCGGTCGCGGCGTGAGCTCGGACGTTCGTCTACCCGACGCGAGCGTGAGCCATCGCCACGCCACGCTCCACGTCGAGGCCGGCGGGGTCACGATCTCCGACGACGGAAGCCGGAACGGTACCTTCGTGGCGCGCCAGCGGCTCGCGCCCCGCGCGCCACACACACTCAAGAGCGGTGACCTCGTTCGCCTCGGCCGCGTGTGGCTCGAGGTGCGGGTCGATCAGAGGCCGGCCACCTCGGACCTGTCGATCGCCACCAAAGATCTCGCCATCGCCCTCGTCTCCCGCGCGCTGAGCGCGCTCGGTGAGGACGCGACGACGCGCGTGGTCGTCGGCGAGGGGGTCGATCAAGGCGCCTTCATCGCGCTCGCCGAAGAAGGGCGACCGTACGTCATCGGCCGCGGCGAGACGTGCGACCTCCCGCTCGCCGACACCGATGCGTCACGAGAGCACGTGCAGATCGTGCGACGCGGCGCGACGATCCTCGTTCGCGATCTCGACTCCAAGAACGGCGCCGCGCTCGACGGAGCGCTCCTCCCCGCCGGACGCGACGTCGTGTGGAAGAGCACCCAAACGCTCTACGTGGGTGGGAGCTTGCTCGTGTTGGATGAGCCCGCGGCCGCGGCGCTCCAATCGATCGAAGATGCCGCCGACGAGCCGCTCGCCGAAGCCGACGTACCGCCGGCGCCACGCGCACGGTCCGCGCCGCCCGTCGCCGAGATGGACAAGAGCGAGGCCGCGGTCGCCGCAGCCCGCGCGGCGACGAAGAGCGCCCCCGTCGCCTCGCCCGAGCCCGAGCCCGCGCGCAAGACGGAGCCCCAGGCGCGCGTCCCGGCTGCCGACGCCACGATCGTGATCGCCGCGATCGTGATCCTCGCCCTCAGCTTGGCGGGGCTCTTCTGGCTACTGCGGACGTGAGCCCTGCACCACTTCGGAGGGCTCGACCGCCGAGAGCGTGGTGGCTTCGCCCGCTGAAGCGCTCGGCGGCGGCTTGCGCGCGACGCCGGGCGGATACGCGAGCGCGAGGCCGGCGCGGGGGATCGCCTCGAGCGTTTGAACGAGCTCCGCGGCGCTCTTGGGCCGCTCTTGGACCCGCTTCTTGAGGCAGCGCATCACGAGCTCGTCGAGCTCCTCGGGGATGTCGAGATCCGGGCGACGCTTGCGCATCGAGATGGGGACCTGACGTTGATGCAGATCGAGCAAGTCGCGGCGATTGGCGGCGGTGATCGGAAGCTCACCGGTCAGCGCCTCGTAGATCATGACGCCGAGCGCGTAGATGTCGGTACGGGCTTCTACCATCCCGCCGATGCATTGCTCGGGCGCCATGTACTCGGGCGTGCCGAGCGTGTAGCCCGCTTGGGTGAGCGACTCGGCCGTCGTCAGCTTGCTCATCCCGAAGTCGAGGACCTTGGACGTGCCGTCGTCGCACAAGAAGATGTTGCCGGGCTTGAGATCGCGGTGGACGACGCCCTTCTTGTGCGCGGCGTCGAGCGCCTTGGCCACGTCCGCGAACATCGGGATGGCGAACCCCGGCGTGACGATGCCCTCCTTGGCGAGCTTGTCGGCGAGCGAACGACCGAGGAGGCGATCCATGACCACGTAGATCGAGCCGTCGGGCATCTGATCGAGATCGAGGACGCGCGCGATGTTCGCGTGATCGACGTGGACCTGGATGTACGCCTCGCGCCGTAGTCGCGCGATCTCGCCGCCGTCGCGCGCGGCCGCGCCGCGGAGCACCTTCACCGCGACCTCGTGACCGAGCGACGTGTGCTCGGCCGCGTAGACCACGCCGATGCCACCCGACCCGATCTTGCGCCCGATGCGGTACTTGCCGCCGAGCACGGTACCCGTCAGCTCGCCTGGCGTCGCGCCGAGATCGCCGCGGAGCTCGAGGCCACGCTCCAGCGCCGAGATGCGGTTCTTCTCGAACGCGCGCTCGCGTCGATCACGCGCGCTTCGCTCGTAGAGGTGGCCGATGGCGCCACCGAGGGCCGCGCCGAGCACCGCGCTGATCACACCCGCGACGGCACCGCCCGCGACCGCAGCCGCGCCGCCGCACACGATGGCCGCGCCGCCCGCGCCCATCGCCAGCGCGCCCCGCAGCTCCTTCGACGACCACTCGACGCGGTACTCGCACGCCTCTGCGCCGCGCGCGATGCACTGCTCGTGGGTGACCTTGCCGCTGGCGAGGCCCCAGATGCGGGGCATCCCCGCGAGCTCGCCGCGCCGTGCCGCGCACAGGAGCTCTTCGCCGGCGGCGTCGACCGAGACCGGCTCGTCGGCCGCGTCGTCGCGCACGCGGTAGGTCATACGCACCGCGGCGATCTCGTCGTTCTTGCCGCGGCCGCTGTCGAGCTCCTCGAGCTCCCACGTGCCGATGCGCGTCTCTTCTTTGGCGTTCGACGCGAGGTAGCGATACGCGTCGACCGGCTGCTCGGCGATGCGGAGCATGCGCACGCGCGTCCCGAGCGCCTCCGGATGCGTCACCCAATCGCCGAGATCGGAGAGGGCTTCGGCGCCGAGCGTGTCGGCGATGCCCTTGAAGGCGCGGCGCGCCTGCTGCGCGCTGACCCACGCGGTCTCGTTGTCGACGAGCCCGACGTCGATGCCGGCGGCATTGAAGAGCGACCGCGCCGCGCGCTCGCCCTTCTCGGCGCGGATGCGGAGCAAGTACGGCTTGAGGAGCGACGCGCGCAGCTCCTCCTTGCCGCCTTGGCGGACCGTGCTCCGGGACATCGGCGCGCCGCTCGTCATCGACCTACGACTTTACGCGGCATGAGGCGGATCGACCACGAAGTTGGTGAGGCGAGCCGGGTGCTCACGAGCGATCGGTGAGCCTCCGACCAGGTGGGTAATTGAGCGACCGCGATCAAAACGTGAGGGCCACGCCGCCGGCGTGATTGCCGACGAGCGGGAGCAAGCGCGTCGACGCGGTGGAGGCGCGGCTGCTCACCCGATCGACGACGAGCCACACGACGCCACCGATAGCGAGCGCCGCGCCCACGCCGATGACGACGCCGCCGGCCGTCATCTGCCCCGTCGCCGCGTCGTAGTCGCGCGTGACCGCCGCCGAGTCGACCCCGGGCGGACACGTGCGAACGCCGCTGTCGTCCTTCTGCGGACACCGATTGGTCGCGTCGTCGCGCTTGCTCGATCCCCCGAGGAACACGACGGTACCGACGCCCGCGGCGACCACACCGGCACCGATGACGAAGAACGGAGCGATCGACGCCTTGCGCGATCCGTCCGGCGGCGACGGCGATGGGGACGGTGACGTGCTGCCGGGCGCGGACGGCGCCGGTGTCGACTCGGCGGTCGGCGGCGCGGTCGGCGGCGGCGCGGTCGGCGGTGGGCTCGGCGGCGGCGCCGCCACTGCGGTTGCGGTCGGCGCCGGCTTCGTATCCGATTGGGCCTTCAGGTTCGCGATGCGCTTTTTCACCGCGTCGACGTTGGGATCATTCGCCGGCACGCGCTTCATGAACGTCTCGAGCGCGAGCAGCGCCTCGGCCCTGTTCTGCGTGAGCTCGTAGGCGCGCGCGATGATGGGGAGGAGCTCGTGCTTCGTGCAGTCGCGACGGTAGGCGTCCTTGAAGTACGTGAGCGCGGTGGCGTAGTCGCCTTCGTCGAAGGAGTGTCGCCCCGCGAGATACGCGTAGTGCGCACCGTCGGTCTCGCTCTTCGACGGCGCCTTGGGGCACGCCGGATACGTCGTCGGCCCATCGGCGTAGGCCACGACGTGCGTCGACGTCAGCGCCACGCCGAGAAGGAGCGCGACCGCGCGCTTGGTCCCCTTGCCCATTCGCGCCGACCAGGATAACGCGCCTCGCCGAGCGAGCGCGAGAGATGTGGGGACGAGCGCGGACGCCCGCCTCGGCCGTCAGCGCGCGGCGCCGACGGGACCCGTGGCTGGGATGGCCATGTGCGGGGCCTTCTCGCCGCTCTGCGCGCGCTGCTCCATCTCGTACTTGCTCGGGCACTTCGCGAGGACGTTCGACGCCTCGAAGCTGTTGTCGGCCTTGAGCTCACCTTCGACCGTGACCGCCACGTCCATGCCCGGCACGTCGCGGAACGTGTCCGGCACCACGCACTGCGCGAAGCGCACCGGCATCTCGCGGCCGTTCTTCTCGACGACGAAGCGGTACTCGCACGGCGACTCGCGCTTCATGATCGAGCCGTGCACGAGGTTGCCGTCGGCGCGCACGGGGCGCCCACGGAACTTGGCGCTCTCGGCGAGCAGCTGGTCGACCGGCTTGGAGTAGATGGCATTGTCCTTGAGGCCGGTGAGCGCGAGCGCGACGAGCCCGCCGCCCACCCCCACGAGCACGAGCACGAGCGCGAGGCCGTTCTTGGAGCGCTCTCCCTCACCACGACGCTTCCGCGGAATGGCCATCCCTTGCTCTTCGGCGGGCGTGGCGAGGGTGTCGGGCTTCTCGGAATCGCTCATGTTTGCTCGTTCTCTCGACCGGGCGCTCGTCGCTCTTCAGCGGTCACGATCTCGTGCCCCGAGCCTCGCAGGAGGAGGCGTGTCGACAGCGGAATTGTGGTCGCGAGCGCCCCATCCGTCAATCGCGGCGCTCCCACTCGCGCTCACCTGAGCCTCGTAGCAGGTCTCGTCTTCGGATCGAGTGCTACCATCGAGACTCATGATGGGTGACGTGCTCAGCACCCCAGTTCTTGTCTTGAACAAAAACTTCGAGCCCGTTCATCTCACTACGGCTCGCCGCGCGTTCGTTCTGCTCTACGGCGGCGCTGCGATGGCGCTCGACGAATCGGGTGAGCTCTACGATTTCGAGCTCTGGCGCGACCTCCCCGTGCGCGAGGACGATGACGCCGTGCCGACGCTGAGCGGCAGCGTGCGCGTTCCCCGCGTCCTTCATCTCCATCGCTACGATCGAACGCCTCGCCTTCAGGTGCGGCTCACGCGGCGCAACCTCATGGTGCGTGACGCTCACCAGTGCCAATACTGCGGCAAACGCCCGGCGCTTCGTGATCTCAACATCGATCACGTCGTGCCGCGATCGCGCGGCGGCATGGACAGCTGGGAGAACCTCGTCACCTCGTGCAAGCCGTGCAATCTCCGCAAAGGTTGGAAGACGCCCGAAGAGGCGAACATGCGGCTCGCGCGTCGCCCCTTTCGACCCAAGTGGACGATGACGGCGCAGCTCCTCCTCCGGGCGGGCTCGCGCTATCGCGAGTGGGAGCCGTTCCTTCGCGCGAGCTGAGTCAGCGCGCGTCGACGCCGCTCTGACGGATCTCGCCGTTCACGCACGCGCCCCACAAGCTCCAGCCGCCGCCCTCGCAGACGAAGAGGTCTTCGCAGCCGCAACAGTCCGGGCCACACGACGCCGCCATCGCGAGCGAGCAGTCGGGAAGGTCGAGCGAGTCGCAACCCGGACCGCCGCTCGCGCCCGGCACGTCGATGGAGACGTCGCGGATCGCCGACGCGTCGGTGGGCGTCGGACCGCGAGCATCGACCGATGCATCACGCGCCGGGCACGCATGATCGAAGCGCCACGCGCCGCTCGCGCAGACGTACACGCTCGCGCACGAAGGGTCGACGCACGCGTCATCGCTGCGCGGGCATCCCCCGGCCGGGATGTCGGTGCACTTCACGGGCGCCGGCAAGTCACCTTGGCAAGCGACCACCAGCGAGACGAAGAGCGTCACGCCGATGGAAGCGACGAGCATGACGGTAAGCGACCGGCGATTCATTTGAGCTTGGTGAATCCGTTGCGGCGCGTGCCGACCTCGTCCTTGCCGCGCGGCGCGCGCGCGGACGGTAGCGCAGACGGCGCCGGACGCACGACTCGAACGCCCGGGCCGTCGACGACGACGAGGCCGTTTGCCTCAGCCACCGTTCCTTCCGCGCTCGCGCCGTCATCGGCCACCGCCACTACGCGGTGCACGGTCGGTCGATCGAGAGGAACGTCGAAGATCGCGACGGCGTTGGGCGGAGCGAGCGCACGCTCGTCGGCGTCGAGGGCGACGCGACTCGCGGCGAAGGGAAGCTCGACGCGGACGCTCCGCGAGAGCGGGGCGCCCAGTGCCGCATCGGCGACGCTCGACGACGCGCCGGTCGACGCGCCGGGGATCGAAGGTCCGCGCGAGAGCGCGAACGCGCCGACCGCGAGGAGCCCAATGGCGACGGCCGCGCCCCCGGTCGCGAGGAGCGCGACTCGGCGACCGCGCGACGCCCGGATCGACGAGGGCCCCGCTTCGCCTGGCTCGACGAGGTACCGCCCCGAGGGTGCCTCGGCACCGATGCCGCCGAGCAGCTCCGGCGTGGAGAGAGGCATGCTGGGCGTGGGGCGCGGCCGGAGGCGGAGTCCGGAGGCGACGAACAGTCGCTCGGTGGCGCTGTCACCGAGCACGCGCCGCACCGACTCCTGGAGCACGCGGAGCCGAGACGAGAAGACCGTCTCCACCACGCGCGCGACGTCCTCGTGCGAGGCAACCCCGCCGCGCGCGGCATGAAGGAGCGCCACACGAAAGTCCTCCGCGTTGGCGAAGCGCACGCCGAGGTCACGCGAGAGCGCGCGAGCGATGACGTCGTCGAGCGCGTCCGAGACGTGGGTCGCGCCCACAGTTCGGAGCTTGGGGATCGGCGCGCCGAGCACGGCCTCGAGAACCACCGCCGGCTCGTCGCCCTTGAAGAGGCGGCGACCGGCAAGGGACTCCCAAAGGACGACCGCCATCGAGAAGACGTCGCTCTGCACGGTGCAGATGCGCCGCCGGTCGACGCGCTCCGGCGCCATGTAAGAGAGCTTTCCCTTCACCTCGTGGGTACGTGTAACCTGCACACGATCGTCGGCCTTGGCGATGCCGAAGTCGGTGAGCCGCGCCGCGCCGTCGGTGCCGAGGAGCACGTTGTGGGGGCTCACGTCGCGGTGGATGATTCCCAGCGGGTGACCGGTGTTGTCTTTGAGGGTGTGCGCGGCGTGGAGGCCAGCGAGCGCGTCCGTGACGATGCGAACGGCGATGGGCGCGTCGAGCGCGCGCCCCGCGTCGGCGAGCTCGCGGCGCAGCTCCACGAGCGAGGCTCCCTCGACGTAGTCCATGACGATGAAGGCGTGGCGGCGCCCCTCGGGATCGTTCTCGAAGCCGAGCTCGCGCACGCGCACCACGTTCGGATGGCGGATCGCCGACGCAAGCCGCGCCTCGTCGAGGAGCATCGAGGTGTACGCGGGGTCTTTGGCGAGATGCGGATGCGGACGCTTCACCGCGACGAGACGCGACACGTCGCCGCCCGACTCGGCGTTCCGCGCAAGGAGCACCGTGGCCATGCCGCCCGAGGCGAGCTCCACGAGGAGCTCGTAGCGGCCGACCCGTCCGAGCGTGCTCGGCGCGGGTGCGCCGGCGGCCGGAGACACGTCGACGACCGAGATCGGAGGCCCGAGATCGGGTGACGTATCGGGCTCTCTCTGCCCCGCTCCGGGCGACTCGTCCTCGCTCACGTTCGGCTCCGGCTTCGCCGCGAGGGCGCCGCTCTCGGAGCGAAGCACGGAGCCGCGCCTTCGTCGAGGCGTGCCGCGGTTTTCGCGGCCCCGCAGCCCCGATCCCGACCGTCCCACGGCTTCTGATAGAAAGGAGGGCATGAAGGGCCAAGCCAACCGCACACCGCGCGTTCTCCCCGTCCTCACCCTCTTCACCGCGACCAGCGCCCTCGGGCTTTTGGTCGCGTGTGGCGGCAAGCCTGCCGCGTCTCCCGAAGGAGCCACTGGCGCCGCAGACGGGAAGCCGGCAGCGGCCGTCGACGCGCCGAGCGCGGGCGGCGCGGCCGCGGACCCGACCAAGGGGACCGGTCCGGCGACGACGACGACGCCCGCGTCCACGTTGCCCGACGGTGGCGAGCTCCAGGGCGCGAAGCTCCAGTCCGGCTCGAAGACGGTGATCGAGAACAAGACCGAGGGAACGCCCAAGCCGCAGGCCGGCTCGTCGGAGCCCGGACGCCGCCGCGAGGACATCCAGACGATCGTCATGTCGCACCGAGACGAAGCGCGGAAGTGCTACGACGACGGCGTCAAAGGCCATCCGGGCGTCGAAGGCGATCTCGTGATCGCGTGGAAGATCGACCCGAAGGGCGCGGTCACGGAGATCGCCGTCGACGACGCGAAGAGTCAGATCCACGAAGCGGGGATCGGCAAGTGCATCATCGATATCATCAAGAAGATCCCGTTCGCCGAGAGCCCCAAGGGCTTCGAGACGCGGTTCTCCTATCCGTTCAACTTCAAGCCGCGCGGCCCGCAGGGCGCGCAGCCGGCGAAGAAGCCCTGACGGTCGTCTGGTCGTAGCTGCGATTCAGAGAACGACGCGCTCGAGCCAGCCCCACTGGGTCCACCACTGGAACCACTGACTGAGCTTGCCGGCGATCTCGGCCTCGTCGGCGCCCCCGGCGATCGCGCGATCGCACGCCTCGTCGAGCGGTAGTCCGGCCAAGAGCGCCTCGACCACCGCGAACGCGGCCGGCTCGAGCGCGAAGTAGCGAAGCTCGATCCCCGAGCGGAAGATCGCGAGGTGGGTTTTGGACGCGGGCGGGCGCGGCGGCGTCTCGCCCGCGCGAACCGCGTCGCGGAGCTCGTGCACGGGGTGCTCGGTCGCGACGAGCCGGAGCGGCGCCTGCATGACGAGCTTCGCGCGCATGAGCGCGTCTTCGCTCGCGCCCGCCAGCGACGTGGGGTCGAACGGGCGCGGGTCGGCGGCGGAGAGGGCGGCGATGAAGCCGTACTCCACCGCCGCGCAGTCGGCGAGGAGCGAGTCGCCTGCGGTCTCGGCGTCGGCGCGCAAGAACTCGCTCATCCGCGCGCCGAGCTCTTCGAGACGGAATGCCTGCGGGGGGTGCGCGGCAAGGTAGCGCTCGGAGAGCGCCGCGAAGGGAGCCGCACCGCCGATGAAGAGCTTCACCGTGGGAAAGTCCTCGGCGAGCGAAGCGATGTGCCGCAGCCAGAATTGCTCGCGATAAACCTCGACCTGCTCGGCCGGCGTCATGCGCGCGTTGCCGGTAGCGACGGCCTGCGCAGTCGCGGCGAGGTCGGTGCGCGCGGCGACGGGCGAGGTCGACTGGAGCGCGGTGACGACGAACGTCTGCATGTCGCGGAGGCTCGCCGGCGCCTCCGGGCCATGCACCGAAGACGGTGAGCTCATCGGCGGGCCTCCGTCACTACGGTCGAGGGCGAGCGATCGGCGGCGCGATCGGGACGCGCGGTCTCCGCGAGCACCTCCGCACGAACCTTGCGCGCGAGCACCGCCTCGGACTCGAGCACGTTCCACTCGGGAATGTCCTCGTCCCACTCGATGAGGGTCGAGACGGCGCCGGTGCGCGCGATGGCGCGGCGATAGAGCGACCACACGGCGTCGCAAACATGGTCCGAGTGCGTGTCGAGCAGGTACGCGCCTTTGTTGGTGTGACCGGCGAGATGCATCTGGAGCACGCGATCGGCCGGTACCGCGTCGATGTAGGCCTCCGCGTCGAAGCCGTGGTTCTGCGCGCTCACGTAGACGTTGTTGCAGTCGAGGAGGATGCCGCAGTCGGCCTTGTGGACGAGCTCGCCCAGGAACTCCCACTCCGGCATCGAGCTCGCGTTGAACGCCATGTAGCTCGATGCGTTCTCGATCCCGAACGGTCGCCCGACGAAGTCCTGCACGATGCGGATGCGTTCGGCGACGTAATCGATCGCCTCACGCGTGAGCGGCATGGGCAGGAGGTCGTGCGCGTCGACGCCGGCCACGCCCGTCCAGCACAAGTGGTCGGTGAACCACGGCGGATCGAGGCGATCGACGAGGGCCTTCAGGCGACGCAGATACTCGCGGTCGAGCGGTCGAGCAGCGCCGATGCCGAGCGAGACGCCGTGATTGATGACACGCGAGTGGGCGCGGAGCCGTTCGAGCTGCGAGAGCGCGCGGCCACCGTCGACCATGAAGTTCTCGCTGATGACCTCGAACCAGTCGATGCCCGCCGGACGGGCGTCGAGGATCGTGGGGTAGTGCTTGGTGCGGGCGCCGACGCCCACGCCGAGATCGCCGATGCCGTGCTTTCCGCGATAGCTCACCCCGCCACCCTAGACTTGGCTCGCGCTCGAGGCCAGCCCGAGGCACGATCGGGAGCGAGCACGGGCACGTGAGGTGCAGTAGGGGGACCCTGCTACTCCAGATGGACAAGAGATCGGGCACGGGCACGGGCACGGGCACGTGGGGAGTCTCCTCTCTCCGCGGGGGATCGAAGGGGGGCCGAGCTCATAGCGAGGTCCCCTTTCGGCGAGAAGCGCACCGAAGCGCAGCGGAGGGGAGCGGAGGGGAGCGCCGAGCCAAGGGTGGTGCAGGAGGGGAACTTCGGTCTAGTGGGAGCTGCGCTCCCCTCGATTCGTTGACACGAATCGAGCCTCCCCTGCTCTCAGGTTCGGGGAACCTTCGCACGCACGCGCCGCAAGGGCGCGTGCGTGAGGCTTGCTTCGGCAGGCCCAGGCTTTTCTTCTCTCCGCGGGGGATCGAAGGGGGGTCGAGCTCATAGCGAGGCCCCCTTTCGGCGAGGAAGCGCACCGAAGCGCAGCGGAGGGAAGCGACGAGCCAGGGGTGGTGCAGGAGGGGACCCCTCCTGCTCCAGACAGAACCCTCCTGCTCTAGAAATGAGAAACGCCAGGCCGCATGCGACCTGGCGCTCTCTTCAAGCCAATGCCGGCGCGAGCCGGCGCTGACTCACTTCTTGCCGCCGGCGGCCGAGCAGGACGACTTGCCGTCGGTCGGGGCAGCCGGGGCGCCCGGCGTCGCGGGGGCCTCGGGGGCCTTACCGCTGCAGGAAGCCTTCGCACCCGGGACCGCGTCGGTCGAGGGGGCCTTCGGGGGCTCCGGCGCGCCGCCGCAAGCAGCGAGCGTACCCATCAGGATTCCGGAGACGGCGGAGATAGCAAGAGCCTTCTTCATGTGTCTTTGCCTCTTCTGAGCGCCGGAGTTCCACCGGCAGAACTGAGCGCGCCCGACGAACGGAGGCGCCATGTGGAGCGAGCCGCAGACCGTGGCCTTTGGCTCATCGTCACGCAAGGCGAACGCCTCGAACGACGGGGCCGAAGCGTAACGGCCCTTTCGCATTACGCGCCACTTTTTTCTTGGTTACCAAAATGCCGCGAAATTCTGACCGGCTTGGAGCGCTTTGCGGCTGCGCCGAGGACGAGTCGGGCTCGACTTCAGGGCGGCCGAGCCGCCGGGCCCGGGCGAAAATGCTCAATCCGCGAGGAGAGCGCGTTAGCATCGAGAGTCCGTGATTCGCGGCTCGTCTCCGTTCACCTCCGAGCCCCGCGGCTCGCTCGCCCCGGGGCAAGACGTCTTCTCCGACCTGGTCGGTGAGGTCCGATCGATCCGCCGGAACGACGCGATCTCGCGCGAGCAGTGGTTCGCGAAGTTGGAGGTGCCGAGCCGAGCGGGACTCGTGTTCGAGCTCGACACGCTCCTCAAAGGCGTCCACGCGTTCGCCAATCCGCGCAACCACCCCGGGCCCGCGAAGCGCACGACGCCGGTGGTGGCCCAGGATTTCCGCGAGCAGCTCGTGTTCGGCGCCGAAGGCCTCGAACGGCTGATCGACACCATCCGCGCCCTCCTCCCCCAGGACAAGGCGCGCGCGCATCTCTTCCAGGAATACATGGAGGGGATTGCGCCGACGTCGCAGCCGAGCGGACACGAGCCCGACGGCGAGCCGACACCCGACAAGGAGCTCCTCGCGCTGCGACAGGCGCTCGCCAACCATCACGAGATCGGCGCGGGCGTGGCTCGCCTCCAGCGCGTCACGTTCCGCCTGTTCCACGCGGTGATGGCCACCACCGAGCACGAGATCGCGCGCTCGCGCTTCTTCACGCCGCTCGGGCCGCTCGAGTTCCGCTCCGAATACGACCGCATCGAGAGCGAGCAGATCATCGAGCTCACCCAGTCCGTTCCGGGTGACTCGTCACGTCAGCTCGTCGCGCTCACGTTCCTCGCGCTCTTCCGCCTGCTCCGCTACGTCGATCTCGCCGACGAGATCATGCGGCGCCCGGACGATCCGACCGTCCGCGGGGCGTCGTACTTGGTGCTCGCGGTGCTCCGCGCCGATGCGCGCGCGCTCACCGATCACTTGCGCACGCGGGCCGGGCGGCTCCTGGCCGAAGGCTACGAGCGCGCGCTCTTCCGCGTCCATGCGCGCGAGGTCGCGCGCAAGTACGACGGCTTGCGAGCCGACGGCCATCGGATGCTCGAGGTGAAAGCGGCGCTCGAGGGCGTCGCGGCCAATCTGCGACTCGAGCTACGCCGCACCTTCGAGCACGACCTGCCGCCACCGGAGCTCGCGCCGAGCGTCGAGGTGTTGCGCGAGAAAGTGCTCGCGGTCGCGGCCAACCTGCGTCCGGCGCTCCAAAACGCGATCCTCTTTTTGGGAAAGTCCCTCGGCGGGCGCATGGACGAAAAGGGCGTCTTCGACGACGTCGCCGCCAAGCGGAACCTCTCCGAGCGTCTGCGGCGCGACGTGTGGATGTTCGCGCAGATCGTCCGCGCCTTCACCGACAAGGCCAAGGCGACGCGCATGGCCGACGTGCCGTGGACCGGCGTCTCACCGCTCCAGTTCGTGCGCGAGTTCTTGCGCTACTTCCGCTCGATGGGCGTGCCGCTGCTCCGAAGCGCGGACTACCCGCGCTTCGACGCGTTCATCCACGTGATGAGCAGCCTCGAGGAGAGCGACCTCGTCGATCCCGGCCGCCTGGAGCAGGCCATCACCGAGGCCACGCAGTTCCAGGGGTTCTTGAACGATCTCGTCACCCAGATCGGCAAGCGCGACGAGCTCGCCGGCACGACATTCGACAAGCGCGCCGCCGCCGAATCCCTCCGCCTCTACCTCGGTGGGGCTGACTAGTGAACCCCTGCGGGGTTCCTCGGCGAGTTGAAACTCGCCGAGCCTCCTCCCGCTCTCAGGTTCTGCGAACCTTCGCCCTCTCGCGACCACGCGGGTCGCGAGAGGAAGGCGTCGTTGCGTTCAGGTGCCTTCCAGCCGACATGCTTTGGGTGCTCGAGGGGCGGAGCCCCTCGAACTCAACCGGCCGTCCTGAGGAGCTTGCGACGAAGGACCGAGCAAGCTCCGCTCCCCAGAGCGGAGTTGCGACTCCGGAAGAGACCACTTCGCCCCGGAACACAACGCGACGTCGTCGTCGCGCGGGCTTCGCCGAAGAAGCGCGACGCGCGTGTCGCGGTCGGCGCGTAAGCGTCGGGAAACGTAGGTCCATGACGGGTGGCACGACGGGTGCTCATGCGCGCCGCCATGAAGCTCGGCCTCATCTCGTCTCTTCCCGTCCTCGCGCTCGCTCTCGCTGCTTGCAGCGCGGAGAGCGACGTCGCGCGTGAAAGCCACGACTCGGAGCTCGGCGTCGCCGCTCAGGCCCTCACGGGGTCGCTGAAGGCCGTCGCGTCGTTCGGGACGAATCCGGGTGGGCTCAAGCTCTTCGAGTACGTCCCCGCGAACCTGCCCGCCAACGCGCCGGTGGTGCTCGCGCTCCACGGCTGCACCCAAGGCGCGAACGACATTCAGGGCTGGGGCTGGAACGAGCTCGCCGATCAGTACGGCTTCGCTGTCGCGTACCCCGAGCAGTCCACGACCAACAACTCGATGCGCTGCTTCAACTGGGGCGGCGTGTACGGCGACATGACGACGCTGCAGCGGAACAAGGGCGAGAACGCCTCGCTCAAGCAGATCGCCGACTACATGAAGTCGACGCACGGCTCCGATCCGAAGCGCGTCTACATCGTCGGCTTCTCCGCCGGCGCGGGCTCGGCCGTGATGGCCGCGGCGGTGTGGCCGGACGTCTTCGCGGCGGCCGCTTCGTTCTCCGGCATCCCGTATGCGTGCCCGACGAGCTACGCGGACGTGTTCTCGTGCCAGAACCCCGGCGTCGACAAGACGCCCGATCAGTGGGGCGCAAAGGTGAAAGGAGCGTTCGCCGGCTACGGCGGCCCGTACCCGCGCATGAGCGTGTGGCAAGGCTCGGCCGACACCACCGTCGGCACCAAGAACCGCACCGAGATCGTCCGCCAGTGGACCAACGTGCACGGCGTCTCGGATACGCCCACGGCGACCGGCACCGTCGATGGCGCGACCTACAGCGCCTTCAAGGACGCGCAAGGCGTGACGGTCGTGGAGAGCTACGAGGTGCCCGGCATGACGCACGGCGTGGCCGTCGCGCCCTCGAAGCAGTGTGGAGCGACCAGCACCTACGCGTTCGACAAAGGCATCTGCGCCTCGCGTCGTGTCGCCGAGTTCTTCGGCATCATCCCGGCGACGAGCACGCCGCCCGTCACCGCAGACGGCGGGACCATCGTCGTGAACCCGGGAGACGGCGGCACGACGAGCACCACGACTACGCCGCCGGGAAAGAGCGGATCGGGCACGGGCACGGGCACGGGCACGGGCGCGGGTCCGACAGGCACCACGGGTGCCGGCGGGAACGGATTCGAGGACTCGCGGTCGCCGGGGAGCACGTGCGCAGCGGCGGCGGGCCGGGCGGGCGGCGCATCCGGTGTCGTGGTCGGGCTCGGGCTCGCGTGCGCGGCGCTCGTCGCGCGTCGTCGTCGCGCGGGGGGGAAGTGATGAGCACCAAGACCGTTCCGTTCTGGAAGGAGCCCACCAAGGCTCAATACGCGACGTTCTTCGCGGCGTGGGTCGGGTGGGTGCTCGACGCCTTCGACTTCACGGTCTTTCTCCTCGTGATGCCGCACATCGAGAAGGAGTTCGGCGTGAAGCACGTCGCGACCGCCGGCTCGATTGCGCTCACGCTCCTCGCGCGCCTCGTCGGCGGCTGGTTCGCCGGCAAGGCTGCCGATCGTTGGGGCCGAAAGCTTCCCCTCCTCATCTCGGTCGTGTGGTTCGCGGTGTGCGACGGCGCCGTCGCGCTCGCGCCGAGCTTCACCGCGATCCTCGTCCTCCGCACCCTCTTCGGGCTCGGCATGGGCGCCGAGTGGACGAGCGGCACCACGCTCGCGATGGAGAACTGGCCCGCGCGCAGCCGCGGCATCGCGTCGGGCGTCCTCCAAGGGAGCTGGGCCGTCGGGTACCTGCTCGCCGGCGTCGTCTCCGCCTACGTGGTGCCGCACTACGGCTGGCGCGCGCTCTTCGTCGTCGCCGCCCTCCCCGCCCTCGCGGCGCTCCCGATGCGCGCCTTCGTGCCGGAGAGCGACGAATGGAAGAAGGAGCGCGCGGGCTCGACCGTCGAGCCGACGCTCCGTGAGCTCTTCGCCAAGCACCCCGGCCTCCTCCGCCGCACCATTTGGGGCTGCTTCGCGATGGCCGCCGGCTTCGGCGCCTACTACGCGGTGACCGGTCCCTACCCGAAGATGCTCTTCACTGAGCTCGGGTTCAACGAGGGCGGGGTCGCGCGCCTCATCGTCGTCTTCAACATCGGCATGATGATCGGCTCGACCGTGTGGGGCGTCGTCGCCTCCAAGCGCGGCGTCGCATGGGGCCTCGCCATCCCGGCCGGCGTCGCGCTCCTCGTCCTCCCGCTCTACGCGGGACGCATCGAGGGCGGCCTCGCCCTCACCGTCGGGGCCGCGCTCGCCGGCATCTTCGCCGTCGGCTTCTCCGGCGTCACGCCGCTCCTTTTGACCGGCCTCTTCCCGGCCGCGGGCCGCGCTCGGCTGGTCGGGCTCGTCTATCACATCGGTGCGCTCTTCGCGGGCTTCGTCCCAATGGGCGTCGCCGCGCTCGCCGAGCACTCGGGCATGACGCTCGGGAAATCGCTCTGGCTGGTGAGCTCGGTGCTCGAGCTCGCGCTCTTGGTTCTCGTGGTCGCCTCGCGCGCCACGCACAGCTCGAAGGTCGAGACCGAGGCCCGCGCGAGCGGCGACGACGTCACGGGCGACGAGGCGATCGTTTTCGAGGTGTAGTCATGAAGCTCCCCACGTTCTCTCGCTCTTCCCTCTTTGCCGTCGCCCTCGCGGCGGCGCCCACGCTCGCCGGCTGTCTCACGTCCGACGTGAGCGTCAACGACGCCAAGTCAGGTCTGAAGTCCGACGGCGGCGCGGTCATCGCCGACGACTCCGCGAGCGCGGACGCGGCGACCGTGAAGTACCGCGATCTCGCCTCGCATCCGGGTTGCACCACCGATGGGCTCTCGTATCCGGCGGCGCAGATCCCCGGCTACAAGTGCGCGGCGAAGGCGTACCCGGTCACCAACGAGGACCCGAAGAAGCCGATCGTGATCCTCGTGCACGGCAACTCGTCGACGCCGGCCGATTGGGAGAAGTTCCCCGCCGACGATCCGAAGGCGCTCCCGATGCTCTCGGAGCGGCTCGGAGCGGCCGGCTTCCGCACGTACGCGGTCGACTTCCGCATCGACAAGGTCGACGACCCCAACCAGAACAACGACACCGAGAACGCCGCCAAGAACTACGACCACGGTTGGGCGGTTCCGATCTTGGAGCACCTCATCGACTCGGTCATGACGGCGAATCCGGATCGCAAGGTCTCGATCGTCGGCTTTTCGGTCGGTCCCACGGTGGTGCGTGACGCGCTCCGTCGTTTGCACCGCGCCAAGAAGGCGCCCTTCGCGCGCATCGCGCACCTCGTGCTCGCCGCGGGCGCTCACCACGGAGTCTCCACGTACCGCAAGCTCTGCAGCTCGAACCCGACGATGCGCGGCCGCATCACCTGCGAGCTCGGCGATCGCACCGCGTTCACGCCCACCGACTTCTCGAAGCCGCTGAACGGTCCCGACGGCGCGTTCGAGACGCCGTGCGGCGACGGCGATCACGCCTACGGCGCGGCGGGCGCGTGCGGCGGCAACACCGTCAAGTACACGACCGTGGTCATGCAAGACGTGAAGGAAGGGACGTACCAAGACGAGTTCGTGTCCGAGGGCGCGAGCGCGCTCAAGGGCGCCGACAACAAGACGGTGCCGCTCGATGCGAACGATCTCTCTGGGTACTTCTTGAAGGGGCTCTTCAAGAACCACTACGGCGCGATCCGCTCCGAGGCCGCCCTCACCATCATCATGGCGGCCCTCAGCGCCTGAATCGCAACCCAGTTGCGACAATCCTAGACGCCCCGCCTCCACGTCGAACGACCGATCGGCGCGCCCGTGTTCGCGCGCAGCCGCACAGGACTGCCTTACCCATGAAGCACATCTCGATCTCCTCGCTCGCCTTCCTCGCCTGTCTCGGCGCCGCCCACGCGGCCCACGCTCGACCGCAGACGGACGACGAGAGCAAGACGCCGGCGCCCGCTTCGTCGGCGTCGTCTTCCGCGACGCCCAAGACCATCGACAACATCGACGCGCCCCAGACGCCGGCTCCGGCCACCGACGCCAAGCCGAGCGACACGAAGGACGTGGCGCCGGCCCCCGCGCCGACCGAGCCCAAGAAGGAAAAATCTGGCGAGCTCGTCCTTCACCCGTATTTGGCGATCGCCGGCGGCCTCAAGGTCGACAACGTCATCGACAAGCAGGGCGAAGATCGCGACGACCGCTTCGTCACCTTCGCGGTGTCTCGGTTCGGCCTGAACGGCACCTGGGGCATCGCTTCGGTGCAGAGCGAGCTCATGGCGGCGGGCGGCATCGGCCTCCACGGCACGAGCGCCTACGAAGGGCAGGCCGCGCTCCAGGTTCGTCAGCAGCTCATTCGCGTGACGTACGCGCCGCTCATGGTCGAGGTCGGTCGTGTGATCGACGAGGCCAGCGTCGACTTCATCTCGGCGCACGTGCAAGACACCCTGGTTCAAGACACGGCGACGCGCGATCCGCTCCTCTACAGCGGCTACAACCTCGGCAACGGCGTCCGCGGCACCGTGGAGGTCGCGCCCAAGCTCCGCCTCGGCCTGGCCGTCAACTCGGGGAACCCGGTCGCGACCACGTCGACGCTCGCGGTCGGCGGCACGTTCCCGCCGTTCGAGCGCCTCTACACGCAGGCCTACCAGGCCGTGAACCAGGGGCCCAACCACTTCCCCGACGACACCTTCCACGCGATCGTCGTGACGCCGTCGGTGCTCTACGCGAGCGAGATCGTCGACGTGAAGATCGCCGCGCAGGGCTTCGACATCAACACGAACACGACCAAGGCCGGCGACGATCACGTGCGCGGCTACAACCTCCGCGGCACCGGGCGCCTCAAGCTCGTCAACGGGCTCGTCGTTCCCTTCGCGAGCGGCGCGTACACCCGCAACGACACCCTCGAGCCGAACAACCTCGAGCGCCGCTCACCCGATCGCTACCAAGCGATCGACCTCGGCGGCGGCGTCGACGTGAACGTGTCACGCCGCTTCGCGGAGAACCATGACGCCGCCGACGGCTTCGGCGTGCAGTTCCAGAACGTACAGTTCCAGGTCGGCAACGGCCTCGTGACCACGCTGCGCTACGCCAACCTCGGCGGCTCCTATTGGCTCACGCCGCACGTCGCGCTCGGCGCGCGCGCGTCCCTCTGGGTGCAACAACAGAAGGGCGCGCAAGACGTGGGCGAGCGCAACGTGATCGTGGGCCTCCGCGCCATCATTCCGTGACGTGAGTCTCGGCCCGGCTACTTCGCGCAGGCGAAGGCGTGCTCTTTTCCGGCAGCGTCGACGGTCACGACGCGCTCCTCGGGCGCGGCACCCTCGGGGATCGTGACACGGCGAATGACCACCGACTGCGGCGCGCAGGCCTGGGCTTCGCCCTTCTCGTCCGGGCAGTTTCCGTCGTCGGTGGAGTACGAAAGGATGGCCAGCGTGGTGCTCGACTCGCGACGGACGGCGTACCCGTAATCGCCGGCCGTGCCGAGCGCGAGCCGCGCATCGTCTCGGCCGCCCGACGGGCTCGGTCCTGCTGACGTGCTTCGACACGGCTTTTGAAACCGGGGCACGAGACTCCCCTCGTGAAGGATGCCGAGCTCCACGCGATGCGTGACGCCGCCGACACGAACAGCCAGATCGATCGGCTGCTCCGACTCCGCTTCGTCCTTCGCGATCACCGGCACCCGCCACGTCAGCGTCACGCGCCGCTCCTTGGCGGGCCACGTCGGCGAGTCGAGGGGCGGCTCCGGAATCGCCGGGGGCTTGGGTGCCTCCTCTGGCGTGAACGCCTTGGGCGGCGGCTCGGCGGGCGGCACGAGCACCTCGAGACCTTCGACGAGGCACGTGCCATGGAGACCGAAGCCCGCGTCGACGCGCACCTTGGGTCGCCCTAGCCCGTCCACGAAGAGCCCGATCACTTTGAGCGTCGGCGTTCCGGTCGTCGTCGTGTTGGCCTTCTCCCAAACCGGATCGCAGCCCACGCGGGCACCGAGAAGCGACGCGACGGGCAGCGGCGTGACCGATCGGTGCGTCGTCTCCCCCGCACACGCGTGGGACGCCGGCACGGCGCCGGTGCGGGAAAGCCGCCCCCACGAGTAGTCGGCGCACGTCGTTCGTTGGAACACTTCGTTCGAGTCGATCGGACGCTCCTCGGACGCGCGCGCCTTCGCCCACGACGCCCCTCCGAAGTAGAGCGCGGCGCCGACGATCACGGGCGCAGCGAAGGCCGGCACGCCCCAACGCTGCCAACGCTTCTCGACGCGCACGAGGACGGCGCGAGCGTGCTCGGCGTAGTCGCTCATCGCGAGCTTGGCCGCGCTTCGACTCACCTCCGGAGAGACCATGTTCGGCGTGCCGCAGTACCGGCACGACACGGACGCCGACTTCGACTCGTTGGCTTCGATCGGCGCGGAGCACATGCGGCACATGAACGCGCCAGGCACGTCGGCGACCGGGCGTGCCCACATGAGCGACTCGATGGCCGTGCGACGGGCCACGAGCTCACGACGCACGAGCCAGCCGATCACGAGGAGCACGATGAGCGGCGCGAGGAGCCCGGGCGCGAGGAACGCGCGCTCGCGGCTCGCGTCGAACGAGCGACCACTCGCGAGAATGCAGCCGATGACGAAGAGGAGCGCGAGCGGCGCGCCCATGATCCCCGCGGCGATACGAAAGCCGCGCAGCGCGCGCTCGGCGCCCCCCGCGAGCATCGTGATGTCGGCGCTCTCCCGAAGCTGGAGAGGCATGTTGGCGCGGGCGGCTCGATACGCCTGCGCGGCCCGGAGCACGTCGGCCGGGACGGGATGGACACCGCCGCACGCCTCGCATCGCTGCATGGGCGTCCCCTCGACCGGCCGTGGCCGCCCACACCCGGGGCAGATCGAAACGACAGGAGTGAGGTCCGCGCTCGGGCTCATGGCGGAGGATTCTGGCCCGAGATTCATTCCCGACGCCCAGAAACCCTCCCGACCTTGGAAACCGCGACGCCCCCAGAGCGAGCGATGTGTGGCATGCCAACGATCGATCTTTTGTGGCGGTAACTCGCGGGGTTGCCGCGTCACGTCCACTCGGTCGAGTCCAGACGACAAAAACACGAAGGGCGCCGCTCCATGTGGAACGGCGCCCTTCGAGGTTGGGTCAAGCCCTGTACGGGAAGAAGTTACTCTTCACCGTCGTCGAGACCGGTGCTCGACGTGGGGGCCCCTCCGAGCATCGACGGAACACCCGCCGGCGGAGAGGCCTTTCCAGAGGACTTGGCGCGGCCGGCGGACGGGGCCCGCTTGGCGGCCGCGCGGCCAGGGGCCTTTCTAGCTGGCTTTTTTGCAGCCTTCTTGGCGGCCTTCTTCTTGGCGGCCTTGCGCTTCGGCGCCTTCTTGGCCGTCTTGCCAGCGGCCTTCTTCGTGGTCTTGGTCTTCTTCGCAGCCTTCTTCTTCGCAGCCATATTCCTTGCCCTCCTGAGAAGGTATGACGTGACTTATATGGTCACCTACGTCATCTGTCAAACAAAAAATTTGCCTGCCCCCCTAAAAGGGCTTGCGCCGGGGCCTTCGCAATCCTAGCGGGCGCCCCCGTTTGGGGTGCCGCAGCGGCGCATCCGGAGCGCGCCTTGACGGCGACTTTCTGCGGGCGATACGGTCCTTTGCTCTTCGTGCGACGCATCAAAAAAGTGAGCGTGCTCACGCGTCGCGATCGCACCAAGACTCGAAGGAGGATCGTCGATGGCAATCGTGCGCTTTCGTCATGCGGTCGTCGCCCTCGCGACGGTGTTCGCGATGGGTTGCGGACACACGGACGAGGAGATGGCGGAGAAGCAGCGTGAGATCGACAAGCTCGCCGCGGAGCTGAAGGCAACCAAGGCGCAGATCACCCAAGACCAGGCCAAGTACAACGAGTCGCAGGCGCAGATCGAATCACTCCGCGCCCAACTCAAGCAGGCTGGTATCTCCGAAGGTAAGATGCAGCAGGCGCTCGCCGAGTATCGGCAGCGCGCCGACCAGCTCACGGCCATCGAGGCTCGGTATCGCGATCTCAAGTCGCGCCTCGACAAGCTGACCCAGGTTGGCCTCAAGGTCGTCGTCCGCAACAACCGCATGGTCATCCAGCTCCCGGGTGACGTGCTCTTCGACTCCGGCAAGGACGAGCTCAAGCAACAGGGTAAAGACGTCCTCCTCCAGGTCGCCGAAGTCATCGGCAAGGATCCCGACCTCTCGAAGCGCAACTTCCAGGTGGCCGGTCACACCGACAACCAGAAGTACGCCGGACCGTTCCGCGACAACTGGGGCCTCTCCCTCGCGCGCGCGCACCGCGTGCTCGGGTTCCTCATCCTTCCGCCCAAGCCCGACAAGGCCGGCAAGAACACGGGCGGCGGCGGCCTGAGCCCCAAGAACTGGGCGGCGTCGGGCTACGGCGAGATGGACCCGGTCGCGGGCACGTCGGAGGGCGCGCAGTCGCCCGACGACAAGCAGAAGAACCGTCGCGTCGAGCTGGTGCTCCAGCCCAACGTCGAGGAGATGCTCAACCTCAGCACCCTGAAGTGATTCGCCCGAATTTTTCCGGCGTTTCGTGACGGAGCGCGGGGGTCGCCACCAAGAGGTCGCGACCCTCGCGTGCATTTTGGCGAACGCGCACGAGGTGCGAGCGCGTTCGTGACCCACAAGGAGCTCGCCGTGCGCGTCGCTACCATCGACATCGGAACCAACACCGTGCTCCTCCTCGTCGCCGAGCAGCGCCAAGGCGGCTCGCTGGTCGCGCTCGAGGAGCGCGCCACCATCACGCGACTCGGTCAGGGCGTCGACAAGACGCGCGCCCTCGCGCCCGAGGCCATCGCGCGCACCAACGCGTGCTTGGACGACTACGCGGCGATCATTCGTGCCCAGAACGTCTCGCGCGTCGACGTCGTCGGGACGAGCGCCATGCGAGACGCCAAGGGCGGCGACGAAGTGCGCACCCACGCCGAGCGCGTGCTCGGTGTGCCGGCGCGCGTCATCGGCGGCGATGAAGAAGCGTCGCTCACGTTCAGCGGCGCGCTCGTCGGTCTGGACGCGACCGGCACGAGCCAATCGACGGTGTTCGACATCGGCGGCGGGTCGACCGAGATCGTGCAAGGTGATCGCGCGACGGGCGCGATTCGATTCGCAAAGAGCTTCGACGTCGGCAGCGTTCGCATGACCGAGCGTCACGTGAAGAGCGATCCGCCGACCGCCTCCGAGCTCGACGCGGTGCGCGCGGACGTCCGCGCGATCGTGAGCGAGCTCCCCGCGCTCGCGACGGGCGAAGACCCGGTGGGCATCGCGGGCACCGTGACGACGCTCGCGGCGATCGCGCTCGAGATGGATCCCTACGACGCCGCGCGCATCCACGGCGCGCGCATCGAGACGCGCACGCTCGAAGCCGTCGTGCAGAAGCTCGCGTCGATGCCGCTGGCCGCGCGGAGGAGCGTGCGTGGTCTCGAGCCCAAGCGCGCCGACGTGATCGTGTCGGGCGGGCTCGTCGCGCTGAGCCTCCTCGAACGCTTCGGCGCGAGCGCGATGCGCGTCTCCGACCGCGGCGTGCGCTGGGGGCTGGCGCTTGCATTATGCAAGTGACCTGCTACCATGTAGGCGAATGTGCACCCTGTTCGGATGTGCATGCGTCGAGCGGGAAGAACCCAGAAGCCTCGTCGGTTGAAGGGTCAAGCGCTCGAAGATCTCAAAATGACTCGCTGAATCAGCTCTACCCCGCGATCTGGCAAGTGTCGCGGGATGTGCTACCCCACCGAGCCCGCCGTTGACAGAGAGGTACTCACCGAACTACAGTGCGCACGCCTGAGGGTCTGACCAACTCCCGCCGAGGCCATCGGATCTGCTGAAGATCCCTGACCGCCCGGGGCCAAGGTCAGGGTGAGTCCCGGGGAGGGAACACGAGCTTCGCGTTAGGCGCTCGCCCGTTCAGAGCTCGAGCCATCGGTGGAGGAGCAGATGTTCATGCTCCAAGTCGGCTCGAATTTCCCGTTTTGGCGTCTTTCCCTAACAAAGGAAGACGGGGGGCGGGACGAAGGACAGGAGAAACAATGACTGCTGGTTCCGAGGTCAAGTTCAAGGTCGGCGACAAGGCCGTCTACCCCGCCCAGGGCGTGGCCGAAGTCATCAAGATCGAAGAGAAGGACATCGGCGGAACGCGTCAACGTTTCTACGTTCTCCGCATCCTCGACACCGACCGCAAGATCATGGTGCCCGTGTCCAACGCCGGCGCCGTCGGCCTCCGTCAGGTCATCAGCGAGCAGGAGATCCGCGAGATCTTCGACATCCTGAAAGAGCGCACGATCGCGTTCGACAACCAGACGTGGAACCGCCGCTACCGCGGCTTCATGGACAAGATCAAGACGGGCTCGATCTACGACGTCGCGGAGGTGCTCCGCGATCTCTATCGGCTCAAGACCGACAAGCAGCTCTCGTTCGGCGAGCGCCGCATGCTCGACACCGCGCGCTCGCTCATCGTGAAGGAAATCGCGATCGCGCGCGGCCAGACCGAAGATCAGGTCCGCACGGAGATCGAAAGCATCTTCATGACCAACTGATCGACGCGCCACGTCGCCGCGAGAGGGCACGCTCCGATGGAGACGTGCCCTTTTGCTTTTGTGCGCGCGCCGTCGAGGCCAGCGCCTCAGGGATCTTCGAGAAGGCCGAACTCCCAGCTCTCGCCAGGGTCGCACAGGCCAGCCACCGCGGCCTCCACGCGACGCAGGACGTCGTCGGGAGCGCACGCGGGCGCCGGCCGCACGCCGACCGCCACGACGCCGTCCCACTGCCACACGCGCGCGGCGCTCACGCCCTCGACGCCGTACACGAGCTCGAGCGTGCGACGGAGGCGCGGCGGCGTGGACGCGCTCGCGGGCGGCGGCGGTGAGCCTTCGGTGGTCACGGCGTTCCTTCTTTCTTGAGCACGTCCGCGGTGACGTCGACGAGTCGATACGTGCGCGCGCCGTGATGGTCGCTCTTGAACTTGGCGACCTTGTCGTCGGCCACGGGCACGAGCTCGGGGCCCATCGGTCCTTCGACGTCGCTCCCACCGACGAACGTGACCGTCTCCGCGTCGACGTATGCGCGCGAGTAGAACTCCTGCACCCGAAGCGGCTTCTGCGAGCCAGCGCGGGTCGCGAGCGCGCAGCGCGGCGAATCGAAGCCGCGACCATCGAGCTCGGCGCGGAAGGGCGACGCGCGATCGACGCGCATGCCGCAGTGCGGGCAACGCTCCACCGACGGTTCCTTGGAGCATGCGCCGAGCGCGAGGACCATCGCGAGCGCGAGCGTCGTTCGGCGTGAGAGCTGCGTGCGTGTCGTCATGGGAAGAGGAGCGTGCCGCCCGAGACCCACGCATAGCGAACCACCGGCTCGGCTCCAAGGACGAGCGCGATCGCGTAGGCGATCGCCCCCCAGCGGAGGCGGCGCTCGGCGAAGGCGCGCAGCGCGGCCACGCGACCGCCCGCGAAGAGGCCGCCCATCGCGGCGCCGAGCGACCACACGACGCCGAGGTAGATCGCTCCGAAGAGCGGATAGCCGATGCCGTGAACGTCGGCGCGGAGCAGACAGAACGGACAGAGGTGCTGCGGCGTCTCGAACGCGTGCGGCGCGACACCGGTGATCACCGCCGCGACGCCGAGCGCGCCCGCGACCGCGGCCAGCGCAGCCACCGCGACGAGCGCGCGCCGCGACGGACGACGCGCGACGAGCGCCATCGAGACGGCCGCGACGAGGACGGCGATCGCGCCGGCCGCCGAGACGCCGGCGCGCGGTCCACCGTGAAGGCCCCAAATCGACGCGCCCGCGGAGTCGATCTCGACCGAGCAGCACGACGCGCTCGCGGAGAGATCGAGGTCGAGCAGGAAGGCGGCTTGGAGCGCGGCGCTCACGAGCGCGAGCGGAGCGACGACGAGCATCGTCTTGGCGAGAGGCCGCGCGAGATCGAGCCGCGGGAGCGACGCATCGAAGGCGAACAGCTGCGCGAGGAGGCCGCCTGCGATCGCGAGCACGACCGAGGCGCCGAGCGCGAGCCAGCCTAGGCTCCCCACCGCGCCGAAGACGCCGTACGCGCACATCGCGCCGCGGAGCCCGTGGGAGAGTCGATCGGCGGCGAGGACGCCGAGGCCGAGATCGAGCGCGGACGCGATGGCTGCCACGCGCGCGTACGTCGCCGCGAGCTCGAGCTGGCGCTCGAGGGCGAGCTGTCCCTCCGACGAGCGCACGACGTCATAGTGCGCGATCACGCGTGCGCCGGTGCGCGACGCGCGGACGAAGAGCGTGGCGATGACGATCGCCGACGCGAGTCGCAGCAGGATCCAAGGCTGAAAGAGATTCGTCACGACGACTCCGTGAGTGCGTCCTTCGCCGCGTGATCCGGCTCCACCACGCGTCCGTCGACCATGGTGACGACCTTCGCTTGCGGAAAGCGCGTGACGACGCGCGGATCGTGAGTCGCGAGGACGAGCGCGCGCCCTTCCGCCACGAGCGCGTCGAGCTCGTCGAGGAGGCGCTCTGCATTCGCGGCGTCGAGGTGCGCCGTCGGCTCGTCGAGGAGGAGCAGCGCGGGATCGCGAACGAGCGCGCGCGCGAGGGCGACGCGCTGCGCCTCACCGCCCGACAAGGATCGCGCGGGCGCGCTCGCGAGCGACCCGAGGCCGAAGCGTTCGAGCCAGCGATCCGCAGCGGCGACGTCGCTCGGGGACACTCCATCCGGGACGCACGGGAGCACCACGTTCTCGCGCACGCTGAGCGCGCCCACGAGCTGAACGTCCTGGAACACGAAGCCGACCTTCTTGCGGCGCACCTCGGCGCGGTGTGCGTCGCGGAGGCGCGAGGTCGCGACGCCGTCCAAGCGCACCTCTCCGCTCGTCGGCGTGAGCATCGCGCCCAGCATCGCGAGGAGCGTCGTCTTCCCGCTCCCGCTCGGTCCGCGAAGGAGGCAGCGCTCACCTCGGTCCACCGAGAGCGACACGTCCGCGACGACGGTCCGGCGATTCCGGCCGTCGCGGACTCGCTTCGTCAGAGCTTCCGCTTCGAGGGTGGCCATCTGTGCCAAAATGAGCCAACCTGACTCGTCTGTCAGGTGGCGGATGAGGTTTCGCAGGAACTCTACGACGGATCTGAGCGGAAATCCGCGTGGCACTGGTCCTGCTGATAGGATGTGGGGCCATGCTTAGCGGGATCCGAGGGATGATTGGCCGATTTGTGGCGCTCGCCGCGACCTTCGCGTGCGGCTGCGCCCTCTTCGCCGCCTGCTCGCTCAATCCCCAGCCCATCCCTCCCGGTGCCACGGCCGCCGATGGCGGCAGCAGCTATGTGCCGCCGCCGAACGAGAAATCCGGCGATACGACGGCGGCCGACGCGGGCTCCAACGAGACCCCCTCCGCCGCGACCGATGCGGGCGGTGGCATTCCGGACGGGAGCCAGGTCTTCGACCAAGACGCGATGGATGGGATGGACGGCGGAGTCGATGGCGCCATCGATGGCGCGAGCGACGCGCTCGTCGAGGGAGGAGACTGAGCCATGATCCCCGCGTTCCGCCGCTTGGCATTGTCGCTCGTTCTCGGCGGGGCGCTGTTGGGCGCGTGCTCGCTGAACCCTCAACCGATTCCGCCCGGAGTCGAGCCGACCGGCGCAGGCAGCGCGCAGGACGCCTCGTTCGCGAACGATCCGACGACGACCGCGCAGCAGGACGGCGGCACCAGCGGCACCGGGTTCGACAGTGGAACGCGCATCGAGGACGCAGCAGCCGACACGGCGCCGCCCACCCCGTGGTTGGACGGCGGCGTCGAAGGCGCGGTGGACGGCTCGACGGACGCCGAGGCGGACGCGCAACTCGACGCGACGAGCGACTGACGCGCGGCCTATTTTCGCTGGATGACGTACTCGTCCATCACGGAAGCCGCGATGTCGGCGAGGATGCCGTCCGTGACGCGCAGGCGGCGCGACAGGTTGCGCGCGACGTTGAGCGTGATGAGCGCGTAGGCCTTGAGGTCGTGGCGATAGAGCGCGTCGAGGTCCTCGGTCGTGATGCGCAAGAGGCGCGTCGGTCCAAGCGCCCGCACCATGGCCGACCGCGGCTGGACGTCGATCAGCGACATCTCGCCGAGGCAGTCGCCCGGGCCGAGGATCGCGATGCGCGTGGCGCGACCGCGCCGGCTGCTCTTCAAGACCTCGACCTCGCCGTCGAGCACGACGTACATCTCGCGCGCGGGGTCACCCTCTCGGAAGATCGTGTCACCCGGCGAGACGCGCACGGGTTTGAGCGAGCGCGCGAGGTACTCGAGCACCTCCTCGGAGAGCGCGCCGAAAAGCCCGATGTCGCGGAGATGCCCCGCCGTGACCGGCGGATCGACCGGAATGCCTCGCTGGGAGCCGCGCTCGGTCTGGGTCATGGCCTTTCGATACGCCGCGCCCAAGCCGGAGACAAGCGAACGGCACGTCGAACCGCCGTTTTTGGCGTCCGACGTCCGCCCACCTTTCTAGCGCCGTCTCTGGAGCAGGAGGGTTCCCCTCCTGCGCCTCCCTTGGCTCGGCGCTCGCCTCCGCTGCGCTTCGGGCTCGCTTCTCGCCGAAGGGGGACCTCGCTATGAGCTCGGACCCCCTTCGATCCCCCGGGAGAGAAGAGGGCGGGCGGGAACCGCGGTTCGATTCAGACTTCGATCCCCCGGGAGAGAAGAGGGCGGGCTGGGACCCGCGCATCGATTCAGAGGTCGCGCGAGAACACCAGCCGGGTGCGGTTCGGGCCCGCGTAGTCGGTGACTTCGGTCGCTTGCCAGTCGAGCGCGACGTGGAACCGAATCGAGCCCTCGTTCCCGAGGGTGGTGATGGCCTTCATGCGCTGACAACCGGCGCTCCGGCACTCGTCGATGAACGTCTTGTAGAGGAGACGGCCCACGCCGCGACGCCGGAAATCCGGGTGGATTCCGACGAGGTGCACGTATCCGGTGCGCACCGGCTCGTCGGCCACGAAGCCGAGGAGAAAGCCGATCATGCCGGCGTCCTCGTCCTCGGCGATGAGCGCGTGCTTGCCGAGCTCGTAGAAGAAGATGGGATGCGCGAACGTGCCGATCGGCCCGCCCCACCAATGGTCGATGACCTCGACGATGCGATCGAAGTCGGCCTTGGTGATTCGACGCGTGCGCATGACGGGCAGGGTGCCCCCGAATCGCCGAACTGCGCAAGCCCGGCCTTCATCGCCTATAGTCGCGCCGTGAGCTCTGCCATCCGCATCGCCCCCTCGATTCTGTCCGCCGACTTCGGACGCCTCGCGGAAGAGGTGGCGCGAGTCGAGGCCGCGGGCGCGGACTGGATCCACGTGGACGTGATGGACGGGCGCTTCGTGCCCAACATCACCCTCGGGCCGCCAGTGGTGAAGGCCATCCGCAAAGCGACGAAGCTCCCGGTCGACGTTCACTTGATGATCGTGGAGCCCGAGCGCTACGTCGACGCGTTCGCCGAGGCCGGCGCCGACACGATCACGGTCCACGTCGAAGCGACGACGCACCTCCACCGCACGCTCCAAGCGATCCGAGCGGCGAAGAAGCGCGCGGGGGTGGTCCTCAACCCGTCGACCAGCGAGGACACGCTCCGCTACGTGATGGAGGTCGTCGACCTCGTGCTCGTGATGAGCGTGAACCCTGGCTTCGGCGGCCAGTCGTTCATCGAGCTCGTGCTCCCCAAGGTCCAAGCCATCCGCGCAATGATCGACGCCACAGGTCGACCGATCGATCTCGAGATCGACGGCGGCATCACCGAAGAGACCGCCGCGCGCGCGGTCGCGGCCGGCGCGCGCGTGCTCGTGGCTGGCAACGCGGTCTTCTCCAAACCCGACTACGCCGCGGCGATCGCCGGCATTCGCGCCGCGGCGGCGCGTGGGCTCGGCGGAGCGACGAACGCATGACCGCGCAGACGAGGCTCAGGGTCCCGTCAGCGTTCTTCGCCGCCGTCGTCGCGGCGCTGTCGGCGACCGTCGCGTGCGCGAGCGCCGAGCCGGCTCCCATCGCGGCACCAGTGGGCCCGGCCGCGAGCAGCGGAGTCATCGCGACCGGCGTCGATGCGGGCGCGAAGCCGGCCGCGAGCGCGGCGACCGCGGACGACACGGACGCGAACGCCGCCGAAGGGCGACGCATCGCTCGCATGTTGAAGAAGGTCGCGAGCGCACGAAAGCTCACGCCCAAGCGCGAGGTGCCCGGCGTGGTGCTCGACCGGCCGGCCCTGCTCGCGCGCGTCAAGGCACACGTCGATCGCGAAGTGCCGCGCGAGGCCATCGAGAGCGAAGGCGCGGCGATGAAGCTCCTCGGCCTCATCCCCACCGAGTTCGACTACGAGAAGGAAACGTACGCGCTCCTCGAAGCGCAGCTCGCTGGCTACTACGAGCCCGAAGATCGCTCGATGTACATGGCGTCGGACCTCGACAGCGACAACGCCAAGGCGACGCTCGCCCACGAGCTCGTCCACGCGCTCCAGGACCAGTATTGGAACCTCGGCGCGCGCTCGAAATACAAGAAGGGCCAGGGTGACGTCTCGTCGAGCACGTCGGCCTTGGCCGAAGGCGACGCGACGAGCGCCATGTTCGACGTGATGCTCGCTGGCACCGGGCGGAGCGCGCTCGACCTCCCCGAGGACGTCTTCACCGAGCAGATCATCCAGAGCGTGAGCCAAGGTCCGAGCGGCCGCGCGCCGCACGCGATGCGCGCCGCGCTCGTCGCGCCTTACGTGTATGGTACACTTTTCATCCACGCGCTCCGGCGGCGCGGCGGATGGGACCTCGTGAACAAGGCGTGGGAGCGGCCGCCGGCGTCGTCCGAGCAGATCCTCCACCCCGACAAATGGATCGCCGACGAGGCGCCGGTCACCGTGGCGGCGCCCACGATCGCGGCGCTCGGCCCGGGCTACGTGGTGGCGGAGAACGACACCTTCGGAGAGCTCGGCACTGGCCTCACCTTCGCCGAGTGGATGGACGAGACGGTGGCCAAGCTGGCGGCGCTCGACTGGGGCGGTGATCGCGCGACCCTCGCGCGGAACGGCGACGTCATGGCGCTCGGCTGGCGCATCGCCTACGACGCGCCACGCGCGCCCGCCGCGGCGCAGAAGAAGAAGGCGGCGCCCGCGGAGCGCGCGTTCGGTGCGCTCGCGATGGCGCTCGACGCGCGGCTCGGGCGGCCCGCCCGCAAGGACGCGGCGTTCGTCTGCTTTCCGCGGCCCGAGATCGGACCGCTGGGCGTCCTCCGCGTCGAGGGCGGCCTGGTCGTCGTCGCCGGCCCTGCGAAGTCGTCGCGCGCCGGCAAGTGGACGGCCGGGAGTGACTGCGCGCTCAGCGAGCGCTGGGCCAAAGAGATCGCGACCGCGACGCGCTGAGCGCGAGCGGCGCGCGACCTCAGGCCGTGGCGCGCTCGGGAAGCGTCGTCGTCGACGGACGCGGCGCGCAGCAGAGCTCGCGCACCAAGTGGAGGCCGGCGTACGCCGCGAGCGTCTGGATGACGTTGCGCTCGCCGCCGAAGCGGCGCTCCTTCACCACGAGGCCACCCGGCCATACGACCGCGATGAAGACCGTGCCGACGGGCTTCTCGTCGCTTCCGCCCGACGGACCGGCGATTCCCGTGAGCGCGAGCGCGACGTCTGCGCCCGACACGCGCTTGGCGCCTTCGGCCATCGCCGCCGCGACCTCGGCGCTGACGGCTCCGTGGCCGCGGATCATTTCTTCGTCCACGCCGAGGACGCGCGTCTTGGCGGTGTTGGCGTAGGTGACGGCGTCGAGGAGCAGGTAGTCGCTCGCGCCCGGCTCGCGCGTGAGCATCGAGCCCACGAGGCCGCCCGTGCACGACTCGGCGATCGCCAGCTTGTAGCCGCGCGAGCGAAGCTCACGACCGAGCACGCCGGCGAAGGTGTCGTCGCCCTCGCCGTAGATCACGTCGGCGATGCGCATCCGCACCTCCGACGTGGCGCGCTCGCAGAGATCGCGCGCGCCGCCCGCCGACGCCGCGCGCGCGAGCACCTTCACTTCGATCTCCGGGATGTGCGCGCGATAGCCGATGGTGACGCCGGGGAAGGCCTCTTCGACGCCGCGCAGGCGCTCGCCGACCATGCTCTCGGGAAGGCCGAACGTGCGAAGGCGCACTTGATAGCTGTCTTGCGGGGCGAGCTCACGGATGCGCGGCGTCACGTGCTCGTCGAACATGCGACGCATCTCGGTGGGCACGCCCGGCATGAAGAAGGCGACCGTCTCGCCGACACGCACCGAGAAGCCCGGCGCGGTGCCCACCGCGTTGGGGAGGATCTCCGCGCCCTTGGGGAAGTCCGCCTGCTTGGCGTTGGACTCGCTCATCGTGCGGCCGATGCGCTCGAAGCGGCGGCGAATGGCGTCGAGCGCGGACTCGTCGCGAACGAGCGGAACGCCGAGCGCCTCGGCGACCGCGGCCGACGTGAGGTCGTCGGTGGTCGGTCCAAGCCCGCCGGTGCAAACGATGATGCGAGCGCTGCGCGCGAGTCGCTCGATCGCCGAGATGATGCGCTGGGGCTCGTCGGCCACCGAGGTGTTCTCGACGACCTCGAAACCGAGATCGGTGAGGGCCGACGACAACCACGCGGCGTTGGAGTTCACGAGCTCACCGCGGGTGATCTCGGTCCCGATGCTCAAGACGGCGCACGTCATGGGGGAGATCGAGGCTACAGCGCTAACCGCCCGCTTGGATCCAGCATTTTTCGCGATGATCGGTCGTGTCCCCGCGCGCGGCGGGGGTGGCGGCGTCCTGTGCGAAGGCCGCCCGCGTGTGCCGTCGGGGCACATCGGAGAGCGTTCACACGCACGCGCGCAGACGCGCGAAAACACCTGAAAGATCCTGAAATCGTTGGTGGCGCGCGGCTTGCTGAGCGTTCGGTATGGCCTCCCTCGGCTCCCTTCGGTCCCCCTCGCTCGGCGCGCGGCGCGCGGGCCGACTCGTTGCGAGCGGCACCGCGGCGGGTTTGGCCCTCGCGCTCCTCGGCTTCGCTCCGGCGGCGCGGGCCGAGGGCGCGCTCCGCCGGTACGAGGAGCCTCACAAGTCTTCTTCTTCGTCGTCCTCCTCCTCTTCTTCCTCTTCCTCGTCGTCGAGTGAGGGCGCGAGCGTGGTCGGATCGATCCTGAATGCGCTCTTCTCCTCTTCGGGCTCCTCATCGTCATCGTCGTCGTCGGATACGTCGACGCGGAGCGAGCCGGACCCGCACGAGTACGTGTCACGGTCACGCCCCGCGACGACGATCTACGACGGCGATCGGGAGAGCACGTACGTGCGCCCGTACGGCTTCGACGCCGACGGCCAGATCGTCCAGCAGCACGTGACGCGCGCGGCCGAAGTCCGAACGAGCGCGTTCCTGGCGCTCAACGAGGAGGTCGTCTCCCACGACGCCAACGCCAACATCTTCTTCGGGCACTTCCTCATGGGCGCGGGCTGGGAGCGCTTCTACGAGCCCAACCGCGCGGCGCGGAGCATCGACACCCTCGACACGTTCCGATTTCGTTTGGGTCCCAACGTTCTCGGACCGAGCGTCCCCGCCCTCGAGCTCTACACGCTCGTTGGTGCCTCGGCGCTGAGCGGCTTCGGCGAGACGATTCCGGCCTTCGACCTCGCGATCGAGGCGCGCGCGTACCCGATGCGGCCGCTCGCGTTCACCGCGGCCGGCACGACGAGCTTCTTCAAGGACGGCCCGCCCATCTTGGAAGGACGCCTCGAAGGCGGCGTATCGCTCGGCCGGTTCGATCTCCGCGCGGGGTTCCGCGCGCTGCGACAAAACCCGGCGCAGAGCTTCGTGGGCCCCGTGGCGTCGATCGCGCTTCGCCTGTGACGTCGCGCCTCGGCGCCGAGGCCGCGGCGTGGGTGTGTCGCCACACCCGTGGGCCGAGACCCACGGCGTCCAGCACGAGAGTGCCCGAAATCACGCGGGTTTCGACTTGCACGGCGCGTGCACCGACGAGGAGACATGCGCTTTCGTCCGTTCCTTCCGTTCTTGGTCCCGACCTTCCTCCTCGTCGCCTCGTGCAGCGCGAACCCCGAGGGCATGACCGCAGAGGGCGCGCTCGGCGCCGCCGATGCGGGTGCGACGGACTTGCCGACCGCTGGCGACACCGCGGACGCGACGGACGAGACGCGCTCGGCGCCTGAAGTGGACGAGGACGAGGCCGCGCTCGAGCACACGTGCGGTGGCGAAGGCGGCGACGAGGCGTTCGCGGACAGCGACGAGGTGGAGGCCGTGCCGGAGGTGGAGAACGCGCGTGAGCCGCGCGCCGGCGACCTCCTCGTTTGGGTGCGCTCGCGCTCGGGTGAGACCACGCTGCGCCTCGACCGGGAGAGCGGCGCCGTCGTGGGCAGCGCCTCCGGCATCGTGATCGCGAGCGGCCACGAGACCTTCACGCTGCGCACCGAAGAGAAGCGCTACGAGCTCCCGACGTGCAGCGCGATCCTCCGCGACCTCGGAGAGACCGATCCGTCGAGCCACGACGACGGACAAGACGGAGACGACGAGCTCTCGGGAGGCCTCGCGACCCGCGTCGTGGCCGAGGCCGACGGCCGAACGGCGGAGATCGTGGGCTTCGACACGGCGAACGCGAAGGACGGCGTGGCTGAAAACAAGCAGCGCGCGGTCGTGGTCGGCTCGATCGGACCTTACGTGTTCGTGCACCAAACGAGCGACGTCTACGCGTGCGGCGCCCACGGTGGTCAGGTCGCGGGCGCGGTCGTATTCGACTTGGCGCACGGCAAGCGCGTGGACTGGGATGCCGAGCTCGGCGACGAGCACGCGCTCTTGGCTGGCCGCGGCGGCGACGCGCCGGCGGAGAACGTCGACGACCTCGACCGCTTCGACGACGAGACCGCGGCGCGAACGGAGCTCGTGCCGAGCTTCGACGAGAGCGCGACCTTCCACCTCGGTCGACAGTTCACGAGCCCCACTTGCTACGCGTGCAGCGACGGCGCGTGGAGCTCGTACACGCACTCGATCCTCGTCGATGGCAAAGTGCTTCCGCGCGCGCTCCGCGCGCACGCCCAGCCCGCCGCGGGCCTCGTCGCTTTTCGCCGCGCGCACCCGACGCTGGCCATCGGCGGCGTCAGCGCGCTCGGCGACTGATCAGCGCGGCCCGAGATCGTAGGCGCAGCGCGCCCCGACGTCGTCGGCCCGCGTGTCCTTGGCGAGCTCGCGGCGCGCCCAAGTGCGAAGATCCGCGGCGAGCGCGGTGCGGAACGAGCCGCCGCGCACGGCCGCCACGCGCGCGTCGGCAGGCGCAGCGACCCACTCCGCGACGTTGCCGGCCAGATCGTGGATGCCCGTCGGCGTGTCGCCCGCCGGCCGCGCGCCCACCACGTCCGGCGCGTCGGCGCCCACGCCACACGGTCCTTGCACGAGACCCCACGCGGCGCGCCGACACACGGCACCGGTGTCGCCCCACGGATAGCGCGAGCCGCGTTCGCCTGCGGCCGCCGCGATCCACTCGTCCTCGGTCGGCAAGCGGCCGCCGCGCGACGCGCAGGCCCGGGCCGCGTCGTCGTACGAGAGGCGATTCGCCGCGTGGACGCCGTCGGCCGCGACGATCTCGAACGCATCGATGAAGAACGGCGCGACCTCGAGGGTGCGCGGCGCGACGCGACCCTGCGCCTCCCAGTCCGACGGGCCGATGACGAGACGCGTGCGCGGCACGCTCACGCGGGCGTCGGGCGCCGCGCATCGTTCGCCGGCCGCGCGAAGCGGCGGCGGACATCCTTGCACAATACACTGACCCTCGCGCACCGCGAAGCCCGGCCCGCAGCGCGCGTCGACCTCGCGACCGCGGCGCGCGAGCGCGATCATCGCGAGGACGGCGCACGCGCCGAGCGCCGCGGCTACGGCGCCGACACGTCGCATGCGAGAACGCCGATGCCTTCGATCTCGATCTCGAGTCGATCGCCCGGCGTGATGGGGCCGACACCGGACGGGGTGCCGGTGAGAATGAGATCGCCGGGCTCTAGGGTCATCATTCGGCTCGCGTAGGCGATGAGCTCCGCGACCGGGAAGACCATCTGCGAAGTGCGACCGTCCTGGCGAGTGGCGCCGTTCACTCGGCACGCGATGCCGAGATCGCGAGGATCGAGCGCGGTCTCGACGACGGGACCGACCGGGCAGAAGCCGTCGAAGCCCTTGGCGCGCGACCACTGCCCGTCGCTCTTCTGGAGATCGCGCGCCGAGATGTCGCCTGCGGCGGTGTAGCCGTAAACGTACGAGAGCGCGTCGGCCGCAGAGACGTTGCGGGCGCGCTTGCCGATCACGACCGCGAGCTCGGCTTCGTGCTCGACCTTGGCGCTCTCGCGCGGGAGCACGATGGTGCCGCCAGGCGCGAGCAGCGCCGAGTGCGGCTTCAAGAAGAGGAGCGGCTCGGCCGGCACCTCGTTGCCCATCTCTTTGGCGTGCGCCGCGTAGTTGCGGCCGACGCAGAGGATCTTGGGCGGGTCGACCGGCGGATACGCGCGGCGCTCGCGAACGGGCACGGTGAGGCCGGTCCGAACGCCGCGCAGCCAAGGGGCCAGCGAGAGGACGTGGCCGACGTCACCGTCGAGCTCGACGAACGCACTCTCGTCGTCGAGCGGATGGCGGGGCGGAGGCTCGCCGGGGGCGAGGGCAACGCGAGCGAGGCGCATGCCCACACCTTTCGCACGGCGGCCCGCCGTCAAGCAACGACACGCTCAGAAGATGCCGGGAATCCCGATCGAGTCCATCTGGTTGCGCTGCTCACGGAAGTAGCGCTCGAGGAACTCGGCGAGGCCGTTGGGGTCGTTCGGGTCGCCGTAGGCACCGCCCGTGACCGCCGCGAGGTCGGCCTCCGAGAGAGAGACGAGGTCGAGGGCGTCGGCAGCGTTGGTCTTGTTCATGGCGAGGTCCTTTTTTGGGGTCGGCTCCGTTGCCGACGCTCACCCACTCTGCAGTCGATGTGCCAACGGAAATTGCCGATATTTCTGCCGTTCGGTGCCCCTGGAAGTCCAAGTTGTACCCGGCGGTGCAAGCGGCCCCCGAAGGGGACAACGCACCGGCTCAGCGCAGCGTCAGCTCGACGAGGCGCGTCGCGAGCGGAAGGCCAAATGCGTCATAGGTGCGCTCCACGAACGAGAGCCTGCCTCCGCGCGTCAGCGTGAGCACGGAGGAGCAGCGCGTGCCGTACCCCGGAAGCGCGACGAACGCAGACGAGAGCGCACGCTCCACGTCGGGCGGTACGCCAGTGTCGGGTAGCGATTCGACCGGCGCGAGCTCTCGCGAGGCGAGCGCCTCGATGCTGGCGCGCTCGAACGACGAGAGCCGTTCCTCGGCGACAAGCTCGACCACGCCCTCGGGCGACCGCGCCCCGTACGGCGTGGGAGCCGACGCGAGCAGATGGTCGAGCGTCGTCGTGAGCGATCGCACCTTGGGCCACGGCGTGTCCAAGAGCGCGTTCGAGAGGCCGTGGACGTGTCCCTTCCCGAGCGCGCGCGGCGCGCCGCCGACGTTCGAGTGCCAGTGGAGCCGGCGCGCGCCGAGATCGCCGACGACCAAGTTGTAGGGCTCGAAGCGGTCACCTTCCCGCTCGAGTCGTGCGAGGAGCGACTCGACCGGCTCGTCACCGCGCAAGAAGTCCGCGGTGAGCGCACCGCGCGAAGGCGGAGCGGTTGGTTTGGCGCGGTGAAAATCGCGGTAGTTGGTCACGAGGGCGAATCGACCGTCGGTGCGCACGCCGAGCCAGGTGCCGCCCTTGTCGAGGTCGCGTCCGCCGTAGACGTTCGGGGCATCGGACCACGCCGCGAGGGGCGCGGTCGGGCGCGCGAGCACCTCGTCGCGATTCGCGGCGAGCGCGAAGACGATCGGGTCCTCGTCCGCGCGCGCAGCTCTGCGCGGTTCGATCGCTAGGGCCACGAGACACATTCGTTCGGATGGTAGAGCCGCGCCCGACGCTCGACGAGCCCGGTGGCAGCACCTAGGATGCGCGCTGCCGTGACCACCGTCGCCGATCCGCCCAAGGCAGGCGCTCCGCCCCGCTTGAAGAAGCTCATGCCGCTCGTCGTCGTCTTCCTCGGCGCGCTCGGGTGGGCCGGTTGGACGGCGTGGCGCGACACGCGCCCTTACGAGTGGAGCGGCACCGTCGAGAGCCGCACCATCACGGTCGGCTCCCGTGTCGGAGGCCGCGTCAAAGCCGTGATCGCCAAAGAGGGCGCCACGGTGGTCGAAGGAGCACCGCTCGTCATCCTCGAGGTCGGTGACCTCGAGGCGCAGCGGCTCGTGGCGCAGGGGCAGCTCGAGCAAGCCAAGGCCGCGCTCGAAAAGCTCGAGAAGGGCGCACGACCGGAGGAGATCGAGGCGGCCAAAGCCCGCGCGGCCAGCGCACGCGCCGCGTTCCAAGAGACCCGCGCCGGCGCGCGCGCGGAGCAGATCGGCGCGGCCCGCGCTCGCCTGGCGCAGGTGCAAGCGCAGGTCGACAAGGCCCAAGGCGACGCGGCACGCGCGCGCCAGCTCTTCGCGACGCAAGCGATCTCACAAGCCGAGGTCGACGCGGCCGAGACGGCCCTCCGCGCCCTCGTCGCGCAGCGCGACGCGGCCAAGGCCTCGCTCGACGAGCTCGAGAACGGCGCGCGCCGCGAGACCGTCGCGCAAGCCGCGGCGCGGGCCACCGAGGCGGAAGCGAGCATGAAGCTCGTCACGTCGGGCTCGCGCGTAGAAGACATCCAAGCCGCACGAGGCGCGGTCGACGCCGCCGAGGGCCGGCTCAAGCAAGTCCAGGTGATGCTCGACGAGCTCACCATCCGCGCGCCGCAAGACGCGCGCGTCGAATCGCTCGATCTGCGCCCGGGTGACATCCTCGCGCCCAGCGCGCCCGCGGCGACGCTCCTCGAAGCCGGCCAGCTCTACGTGCGCATCTACGTGCCCGAGACCCAGATCGGCGCGCTCAAGCCGGGCGCGCAGGTGCCGGTGTTCGTCGACTCTTTCCCCGGCTACGCGTTTCAGGGCGTGGTCGAGCACGTCGACTTCATCGGACAGTACACGCCACGAAACTTGCAGACTGCAGACGAACGCGCGGATCAGGTGTTCGCCGCGCGGGTCGGCCTCCGAGAGAACGAGGAGCGCCTTCGCGCCGGGATGGCGGCGTTCGTACGAGTGCCCCGATGAGCGATGGCAGCGCCGATCTCGCGATCTCCGTTCGCGACGTGACGCGGCGCTTCGGCGACTTCACCGCCCTCGATCGCGTGAGCCTCGAGGTGCGGAAGGGCATGATTTACGGCCTGCTCGGCCCGAACGGCTCCGGCAAGTCGACCCTCATCCGAATCCTCTGCGGTCTCCTCGCGCCGACCGGCGGCGCCGCCAGCGTGCTCGGGCTCGACGTGGCCAAGGAGGGCGAGGCGATCCGCCGCCGCATCGGCTACATGAGCCAGAAATTCGCCCTCTACGACGACCTCACCGTCGACGAGAACCTGGATTTCTACGCGCGCGTCTACGGCCTGCACGGCGACCGGCTCCGCCAAAGGAAGGACGCGGCCATCGCGCTCACGCACATCGGTCCGTACTTGGATCGGCGCGCGGGGCAGCTCTCGGGCGGCTGGAAGCAGCGGCTCGCCCTGGGGAGCGCGCTCATGCACGAGCCGCGCGTGGTCTTCCTCGACGAGCCGACGGCGGGCATCGATCCGGTGGCGCGCCGCGAGCTTTGGGACCTTCTCTTCCGCTTGGCCGCCGAGGGCATCACGCTCCTCGTGACCACGCACTACATGGACGAAGCCGAGCGCTGCGGCGAGGTCGGCTACCTGTACCTCTCGAAGATGATGGTCTCCGGCACGCCCGAGGCGCTCAAGCGTCATCCGGTGGTGCAGGTGCCGGGCGCGCGGCGCGTCGAGGTCGAATCTCGCAACGTGGCGGCGCTCCTCGAGTGGATGAAGAAGCAGCCGTTCTGCCGCAGCGCCACCATCTTCGGGCAATCGGTCCACGCGCTCCTGGACCAGAAGATGGACGACGTCTCGCTCAGCGCCGAGCTCACGCTCGCCGGCTACCCGGCCACGTCGCTCCGGCCGATCGCGCCCTCGCTCGAGGACGTCTTCGTCGCGCTCACGGAGTCGGCCGCCAAAAGAAAGCCCGACGGCGAAGACGCCGCCGCGGTGACCGCGCCCGCGGGCGGAAAGGTGGCGCCGGCATGATCTGGGCGAGCTTCGTCTCCATCTTCCGGAAGGAGTTCCTCCACATCTTCCGCGACCGGGCGACCCTCGTGGCAGCGCTGATGATCCCGATCTTTCAGCTCATCTTGTTCGGATTCATCGATCAGTCGGTGAAGAACCTCCCGACGGTGGTCGTCGATCAAGACAACACGCAGCACAGTCGCGAGCTCATGGACCGCCTCCGGGCGACCAAGACGTTTCGCATCGTGCACGTCACGCCGGATCCGCGGCGCGCGCGTGACGAGATCGTCTCCGGCAAGGTCCGCGTCGGAATCTCGATTCCGCCCGACTACCACGATCTCCGCGCGCGCGGCCTCCCGGCCAAGGTGCTCGTCCTCATCGACGGCTCGGACTCGAGCGTGAGCGCGCAAGCGTTGGCGGCGGTGAGCGGGCTCGCCGCCGACGTGAGCCTTCAGGAGATCACCAAGAACGCGCCGAACGCCGCCATGCCGCTCTCGGCCCAGCCGGTGATCCTCTTCAACCCCGAGGGCCGAACGGCGAACTACATCATCCCGGGCCTCATCGCGATCCTCCTCCAGATCGTGGCGGTGGTGCTCACGGCCATGGCCATCGTGCGCGAGCGCGAGAAGGGCACGCTCGAGCAGCTCCTCGTGACGCCCATCCACCCGCTCGGCCTCATGCTCGGCAAGCTCGCGCCCTACCTCGTGCTCGGCCTCGTCGAGGCGGCCATCGTGCTCTTCGCGATGCGCTTCGGGTTCTCGGTGCCCATTCGCGGGAACCTGATCTTCCTCTTTGCGATGGCGCTCGTTTACCTCTTCGCGCTCCTCTCGCTGGGCCTCCTCATCTCGACGCGCGCGCCGTCGCAGGCCGCGGCGATGCAGCAAGCGCAGATGCTGCTCCTCCCGTCGATCTTTTTGAGCGGCTACATCTTCCCGGCCTCGGGCCTACCGCTTCCCTTGTGGGCCATCGGACGCGTGCTCCCGGCCACGCACATGGTCGAGATCATGCGCGGCGTCGTCCTCCGCGACGCCGGCCCGCGCGACTTGTGGCAGAACGTGGCGGCGCTGGTGGCGCTCAGCGTCGTCTTGGTTTGGCTCAGCGTGAAGCGCTTCCAGAAGGTCGCCATCTGAGCCGAGGAGTGTTCCGACCGATGTCTTCGCCCACCCCGATTCGCCTCGCGTTCTCTCCCGACAGCGACGACATCTTCATGTTCTGGGCGCTGCTTCACGGGCGCGTCGACACGCGCGGGCTCTCGTTCGTCGCCGAGCGCGCCGACACCGAGACGCTCAACGCGCGCGCCGATCGCGGCGACGTCGACGTGCTCGCCGTGAGCATCGCGCGCTACGCGACGATCGCCGATCGCTACCAGCTCCTCCCGCACGGGGCGTCGGTCGGTCGCGGGTACGGCCCGGTGGTGGTGGCGAACGCGCCTCGGTCGTTCGAGAGCCTCGCGGGCGCGCGGATCGGCATCCCCGGACATCGGACCACCGCGGCCCTCGTCCTCCGCATCCTCATGGGCGCGCGTCCGTACACCCCGGTCGTCCTCCCCATCTCGCCGTACGCGCGCACTTTCGAGGCGCTCCGAACGGGCGAGGTCGACGGCGCGCTCCTCATCCACGAAGGCCGCCTCACCTACGAACGCGAGGGCTTCGCGCGCGTGGTCGACATCGGCGAGGCCTGGGCCGCCGAAACGGGCGGCCTCCCCTTGCCGCTCGGCGGCAACGTCATCCGGCGCGCGCTCGGCCACGAGCGAATCGCCCTCGTATCGCAACTGTGTCGCGAGAGCATCGCGTGGGCGCTCGCGCACCAGAGCGAGGTCACCGACGCGCTCCTCGCCGAGGAGTCGCGCGGCGACGTGGGCCTCGACCGCGCGCTCCTCGACCGCTACCTCGCGATGTACGCCAACGACGACACGCGCGAGATGAAGCCCGACGTGGTCCACGCCATTCGCGAGCTCTTTCGCCGCGGCGCGGCGCTCGGCGCGGCCGCCGAGGTCCCCGTCGACCTCGCGCCTTAGCCCGAGCCTCGACCTCGCGCGCCGTGCCCGAACGCGCGGACGGGCTGGCGCGCGCGTTGGTGCGCGGTACGGCCTTCCGCCCCGACGGACGGGCGCGCTATAGCTCGCTCGTGACGAGCGATCTCGGCGTGCGCTGCGACGAGGGCCCGCGCCTCTCGTTCGATCGTGAGGCGCTCCGCGCGCGCGCCGCGGGGCTGCACGAGCGCTACGTCGCGGCGACGCCCTACCCCTACGCGGTGATCGACGGATTCCTCGGCGCGCGCGCTGCGCGCGTCGTCGCCGACCGCTTCCCCGCTCCCGATCACCCCGGGTGGATGCGGCGCGACTACGACGAACAATCGGCTCGCCTCGGCCAGCTCCAGCGCACGGGCTTCGCGGGTGTCGATTCGATCGTGCGGCAGCTCCTCGCGGAGCTCTCCGGGATGGCGTTCCTCGATTTCCTCTCCGAGCTCACGGGTGTGGACGGGCTCATCGCGGATCCGCATTTTCGCGGCGCGGGGCTCACTGCGACGCTGCGCGGCGGCCACCTCGCGGTGCACGCCGACTTCAACCGCGATCGCACGCGGCACCTCGATCGGGCGCTCACGGTCCTCTACTACGCCGCGCCGGAGTGGGACGAGTCGTGGGGCGGCGCGCTCGAGCTCTTCTCCAAAGATGGCAAGACCCGCGCGGTGTCGATCGCGCCGCTCCCCGATCGCTTGTGCGTCATGGCGCACGGCGACGATCACTTCCACGGGCATCCCACCCCGCTCGCGTGCCCGGCGGACCGCTTCCGCGCGGTCGTATCGGCGTACTACTACGTGGCGCGCGCATCCGACGCCGACCGCGAGGCGCACGGCGCGATCTGGGCGCGTCGCTGAGCGCAGCGGCGATGGTCACAAAAGCGACGAGGCCGATCCGGATCGCTCCGAATCGGCCTCGCGGTGTCACCGAAGAGCGGTGTCGGTCAGGTCAGCACTTGCCGGCGTCGACGAGGCTGTCGAGCGCCTGCTGGCACGTGGAATCCGAGTTGCTCGAGGCGATCGAGCTGCACTGCGTGCGGGTGGTGCCGGAAAGCGAATCGCAGCACGTCTGGAGATCCGCGCAGACGCCCGTGGGGGTCGTGCCAGTGTCCTTGGTCGTGGTGCTCCCGGAGTCCGTGATGGTGACGCTCGCGTCGAATCCGCTCGGGATGTTGGCGTCGATGTCGACCGTGACCTTGCCGCCATCCTTGCCGGAGGTGGTGGGGGTGCCGTTCGAGTCGTTCGAGCCGGTTTGGACCGACGCGCCCTTGTTCGGCGGCGCCTCGTACGGCGAGAAGAACTGGCCGTCGGAGACAGGCTCACGACCGAGGTCGAGCGCCGAGTCACCCAGCGACCCGGGCCCACCACTCGAGCACGCGAGGATGGCGGCCGCGCCGAAGACAGAAAGCAGGACGGGAATGCGCATGGGTCGGCCCTCTCAGAAGTAGTAAAGGGCGGCGATGTTGTTGGTGAAGAGGGCCCAGGGGTCGCTCTGCACGGTGGTGCCGACGGCCATCGTCTGGGTGGACGTGGTGACGGTGCCCGTGGGCTGATCCTGGGACGTCTTCGTCGCGACCCGGCTGAAATTAAGACCCACGGAGCCCTGCAGCGCAAGCTGCGGCACCCCGATGAAGCCGAAGTGAATCTCTGCACCTGCGCGGGCGCCGAGCTCGATGCGCGAACCGGTGCGCGACGTGTCGGGCTGACCGTTCTGCTTGAGGGTGGAGGTACCACCCGCGAGGAGGAGCTCCGGGACCACGGTGAAAGTGAAGTGCTTTCCGTACGCGAGCGCGATCGGGACGCCGCCCTTCACGCCGAAGGCGAGGACGCCGGGCTGGTCGGTCGTGACGTTGGTGTTGCCGGTGACCGCCTCGGTCGAGCCCGACTGGGTGCGGAACCCGAGGGCCACGTCGACGCCGATCTTGTCGCTCATCCAGTAGCGCATGCCGACGAAGGGCGCGGTGACGGCGCCGATGCCGGCGATCGGCACGAGCGACGTACCGAAGTAGCCGACCGCGAGGTGACCGACGACTTGCTCGTGGTCGCTCGGGCCTTCGGCCGCAGCCGCACCGGCCGCAGGGGCGCTCGCGGCCGGCGTCGTGGTCGCCGGCTTGGGGAGGGTCGAGGAGTCGCCGCCCACCGAGGCGGTACCGCCCACGCTGCCGGACGCGCTGCCGCCGACGGTGCTCGTGTCCTGCGCGCGCGCCTCACGGGCGCCGAAGAACGCCACCATCGCCGTCGCGGTGATCACTGCCAAGCTCGTTCGCTTCATTTCGAATGCCTCCCTATGGCTTCGCGCGGAGCTAACCCCGAAGCGAAGCCGCGGGTCAAGAAAACTCCGACCAACGGACACCCGCGCCGACCGGGCCAGGGCGAGGCATATTACGTGCGTGCGCTCCGGTTCTTCCCTCACGAGGCTGGCGCTCGTCGCCACGATCGTGGCCGTCGCGACCTCGTGCTCGCGCGATCGCGGGCGCGTGAGCGTAGACGCGGGCGACCGTGAAATCGTGCGGGTGGTGTCGCTCTCGCCGTCGACGACCGAGACGCTCTTTGCGATCGGCGCCGGGCCGCTGGTCGTGGGCCGCTCGCGCTTTTGTGACACGCCACCCGAAGCGCGCGCGCTTCCGTCCGTCGGCGGGTACACCGACCCGAGCTACGAGGCGATCTTCGCGCTGACGCCCACCTTGGTCGTCGGGGCGCGGGGACCGGCCGGACCGCGGCTCGAGGCGCGGCTCCGCGAGCACCACGTCGCGACGTTCTTCCCCGAGACCGAGTCGGTCGCTCAGATCGAGGGGATGATCGTCGACCTGGGCCGAGCCGTGGGCCGAGAGGCGGCGGCGCGCGCGGTGGCCACCGAGACGCACACGCGCATCGAGCGCGTCGCGGCCCGCGTCCGCGGTCGACCCACGCCGCGCGTGCTCATGCTCTTCGACGTCGAGCCCATCGTCGCCGCGGGGCCGTCGAGCTTTCCGGACGATCTCCTGGCGCGCGCAGGCGCGAAGAACGCGGTCACCGAAGGCGGACCGTATCCCGTGCTCGGCCTGGAGCGGGTGCTCGCGCTCGACCCCGACGTGGTGATCGACACGACCGCAGCCGCCTCACACGCGAAGACGGGTATCGACGAGCACGCGCCGGGGTGGTCCAAGCTCCGCGCGGTGCGCGAGCATCGGGTCGTCGCGCTTCGAGACGAGAGCGTCCTAAGGCCGGGGCCGCGGATCGCCGACGCCGTCGAAACGCTCGCGAAGGTGATTCACCCCGACGTCGCGGGCGACGGCGCTTCGCGACCGAGCGGCAACGCGACGACGAGCGCCACCGCCATCCCGATCGCGCCCGCAAAGTAGGGCGCTCGCATCCCGAGGTGCTGGTACACGAAGCCGCCGAGCGTGGGACCAATCACGCGCGCGAGGGCGGCGAACGACTGGTTCGTGCCGAGCACGGCGCCTTGCTCGCGCGCGCTCGCGCGCTTGGAGACGAACGCCGAGACCGTGGGCTGGGTGATGCCGTTCCCGACCGCGAGGAGCGCCGAGCCGACATAGAGGAGGCCGCGTCCGTGACCCGGCGAGAGCGCGACGCACACGAACGCGATGCCCTGAATGAGCGTGCCGATGCGGACGAGCGGAGCCTCGGGGTAGCGCTTGGTGAGCGGGCGAATCAGGCCGCCCTGCACGCCGGCGGCGACGACGCCGATGAACGCGAGGAGGAGGCCCGTGTCGAGCTCGTCCATCGCGAAGGCGTCTTTGTTCAGGTAGCGGAAGGTCTGATCGAGGTTGGTGAACGCCACGATGATGAGGAAGTTCACGAGCACGGCGCGCGCGAGCGACGGATCTTGGAAAGCGCTCCCGGCTTTGCGCATGTCGATCGGTGCGATCGAGCGCTTCGCGAGCGGGAGCGCCGTGGCGCGACGCTCGGCGGTGAGGGACTCGGGGAGGCCGAGGTACACCCACGCGAAGTTGATCGCGGAGAGCGCCGCCGCGACGAAGCACGGAACGACGCCGACGCGGCCATTGACGGTGATCTTCGCGAGCACGCCGCCGACGCCCGGCCCCAAGATGAAGCCGATGCCGAAGGCCATGCCGAGCATGCCCATGCCGCGCGCGCGATCCTCGGGTTTGGTGATGTCGGCGATGTACGCGCTCGCCGTGCCGAGGTTGGCGGTGGCGATACCTCCGAAGATGCGCGCGGCGAAGAGCCACGCCACACTCTGCCCGTACGCGAGGGCGAGGCCGAGGCCGAGCATCGAGAGACCGCTCGCCAAGACCGACCACACGAGCACCGGGCGGCGGCCGATGCGATCGGAGAGGCGTCCCCACACCGGCACGAAGAAGAACTGCATCGCCGAATACGACGCACCGAGGAGCGCGCCCACGAACGCAGAGGTGTGGAAGCCCGAGCGCGCCTCTTCGGCGAGGAACGGAATGACGAGGCCGAACCCGAGCAGATCGAGGACGACAGTCAGGAAGATCGCGCCCAGCGACGGACGACGCGGCTCGGCCATGGAGGCCTTCCTGTAACGCGAATCTCGGGGGGGCCCAAATCGTTCCACACAACGGCACCGATCGACCGCGATTTGACGCGCGTTCCGAACGGTCGAGCTGTCACAGGACAACTGTCACGGGACACCGGTCGATCGAGCGTGGCAGAAGACGGGGCGGAGACGCCGCAACCCCGCGAAGACTCGTGGGCGGCAGCGTGACACTCGGCGGCATGTGGCGTGCAGCCTGACCACCCGCATGCGCGGATCCGGCTTCCACGCGATCGACGTTGCACCCCAGTCGGGTGTTCACTTTGGCGGGGCATCGTTGCGTGCCGCCGCGGAAGCGCTCATCCCCGAGGACTGGCCGCGCCCCGAGGGAGCCCTCCGCTTCTCGGGGCAGATCACCGCCGAAAGCTCGCTCCTCGACATCGTGGCGATGCTCGCGCACGCGTCGCAAACGGGCACGCTGATCGTCACGTCCGGCGACGCGGTGCGCGCGATCGCGGTCGACTGCGGGATGCTCGTCGGCGCGGCGACGACCCGCGCCGCGGAGCGAATCGGGGAGTTCTTGTGCCAGACCGGTGACCTCTCGCACGACGAGCTCGAGAGCGCGCTCTACATCGCGGCGATCGACGGGCGGCGCATCGGCGATCACCTCGTGGCGACGCGGCGAATCGATCTCGCCACGCTCGAAGCGTCGCTCCAGCAACAAGCGGAGGAGATTTTCTTCGCAGCCCTCCGCGTCGAAGAAGGCGCGTTCGCCGTCTTCACCGACGTCCTCGTGCCGGCGATGCCGCAGGCGCGCGGTCTCCTCAGCCTGGTGATGGAAGCGCAGCGCCGCGCCGACGCGGCCGCCGAGCTCCGACGTACCGTCGGGAGCTCCGCGCACGTGCCGATCCCGAACGTCGACATCGACGGGAGCGAGCTGCGCGAAGTGTCGGCCGAGCTGGCGGACGTCTTCGAGCGCTGCGATGCCGCGCGCTCCGTGGCCGACATCGCGAAGTCCCTCGGCTGGAGCGAGCTCGCCACGATGCGGGCCGTTCACCAACTCGTGGAGCTCTCCATCGTCGCTATCGCTTCGCCGCGGGTTTCGACGACCGCGGACATCCTCCGCGTCGCGAACACGCTCATCATGGAGGTCCACCGCCGCTGCGATCGCCTCGGCATCGGCGACGAGCTCCGGCGCGACGTCGACGCCCACGTCGAGCGCACCAGCGACGCCGCGGCGATGCTGCGCGTCATCGCGCCCGCCGCCGACGGGCACCTCGACAGCGCACGCGTCCACGCGCTCGCGCGAACGAGCCCGCGCGACGAGCTCCTCGAGCACGCGATCCGTACGTACGCGCGCGTGGTGGCAGAGCGTGCCCGCGTCCTCATGGCCGCGAAGGCCGCCGCGGAAGTGACCGAAACCTGGCGACCGAAGGCGGTGGGTTGATGGACGAGGCCTTCAAGATGCGACCGATCCTTCCTTTGCATATGTCCCCCACCACCATCGCCGACGCGTGTCGTGACGCGGCGCTCGCGTTCTGCCGCGGCGTGTCGGAGGGCTGGACCAAGCGCGACCTCGCCGCATGGCTGGCTGGGCCGTACATGGCGGCCGCGAGCCTCGTCGACGTGACGGTGGCGCCCGCGATCGAAGATCCGCCGCCTTCGATGCGGCCGCCCGCCATGGGCCTTTTGGACGACGAGAACATCGCCATGCTGCTCGACCCCGCGTGGCAGGCCGCCGTCACGTGCATCGAGCGCCTTGCCGCGGGCGATCCCGACGTCCTCCTCGAAGAAGCAATCCTCCGCGGGAGCCTCGTGGAGGCGCTCACCGTTCGCGGCGAGCTCATGTTCGTCCCGCTCCATCGCGCGCGCCTCCGCCTCGCGGTGCGCGTCCGGTCGCTACTAATTGCAGATTGCATGTTTCGCCCGCAGGACTACGAGAGTGCCGTCGCGGGTTGCTCGGTGTGCGGCGTCATCCTCCTCGGAACCGGCGCGCGCGAGCGTGGTCTGTGCGGCGAGCACGGCCGTCGCAGCGGGATCGTGCCCAAGGAATCGGTCGAGCGCGACGAGCGGACCGCCGCGCCGGTGCCGCTCGATAGCGCGCCGCGCGCTGTCGGCGACGACGTCGCGGAAGACGAGGGCCCGGACGCGACTGGCTGCTACGAGGTTCGCGATCCCTGGTCGGCCGCGGTGGCGTCGTCGGTGGATGACGGGTCGATCGACGTCGACTTGGGCGAGCTCGACGCGGCGGCGGGAATGCGGCGCGCGTAGACGAACGCCTCCACGTTGCCCTTCGGCCCCGGCACCTTGCAGTCGGTGGTCGCGACGATCTCGAACCCCGACGTCACGACCTCATCCAAGACGCCGCCGATCGCGCGACGTCGCACCGCTTCGTCCTTGATGACGCCGCGCGCGCGCGACGCCTCTTCGCGTCCGACCTCGAACTGCGGCTTGATGAGCCCCACGAGCGCGCCGCCTTCGCGCACCGTGCGCGCGAGCGCCGGGAGCAGGAGCCCCAGTCCGATGAACGACGCGTCGACGACCGCGAGATCGACGGCGCCGCCGATCGCCTCGGCCGTGAGCGTGCGGCCGTTGGTCCGCTCGCGGACGTCGACCCGCGGATCCACGCGAAGCTTGTGCGCCAGCTGGCCGTACCCGACGTCGACGGCGACGACCGCCTCCGCGCCGCGCTGGAGCAAGCAATCCGTGAATCCGCCGGTGGAGGCGCCGAGATCGAGGCAGCGCATGCCGCGCGGATCGATGGCGAAGTCGTCGAGCGCACCCTCGAGCTTGAGCCCGCCGCGCGAGACGTACTTGTGATCGCCGCCGCGCACCGAGACGTCGGCGTCGTCGGCGACGGCCGTTCCCGCCTTGTCGACGCGCGTGTCACCCACGTAGACCACGCCCGCCAAGATCAGGGCCTGCGCGCGCGCGCGGCTCTCGACGAGACCACGGGCGACGAGGAGCTGATCGAGGCGAATCTTCACGGCGAGCTCATGCGGGCCGCGCGGCGCCCTCCCCGAGAGAGCGGACGACGACCTCGACCGCATGATTGAATCACACCGGGGCGGCGGGTGAAATTTGGCCGAGGGCGCTCCCCGTGGGCATGCTCTAAGGCGTGATGGCCTACGAGCAACCTGGTCGACCTGGCGCGTACGGCGGCGTCGGCCAGGCGCCGCCAGGCGGCCCTGGTGCCGCGGCGCGACCGGGCGCGTGGGTCGATCTCGCGCTCACGTTGCCCGTGTTCCTCGTCTACCACTTCGGCGTCGTCTTCCTGAACGTGAAGAACGCGACCGACTGGGTGACGACGAACCTGCTCACGCTCGCGGAGGGCTCGCGCCCGATGTACCTGCTCATCACGGCGGCCATCGGCGTCGTGTTCGCGGGAATCTTCTCGTGGCTCGGACGCGGGCAAGCGTTTCGTACGAGCAAGTTCGTGCAGGTCCTCATCGAGGGGACCGTGTACGCGATCCTCATGCGCCTCGCCGGCAGCTGGGCGGCCGGGCTCTTCTTGGGTCCGGCGGGCAGCGAGGGCGTCGTCTCCGGCGTGGTCACGTCGCTCGGCGCGGGCTTCTACGAGGAGCTGGCCTTCCGCGTGGTGCTCTTCGGCCTCGGCGGGCAGGCGATCGTGTGGGCGCTGACAGGCGAGCGGCTCTCCGCCCTCACGGGTGGGACGCGCCTCTCGGCACGCGGCTTCTTCGTGACCGTGGGGTGGGCGATCGTCTGCGCGCTCGTCTTCAGCGGCGTCCACTACATCGGCCCGCTCCGCGACTCGTTCGCGCTGCCGAGCTTCGCTTTCCGCGCCACGCTCGGCGCGGTGCTCACTTTGATCTACGTGACGCGCGGGTTCTCCACCGCCGTCTGGGCGCACGCGATCTACGACGTGTGGGTCGTCGTCTTCTGAGTCGCGCGGTCAGAGATCCATCACGCGCTTCTCGAGGCCCTTGCCCATGGTGAGGCCGCGGATGCGAATCTCACGCTGGAGGAGGAGCCCGAGGGTCTGCGCGACGACGAGCTCCGGCTCGACGCGCCCGCGCTCGAGGTAGACCGCGAGCTCGTTCGTCTCGTCGTGGAGCTCGACGCGCGTCACGAAGGGAATCGCGCGGAGCTCGGGCAGCGGCACCGTGGCCGAGAGCGGTCCGCGGTACGAAGGCGACGATCGCGGCACCTCGGCGAGCGTCACGTGGATCTCCTCCGATTGCGCGGTGAGCTCCGCGATCGTGCCGCTCGCGACGAGCCGGCCGTGATCGAGGATCGCCGCGGCGTCGCATAGCTCCTCGAGCTCGTGCAGGTTGTGGCTCGAGATCACCATCGTGCAGCGGCCGCGCCGCTTCTTCATGAGCTGCCGCACCTCGTGCGCGTGCCGCGGATCGAGCCCCGCCGTCGGCTCGTCGAAGAGGACCACGTCCGGATCGCCGAGGAGCGCTTGTGCGAGCTGCACGCGCTTGGCCATGCCGTGCGAGAGCTCTTGGTGACGGAGTCGCCACCAGTCTTTGCCTTCGACTTCGTCGAGCACGGAGCGCGCGGACCGCTCGGCGGTCTCGACGTCGGATCCCTGGAGGCGCGCGAGGTACGTGAGAAAGTCACCGACGCGCTCGTCGCGCGGCAAGACCGCGTCTTGCGGGAGAACGCCGAGGCGGCTCTTCAGCGCGCGCACGTCGGTCGCCGGGTGGCCGAGCACTTCGACGACACCGTCGGTGGGCGAGAGGAAGCCGGCCATCATGGAGAACGTCGTGGTCTTGCCAGCGCCGTTCGGTCCGATGAGCCCGTAGACCAGGCCGCGCTCGATCTCGAGCGACACGCCGTCGACGGCGACCTTGGCGCCGAATCGCTTGGTGAGCGAGCGGAGCTGGACCGCGGGCTCGCGGACTTCCGCGGCGGGCGCTTGCGAGGTGGTGGCCGCGCTCACAGGTCCCTCCGCATGAACGAGAACGCACCGACCGCGCTCGTGAGGAGCGCGATGCCGAAGCCGCCCAAGGCGCCGAGGAGGATTCGCTCGAGCGTGGGCGAGAGCAAGAGCCCATCGAACGAGCACGGGTAGAGGTACGCGAGCGGCGGCAGATCGGTGAAGAACGCGATCGCGTGCACGATCCACAGCGCGAAGAACGACATGAACGTGAGGAGCAGCGCGAGGATCGGCGCGCGAAACTGCGAGCCCACGAGCTGCGCGATGCCGCACCACGCGGCGACGATCGGGACATCGACGAGCCACATGCGCGGCCCCCAGCGGAGGACCTCGGAGACCGACGTCGCGCCGCGCACGACGGCGACGCCCCAGATGAAGAAGTGCGTCACGAGCATCATCGCGCTCGCCACCACGAAGAGACCGAGCACCTTGCCCGCGTAGTACGAGCCGCGGTGAACGCGCATCGTGACGTAGCGCACGGCGCGATACTGGAGATCGCCCGACACGGCGTCGAAGCCGATCAAGGCCACGAGCGCCGCCGAGAGGCGCGCGCCGATGATCGACGCGAAGTAGAGCAGCACCGGCGCGTGGGCGATGTCCTTGGCCGTGACCGGGTCGTATTGCTTGGCGAGGATCACCTCCCAGAGCACCACGGCCTGCTGCGCCGAGACGTTGTTGGCCGACGTGCCGAGCAAGTCGACCGAGCGAACCCAGGCCATGATCATCGCGGCGATGACCGCGCCCATGACGCAGAACACGAGCAGGACGATGCCTCGGATGCTCGTGAGGTTGCGCCGCACCTCACGACCCGCGACGAGGAGTGCCTCTTGGACGACGGTCACCGGTCCGTCTTACCCGTTCTGACGGGCGCGGCCAAACGACGGCCGACCGCCACCGCGCAAATCCTTGCCTCCCGCGAGGCGGTCCGGCACCGTCGAGGGCGATCGTCTTGGTGAAGCGGCTCCTTCAGCGATTGTCGCGCACCTCACTCGTCGGTGGGGCTGTGCGCACGTGGGCCGAGCTCGATTCGCTCGAGCGCGCCGTGCTCGTGGGCGCGCTCGTCCTCCACGGCATCGCGCTCGGCTGGGGTCTGCCCTCGAGCGACGCGTGGGACAACGACGGCGTCGCGCCGCGCGACGTGCTCCCCGGCCTCGTGGAGACCTTCGCCCCCGGCAAGCATTACACGTACCCGCCGCTCCAGCTCCTCATCGTCGCGCTCGCGTCGCTCCCGGCGAGCCTCGTCGCCCTCGCGCGGGCCAAGTCGTTCGCCCAAGCGGACGTGGTCGCTGCGTTCCTCGACGTGCGCGTCATGACCACGATCACCGTCGTGGCGCGCGCGCTCGCGCTGGCGGCGTCGCTGGGCATCGTCCTCGCGATGGGGGAGCTCGCGCGCCTCTTGGCCGGGAGCGCCGCCAAGCGCGCGCGCGCGTTCGGCATGGCCGTCGCAGCGGTCGAGGTCTCGCACACGTACTACGCGCAGACGTCGAACCTCGACGTGCCCTATCTCTTTTGGGCGTCCGTTTCGCTCGTCGTGTTCGCCAAAGCGCTGGCCGAAGATCGTCCCGAGCGACTCACCCGCGCCGCCGCCCTCGCCGCGCTCGCGATCGCGACCAAAGATCAGGCCTACGCGCTCTTCTTGCTCTCGCTACCGCTCTTGGCGGCGCTCTGGGCGTGGACGCGGCGCGGCGCGACGACGGGCGCGGGCAGCTCGAGCGCCCTCGTGAAGCAAGCGCTCAAAGCGTCCGCCGTGGGTGTGGGCCTCGTCCTCTTCGTCGACGGCGCGCTCTTCAACCCAACCGGCTTCTTGGCGCGGGTCCGATTCCTCCTCGGACCGGCGAGCCAGGACTTCGCGCAATACGCGAAATCTTTCGACGGCCGGCTCGACGCGTTCATCGACACGTGGAAGCCGATGCCCGAGCACTACCCGTGGCCGATCGTCCCGCTCGTCGCGAGCGGGCTCGCCCTCGCGGTGGCCCGTCCGGCTCAGGCGGAAGGTCGAGAGCGAGACCGGGCGCGGCTCGTCGCGCTCCTCCCCGCCTTGGGCGCGCTCTCGTTCACGCTCGCGTTCAACTGCTGGGCGCGGCGCGTCGAGGAGCGGTTCATCATGCCGCAGATGCTGCTCGTCGGCGTCTACGCGGCCGTCGCGCTCGGGCGGGCGGAGGCGGCGACGCGCGCGCGCGGGGGAGGCGCCGCGCGGGCGGCGTTCGTCGGCGTCGCGGCGCTCACGTTCGGCTGGGCGCTCCGCATGAGTGCGTCCGTCGACGCGACGATGCTGCGCGACCCGCGCTACGAGGCCGAGGCCTGGCTCGCCACGCACGCGCGGCCCGAAGACACGATCGAGGTCTACGGCATGAACGTGTATCTTCCACGCTTTGCACCGTGGATGCACGTCGTGCGCGTGGGCACCGAGCCGGTCGGACGACGCGGGCCCATGCCGGGCATCACCGAGGTCGAGGCGCACTACGGCGCCATCGACGCACGCAACCCCAAGTTCGTCGTCGTGGGCGAAGGCTTCGCGTGGCGCTACCTCATCGGCGAGTGGGGCGGCGACGGCGGCCGCGTCCAGCCGGTGATCCACCGCGAAAACCTGGCCGATCACGACGCGCGCGATCACTTTCACAAGCTCTGGAGCGGCACGGGGCGCTACGCGACGGCGCTCCACGCCAAGTACACGAGCAGCCTCTTCCCGATCGTGCGCATGCACGGAAGCTTGGGCGCCGAGGTCTGGGTCTTCGAGCGCCGCGACTGACATCGGGCGTCGCCATCCACGTGGTGGCGATCTCCTCACCGCCAGTTGCCCGTTGCCCGTTGCCTGTCGCCTGTTTCTCTCTCCCTTCCCCCGCCGTCTCGACACCGAGACTGGCCGTTGCCCGTTGCCCGTCGCCCGTTCCCTGTTTCTCGTCTCTCCTCGCGCCGTCTCTCTTCTCAGCTTCCCCGCCGCCTCCACACCGAGATCCCCCCGGCGGACAGCGACGCGTCGCGTACGAAATGGGTCCGAATCGCCGCGCGGACCTCGGGATCGAACCGCCGATGCACGAGCGGCCACGGCTCGGCGTCGTCGAGCTCGCTTCGTTGCGCGACGACGCACCGGATCTCCGGGCGCGCGAGATCGGCGAGGAACGGCTCGCGCGGGAGACGTCCCGCCGCGAAGAGATGCGCCATCTGAAACGGCGTTCCGAGGAGTCGGCCTTGGAGCTCGACCTCGACGCCCGGCTCATCGGCGACCACCACGTCACCCGGCGCGCGAATGCACGCGGCGCGCACCTCCGCTATCGCGGCGTCGGCGGCGCGTGCTTTGGACACGCCTTCGATCGCGTTCCGAACGGCGGCGACCCCGTTGTGGATCGACTGGGCGAAGAGGAGCACGCCCGCGACGAGCGCCGCGCGCGCGACGGCGGACGGGTCGAGCGCGGAGGCATTCGGGCGCGCGGCGCGCTCGCGAGCGGCGACGGACACGAGCGCCACGGCGGCCACCGCAGGCTCCATCCAGTAGTTGCTGGCGCTGCCGATTTTGGCGAGCGAAAAGAGGGCCCACGCGACGCTCATGACGAGCGCACCGCGCGCGAGCACGACCGGCGCCGCGTCGCGCACCGGGCGCGCGTACGCGAGCGCGAGCGCGAATGGGACGGCGACGAAGGGCAGACGGAGCGCGAGCTGCTCTCCCCAAAGTGAGAGGGAGAGCCCTTGCGCAGTGGACCGCAAGAGGTGGTCGATGAACGCGCCGCCGGACACTGATTGCAACACCGTTGCACCTAGCGCGCCGACGGCGAGGCCGGCGAGCGCCGGACCGACGATCGCGCGCGGGCGAGTGACGAGCGTCGCGCCGAAGACGCCGAGGGCCAGGCCCATCACGTTCGGTTTGACGAAGATCGCGAGCGCGAACGCAGCGCCGGCAAGCGCATCGAGGGCGCCGCGGCGAAGGACACGCGCGAGCGCGAGCGTCGCGACGAAGAGGGCGAACGCGTCGGGGCGCGCCGCGGCACCGAAGAGCATCGTGGCCGAAAACGAGAGCGCGAAGCCGAGCGCGAGGAGCGCGGGCCCCCGGGCGCGGCCACCGACGCTCGCCGCGACGACGCTCGCCCCCACGAAGGATGAGAGCGCGACGACGCGAGCCAGCGCCGCGAGCGCGCTCGGCGCCGCGACGGGAACGAGGGCGAGGAGCGCCGACCACGCCGGTGGGTAGAGGACGAAGTACCGCGACGGCGGCACGTCTGCGGTCCCGACCAGCGGATCGACGTAGAGCGGTAGTCCGCGACGAATGCGCCCCGCCTCGAAGAGGACCTCGCCTTCCACGCCGTCGAGCGGGCGCGACGTAAGGGTGACGAGCGCCCAGGTCGCGAGCGCGATTGCGCTCGCGCCGAGGACCGCGAACGTGAGGACGCGGACTGCGCGCGTCAGACGCTGGAAAGGTAAAGGCCCCGCCACACCCTTCCGCGCTACCGTTGCTCCCTCTCGGGCCTGGCGGGTTTCACGTTTCCGGGTCGACGGGGCCACACGCGTGAGCGGGCGGACCCACTCGACGAGACGTTTCTTAGAAGAGATCGCGCGCGACCGCGAGCGAAATCGGGGCTCGCCAGCTTCCGGCTTTGGCTCTGGGGGAAGCCTGGCTGCCCCCACCAACGGAAGATCGATCTGTGTCATGCCACAGATTGGGGTCTCGGGTGGTGCGGTCGCAGATGAGGAATGATGGTTCAACCATTCGTTTTGGTTGAGCAACATCCCTCCGGGATGACGGCTCCCGACGAGAGGTCCGTGCATATTCCACTGGCCCTGCCCCCGAGGATGCGGTAACTCCCGACATAGGGCTGGCCTATCGACCGAGAGCCATCGGCTCGGTCTTGGGCCCGGCGCTCGGGTCCCCCGGCGTTGCCCGAAGGTTTGCTGTAGTTTCGCCCGTTTGCGCTCGCGCGGCGGGCCGGTTTTCGAAGAACTCTCGAGCGTCGCGCCCCGCGTGACGCCCATAGCCATACGCTCCCGGCCACCGTGCCTTCGTTCGCGCAATCCGAACTCGATTCGTGCCCCCCGACGGGCCGCGTCTTCCATGACGCGAGCTTGCGACCGTCGGATGGGGCCTGCGCGGCGTGGCTCGCTTGCTGGAGCGGGAAGGTCCCCTCCAAATGGGCAAGAATCTCCTCGTCATCAGCTGCGACGTCCGCGAAACCCGCGTAGCCCTCATCGAAGACGGCATCATCGCGGAGCTCCACATCGAGCGACGCGGCCCGCACGGCCAGACCAGCACGGTCGGCAACGTCTACCTCGGCAAGGTAACGCGCGTCCTGCCCGGCCTCCAAGCCGCCTTCATCGACATCGGACAGGAGCGCGCCGCGTTCCTCCATGTCGAGGATCTGATCCGACCGGATGACTTCGAGGCCTACCTCGCCGGCGGGAAGAAGTTCTCCACCAAGCAGGAAGACATCGAGGAGATCGCCACCGGCGACGAAGAGCTCGACGCCGAGAAGGAAGCCGAGCTCGACGCGGCGCCGGCCGTCGCCCCCGCCGCCGCGGAGGGCGCAGAAGGTGGACCGAGCGCGGCGAGCGCGGACGACGACGACGACGATGAGCTCCTCGTCGCCCCCTCGAACGCGGAGGAGAGCGCGCTCGACGTCGCGGCCGCCGCCGCAGTGGCCGCCGAGCACCGCGCGCATCCGCACGGAGAGGTCTCCGAGGACGATCTCTCGGCGCATGACGACGACGACGCGAACGACGACGTGAGCGACGACTCGAACGACGACGATCGTTCGTCGCTCCCGCCGCCCTCGCGGTCAACGGAGGACGTCGAGGCCCAGGCCGCCGACGACGACGAGGATGCAGACGTCGATACGCACGCCGAAGACGCGGACGCGGACGCCGACCTCGACGCCGCAGAAAGCGATGAGGATGCTGACCTCGACGCGAGCGACGACGTCGCCGACGAGGCGGCCGCGAGCGGCGCGGCACCCGCGGAGCTCCCCGATTGGCCCGACATGCCGGGCTTCACGATTTCGGATCCAGGCGCGCCCGCGCGGCGCGCGGCGAGCCCGAGCGAGCGCAGCGGCGGCGGTAACGGTGGCGGCGGACGCGGACGCGGTCGTCGCCGCGGACGTGGGCGTGGCGGACGAGACGAGAGTCGTGAGGGTCGCAGCAGCGGACGCGACGGTCGCAAGGGCGGACGCGAGGGTGGCGGACGCGAAGGCGGACGTCGCGGCGAGCGCCCGATGTCGGCGTCGCGCATCTCCAAGTCGACGCCCATCAAGGACGTCGTCAAAGAGGGCCAAGAGGTCGTCGTCCAGGTCACGAAGGAGCCGATCGGCACCAAGGGCGCGCGCTGCACGAGCCACGTCTCACTGCCGGGTCGCTACGTCGTGTACCTCCCGACCGTCGAGCACGTCGGCATCTCGAAGCGCATCGGCTCCGACGAGGAGCGGAAGCGCCTTCGCGACGCGATCCAGAGCGTCAAGCCGCCGACCGGTGGCCTCATCGTGCGCACCGTCGCCGAAGGCCTCACCAAGAAGCAGCTCAAGCAAGACGTCGGCTACCTCGTTCGTTTGTGGGCCGAGATCGCCAAGAAGAAGAGCGAGACCAACCGCGCTCCGGCGCTCCTCGTCGGCGAGCTCGATCTCGTCCTCAAGACCGCCCGCGATCTGTTCACCGACGAGGTCGATCAGATCGTCATCGACGACCGCCGCGAGTTCGATCGCCTGACGCGCTTCGTCGAGATGTTCGCGCCGGATCGCTTGAAGGACGTCGCGCTCTACAGCGGCGACGAGCCGATCTTCGACGCCTACGGCATCGAGGACGAGATCCAGCGCGCGCTCTCCCGCAAGGTCCCCCTCCCGTCGGGCGGCTACCTCATCATCGATCAGGCCGAGGCGCTCACCGCGATCGACGTCAACACCGGCCGCTTCGTCGGCAAGAACTCGAAGGACATGGAGGAGACGATCCTCAAGACGAACCTCGAGGCGGTGCACGAGATCGCGTACCAGCTCCGGTTCCGCAACATCGGCGGCCTCATCATCCTCGACCTCATCGACATGGAGAAGGCGGCCAACCGCGAGAAGGTGCGGCGCGCCCTCGAGGACATCCTCCAGAAGGACAAGGCGAAGACCTCGCTCAACCGCATCAGCGATCTCGGCCTCATCGAGATGACGCGGAAGCGCACCCGCGAGAGCCTCGGCCGCTTGCTCCACGAGCCGTGCTTCTACTGCGACGGCACGGGTCAGCTCATGAGCAAGGAGACGATCGCGTACGAGATCCTCCGAGAGATCCGCAGGAAGAAGGCCGACCTCCCTGGCTACACGGTCATCGTAAACTGCCACCCGGCGGTCGCCGATCTCTTGCAGGGCCCCGAGAAGGGCGCCGTCGCCGACGCCGAGAACAAGTACATGCGGAAGATCCAGGTCTTCCCGCGCGGCGAGTACCACTACGAACAGTTCGACATCTTGGGGAAGTAGTCACCATGAGCGACGACAAGCGCCGCGAGGAACGCGTCACGATCAACAAAGAGTTCGAGTCGTTCGACGCGTTCATCCAGGAGTACGTGACGAACATCTCGAAGACGGGCGTGTTCATCAAATCGCAGCAGCCGCTCCCGGTCGGCACGCGCGTGAACCTCCGCTTCACCGTCATCATGGACGACATCGAGACCATCGAGGGCGTGGGCGAGGTCGTGCGCGTCGAGGCCGATCCACCCGGCATGGGCGTCCTCTTCCGCGAGCTCAGCACTTACTCGAAGGACCTCATCGAGAAGCTGCTCACCAAGAGCGCGACCGGCTGACGCGCGGCCCGGACCGCCGGGCCGCCAAACCAAACCAGGACTCATGGCGTCCCAATTCGCGCCGGGACTCTTTCCAAGCGCTCCTCGGGCGCCTATCTTTCCCAGTCCCCAAAAGGCCTGAAGGAGAAGAATCATGGCGTTTTCGCTTCCCCCGCTTCCGTACGAGAAGAACGCGCTCGCTCCGCACATCAGCGCGGAGACCCTCGAGTTCCACTACGGCAAGCACCACCAGGCGTACGTCACCAACCTCAACAAGCTCCTCGAGGGCAAGCCCGAGGCTTCGAAGTCGCTCGAGGACATCATCATGTCCAGCGACGGCGGCGTCTTCAACAACGCGGCCCAGATCTGGAACCACACGTTCTACTGGCACTCGATGAAGCCGAACGGCGGCGGCGCCCCCACCGGCGACCTCGCGGCGGCCATCAACCGTGACTTCGGCTCCTTCGACAAGTTCAAGGAGGAGTTCACCGCGGCGGCGACCACGCAGTTCGGCTCCGGCTGGGCGTGGCTCGTCTCGCAGAACGGCAAGCTCGCGGTCACCAAGACCGGCAACGCCGATCTTCCGATGAAGCACGGGCAGAAGGCGCTCCTCACGATCGACGTGTGGGAGCATGCATACTACATCGACTTCCGGAACCTCCGCCCCAAGTACATCGAGACCTTCCTCTCGAGCCTCGTGAACTGGGACTTCGCGGCCGAGAACCTCAAGAAGGCCTGACGCCGCGCGCGTGTCGTCGGCGCACGTCGCCGTCGGCCACGACTCGAGCCCCGTGGTGGCAACGCCGCGGGGCTCGTCGTTTTGTGCGCGCCCGTTCGATGCGCCCACACGCCTGCGGCGTCAGCCGCGCATCGACCAGCGATAGAGCTGCGCCGGGCGGTGGCGACCGCGGCGCTGCTGTTGAACCTCTTCGACCATCTCGCGGGCGAGGAGCCGCGCGCGGAAGTTCCGCTTGTCGATGGCGCGACCGAGCACGGCCTCGTACACGTGCTGAAGCTCGGTCAGCGTGAACTGCGGCGGGACCAGATCGAAGCGCGACGGGCGCGTCGGGTCGAGCAGGCGCTCCTGCAGGCGCGCCCATGCGATCTGGATGATGCGATCGTGATCGAACGCGAGCGTGATCGGCTCGGCCTTCTTTCCTCGCCGCTTCGGCGCCGGTGACGGATGGGGGATGGGGAGCTCGGCGAGCGGAATGAAGCGCGCCTCGGCAGCGTCGTCTCCAGCGCGCACGCCGGTCTCGGTGTGGACGAACGAGTAGTAGGCCACCGAGACCGTGTGCCCACGCGGATCGCGGCCGGGGTCGCCGAACGTCGCGAGCTGCTCGAGCACGATGCCGGTGACGCCGGTCTCCTCTTCGAGCTCGCGCGCTGCCGCACGCTCGAGCGGCTCGTTCTTGTCGACGAATCCGCCTGGGAGCGCCCAGCAGCCCTTGAAGGGCGCCTTGCCGCGCCGCACCAGCAAGACCGCGAGATCACGCTCGCGAAGCGTGAAGAGGAGTGAAGGGCACGGCTCCCTCTCGTGTGGGAGCGACACGAAGTCAAGGCCCGCGCCGCGGCCCGCCCGAGCCGGCGGCCTGGGCGGCTCAGGCGTCGCTGACGCGCGGGAGCGAGCCGAAGAGCTCGCGGAGCTTCTGGCGCAGCTCGTCGGGCATGAACGGCTTGTCGACACACAAGTTCGGGAGCGCGTCCAAGAAGGCCTGGGCGCCGGGCGTGATGACGCCACCGGTCACGAACACCACGCGCGACACGAGCTCGGGCGCGGTTCGCTGCAGCTCGCCGTAGAACTCGATCCCAGACATGCCCGGCAAGAGCAGATCGCACAGGATGGCGTCGAAGCGCTCTCCGGCCACGACGCGGCGGAGCGCGCCCTCGGCCGTGCCTTCGACGACGACGTCGTATTCGTGGCGGAAGAGGCGCTGAAGCGTGGCCGCGAGCGAGATTTCGTCGTCGAGGATGAGGAGACGCGCACGCTCGCCTTGCGGCGCGACGCGCGGCATGGCGCGCATGCGATTCTGCGATGGCGGAGCCGGCGCCACGCGAATGGTCGAGCGCGGCGCGAGTGACGTCGCGCGAACCCGCGCCGCGCTGGGCGGGAGCTGGACGAGGGCCACCGTCCCCGCGCCCGGCGCGCTCTCGAGCGCGAGGCGACCACCGAGCGAGCTCACGATCGCGTGGGAGATCGGCAAGCCAAGGCCGGAAGCGGTCGCGATCGGCTTGGTAGTGAAGAACGGCTCGAACACGCGATCGAGGACGTTCCCCTCGATCCCCGGACCGTTGTCGCTGATCTCGATGAGCGCGCCGCCCTTCGTGCCCACGGAAATGGCGACGCGCACCTCGCCGAGCTCGCGCGCGTTGGCGGCGTCGACGGCGTTGGAGATCAGGTTGAAGAGCGCTTGCGACAAGCGCGCCTGGTCGGCGTCGACGATCGTCGGCACGTCGGCGAACTCGCGAACGACGCGCGTCGTCGACGAGAGGCGACCCTGCATGACGTTGAGCACGGCGTCGGTCACCTCGCGGACGTCCACCGCACGGCGGAGATCTTCGTCGCCGCGCGAGAAGGCGCGGAGCGAGCGGAGCGCCTCGTAGATGCGCGTCCCCGAAGTGCGCGCCTGCTCGAGCGCCTCGGCCTTGACCTTCAACGTCGATTCGTCGGCGTCTTCGACGGCCAGGAGATCGAGGCTCGTCAGGAGAAGCGCGACCGGATCGGCGAGCTCGTAGGCGAGACCCGCGGCGACCGTTCCGATCGAGCGCAGTCGATCGGCGACGATCGCCTGGGTATCCGGTCGCGGCTTCTCGCGCACGACGACCATCGCGGCGCCGCGGTCGGCGAACGAGACCGCGATCGCGTACGACTGCGCAGGGATCACCGTTCCGTCCCGCCGGAGGAGCCGCAGATCGTGGACCGGCATGGGCGATCCGCCCTGCTCCACGAGACCGAGCGCGAGCGACTCGCCGGCGACGTCCTCCGGATGGATCAAGTCCGCGAGCCGCCGCCCTTGCACCGCGGCCTCCGCGGCGAGCCCGAGCTGGGCGAGCGCGGTGGGGTTCGCGTGGAGGATGCGTCCGTCCTGCACGATGAAGACACCGTCGGGCGTCTTCATGGCGAGCGAGAGGAGCCCTTCTTCCAGCGCCAACGCCGCGCGCTTCTGCCGAGAAGCATCGCGCGTCATGCACACGATCAGTCGGTCGCCCGGCACCGGCGTCGCCTGCGTGAGCGTCTCGACCCAGCAGTGCTCACCCGACTTCTTGCGGAGCCGATACGTCACTTGGCCGATGGCGTCGCCCTCGACCATGAACGCCTCGGCGACGCGGTGGAGGTCATCGGGGTGAACGAACTCGGCGAGCGGCCTTCCGACGATGTCGTCGGGCTTCCACCCGAAGGCGCGCTCGATCGACTGCGCGGCGTACGCGCACGTCCCGTCTTTGGAGTGGAGCGAGGCGACGTCCGAGCCGTGCTCGGCGATCAATCGGAAGAACGTGATGCCGAGCGGTCCCGCCATCCGACGACTCGTGGAAGACGCGATCACCTTGGCTTGCGATCCAGGCTCACCCGAATCGAACGCGACTTTGCTTCGCACCTCTTGCTGCATCGGCCCCTCCTCCGTCTTCCCAGCCATGGCGAACGCGGCTCTTCAAGCAGGTGCCGTACCAACGCGACCGCGCGACCTATGTGCTCGACATTGGTCGAAGCCCTGGCCAGATCGTGACCACCGGTACCTTGCAAATGTGAACCGGCGTGCCGGGATTGAAATCAATCGCACGTGAGTCGCGGCGGGTATGCTGGCGTTCGAACGCATGGCGCAGCAACCGCTCCCTCCGTTTCTTCCGATCAGCGCCCTCTCGGTCGAGCTCGAGTCGTTCGCCTGCATTTCCGCGGCGATTCAAGCGGGCTTCGCCGACGCACGCGCCACCTTCGAGTGCAGCTTTCCGGCGGTGCCATCCGACGTCGGCTTTCTCGTACTCGCCGGCGTCGAGCCGCTCGTCGAAGCCCTCGAGCGCTTCAAGCTGAAGAGTGACGACCTCGCGTGGCTCGACTCGGTCGGGCTCCTCGACGGCGCGACGTTCGACAAGCTCTCCACGATGCGGTTCGCGTGCGACGTGGACGCACCTCCCGAGGGCACGCTCGTCTTTCCCGGGGAGCCCGTGCTCACCATCGAGGGTCCGTTCTGGCAAGCGCAGCTCATGGCGACGCTGGTTCGCGGCGCCCTCACGACGCCGACCCTCGTCGCCACGCGCGCGGCACGCCTCGCGCTCGCGGCCGCCCCCGCCGAGATCGTCGACGCGAGCTCGGTCGCCGCGCACCGCCTCGGCGGAAACCCCCTGCTCGCTCGCGCAGCCTTCGTCGGCGGCGCGGGCGGCACCACGAGCGCGCTCGCCGCGCGGCGTTACCGCATCCCGGTGCGCGCCTCGATGCCGCACACGTACGCCCTAGGCGCACCCGACGTGGAGCGCGGCATCGTGGCGTTCAGCCGCGCGATGCGCGACCGCCCCGTGTTGCGGCTCGATCCGCGCTCGCCGCTCACCGCGCTCTCGTCGATCGTATCGGCCCTCAAGAAGCGCGGCGCGAGCCACTACGCCAAGGGCGACGTGTCGATCGAGATCGCGTCCGGCGACTACGCCGAGCTCGCCAAAGCCACCTTCGACGCGTTCCGGGCCGGCGGCCTCCCCGAGCCCACGCTCGTCGCGTCGGGAGATCTCGACGAGCGCCGCATCGCCGAGCTCGCGCTTCGCAAGTGTCGTTTCTCTTCGTTCGTGGTGCGCACGCTGCATGTCGACGACCCGGCGTGGTTGGCCACGTACGATCTCGTGGCCATCGATCGCGACGGTCAGTGGGCGCCTCGCATCCGCGTCGATCGCTCGAGCACGACCTCCAGCGATCCAGGTCGCAAGGTGGTGGTTCGCTACTTCGACGAGGCGGGCTCGCCCGTGTGCGACGTGGCGCACGCGACACGCGAACGCATCTCCGGGCTCGACGTCCGCTTCGTGGAGCGCGCCACCGGGCTCCCCACGCGCGTGCACGCCAAGACGAGCGCGCCCCTCTTCGTGGGCGTCATGCGCCAGGGCCGACGCGTTCAAGCCGCCGAGCCCGCGCGCACGATCCGTGACCGCGTGCAGAAGGGGTTGAAGGCGCTCGGTGAGCGCTACCGGCGCCTCGCCGGTCCGGACCTCTACCCGGTCGGCGCGACGACGCAGCTCCTCGAGGTCAAGCAGGCCTTGCTCGAGCAAGCGCGCGGCGCCTAATCGCGTGCACTTTGCACGCGACAGGCTCGGCAGTCACATGAGTCGCTTCGCGAGCTCGCGGATGGCCGCGGGCGCGGCCGCCTCTTCGAAGAGCAGCGGCAGGTAAGTCGTGGGCCGGGGCAGCTCGGCGGTCAGGCGCGCGATCGCCTCGGACTGCACGCGCTCACGCACCGCGCGGTCGTGGCCCGCGGCCATCACGGTGTCGACGGGGCGCGGCGGCGGACGGGGCACGTCGATCCCGGCGAGGACCTGGCGCTCGTCGCGCGAAAAGAGCGGCGGAAGCATCCCGTTGACGACGACGCGGCCGACCGGGAGCCCGAGCTCGCCTTCGAGCGCGTGCGCGAGCTCGATGGTCTCGCTGGTCGGCATCTCTTCGGGAAGCGTGACGAGGACGACGGCGCACGTCTTGGCGTCTTGGAAGAATCGGTACGCGCGCTCGGCGTCGCGACGAAGGAGGCCCGACGGCGCGACGTCGAGGATGACTTTCGGCACGCGAAGCATGTCGAGCCCGTGTCCGGTGGCCGGCGCGTCGAGGATCACGACGTCGTACTTGAGCGAGCCGTCCGGCCACGCCTCGGTGGTGTGCCACCACGCTTTGCCGAGCATCGTCCACTCTTGCATACCGGGCACGGCACGGAAGAATGCGCGCGCGACCTTGTTGTCGAAGAGGAGCGAGGTGAGCGTCTTGGAGTGGAGGACGAGGGCGCCGTACTCGTCGAGCGCCTTCTCGGGATCCATGTTCACGGCCCACACGTTGGGCGCGACCGCCTTCACCTCGTCGCCTACGATGTCGCTCCCGAGCATGGTCGAGAGACGCTCCTTGGCGTTGCACATGGCGACGAGGACGCGCTTGCCCCGCGCGGCGAGCGCGAGCGCGGCCGCCGCGCAGGTCGTGGTCTTGCCGACGCCGCCTTTGCCCGTCACGAAGAGAAAGCGTTTGTCGGCGAGGCTGGACATGACGAAAGTGTGGGGACGACGCTCGGGCGGGCCAGGCCCGACCGAGCCGGTTCTTTAGCCGGGAAACGATGGACGCAGCAAGCGACACACACGCCCTCCGCTTCTTCGCGCTCGGCGGGCTCGGCGAAGTGGGCATGAACTGCCTCGTCCTCGAGCAGCGCGGCGAGGTGATCCTCGTCGACTGCGGCGTCACGTTCGACGGGAGGGGCCTCGGGGTCGACGTCATCCACCCGGACTTCTCCGCACTCGACGCGTACGAAGGTCGCGTGCGCGGCGTCGTCCTGACGCACGGGCACGAGGACCACATCGGCGGGCTCCCGTACTTCTTGCGACGGCACGACGTTCCCATCTACGGCCCGGCGTACGCCCTCGAGCTCGTCCGTCATCGCATGGCGGAGCACGAGGTCCTCTCCTACGCGCGCCTCGTCGAGACGCGGGTGGGCGAGCCCTTCTCGGTCGGGTCGTTCACGCTCGAGCCCATCCAAGTCACGCACTCGATCCCCGACGCGACGGCCCTGGCCATCCGCACCGACGCCGGCGTCGTGATCCACTCCGGCGACTTCAAGATCGATCCCGATCAAGGTGACGGCGCGCGCTTCGACGAGGAGCGGCTCGGGGCGCTGGGCGACGACGGCGTCGCGCTCCTCTTCTCCGACTCGACCAACGTCGACTCCGAGGGCACGACCGGGAGCGAGGCCGACGTCGAAGGTGCGCTCGCCGAGATCGTGCGCGCGGCGCCGAGCGCCGTCGTAGTGGGGCTCTTCGCCTCCAACGTTCACCGCCTGCGCATGCTGGGCAAGATCGCCAAGGCGTGCGGCCGCCGCCTCGTCCTCTTTGGACGGAGCGTCGAGACGCACGCCAAGGTCGCGCGCGCCACCGGGCACCTCGCGTGGCCGAGCGATCTGGTGTTCCCCGCCGATCGCGTGAGCGAGCTGCCGCGCGCGGCGATCCTCGGTGTCGCGACGGGCACTCAAGGCGAGGCGCGGGCCGCGCTCGCGCGGATGGCGTTCGGCGAGCACCCGAGCTTCGTCGCGCAGCCGGGCGACACGTTCGTGCTCTCGAGCCGCATCATCCCCGGCAACGAGCCCGACGTGTTCGCCATCATGTCCGAGCTCCTCCGCCGCGGCGCCGTCGTGAAGACGCGCGCCACCGACAAAGGGATCCACGTGAGCGGTCACGCGCATCGCGGCGAACAGCGCCGCATGCTCGAGCTCGTGCGCCCGCGCGCGTTCGTGCCGGTACACGGCACGCTCCACCATCTGCAGAGGCACGCCGCCCTCGCGCGCGAGATGGGCGTCGCCGACGTGCTCGCGATCGAGAATGGGCAGGTCGTCGCCCTCGGCGCGAGCGGCCTGGCGAAGGCAGGCGGCGTTCCGCACGGGCGCGTGCACACTTGGGCGGGCCGCCCGGTGCCAGTCGACGTCATCCGCGAGCGGCGGATCATGGCCGAGACGGGCGCGCTCTTCGTCACCGTCCCGGTTCGGCGTGGAGGCGTTCACTCGTCTGCCGTGCGGATCGTGTCGATCGGCGTCGCGGACGCGGCGACCATGACCGCGCTCACTGGAGAGATCGCCCGCGAGGTGACGCTCGCCGTGCTCGAGAACCTGCGGCTCGGGCCGCCGCTCTCCGAGACGCCGATGCTCGCCGAAGCCGCACGGCTCGCGGCGCGTCGCGTGGTCCACCGCGCGCTCTCGATCAAGCCCGTCACCAAGGCCGAAATCCTCCGCGAGTGAGGCCCGCCGTGGCGGCCGCGCTTGCGCTAAGGTGCGACCGTGCACGTCCACGCTTCCGCCGCCGAGTTCTTGGGGCGCCACCTCGCGAGCCTCGACCGCGAGGTGCCGTCGCTTCTCCTCCGCGTCGCGCGTCAGACCGACCCCGAGGCCATCCACGACCTTCGCGTGGCGGTGCGCCGCCTGCGCACGCTGCTGCGTCTCGGCCGACCGATCTTCGGTCGTTTCCACACCGATCTAATTCGTGCAGTTTACACACGTATCGGACGAGCCACGGGTGCGCTCCGCGACGAGGAAGTCTTCCTCGAGCTCCTCGACAAACACGGCCGCGGCATCACGGCGCCTCTCGACGCCGAGCTCGAGGCGTTCGTTGGGACGCGACGCGTCCGCGAGCGGTCCCTCCGCGGCGAGGTCCTCCAGGCTCTCGAGACGGACGCCATCACCGAGGCGCGCACCATGCTGGCCGCGCTCCTCGCGCTGCCGGTTCGACCCAAGCGGGATCGCGAGCTCGCCCGCTTCGGGCGGCGCGCCGTCATCCGCGCCCTCTCCGAGGTCGATGCCCATCGCGACGCCAAGAGCGGCGAGGTCGAGGAGCTCCACGCCCTCCGCATCGCGTACAAGCACCTCCGCTACACGCTCGAGTTCTTCGGCCCGGTTCTACCGCCCGACCTCACGGCAGCCGAGGAGGTCGCCGTCCGGTTCCAGAAGCGCCTGGGCGATCTCCACGATCTCGACGTGGCCCTGGTGACGATCGCCGAGGCGACGCGGGCCCGGAACGACGAGGGCCGCGTAGAGGCGGAGCTCGCGGAGGCTCTCAGCCAGCGATTCCGCGAGGCGCGCGCCAAGAAGTTTTCCGCCTTCGAGGCCGAAATGCACCCCCGGCGGCCAGGCGCGGGCGCGCTCGGAGGGCCGGGCGGCGGCGACGGGGCGGCGGGGCACTGAACGCCCGCGCGATCATTCGTCCGAAGCGGAGGTCAGCGGCTTGACCCCGTTTGCCGCGGCGCGTGATACTTCTCCGCCGGTTCGGCCCCCGAGGAGGTTCTTTCTGTGATCGTCTGCCCGAAGTGCGGCAAGGAGAATCAGGACCACTACAAGTTCTGCCTCGGGTGTGGCGCTGAGCTCCCCCGCGACGGAGCCAAGCCTTTCGGTGCGCCCGCTCCGGCGCCGGCTCCTCAGCCCGCGCCCGCCGCAGCACCGATGCCCGCGCCCGCGCCGATGCCCGCTCCGGCGGCGCCGATGGGTGCCCCCGCGATGGGCATGCCCGCTCCGGCCCCCACGCCGTACGCTCCGCCGGTCGCCGCGCCCGCGCCTGGCCCCTCGATGGGCGCCGCGCCGCCGCCGTTCGGCGTCGTCGCGCAGCCCGCGCCCGCCGCCGGCGCCAGCGCCGCCGCTGGGATGTCGCCCTGCCCGCAGTGCGGTCACCAGAACGCGCCGAGCAACGTCTTCTGCGGTTCATGCGGGTTCCGCCTCGGAGGCGGCGCGGCCCGCGGCTCCGCTGCGCCGAGCGCGATGGCTGCCCCCGCGGCCGCGGCCGGTGCGTCCGGCATCACGCTGACGGCGCTCCGCGCCGATGGGAGCGAGGCCGGTAGCTTCCAGATTCCGACGGCCACGTTCACGCTCGGCCGCGACACGGGCGGCATCTTCGCCGGTGACAGCTACCTCTCGCCCAAGCACGCGACCTTCCGCCAACCCGGCGCCGGCAAGGTGTTCGTGAAGGACGAGGGCTCCCTCAACGGAGTGTACCGCAAGCTCACGCGCGACGCTCCGGTCGAGCTTCGCCCCAACGACGTCTTCCGCATCGGCCAGGAGATCGTTCGCTTCGAGTCGTTGCAGCAGCCGCCGCCCGCGGCCGATGGCGTCGAGCGCCTCGGGTCTCCGGGCAAGGGATACGTCGGCCGCATCGCGCTCGTCATCGGCCGCGACACGACCGGCAACGCGTTCCCGGTGCCCGACGCCGGCGTTCACTTGGGCCGAGAGCGCGGCGACGTGCTCTTCCCCGAAGACGGCTACGTTTCGGGCCTGCACTGCCACATCGGGCAGAACGGCGACAAAATCTTCCTCACCGATCTCGGAAGCTCGAACGGCACGTTCGTTCGGCTTCGCGAAGAGGCCGAGGTCACGAACGGCGACGTGCTGCTCATGGGCCAGCAGCTCTTCCGCGTCACCATCTCGGCCTGAGCTTCGGTCACGCGCATGACGGAGCCGCGCATCGTTCGAGTCGTCGCGGCCGTCATCGAAGCGGACGGTCGCTATTTGATCACGCAGCGCCGCGCGACCGCCGTCTTGCCGCTCCTCTGGGAATTTCCGGGCGGCAAGGTCGAGGCCGGTGAAGAGGACGCCGCGGCGCTCAAGCGCGAGGTGCTCCATCGGCTCGGCGCGACCATCGAAGTCGGCCAGATGATCAGCTACGTGCGCCACCCATATGAGCACTACGGCGTCGATCTGTTCCTCTACGAGTGTCGCCTCGCCGGCGGCCCCGAGCCGACCGCGCGCAACGTGAGCACGTTCAAGTGGGTCACGAGCGCGGAGTTCGACCAGTACCCGTTCACCCCGGCCGACGAGGCCTCGATGAACAAGCTCCTCGGCCTCGGCTGACGGACGCGCGCCGAGCCACTGGCGCCCAACCGCCGACAATTACTCCACAAAATTGGTATCTGTGCCATGCCACAGATGTCTTTTGCGGTGGGGGTGCGGTGCGGCGGGCCGGGTCACGCTCACGCCGATTCGTGCTACGTCGTGGCGCGATGTTCGAGGTGCTCATCGGCGGAATGGTCGGCGTCGCGAGTGGCATGCGCCACGCGATGGAGCCCGATCACCTCGCGGCCGTGTCGACGTTCGCCGTCCGCGGGAGCAAGCCGACCAGCGCGATGCGCTTCGCCGCCGCCTGGGGCGCCGGGCACGCTCTCATGCTGCTCCTCGTGTCCGGGACCCTCGTCCTCACGCGGCGAGAGCTCCCCTTCGCGGTGGGCCAGGCGTTCGAGGTCGGCGTCGCGGTGATGCTCGTCGCGCTCGGCGTTCGCGCGATCGCGCAGCGCGCCGACCTGATTCCGCACGCGCACGAAGGCGGCGTCGTCCACGTCGGGCACCACCACCCGACCGACGCCACGGCGGACGAAGGCCTCGCGACCCTCGCGCGGCCGCTGCTCGTCGGCGTGGTGCACGGGCTCGCCGGAAGCGGCGCGCTCAGCGCGCTCACGATGGCCACCGTCGGCTCACCCGCGGCGGGCATCGCATACGTCGCGCTCTACGGATTCGGCGCGATGCTCGGCATGGCGCTCCTCGCGGGAATCGCGGGCGCTCCCCTCGCCCGCCTCGCGCAGAGCAAGCTCGCGATGCGCTCTCTCACCGTCGCGACCGGCCTCGTGTCCGTGGCCGTGGGCCTCGCGTGGGGCGCCGAAGCGGCGCGCCACCTCGTCGGCTGAGCGCCTCACCCTTGCGCCGCGACCCGACACCGGCGAGAACCTCCTTCGTGCGACGCGACCTGGCGATCCTGACGCTCCTCGCGTCCGCGACGACGTTCGGGAACGCCCGCGCCGACGAGCGGATCGCTCCGCGCCTCGAGCCCCACGCCCTCGTCGATGGGAGCAGCATCGACACGGTCGAGGTGGTGACCCCAGCCGGCGCGCGCGCCACCGCCTGGAGCGCGCTCTCGACAACGCCGCTCCCACCCGGCGCTTACACGCTCCGCGCGACCGTGGCCGGCGGCGAAGGCATCCACCTCGAGGTGCCACCATGCGCGGGACGCGGCGCGGTGCGCGTCGACGGAAAGCGCGTCGATCCGAGCGCGAGCGCGACTGTGGGCAAGAGCGACGGCCCGCTCGTCGTGCCGCTCCTCCCTCGCCCGGCCGAGGCCCACGCGATCGAGATCGACGTCCGCGTCTCGAGCTACGAAAAGCGGATCGCGTGCGGTTACGCGCCCCGCTTCGGCGCTCGCACCGAGTCGCGCGATGGCTTCGGCGTCGTCACGTTCGCGAGCCCGGCGGCGGCCGTCGCACGCGGCGGCGGACACGCGGTCGTGTTCGTGCCCCCACACCACGATCCGAAAAAGCCGGCGGCCGTGCTCGTCGGCGCTCACCCGTGGAACGGCTCACCGTGGACCTACGCCGCGTACGTCGAGCTCATCGCCGCCGCGGCGAAAGAAGACGTGGTGCTCTTGATGCCGAGCGGCCTCGGAAACTCGCTCTACGTCGAGACCGCCGAGGACGAAGTCTTGCGTGCGATCGACGCGCTCGGCGCCGTCGTAGCCGTCGACCCTTCGCGCGTGTCGATCTGGGGCGCGTCGATGGGCGGCGCCGGCGCGACGACGATCGCGACCCACCGACCCGATCGCTTCGCGTTCGTGGCGAGCTTCTTCGGTGACTCCAAATACGATCTCGCGACGTACGTGCGCTCGATCCTCGTCGACGAGGCCGGCGCGCACCGCGTGAACGCACTCGACGTGGTCGACAACGCCCGACACCTCGACGTGTGGCTCGTCCACGGCACGGCCGACAAAGTCTCGCCGATCGCGCAGAGCACGATGCTCGACACGGCGCTGCGCGAACGGGGCTTCCGCGTGCGCTTCGACGCGGTGCCGAAGGCCGGACACGAAGGTCCTCTGGTCGCACGATTCGCGGCCGAGCTGGTCGCGCGCGCGGCAAGCGCGCGACGCGTGACGAGCCCGGAGCGCGTGACCTACCGGAGCGTTCGCAAGACCGACCTCGGCGCGTACGGCGTACGCCTCGTCCGCCACGGCGCGGAGGACGCGTACGTCGACGTCGCGCGCGAAGGCGGCCGCGTCGTCGTGCGCCGCGCCGAGGGCGTCCGCGCGATCGAGCTCGCCCGCGGCGCGCTCGGCCTGGAGCGCCCCCTCCCGATCGCGCGCGCGAGCGGCGTTTCCGACGCGGTCGAGGTGCGCTTCGACGACGACTTCGCGAAGACGTCGCCGGGCGCGGCAGCCGCATCGTCGGGCGCAGCGCCATCGCCATGAGCTCGATCCGGACCTTCGCCATCTTCGCCGCGCCGGTGCTCGTGCTCGGAACGATGGCCGTCGGCTTGCGACTCGGCGCGGAGCCGCCCGGCGTCGCCGCGCTCGTGATCGTGGGGCCACCACCCAAGACGCACGATCGTCTCGTGGTGCAGCTCCGCGTCATCCGCGAAGAGCGACGCATCCGCGAAAACGCGCCTGGCATCGCCGTCACGGTCACCGCCACGCGGCGCGACGCCCCAGGCACGACCGCGACGTGGCAAGGCAAGGCCAACGACGAAGGGGTGGTGGAAGCGATCCTCTCGTTCGGCGGTGCACCGCTCACGCCTGGCGTGCCCATCGATCTCACCGTGCAGGGCGAAGGCGCGATCCTTGCGGAAGGGCGGGTCGTCGTGCCGTCTCCTGCCGCCGCTTCGGCGCTCGCGCCCGCGAAGCCGTCGCGCGCAGAAGGCCCGCTCGCCCTCGAGGTGATCCCGCCGCCGGGAGGCCTCGCGCCCGAGTTCGCGAGCGGCGTGTGGATCGTCGTGCACGACGTCGACGGCCACGCGATCTCGGACGCGCGCGTCGAAGCGGAGCCCGACCCCGGCCTCGAGGTCGTGAAGCCTGCGGCCACGACGTGCGGCGCGGGCGCGACTTTCGTGCCGCTCCGCGCGATGGGCCACAGCCTCGGCGCACGCTTCGTCGCCACCGCCCCCGGCGCTGCCGCGGCAACGCTGCGCGGCACGTGGTACGGCGGCATTCCCGTCGTACCCGGCGGCGACGAGATGGCGCTCGAGCCAGCGGCGCCGCGCGAGACCGAAGCGTTTCGACTGCGCATCCGCACGGCGACGATGAAGCCGCTCGTCTACGTGGAGATCCTCGACGAGGAGGGACGCGTCTTCGCCGCGAGCACGCCGATCGCGCGCGGCGCGTCGGGCTTCGGCGAAGCCACCGTCGACGTGCCCGGCCTCGCGCGCGGGCGTCACTACGCGGTCGTCTCGAGCCGCGCCGACGGCTTCGCCCAAGGCACCGCGGTCGCGCGCGGGTTCGGCGTCGGCGACGTTCGCTTCGAGACGTGCACCGACCAGCTCGACGTCGGCACGCGCGCGCCGCCGTCGTTCGATCGCGCGCCGCGCCTCGACGGATTCGACCTTCGCCGCGCCGAGGCGGCCCGCATTCGCGCCCGCGGAAAAACCCTGGCCATGGGCTCGCTCACCGTGGGCGGTCTTTTGGCAGGCCTCATGCTCGCCACGTCGCTCAAGCGCTCGACACCGCGCACGGCGCACGAAGACGATCCCGAGGCGCTCGCCATGACCAAGTCCGCGACGCCGCGTTGGGTCGTCATCGCGATCTTGGTCGGGCTCTCGTGCCTCGCTTACTTCCTCTTGGCGGGGCTCGTCCTCTTCAGCGGCAACTGAATCAGTCGTCGTAGCGAACGAGCACGGCAGAGTCCGCCGCGAAGCTCTCGTCGAGCACGTGATCGATCCGCGTCCGCGCGAAGACGCGTGCCGCCGCGGCCGGCCGATCGTCGCCCTGGCCCTTGGACCAAGCTGCGTGCTCGATCATGAGCGCGAGCTCGAGCGCGCGCCCGAGCGTGAGCCCGAAGCGGCGCGCACCGGCTTCGACGGCCGCCGGCCCGGCAGGCATCGTCTTGGCCATCCACGACTCTGCGTGCGCCGCCGCCTCGCGCGCGACGCGCGCCTCGTAGCCGAGCCCGGCGCGCTCCGCGTGCTCGGTCGCGCGACGGATCTCGCCGTGCACCATCTCGAGCGACGGCGTTCGCGAGAGCGCGCGCAGGAGATCGAGCGAGAGCACGTTGGTGGTGCCCTCCCAGATCGGAAGCACCTGCGCGTCGCGAAGGAGCTCCGGCAAGCCGGTGTCCTCGACGTACCCGGCGCCGCCGAACGACTCGAGCACCTCGCTCGTCACCGTCACCGCCTGCTTGCCCGTCGTCAGCTTCACGACCGGCGAGAGGAGCCGGAGGAGCTTCTCTTCGGTCTCGTCGATCTCACGACACTCTTCCTTGCCGAGGAGCTCGATGAGGCGGAACGTGAGGAGGAACGCCCCCTCGTACTCGGCGTGCGCGATGGCGAGCGTGTCGGCGTGGAGCGGCTTGTCAGCGAGCGCGGCGCCGAACGCGACGCGCTTCTTGGCGTAGTCGCGCGCGAGCGAGAGGCCGCGCCGCATCATCGACACCGCCGCGACCGAGTTCCACGTGCGCGTGATGAGGAGCATCGGCGTGATGTTCTTGATGCCGTCCGACGGACCGGCCACGAGCTCGGCGATCGTGCCGTCGAGCGTGAGCTCCGCGGTCGGCACTTGGCGCGTTCCGAGCTTGTCCTTGAGCCGATTGATCGTGATGCCGTTGAGTCGGCCATCCGTGCCGCGCGTCTCCACGTAGAAGAGGGCGAGCCCCTTCCCACCGGGCGGATTCCCGTCCGGGCGGCCGAGCGTCAGCGCCATCTCCGACGTGGTCGCGGACGTGAACCACTTGGTCCCGTACAGTCGGAAGCGATCGCCGTCGGCCTTGGCGATCGTCTCCGAGATCGCAACGTCCGAGCCGCCCGTCCGCTCCGTCATCCACTGACCGCTCGTCCAGGCCAGCGCCGGATCGCGATGCGAGAGCCGCGGGACCGCCCGCTCGATGAGGCGATGATTGCCCATCGCGACGAGCGTGCGGGCCGCGCCGTCGGTCATGGCGAGCGGGCACGTGTAGACCGCGGTGCCTTGGTCGAAGAGGTAGACGAGCGCAAATTGGTGGAGCCGTGAAAATCTTCCGTTACGGCGCTCGTAGGCGGTGCCCACGACGCCCCGCTCGGCGGCGACTCGACGCGCGTCCTGCCAGAGCGGCGTGAGCTCGATGGTGTCGACGCGCTGCCCCCACGGGTCCCATTGCACGAGCTTCGGCTCGGCCCGGTAGTCGGAGACCCGCTTCTGATAGAGCCGCTGGCTGATCGCGCCCATCTCGGCCAATTCCGGCTCGATCACGCGCCGGGCATCGTCCGGGATCACCCGCTTGACGTAGCCGCGGAGAAGGCGGTCAGTCGCGTAGACGTCACCGAGGAGCGGCGGGGCCTGGAAGAAGGGGGATTGGGGCGCCATGGCGAAAACCTTAACCCTCGCGGCCCCACGTGGGGAGTCTCGAAGCGTGGGTCACTGACGGGATACAGCCCCGGTGCTCGTGCAAAGTCGGCTTGCACGCGTCCAGTCGCGCGCTAGACCGCGCGAGCTTCGGGCCCACCCGGGCCCACTTTTTTTAGCGCTTTTTCGAGGTTTTTTTCGGAAGGGCTGGCCGGCACGCGACATCGCGCCCGGACCTGGCTCCAACCGTGTGTGGCGTGCGCGGTGAATACCCGCCCGCGGGCGCCGTCCGATTGCACGCCCTTTTAGGGGAGAGCCGGCCCCACCCGAACGTAAGCCGGAACGGTTCAAGCCTCTCATCGAGGCGAACGCGCAGCACCCGAGGTTCCTATGAAGACTGGACTTGTTTCCCTCAGCATCAGCTTCGTGATTGCGAGCATGGCGCTCGCCTGCGCCAACGCCGCCAACAACAACCCCGGTGGCTTCGGTGGCAACGCGGACGGCGGCGATGCCGGAAATACGTCCTCCACCGAGTCGGAAGACGATCCGCCGCACGCGCTCGGCATGATCAGCCTCGCCGAGACGCACGCCTCGGGCGCGAGCACGTCTACGCCCTCGGTCGGCGCGGCCTTCATCCCCGACAGCACGACCGTCGCGGCCAAGGCCTGCGGGAAGGAAATCGACGGCTGCACGATCGTCGCCAAGCCGGACTGCGGCGGCGCCGACGCCGGCTCGTATTCGTCGGGCTGCGCCTCCAATGAGGTGTGCGTGCTCGACGAGAACTGCGACTCGGTCTGCCAGCCGGTGCCGAGCTGCACGACGACGTGCGACGCCGATCAGGAGTGCAAGCTCGTCGGCACCAAGTCGAAGTGCGTGCCGAAGGTCGAGTTCAACGCGGGCGTCCTCACGCTCAGCGGCGACGGCATGTCCAAGACGATGACGCTGCGCCCGCCGTACACCAAGGCGGCGACGGACGGCGACAGCCCCTACGTTCCCGAAGGCACGATCAACGTGACCGCGACTGGCGCCTCCGACGTCGGCTACGAGAAGTTCACCGACTCGTTCAAGGCCACCACGTTCATGGAGCCGAAGCCGACGCTCTCCAAGCAGCTCGATCAAGCGACGGTCTTCGACAGCACCGACCCGATCACCATCGCGTGGAAGCCGGGCGCGGACGAAGTCCAGATCACCGTGACCGGCAACAAGGGCTCCGCCGTGTGCAAGGCGGACGACGCCAGCGGCACCTTCGACATCACGCGCAAGGTCTGGAAGCAGATCTACCAGGACGACTCGTCGAGCTACTCGACGCCGTCGGTCAGCTTCGCCGTCGCGCGCGTTCGCACCGAGGTGAAGAAGGACAAGAAGACGATGGGCAAGATCACCGGGACGGATCTCCCGCCGGTGGGCTTCGTCCGCTACGTCACCCAGTCGACGGAGACGTACACCGCGCAGGGTTGCCCCTCCGGTCAGAAGCTCTGCCCGTCGAGCTACAGCGGCGGCACGCCGGCGTGCACCAGCGTCCTCTCCGACACGTACAACTGCGGCCAGTGCGGCAAGGTCTGCCCGAGCGGCAAGTACTGCTCGAGCGGCGTCTGCTACTGAGCGGCGCGCGCCGGCGCGGCCGGCACAACGGCTGATCGCCGGCGATTCGTCGCCAGAGGGGCGGTGCGGTACTCTTGGAGAGTGCGGCATCGCCCCTCGGTCATTTCGGCCTGCGCGCTCGTCCTGGCGCTGACGTGGCCCAGCGCGAGCCACGCCGACTTCGATCCGCGCGGTAGGCAGAAGCCCAAGCCCGGCGCGACGCACCCCAAGCCCACGGGCACCAAGCCCAAGCCGACCGGGAAGCCGACGCCGCCGAGCGCGACCTCGACGACGACGCCGTCGACGCCATCGCCTCCCAGCGCCGACGGATCGATCGCCCGCTACATGGCGATCGTGATCGCCCAACCCGGCGCGCTCTTCCCGCTCCAGCGCTTGGCGCAGCTCTATCGCGAGAAAGACGGAAACCTCAAGGCGCTCACGGCCGAGCTCGAGAAGCGCGCCGGAGAGGACGGCGCCGGACGCTATGGCGCGATCGTCGGCCTCGCCGGCATCTACAAGATCGACGGCCGGCCCGACGACGCCATCGCCGCCTTCGAAAAGGCTATCGCGATCAAGGCCAACGACCCCGCCGCGCTCCTCTCGCTCGCGCGCCTCCAGCAAGATCGCGGGAACGTCGCCGCCGCCAAAGCGCGCTACGAGCAAGCCCTCGCGCTGCAAACGGCGCTGGTCGACAAGGAGCAGACGCTGCGCACGCTCATGACCCTCGCGCTCGACGCGAAGGACTGGGACGGCGCCGCCAGCGTCCACGATCGCCTCGTGAAGCTCGAGCCGACGAGCCTCTTCGTGCGCGGGGAGCTCGGTCGCGAGCTCTTCACGCGCGGCGAGTACGAACGCGCCGAGAAAGAGCTCACGCTTCTCGTCCAAGCCGCAGCGGGGGACAACCGCGCGCTCGCACCGGCGCTCAAGGAGCTCGGTCGCGCGCAGGCCAAGGCGCAGAAGCGCGACGCTGCGCTGGCGACGCTGAAGCGCGCGCTCCAGGCCGCCGGTAGCGAAGCGGCGGCGCGCGCCGAGATCTACGAGACGATCACCGAGGTCTATCGGGCCGAGCAGCGACTCGGCGAGCTCGTGAAGCAGCTCGAGGCCGAGCACCCCACCGACTTCGCGCGGCTCTCGATCCTCGGCGGGCTCTACGAGGAGACTGGCGACGCCGCGCTCGCGATCGCGACTTACAAGAAGGCGCTCGCGCAGAAGCCGCGGCACATCGATCTGCGCCTCAAGCTGGTGCGCCTCCTCCAATCACAAGGCGATCTCGATCGCGCCATCGCCGAATACGAAGGTCTCATCCGCGCCGCACCGAACAATCCACAGTTCGTGTTCGAACAGTGCGACGCGCTGCTCCAGCGCGGCGATCGCGCGCGCGCCCTGCGCCTCCTCACCGAGCTCGAAGCGCGCGCGGGCACCGACGAGGACGTCCTCGGGCGGCTCGCCGACTTTTACGGACGCATCGGCGAAGGCGAGAAGTCGCTACGCATCCTGACGCGGCTCGCGAGCGTGGCGACCGGCGACGCCGGGCACCTCGTCGACCTCGGCGCGCACTACTTTCAAGACGGAAACCGCGATCTCGCGCTCCAGACGTGGCGGCGCATCCTCGTCACCGTGCAGCCCCGCGCGCGCGCGCTCGCCGCGTACGGCGACGTCTTGCTGGAGCACGATCTGATCAACGACGCGCTCGCCGCGCTCCGCGAAGCCGCCGCGCTCGATCGCGACAACGTGCAGATCAAGCGCCAGCTCGCCGGCGCGCTCGAGAAGGCCAAGGGGTACGCCGAGGCCGAGCGCCTGTGGCTCGAGATCGGCGAGCGCGCGAAGAAGTCCAACGATCGGATCCTCGCGCGCGACGTCCGCGCGCACCTCGTCACGGTGTGGAGCCTCGAGCGGCGTCTCGAGAACCAGGTCGCGGCGCTCGGCACGCGCTTCAACGCCCTCGCCCCGGACCTCGAGGCGGGGCGCCTCCTCGCCGAGGTGCAGCTCCATCTTCGTCGCACCGCGGACGCCGAGGCGACGCTGCGCAGGCTGGTGACGCTCGCGCCGGGAGACGTCGACGGCCTACGCGCGCTCGAGAACGTGCTCAGTCAGACCGCGAAGTTCGACGCGGCCATCGAGGTCGCCTGCGAGAAGCTCGTCGCCGCCGATCCCAAGACCGCACGCGAGGCCTACGGGCGCTGCGCGACCTACGCGCAGAAGGCGTTCCGCGACGACGACGCCGTGAAGTACCGGCAGCGCGCAGTGGAGCTCAACCCGGAAGACGCCGAGGGGCACCGCGGCCTCGCCGAGACCTACCGCGCGCGGCAGGACACCGAGCGCGCGATCGCCGAATACCGCGCCGCGCTCGCGCGGAACGAACGCCTCTTCACCGTGTACTTCGACCTCGCCGATCTCTTGATGACGCGCGGGCAAGCCGAGGAGGCCGATCGCCTCTATCGCCGCGTGATCCGCGGCGCGCCCGACGAGGAGCTCGTCGCGCGAGCGGCGCGGCTCGCCATCCAGATCAATCTCGGCCGCGGGACGCTCGAATCGCTCGAGCAAGACCTCCTTCCGCTCGCCATCGGCAATCCGCAGAAGGCGATTTACCGGCGCCTCCTGATGGAGGTCTACGGGAGCCTCACGTTCGGGCTCGTCGAAGCGTCGCGACACGAGTCGCGTGGCGCAAAAGAGGCGCGCGACGCGCTCGCGCGGATTGGCGCGCGCGCCGTGAAGCCGCTCCTCGACGCCCTCGCCTCGGGCGACGCCGGCCAGCAGCGCATCGCGATCGACGTGCTCTCGCACGTCGAGAACAAGAACGCGGCACCGGCGCTCTTCGCGTTCGCGACCGGAACCGGCGATCTCGATCTACGCGCGCGCGCCATGATCGCGTGCGGAATGCTGAAGAGCCCCGCGATGCGCGAACGCTACGAAGCGCTCCTCCTCCCCAAGGGACGCTCCGACGAAGGAACGCCGACCGACCCGGTGGCGGTGGGCGCCGTGTTCTCGCTCGCGAAGCTCGAAGACAAGCGCTCGCTGCCCGCGCTGCGCGCCCTCATGAAGCGCGGGACACCGCCGATGCGCGTCTACGCGGCGCTCGGGATCGCGGCCCTCAAGGATCGGAGCGCGACCAGCGATCTCCTCGCGCTCGCCCGATCGGTCGACGGCGGCAACGTGGCGCGCGCCGCGGCGGCGTACGCGCTCGGCGAGCTCTCGCCCGACGCCGAGACGGAGAGCGCACTCGTCGCGGTCGCGCAGAGCGAGAGCTCGCTCGCTCGGGCGCTGGCGCTGGTCGCGCTCGGACGCATCGGCGCCCAGAAGAGCTCGGTGGGCGCGATGACGTCGGCACTCTTCGAGCCCACGCTCGAAGGTCGCGGCGCGCTCGGGAGCATCGTTCCACGCGCGGCGACGGCCGGCCTCGTGCTCCTCGCCAATCCCGGCCTCGCGAAGCGCTTTCCGAGCCCGCTCTCCTCGGTCGAGACGACCCTCGAGGTCGAAGAGCTCATGGGGGCGCTCGTCCCGCGCGACTTCACCGAAGCGGAGCGCGCACGCGCCGTTCTGACCTACGGCGACGCGATTTCCGACGCTGCGGTCGCCGCGCTCCGAACGTCCGGGGAGCGCGCGCACGCGGTGCTCGACGCGGTCGGGCGAGGTGACGGTGCGCTGCGCCCATTCTTCGGCGCCGAGAGCGGACCCGCGCTCGAGCCTGCTCGCGAACGCGCGCGCGCGATCGCCAAGGCGCTCACCCCGGCTGCGGTGGGTCTCGTCCGTCACCCGGACGCCGCGCTGCGAACGAAGGCGCTGACCCTCCTCGCGAGCGGCACGACCGACGAAGCCACGGGAGCCGTGCTTCGCGCCGTGGAGGATCAAAACGAATCCGTGCAGCGCATGGCGCTCGCGGCCGTGGGCGCGCAAGCGAGCCGCGCCGCGGTCCAAGCGTGCGCGCGCGTCCTCGAGACGAGTGAGAGCTGGGCCATCCGAGTGCTCGCCGCGGATGCACTGGGCCGCTTGGGGGCCAAGGGAAGCCGCGAGGCCGCCGAGCCGCTGGCGCGCGCTGCCACCCGCGACAGCTACGCCCTCGTACGGGAAGCGGCGCTCCGCGCCGTCACGTTCGATCCGAACGTGCTCGCGCGCGTGATCCGTGAGGTCGAGGCGAGCGATCCCGAGCCGCGCGTTCGCGAGGCAGCGGAGAGCCTCGCGCGCGGCGGCGTCAAATCGAGTAAAACCAGCCCGCCGTGAAACGTTCCGTTCGTCTCCTCGCCGCGGGCGTCCTCGCGCTGTCGGCCCTCGCGCTCGGATGCCGCGATCTCGGCCGATGGAGCACCGGCGCGGACCATTACGAAGGCGCGATCATCGCGGCCGAATTCGTGCGCCGCGGGATGCCCGACGACACCCGGCTCTGCCTCACGCTCGACACGAACCACCTCGACGATGCACCCGGAACGATCACCACGTCCGACGGCCGATTCTCCCGCGCGCCGCTCGTGCCAATGACGGTCCTCGCGCACGATCCGCTCTCGACCCTCTCGTTCGGCTCGGGCCGCACCAAGAACCTCCTCTACGCAGCTCGGGCGTCGACCGACGCCGGCGCCGTGGATCTCGTCGCGGTGGTCTCGCTCATGGACTCCGGCGCGGTCGAGGTGCGGCTCCTTCATCCCGGCGCGCTCCCCGAAGTCGGCGACGGCGGCGACGCGGGAGCGCCGCCGGGCCTGTTCGCGGTGTGGAGCCTGGAGCGTCGCACGGGGCCGTGCCCATTCGGTCCCAGCGCATGATCGTCCTCGGCATCGAATCATCGTGCGACGAGACCGGCGCCGCGGTCGTGCGAGACGACGGTCTCGTGCTGTCCGACGTCGTTCAATCGCAGAACGAGGTGCACGCCGACTACGGCGGCATCGTGCCCGAGCTCGCCTCGCGCGATCACACGCGCAACGTGGTGCCCGTCGTGCGGGCCGCCTTGCGCGAGGCGAACAAGCGCCTCGACGAGATCGACGGCATCGCGGTGACGTGCCGCCCGGGGCTCGTGGGCGCGCTGATGGTCGGCGTTCAGGTCGGCAAAGGGCTCGCGTGGGCGAGCGAGAAGCCGCTCGTGGGCGTCGATCACTTGGTGGGGCACCTGCTCGCCGTCTTCTTGCGTCGTGGGGCCGACGCCGAGCGAGCGCGCGTTCCGGCGTTTCCGTTCGTCGCGCTCCTCGCGTCCGGCGGTCACACCGCGATCTATCGCGTCGATGGGCCCACTGCGGAGGCGTGCCGCGAGCTCGGCGCAACGCGCGACGACGCCGCGGGCGAAGCGTTCGACAAGGTCGCCAAGATGCTCGGCCTCGGCTACCCGGGCGGGCCGGTCGTCGATCGACTCGCCGCAAACGGAGATCCGACGCGTTTCCCGCTCGAAGCGCCGATGCGCTCGACGCGCACGTTCGAGTTCAGCTTCTCCGGCCTGAAGACGCGCGTCGCTCAGGAGATCGAGACGCGCGGCGTCCCGAGCGGCGACGATCTCGCGGCGATGTGCGCCTCGTTCCAGCGCGCCGTGACCGACGTGCTCTCGCGAAAGCTCGTCGCGGCGGCCGTCTCCGAGGGCGTCTCCACCGTCGTGCTCGGCGGCGGCGTGGCCGCGAACCGTGAGCTCCGCGAACGAACGCTCGCGCGCGCTGCCGAGCGCGGGCTCCAAGCCTTCATCCCGCCGATCGCCAGCTGCACCGACAACGCGGCGATGATCGCCTACGCCGGCACCCACACGCTAGCGGCCGGCAGCCGCGCCGGGTGGGACCTCCGGCCCACGAGCCAAACGGCCCTGCCACGCGCCACCCGAAAGGGCGGCGGGCGGCGGTGACGGTCCTCAGAAGCCGACCGCCGACAGCGCGTCTTCGTCGCTGAAGCTCCAGTCGTCGAACCGACGCATGACGACGCCCCGCGCGTCGACCATGGCAATTCGTACCTCGTGGTCGAGGTGCGCGTCGTCCTGTGCCGGATGCACGCTGAGAAAGCGCGCGAGATGGGCGGTGAGCGCCGGCTCACCACGAAGGAGATGCCAGGAAGCGGAGTCGACCCCCTGCGCGTCTTTGAACGAACGCAGCTTGGCCGGCGTGTCGTGCACGGGATCGAGGGTCACGAGCACGACGTCCAATCGACGGGACGCCGCGAGACGCTTCAAGCGGGCGACGGTGTGGGGACAGCGCACCTGGCAGCCGCGGTAGACCATCGAGAGCGCGATTGGACGGCCCCGGAAGTCGGCGAGCCGCCGCACTGTGCCCTGTTCGTCGACCCACGGTCGCTCCCACAGTGGACCGACCGAGTCGACCGAGGCGACGTGGGACGCACAACCGACGAGGGACACCGCCAGAACGAACATGGCGCGCAGAAACCAGCCGGACATCGGGGAGATGAACGGCCGACGCGCGGAAAGACTGAAGGGCTCAAGGCCATGCGCGTCGGGTCGTTCTCGGAGACATGGCTGTTCGCCGGCTCGTCGGCATCGTCGTCGCCGCAGGCGTCGCCCTACTCTGCTCCGCACGCGACGCGGGCGCAGAGCCCGAGCTGCCGCCCGGAGACGCGGCGGTAGCCGTGACGCCCGACGCCCCGCTCGACGCAGGAGCGGACGCCTCGGGCGTGGCTACGGACGCTCCGGTCGCGACGAGCGCGAGCGCCGACGGGGGTGCGACGAGCGGGAGCGCCGACGGGGGCGCGACGCCAACGAGCGGCGCGGACGAGACACCGATGGCCCCGACCGAGAGCCCGGTCGCCCTGAAGGTCTACGGCGATACGATGTTCCAACTCCTGAATCGCGGGCCGGTGAAGGCCTCCTTCGAGGCCGCCCACCTCGATCTCTTCTTCACCGCCGACGTCGGGAAGCTGAGCTTCCTCTCCGAAGTCTTCTTCGAGGGAGAGAGCTCCAACGAGGTGGCCGTCGACGTCGAACGGCTTCAGGTCGCCTACCTCTTCGACAACTGGCTCCGCGTGCGCGCGGGTCGGTCCCACACCGCGTTCGGCTACTACAACGACACCTACCATCACGGCAGCATCTTCGAGCTCACGGCCGAGCGGCCGTTTGCGGTCGCCTTCGAGGATCGCGGCGGGCTCTTCGCCGCTCACCTCGTCGGCGTCGGGGCGGACGGCACGTTCGATCTAGGGCGCGGCGGAGGCCTACGCTACGACGTCGAGGTCGGCAACGGCCGGCCCGTCGATCCGACGAAGGTCGCGATCGTCCACGCCGACAAGACTGAAAAAATGGTCAACCTGCGTCTGCGCTGGCTCGCGCCCGTCGAAGGCCTGACCGTCGGCGCGAACGGCGTTTACGACTTGGCGCCGGAGATCGAAGCGACCGCCACCGACCCGGGGCGACGAAAGGTCGTCGAGACCATCGGCGCAATCCATGCAGCATACATGGAGCACGGCGTTCACTTCTTGGCGGAAGGGTACGACGTGCACCACGCCGCGTCGGGCGGAGGCACGTTCGACACGTGGGGCGGCTTCGTCGAGCTCGGATACACCCTGGGCGCTTTCACGCCCTACCTCCGGCCCGAATTCATCCGCTTCCCCGACGGAGGAGATCCGGTCTTCCAACGCGCTGGCGCACCGTGGGACGGCACGCGCGAGGTCTTCGACGCCCGCGTCGGCGTGCGCTGGTTCCCGCTCCCACAGCTCGCGGTCAAGCTCGAGGGAGAACGAATCGCGCGCGGCTCCGTCGTCCAAGAGCTGCTCTCCACCAAGCTGGGGTTCGGGTTCTGATGCTCGACGCGGCAAAGACACCGGGGCGGCTCCCGATCGCGCTCGTCGCGCTCGCCATCGTGAGCCATGCACCGGCAGGGGCGCAGGCCGACGAGGGCGTCGTGCTCTTGGTCAACGCGGCCAACCCCGTGGTGACGCTCACTCCGAGCGAGGCACGTCGCGCGTTCACCGGGGGAACCAAGCAGTGGCCGCACGGTGCTGTCGTGCAAGTCGGGGTGACCGCGACCGAGAGCGCGGAGCTCCGCTACGTCGCATCGCTCTCCGACATGACGCCACGCGAGCTCTTGAGCCGCATCCAAGAGCAAGTCTTCAAGGGCGAAATGCGCAAGCCCGTCGTCTTACGGTCGGCCGGCGAGTGTATCGGCCTTGCGCGCGCGAACCCGGGCGCAATCTGCGCCGCGACGCGGCCGGCGACGCTGCCGCCCGAGGTGAAGGTGCTCGTCGTGCGGGGGAGCCGATGAAGGTCCGGCTCGGCGCTCGGCTGCTCGCGGCGTTCTTCGTCGTGGCCACGGCCGGCCTCACGGTCGCGTCGTTCCTCGTCGCGCGCAGCGTCGAACGCGCGCTGCTCGAAGAGATGACCGATCGCCTCCGCTACGAGGTCACGATGACCGGGCAGATGACGGCGAGCGCGCTGTTCGCTCCGCTCGAACGCGACGACGTGAGCCTCGTCGGCCCCATTCACGATCTCGGTGAAGCGGTGCACACCCACCTCTCCATCGTCTCCCCCGACGGCACCGTCGTCGCCGATTCGGCTTCGCTGCGCGCGGGCGATACGCGTTCGGTCGAGGACGCTTCCGAAGTGCGCGACGCAATCGCGTTCGGCCGCGGCGAGGCCGTCCGCGGCACCGGCGCCAGCGCACGCCTCTGGGTCGCCGAGGCCGTGCGGCGAGATGGCGAGCTCCTCGGAATCGCGCGGGCGTCGATGCCCATCCACGAGGTCGAGGCCCACATGAAGGCCGTGCGGCGCGACCTCGCCGTCGGCGCCGCCGTCGCTCTCCTCGTGGCAACGGCCCTCGGCGTGTTCCTCACGATCGGCATCGTGCGCCCGGTGCGAAAGCTCGCCGACGCCGCACGACGCATCGGCAAGGGCGAGCTCGGCGCGCGGGCCGCGCTCGCGACGCGCGACGAGATCGGCGATCTCGGTCGCGCCCTCGACGACATGGCGGGCGAGCTGCAGAAGATGGTGGCGTCGCTCGACGCGCAAGGCGCGAACATGCGGTGCGTGCTCGACGGCGTGGACCAGGGCCTCGTGTCGGTGGGGCTCGACGGCCGCATCGCGGCCGAGCGCTCGGCGCGGCTCGACGCGTGGTTCGACGCCCCTCTGGCGGGCTCGTTCGTGTGGGACCTCTTCCCCGACCTCTCCGAGACGGCGCGACTTTCGTTCCGGCTCGGGTGGGAGGAGATCGGCGCCGACGTTCTCCCGCTCGAGCTCGTGCTCGATCAGCTCCCCGCGCGCGTCGCCAGCGGCGGGCGGACGTTCGCGCTGCGCTATCTGCCGCTCGGCGAGCCACCCGCCGAGCGACGCATCCTCGTCGTCGTGAGCGACGTCACCGCCGAGCTGGCGGCCGAAGATGCCGACGCCGTGCAGCGTGATCTGCTGCGCATCGTCGAACGAACCATGAAGGACCGCGAGAGCGTCACCGAGTTCCTGCGAGACGCAGACGATCTCGTCGCCCGCATCACCCGCGGCAGCCCACCGGACGTTCTTCACGATCTGCATACGCTGAAGGGCAACGCCGGGGTCTTCGGCGTGTCGACCGTCGCGACGGCGTGCCACGATCTCGAGACCGTGCTCTCTACGCAAGAGCGTCCGCCGACGGAGACCGAGCGGGCGGAGCTAGGTGCGCGCTGGTCCCGCATCCGCGAGAGCATGCTCGCGCTTCTGGGTGACGCCGATGACCGGCTCCTCGTCACGCACGACGACTACGTCGCCGTTCTCCGCGCCGTCGCGAGCGGAACGTCCCCGGCACTCACGACGGAGGCGATGCTCGCGTGGCGCCGCACGCCGGTGGCGCGCGCCTTCGAGCGACTGGGCGATCATGCAGAGGCGCTCGCGCAACGCCTCGGCAAACGCATCAGCGTGACCACGCACGGCGGTGCGATTCGCGTCGATGGCGAGACGTGGGGCGACTTCTTCGCCGCCCTCGTCCACGCCGTCCGAAACGCCGTCGACCACGGCATCGAGGCGCCTCACGAACGACGCGCGCTCGGCAAGCCCGCCGGAGGAACCGTGGAGCTCGGAGCCTCGCTCGAGGGCGATGCGTTCGTGGTGTGGCTCTCCGACGATGGCCGCGGCATCGACTGGGCGGCGATCGCGCGCGAGCTCTCGCTCCGCGGACTGCCTGCGACGTCGCCGAGTGAGCTAGAGGTCGGCCTCTACTGCGACGGGCTCTCCACGCGCGAGGACGTGACCGCGGTCTCGGGGCGCGGAATCGGCATGAGCGCTCTACGGCGCGCGACCGCCGCGCTAGGCGGACGGATCGAGATCACGAGCGAAACGACACGGGGGACCACGCTCCGTTGCGTGTTCCCCCGCGCCACCGTGGCCCTCGATGCGCCACGCCTCCTCGCTCGCGAGCTCGGCTGTCCGAGCGTGGCGGCCGGAGCCGGTCAGTGCTTGTGCTTGCCGCCGTGCTTGCCGTGCTTGGCCACGGTCTTGCCGTCCTTCTTGTGCGACGGCTTGGCGGCGACCGTATCGTCCTTGGCGCCTCCGGCGCTCGGCGACGCGAGGACGATCTCCAGCTGATCTCCCTTCGCGCGGACGGCGTAGCTCGGCACGCCGTCCTTGAAGGTGACCGAGAGCTCAGCGCCGCCCGGCTCGTTCGCGACCTTGATCGCGCCGATGCGCGCGTCGCGCGCGGCGAGCGGCGCGGCGGGCTCGAGCGAGCGACGCCCCGGGATGTGCACGGTGAAGCCCGTCGGCTGCTGCGCGCCTTGGATCTTCTCGATCGATCCGTCCATCTTGAGGTGGAGGACGTTGCCGCGAGAGACCGAGCCGTTGGTGAACGGCGTCACCTTGATGGCGACCTTCTTCGCAGCGTGCTTCGGCGGATCGCTATCGCCCACGGGCGTCTTGTCGGCGACGACGGGCTCGCTCGCCGAAGGCGCGCCTGCTCCAGCGCTCGACGCGATCTCCATCGATGACCCGCCCGGCATCGCCGGAGTAGGTTGCGTGGGCGTGATGGCCGGTGCACCCGGCGGGACGACCGCGATCGGTGCACCGGGCGTGGCGGCCGTCGGAGCGGCGCCGGCGGGCGTGGCCGCGGCGTTGTCGGTGGCGGCCGGAGCGGCAGCGGCGGTCGCGTCGGCGGGAGGAGCGGCGGGCTTGCGGGCCGCGATGGCCACCCCGACGGCGAGGATGCCGACGGCGCTCGCGCCGATGAGGGTCATCTTCTTCTTGTTGGCCAGAAGCGCGGCCATCCCCGTCGCTTCGGCCGGGCGATCGCCGCCGGCCGACGAGCCCATCGGCTCACGGACGACTTTGCGACCCGAGGCGTGGAGGCTGCCACCGGGCGGCGGAGCCGTCATCCGTCGAATCGGCGACGATTCGCTCGCGCGGCGCGCCTTCGCGCGCTCGATGAGGAGCATCGCCGTGGTCTTGGTTCGCTTGGCGAAGCGCTCGAGGGCGGGCGTGACCTTGGACGCGGCACGGGCCACCGGGCCCTTCATGCGCATGCTCTCTTCGTCGTCGTCGAGCATGGCCGTCGCCGAAGGGGCGCGCTCCGCGACCGCGGGCGCCGGCGCCGAATCCGACATCGGAACGTCCTCGTCGTGCGCGTGTGCGTGATGACCGACTTCGTCATCGGCTTCGTAGGCGTCCGCTTGGTGCGCATGCGGATCCATCGCGCCGTGCTCGGCCATCATGGTGTCGTCGTGCGCCATCTCGTCGTGCGCGTGACCGTGCGCCGGCGCGGCGACGTCGTTCGCGTCCATGTCGTGACCGTGAGGCATCGCGCGATCGTGACCAGCTTGCATCGTCTCCTCCTCATCCTCGTACTTGAGCGCAACGACGAGCTGCGGAACGCGCGAGCTCGGATGAATCTCCACTTCCACGCGGTCGATGCTGGCAGGACGCCGCCGACCGCTCTCCGCATCTTCGAGGTCGATGTGCTTGCCGACCTCGAGGAAGCCGAGCTCGCTACCGACCTTCACTTCGGCGCGGCCCACGCCCTTGACCCGCGCGCGCATCGGCGCGCCGAGCCCCTCGATGTGGAGGCGAACTTTGGCGCCGGGCACGTTGAGGCGCGCGCGATCGGTCATCCGCTCCAGGGCCGCCGAGCTCTCCGGATCCAGGTCCAAGAAGCGCAGCCCGAACTCGCCACCACGGCCCGCGTCCTTCTGCCACACCACCTCGCCTGTAGCGATGACGGTGTCGCGCCCCGCTTCGAAGCGGCACGAGATGGCCTGACCGACCTCGGGCAGGTACGCGGTCCTGAGGTGCATGCCGGTGCCCGAGACGTCGACGGCCTGAGCTTCGAACGGCGGACCGAGCTCGGCCCCGATCTCGACGACACCGTCGAAGGGAATACGCGTCGACGCGCGCGCGCGACGCTCGTCGTTCGTCGCGCCTTCCTCGGACCCAATGTCTCTCTCGCTCGTTGCCATGGGAGCCTCTCCAGCGCCAGCACGCGAGGGAGCGCGTGGCGTGATGCTCCCCGAATACGGAGAGCAGCTGGAAAGGGCCAAGTTTTCGCGGCGAGCCGGCGCGACCTTCGCGCGACGGGCGAACGCTCAGCGCCGCTTCGGTGCGGGCTTGCGCGCCGCCTTCGTCGTTTTCTTGGCCACGCGAGATGCGCCTGGTTTTCCGCGGCGAGCCGCCTTCTTCGGAGACTTCTTCGCGATCGACTTCGTCGCTTTCGCGACGACCTTCTTCTCCGCCGGACGCTTCTTCGCGGCGCGCGCACGCTCGAGCCACGCGCGCGCGCGACGGATGTACGTCGCGGCGTCGGGCGTCTCGAGCCCGGGCGCACCGTGATCGACCTTCACTTCGCCGATGCGCTTCGCCGCTGCGATGCACGTCTTGGCGAAGTCGTCGCTTCGCACACCGATCGCGATGAGCGCCGCGTTCATCGCGTCGCGCGTGCGGTTCTTCGATCGATGAATCGTCCGCTCGATTCGATCGACGAGCGGCGCAAAGAACGCCGCGTCGATCGACTTGTCACGCGTGAGGAGCGCGAGCGTGTGCCAGCCGGCGCGGCTGACCCACTCGCCCTTCTGATCGATCCACGAGAGCGCGAGCTTCTTGGCGTGCGGCGATGCCGACGCGAGCTTGGCGAGCGCATCGGCGCCCACGAACCAATCGAGCTCGGCCGCCCACCGATCGAGCTCGGCCACGGAGACCTTGCGCGCATCGGCGATGCGCGTCGCGAGGAGGCGCGCTTCGGGACGCGCGCTCGACCACAGCTTTCGCGCGAGCCCGTGATCGACGCCGACCTCTTGGGCGATCATGTCGAGGCTCTGGAAGCCAACGCCGTAGAGCTCGCCGCGTGCGCCGTGCCGTCGATAGACTTTGCGGTTCGGTTCCGTTCCGTGCGCGGCGAGCGCGGCGAGGGCTTGGGCGAGGTTCATACGCGGCGAGCAGGATCGCACACGCAGGGCCGACCGCGCCACGTCTTCGGCGAACGGCCCTCCGTCCGCCTTCACACGTGAGCGGCGCGCGCGCTCAGCGGGACGACTTGCAGGTGAGCGCGTCGAACTGACTGACCATCGTGACGCCGTGCTCGAACGCAGCGACCGCGCTCCCGCAAGCGTCGCGGGAGACGGGGCACTTCACGCCGTTCGTGACGACCGCCGCCGTGTCTTTGAGGATGTCGAGGCCGAAGATCAGCGTCTTGATCGTGCTGCGCACGCAGGGCTTGTCGACGACCGGCGGAGCCGTAGGCGTCGGCGCCGCCGGCACCGTCTCGGGGATCTCCGGATCGGTGACCGCCGGCGTCGGCTCCGGGGTCGGTGCCGGCGTCGGCGTCGGCGTCTGCGCGGCCGGCGTCGGCGCGGGCGTCTCGGGCGCCACCGGCTCGGGCGCCACGGGCGCCGGATCGGCGTTCGGCGGCGGCGGCTCGGCCACGACCGCGGCGAAGTCCTTGCGGATCGCCGCGGCGAGGAGGCGAAGCTCGCGTTGCGCGTTGCGCGAATCGAGTCGGAAGTCGGATGCGACTAGGTAGCCGCTGCCGCGCATCACGACCTTGTCGGGGCTCGAGCGGTGCGGATCGATGAGCTGCACGAAGATGGCCTTGGCCTTCTTCGTCTTCGACCGACCGATCACCGTCGTGCCGCGCTCGCTCACGTAGAGCTCCCAGTGCACGAGGTTCTTGAGTGTCGCGGGCACGACCTGCACGGGCGCGCTCGTCGGCTTGAACATGTCCTCGGAGCGAGTGCGGAGCTCGTCGTTGGAGATGCTCGCGTTGTCGTCTTCGGCGTCGTCCGCGGCAGCGTCGGCGCTGCAGCCAGTGGCGAGGGCCGTCATCGTCACCAAGGAAAGGAGGCCAAGAGCGCGGAGGAGTCGGGCGGAGTTCATGGTGAGACTACGTAGGAGCACGGGGCGTGCCGGCGCCCTCGAGGCCACAACCTACGGAATGGAAAGGCGCCGAGCTCCGCGGTGGATCCGTGGACATGACCCACTGTCGCCCTTGCGTGACTCCGGATGAGCCGCGTTATTTCCGTTGCTCGGGGGTCGCCAGAGCCGATAGCCCGGTCTTGGAGGGACGCTGCAATGAGCAACGTGCGACTTCGCCGATGGGGTGCGTTGATGGTGTTGGTGGGGGTGTCGACGTCGCTCGCTTCGGCCTGCGTAGACGACTCCGGCGCGCCGGCCGGACCGGGCGCGGTAGACGCCGGCTTCGACGTCGCCGCGAGCGACGGGAGCACGAGCGCCGACGGCGCGGCAACGGTGGACGCGACCTCCACCGATGCGGCACCGGGCGACGGCGCGGTCCTCCCCGACGGGAGCGCGGACGCACCGAGCGATGCGCCGACCGACGCGGCGCTCGACGCGGGCGTGCCCGCCACCGGCTATCGCCTGGCCAACATGACCGGCAGCGCGCTCGACTTCTGCATCTGGGGTCAGGGGGACGTGGAGCCGACGCTCCCTGCATTCGCTGGATCGGGAGGCGTGCCCGCGGGGGCGGTGAGCGCGTACTTCCCCTTCGCCAAGATGGCGGCGAACTTCAGTGTGAAATACACGCCGGCCGGATCGACGTGCGCGGCGGCGGCGGACGCGGGCTTCAACGAATTCACCGAGACCGGGAACGGCGCGCCGCACCGCACGCGCTGGACCACGAGCCAAGGCTCGTTGCTCGGAGGCGGGTTCCTCGACACCACGACCGCGACCGCGGGCAAGGAGACCGTCCTCTTCACGCGCATGCAGAGCGGGAGCTCGACCTTGACCTTCGTCCCGGACAACGACGCCGGGCCATCGGTCACCATTCAAAACAACGTGCCCACGCTCCTCGATCCCAACGTCACGGGATCGCTCGTGGGCGCCGTCCCGACCATCGGCACTCCGTCGCCGCGACCGTTCAAGACGACCTCGGGCGGCATCGTTCGCGTCTTCCTGACCGGCTCGCAAATCCTCGTCTGCGACGAGCTCGCTCCGCCGAACGGAGCCCTCTCCGATTGCCGCCCCACCGTCCGCGCTCCGTAAAGCGTCGTCCCTCCCGCGGCGTGGCGCTGCCGGCTCCAGGACGTGAGCACCCAGCGTGCTCCTCCGGCGTGGGGCCCCGGGGAGCGCGCCCGCTCCCCGGTGCTGAGCCTCCGGCGAAGCACGCTGGGAGGTGAGCGGCCGAAGGCCGCGAGGAGGCGCGCAGCGCCTCCTACAACCCGAAAGAACATCCCGTTGTGAGCTGGCGCCCCAGGCGCCAGCCTCACAACGGAATGTTCGTGTGCTTCTTGGGCGGGTTCGTGTCGCGCTTGTCCTTGAGGAGCTCGAGCGCGCGATGCAGCCGCTGGCGGAGCGTTCGCGGATAGATGACCTCGTCGACGAAGCCGAGCTCGGCCGCCTTGTACGGGTTCGCGAATTTTTCCTTGTAGTCTGCAATGAACTCGGCGCGCGTCGCGGCGGGGTCGGCGGCCTTGGCGATCTCGCCCTTGCGGATGATGTTGACGGCCCCATCCGGCCCCATGACCGCGATCTCGGCGGTGGGGAACGCGAGGTTCACGTCGGCGCGAATGTGCTTCGACGCCATGACGTCGTACGCGCCGCCGTAGGCCTTGCGGAGAATGACGGTGACCTTGGGCACCGTGGCCTCGGCGAACGCGAAGAGGAGCTTCGCGCCGTGCTTGATGATGCCGCCGTATTCCTGGGCCGTGCCGGGCAAGAAGCCGGGGACGTCGACGAGGGTGACCAAGGGGATGTTGAAGCAGTCGCAGAACCGAACGAAGCGCGCGCCCTTCATCGACGCGTCGATGTCGAGCACGCCCGCGAGCACGTTGGGCTGATTGGCGACGACGCCGACCGCTCGCCCACCGACGCGCGCGAACCCCACGACCAGGTTGGCCGCGTAGTCGGGCATGATCTCGAGGAAGTTCGCGTCGTCGACCACCGCCGTGATCACGTCCTTCACGTCGTAGGGCTTGTTCGACTCGACGGGGATCATCGTGTCGAGCTCGGGCACCTCACGCGTGGCCGGGTCCTGCGAGGCCTTGAACGGCGGGTCCTCCTGGTTGTTCGACGGCATGAACGAGAGGAGCTCGCGCACCTTGGCGAGCGCGGTGCGATCGTCGGGCGAGGTCAGGTGACACACGCCGCTCCGCGACGCGTGCGTGTGCGCGCCGCCGAGGTCTTCTTTCGTCACCTCTTCGTCGGTCACCGACTTGATGACCTCGGGGCCGGTGATGAACATGTAGCTCGTGCCCTCGACCATCAGGATGAAGTCGGTGATGGCCGGCGAGTACACGGCGCCGCCCGCGCACGGGCCCATGATGGCGCTGATCTGCGGCACCACGCCGCTCGCGAGGGTGTTGCGAAGAAAGATGTCGGCGTAGCCGGCGAGCGACTCGACGCCCTCTTGGATGCGCGCGCCGCCCGAGTCGTTGAGCCCGATGACGGGGGCTCCGACCTTCATGGCCATGTCCATCAGCTTGCAGATCTTCTGCGCGTACGCGCCGGAGAGCGAGCCGCCGAAGACGGTGAAGTCCTGCGCGAACACGAAGACCTTGCGACCGTCGACCGTGCCGTAGCCGGTGACGACGCCGTCGCCCAAAACCTTCTGCTCCTCCATGCCGAAGTCGGTGCAGCGGTGCATGACGAAGCGACCGAGCTCGACGAACGAGCCCGGGTCGAGGAGGAGATCGATGCGCTCACGCGCGGTGAGCTTGCCCGCCTCGTGCTGCTTCTTGATGCGCGCGGCGCCGCCGCCCTGCAATGCCTCTTCGTTCAGCTTGTCGAGCTTCTGAACGAGCTCTTGGCGACGATCTCCGGCGGCGGGGGCGGTGGGCGTAGAAGACATGGCCCGCGTCCATTACACGGAAATCCGCGCGTCGGCGAGCGCCTGGGCCCCGAGGCCGGCGCGCGTTCAGGAGCGCTTTCGGACGAGCCCCTCTTGCGCGGTCGAGGCGACGAGCTTCCCGTCGCGCGAGAACACACGCCCGCGCACGAGCCCGCGCGCGCCCTGAGCGCTCGGGCTCTCCACCACGTGGAGGAGCCACTCGTCGGCGCGGAACGGCCGATGAAACCACATGACGTGATCGAGGCTCGCGATCTGCATTCCGGGCGTGAGCCACGTGACACCGTGCGGCAAGAGCGCCGCGGTGAGGAACGCGTAGTCCGACGCGTACGCGAGGAGGTAGTGGTGGAGCGCAGGTGGCCCGGACAGCGGCCCTGCCGTGCGAAACCAGATCATGCGCTCGGGCGCGCGGGCCGGCGGATGAATCGGATCGTCGACCGGACCGATGGGCCGGATCTCGAACGGGCGAGCCTTGGTCGCGCGATCGCGCAGCATCTTGGGGACGCGATCGCCCTGCTGCGCCGTTCGCTCACTCTCGGTGAGCAGCGACTCCGGCGCGGGGACGTCGGGCATCGTGTCGTGATGCTCGAAGCCCGCCTCTTCGATCTGGAACGAGGCGGCCAAGTTGAAGATCGCGTGACCGCTCTGCACCGCGACCACGCGCCGCGTGGTGAACGACGAGCCGTTGCGGATGCGATCGACCTCGTAGACGATCGGCTTCGATACGTCGCCGGGGCGCAAGAAATAGGCGTGCAACGAGTGGACGAGGCGATCGGCGGGCACGGTCTGCGCGGCGGCCGAGAGCGCCTGACCGAGCACCTGCCCACCGAACACGGTTCCCCAACCGAGGTCCTGACTCTGTCCTCGAAAGAGGTTCTCCTCGATCCGCTCGAGCGAGAGGAGCGTCACGAGCTCGCCCAACGCCGCGGCGCCGCCGTCGTGCGCGGTCATGCGCTCAACGCTTCTTGATGCTTTGGATGAGGAGGCGACCGTCGCTCTCCTCGGTGAAGGAGAAGGTCACCGCGTCGCCTTCGGCGAGGCCGTCGAGCACCGCGGGCTCTTTGACGGCGAAGGGCATCGTCATCGCCTTCATGTAGCCCGGGACGTCCTCGTGAGAGATCTTCACGCTCTTCTTCCCTTCGCCGAACGCCTTGATGACGCCGCGGGTCTCGTAGACCTTGCCGCCCTGCGGCGCCGTCGACGGCTGCGCGGTGTCCCCACTCGGCGAAGCTTGCGACTTGTTGCAGGCCAGCGTGGTCGCGACCGTCGCCGCGAGGACCAAGGAGAGGAGCGTCGTCTTCATCGCTCCCAACCGTAAGTCCTCGCCCTGCCCACGGAAAGCCCGACCGCGCACCTTCCATGACCTAGGTCACATCGGCCGGCGGTTTCGGCGCTGTGCGCTAGGCCCGCGCGCCGGGGACGAGTACCATCGAGGGGCTTCTCATGCGCCCGCATCACGTGAGCCCGTACCCCGCGGCCGGCGAGATCATCGACGGCAAGTACCAGATCCTCCAGATGCTGGGCGAAGGCGGCATGGGCGCCGTCGCCAAGGCTCAGCACCTCCTCCGGCGCGCGCCGGTCGCGCTGAAGTTCATGGCGCCGCACGTCCTCACCATCCCCGGTGCGGTCGAGCGCTTCCTGAACGAAGGCGTCGCGGCGTCCCAGATCGAGAACCAGCACGTCGTCACCGTGTTCGACGTCGGCAAGCTGCCGACCGGCGCGCCGTACCTCGTGATGGAGTTCCTCGACGGGCACGACCTCGCGCACTTGATCGAGACCGAGGGGCAGCGCGGCATCGACGTCCCACGCGCGGTGCACTTCGTCCTCCAGATCCTGCGCGCGCTGCAGTCGGCGCACGCCGTGGGCATCATTCACCGCGATCTCAAGCCGTCCAACGCGTTCATCATCAAGAAGGACGGCGAGCGCGACTTCGTGAAGCTCGTCGACTTCGGCATCAGCAAGGTGTCGCAGCCTGGCCAAGCCTCGCTCACGCAGACCAACTCCGCGCTCGGCACGCCGCTCTACATGTCGCCGGAGCAGGCCAAATCGCCGCGCGACGTCGATCTCCGAAGCGATCTCTACTCCGTCGGCTGCATCCTCTACGAGCTCCTCACCGGGCACACGCCGCACACGTCCGAGAGCGGCGAGCTCACCGAGATCCTTTTCAAGCTCTTCACCCAAGATCCGACGCCCATCCAAAATCTGCGTCAGGATCTTCCGGCGGGCCTCGCCGAGGTCGTGCACAAGGGCCTCGCGCGCGAACGCGACAACCGCTACTCGACCGCGCTCGATTTCGCCGAGGGCTTGGCGCCTTTCGCCGACGAGCGCAGCGCGCAGGTCATCTCGCGCCTTCGCGCGCCCGTCGAGCACCGCAGCGAGCCGCCGCCGATGAACAGCATCCCGGCGCCGGTGGCCTCGATCCAGCAGGCGTTCTCGCAGCTCAACTCGCAGCAGTTCCCGCGCATCACGCCTTCCGCGATTCCAGGGCCGCCGCCGGGCTACGGGCCGGTCACGCCGGTGTCGGTGCCGGCGCCGGGGCACCACCACGCAACGCCGGCCGAGGTCGTCGCGCGGACCCAAGCGCTGCCCGGCTCAACGCCGCAGACCGCAAAGCCCGGGGTTGCGCTCGCCGGAACGCAGTCGGCGGCCAGCACGGGGATGGGCGTCGTCTCCGACTCGGCGACGAAGCCCAAGGCGAAGACCCCCTGGCCGTTGTTCCTTTCCCTTTCGCTCGTCGTTATCGGGGTCGCGGGCTACTTCGCGACCCGGACACCGCCAACGACCCCCACTGCCCCGACCGCGGATTCGACGATCGCGGCGACGCGACCGCCCCCCACGACGGACCCGGTCGTGACCGCGCCGACGACGGCGATCGTGACGCCCCCGCCCACGCCGTCGGCCTCGGCGAGCGCGTCGGCGGCACCGTCGGCGACGGCCGCCAAGAAGCCACCGACCTCGAGCGCGCCCTCTGGAGCGAAAACCAAGGATCCGCTCAACCAACTCCAGGGAATTGGGCCCGGCCCGCAGCGGTGATTTGCGCCCACCTCCGGGCGAACCGCAGATACGATTGCGGCACGATGAGGCGGGCCTTTCGCTGGATTTCCTTTTTTGTCGCAGTGAACGTCGTGATGCCGCCGGTTGCGTTCGCGCAGCCGAAGAAGCCGGCAAAGACCGTCGCCGAGGAGCTCCCCGCCGACGCACGGCGTGAATGGAACGCCGGCCTCACGCTGTTCGGTGACGGCAACTTCAAGGCGGCCGTCACGCAGTTCCAGCGCGTCTACGACATGACGAAGAACCCGCGCGTTCTTCCGAACCTCGCGCTCGCGCACAAGTCGAACAAGGCCTACCACCGCGCCGTGCGCGTCTACGAGCAAGCGCTCGCCGAAGGCGCATCGGTGATCCCGGCCAAGGATCAGGCCGAGATCAAAGACGCGATCGCCGCGCTCAAGGCGTACGTGTCGACCGTCGACATCACGAGCAACGAGGGCGGCGCCACGGTCACGATCGACGGCGAAGAGGTCGGCACGACGCCGCTCGCGAAGCCGGTCGACGTGAGCGTCGGTCCGCGCGTCATCGTGGTGTCGAAGAAGAACTTCCGCGAGCAGACCAAGACCGTCGAGGTCTCCCCCGGAAAGCCCGCCAGCGCCCGCTTCGACCTCGAAGCCGAGGTCGTGATGGCGTCGGTCACCGTGTCGATCGAGGGGCCGCCCAAGGCCGCGATCAACATCGACGGCACCGAGGTCGGGTTCGCTTCGCCGGGCCAGCCCTACAGCGGGCGCGTCGCCGTCGGAAAGCTCCACACGTTCAGCGCATCGGCGAATCGCTACACCACGGCCAAAGAGTCGCTCACGCCCGCCACTGCCGATCCCTTCGCGGTGGTGCTGCGCATGGCCGAAGCGCGCAACGAAGGCCGCGTGGCTATCATCGCCAAGCCCGCCGGCGCGCTCATCGAGATCGACCAGAAGCTCGTCGGCACCGACAAGTGGGAAGGGCCGCTTTCGGCGAGCGGCGGTCACCGGATCCGCATCCACAAGGACGGGTACGTCGACGAGGTCCAAGAAATCTCGGTCGCGCCGGACCAAACGCGCACGATCGACTCGACGCTCCGTCAGGACTCGTCGCGCGGGACCGTGTACTGGGCCATCGGTACGGTCCTCGTCGTCGCCGCCGGATCGCTCACGGGCTATCTCCTCGCGACCAAGGGCCGCGACGACGCGCCGGTGCCCGGCACCTTGAATCCCCCCACGCAAGCGACGTGGTTCCACCGCTGATCCGGAAGGTCGAGAGGCTCGTCATGCGTCATCGTGGTCTTCTTGTTGGTTTGCTCTCGCTCTCGGCGGTGCTCGGCGCGAGCTGCACGCGCAACCCGAACACCGAATACGTCGCCGGCTTCAGCACGCAGGTGCAGGTGCCCAAAGAGTTCAAGTCGATCGAGGTGAGCGTGCTCGCCTCCAACGACGTGACCCAGCCGCCGACGGTCGTCGGCTGCGAGCACATCCCGGTCGTGAACGGCGTGGCCCGGCTCCCCAAGACCTTCGGCATCTATCGGCAGTCGTCGGCGCAGAACGTGATGGTGACGGTCATCGGCTTCACCGAGGACGCGGAGACGATCTCGAAGCAGCGCGTGAACTGCGATCTGATGCCGAGCGCGCAGGAGGGCACGGCGCGCATTCTGCGACGAAGCCGCCAGAACTACCGCGACAGCAAGGTTCTCTACCTCCCGATGCCGCTCAAGTACGCGTGCTTCGACGTCGAGTGCCAAAAGCCGGGCGAGCTCCAGAACGACCAGACGTGCGTCGCGGGCCAGTGCGTGAGCGCCAAGCGCAGCGAGTTCGTCTTCCGCGACTACACGCCGGATCTCGCCTTCGGCGACTCGAGCGCCTGCTTCTCGACCAACCGCTGCATGGCCGACGCGATCGATCCGAAGGTCGAAGACGCCGAGAAGTGCATCTACTCGGTGCCGGGCTCGGCGGACGGCATGAACGTCCGCGTCATCTACGACGGCTTCGTGCCGGAGATGCTCGATCTCGACAACGTCCTTCCTCCTGGCTTCGATCAGCTCACGCCCGAGCAACAGGCCGGCGTCAAAGCGGACCTCGCGGCGAATCAGGAAGGCTTCACGATCCTCAGCCCCGGCAAGTTTCAGCTCGCGCCCGGCCTCTGCGAGCTCACCAAGGCAACGAGCAAGGGCAAGCACCGCATCCTGGGCATCGCGGCGAGCCGCTCGTGCGCCCCCAAGTCGAGCCCCATGCCACTATGCGACGAAGGCGTGGAAGTGCTGCAGCCGGTGCCGAGCCGCGTCTATCTCCTCCTCGATCGCTCGGTCGACATGCAGGACCCCTTCCTCGGGCCCAACGCGATCGATCAGGTGCTGAGCATCTCGCTCAACGACCCGGTCTTCTCGACGACCCAGGTCGGCTTCCGCTGGCTCCCGGGCAAGGGCACCGCGACCTGCCCGGCCTCGAGCGAATTCGCCACGCTCGACGTTCCGTTCAAGCGCGCTCTCTCCGCGCGCGATGCGATCATCGAGCAGATCCTCTCGCAAACGAAGCCGCCGTTCCAACCCGTAGCGCGCTCGTCGGTCGCTTCGGCGCTCACGGCGGACGGCGCGTACGGCGCCTTGGCGACCGACGCCGGCAAGTTCAACCGACAGGCCGTGTTCATCATCTCGAACGCGCAGGTCGGACAATCTTGCGCCGAGCCGCCGACCGACGCGTCGACGACGATCAACGGAGCGGTCGCGACCGCCCTCGGGCCGAGCGGCGCCGGCATCAAGACCTACGTCCTCGAGCTCGGCGTGAAGGACAACACCGCGGGCGACAACCCGCGGAAGATCGCCGACGACGCCCAGGCGACGGCGCTCGCCAAGGCGGGTGGAACGGAAGCGTTCCTCGCGACCGGCGGCGGCAAGGAGGCTGCCGGCGACGTGGGAGGCCGAGCCATCGCCGCGCTCATCGCCGACCTCGCGAGCTGTGTCTACGAGCGACCCCAGTCGATCACCGACTCGAGCGTCATCAAGATCAACACGAACGTGAACCCGCAGGAGATCCCGCGAAACACGGCGTGCACGTTCGCCACGCGTGAGTCGGCTGACGGCTGGAACCTCGAGCAGAACGACACCGTGATTCGAATCTGCGGCCAAAGCTGCAAGCAGATCCACGACGCCACGAGCACGCTGAGCGGCCTGGCCACGGCACGCAAGCTCCTCGCCCTGGGCGGGACACCGTCGGGGACGACGCCGCCGACGATTCCGGACGCGCCGCCGGCGCTGTTCGTGACGGCCTCGGCCCCGATCAAGAAGCCCTGACCGAGAGCGCGGCCCTCAGGGGCCGAACATCATGCCGAGGTAGGGGCCCAGGAAGAACTGGGCCCCGCTCGCCGGCTCGTAGCGCGGCGTGGGGATGTGGAGCGGCACGTTGCCCTGCTGATCGCTCACCATGAGGCGCGTGCGGTCGGGCTGCGCGGCGACGTCGTTGCCCGCGGTCTCGAGCCACCCCAAGAGGCCGAGCGAGAGCGCGGTGGTCTGGCCCATGCGCCAGTGCACCGCGAGATCGGCCACGAGCGCCGGCGACACGTAGTTCAGCTTGTTTGCTTGAGACTCGCCCGGGTTGTTGGCGCCATCGTCGGGCACGTAGCGCTCGGAGTAGCCGCCGGTCACGCTCGCCGACTTTCGCTGCATGATGATCTGCTTGTACGAAACGCCGGGTCCGGCCGAGAGCGACGCGCGGAAGTTCTTTCCGTCGAGCGTCGCGCGCGCGCGAATCGCGCCCACGCCGCCGAACCGAATGAAGGTGAACTCCTCGGTGCGCGCCGGTCCGAGGAGCGGCGTGTTGGCCTGATCGGACGCGCCGAACGTCGCCGTCTGCTTCGCTTGGTCGAAGAGCCCTCCGACGAAGAGCTCGATGCCCACCGGGAGCCACGTGAAGCCGACGTAGCCGAACGCGCCGCCGCCCATCGGGCCGGGCGTGTCGCAGCTCACCGCGCCGAGCGTCTTCTGACAAGAGTCGCTCGTGAGGTCGAGCGAGCTCCCGAGTCCGCCGACGCCAATTCCGCCGAGGAGACCGAAGCCACCGTACATGCCGTAGAAGGCGCGCTCCTCCTCGACCTTCACGGCGTCGAGCGACTGTCCGGCAGTCTTGAGCGGAACGGTCTCGGAGACGGACTGCTTGTCGCCGACTTCGTAGCGCTTCTCGAACGGCACGAACCCTTCGCGCGTGATGCGGACATCGTGCGAACCCGCGGGAACGTCGCCCGAGAATTGCCCCTCGCCGACGACCTTGCCGTCGACGTAGATGACCCCGAGCCCGTCACTCGTGGCGATCGAGAGGCGACCCGACGCGCTCGTCGCCGCGATCGTCACCTCGCCCGTCTTGCCGGCCTCGACCTCGACCTTTTGCGAAGTCGATCCGAGCGTGCCGCTCTGCACGCGAACTTGGTGGGAGCCGGGATCGACGTCGCCGGTCCACGGCGCGGGGCCCATGTCGACGTTGTCGACGAAGACGCGCACCGCCTGCCCGCCCGCTTCCTTGACGGTGAGCTTGCCGGTCTTGGCGCCCTTCACGAGGTTGACGTCGACGCTGACCTTGGCGCCCGGTGCCACATCCACGGACTTCTCGAACGCCGCGAACCCGGCCTTGGAGACTTTGAGCGAGTGCGCCCCGGTCCCGACGCGAATCAGGGCGCGCACCGGGCTCGCGCCGATCTTCTTGTCGTCGAGCGAAACGTCGGCGCCGCTCTCGTTCACGAGGATCGTGAGCGCGCCCGTCTTGGCGTCGAGCTCTTTGACGCGCTTCTCGGCCAAGGCCTTCGCGCCCCGGCCCATCGCGTCGGGGTAGGTCTTCAAGAACTCGTCGTAGGCCTCGTAGGCCTCACCCCACGCGCCGAGCTCGTAGCTCGCGCTCGCGAGGCCGTTCAACGCTTGGGCGGTCGGCGCAGCTTGATACGCCGCGCGATACTCGCTCTGAGCCTTGGCCCAGTCCTTCGCCTTGGCCGCTTTGTCGGCGTTGGCGAGCGCCTCCTTGGCGGACGCCGGCTGCGCGAGCGCGCCTCCGGGCAACGCGACGAGCGCGTGCGTGGCTACTGCAATTGCTGCGATCCAGCGGTGTAGCGAGCGCGTACGGAGGGCCACAGCGCCGTAACGTACAAGATCAGTTCCCCGTCGACTACGAGTCTTGCAAGTCGCGCCGGCCCTCAGCGAGACGCCCGCGGACGCGGTCACTCGCCGGCAAATTCTTCGGGCGGATCCACGTATTCGACGACCTCGCCCCGGAACGTCCGGAGCTTGGTCCGCCCGGCTTCGCGCGCGACCACGTTTTCGGGGAGGAGCGGCACCTTGCCGCGTCCGTTCGGCGTGTCGCACACGAGCTTGGGGAGCGCGATGCCAGTGAGCCGCCCTTGGAGCGCGCCGATCAGCCGGATGCCCGTCTCGAGCGACGTCCGGAGATGCCCGGTGCCCCGCACTGGATCCGCTTGGAGCAGGTAATACGGCCGGACCCGCGCCCGCACGAGCCCACGAAAGAGGGTCTCGAGGACCGTCGCGTCGTCGTTCACTCCCCGAAGGAGCACGGTCTGGTTCATCACCGGGAAGCCGCCGTCGGCGAGGCGCGTGACGGCCGCGATCGCCTCGGGGGTGAGCTCCTTGGGGTGATTGAAATGGGTCATCACCCACAGCGGGTGGAACGGGCGGAGCGCGCGGACGAGCTCGTCGGTCACGCGCATGGGCAACGTGACGGGAACGCGCGTCGCGAGACGAATCGTGTCGAGGCTCGGAATGGCGCGGAGCGACTCCACGATGCGGACGATGCGACCCGTGGCCATCGCGAGCGGGTCGCCGCCGCTCACGATGACGTCGCGCACCTCGGGGTGCGCGCGCAGATACGCGAACGCCGGCTCGAGGTCGGGCGTGGGCACGGCGCCCCCGCCGCTCCCGACGATGCGCGAGCGCGTGCAGAATCGGCAGTACACCGCGCATTGGTCGGTCGCGAGGAGGAGCGCGCGATCCGGGTATCGCTGCACGAGGTGCGGCGCGACTTCGTGCTCCACCTCACCCAACGGATCGACGAGATCACCGTCGACCTCGTCCGACTCGCGCGCGTCGGGCACGCATTGGAGGCGCACCGGGCAGCGCGGATCGTGCTTGTCGACGAGCGACAGATAATACGGCGTGATCGCGATCGGCAGCCCTTGCGCCTCGGCGCGGCGCGCGCCCTCGAGCTCGCGAGGCGTGAGCGCGATCGCGCGCGCGAGCGCGTCGACCGACGTGACTGCGTTTCGGATCTGCCAGTGCCAATCCTCGGACGAGGCGGCCTCCGAATGGGGCGCGGAGAGCGGAAGATGCACAGTGGCCACGACGACGACCTCGCTCAGTTCTTCGGGGCCGCGTCGGCGGCGAGCGAAGGCGCGCCCGCGTCGGCCGGCGCGAGATCGACTTTCACGGTCGCGAGCGCCGCTTCGTCGATCTTCACGTCGAGCTCTTTGCGAAGCGAGGCGAGGAGCTCCGCCTCTTTCTTCTCGAGCTCGTCCTGCGCGAGCTTCACGCGGATGGTGCGCTCGGCCTCCTCGAAGGAGCGCTCGCGGGCGTCGACCTTGGCCGACAGACGCACGACGTAGATCTTGCCGCCGGCCTTCACGGGCGCGGGCGCGACGTCGCCCACGGCGGCGATCGCGAAGCCGGCCGCGCGGACCTCCTCGGGAATGCGCGCGCTCGCGCCGCGCGGATCGCCGGGCGGGCTCACGAAGCCATAGTCGCCGGCGAGATCGATCGGCACGTTGGCGCGCGCCTGAGGATCGAGGGACTTTTCGCGAACGAGCTGCCCCCACGCCACCGCGCGCGCGTCGGCCCCGGCGTCCGCGGCGCTCGCCTTTTTGTAGGTCTCGATGATCTGGACGCCGGTCGCCTCGTCTTTGGTGACGATGATGGAGAACCGCCGCCGCTCCGGATCCTTGTATTCCGCACGATGCGCCTCGAAGTAGGCGCGGGCGTCGGCCACCGGAATGTCGGCCGGAGCGCGCGCGCTCTTCTTGAGCTCGCCGATCACCGCCTCGCGAAGGACGGCGCGGAGCTCGGACGCGGCCTCCGGCTCCTTGTCGTAGCCCTTGGCGACGGCCTCGTCGGCCAGGAGCTGGACGCGGATCATCTCCTTCAGGAGCTCGAGGCGCCGCTCGGGCGACTGGTAGCGGAGCCGGTCGAACTGATCCAAATGCTCGAGCGACGCGGCGAAATCGCCGAGCGTGATCGTGCGGTCGCCCACCTTGGCGAGCACACGCGCTGCCTGCTCGGGTGGGATGCCCGCGGTGGTGACCGGAGCGCCCGCGTCCTTGTCGCCCGCCTTGGGCCCCCGGCCACATTGGGCTTGAGCCAAGACGAGGAGCGCGAGCGTGGCGGCTCCCATGGCCCGGCGAGGCGCGAGGACGGACAGCATCGGGCCATCGATTACTACGGCGACGCCGCGCGGGCCAGGGCTGGCGGCAGAGCGGGCGGGCGCCCCTCCCGCCTCGATTGCAATGGCCGCGGGGCTTGGCTATGCGTCTCGTGAGGCTGCGACTAACCCCGCGTGGCCCCTTCGAGAATATCGAGAATATGCGCCACCCCGACGACCGCGACCTCACGATCCCGCCCGCGCCTCCCCATCCCGAGCTCGTCTACGGGCGCATCGTGCTCAAGCTGAGCGGCGAAGCGCTCTGCGGAACCACGGGCGGCTTCGGCATCGCCCCCGACGTCCTCCGCGACGTGGCCGAAGAGCTCGCCGAGGTCCACGCGGTGGGCGTCCAGATCGGCATCGTCGTCGGCGGCGGCAACATCTTCCGCGGCCTCAAGGGCGCGAGCGCCGGCATGGACCGCGCGCAGAGCGACTACATGGGCATGCTGGCGACGGTGATCAACTCGCTGGCCTTGCAAGACGGCCTCGAGAAGTGCGGCGTCCCGACGCGCGTCATGACCGCGATCGAGATCCGCCAGGTCGCCGAGCCGTACATCCGTCGCCGCGCCATCCGCCACCTCGAGAAGGGCCGCGTCGTGATCTTCGCGGGCGGCACCGGCAACCCGTACTTCTCGACCGACACCGCGGCCGCGCTCCGCTGCATGGAGATCCACGCCGACGCCCTCTTCAAGGCCACCAAGGTCGAAGGCATCTACAACCGCGATCCGGCGCGCTTTCCCGACGCGCAGATGTACTCGCGCATGTCGTTCGATCAATTCCTGGCCGACCGCATCGGCGTCATGGACTCCACGGCGGCGACGCTCTGCCGAGACAACAAGATGCCGGTCCGCGTCTTCAAGCTCTCGACGCGCGGCAACATCAAGCGCGTCGTCTTCGGCGAGCCCATCGGCACGGTCGTCGAAGAGTATCGGACCTGATCTCTCGGTCCGGCGCGCGGGTCACGCGTTCTCGGTCGCGGCCTCGTCGAGCGCCGCGCGCAGCAGCGCGACCACGGCGCCGACGCGCGCCTCGTCGACCGGCCCGACCAGGGCCTCGGCCGACACGACGCGCGCGTGGGCCACGGCCGCCGCGGCCTCGAGAACGTCGGGCGCGGCCTCGTCGAGTCGAACGACGAGCGCTGCATCGGCGAGCGCGAGCGGCCAGAGCGGTGCATACGCCGGGACGAGCGGACAGCCGACGATCTCGAGTGAGAGGCCATCGAACGCAGCGGTCGCGAGTACCTGCGGCGCCGGGACGAGCGGCGGCGGAATCGTCGGGCGAGTGACGTCGTCGACATAGGCGAGGACGTGCGCCAGCACGGCGAGCCTCTGCGGCGCGCCGGCGAACACGAGACGAACGCGCGGCGGGAGCCTCTGCGAGATCGCCGCGCGGTCCCATAGCGCCGACGTGATCGGTTGACGCTCGGACGCCGGGTTGAGCCATCGAATCGCGCCCGCGCGGTCGAGCTCCGCGAGCGCGCCGAGCACCACGACGTCGTCGTCGGCCGCGAGGTCGAGCACGTCGCCGATCGCCGCTGGCGCGCGGAGGCGCGTGACCAGCGTGCGCGCGCCCGCTGACAGCGTGGCGCGCGTCGTCTCCGTGGGCTCACTCGCGATCGCGAACGCGCCTTCTCGCTCGCGATCGCGGAACGGCTCGAGCGCAGCCTCCAGCGCCGCGCATGCCTGCGCCGCGGCGTCGAGGATCTCCTCGGGCGCGCCGTCGATCCGGCGCAGCCACTCGCCATCTCCTTCGGTGAACGCGAGCGACAGATCGCGCGCGGCCAGCATTCGGGCGAGAGCTTTGGTCCCTTCGACACGTCCGAGTACGGCGTCCTCGATCGCCCCGGTTCGAAGCCGCACCTCACCGCTCGCGTCGGCGGTGCGGACGGAGACGACACCGGTCGCGTGACGGGCGAGGAGCTCCCGCAGCGTGAAATAGAGGCTCGGGCGCGGCGGCGACGAGCTCGGGGCGGTGGCGCTCATCCGGGCTCCATGGCGCGCACGAGGAGGTCGGCAAGGAGTGGGTCCGCGCCGTGGAGCGCGCTCACCGAATCGGACGAGCCCGGCTCGAGGTGACCCGCGCAGGCCCACGCGCCGAGCTCGCTCGCGATCGCGATGGCGAACGCGTCCGATGTCGGCGCGTCGTGCTCGATGACGTCGAGCTCGGCGCCGAGCGCGCTCGCCGCCGCGACGGCGGCCTTTGCCATGCCGTGCGTGACGTGCACCGTGGCGCGCGACACGCGACTCGCCTCGAGGCAGGCGTGGGTGACGAGTGACGCGGCGCCGGCCATGCCGAGGACGAGCGGATAGGTGGTGAGCGCGCCCGCGTCATGGAGGGGCTGGCTCAAAAGTCGGTCGATCGTGGCCACGAGCCCCATCGACGTCTGCATCGTCAGCGAGGGCGCCGCCAGCGGCGACGTGCGCGCGAGCTCTCGCCGCGCGCGAGCGGCACGGACCAAGGCGTCGCGCGTGTGGCCGTCGCGAAGTGAGGCGACGCCCGCCGGCCTTCGGCCGATGCGACGGCGAAGCTGCGTCGCGCCGACCAGGTCGGTCTCGGGCAGCAGCACGAAGACATCGGCGCCACCACGGCCCACGATGTCGCTCACTCGAAGGTGCGGCGCGAGACCTTCGTCCGCGGAGCCGACGGGATCGAGAGCGAGGAGCGCGAGCGGACGACCATGACGCACTGCCTTGTCGATCTCACGCGCGAGGATGTCATCGAACAGCGCACGCTCCAGCATGCGCGACGGCCCTGGACCGCGCGGGCCGCTCGCCACGAAGCGCGCGCGAAGTGCGAGGAGGCTCGAGAGGGCGCCGGCGACGTCGAGCGCGATCGCGCGTTCACTCGGCTCGCCGCCAGTAACGACCAGAGTCCCGAGCTCGTGGCCGACGTCCCCGAGCGGCAATCGCTCCGTGTCACCCGACACGGCGGTCACGGGATCGTCGGCTCCGGCGCGGAAGAAGCGCGCGCGCACGCCGGGCGCGAGCTCGGTGATCGCGTCGAGCGCGCTCTCGATCGCTTCGCCGTCCCCCTCCGCCGTCGCCTCGATCAAGCGGCGCATGCGACGTGCGAGGGACTCGGCGCGATCGGCCCGTGCGCTCTCCACGGCGACGGACGCGGCCGTGGTGCGCTCCGCGCGGAGGCGCGCCAAGGCTTCGAGGAGCGCGTCCCCGTGCACCGGCGTCGTGACGAGCGCGTCCGCGCCGAGATCGAGCGCGGCGCGCATGCCGATCGCGTCGCCGGGATCGACCGCCACCACGATCGCCGTCGACGGGTGCTGGCCCCCCGCGACCTCGGCGAAGGCTCGCACGTGATGCACCAGCGCGAGCGTGCCTTCGGACCGCGCGTCGACCACCGCCATGTCGACCGGTGTCTCGCGAAGCACGTCCAGCGCCGCGGCCAACGTCGTCTTTCCGATGACGCGCGCATCGCCCGCGGCGAGCGAAGCGCTCGCCACGCGAAGGAGCTCCGGGTCGGCGCTCACGACGAGCGCGCTGAGCTCGGTCACGGCGCGTGCCCTCGAAACACGTGGCGGGCGGGGCCCTCCATGATCGCGCGCGCGCCGTCCATCGTCACGCGGAGCGCGCCACCCGGCAGATGCACCGTGATTGGAGTGCCCACCGGCGCCTCGCCACGGGCCACGAGGACGCCCACGGTGGCGCACGCGCCCGTGCCGCACGCGAGCGTGAACCCGACGCCTCGCTCCCAGACCGTGAGTCGAACCTCGTCGCCCTCGAAGCTCGCCAGCTCGACGTTCGTGCCGCGCGGAAAGGCCGCGTGCTTCTCGATCGCCGGGCCGAGCCGCTCGAGGCGCGCGCGGTCGTGCGCGCCCCGAACGACCGGCCACAGAATTGCGTGCGGATTACCCGCATCGGCCGCGATCAATCGAACCTCTTCGTCGCCGACGATGACCGTTCGCTCTTCCTCGACGCGGATCTCGCCCATGTCGACGCGTACCTCACCGTGGCCGCGCGAGCGATCGACCAAGACCACGCGCGGCCCGGCGTCGGTTTCGATGACCCCGTCGACGTGCGGCAAGTGCCGCAGGGACGCGAGGTGGAGCGCGACGCAACGCAGCCCGTTGCCGCACATCTCCGGCACCGATCCGTCGGCGTTGTAGACGCGCATGCGGCCGAGGTGCGACGGATCTTCCGTCGGCGGCGAGACGAGCAAGACGCCGTCGCCGCCCACCCCGAAGCGTCGGTCGCAGAGGCGGCGCACGAGCGCGGGGGCGAGCTCGGTCTCGCCCGGCGCGGCCTCGACCACGAGAAAGTCGTTGCCCAACCCCTCGTATTTGTCGAACGAAATGCCGCTCATTTCCCCTTCACCCCGCTCATGACTTCGACGCCGCTTTGAGTCGTTCGTCGAGCTCGGCGCGCAGAAGTCCCACGATCTCCACGAGCTTCGTCCGCGACGACTCCCCGCGCAAGAGACGCACGCTCCGTTTGGGGAGCCCGAGCGCGTCAGCGAGGAATCGCACGAGCTCCTCGTTCGCGGCGCCGTCCACGGGCGGCGCCGCCAGCGCGACGTCGAGCGCACCCTCGCGAACGCCACGGAGCTCGCTCTTCTTCGCGCGCGGCTTGGCGTGGATCTCCAGCCGGTGCGCGCGCGGGTCGGTCCCCGCGCTCGTGAGCGGTGGTACGCTCGGCGACCCACCCGTCATGTCGCGACTACGTTTGCTCACCTCTGGAGAGTCGCACGGTCCACGCCTCGTGGCGATTCTCGAGGGCGTCCCGGCCGGGCTCGCGCTCTCGGCGGCGGACATCGACGCCGACCTCGCGCGCCGTCAGCGCGGCTACGGGCGCGGCGGCCGTCAGAAGATCGAGAAGGACACCGTCTCGATCGAGGCGGGCGTGCGCGGCGGCGAAACGCTCGGCTCGCCCATCGCCCTCGGCGTCGAAAACCGGGACTTCGCGAATTGGGCGGGCCGCATGGGCGCGGCGCCGTTCGACGCGCCGCCGGAGCCCCTCACGCGACCGCGCCCGGGACACGCCGACCTCGCGGGCGGGCTCAAGTACGACCGCCACGACCTCCGCGACGTGCTCGAGCGCGCGAGCGCCCGCGAAACCGCGGCCCGCACCGCGGCTGGCGCGGTCGCGCGCAGGCTCCTCGCCGCGGTCGGCATCGACGTCTTCGCCGCGGTCAGTGCCATCGGTGGGGTCACCGCGCGCATGGACGAGCCGCTCGACACCCTGAAATCTCGCGCCCGCGCCAGCGATCTCGCGTGTCCCGACGCGGAGGCAGAGAGCGCGATGCGCGAGGCGATCCTCGCCGCCGCGCACGCGGGCGACACGCTCGGCGGGGCCTTCTCGGTGTTCGCGACGGGGGTGATGCCGGGGCTCGGCAGCCACGTGCATTGGGATCGCAAGCTCGACGGGCGCCTCGCCCAAGCGCTCATGAGCATCCACGCCATCAAGGCGGTGGGCGTCGGGATCGGCGTCGAGGTCGCGAGCCGACGCGGGTCCGAGGTCCACGATCCCATCGCCTACGACGCGGCGGGGCGCCGATTCACGCGACCCACCAATCACGCCGGCGGCCTCGAGGGCGGCGTCACCAACGGAGAGCCGGTGGTGGTCCATGGGTTCATGAAGCCGATCGCGACCCTCAAGCGCGCGCTCCCGAGCGTCGACGTCCGCACCAAAGAGGCGTTCGAGGCGGCGTTCGAGCGGAGCGACGTGTGCGCCGTTCCGGCGGCGTCGGTGGTGGCCGAGGCGATGGTGTGTCTCGTCCTCGCCGACGCGCTCCTCGAGAAATTCGGCGGGGACTCGATGACCGAGCTCTTGCGCAACGTGTCGACCTACCGAGCGCAGCTCGCGGAGTATTGAACGATGAAGACCGTCGTCCTCGTAGGCCCGCCCGGCGCAGGCAAATCCACGGTCGGCGCGCGCCTCGCCGCGAGCCTCGGCGTCCCCTTCGTCGACACCGACGACCTCGTCGCCAAGCGCGCGAGCGCTCCCAGCGCGGCGGACGTCTTGCGACGCGAGGGTGAGCCCGCGTTCCGAGCGCATGAAGCGGCGGCGCTCCGCGAGCTCTTCGCCGACCAGAGCGCGGCGCCGCGCGTCGTGGCGACGGGAGGCGGCACGCTGGTCGATCGTCGGCTTCGCCATTTCGTGCTCGATCGCGCGCTCCTCGTCGGCCTCGACGCCCGCATCGGCACGCTCGAAGCGCGTCTCGCCGGCGGACCGGATCGGCCCCTTCTCTCCGGCCCGGACGGCTCGGACCTCGCGCTGCAGCGACTCGTCGAGCTTCGCCGTGCGGCGTACGCAGAGGCGCACGTCACGATCGCCACCGACGATCTCGATCCGGACAGCGTCGTCGACGCCATCGTCCCGTGGACGACGCGCGATCTCGTGGCGATGCCGCTCGGAGAGCGCTCGTACGCGATCGAGCTCGTGCGAAACGACCCGACGCGCGTCGTCGATCGCCTCGCGAGCCTCGGCCCGTCGGCCGTGGTCCTCGTCACCGACGCTCGCATCCGGCGCGCTCAAAAGAAGCTCCTCGCCACGATGCTCGAGCCGCTCACGGTGCCGCTCGTCGAGGTCGTGCTGGCCCCCGGCGAAGGTCAAAAGACCGCCGCCAGCGTGGCTGCGGTCTGGGACGCCGCGCTCGGCGCAGGCATCGATCGCGACGCGGTGGTGTTCGGGTTCGGCGGCGGCGTCGTGCTCGATCTGGCTGGGTTCGCGGCGTCGACGCTCCTTCGCGGCATTCGTTGGATGAGCGCGCCCACGACCACGCTCTCCATGCTCGACGCCTCGGTCGGAGGAAAGACCGGCTTCGATCACGCCGCGGGCAAGAACCTCATCGGAGCCTTTCATCAGCCGAGCGCGGTCGTGGCCGAGCTCACCACGCTGCAGACCTTGCCCGAGCGGGAGCGACGCGCCGGCCTCGCCGAAGCGGTGAAGATCGGCCTCACCAGCGATCGCGCCCTCTTCGAGCGGATGGAGGCCACCGCCGACGCGCTCGCGCGCGGAGACGAAGCGGCGCTCGAGCCGGTGCTCCGCGCTGCGATCGAAGCCAAGGCCCGGGTCGTGCGCGACGACGAGCGCGAACGCGGCGATCGCGTGATCCTCAACTTCGGTCACACGGTCGGCCATGCGCTCGAGGCCCACGGGAGCTATGCCCGCTGGCTCCACGGTGAGGCGGTGGCCCTCGGTATCCTCGCCGAGATCGCGGCCGGGCGTGCCCTGGGACACACCCCAGCCGACCTCGGGATCCGCACCGCCTCGCTCCTCGGCAAGCTCGGGCTCCCCTTCGCGGTCGCGCCGGCCGAGCTCGCCGCGTCGCTCCCCTGGATCGCCTCGGACAAGAAGCGGCGACGCGCGGGCCTGCGCCTCCCGGTCGTGACCGGCGTGGGCGAAAGCCGCGTGGTGGAGCTCCCGCTGGCGCAGCTCACCAGCGCCCTCACCTGAGCCAGTGGGCGCAGCTCGTCCCCCCCGAATTTGTACCGACTCGCGCGGCCCAGTTACGCTTCCCAAGTGACTTGAGTCGCGTTCGGCGCGTGTGCGTCGACGCTCGGAGGTGGTTCGGATGAAGCGCCTGTTTCAACGGGTTCTGTCGGCGTCGGTAGTGCTGGGGCTGTTCGTGGCGACGGCCTGCGCGCACGACGACAGCTCCCTGTTCATCAGATCGGTCCAGGCGCCCGACTCCTGCACCTACAAGAGCGACCCCACGCAGCTCTCGCTGCTCGGCGGCACGGTCGACGCAGCCTTCTTGGCCTCGTACCGGCCGGTGGTCCTCGTCGGAAACCAGCTCCTCGCTCAGCAAAAGAACGAGAGCTTCCGGACGGAGACCTCGCGCATCTCTCTCGAGGGCGCGACCGTCACCCTGACCGACACGCAGGGGGCGGAGCTCACGAGCTTCACCTCCCTGACGTCCGGGTTCGTCGACCCCGGCTCGGGCTCGAGCCCCGGCTGGGGCCTCGCGTCGGTGACCCTCATCGACCCGAAGACGATCGACGCGCTCCGCACCCAGATCCCCAAGGGCGGCACCAAGAAGCTCGTCGCGCACTTCAAGGTTTTCGGCCACACGCTGGGCGGGAACTCCATCGAGTCGAACGAGGCCCAGTTCCCGATCGACGTCTGCTACGGCTGCCTCGTGTTCCGCCCCGCGGACGCGCTTTGCAGCCAGCTCGCCGACGTCGGCTCGGTCAAAGCGCCGTGCGTCGCCGGCCAGGACGAGCCGATCGACTGCCGCCTCTGCTATCCGCGCGACGTCTGCACGAACTGAGGCCGCCGGCGCGATGCGTGCACAATACACGCATCGCGCGTGGTCGGTCGCGGCCGCGGTGGGGGTCGGGCTCCCGCTCGCTCTCTCCGCGACACCGGCCGGCGCCGAGCCGCAGATCAGCGTTCGTTCCACGGTCGGCTACGCGGCGCGCGATCTCAAAGACGACCCGCGCGGCGCCTTCGCGCTCGGGGCGCGAGGTGACGTCCTCTTCTTTCGAACGCGGAACCGCGACACGGCGATCGGCCCGTACGTCGAGGGGCTCACCCTCGCCTTCCACGATGTCGCGCTCGGCGGCGGTGTGGCGTGGCTGGTTCCCGGTCTCGACGAGCCCGCGATCGTGGTCTCGGCGGGCGGGTTTGCGAGGCGGACCACGGCGTGGGGTTGGCAGCCCGGCGTGAGCGGCGAGGTCTTCGTCGGCTTCCGCGAGCACAACTTCTCGAGCGCGTATGGGATGGCGAACGGGCTCTTCGTGCAGGGGCGCATCGGGGTCGGCGACGATCGTCACGCGGCGATCGTCGGAGGCGTCCAGATCGATCTCGCGCTCTTCACGTTGCCCTTCCTCCTCGTCTGGGGCTCGCTCCACTGAGGTTGCGGCGGGGGTGTTGCAGCCTTGAAGCGACGCTGCGCGCGCGGGTCGCACTCGCTCACACGAGAAGTCGTTCGAGTCGCGGTTTCGGGAGATCGCTGAACACGAAGAACGTGTATCGTCGCCGACGATGGAGCGACGCACGGTCCAGCTTCATGTCGCCGGTCAGAGCTACAAGGTCGTGACGTCCGCGGCCGATGACGAGCTCGGTCGACTGGCCGCCGTCGTCGAGGCCAAGGTCTCCGAGATCACGCCCAAGGGGCGCCCGGTCCAGCCGCAGGCGGTGCTGCTCGCGGCGCTGGCCCTGGCGCACGAGCTCGAGGAAGAGCGCGCCCGTCGTGAGTCTCTCGAGCGCCGCACGCGGGACCTCCTCCGCCGCGTCCTCGTCCGCATCGACCGCGCCCTCGACGACGCCTGACCTTCGGGCTCGGCCCACCGGCGAGAGGACCCGTGGGAGATCGATCTGTGGCATGACACAGATCGATCTCGGGAGCGGGATGTCGGCGGGGATCGTTGTCGGACGCTCCAGGCCGTGATCGGCTCCTCGCCTCGAACGCCACCGACCCGCTTTCACGTGAAACGCTCTCCCCTCGCCTCCCTCGAGGATCGTCTTCAGGCCCTCCAACGAGCGGGCCTCCGGCGGCAGCGTCCGGTGCCTTATGCCGGGGCCCGGCCCTCGTTCTGCTCCAACGACTACCTCGGGCTCGCGGGTCGCCGACCTGGTACGGGACGCTTGGATGGCCCCGTCGGGAACCCGGCCGGAGCCCCTTGGGGCGCGGGGGCGTCTCGGCTGGTGGTCGGCGAGAGCGCGGCCCATCTCGCCCTCGAATCGGCTCTGGCCGGGTGGCTGGGGTTCGAGGCAGCCCTCACGTTCTCGAGCGGGTACGCGGCCAACGTCGGACTGATCGCGTCCTTGGCCGAGCGGGGCGACCTCATCGTAAGCGACGCGCTCAACCACGCCTCCATCATCGATGGGTGCCGGCTCTCTGGGGCGCGCGTGGCCGTCGTTCCCCACCTCGACGTCGCCGCGGTCGCGGCCACATTGCGGACACGCGTCGAGCCTCGAGCGTGGGTGGTGACCGAGAGCTACTTCAGCATGGACGCGGACAGCCCCGACCTGGGGGCGCTCCGACAGGTTTGCGACGAGGCCGGGGCGGCCCTGGTCGTCGACGAGGCCCACGCCGTGGGTGTGCTTGGGCCCGGGGGCCGCGGGCTGGCGGCAGCCGCAGGGGTCGCGCCCGACGCCTATGTCGGGACACTGGGGAAGGCGCTCGGCCGTCAGGGAGCGTTCGTCGCCGGGTCGGCCATCCTCATCGACTGGCTTTGGAACCGAGCCCGGAGCTTCGTGTTCTCGACCGGCCTCAGCCCGGCCCTGGCGGCGAGCGCGTTCGAGGCCCTGTCCTGGGTTCGCGCCGAGCCCGACCTCGCACGGCGGTGCCTCGACAACGCCGAGGCGCTTCGAGCCGGGCTCCGGGCGTCGGGCGCGGGCGCGGGCGGCCATGGCCCCATCGTCCCCCTCATCGTCGGCGACCCTGCGCAGGCCGTGGCCCTCGCCGAGGCGGCTCGAGCGGCGGACGTCCACGTTCAGGCGATTCGGCCCCCGACCGTACCCGCCGGCACGGCGCGGGTTCGGCTCACGGCTACGGCGGCCCACTCATCGGATGACATCCACCACGCCGTTCAGGTGCTTGGCCGTTTGTTGCGTGAGCGTTTCACGTGAAACATCCGCCTTGAGGCGCCGACGTCGTTTCACGTGAAACACGCCAGCGACTCCGCCGCCGACCCGCCCCGCCACCGGGGGCCCTCTGGTTCGATGCCACCCGAGTCGAGGGGCTGGATTGGGAGCAGCCGACGCAACGCTCGATCAGACGAGCCGACCCCGGTCGAGTCGGATGCGCCGCGCCCCAGGTACGAACCCAGCGTCATGGGTGACGATGACGAGGACGACGCCGGACGCCACCTCCTCCGCCACCACGCGCTCGAGCAACTCGACACCCGCTGCGTCGAGGCCGGTCGTGGGCTCGTCGAGGAGGAGGAGGCGAGGGGAGTGCACGAGCGCTCGGGCCAGCGCGACCCGCTGCCGCTGACCCCGCGAGTACGTTCGGACGGGGCGGTCGACGAACGCGCCGAGCGCGAACCGCTCCACGCTCTCGCGAACGGCCTCGTCGGCTGGGAGCCCGTGGAGCCGGGCCGCGAGCGCGATGTTCTCCCGACCACTGAGGTCCGCGTACACGAGGAGATCGTGGCCCAGCCAACCGAGCTGCGTCCGAACCTCCTCGCGTGTCGTCCCCAGAACGCCGAAGTCGACCTCGCCGCTCGACGGCCGGGCGAGCGTCCCAAGAAGCGAAAGCAGGGTGGTCTTCCCAGACCCGTTGGGGCCTTCGAGGATCGTCGGCGACGAAGCATCGAACGACGCCGTCACGTTCACCAACGCCCGAACGGGTCCGAAGGTCTTCGACACGTTCTTGAGCGACACGCGCACTTCGCCCAACGCTTTGGGCGTGCGCGCGTCGCCGTCCCCAGCGCGGTCGTCTCGCTCGTCGCTCGCCTGCACCGTCACGCTCGACGCCTCCGCGGCATGACCACCACCGACCAACAGTCGCTGAGCGTGGCTCGCACCGCAAGGATTCCGTCGCGCGCCGGTCCGACTCGCACGTAACTTCGAGGTTCTCATGGAAGCGCAATCGATCGTGCTACGCTCGCGAGCATGACCGCAGTCGCCGCGGTGATTGCCGACGAGCTGGTGACGACCATCCAACGCTTGCGGGATGCGGTCGCGGCAGCGCTCGAGGGCAAAGAGGAAGCCGTCGAGCTTTCGCTCGTTGCGCTCCTCGCGCGCGGCCATTTGCTGATCGAAGACGTGCCCGGCGTCGGCAAGACGACGCTCGCGCGCGCTCTCTCTCGCGCCGTGGGCGGCGAGCTGAGACGCGTGCAGTTTACAAGTGATTTGCTCCCGAGCGATTTGCTCGGCGTGTCGGTCTACGACCAGCGCTCGGCCGACTTCATTCTCCGCCAGGGGCCGATCTTCGGAAACGTGCTCCTCGCCGACGAGATCAACCGCGCGAGCCCGCGCACCCAGTCGGCGCTCCTCGAGGCCATGAACGAGGGGCAGGTCTCGATCGACGGACGGACGCTTCCGCTTCCTGAGCCGTTCTTCGTCATCGCGACGCAGAACCCGCAAGACTTCGCGGGGACGTTCCCGCTGCCCGAATCCCAGCTCGACCGCTTCCTCCTCCGCATTCGCATCGGCTACCCGCCGCCGCAGGTGGAGATGCGACTCCTCCTCGAAGGACAGACCGACCGCGCGACGGACGTGCCCGTGGTGCTCAGCCCGAGCCGGCTCGTCGAGCTCCAAGAGAAGGTCGCGCGCGTCTCGCTCGATCCTTCGCTCGGCAACTACCTCCACGCGCTCGTCCACGCGACGCGCTCTGCGCCCACTCTCTCGCTCGGCGCTTCACCGCGCGGCGCGATCGCGCTGGCCAACGCGGCGCGCGCCCGCGCGCTCATCCGCGGCCGCAAGTACTGCCTCGCCGACGACATCCACGATCTCGCGGTGCCCGTCCTCGCGCACCGCGTCCGCCTCTCCTCGCAGGCCGACGGCTTCATGCCGTCGCGCGACGAGGCCGAGGCCGCGCTCCGCGAAATCATCGGCCGAATTCCCGTCCCGCTCTGAGCCATGGCCGCGCGCGCGACGCCCGACGGAAGGCCGCCCGCCGGCGGCGGCCGAGAGCCCGGCTCGTCTCCGGACCTCTCGCGAAACGACTCCGCGTCCGCGCTCGATCGCGGGCCCGCCGAGGTGCTCCGGTCGCGCGAGACCAGCGCCGACTCCGAGACACCGCGCGGCTGGTTTGGTCGATTCCGGCGCGCGCTCCGTCCGCCGCGCCGACTCAAGTTCACGCGCGAAGGGAAGTTCTTCGTCGGCATCACGCTCGGCGTCGGCTTCGCCGCCATCAACACCGCGAACAACCTCCTCTACCTCCTCCTCGGGATGCTCCTCGCGCTCATCGTCGTGAGCGGCGTGATGAGCGAGATCTCGCTCCGCGATCTCACCGTCGTCCGACGGCTCCCGCAGCGCGCGCAGGTGGGCCGCGCGCACTTGGTCGAGATCGAGGTCTTCAACAACAAGGGGCGCATCCCGTCGTATGCGATCGAGGTCGAGGACCTCCGCGCGGGGCAGCCCGCCGACAAACGCTGCTTCTTCCTGAAGATCAGCCCAAAATCGGCCCAGGTCGCGGCGTACCGGCGCACGCCGACGAAGCGGGGGAGGGACGCGCACGTCGGCTTCCGCATCGCCACGCGCTTCCCGTTCGGCCTGTTCGAAAAGTCGCGCGAGCTCCACTCCACTGGCGAGCTCATCATCTACCCCGCGGTCGACGCGGTCCGCTTGCCCCCGCCGGTGGGTGGACGGTCGGCGGGCAGCGAGGGCGTGGGCGGACGCGGCACGAGCGAAGAGTTCCTCGGCCTGAAGCCGATGCGACACGGCGAGGATCCGCGCGACATCTATTGGCGGAAGAGCACCACCGGTCAGCTCGTCATCCGCGAGCGCGCGCGCGAAGCGAGGCCCGACGTCACGCTCCCACTCGACGTCGACAAGCCCGCGGCCGCCGGCACCGAGTGGGACGTCCTCTTCGAGCGCCGCATCCGTGAGCTCGCGTCGCGCGCGGTGGCGCACTTGAAACGCGGTGACGCCGTGGCGGTGCGCACGGGCCGCGGGATCTCCGCCCGCGCCGACCGACTCGCGGGCGCCGACCCCATCTTGCGATACCTCGCGCTCGTCCAAGCCGAGCCGAGCGCTCCGGCGAGCGCGGCCACGGCCACCATGCCCGCCGCGGCCACGCCGTCGTCCGCCGCGAAGGAGGCCTGAGCGTCATGCGCTTCGGTCTCGTCCACCGCATCATGACCGACGCGCTCGCCGCGCTCGGCGTGCTCGCGGTCGTGAGCACCGCGTCACTCGCGATGACGACCAACGTGACGCTCCTCGTGGGCCTCGCGCTCGCGCTCGCGGTCCCCGAGAGCTGGTCGCAGAAGCCCTGGATGCGGCACCTGTCGACGGCGGCGCCGCTCGTCCTCTTCATCGTCGAGGCCGTGCGTCTCCTCGGCGGCGAGCAGGTGCTCGAGATCGCAGTCGAGTTCGCCGCGCTCCTCCAAGTGCTCCGCGTGGCCACGCGGCGCGGTGCCGCGCACGACCAGCAGATCATCGTCCTCGCGCTGCTCCACCTCGTCGCCGGCACCGTGCTTGGCGGCGGCATCGCGTACGGGCTCTGCTTCCTGGGCTTTCTCATCGTCGCCCCGGGCGCGCTCGTGCTCTCGCATTTGCGGCGCGAGGTGGAGGGCAACTACCGCCAAGGCGCGCGCGACCGCACGGGTCTCCCCGTCGACGTCCCGCGCATCCTCCGCAGCCGACGCGTCGTCGGTCGCGGATTTCTCGGCGCGACGTGCCTCATCTCGGTGCCGATCTTCCTCTTCACCGCGACGCTGTTCCTCCTCTTTCCGCGCGTCGGCCTCTCGCTCCTCTTGCTCAACCACTCGCGCTCGGGGCGCATGGTCGGGTTCACCGACAACGTCGACCTCGGGCAGGTCGGTCGGCTCCGCGCCGATCCGTCGGTGGCGCTCCGCTTCGGCGTCGTGAACGCGCCACCGGATCAAGCGCCGCCGCGCCTCGTGCTGCGCCTCCGCGGGACGGCGTTCGATCAGTACGACGGCAAGGCGTGGAAGCGATCGCTCACGCACTTCGACACCACCCAGCCGTTTCCGTCGACCAACCTCTATCCGATCGCGCGCATGCCGCGCGAGAAGGACAAGCGGTTCTGGTTCGACCTCGAGCCGATCGATCCACCGGTGGTCTTCCTCCCGCCGGGCGCGATCGCCATCGAGCTGAAGCCCCAAAACCAAGCCGTCTTCGGTGAGCATTTGACGCTCCAGCGCGGCCCCGAGTCCGTGCTCCGCTACAACGGCGCCGACACCCACGGCCTCCGCTACGAGGTTGCCCTCGCGCGCGACAACGAGCGACTCGTCGAGGTGATGCCGGCGACCGATCGCCCGCGCTACCTGACGCTCCCGGCGAACCTGCCGAAGCGCGTCTCGGACTTGGCCGTCGAATGGACGCGCGGCGAGACCAGCGACTACAAGAAGGCGCGCATCCTCGAAGAGAAGCTGCGCACCCTCTACAAGTACGACGTCGACTCGCCTTCGGGCGGCACGCCGCAGCCCGTCGATCACTTCTTGTTCGAGTCGAAGCGCGGGCACTGCGAGTTCTTCTCGACCACGATGGCGCTCATGCTGCGCGCGATCGGTGTTCCGTCGCGCAACGTGACCGGCTTCGTCGGCGGCACCTACAACCGCTTCGGCCGCTACTACGCCGTGCGCGAAGGCGACGCGCACTCGTGGGTCGAGGCGTACATCGCCGACGACGCGGCCCACCCCGGCTGGTTCACGTTCGATCCCACGCCGCTGGCAGCCGCGCAGCCGCTCGCGCCGACGACCGGCGCGTGGGTGTACACCCGCGACTTCTTGGACGCGCTCTCGCAACGGTGGAACCGCTACGTCGTGGGCTACGACATGCGAACGCAGATGCACCTCTTCGAGGTCGTCGAGCGTTGGTACAAGCGCGTGCGCCGCGACACCGGCCTCGATCACGGGCCCCTCGAGCGCGTGACGCGCGGGCCCGTGCTCTCGAGCGTTGCGCTCGGCCTCGCGCTCGGCGCCTACCTCTTGTGGAAGCGGCGCCGCCGCGGCCCGACCGCGTCGAAGCCGCGCGCGCCGACCTCGCCTACCGAGAAGCAGCTCGAGGCCGCGAGCGCGCTCTATCGAACGCTCGAGCTCGCGCTCTCCGCGCAGGGCATCTCGCGACCGGCAGCGCTACCGCCGCTCAAGCACGCGGAGTCGCTGGTGGCGCGCTCGCATCCGCTGGCCAACGACGTGCTCGATCTCACGCGCCGCTACTTGGAGGCGCGCTTCGGCGACTCGCCCCTGAGCGACGACGACGCCAAAGCTTTCGAGCGACGCGTGCGCGAGATTCGCGCGACCAAGCTGCCCGAGACCAAGACGCCCGACGCGCTCGCGTGAAGCTCGCAGCGAATCAGGCGCGGCGACGGAGGCGAATCTTCACGTCGCTCGCCGAGCGGTGCGCGGAGCCGAAGAGGCTCTCTTTGGCCGGCCGCGCGTCGCGCGCATCGACCTCGTAATCACCGGACGCGCCGCTCATGCCTTCGAGCCACGCGACGACGAGCGGACGGTCTTCGTCGCTGCGCCGTCCGTCCCGGAGCTCCACGAAGTCGACGCGGATGCCGTTGCGAAGCTCCTCGGCCGACACGAAACGCTGCATCGACCCAACGGGCTTTTGGCTGCCGCGGCCATCGCGTAGCGCGGCCGAGGACGCGGCGTCGTACGACTGGACGATCAGTCGATACGTGTCGCCGGGAAGCGCCGCGTCAGCGCGAACCTCGGCGTGCACCGGCTCCGCCGAGACCTCGGACCCGAGCGTGGTGGCCGCGAGGAGCGCCATCCACGAGCCGGCCGCACGCACGCGCTCGCTTGCAGGTCTCTTTCGGGCGGCCATGCGCGTAGAGCAAGCACTTGTCGTGCCATATTCCCGACGCCGATTTCGTGGCGATCTTTGGCCTTGGAACCGCACGACCCCCTGTCAGCGGCGCCACACCGTGTGTGCGCTATCGCACGCATCCGTTGCGCGATGAGAACGGCCGCGCGCGACTTTCGCGCGTCAGCCGATCCCAGGGCTCGCGTCGTCAGTTTTGGACGCGGGTCTTGAAGGTGAGGGGACCCGACCCATCGCGGTCGATCTCGATGACCGTGCCCGGGGCGAACTCGCCTCCGATGACCTTCTTGGCGAGCGCGTCCTCGAGGTGCCGCTGGATGGCGCGCTTGAGCGGACGGGCGCCGAACTGCGGGTCCCAGCCCACCTCGCCGAGGTAATCCTTGGCCGCGTCCGACACCTGAACCTTGAGCTCGCGCTTGGCCAGCCGCTCGGCGAAGCGCCGGAGCTGGATGTCGACGATCTTGCGGAGCGCCTCGCGCTGGAGCCGCTCGAAGACCACGACCTCGTCGAGGCGGTTGATGAACTCAGGCCGGAAGACCTTCCGAATCTCGTCCATCGCGGCCCGGTTCATGAGCTCGCGCTTGTCGTCCGGATCGAGGCCCTCCCGCTCTTCGATGGCTTGGAGCGCCGGAGACCCGACGTTGCTCGTCAAAATGATGACGGTGTTCTTGAAGTCGACCGTTCGGCCTTGGCCGTCGGTGAGGCGACCGTCGTCGAGGACTTGAAGGAGCGTGTTCCACACGTCGGCGTGCGCCTTCTCGACCTCGTCGAACAGGACCACCGAGTACGGTCGGCGGCGCACGGGCTCGGTGAGCTGGCCGCCTTCCTCGTAGCCGACGTAGCCGGGCGGCGCGCCGATGAGCCGCGAGACGGAGTGCTTCTCCATGTACTCGCTCATGTCGAGGCGGATCATCGCCCGCTCGTCGTCGAACAAGAACTCGGCGAGGGCGCGCGCGAGCTCGGTCTTGCCGACGCCGGTGGGTCCCAAGAAGAGGAAGCTTCCGATGGGCTTTCGCTCGTCGGAGAGGCCGGCGCGCGAGCGGCGCACGGCGTTGGCGACGGCGACGACGGCCGGGTCTTGGCCGATGACGCGCATGCGGAGACCGTCCTCCATCTTGAGGAGCTTCTCCATCTCGCCCGTCAGCATCTTGCTCACGGGGATGCCGGTCCACTTGGCGATGATGGCCGCGATGTCCTGATCGGTGACCTCTTCGCGAAGGTACGAACTCTTCTCCTGCACCTTGGCGAGCTGTCGACGCAGATCCTCGACCTTCTTCTCGAGCTCGGGGAGCTTGCCGTAGCGAATCTCGGCGGCCTTGCCGAGATCGCCGACGCGCTGCGCCTTGTCGGCGTCCGCCCGGAGATCCTCCATGGCCGGCTGCGCCTTTCGGATCTGATCGATGATTTCCTTCTCCCGCAGCCACTGGGCGCGCATCGCAGCCGCGCTCTCTTCGAGCTCGGCGACCTCGCGCTTCACGGCCTCGAGGCGCGTCTTGGACGCTTGATCGCGCTCCTTCTTGAGCGCCTGCTGCTCGATCTGGAGCTGCGTCATCCGGCGCTGCACGGCGTCGATCTCCGCCGGCATGCTGTCGACCTCCATCTTGATCTTGGCCGCCGCCTCGTCGATGAGATCGATGGCCTTGTCGGGGAGGAATCGTTCGGTCACGTAGCGATCGGACAGCATGGCCGCGGCCACGAGCGCCGCGTCTTGGATGCGAATGCCGTGGTGGACCTCGTAGCGCTCCTTGAGACCGCGCAAGATCGCGATCGTGTCTTCGACGCTCGGCTGCGTCACGAACACGGGCTGGAAGCGGCGCTCGAGCGCCGGATCCTTCTCGATGCGCTTCCGGTACTCGTCGAGCGTGGTCGCGCCGATGCAGCGGAGCTCGCCTCGCGCGAGGGCCGGCTTGAGCAAGTTGGCCGCGTCCATGGATCCCTCGGCGGCGCCGGCGCCGACGATGGTGTGAATCTCGTCGATGAAGAGGATGATCGAGCCTTCGGCCGCCTCGACCTCCTTCAAGACTGCCTTCAAGCGGTCTTCGAACTCACCGCGATACTTGGCGCCCGCGACGAGCGCGCCCATGTCGAGCGAGACGACGCGCTTGTTCTTGAGGGACTCGGGCACGTCACCACGCACGATGCGCTGGGCGATGCCTTCGACGATGGCCGTCTTGCCGACGCCGGGCTCGCCGATGAGCACCGGGTTGTTCTTGGTGCGGCGCGAAAGCACCTGCATGACGCGACGGATCTCTTCGTCGCGTCCGATGACCGGATCGCTCTTGCCCTTCTGGGCCATGTCCGTGAGGTCGCGCGTGTACTTGTCGAGCGCCTGGAACGTGCCCTCGGGATCTTTGCTCGTGACGCGTTGACTGCCGCGCACGCTGGCGAGCGCCTTGAGCAGCTTCTCGTACGTGACGCCGCCGGTCTGCTCGAAGAGGCCTTGGCACTCGCGATCGTGCCGCGCCATCGCGAGGGCGTAGTGCTCGACGGAGACGAAATCGTCCTTCAGCGACTTGGCCTCGTCCTCGGCCTTGCGCACGATCTCGAGGAGGCGTCGCGACAGGCTCGGCTCCGCCCCGCCCGAGACCTTGGGGAAACCATCGACGCGCTTCTGCACCGCCGTGCGGAGCGCGCCCGCGTCGGCACCGGCCTTTTGGAGGAGGGGAGCGGCGACGCCACCTTCTTGATCGAGCATCGCGGCCAGCACGTGCTCCGGATAGAGCTCCGGGTTGCCGCTGCGGCTCGCGAGATCGAGGCCATCGCGGAACGCCGCTTGGCTGTTGGTGGTCATACGGTCAGGGCGCATGGGTGTGCTTCTCCCCGCAGCCCGCTCGGAACCCCGACGGCTGCAGCGTTGTCGTCACGAAAAGCCCCGGCAAACTACGGGGATCGCCAGGTGCATCGGGCGTGCCCGACGCGGTCTCTGAGAAACCTAAATCGGCCGTCCACATCCGCAAGGGAGGACGCCGCACTGCCTGCTATCTTGCGGCCTTGAGCGCTCGGGAGCAGAGGGGCCTCATCGCGGGCGCGACGCTCGTCGTGCTGGGCACTGGGGTGGACCTCGCCTGCCTCAGCCCCACCCAAGTCGACCTTCGCGTTACGACCGACATCGACTGCCCAACGGTCTCGCGCTTCGGCTATTCGATCGCTGGTGACGACGGGAACGCGCCTGTCACCTCAGCGCACAATTGTGATGGCGCGGACCGCGACACGAAGGCTCTCGGCAACCTCATCGTGACCCCGAGCGGCGCCAACGACGCTGTCGTGACGGTCGCCGTCGCGCTCGGAGTTACAAGGCCCAGCGAGACTTGCGCCGCCGCCCGTTACCAGGGCTGCATCGTCTCGCGACGACGCGTGCGATACACCGCGCACAAGACAGCGACACTCCCGATCTTCCTTTCGCGCGCGTGCCTCGATGTCCCGTGCGACGACACCACCTCGTGTGCGGCCGGACGCTGCGTTCCGTCCGCGATCGACGACTCGGCGTTCTGTACGGGCACCGACTGTCCGTGGTCGCGGGGCGCCGTAACGTCGACCACGACTTCGTGCGCTGGTGGTCCGTGCGTCGTCACACGTATCCGAGACGGAGCGGCTACCTTCGGCATCACGGCGTTCGCGGATACCCTTTTCTGGGCCGAGGACGCGGGGGTCTTCACGATGAGCGTCGCCGACGTCGTCTACCCCGCGCGCACGCCGAAGCTCGTCGGCTTCTCGCAACCCGCGCCCCGGCCGCGCGGTGTTTCGGCGCTCGCGTTCCGAGGACGGGGCACCTTGATGGCAACAGTCGGCGCACCAGCAAACTGCATCGTCGGCCGCGAGATCGGCGACGAGAATTACTACCAGGCTCCTTGCACGGGTGACCCACTGGGCATCGCGACCTTCGACAACGCTAAACGCACGGTTCCCGATTACGTGCTCTCATTTCCACTTCGTGGGATCGTGCAGCCCACGGGGGCGAACGTCGACCTGTCAATCGATCGCCCTGGCTACATGGAGGGCGCGGACGGAGGCGTCTACATCGCACGTCGAAGCGGAATTTCCTTCCTCGGTGACTTGAGCAACAACTCGTTCGCCGTCTCCGATGCGGGCGCCGTTCCCAACGAAGACGTTCTGGGGCTCGCGCTTGGAGAGAGCGCCACCTATCTCTCGACGACCGCCGGCCATTTGCTGAAACGCGACCGCAGCTCCGGTGCCATCGTCGCGCTCGCGCCGGATGGCGCAGTCCCTTCGCCCCAAGACCTCGTTCTCGTCGCGCACCGACCGCCGCCCGGCGCCGATCTCTATATTGCTGCTGGAGACGGCTTGTACGTTGTTCGTAATGTCGAGTGAGCGCGCTACCGTGAGGTGCTCGTGAGCTATCGACGACCGGTCCTCGCCGCAGCCGCGCTCGCCACCGGGGCGGGGGCCGCGGTCGCGTGCCTCGCGCCGACGGAACTCGATGTCCGGCTCACGACCGACATCGACTGCGCCACCGTCGCGCGATTTGGCGTGAGCATTTACGGCGCCGATCCCAAGGCTGGACCCATCTCGACCTCGCGCGCGTGCGATAGCGGTGACCTAGGGAATCTGATCGTCGCGCCCAGCGGGGCGCGCGATGCGGCGATCGCACTGTCCGTCGTCGTCGGTGTCACGCGTGACAGCGAGAGCTGCGCCGCCGCCAATTACGCCGGCTGCATCGTCGCGCGGCGACAGATCCGGTTTTCGAAGCACGACCGCCTCGCGCTCCCGATCGCCCTGAATCGCTCGTGTCTCGACGTTCCATGCACGGAGAAGGAGTCCTGCGCGGCGGGACGTTGCGCGCCTGCCGACGTCGAGGACCCAAGGTTTTGCTCGGGGGCGGACTGTCCGTGGGCCAGCGGGGGCTCCTGCGCGACCCCGCTCTGTTCGTTCGTGCGCGTCCGTCAGGGCGCACAAGCGTTCGGTGTCGCGGCCTCGGCCACCACACTCTATTGGGCTGAGGACACCGGTGTCTTCTCGCTGCCGCTCTCCGCGGTCGAGAACGCGGACGTCCGTCCGAGCGTAGTTCCATATGCGGCGGGCAGCGGCCCGTTCGTGAAACCGCGCGGCGTGGCGACGGGGATCGTGTCCGGGCAATGGTTCTACGCCGCGACGACGACGCAGCAGGGCGGCGACCTCTCATGCGCGTGGGCCCACCACGAAGGCGCCGACGACAGCGCCGCCACCATGTGCTCGAACCCGATCTACGGACTCGCCATCCTTGACCAACCGTCAGTGCCTACGGCCAGCAGCAACGTCGTCCCGCAGCTGGCGGGCACGTCTCCCGAGGTCGGCGTGGTGACGCCAACCTTCAGCGGGGCGACGCGCCCCGAATACGTGCGACGGCCCGAGTACCTGGAGTCACGCGACGGCGGTGTCTTCGTCGCTCGGCAAGAAGGCCTCTCGTTCTTCACGCCTGCAGGGCCCGGCAACCCGGCGCCTCTCGAGGACGCTGGAGCCACCCCCGGAGAGAACCTGATCGGCGTCGCGGTCGGAGACCGCAGGATCTACGTGTCGACCGCTTCTGGGAAGCTCCTCGCCCTCGATCGGACGACGCGCGCGGTCGTCCCGTTCCCGGGCGGCGCACCGACGTTGCCCGGTCCGCAAGACCTCGCTTTCGTTCCTCGCGCCGGCGGCGGCGACCTCTACGTGGCGGCGACCGGCGGGCTCTACCTGATGCGCGGCGTGGAGTAGCGCGCCGCGTCGCGACTCACGGCTTGGGGCGGCAGTCGCTGTCGCGATTCGACCAGAGCTGCGTCACGGCGAACCCCGCGATCGGCGTCGTGACCTCGCGGTTGCAGAGGTCCGCGATCTCTCCGATGCCGAGGTTCGCGTCCGAATCGCTCAACCAGCCCGTGCCTACGATCGGATCGGTCGACATCTCCGCGAGCTCGTGACTGATCGCGCGCGCGCTGCGACCGAGCTCGCAAGGTGGAATCACCGTATACGGCTCGTCGCCGTCGAAGCGGTGGTACGCGCCCACGTCGATGCACGATGTGTAGACCTTGGAGCCGCGCTGACCGAACGACACGTTGATGCCGTCCGGGAGCATGAATACGTAGGCGTCGGCGCGGGGCAGCGGCGCGACGCCGCTCGTCGGATGAAGGAACGCGCGGATGCTCGCTTCGAGATCGGCCACCGGCACGATCGGGCCGTGCGCGAGCACCGCCGACGTGAGCACCGCGGCGCGCGGCACGTGATACGAGCCCACCACGCGACCCGCGCCGACGCCGTATTGCGCGAGGATCCCCCAGTACGCATCGCCGCTCCCGAGCGTCCACGAGATCAGGTCGTCTCGCGACGGAGCGACTCCTATTTCGGCCGACATGCCCAAGTAGACGAGCGCGATGTTCGGGCTCGCGAGAACGGCGCCGCCGTGACTGCGAACTCGGTTGGGTCTGCGCTCGGCGCTCGGCGCGTGACCAGCGTCGTTGTCACGAAGTCCGTATGCGGCGTACGTGCTCTCGGCGCGACCGGTCGACTCCTCCGTCGCCACTTGCCCGTTGCAAGCGACCGAGAGGAGCGTGAGCGTCACGATCGCGAAACGCAACTCACGCGCCGTTGGAGCGATGCGCACATCACTCATGCTTGCATCCTCCACACCATCCGGAAAGTCTGCGAGCGTGTCTCACTCGCGCCCCTTCCATGCGCAGGCGCTAACCGCATGGAATCTGGCGTGTGCATTGCGCGGCTCTACGCTCGCCTACACTGGAGCTCACTCGTGCCGAGCGCGCGCGCCCGCGCTCGCCGTTAGCGATCTGTCGCCGCGCTGACGTACCGCGGACGGGTAGGACGTCAGCGCCCTGACGTCGCGATGCGTCGATCGGTGCCGCTCAACGAATGCCGGCGAGGAGCGCGGCGAGATCGAGCTCGAACACGGGCACGCCGTCCACGTCGCCACCGACCGCGATCACTCGCCGTCGAGATCCGGCATCCCAACCCACCCACTCGGCGCCGGGCGGAAGCTTCACGTCGAGCGGAGCGCGCCAGAAGGTGCGGCGATCGAGGTCGAGGACGTGGAAGTCGGCGAAGTCGAAGCGGTGGTCGCCGAAGCCCTGCCGTCCGCCCACGACGAGCACGCGATGATCGTCGATCGGAATGAGCCCGTGATCGATTCGCCCTTCGGGGCGCTCGCCACGAATGGGCAGCGTCGACCACACGAAGGTCTCGAGATCGAGGACCATGACGTCGTCGGGCCACGACGTCTCCCAAGTCCCGGTGACGGTTCGCGCGTACGCGCCGCCGAAGACGACGAGGCGACGCCCGGCGATCGCGACGCGGAAGCCGGCGCGCGGGCTCGGTCCCTTGCCCTTGGCCACGAGCTTTCGATGCGTCCAATGCGCGGGCTCACCCGAGGTCTCGAGCACGATCGCGCCGAGCCCGTCGTCCGGCGAGAGCCCCTCTTCAACGAGATCTTCGTCGGTGGACGCGGCGCGCACGATGATGACGCGCCCGGTCTCGAGATCGAACGCGCCCGCATGCCCGACCAGCATCGGCGTGCTCGAGGCGGCGGCGAGGGGAGAGGTGAGCGGCGTCCACGCGAGGCGCGTCGTGTCGAAGGCGAGCAGGTCGGCGAGACCGCCCTGATTCATGAACGTCACGCCGCGGCCGTCTTGATTGGTGCCGCCGTGCGCGAGCAAGTAGCGGCGATTCGCGGACTCGATGAACACGTGCTGCGAGCGCGGGAGCACCGCGGTCTCGAAGTTCTCCAGCGGATCCGACACGTCGCTGGCCACGGGCCCTTGCCACGTGAAGTCATCGCCGCGCGGCACGAGCGCGAACACCTGGTTTCGCTGCCGCACCTCGTCGTCGGATGCGACGTCGACGGCGCGCTTGTCACCACCGAAGAAGAAGAGCCGCTTCGCGCCGCGCGAATAGACGCCGCGCATGCCAAGCGTGGGCCGGGGCGGAATCCCCTTCACGTCGACGAGCCGTAGGAAGCTCGGCAGTGGTCCGTCAACGAACGAACGCCCGAGGCCCCAGCGCGACTTCGCGTCCGCGAACTCCGGGTGCTCGGGATCGAGGGCCAGGGCCACGCGCGCGACGGCCTTGGCCTCGTCTTCGCGACCCATGCGCATCAAGATCCGCATCTTGATCCCGAGCGCGGCCATCGCATCGCCACCTTCCAGCTCGGACGCGACCGCGGTCACGATCGCGAGCGCGTCTCCGAGCCGCGTGGCCGGTGCGCGTTCACCGAAGAACCACGCGAGCTGCGCCACCAGATTCGATCGCGCGTCGGCCGGCAGCGTGGTGAGGATCTGGAGCGCGTACGTCGCCTGCTCCCACGCCTCGTCGACGCGCGCGGCGTACACGTAACACTGCATCAGGTTGCCGTGCACGGCGGCCAGCGCCGGGTACTCGATCCCGGGCACGACGCCGATGAGCGCTTCCTCGTAGCGCGCGATCGCGCCGCGCCAGTCACCGCTGGCGGCACACCGGTAGCCCTCCTCGTGGAGGTGCGCGAAGGCGTCGACGCTGAGCATGTCCCCCGGCGCTCGCGCCGATCAGATGTCGAGGTTCTTCACGCTGAGCGCGTTGTCTTCGATGAACTGCCGGCGCGGCTCGACCTGATCGCCCATGAGGACGCTGAAGATCTGGTCGGTCTGGACGACGTCGTCGAGGCGCACTTGGAGCATCACGCGCGCGTCAGGATTCAGCGTGGTCTCCCAGAGCTGCTCCGGGTTCATCTCGCCGAGACCCTTGTAGCGCTGGATCTGCGTGCCCTTGCGGCCGCGCGCGTCCATGAAGTCCCAGAGGGCGTCAGCGTCGTCGAGCTGCGTCTCCTTGGCGCCGTCTTCTTCTTCTTCGTCGCGCTTCTTCACCGTCTTGGCGAAGTAAGGCGCCGGGCCGAGCGAGCGGACGTCCTGCTCGATGGCGTAGAGCTCCTCGTACTCGGCCGACTCGACGAGCGCCCAGTCGAGCACCGTGGGGCGCGCCGCCGAGCCGGGGCGCGGCGTGATCTTGATCGACGCCGCGCCGTGCTCGACTTCCCAACCCACGTCGAACGACACGGGCGCGATGTCCGGATAGCGCTTCTCGAGGTAGGCCTTGAGGACGGGCATCGCCGCCTCGACCTTCTTGCGCTCGCGGAGCTCGTTCTTGCCGAGACCCGTCGCGCGGAGGGCAGCCGCGACGATCTTGGCGTCGGCGCGGCGATCGATCTTGGAGAGCGCGCGGCGGAACATGCGGAGGCGCTCGGCGAGACGGAGGAGCGGCTCGCCCGAGAGCGTGGGGCCCTTGGAGGCGCGAATCGCGAGACCCTCGACGCCGTGCTCGAGGAAGAAGCGATCGAGCGCCGGCTGATCCTTCAGGTAGATGTCCTTCTTGCCGCGCCGCACGCGATAGAGCGGAGGCTGTGCAATGTACAAGTATCCGCGCTCGAGAATCTGCGGCATCTGCCGATAGAAGAACGTGAGGAGGAGCGTCCGGATGTGGCTGCCGTCGACGTCGGCGTCGGTCATCAGCACGATCTGGTGGTAGCGGAGCTTCTCGATGTCGAAGCTGCCTTCACCGATGCCGCAGCCGAGCGCCTGGATGAGCGTTCCGATTTCGGCCGACGACAGCATCTTGTCGAGGCGGGCGCGCTCGACGTTCAGGATCTTTCCCTTGAGGGGCAAGATGGCCTGAAACTTCCGATCGCGGCCCTGCTTGGCCGAGCCACCGGCGCTGTCTCCCTCGACGATGTAGAGCTCGGCCTGCGCGGGGTCGCGCGTCTGGCAGTCGGCGAGCTTTCCGGAGAGGCTCGTGAAGTCCATCTGGCCCTTGCGCACGACCTCGCGGGCCTTGCGCGCCGCTTCGCGCGCCTTGGCGGCGAGGAGGGCCTTCTCCATGATCTTGCGCGCGATGGAGGGATTCTCCTCGAAGTAGCGGCCGAGCTTCTCGACCACCACGTTCTCGACGATGCCCTTCACCTCGCTCGAGACGAGCTTGGACTTGGTCTGCGAGTCGAACGACGGGTCCGGGTGCTTGACGCTGATGACCGCGGTGAGGCCTTCGCGGATGTCTTCACCGGAGAGGCCGTTCTTCACGTCCTTGAAGAGGTTCGCGCTCTGTCCGTAGTTGTTGAAGACACGCGTCAGCGCGGCACGAAGCCCGGTGAGGTGAGTGCCGCCGTCCTTGTTCGAGACGTTGTTGGTGTACGGATAGACCTGCTCGGTGAAGCTCGAGTTCCACTGGAGCGCGACCTCGACCACGATCGCCGTCGTTCCTCCCTCGGGCGTGGCCTCGGCCAAGATCGTGACGACCTGCTCGTGGACCGGCTCCTTGGCCTTGTTCAAGAGCTCGACGAACTCGCCGATGCCGCCCTTGTACTCGAAGACGTCCTGACGGGCCTTGCCGCCGGTGGTCTCGCGCTCATCGGTGAGCGTGATGTGGAAGCCGGCGTTCAAGAAGGCGAGCTCGCGAAGACGGCTCGCGAGGATGTCGTACTGGAACTCGGTGATCGTGAAGATCTCGTGGTCGGGCTTGAAGCTGACCTTGGTGCCGGTCTTGTCGCTGTCACCGATTTGCTGGAGCGGAGCGACGGGGACGCCACGACGGAACTCTTGGAAGTGGACGTGACCCTCGCGCTTGATTTCGAGCTTGAGCCACTCGCTGACGGCGTTCACGGCCGACACGCCGACGCCGTGGAGACCGGCGGACACCTTGTAGCTCGAGTGGTCGAACTTTCCGCCCGCGTGGAGCTTGGTCATGACGAGCTCGGCGGCGGAGATGTCGCGACCGAGCTTCTTCGACTCTTCGACGTGCTTGCCGACCGGGATGCCGCGACCGTTGTCCTCCACGGTGATCGAGCCGTCGAAGTGCACGGTGACGTCCATGCGCGTGCAGAATCCACCGAGGTGCTCATCGACGGCGTTGTCGACGGCCTCCCAGACGAGGTGGTGGAGGCCGGAGCCGTCGTGCACGTCGCCGATGTACATGCCGGGGCGCTTGCGCACCGCCTCGAGGCCTTCGAGCACGGTGATGCTCTCGCTGCCGTAGGTCGAGGGAGTCGCGGCCGGGGGCGTCGTTTCGGAGGATTGCGTCATGGCGGATTTGGCTTCGTTTCCCTCGGAAATGGCTCGCTCGGGCAGGTCGCTCCGGGCACCTCTCGAAGGGCCCGGGAGCATAGCCCAGAGAGGGGTCCTTGGCCACCCCGAACCGCGCCAAATAGGCTCGTAATATCAGTGTCTTACGGGGGTCAAATGCGCCCTACGACGCGCCCTTCCAAGACACGAAAATCGCGCCGCTCGGCGAAGGCCCCGAGCGCGCTCGTGTCGATCAGCTCGGGGCGCGTCGTGGTGAGGAAAACCTGCCCTTTTTGATCGGCCAGAAACGCCATCAGCGCGGCGGTTCGCTCGCGATCGAGCTCGCTCGACACGTCGTCGAGGAGGAGCACGGGACGGACGCCGCGCGCGTCGGCGACGACCTCGATCTCGGCAGCCTTGAGGGCGAGCACGATGGCGCGATGCTGTCCTTGCGATGCGGTGCCGCGTGCGACGTGTTCGTTGAGCGAGAGGACGAGCTCGTCGCGATGGGGCCCGATACTCGCGCTCTTGCGACGCGAGTCGGCGATGCGGGCAATCGCGAGCGCTTCGAGGTACGCGGCCTCTTCTTCCGGCGCGCTCGGGCGATAGACGCCTTCGAGGACGAGGTCGGGCGCTGCGATGCGCGCAAAGGCCGTGCGCGCCGCCGCAACGAGCGATTCGGCCGCGCGACGACGCGCACGCATGACGGCGAGCCCATGCCGCACGACGAGCGTCTCCCAGTGATCGAGATCGCGCGCGCCCGGCCCTCGTGTCTCGAGCGCGCGCTGACGCTCTCGCACGGCGCGGGCGTAAGCTTCCGCCTCTCCGAACGACGCGGGCTCCATGTAGAGCGCGGCACGATCGAGAAGCCGACGGCGCTCCGAGCTCGAGCCCTGCGAGAGCGCGACCTCGCCGGGATGGAACACGACGACCGGCGTCTTCACGGCGAATGCAGCGAGTGACGGCGGGCGCTTCCCGTCGACCTTCACGCTGCGCGTCGCTCCCTTGAGGCCGACGACTTGCTCGCGCCGAATCTGGCCCTCGTCACCTTCGTCCCCCTCGACCACGTCGAGCTTCGCGCTCGCGAGCTCGTCTCCGTGGGTCACGAGCTCCCCGAGCTTGGAGGTGCGAAAGCTCCGCGTCGTGGCGCCTAGGTAGATCGCCTCGAGGAGGTTCGTCTTGCCCTGACCGTTGTCGCCGGCGAAGACGTTGAACCGACGTGAGGGCTCGAGGTCGAGCGGCGCAAGATTTCGAAACCCGCGAACCGCCAGCGACGCGATGACGAGCGACTGGACGTGCGCGGTCACGACGACGACGTCTGCAGCGGCGTCAGATGCGCATCGGCATCACGACCGCGAGGAACTCGCGATCGGAGTTCGGGCGAACGACGGCCGGATCGAGCTCGCCCGAGAGGCAGAGCACGATCTCTTCTTCGTCGAGCGCGGCGAGCACGTCGAGGAAGTACTTGGCGTTGAAGCCCACGGTCATCGACGCGCCGCCGAACTCGACGGGGATCTCGTCGAAGCCGTCACCCGTCTCAGGCGACTCGCTCGTGATGCGCATCGACTGCTTGGCGAGCGTGAGCTTCACGCCGCCGGTGCGCTCGCTGGCGGCGATGGCGACGGCGCGGAGCGCGTCGGCGAAGGCCGCGCGCGGGACACGGATCTTCTTGTCCGCGTTCTGCGGGATGACCTGCGCGTACGGCGGGAACTGCGCGTCGACGAGCTTCACGCTGAAGCTCGTGGTGCCGGCCTGGAAGAACGCGCTCGAGCCGCTCTGCGTGATCTGGAGCTGCGGCTTTTCGCCGTCCTTGGGCGCCTCGGCGGCCATCTCGTCGCAGAGACGGCGGAGCTCGTGGATCGCCTTGAGCGGGATGAGCATCGTCGCAGTGGCCGAACGACCGGGCACTTTGACTTCCATCTTCGAGAGGCGGTGACCGTCGGTCGTGACCATGCGGACCGTGTCGCCGTCCCACTCGAAGAGCGCGGAGTTCAGGTGCGCGCGCGTCTCGTCGGTCGAGATCGAGAAGTAAGTCTTGGCGATGAGCTCCTGGAGGACCGTGACCTCGAGCGCGAGCGACGGGGCGCCTTCGGCGGCGACGGGAAGCGGCGGGAAGTCGTCACCCGGCATGCCGCGCAGGGTGTAGCGGCGCGCGCTGCCGGTGGCCTTGAGCGTGGTCGACGCGTTGTCGGTCGACGCGATGTGCACCGGACCGTCGGGCATCATCTTCACGCGCTCGAGGAGATCCTTGGCGGGCACGGCGACGCTGCCGGCCTTGGTCACGTCGGCGCCGATCTTCCCCGAGATGGCCAGGTACAGGTCGGTCGCGGAGAGGCGCAGCGTGCCTGACGCGTCCGCGCTGAGCAGCACGTTGGACAGCACGGGCATGGTGCTCTTGCGCTCCGCGACGCCTTGGACGCGCGTCACGAGCTTGAGCAGATCCTTCTTCGAAACCGAGAGTTCCAGCATGCGAGACCTCAGCGAGGGGTCTCGATGCATCGGCGTGTTTTGGTCCGGACGCAAGAGCCGAAATGCGGCGAGCGGGTCCTGATGGTTGGCCTCTCGAGCCCTTGCTTCGTGAGGCCGAGGAGAGTCCACCGCTCCTCTCTCCCTGACCCTCTGGGCTTCTCCAGATCAGGAGAGAGATTTAAATCCATCGAGGTAGTGGTTAGGGCCTGGGGACAGTGTGGAGAGCCCAAAATCCGTTGGTGATTCAGTGCGTTGACGCGCGAGGCTGATGTGGGCTCACACGTGGGGCGACCGAGGGCGAATGGGGGGAGAGGTAGGCGTCCACCTACTCCCCAGCCCCATCCACGGCTCAGTCCCCGACCGTAGCCCCAGGCTTTCCCACAGCGACGCACCTCGAGGGGCGGTGGGCGCAACGCACCACATATGCATGAAATTCCGAAGCTATTTCTGATGGTCACCACGGACCCGGTTCAGACCGATCGGATGGTTTGCCCAACCCCCGCGCGCGCCGAGCGACCCGAAAAAACGATCTGTGTCATGGCAACGATCGCCTGGCGGCGTCGGCCGGTCCCTGGGATCAGCGCAAGCCCGCGCCGGGCCAAGACCGATCTGTGCCATGGCAACGATCGCCTGTCGTGTCGGGCGGTCGAGCGGCCTGCGCGAACGCCGCGCCCGGCCAAGACCGATCTGTGCCATGGCAACGATCGATCTTTTGCGGGGGGGAGCCGCGGGGTTCGGGAGGGGGGCCGAGGCCACCTGGTGGCGCTAGGCGGCCGTTTCGGGCTCGGCCGCGAGGGTACGCGCCAGGGCGTCGATGAGCTCACGGCGCGCGTTCTCGTAGGTGCGCGGACCGATGTCGCCGTCGCGCCGCGCGCGCTCGAGGTCTTCCAGCTCGGCCAGGAGGCGCGCCCGCTCCTTACCGCGCTCTTCCTTGTCGGAGCCGCCTCCGCGCCTCGAGCGGAGCGCGTAAGCGAGGCCCAAAGCCACGCCGGCGGCGGCGAGGCCCGTCGCGACATATCGTCCGGGGCCTGGGCCCGGGATGTCGCGAAGGACGATGTGGAGGGTGCGAAGCGGCGGATCTTCGCGACGCATCTCGCGCTCGGTCTCGACGATGGAGTTGCCTTGCCCGTCGCGACCCGCACGCACGGCAGGGAAGTCGTCGACCGAGACCTTCATCTCTTGCGAGGCGACCACCATGACGCGGGCTGCGGCGAGGTTTTGCGGCATCCCTAGCGTGAGATCGAGCACCGACTCGCCGGAGTACGGAGCCTGCCACCGGTACTCGACCGAGTGCTGACCGGGGCCGAAGGTGCCCTTGAGCGCGGCGCCCTGCCCCTTCACCTCTTCGACCGTCTGATCGCTCATCGACTGGACCGCCGTGAGCGCCGTGAAGCCTTGCGGCAGCGGAATCACGAAGTCGGTGGGCACCCACGCCGTCTTGCCGAAGTTGAAGACGTTGAAGGCCTGCTGCACTTGAACGCGATCGTCTTTGAGCTCGAGATAGACGACGCCCTGCATCACGACGAGCGCGGACGTGATGTCCGTGGACACGGGGTACGTGTGCAGCACCGCGCGCATGCCCTTGCCGGTCTCGAGGTTGAAGGGCGCTGCCGCGAAGAGGCCGGGGCCTTGTCGAACCGAGATGCGGTACGACATCGCGCTCCCGCCCTCGAGCTTGTCCCAGCGGACGCGACCCTCGGAGTCGGTCTGCGCGGTGACCTCTCGCCGGCTCTCGCCTTTGGCGACGGAGTTGAAGATGATCCCCAGCGTCACGGTGACGCCCGCCCGCGGTCGATCGTTGGCGTCGCGGATGACCGCAGTGATCGTCCCGAAGGGCAAGCTCGGATCGGCGACGACCGCGTCTTCGAGCGGCTTCATGAAGGCGGCGTCTCCACCCGAGCCTGCGCCACCCGCGCCACCCGCTCCGGCGTGCGGGTCCGCGGCCGCGGCCGAGTCACTTCCCGTCGGGCGCGGCTCTCCGCTGGTGGACGCGCTCCCGGCGTCGGCCGCGCGCGGCGTCGAGGCGTCCGTGGGTCGCGCCACCGAAGCGGCTCCGGCGTCGTCGGCCACCGCGGGTCGAACCGCGCCCAAGGCGAGCGTCGCCGCAAACACGGCGGCGGCCCGGCGAATCATTGCACTATGCACGAGTTGCTTCGGGGCCTTCATCGCGCGTCTCGCGCGGCTTCGCCGGCCGCGGCTTCGCTGGCGAGCGACGTTCCGCACTTCTTGCAGAACGCGGCGTCGGGGTCGTTGGGCGTGTCGCACTTGGGGCAGGGCTTGCGCTGATCCTCGGCCGCGTCTTTGGTCGCGTCCTTGGCGTCGTCCTTGGCGTCGTCCTTGGTCGCATCCTTGGCCGCGCCCGCCTTCTTGCGGCTCTTCTTCGCGGCCTCGTCGGCATCGGCGTCGACGCCTTCGTCCGCTTCGTCGGTCTTCGCGCGCTTCTCCTTACGCGTGAGGCCAGCCTTCGCGAGGTGCTTTTCGGCGAGCGCCTCGGCCTTGGCGCGGTAGGGCTCGATCTCGGTGTCGAGCTTGCGGAGCACGTCTTTGGCCTCGTCGCGATACTTGGCCTCGAGCGCCTTGTAGTCCGCGTCGTCGATCTTGCCGATGTCGTGCTCGTGCTTGAGGTCCTTGAGAGCTCGCAGGGCCTTCTGCTTCCGCGCGGCCAGATCGGCGCCGCCCGCGGTGCGCACGTGGAGGAGCTCCATCTCCTCGGCGAGGGGCGCGTCGCCGCCCAGCGTGCGGAGGCTCGCCCACAAGAAGGCGATCGCTCCGAGCAGCGCGCCTCCGAGCAAGACGAGGATCGCTGGCCCCGCGCTCGTGACGACACCCACTCCGATCGCGGCGACGATCGAAGCGGCCGGGATGCCGAAAGACAGGTTCCGACCGAGCTTGCGCTCGGCCTCCGCAGCCTCGGTCGCTAGTTCTTCTTCCGTCCGCGATGCGGACTTTTCGTCAGTCATCGAGCTCCCTCAGCTCGTCGTCGAGGCGGGCATCGTACTCGTCTTTCCCCCCCGACGTCTCCTTGTCGGCCTTTGCGAGCGCGCCGCCCTTGCCGCCGCCGGTCGCCCCGCCGCCCGCGTCGCCATCGCCGCCGCCCGGCTTCCGCCAGCGACGAATGAGGAACACGACGCCCGCGCCGCCGGCCACGATGCCGACGAGCGGCACGACGTAGATGGCGCGCATCGCGCCCGTATTGGGCGGGATGGCGAGGGCCGCCGCACCGTACTCGTTGGCGTAGGCGAGGATGATCTCGTCCTTGCTCTGGCCGGCCGCGAGCTGCGCGCGGATCTTCTGCCGCGCCTCTTCGGCGGTGTCGCAGGCGCACGACGAGAGGAGATCGCGCGGGCACGATCCACACATGCAGCGGAGCTTGCCGAAGACGTCGCGCTCGATCGGGTTGTCGATCTTGACCGTGCCGGCGTGCAGGCTCGACGCGCCCGGGTCGCCGTTGGATTGGGCGTGCGCCGGGACCGGCATCATCGCAATGACGACGCCGATCGTGATGCTCGCGGTGGCGCCGGCCACGCCGCGCGCGGCGGCCCACACGCGCGACTCTTGCGGGCGAAGCTCCGGCCACATGCAGATGACGCTGCCGAAGATGAGGATGATGGCGCCGAACCAGATCCAGCTCACCAGGGGATTCACGTGGATTTGGAGCGCCGCGACCTTGGTCTGCGGGTTGATGCTCCCGACGACGACGTAGAGATCGTCGCGAACGGTGTGCAGCATCGCGACCTCGGTGGTCGGCATCTCGGGGCGGCGCTTGTAGATGAACTTGGCGGGAGTGACCGCGCCGATGTCCTTTCCGTTCTTGGTCACCTTGAGATCGGCGAAGACCATGCGCTTGGTGGTGTCGACCTCCATGCGCGGGCCGGCGTACGTGAGGGTGTAGCCCTCGACGTCGTAGGTCTGGCCGGGGCTCATCGTGGTCTCGCGGTTCACGTTCCACGAGGCGCCGGTGAAGCCGAGGAACATGAACACGATGCCGAAGTGGACGACGTAGCCGCCGTAGCGTCGGCGCGAGGGAGGCGGCAACGTGACGAGCGTGTAGAGGAAGCCGGGGACGAGGCCCGCGTACCAGAGCGCTTGCGGCACGTCCTTGCTCGCGCCGGAGCGCTTTCGCGCGGCGAAGAGCATGGCGAACTCTTGGATGATGACCGCGGCGTTGAAGGCCGAGAGCGAGATGCCGAGGACGGGCGTCACGCCGTTGAAGCCGCGGAGCGCGGCGCCGAGCGGCCCGGGGTAGATCGGATCGGTGAACGCGAGCGCGGGGAAGCCGAGGCGAGAGCCGAGCGCGAAGTGGAGCACGGCCGTGCCGACGAGCGCGATCAGCGGCCAGCGGAACGCGCGCCGCAGGGCCTTGTCGCTCGTCTTCTTCCAGCCGAAGAGCGAGCCGATGCCCATGAGCGCATAGATGGTGAGGCCGATCGGCTGGACCCACGCGTTGTAGTAGGGCGCGCCGACGGACACCTTCTCGTGCCAGAACGCCTCGCTGATCATCGGGAACGTGGTCGCGACGAGCACGAAGGCCATGAAGCCGAGGAGGCCCCAGTTGTTGAGGAGGAAGGTGAACTCGCGCGACCAGATCGACTCGATCTGCGGGCGGGCGTGGGTGAGATCGAGGCCGCGCGTCATGCGGCGGAAGACGAGCTCGACGCCCACGTAGACGGTGCCGGCCGCGATCATCGCGACGAGCGCGGCGCGCGTCGTCGGGCCCATGGGCACGTTGGTGAGCGCCATGCCAGCGCCGATGCCGATGCCGACGACCGCGAAGCCGGTCGCGAGGGCGGCCTTCCGGAGGCGCGGCTCCTTCGGGTAGTCGCGGAGCTCGGGCCACCGGTAGAGCACGATGCCGAAGAGGACGACGACCGCCGCGACGAGGAAGCCGACGAAGTAGTCACCGATCGACGACTGCGCGAACGAGTGGACGCTCGCGATGACGCCGGACCGCGTGAGGAACGTGCCGAAGATCGTCATCAAGAACGTCAGCGAAACGAGGAAGACGTTCCAGAGCTTCAGGAGGCCGCGGCGCTCTTGGATCATCACCGAGTGCACGAACGCGCTCGCGGTGAGGAGCGGCATGAAGGCGGCGTTCTCGACCGGATCCCATCCCCAGTAACCGCCCCAGCCGAGCTCCTCGTACGCCCAGAGCATGCCGAGCGTGTTGCCGATGGCGAGGAACATCCACGAAAAGAGCGTGAACTTGCGGCTGGCGACGATCCATTCGGTGTCGAGCCGACCGGTGATGAGCGCGCCGATCGCGAACGCGAACGGGATCGTGCACCCGACGAAGCCCACGTAGAGGCTCGGCGGGTGGATGATCATGTAGAAATTCTGGAGCAGGGGATTGAGCCCCTCGCCGTCGGGGCGCGCGCCCGCGACGCTCGTGCCGAACGGGTTGGCCGCGAAGGCCATCAGCACGGAGAAGAAGAGGACGACGACCATGCACGTCGCCAAGATGTACGGCTGGAGTTCGGCGAACCGGCGCCCGAGCCATTTGACGCACACGCCGATGTAGAGCGAGAGGAGGAAGAGCCACCACAAGATCGACCCGTCTTGGCCGCCCCACAGCGCGGTCAGGAGATACGCCGTCGACATGGATCGATCGGAGTAGTGCGCGACGTAGCGGAGTCGGAAGTCGTGGCTGACGAAGCCGTAGGCCAGGCAGAGGACCGCCGCGAGGATCAGGATGACCGTGCCGTAGGCGCCGAAGCGCGCGGCTTGGAGCGTTCTCGGCTTACCGTTCGCGCCGGCCACCAACGAGACCGCGAAGGTGTACGCGGCCACGACCATGACCGCGAGCAGGAGCCCCGAACCGAACAGGGGTAGCGACGTCCACATGATTCCTCTGGCCTCTTCCTAGGTGCGGGCCGCATAGACTCGCAACCGTAGGGAGCCGGAAGTGTACCAGGCAGGTCCCGAAAGGGCGGAATCTCGAGAGATTGCGGTGGAGCCGCACCCGGTGGGTCGATGGGCGACCCACGCGGCCCTCCTCGTGGTTCAGCTGGCGTTTGGCTCCCAGGCCGTCGAAGGCAAGCTCGCGATGATGCCGCGCGCCCTCGGCGGCGGCGGCCTCGCGCCCGAAGCGATCGCGATGGCCCGCATGATCGGCGCGGCGGTCTTCTTCCAGGCGCTCGGGCTCGTGATCCCGGACGCGCCAGCGCGAGCAGGCGCGCGGCTCGGGCTCCGCGATCATGGATGGCTGATCGTGCTTGCCCTCTTGGGCATCGCCATCAACCAGACGCTCTTCCTGATGGGCTTGCGTCAGACGACGGCGCTCTCTGCGTCGCTCCTCGCGGTGGCAATCCCGGTCTTCACCGCGCTCCTCGCGGTCGCGTTTCGGCAGGAGCGCGCGACGGCGCGGCTGTGGATCGGGTTCGCGCTCGCGCTCGCGGGAGCGCTGCGGCTGACGGGCGTGCGCGACATCGATCGGGGCGCGGCGCTCGTCCTCGTGAACTCGATCTCGTACTCGCTCTACCTGGTGCTCGGTCGTGGCGTCATTCAACGCCTCGGCGCGTTCGTCGTGATGCGCTGGATCTTCACCTGGGGCGCGATCGTCTTCTTGCCCGTCGGTCTCGGATCGCTCGTACACGATCTCGGCGATCTGACGCCGCGCGCCACGGCGCTCCTCACGTACATCATCGTGGTCCCGACGATCGTCGCGTACCTCGCCAACGCATGGGCGCTCGGGCGATCGACGGCGACGCTGGTGACCATCTACATCTACATGCAGCCGCTCATCGCGGCGTCGCTCGCCTACGTGCAGCTCGGGCAGCCCGTCTCACCGCACGCCGCGGTGGCCGGCGTCCTCATCCTCCTCGGAGTGACCTTGGTGGCGACGCGGCGGACGTGACCGCGGGCGATGCTGCTCGAGTGGCGTCACGACGCGGAGACAACGCGCTCCCGGTCGATCCGGCGGCGGTGTAGGTAAGTCGAAAAATCGGCCAGTTCGGGCGAAATTTCCTGCCTGGGTGCGATGGACGGACCCTTGCACCATCGATGGTCGTCCCCCCGTAGGAGCCAATGCGATGAAGAAGGATTTGGACCTCGACGCACTCGACGCAGTCAACGGCGGTCTCGACCTCCGCAACCTGCACCCGAACCCCACGGGCATGTCGACCTCCTCGTTCGGGAGTGATCCCTTCGGGCACAGCACGACGCCCGCGTACGGCAACCCGACCTACGGCAGCCCGAGCTACGGCAGCCCGAGCTACGCGAATCCCTTCGGAGCGGCGCCCGCGGCGCCTGGCTACGGTGGGTACGCGCCCGGTGGACCCGTCTCGGCCGGCACGCATCCCGACCCGACGCACTCGAATGCGTTCGATCCGTTCGGTGCGCCCGGTCACCCGACGCCGGTCCAGGACCCGTATCACCAGGGTGGTGGCGCGTTCCCGGCCGCGCTCCCGTACTCGGCGGGCGGCTACATTCCTCAGCCCAACTACGGTGCGGTGCCGCACGCGCCAACCCCCCAGGCGCAGGGCGGCGGCTTCAACGTCAACAGCGTGCTCGGCGCGCTCCCGGGCCTCGTGAACGGCCTCTCGTCGGGCAACCCGGCGGGCATCCTCAACGCCGTCGGCAAAGCCACCGGAACGCCCGGCCTCGGTCAGCTCGGCGGGCTCTTGAACGGCCTCACCGGAAGCGGCGGCTCGGGCGGCGGCAACCCGCTCAGCGGGCTCGGCAATCTGTTCGGCGGTAGCGGCTCGAACGGCAACCAGGGCGGCAACGACTTCTTCGGGGGTAACGGCGGCGGCGGCGACTTCGGAGACTTTGGATTCTGACCGCGCCACCAGAGAAGAAGTCGACTGACGCGGCCGGGCACCCACGTGGTGCTCGCGCCGCGTCTTCGCTTTGTTGGTGCTCAAACGATTGTGTGCGCGCGCTGCGTGGGCGATCCGCTCGTCGCGTCGTCGAGACATGCCCGCCATCGCCTCGACGACGCAACGTGCGGAGATCGCGAGGGACGCGCAGTCACGAGTCGTGGCGCAGCATGTGCTCTCTGGTGCGCATGCTCGTTCGGTCCGTCGCGCTTCACTTGGGGGTCGTGATCGCGCTCGTCACCGCGGCGTGCAGCAGCGACGAGGACGGCGCAGCACCCGTCGGTCCCGGGGTCGTGGCCGAGATCGCGGAAGCCGGCGCACCGGACGCCACCCCGCCGCCCCCGCCGCCCCCGGTGCCGCTCGACGCTGGAGACGACGGGCCGCAGTCGGCCTGCCTGCGCGCGCTTCGCGACAAGGGCATCTCCGTGGCGCCCGCCGTCGCGCGCGGCGTCGAGGAGGCGGTCTACCTGAACGGCGACGTCCTCGGCGTGCGCTTCACCAATGGAGACACCGACAAGCTCACCAAAGATCCGATGGCCTGCGCGTTCGTGCTCACGCTCGCGCGCTTCGCCGAAGTCCTGAAGGCGCATGGCGTCGATCGCGTCGGCACCCTCGGCTCATATTGCTACCGGTGCTGCTGCGCCTGGAGCCCGACCAACGAATGCCGCTCGCCGAGCGATCCCGAGCCCGACTGCGGAGGGCAGGGCTATTCCAACCACTCGTGGGGTCGGGCGATCGATGTAAAGTACCTGCATCTCACGTCGGGCGTGACCTACGACATCGAGAAGGCGAGCCAGTGGGTGATCAGCGGTAGCGCCACGTGCGGCGCCGGCCTGAACGCGCAAAATGGCGTGAGCCGATTCCTTTACGGGCTCGTGTGCGACGTCGCCAACGCGCCGGTGCCGATCTTCAAGACGATCCTCACGCCCAACTACAACGCGGTCCACCGGAACCACTGGCACATGGATACGGGCACGAAGAACGATCCCGACGAGACCAGCATCCGCCGTACGGTCGGCACCGCCGTCGACGTGGGCGACGGCGCGGACCGCTGCGGCGGCGGCTGATCGCGAGCGTGCTCGAGAGCTGTCCACGAATCGTAGCCAGCGCTTTCGCTCGTTCTCACGTCGAGGCCCCTCGAGCTCGCCAGGATCCAGTCAGAGCCGCCCGATTCTCGGACCGCTCTTCAGTGCGCGGCGGCGTCGGCGCGCTCGCGCACGATGACGAACGGAGCGACCACGACGGAGTCCCAGCGCGCGTCGGCGATGGTGGCCCATCGGGCCAGATCTTCTTCGGAAGGCTTGCGGATGCGGCCGGCGTTGACCTGCGCCGAGATGAACGTCTTGTCGTCGTTCGCGACCGCGACCGCCACGTCGAGGAGGTCGAGCGCGCGATCGATCACGATGACGACGTCGCGCGTGAGGTGCGCGCGCAGATCGCTGAAGAAGACCGGACCCATGGCCTGCGCGAGATCGTCGCGGACGGTCACGACGCAGCTCCTGCTTCTGCGCGCGAGCGGTGCGCGGTCCCCCGGGGCGCGTCGCGCATGTCGAGCCCGGCGTCGCGCAGCACGGCGACCAGACGAGTGAGCCCCTCGTCGAGCTTGTCTTCGGGGAGCGACCAACCGAGTCGGAAGCCGTTGGGGATCCCGAAGAAGCACCCGGGCGCGACGATGACGTCGTGCGATGCGATGCCGCGCTCGATCGCGGGCAGGAGATCGCCGGCGTGCGGCGCGACGGCGAAGCCGAATAGGCCCGCCGGCGGGGCGCTCCACGAGAGCGCGGGCTGCTCGCGCATGAACGCGGCAACGCGGGCGCGCTTGTCGCCGAGAAGGCCGCGCGTGCGCTCGGCGAGGGCGCCCACGTGCTCGAGGGCGAGGACGCCGCGGTGCGCCCACGCGGTCGGGAGCGCGCCCGCCGTCGCGACCAGGGCGTCCATGGCGCGGGTGATCACCGCCTCGGGGCCGAGCACCCAGCCGACGCGCTGCGATCCGAGGCCGTAGGTCTTGGTGAGGCTCGACGTGGTGACGACGTTCGCGCCGAGGCGGCGCGCCGTGCCGAAGAAGACGCCGTCCTTGCCCACGAGGTGATCGAACGGCGCGTAGACCTCGTCGACGAAGAGCGTGCCGCCTTGGCGTTCGAGGCGAGCCGCGATGGCGCGCATCGCCTCGTCGCTGGCGCGCGCACCGCTCGGGTTGTGCAGATTCGTGATCGCGACGACGCGCGTCTTGTCCGAGAGCGCGGCGAACACGCGCTCCGGGTCGAGCGCGTAGCCCATCGACGGACCGCGATCGAAGCGTCGGACCACGCCGCCCGCTGCTTGGGCGGCGAGGACGAGCGGCTCGTACGCGGGATCTTCGACGAGCACCTCGTCGCCGTGATCGAGGAGCGCCGTGTACGCCAGCCAGAGCCCGTGCGAGGCGCCGAGCGCCCCGATGGCTTCCGCGCGAGGAAGGCGATGGTGGCGCGCGATGGCCGCGCAGAGGCGCTCCCAGCCGTCGCTTCCGTCGAGGCTCGAGACCGCGCCGAGCTCGGACTGCGGAAACGCGGGCGCCCCGCTCGATGCGAGATCGAACCCCGCGCGTCCGTAATGACGCATCGCCCACCCCAGGTACTTCGGTCGCCCGATCATGGCCCGAGCATGGCGCATCGGGGCGCGCGCGTCACCGGTGCCCGCTGCGAGCGCGCGGCCCGACGCGGAACGAGGATTCTCGTTCTGCAGTGCGGTCTGGACCCCTCGGAGTTGCTCCCGGGGGGCACCTCAAGTACCCAAAGGCCCGAAACTCATGAGCACCCCCGTCGCGACGACCAAACTCGACGTCGCGAAGCTTTCCCTCGCGGCGCTCGGCGTCGTGTACGGCGACATCGGAACGTCTCCTCTGTACTCGCTCCGCGAGTGCTTCTCCGGAGAGCACGCCGTGGCGCGCTCGGAAGCCGGCGTGCTCGGGGTCTTGTCGCTCGTCTTTTGGGCGCTCTCGCTGATCGTGGTCGTGAAGTACCTGACCCACATCATGCGGGCCGACAACCGCGGCGAAGGCGGGATCTTGGCGCTCCTCGCCCTCATCGCCGGGCGCGGGAAGACCGGCCTCTCGGTGACGACGCTCCTCCTCCTCGGCATCTTCGGCGCGAGCCTGCTCTACGGGGACGGCGTGATCACGCCCGCGATCAGCGTGCTCGGCGCCGTGGAAGGGCTCGGCGTCGCGACGCACGCGCTCGAGCGCTTCGTGGTGCCGCTCACGGTCGTCATCTTGCTCGGCCTCTTCTTGGTGCAGAAGCGCGGCACGGCGAAGCTAGGCGCCATCTTCGGTCCCGCGATGCTCGTGTGGTTCGCGATGATCGCGATCATGGGCGTGCCGTGGATCGCGAAGCGGCCCGAAGTGCTTTGGGCCATCGATCCAAGGCACGCGGCGTGGCTCATCGCGCACCGCGGCGGACACGCGGTGCACACCCTCGGCGCGGTCGTTTTGTGCATCACCGGCGGCGAGGCGCTCTACGCCGACATGGGGCACTTCGGGCCCAAGCCGATTCGGCTCGCTTGGTACGTGGTCGCGTTCCCGGCGCTCCTTCTCAATTACTTCGGACAGGGAGCGCTCCTCCTCGTGCGCGGGAGTGCGGTCGATCACCCGTTCTTCGAGCTCGTGAGCGGGGGGCTCGTGTACCCGGTCGTGATCATCGCCACGGTCGCGGCCATCATCGCGTCGCAGGCGCTCATCAGCGGCGCGTACTCGCTCACGCAGCAAGCGGTGCAGCTCGGGTACTGCCCGCGCGTCACGATCGTGCACACGTCCGGTGAGGCCGAAGGTCAGATCTACGTGCCGGAGGTCAACCGCGCGCTCATGATCGCGTGCATCGCGCTGGTCCTCGCGTTCAAGTCGTCGTCCGGGCTCGCGGCGGCGTACGGCATCGCGGTCACCGCGACGATGGGGATCACGTCGGTGCTCTTCTATCGCGTGGCGCGCTCTCGGCTCGGCTACAGCCGGTTCAAGGCCGGCTCGCTCATCGCGCTCTTCCTCGTCATCGATCTCGCCTTCTTCTTGTCGAACCTCCCCAAGTTCATGGAGGGCGGCTGGGTGCCGATCGCCATCGCGGTGGGCGTCTTCACGCTCATGACGACGTGGAAGCGCGGTCGCGCGGCGCTCGGTCAGGTCATGCAGGAAGCGACCCTGCCGCTCGATCTTTTCATCGGCGACGTGGAGGGACAGAAGCCGGTGCGCGTGAGCGGCACGGCGGTCTTCATGACGTCGAACCCGGACGGTGCGCCGCCCGTGCTCCTGCATCACTTCAAGCACAACAAGGTCCTCCATCAGCGCGTCGTGCTCTTGTCGGTGGCGACGGAGCACGTGCCCGAGGTGCCGATCGGCGAGCGCGTCGAGGTCAAAGACGTGGGCCACGGCTTCTATCAAGTGCGGGCGCGCTTCGGCTTCATGCAGACGCCGAGCGTGCGCGACATCTTCGATCGCTGCGCCGAGGCCGGCCTCTCGATCAACGAGGCCGACACGAGCTTCTACCTGGGGCGCGAGACGCTCCTCACCACCGGGAAGTCCGGGCTCGCGCCGTGGCGCAAGAAGCTCTTCGCGATCCTCTCGCGTAACGCGCGCACGGCCACGGCGTTCTTCGGTCTGCCGCCGAATCGCGTGGTGGAGATGGGCACGCAGATCGAGCTCTGAGCGCGCCACCCCGAGCGCGAGCGCCGTATGGCGGACGGCTCTTCAGTCGCCGAGGTCGCCCTGCATCGTGTCGGGGTCGTTGCGCCAGCGCTCGATCTCGCGGCGCAGCGCTTCGAGCTCGGGGGCGCTGGGATCGAGGCCGAGCGCGCGCGCCATCGCCTCCGAAGTCGAGCCGGACGACTCGCGCACCCGCGCGAGGAGCTGCTCGGAGGCGAGCGCGATGGCCTCGAGGCGGAGCGCTTGCCGGAGCAGCTTGTCGGGTGACGCCATCTGACTCCGCATCCCGAGGGCCAGGCCGAGCGCGTTCATGCGATCCATGAGCCACGCGCGCGTCTCGCGCTCGTGATCCAAATCGCGTTCGAGGGCGGAGAGCTTTCGCTCGAGCGCGTTCAAGTCGACGAAGCGATCGACCGGCTCGTCGGTGAGCGCCACGAGCGGGACGCCCGAGAGCCGCTCGAGCACGGCCTCTTGGCAGGTCTCGTAGCCGTTGCGCCACGCGTTGGTGATGGGCGATGCGTCCGGCTCGCGAACGCCGCTCGTGCGCGCCTCGACGAGCGAGTCGAGCGCGTCGGTCCACTCGCGCACGTCCATGAGCTCTTGGCGCAGGCTGCGATAGCGCTCCTGCATCGCCTCGGCCTTCTGGCGAAGGGCTTCGTTCAGGCGCGCGAACTCGTCGATGGTCCGCTCGAGCCGCGCCGCCTTGTCGGTCGCGTGCGCGGCGGCGACCTCGCGAGCTTGAACTCCGGAGACGCGGAGCACCTGACAAAGCAGCGAGAGCTTGTCACGCGCCACCGCGACGTAGTCCGCGTCGTCGTCGACGAGCGACTCCAGGGCGACGAGCGCCTCGAGCTCCGCGTCGGTCAGCACGCCCGATGGAATATCAGAGCGCTCGCGTTTGGCGACGGCCGACTACCGCGTCAGCTTGAGGCTGAACGGCCCAGTCCGGAGCACCTTGGAGTCCTGCGCCGCGTCGATCGTGCCCTCGAGCGCGTCGCCCTTGCGCTTTCCGACGAGCCCGCCCGCGAAGCGCTCGGGGGCGGCCTCTTTGGGGTCGAACCGTGCGGTGACGTCGTCGCCGTCGAGGTATCCGGTGATCACGGCCGGGCCGAGCGGGCCGTCGAGCGTGCCGCTCACGACGCCGCGCGGTCCCGCGGGGAGGGTGAGCTCGATTGCGCCCTTCCCGAGCCCGCTCTCGCTCTTTTCGCCGCGCCACTTGAGGCCGTCGTAATCCTTGTTCGCGGGGAGCGGGAAGGTGCCCACCGCCGCTTCGTAGGTGCCTTTGAAGGTGGCGGGTGTTCCTGCGGGTGCCGCGGCCGGTCCTCTCTCCGGCGCGCTCGCGGAAGCGCGTGGCGCGAGGCCGGTCGACGGCGGGCCGCTTGCGGAAGCGCTCGCGACGGGAGCTTGGCCAGTGGTGGCCGGGTCCTTCGAGCACGCCGACGCGCCGAACGCGACGGTGGCGACGGAGGCGACGATCACGACGCGCGCGCCGACGCGCGCGGGCGCGGCGGTCATGCGCCACCGCCGAGGAGCGCGGTCACGCGCACTCCGATCTCGCCGTCGACGTCGACGAGCTCGCCGGTCGCGAGCGCCACCGAACCGGCGCGCAAAGTCACCGGCGCTCCCACGCGCTTCGGGAACCGCACCACGTCGCCGCTCTTGAGCGCGGCCCACTCGCGCGCCGGCATCTCGACGGCTCCGAGCTCGACGCGCACCACGACCGGTGCGTCGAGGGCCGACTCGAGGATCGTGTCGCTTTCGTCCGTCGTCATGCCGAGCTCCTCGATCGCGTTCCCTATCACGAGACCCCGGTCTCCATCGAGCGTCGCCGCGATGCCCCGGTCGAGGTGTGCTCCCGCGAGCACGACCGCCGTGCAGCTCGGCGAGAGGCCGCCGGGCATCCAGACGTCACCGACGCCGAGCGCCGAGACTTCGCGCGCAGGCGCCCAGGCCGTGGCCGCGATCACGGGCACGGTGAGGCTCACGTCGCCGAGGCGCGCCAACTCCGTGCGCGACGGTCGAGGCTCCGGCGCGCGCATCGCCCGCTGCCGCGATACGAGAACCCGTGCGCGATACACGTCGGCGTCGACCATCACGGTGAGCACGGCCGCGCACGCGTCGGTCACGGTGCTGGAGACGACCGCCGACGCTCGCCCGGCCGCGTGCGCACGAAGGATGACGCTGCCGCTCGAACGACGCAGCGCCTTCACGAGGAGCGCGCCGAGAGCGCTCGCTGCCGCGGCGTCGGCGGCCGCGTCGCGCGCGCCAGCGCCCGGCAAGATCGGCGGCGGCCGCTTCACCGCGCGCGCCACCAAATCGATCGCGAGGCCCGGCTCGACCTCGCACACGATCGCTCCACGCGCCTCGTCTCCCTCCACGACGAGCGCTACGGCGAGCGCGTCCACGTCGGGCGCGCTCGCGACGGGCTCGAGCCTCTGGAGCCGAGCCGTGACCGGCACACCGACCAGTTGTCCGAGCGTGGCCGTCGCGCGTCCGTCGGCGGCGAGCGCCCCGGCGATGCGCGAGAGGGCTCGCACGAGCTCGACGTCCGCCACGGAGAGCGCGTCGAGCGAAGCCCACGGGTACGCACGGATCGCGATCCCCATCAGCTTCGTCGCCAGATCCAAGTGAAGTGTCGATCGCTCGTCGACGCGGCGCGCGCACCGGTGATTCCTGCCGCCCGCGCCAGCGCGTCGACCTCATCGACCGTCAGCGCGGCGCGGAGCGAGTCGGCGAAGAGCCCGCGCTGCCGCTCGGCGCGCGCGCGGGCGTCGCCGATCAGCTCGGAGGGGATGGCCGCGTAACGTTCGACCAGCGTCGCGAGCGAGGGCTCGTCCTCCGGGCGGCGGAGGTCGCGAACGAACGCGAGGCCGCCCGGCGCGAGCACGCGAGCGATCTCGGAGAAGAACGCGCCCGGCTCGGGCAAGTGATGAACGAGGCTGTTGGAGAACACGGTCGAGACGCTGGCGGAGGCGAGGCCGGTGGCCTTGGCGTCGCGTCGCTCGAGCGAAATTCGCGCGGCCACGTCTGCGCCGGCGGCCGCGACGTTGCGCGCGCCGAGGGCGAGCATCGAATCCGCGAGGTCGATCGCCACGACGCGCGCGCTCGCGTCGCGCTGGCAGAGCGCGATGGCGATGAGCGCCGTCCCCGTGCCGAGGTCGATCGTCGCGTGGAGGTCGGGTCCCAACGCCAAGAGATCGTCGACGCACGCGCGATTCACCGCCGCGTGATCCATCGCGTCGTAGTCGTCGGCTTCTTGAGCCGAGTCCATCACCTCGGGCTCGAGGACGCGCGTCAGCATCGGCGCTCGGAAGCTTGCCAGAGCTCGCGCCGGCCGAAAACCGCGATTCCACCGCGGCCGCGAGCGCGGTACCCTACGCGGCATGCGTTCTCCGGTTCGGACCGTCGCCCTCGTCATCGTCCTCGTGTCCACCGCCTTCGCGTGGTCGGAGGCCGGCGCCGACACCAAGAAGCCGGCCGCCCCGGCGCCTTCGTCCGCACCCGCCGGCAAGAGGCACGACGCCAACAACGTCTCGGCGCTCAGCGAGAGCATGGAGGCCGTGGTTCAGGGCGCGCAGAAGTTCGTCGACAAGGACGTCGAAGGCGCGATTCAGCTCTTTCGCAAGGCCGTGAAGCTCCAGCCGCGCAACGCCATCGCGCAGTACTCGCTCGGCGAAGCGCTCCTCTCGCAGAACAAGCTGGAAGAAGCAGAGGGGCCGCTCACGGCGGCCGACGACGCGTCGGGTCCCTCGTCTCCCGCCAAGGCGCGCATCCTCTTCGTGCTCGCGAGCGACAAAGAGCGCCTCCACAAGTGGGACGACGCGAAGGATCTCTGGCGTCGCTACGCCGAGCTCGGCCAAGGTCGCGCTGACGCCGGCGTGTGGCCCGAGAGCGCGGCCGAGCGCCTGAAGGTCGTCGAAGCGTGGGCCAAGCTCGACGCGGCGTACGCCGTCGTGCGCTCGCGCATCGCCGGCGACGGTGGCGCGGCACCTGCCCCCGCGTCGCCGACGGCGCCTGCCCCCGCGGCCGACGGCGGCAAGTGACGCGGCGGCGATGAGCGCCACCGACGCGATCGCGGACTTCTGGCAGTTCTGGGCCGGGGCCAAGGACGCCTTCGCAGCGAGCTTCCGCACGGGTGAGGAGCTACCGGAATTGGTCACCAAGATGGGCGAGCGCGTCGCGGCCATCGACCCACGCCTCGATTGGGAGTTCGGGCCGGGCTACGTGAACGACCATCACCTCGCACTCTCGGGCAAGGGTGATCCGCGCCTGCGCGTCCTCACCGAGCAATGGCTCGCCCGTGCGCCGGACGGCGGCAGCGTCTGGGAGTTCTACGCGGCGCGGCAGCCCCACTCCTCGCAGGCGTTCGTGCTCGTGGTGAGCGGCCACGAGATCACCTTGGACGGCGTGGTCGGTGTAGCGCGCGACGACGAGACGCGTGAACGGCTCGACGTGACCATCCATCACCCGGCGTTCGCGAGCATGGCCGACGACAAGCTCAAGAGTCAGGTCGCGTACATCGCGCTCGATGCGCTCCTGGGCGAAGACGGTGTCGAGCGCTGGGTGGGGGCGGTCGACACCGCCGACGCTCCGCCGGAGGGCGCGCTCTCGTTCTCGGCCCTCCGCGAGCACGCCCTGGCGTTCTCGGCGCGGGCGACCGGGCAGGTGTGGGTCGACCTCGAGGATCCGCGCGACGGTGGCGCGGTCGCCGTCACCCTCAACGCGGCCGTGAAGCGGATCGACCATCCGCTCGCCGACGCCCACCTCTCGGTGACGATGCGCGTGGCGCGCCCCGAGGACGCGTCGCTCTCGCAGAAGAGCGACATGAGCGCGCTCGAGTCCATGCAGCAAACGCTCTCTGCCGCACTCGGCGCGCACGCGGTGGCGATCGCGCACGAGACGATTCCCGGCGCGCGAACACTCCACTTCCATGTCGCCGCCGAAGGGCCGGTGCGCATGCTCGTCGACGCTTGGCGCGCGCGCTATCCGTCGGTGGACATCAGCGTGGCCGTCGCCGGAGATCCGGCGTGGGAAATCCTCGATCGTTGGGGCTGAAACGATCGCCGCGCGCGGTGCGCGCGGCCCGCTCAGAACGTGCCGGCGACGCCGTTCGGCGTGGGAACGACGCGCGGCGCGGAGCGTGACGCGGACGCAATGGCGGTCCGTTCGCTCGGCGCGAGGAGCCACCACACGACGCCTCCCGCGAGGAGGACGCCACCGCCGATGACCCCGATGGACCCGATCGTCGCGTCGGTGCGCGCCGTCGAGGCGAGGGACTGGGATTCGTCGCCGCAGCCGTCGGGCGTGCACTTGGCTTTGGCGTCGTCCCACTTGGACTTCGCGGCGAGGCCGAAGATCGCGCCCACGCCCATCCCGAGCGCGCCGACGCCCGCGACGACGAGCGGGACCGGGCTTCGCTGGGTGACGACGATCGGGGCCGGCTTCTCGGGCGCGGTCGAGCCCGCGGGGCGGGCAGGCGTGGTGGTCGCCGCCGGCGGCGGCGTGGGCTCGCTCAAGATCTCCGTCCCGGGAATGGCCGGAATGGAGACGGACACCGTTTCGCACGGACCGCCGGGCGTGGCTGGGCTCACCTCGACCGAGCGCGTCCAGACGTCGAGCCCGTTGGCGCGTACCACGACGGTGTGCGTGCCGGGATCGACGGGAACCGACTCGCCCCACACCGCGCGATCGAGGGTCGTTCCGTCGCGGAGCACCGGGACCACGATGGTGGGATGCACGTCGACGCGGAGACGGCACAGACGCGGCTCGATGCCGGCCGCGCGCGTTCGGGCATGCGATGCGCGCGCGGCTTGTCCGGCGGCTTCGGCCGAGGCGGCGGCCTCCCTAAACGCGAGCCACGAGCTCGCGAGGCGCCCGACCTTCTCGTAACAGTCGGCGAGGTTCATCAGCGTGCCGTTCGCCGGATCGAGCCGCTGGCTCGCCTCGAACTTGCTGCACGCTTCGGCGAGGCGTCCCGCCTTGAGGAGCGCGCGTCCTTCGGCGAAGAAGGTCTCGGCGGCCGCGGCGTCACGCGTGGGCTCGGCCTGGGCCAGCGCCCCAACGGCCAGCGTGCTCGCGATGGCGAGGCTGCTCAGGATCGCGCGGCTCGACACGAGGCTCACCTCCGCGGGATAGCACGGCGACGCCGCCGCTCAATGCCGATCGAGGTAGTACGACTCGTCGGGTCGCGACGACGCGGGCCGCGTGCCCTCGGGACGCGCCTTGACGGGGAGGATGCGCGGCGTGGGCACGGTCTGTCGGCCGGCCCCGCGGCCCGATTGCGGCGGCTCGGTGACGAGCGTGGGCGTCGTGGTCGGCGACGACGATGCCGTTGCGCTGGGCGTCGGCGGATCCGTCGGTGCCGCGGTTGCGCTGGGCGTCGGCGCCGCGCTTTCCGCCGAAGCCGGGGTGGCCGCCGGCGTGGGCGACGCCGTGCCGACGTCGGTCGTCGTGCGGGCGTCGCGCACGCGAAAGCCGACGCCGATCGCGCCCGCGACCGCGACGAGCGCCAAGGTGGCGACGGCCATTCGGCGTCCGCTTCGCGTCGCCGAAGACGAGCCCTCGGTGGTCGCAGGCGGCGCGCTGATCACGTGCGCCGCGACGCCCGACGGCGGGGGCGCAGACGCCAGCTTGGCCGTGGTGCGCGGCCCGCTCTCGGGGGCGCCGTCCGCGTCGCGCGCCCGCGCGATCTCCGCCGCGAACGCCGACGCGTTGTCGGGGCGTATCTCGGGACGCGTGGAAAGTGCACGCAATAGGACGAGCGAGAGCGCCCGCGGCGTCGCGCTCCGTTCGTGCGGAGGGGCCGGGTGCAGTCGACCCATCGGATCGGTCGGGTCGTCCCACGGGACGCGGCCGACGAGCATGCAGTAGAGGACGACGGCGAGCTCGTAGACGTCGCTCTTCAGCGTGGCGGGCGCTCCGAAGAAACGCTCCGGCGCCATATACGCCGGCGTTCCGCGAGTCTTCCCTTCCATCGTGGTGGTCGAGCTCGCGCCGTCCACTTCGCGGGCGATGCCGAGGTCGAGCAAGACGGCGCGGCCCTCGGTGAGGAACACGTTCTCCGGCTTCACGTCGCGGTGCACGAGCCCCGCGTCGTGGAGCGCGGTGACGGCGCTCGCGAGCTCGGCGAAGAAACCGAGCGCCTCGTCGATCGGGAGCGCGCCGCGCTCGAGGCGTGCCGCGAGCGTCTCGCCCTCGAGGCGCGGCATCGACAAGAAGGGGCGACCATCGGGCAGCGTCCCCGCATCGAGGACGGGCACGATCGACGGGTGACTCACGCGCCGCATCTTGGCGGCCTCGTCGAGGAAGCGTCGGCGCTCGCGATCGGTCAGCGCGAGATCGCTCTTCAGGACCTTCACTGCGACGCGCACGCCGTCGGCGGTGCCGCCGTAGACCGCACCCATCCCGCCCTCGCCGAGGAGGTCGGTGAGCTCGAAGGCTCCGACGCGCGCGGGTAGCTCCACGCCCCGAGTGTACCCACCCCGGGCCGCGATTGGGTTCTCGAGGACACGGCCTCCGCGCCGGGGCCGCCGAAATTCACGCGGAAACCCGAGGCTTCGTCCCGAGCGGGACGTCGGCACGTGGGTTGCGAAAGCGGCGGTCGCGACTGAACGAACCCGAAAACAAGAAACGCCTGCTTACGACGAGGACTCTCCAATGAAGCTCATCATCAACGACCTGCAGACCCAGCTCTTCGCCCAAGCCCTCCTCGAGCCCGGAGAGCAGCTCCACGGCAAGGTGATGGGCCAGCTTTCCCCTTGGTACACGCGCTTTCTCCCGTTCGACTTCTTGAAGCCGTACACGCTGATCCTCGCGACCGATCGTCGGCTTCTGCTCCTCGAGCACAAGCGCGGCATCTTCAGCTTCGGCTACGAGCTCGCGTCGATCGAGTCCGTGCCGTGGTCGGACGTCGAAGAGCTCGCTGCGAAGGGTCTCTTCGTGAAGAACAAGATCAAGCTCCGCGCCGCCACCCAGCGCGGCCCGAAGCGCGTCACGATGAACATCCAAGCGTTCGCCGGCCCGCTCAAGAAGAACGGCAGCGAGCTCAAGTCGATCGTCGGCACGTTCCAGGCTCGCCGCTCGGCGCCCCCGGCGGCGCTCCCCGGCCAAGCCCCGGGCTACGGCATGCAGCAGATGCCCCAGGGCTACGCCGCGCCGCAGCTCCCGTCGTCGATGGCCCCGGCCGCGCCGTACGCGCAGCAGCCGCAGCAGGTCTCGGGCTACCCGCAGCCCGGCTACGGCGCGCCCCCCTCCGGCTACAACCGTCCGTCGTGAAGTCGCTTCGCGCTTCCTTCCTCGCGCTCATCGTCGGCGCGGCGGCGGGCTGCGCGAACGGCGCTCCGGAGCCGGCGTCCGCCACGCGCGTGTCGTCCGGCTCCGTAGCCATCGCCGGCTCGACGACCGTCGTCGAGCGCTTCGCCGAGCTCACGGAGCGTGATTCGTTCGACCTCAAACGAATCGCGAGCGCGCTCGAGCGCATCGACGTCGGGATGGTCTTCCACTTGCGGAGCCCGATCGCCGCGGCGCATCGTTGGGCGCCCGCGCCCGCGGAGAAGGGCGAGGTCGACGATCGAGTCGTCGACGTGAGCGGCGGGTGCTTCGGTAGCTCGGCGCTCGCGCGCTTCGGCGCCACCGTCCTCGTGCGCGGTCGGGTGGGGAAGACCGTGCTCGACGTCGCGCGCTGCGCCGGCGACCTCTCGGCGCGGACGCCCGGCGTCGTTTGGAGCGTGGGAGCGGACGACGTCGCGACGTTCGTCACCTTCGACGGAGGGCGCTACCGCGTACCGATGGTCTGGCTCGAACGCGGGCTTCCGCCCGGGCCTTGGCGCGCGCTCGGCGCGCCGCCGCGCGACGCGACCCTACGCGAGGTGGATCTGCGCCGTCTGTCCGCGGCCGGATCGATCCCCGAAACGTGGGCGCTCGAGGTCGAGGCTTCGAACGTGGCGTGGACGAGGTGCAGCGCCCCCTTCTGGACGGCGGCGCTCCGGGAGTACGACGAGAACGACGCCCGCGTCCTCGTGGCTTCGGTCAAGGAGCGGCGGAGCCTGGAGATCACGTCCAAGTACGCGGCGCGCGTCGATCTCGCGTGCGCAGAGGAGCGCGCGGCATTCGAGCGCTCCCTGGCCAGCGTGCTCGAGCGTCGTGAGGCCGAGCGCGACGCGCTCTACGCGCGCATGCGCGCCCGGTTCGAGCAGCCCTGATCGCTCGCCCCTGGCGCATCAAGCGATCTCGACTTGTGCAACCTCGGGTCCGGGTCGTCGGTCCCGCGGGAAAAATCGCACGTGCCCGAACGGCACGACCGTTGCGAAGCGTGGAGCAGCTCGCTCACGCCGAGCCCTCTTTCGTCTCTCCTTCTGCTTTCTCTCTCGGAGCTTCTTCATGTTCGGTACCCGCATCGGCGGTTCGTTCTTCGCGCTCTCGCTCGCACTCTCGGCGCTCTCCGCTGTCTCGACGCTATCCGCGTGCGCGGCCGAGCCCGTCGCCGATGACGAGGCGACCGACGACGCGCTCAAGGTGAAGCCCAAGGACACGGATCCCACGGTCGAGGCCAAGCTCACCGTGGTCGCGCCGTCGGGCGCGGACATGGACAAGGTGGAGAAGCGTCCGCTCGTGGCCACGGGCCATTCGATGACCGGCGCGCTCGTGACGCTTCCCGTCGAGTACGGGACGCCGATCGTTCTCCGCCCCGGTGCGTGGAAGGTTTGCTTCGCGAAGACGACGTATCCGCCGCCCAAGAACGATGGCCTCCCGGTGAAGCCGGTCCTCGTCCCGACGACCGAGTGCACGACCGTCACCATGGTCAAAGGGCAGCCCTCGTCCGTGGCGTTGAGCGCCGTTCGCGTGAAGGTCTCGGGCCCGCCGCTCCCGGCGGCCGCGCCGGTCCCGGACTTCGGTCCGTTCGCGGGCGTGCCGCACTGGGCGCACTTGGAGCCGACCATCGACGGCACCGAGTGCGCGTACGACGGCGGCCTCGTGGTCCTTCCCGGCGCGCACCGCGTCTTGATGCGCAAGTACGCGAACGACGCGATCCCCTTCGACCAAACCGTGAACGTCGCGGCCGGCGAGATCGCCACGCTCGCGCCCACGACGACCTCGCTTCCGCAGCCGAAGCCGATCAAGCTGCGCGTGTCGTTCGAGACGCCGGAGCTCCCGACGGTGAACGGGTGGACCACGTACACCGTGACCGGCGTCGTCGCCGACGACCCGACGACGAAGTGGAATGGCGTCTTTCAAGCCGGATTCGCGTCACGGCCGAGTGGCGCCGGCGCGGTCTCGCTCACCGGCCTCGTGTGCCCGACCTGCTCGGCGACCTTCAAGAACGTCACGAACGGGATCACGATGCCGTTCGGCATGACGGGCGACGTGGACCTCGCGCTGAAGCGCCTCGACGTCGACGACGTGGAGGTGACGCCCACCGACGGAAGCCCCGTCTACACCGTGACCGGCCAGTGGACGGTGCAAAAGACGGGGACGACGATCGTGTACGGGCCCTTCGACACGGGCTACGGGCTCGACTTGCCGCCGGGCGGCTACGAGCTCGTGATCAAGTACAACACGCAGAAGAAGTTCGGACAGACGCAGACCTCGCACGTCGATCTGTGAGCGTGGTGCGCCGAGGTCAATCTTCGCCCTCGGTGCTCGCGCCGCGGAGCCCGTGCTTCTCGAGCAGCTTGTAGAGGTACTTTCGCTCGATGCCAGCGAGGCGCGCCGCCTCGGAGAGGTTGCCTCCGGCACGGCGCACCAAAGACGAGCAGTACTCGCGCTCGAAGCGTTCGAGGAGCGCGGCCTTGGCGTCGTGGTACGGGACGTCGAGCCGGCCGAGCCCGGGCTCCTCGTCCGCGCCTTTGGCGGGGCGGAGCAAGAAGGGAAGCGCGTCGAAGCGCGCGTCCCGCGGGGCGAGCGCGCACGCACGAGCGACCACGTTCTTGAGCTCGCGGACGTTGCCCGGCCACGCATGCTGGACGAGTCGCTCGAGCGTCGCGCCGTCGTTCACTTGGAGATCGACGCGCCCAGCGGCGTGCATGAAGCGGTGCACCAGATCGGCGACGTCTTCGCGCCGCTTGCGGAGGGGCGGCATGTGCACCTCGACCACCGAGAGCCGGTAGAAGAGATCGCCGCGGAACGTGCCTTCGTCGACCTCGGCGAAGAGATCGCGGTGCGTCGCGGCCACGAAGCGGACGTCGTACGTCTCGCTCTTCTTTCCGCCCACCGGCGTGACCTCTCCGCGCTCGAGCATGCGGAGGAGCTTGGGCTGGACCGAGAGGGGAAGATCGCCAATCTCGTCCAAAAATAGCGTGCCCTTGTGCGCGCGCGCGAAGGCGCCGGCGTGATCGGCGTGCGCGCCGGTGAACGCGCCCTTCTTGTGGCCGAAGAGCTCGCTCTCGACGAGGCTCTCGGTGGCGGCGCCGCAGTCGAACACGACGAACGGGCCGTTCTTGCGCGGCGAGTGCTCGTGCACCGCGCGAGCGGCGAGCTCTTTGCCGGTGCCGCTCTCGCCGAGGAGGAGGACCGGCACGTCGGACTGGCTCGCGCGCTCGAGCACCGAGTAGACGCGGCGCATGGGAAGGCTGGCGCCGAAGAGCGCCCCGAACGACGTGGCCGCGCTGGGCGGCACGTCGAGGAACTCTTCAGCCGGGAGGAGCTCGACCACCGTGCCGCCGAGGCGGAGCGTGGTGCCCACCGGGACGACGACCTCCTTGATGGCCACGCCGTCGACGAAGGTGCCGTTGGTGGACCCGAGGTCGACGACGCGGAAGCCTCCCTTGGTGGGCGCGATCGTGGCGTGCCGTCGCGACACCGCCGGATCGACGAGCACCACGTCGCACGCCTTGTCGGCGCCGAGCGTGGCGCCGACCGCGGGGAGCGTGCACTCCACGACCTTGCCGCCGCTCTCGATGCGGAGGCGGCTCGAGCCTTGCGGGACGGCGCGCTCGACGAGGTTCGTGACGCGGGTGACGATCATCGCCCGGCCATCGTACCCCGGGTCACATGCCGACGGCGATCTCGCGCTCGAGGAGCGCGTCGCCGTCGCGTGTAAACTGCAAGAACTTGGCGTAGTCGGCCCCTGGCTGAACGCGGCCAGCCGGGACCTCGACCGTGCGATCGAGCGAGATGGCGTGGCCCTCCACGCGGTCACGCACGGTGACCACGTGCTCGCCGTCTTTCACGTCGCCGGGCGGCAAATCGGCAGGCATGCGCCAGCCTTCGGGGAGGACGACACGGAACCGGACTTCGGCGTGCGTCGACGACCCGAGGAGGAGCGGGGTTTCGCGCTCGGGGAGGGTGGCGAGCTGGCCGAGCTTGAGCGGGAAGACCGGCTTCACGACGCCACCGCTCGGCGTCCGGCGCACGACCTCGGGGGCGTCGGCCTTGATGCGGAGCGTGACGGGCTTGTCGAGGTCGTCCTTGTCCTCGATGGTGACCTCTTTGACCCGCGCGCCGGAGAAGTTGCGCCCCACGAGGCGCGTCTCGGCGAAGTCGCGGAGCTGGCCTTGGGCGATGCGATCGAGGACGCCGCGCATCTGGGTGCCGATGCGACCGGCATAACGCTGAACGAGCTCGAGCGTCGCCCCGCCGTCCTCGCGCACGTGCGCGGTGCCCTCGAAGAAGACGCCGTCGAGCGCGCCGTCTTGCGGGATGGTCACGCGCGGCGTGTCACGCGTGAGGACGATGGCCGGCTGTCCACGGAGCTCGGGCGGCACGTAGCCGAACGGCGTGAACTTGTCGCGGATCGCCATCCAGCGCGTCTCGCCGAGCGTGGTGATGCGGAGGAGGAGGCTGTCCCAGTTCTCGACCTCGCTCATCTTGCCCGACGGCGGCATCGCCAAGCGGTTCTTGGTGATGGCCAGGTCGGGAACGATGCCCACCTGACGGAGGAGGTGCACGAACGCCGCTTGCTTGGAGCCGCGCCTTCCGGTGACGGCGCGCCGGCCGTCGTTCTCGTTGCCGTCTTCGACGGCGGCCAGCACCCAGCGGTAGATGCGGCGCGCGCGCTCGAGGGTGGCGCGCTCGGGCACGCCCTTCACGATCGATTGCGCGATCGCGCCGAGGCGGGGATCGAGCGGCGTCTCATCGCTCGCGACGTCCACGAGGCGCGACACGGTGTCTTCGAGCGAGACGCCCCAACCGAGGCGAACGCTGGGCAAGAACTCGACGGCGCGCGGCGCGTCGGGCTCCTCCACCGCGGGCGGGCTCTCGTCGACGCGGAAGCGGCGTTCGACGAACGCGCCCAAGTCTTTGACGGTGGGCGCGGGCACCTTGCCGCGCGTCTCGATCTCAACCGCCTTGGCCTTGGGCGTCACCATCACGAACTCGCTCCGCCAATAGCCCTTGTCGGGCTCGCGGAAGAACCAGTGCGGGCCGCGGTAGCGTTTGGCGTCGCCGTCGCTCGCCGGGAGGATGCGCTCGCTCTCGATGATGTCACCCACCTCGAGGTGCGGCATCGTGACGGTGGGCTTGCCGGGCACCAGCTCGGGCTCGAGGACCGAGCCGTCCTTCTTGATGACGCGGAGGCGCAAGACGAGGCCCTGCTCGGGCGCCTGCTCGCTCTCCTTTTGCACCGCCTCTTGGGATTGAATGCGCTGGATCTCGTGCTCCAGCATTTCGCTCGTGCCGTCGGGGTGCACCCACAGCGCGGCGTAGTCGAGGACGCGCGCGGCGGTGCCCTCCATCTTCTTGCCCGACTTCTCCCAGCGCTCGAACTCCTTGATCACCGCGCGCCCGTCGATGCGGTAGCCCTCGAGGTTGGTCGCGCCGGTGACGAGCGCGATGGCGTCGCGCAGCGTGGTCGTGCTCGCACCGACCTGCAGCGCCTCTGCGAGCGCGCGCCGGAGCGCCGACGCGTCGCCGCGCGAGAGGGCGCGATCGGCGAGTCGAAAGCGCGCCTTGGCGTCTTCGGGGCTGCGCTCGAGGGCGCGCTCGAGCTGTTTTTCGGCCGCAGCGGGATCGCCAGCTTGCTCGAGCAGGCTCGCGATGCGCGTGGCGAGCTCCTTGCGATCGGGCCGCCGTTTGGCGAGCCGCCGGAGCTCGGCGATCGCGCCCTTGTAGTCGTGACCGGCGAGCGCGCGATCGATCGCGACCTCGCTGTCCGGATCGAGCTTCTTGATGCGCGCCGCCACGAGGTCGGCGTCTTTGGCGGGGCCCTCTTCGTCGAGCGCGGCGAGGAGCATGCGGAGGCCGCCGGTGTCGTCGGGGAACTTCGCGCCGAGCTCGCGCAGGGTCGCCATCCGCTCGCCGCGCCATCCGAGCCGCGCGTAGAGGCGCGCGAGCCCCTCGAAGACCTCCGGCACTTCGGGGAACTCGGTGGTGAGCGCGCGGAGCGGCGCCACGGCCTCGACGCCGCCACGCTGCTCCCCGGCGTCGATGGCGAGCCACGCGCGCGAGTACCAGAGCTTGGGATCGCGCTGCGCAGCCCGCGTGCGGAGCGTGCGCTCGTTGCGCCGCTTGGATTCGTCGGGGTACGCGGAGTCGCCGCGCGCGTACAACGCCGCGAGCTCGAGCGCGACTGCGCCCGCGTTCTCCGGCGTGACGAGAGGCTCGGCGAGCGTGCTCGCCACGTCGTCCATCGCCTCGGCGTGCGCGATGTACGAAGCGAGAAACGCGGTGATCGACGCCGGTCCGGCGGCGCTGCCCGCGGCGACCCGCTCGCGCACGACGCTCGCGAGCGGGTTGGGATCGGAGAGCACGACCGGCGGCGTCTGGACGTACGGGCGGTCGGCGTCGGAGTCGGTCTTGAGACCGAGCGCCACGCCGTCGGGCCGGAGGAAGCGAATGGTGGTGCCGTCGTTCAAGAGCCGCGCGACCACGCGATGGCGGCCCGCGCTCACCTTGATGCGCGCGCCGAAGCGCTGCCACACGCCCCACTCGCGGAGATCGCGCTCGAGAACCGGCGCGTCGTCGACGAAGACGGCGAGCGCACCTTGCGCCGCGACGATCATCTCCATGTCGCTCGGCGCGGTGAAGAACGTCTCGGCGTAGAAGACGCCGCTCTCGGTCTCTTCGGACGCCGACGCGAAGCAGCGCGGCTGCTCCACCTTGAGGAGATGCGGCACCGTTCCGCGCATCGGGTCCGGCGGATAGAAGGGCAGCCACGTGCCCGGTCGCTCGGGCGCGTGATGCCGCCGCCGTTCGGGCGCCGTGCCCCGTCCGAACGGCCCCACGAGGCGCACGTGACGCGAGCATCCGACGCGCGCCGCGACGCGCTCGGCGCCGGCCTCGCCCTCGATCTCCGCCTTCTCGTATGCAGCCGCGAGCGAGAAATCGAGGGCCTCGGCGGCAGCGCGCCACCCGGCGTTTCCGGGCGCGGCGACGAACGCGTCGATCGCGGCCTTGTTCTTCTCGTAGAGATCGGCGACCGAGCTCCGGAGCTGGCCGAGCCGACTCGCGGCGAGCCACGCCGCGAGGGCGACGTTCGAGTCGGTGCTCTCGCGCGCTGCGGTGAGCGCGTCGACGAAGGCGCGCGCGGCGGCCGCGGGGCGCCCGTGCACCTCGGCGTGGAGGCCGCGCGCGATCGAAGCGTGGAGCGACTTGGCGCCGCTTTGTTCGAGCCTCGCCACGATCCGTTCGGCGCGCGCGGGCTCGCCGCCCGGGAGGACCATCTCGCCGAGCGCCGCCTTGCCGGCCGCCTCGGGATCGCTGCTCGCCTCGTCGTCGCGAAGCTCGGCCAGCGTGCGGTCGGGTGCGAGCGTGGCCAGGGGCGGCGAGCTCGCCTCGTGGGGCGCAGCGCCGCAGGCGAGGGCGGTGAGGCCGAGCAACACCGGCGTCATGACGCGGAGCCAGCGGCGGCGAGACTTGGTGGAAGTGGGCGGGGGAGCGATCGGCATGGTGGTGGAGACTCGTGAGGCTCGGATCAGTGACTGCGTGACAAGGCGCGAAGGACGGCGAGGACGCGCGCGTGATTGGGGGCGGGGGGCGGCATCGTGCCCGCGCTCGTCGCTTCACCGAGCACGGCCCCGAACGCGCCGTTCGCGATGAAGGTGCCGCCGCAAGCGTCGCACGCGAGCACGTCGGCGGCGCCGAGCTTGGTGCGCGCGAGGGCGCGCTCGCAGCGCGGGCACCGCGGGCCGGCCTCGATGCGCGGATCGGGGAGAGCGAGCGTCGCCAGCGGCTCGCGCACGCCGTCGAGCCACGCGCCCGCACACGCCGGGCAGCGCTCGACGTGCACGTCGAAGAGGGTCGACCCTTCGAGGAGCGCGGTGCACGCGGGACACACGGGCGCCGCAGCGCGAAACGTCACCGCGCACCCGTCTTGACGACGAGCCGCTGCCCGAGCGCGCGATCGGCGGCCTCGCAGAAGCCTCGGAACGCGGGGTACTCGGCGGCCGTGATGCGCGACTTGTCGAGGGTGATGGTCGTTCGAACGCGAACGGTCTTGTCGGTCGTGTCGACCGTGACTTTGTAGGAGCCGAAGGCGGTCTTCCCCTCGGCGGCCGATGGCGCCGTGGCGATCGTCATGTTCGGCGCGAGCTTGAGCGTCCAGTCGTGCTCTTGGGTCGTCTTGGCGCGGAGACGAATGTCGTTCTTGCGCCGCGAGAGCGCGGCGTAGTCGCGCACCAGAGACTCGCGTGGCCCGACCGGCAGGCTCAGGCGATCGCCCTCGCGCTTGCCGATCTGCGGCGCCTTGCCGCGCACCTTCACCACGACCTTCTGCTCGATGTCCTCGAGGTTGCCGGTGTCCACGCTCTCGACCTCGAGGCCGCCGAGCTCGCCGGCGAGGTCCTCCTGCACGCGCGCCTTGCGCGTCGCGTCGGCGTGGTAGCGCTCGCGCCAACCCGACGCGGAGACGCCCGACACCTCGGCGCGGAAGTCGACGTGCGCCTTGCCAGCGTCGTCGAGCGAGACCTCGGTGGTGCGGGCGAGGACGCTCTCCGAGGCGGGCGGGTCGGGCAAGCGCACGAGCTTGGCCTTGCCCTCGTTGATCTGGAGCGCGAGCGCGCCCCGATCCATGCCCGGGAGCTCGTTCGAGCCGGTCCACTCGGCGGTGCCGTCCAAGTAGAGATCGAACTGCGGCACGTAGGCGATGGCGTGATCGAACGGCGCGAGGCTGGCGGGCTTGTCGTCGAAGTCGCCGCGCATGCCCGTCCGCACGATGACGATCGTGGCGGGGATGCCGAGCTCCTTCAGCATCGTCACGATGAGCGTCGCCTTGTCTTTGCAGTCGCCGAACCCGCGCGCGAAAATCTGCGCGCAGCGGTACGGCTTGAAGCCGTGGATGCCGAACTCGAGCGCTACGTAGCGCGTCCTTTGCACCACGAAGTCGTAGACGGCCTTCACCTTGGCTCGCGGATCGGTGAGGCCCTTGGTGATCTCCTGCGCGCGGCGCTTCACCTCGTCGTCGGCCACGAACTGATCGCGGACGAGGCCCCAGTACCAGCGGCCGACGTCGTCCCACGATTTGTAGGTCGACACGTGCACGTACCCGAGGAGCTCGCTGTACGGCGGCTGGAGCGGCTCGGGCTCGAGCGCGGCGAGTCGCTCGGCAGCGAAGCGATAGATGCGCGAGTCGCCCTTCTCCTCGACCGAGCGCTTGAGCCCGGGGACGCGCGGCTCGTTGAAGTAGAACTGGCGCGACTTGGGCGTGATCAGCACGTACTCGGCGCGCGCGACGGGCTCGTCGGAGGGGAACGGCGTGACCTCGCCGAAGTAGTCGGCGAAGTCGTTGCGCGACGCCACGCCCTCGACGCGGTAGCGGAGCTCGAGCACGTCGCCCGGCTCGACGCGTGGAAACTGCACGTAAACGGTGCGGCCGCTCGTGTACATGGCCATGGCCGGGTTGTTGGCCGGGCCCTCGCCGACCTCGAGCGCCTCTTCGATGCGACCGTCCTTGCGATGGATGCGCGCCCCGCGCATCTGCACGGTCTCCGAGTCGGCCTCGTACCCGAAGGCGTATTGCCGCGCCTCGGTGGCCGCGCTCTGCGTGAGCGGCTGCCACACGATTTGGTGGAAGCGGCTGGCGAGCCCGTTCGGATACACCGTGGTGACCTGGAGCTTGGAGAGGGTGCGCTCGTTGACGCCGCCCGCGGGCTCGCCGCGGAGCTTCAAGAACTCCTCGGCCGGGCGGGCGTAGGCCTCGTCGGGTCGCGGCTTCTCGGGCTCGAGGTTGGCGAGGTACTCACGCACCTCCTTGGCCTGCGGGCGGAGCACGAGGAGCTGACGGAGGAGGCGGAGCTGGTCGTCGCGGCGGCCGAGCACGCCGTAGGCATCGGCGAGGGCGCGGAGCCCGTCGACGTCCTCGGGAGCCAAATCGAGACCGCGTTGCAAGAGCGGAAGGCCGCGCGCCGGCTCGCCGAGCTGGAGATAGCTCTTGGCCGCCCAACGCAAGGTCTCCGGGCTGTCGGGCGAGACGGCGAGGAGCCGATCGAGCCAGCGGCTGGCCGCGGGCACGTCGCGCTTGGCGACGGCGACGTCGACGCGGTCGCGCAGGTACGACGCGTCGTCGAAGCGGAGCTCGGCGTAGCGCTCTTCGATCTCGATGGCCTCGGTGACACGGCCTTGCTGGCGCAGCGCCGACGCGAGCGCGCGGAGGAGCGCGACCGAGCGGGGCCGACGCGCGACCGCGCTCTTGAGGAGCGCCGCGCCGGTGTCGTGCAGATCGGCCTCGACGTAGAGCTCGAAGCGCGCGAGGAGCGCGGCCACGTCGTCGGGATCGATCTCGAGGACCCGATCGTAGAACGGCATCGCGTCGCGGAAATAGACGCCAGTGCGAGCGTGCGCGGCGCGCGCGAGGAGCGTGGCCACGCGCTCGCGCTCGGTGGTCGCGCCCTTCTTGGCGCGGATCATCGCTTCGGCGCGCTCGATCCATACCGCGCGCTGGTTGCGATTTTCGGCGAGCTCGCCGGCGAGGAGGAGGCGCGCGATCGTGGGCGCCTTTTCGGCGGCGCGTCGAGAGAGCTCACGCGAGCGTCGCTCGCTCGGATCGTCGCCTTGCGAGAGGACGAGGTAACGCGCGTAGGCCTCGAGCGTCGCCGGATCGCCCGATTTCGAAGCCGCCTCGAACGCATCCAAGGGGCCGGTCAGCCGCGCCGGGGCGAGCTTCCCTTGCTTGGCCTGCGCCTCGGCGTGGTGGGCCGGATCGGGGCTCGACTCGAGCTTGGGATCGGGCGCGCCCTTGTCGTCGGCGAGGCGCACCGAAAAGAGCGGCGCGTCCTCGTCGCCGCAAGCTTTCACGAGCACGCGGTTCCAGCCGCTCTCGAGCACCACGTTCGCGGCGTGACGACCGTCGTCGAGCGAGCGGTACTTGGGATCGCGAACGACTTCTTTTCCGTTCCAGAAGACGCGAATGGCCCCGGCGGCGCCGACCCACAGTGAGATCGGTCGCGATCCGCCTTTGCCGAGCTTGGCGTCGCGCACGTACGTCGCCGCGTAGGCGCACGTCTTCTCGGCCGGGCGGACGACGCTCCCGAGGTCGGTCCAACCGAAGTCGGCGCTCGTCGGCGAGAGGCGCCAGCGAACGGGGCGCTCCTTTCCGTCGAACGGCTTCTGCGAGCCGGGCCCGTCGGCGTCGACCTCGGGCTCGAACGGTCGATCGAGGCCGGCCTTGCCTTCGTTGTCGAACGGGCCGACGACCTGCCACTTGCCGATGAACCCGAGCTTCTTGACGCGCGCCTTGGCGCCGTCGATGTCGCCGCGGCGCCTGCGCCCGTAGGCCTCGAGCAGGCTCGCGTAAGTGCGGAGCGGGACGGCGACCTGCGGATCGTCGGCGAGCGATCGCAAGGTCTCTTCGATCGCGGCCGGGTCGTCTTGATCCCACTCCTGCCAGATCTGCCGAAGGGCCACGTATCCGCGCGGCGCGCCCGACTTGGCGACCTCGGCGCGGAGCTCGGCGAGGCGCGCGAGTGAGTGGGGCGCCTCGGCCGCGGCGGTGTGCGGGATCGCGCCCAGCGTGGCGAGGGTCAGGGCGGCGGCAGCGGCGCGGAGCGCGGGGCGACGAATCGGCACCCGATACTTCTCGGCCCCCTCGCCCAATCCGTCAAGTTAGGGCGGGCGGGGCGGGTCAAGACGTCACGCACCCCTCGAAGAAGCCGGCGGCAGGGACGCCGAGCGCTTGATTGAGGCGGGCCCAGTAATTGACCTGGGCGATGGCGGACGCGAGCGCGACGATCTCGCGCGCCGAGAACTCGCGCTGGAGCGCGTCCCGGAGCGAAGGCGACACGTCGATCGGCGTCGCGGAGAGGGCGCGGGCGAGCGCCACCGCGGTGCGCTCGCGGGGGGGAGCGTGCGCGAGGTCCTCACCGGCGAGGAGCGCGTCGACGTCGGAGCGACTGACGCCCGCGGCATCGTGTCCACCGGCGTTCATGTCGACGCAGAACGGGCAGCCCGTCGTGACCGAGGCCGCGAGTCGCGCCAGCTTGAGGACGCGCGTCTCGAGATCGCCCGGCCCGTGCGCCGAGAGGGCCTCCAAGACGCCGCCGGCGATCGCGGCCTTGGGGAAGTGCGCGAGGAGGCGCCCCGGGAGAGGATCCTTTCCCGTCATTCGCCGAGCGATCCAGAGTGCCGGGCGTAGGAACCAAGGGGCGCGTGCCGGGGGCTCGACGAGCAGCATGACGACGAAGACCTAGCCTCTCGGCTCGAAAGATAGGCGACGAATCGAGGGTTCGTCGCCGCACGAGCGCGACCGGACCTCCAACCTCCTTCAGGGGTCGAGGGCCCGAATGCACTCCACACGAGCCGCATACGTCGTGAACCAAAGGCGCCGCTGGGCGTCCTCTCGCACCGACGTGCGCCCCAGCCCGGTGGCGACGACAACGAGCCGTCGCCCGGTTCCCCGCTGGCCTTCCAGCCGTCCTGCGTCGTCGCGCCAATCGATCGCGCTCGCGTGATGCAGTGGAGAGCGCAGCGGGCTGGCGGGAACCCACGTGCCGCCCTCCTCCACGACAACGAGCGAGAAAGCGCGCCCCGCCTCGATCTCGCTGTAGCCGGTGAGCGGCGCGGGCCGTTGGTCACACCTCGGCGCCGCCAAGGCGTCCTCACCGGTCGCCCGAGGCCCGATCGGCCCCGCGGTAGAATGCGTCGCCGCGGCTGCGGACGGGGGGGGCGAACGTTCTGGGGTCGACTTGCCGCAGGCTGACGCGAGCAACGTCACGCACACCGCCAGCAAGCCGCGAGGCCGAGAAAAGGCCCTTAAGAAGGTGTGTCCGCCCACGTGCGTCGATTCGCACCTCGTTCGGGCACGTTGAACGTGGGCGTCCACTAGGTAAAGCTAACGCATGGCGAACAACCCGTGGGATGGCCCGACGTCGGCCTCCTCGACCACCGGAGGATGCTCGAGCTGCGGTCCGAGTGCTGCTGGCGCCGGTGCCGGTGCGGCGGGTGCTGCGGGCGACGACATCCTTGCGCAAGTGCTCGCCGAGCAGGCGCGCAAGATGCCCGTGGCGCAGTACACGGCCACGCTGCGAAAGATCTACTGCCCGTCCGACAAAGCGTTTCTCGCGGATCTGAAGCGTCGCAACGTGGAGCTCTACGTGTACGACGCGATCTACTTCGCGAACCCGTACTACGACGGAACGCAGTGGGTGACCAAACGGTTCGATGCGGGCGGCACCCAACAAGGAACCCGCATCAATCTCGTCCGGAACGCGTCGGTTCAGGACGACGCGGCCATTTTTTACCACGAGGGAGTGCACGCCACGCAGCCAGACACGATGGCGTGGCGCGACAAGGAGTACGACGCGTACACGAAGGGCGAGCAGTGGCGCATCAAGCGCAAGATGCCGCCGCACATCGAGGGGTTCCAGACGGTCGACCGCAACGGTCGGGTCGTTCCGAACAAGGTCGCGATCGCGGCGTACGTCGACGAGAACTACCCCGGCGTCACCGTGGCGCCCGAGCCGCCTCCCCCTCCAGGGCCGAGCACGCAGGCACCATCGCCCGTGCCCGCGCCCGCGCCCGAGGAGATCATCGGACGCACCGCGTCCGGCAACACCGTCTTGCAGCGCGCCGATGGAACGCAGTACGCGCGCCCGCCGCGCCGAGGCGACACCTACCAAGGTCCTCAGATCACGGAGCCCGCAGGAGGCATTCCCATCAAGCTCGACGACCTCCAATGCCGATGATCGAGCCCAACGAGAACGGAGCTGCGCGATGAACCAGGCAAGAGGTGTGACGACCCGTGGCCCGCGCACGCCGACCATCACCGATGGCGACGCGATGAAGGCGGCGCTCCTCGAGTACCTTCGTGGCGAGTCCGGGGCATCGCTCGAGGATCGAGCGCTGCTCGTGAGAATGACCGAGCCCGCGACGTCGTGGCTCGATGCCGACGGGATGCTGCGCGTTGGCGCGTGGCTCTTCGATGACGGCGGCGGCGCCCCGACCTTGCGGTACCGGTTGCCGCCAACGAAGGACATGCTCCGCTTCTACGTTGCGTCGCTCGCCTACGAACAGAACACGTGGAAGGTGGTCCGCATCCAGCACGAACGCGTCCGCGCGGCTGGCGCATGACGTCCGCGCCCTCGCGAGCGTGAGCGCGGACTCGTCCGGCATCCTCACCACACGATGACGACGCGGCCGCTCTTGCCCGTGCCCTCGGCCGGCGGAGGTCCGCCGCCCCCGACGTTCCCGAGCCCGCCGCCGACGGCGACTCCCGCGAGGTAGTACGCGTCCGTGCTGGCCGGGAGCTGCCCGGTCGCCGCAACGAGGGTCACGTTCGTCGCGGTCTCGATCGCCCAGGACGAACCGCCGCCGCCTCCGGCGCCCCACGCGTACGCCCGGCCCGCGCCGCCGCCGCCACCGTAGTAGCCGGCTCCACCGCCGCCGCCGGCTCCGTTGTAGTGCGTCGCGCCGGCGGTGTTGCCCACGCCGCCGCCGCCGCCGCCGTTTCCTCCGCCCGTCCCGCCAGCGAACGCGGCGCCCGATTTTCCGTCGGTTCCGCTCGGGCTCGCGCTCACCCCACCGCCGCCAGGACCGCTGGCGTCACCGCCTGCGCCGCCCGACCCTCCGGCCGTGCCTCCGCCCGCGTGCGCCGCCAGACCGCCGCCTGCGCCGCCTGCGCCGTTCCCGTCGGCATCGCGACCGCTGTTGCCATCCTCTCCCGCCCCGCCGCCGCCGCCGGCGATGAGCAGGTAACCGAACCCTGGCCGCGCGATGCTCGACATGCCGGCGCCCGCACAAGGCGCGGCACCTTGCCCCGCAGCGACGACGAGTGATTCGCCGGGTGTCACGGGAAGCTTCGCCGTGATGTAGCCGCCGCCCCCGAGCGCGCCGAAGCTTCCGCCGCCGCCGCCGCCCCACGCATGGACCTCGATGACCGTCACGCCGGCGGGGACGCGGAAGGTCATCGGAGCGTCGCTCGTCGTAGAGGTCTTGCCGTGGGTGACGGGGCCGGCCGCGCCGGCGTCGCCCGCGTCGTGCGGAACGAGGCCGCCGGCGTCGGAGCTGGCGTCCGCGCCGCTGTCGGTGACGACCCCCGCGTCGCTGCTCGAGCCGCCGCCGTCGTCGACCTTGGCGCTGCTGTCGCCGCCGCCGCCATCGAGCGCGGCTATCGACGCGTCCCCAGTTCCTCGACCGCCATCGGGCTGCGCTTCGACGGCGTCGCCATCGTCCGCGCTTCCGTCGAAGCTCGCGCCTCTCGCCGCGACGGCGTCGTCGCTTCCACCTTGACCGCCGGACCCGCGCTCGCGCGCGACGCTCGCGGACGTCTCTGCCGGCGCGCTGGCCCCGCCATCGCCGGAGACGACGGAGCCCTGCTCTCCGAGCCCGTCGAGCTGCGCGCACGCGGGCGCGAGCGCGATCAGAGCGACGACCATGCACTTTGCACGGAGTGTGCGGCTGGGGGTGGCGGAGGTAGAGCGGGTGGCGTGTCGAAGGCGCATGACGAGCCTGCTGCAAGCCGCGCACCCACGACTCCGCACGAAATCGTTCGGCAATCTTCGTGCGAGAGGGTGTCGCCACACTGTGACCACACTCCCGACCGCAAGCCGCAGGAACTGGGGTGGACGCGCACGGGTTGGCCCGCCCGGCTCACGAAACACTGGAGAAAGCCGGGGGTTCTGCCTATGGTGCGCCCGTGATCTCGGGCTTGATTCGGACCGTGAGGCCTCACCAATGGGTGAAGAACCTCTTCGTGCTCGCCCCCATGTTCTTCCACAAGAGCGTGTTCTTGAGCACGCCCATGGGGCCGGCGCTCAACTTGACGATCACCGGTCGCGCCCTCGCGGCGACGGCGGTCTTCTGCCTGCTCGCCGGCGCGGTGTACACGATCAACGACCTCGCCGACGTCGAGGCCGATCGCGTGCACCCGGTGAAGCGCGAGCGCCCGATCGCGAGCGGTGAGGTGCCCGAGGCCCTCGCCAAGATGATGGCCGTCCTCCTCGTCGTCGTGTCCCTCGGCATGGCGTTCGTGCTGAACCGCCTCTTCGGCGTGGTCGCGCTCGTCTATTTCGTCGAGAACCTCGCCTACACGTTCAAGCTGAAGAAGATCGCCTACCTCGACGTCTTCCTCATCGCGTTCGGCTTCGTCTTGCGCGTCCTCGCGGGCGGCCTCGCCACCGACGTTCGCCCGAGCGTCTACATGCTCGCGTGCACCGCGCTCCTCGCGCTCTTCCTCGGCTTCGGCAAGCGCCGTCACGAGCTCGCGGGCGAGAACGCGGGCAAGCAGCGCACGGCCCTCGAGGCATACACGCCCTCCGCGCTCAACGTCGCCCTCGCGCTGACCGGCGGCGCGACGGTCGTCACCTACATCGCCTATACGCTCGACCCGGACACCGAGGCGTTCTTCAACAGCCACCTCTTGTGGGTGACGGCGCCGTTCACCGTGTTCGGGATTCTGCGGTTCCTCTTCCTCGTCTCCGGACGCGGCGGCAAGGGCCTGAAGAGCGAGAGCCCGACGCAGGAGATGCTCCGTGACGTACCGTTCGTCCTGAACCTCGTCCTCTGGGTCATCGTCGTCGTCGCCATCGTGTATCGGCTGCGCCCCTCGGCGTGACGCGTGATGTCTCGCGCGATCGAGCTTCGAAACGGGAAAGCGAAGAAGGCGCTTCGGGTCAAGCGGGGTGAGCCGCTGCCCGCGCGCGATCGGCCGCATTCGGCGTGAGCGGACGACGCTCGCCCGCCGCGGCTGGGGGCTCGCCGGAAACGCCGACCTGGGGCCGGGCACCGAGGCGCCCATCGTGCTCACGCCTGCCGAGCGGCGCCTCCTCGCCCGCGTCCCTTCGTCGATCTTCGATCGGCGTGAGCTCGCCGCGATGCTCGCCGAGCCGGGCGATTACTCGGGTGGCGTGGC
>JBGAJR010000011.1:0-203423 GCA_044224815.1 Polyangiaceae bacterium
CGAAGGCTTCAACGGCAAGGCCAAGCTGGTCAAACGCCGAGCCTACGGCTACAGGAGCTTCACCAACTACCGCCTCCGGCTCCTAAACGCGTGTGCCTGATGCACTTCTAGCCACGACCCACCATCGGCCGAGAAGAACCCGTTCCTGTACGAGGCTCTGCGAAGTACAGGAACGACGATGACGTCCCCGTGGCCTGTGCTTCAGCACCAGGCAGAGGTGCCCAGGGACGGAATCGAACCGCCGACACGGGGATTTTCAATCGTCGGCGGGGAGGCGTCTGCGGTGCGGATTCAACGGAAAACCAGGGCCATCGGCCCGTTCGCTCCGACGACTGCCGCACCCGTGCCGCAGAGGGTGATCAAGATCGTGGTCCCGAGGACCGTGGGACGACACAGAGGATCGGATCGAGCACACCCCGAATAGCCACGGTGCATGTCGTCGGGCGTTCATGTAGACACGGGGCAGATGGTCGAGAAGATCCAGATGGTCCTCATCTTCTTCGCCACGCTCTTCGTGCTGAGCGTGACGTACCTGCTCGTCTTGGCCGTCTGCGCTCGGGCTCTCAGGCTTGGAGTCGTCAAGTACGTCTTGGGATCGGGGCCGGTGGTGATGCAGACAGAAACGTTCAAGCTGCGGTTCTTTCCCTTCCGGGCATTTGTCGAACCTGCGAGCCGGAACTCGATCCTTCCGCCTCCGCCGAGGTTGGCTGCCGCCCTCGAACGAGGTGATCTGCGCTACTTCGACGACCTCCCGTTCGCCGTTTGGCTCGGCTTGGGGTTTCTCGCGGTCATTCTCGCCCTGATGGGCTCGGCAACGTTCTTGGGGTTCAGCCCCGCCGCCCACTGCACGGTCGAAGGCGTCAGGGACTACGTGAACGGCGTCTTCGGTCCGTTTTCGGAAGCGCCACGCCTGTTGGGTGACGCATTTCGGAGATACCAGAGAGCTGGCACGCCGTCCTTCGTGGGGCACGCACTCGCCATCGGTGCGGCGATCAACGTCCTCTGGCTTCCGAATACGGTGATGGGCCTTCTGTCGATGTCATCGAAGAGCGCTTCTTTGCCGAAAATTCAGCTTCTCGCCTGGCTCCTCTGGCGAGCCACGGAGGTCGTTTGGTTCGGTGGCTTCCTCGTGTGGCTCTCTCGTGGATAGGCGAGCTAGCCGATCCCAACCCCGGTCCGGTCCTTCAAGTAGATGAAGAACGCTCGCCCAAGTCCCGCCAGCACGAAGAGGTCGGCGAATACGAAAATCTCGAAGGTATCGTGTTTGAGGGAGCCGACCTTCATGAACATGTACGGGACCGCGACGACGGCGATGAAGGCCACGATCCCGAGGGCGATGCCGATCCGCAATCGAGTGCGGCGCCTGGAAATGTACACTTCAAAGTCGTCGGCAGCGGGGGCGGACATGGTGGCCGACTCTTACCAAGAAGTACTCGTCATGCAAGTCGTCGCGGAAACTCCGTGAGATCGGAGCGGTCGGTCGAGGGCGGGACGAGGCTCGTGTGGGGCTTCGACGCGACCCCCATCGGGTTCTTCCTCGAAGTCCGTCAGCCGGGTCGAAAACTCCTCTGCTACGACGGTCTCCAGCCCCACTACGATCGCCAGCGGCCCCTGCTCGGTCTTTTGAAGTTCCTGGTCGAGACAGGGGTGGTGTCGGAGGAGGATCTGGATGCAGTGCTCGTCGGCGAGCCGGACTACAACCAGGACGTGTCGGCGTCCGTTCGGCTGGTGGCGGACATTCTCGACGATCTCCGTCGAGCGGCAGGCGAATAGCCTCACGTCACGTCGGGCTGGTCCTCGACGGGCCGACACACCAAGTACCAGCGGTCCCTGGACCACCGATAAACGTGGGTTCGGCCCCGGCGCTGCATCCGGGCAAGTCCCGCACCGACAAGGTGCCGTAAGTGATGGCTCGCCGTCGAGACGGTCACCTCCGCCGCGTCGGCGGCCTCGGTGACGGTACACCCGTCGACCCCCAGCACTCCGAGAAGGAACAGCCGGGTCGGGCATGCGATCGCTTTCGAGATGATGAGGAACCTGGCGTCGTAGGTCACACGCTACGAGAGCGATAAGAGGATCGTCGAATGGACGCAGCCAAGCGGGGGCTCCCCGCCATGACGACGTATTAACTTCCTCCGGGACCCGCCGAGCGGAGCAGCGTGCGAATCGAGTTTCCGCCCGGTCCCGTCATTGTCGGCTCAGTACCGACGACCCGTAGACGATCCGACCGGGGAGGCCCTCGGCCTCGTCCTTGATCACGACGACGCTCCCTGTGACGTACTCGTGCTCCTCATGGGGGAGGTGCTCCTCGAAGATAGTTTCCCCGTCCTCGGTCTCGTCGAGCGTCACGTATGGACGCCGGTACGTCGTCTTGACGACCCGTTCAATCCGGTAGCGTTGGTGAGCGAAGTAGCGGCCGGCGTCCCCGATCGAGCTTCGTACTCGGGCGTCCCGGAAGAAGTGGGAGCGTTGCAGATTGCCGTAGGCATGCTGGGGACGGGCATCACACGTGATCAGGACGATGCGCATCCCCCTCTGTTCCCCGAGCTGACGGAGTTCGCCGAGCGTGTCCGCCAGCCACCCCGCCATGGCCTTGTGGGTTACGTCCATGCCGACCACTGGAGGAACGAGAGGGCCATCCACGACGAGACGGTTGAGGTCTCCGACGATATCGCCGTCGACACCGACCACGGGTTCGTCGCCGCCGACGATCGCTGCCAGCACATCCATCACCGCACTCGGATCGATGACGAGGGCCATGGTCTCGATCCCCTCGGCTTCGACGGGGTACTCGTTCGTTGCTTCGATCACCGAGAGCCACGTGTCCGCCTGCCCAGCCCGATCGACGGCGCAGAGGGCTGCGACGCCCACCGTACCGAGAGGCCCGGCAGCAAGGGCTTCGAGCAGCCTTCGGGGATCCTCATCTGCATCGAGGATGACCTCATGGATGTAGAGGCCGCTCCGGGCGATGTCCTCTGCCGTGCTCGCGTATGGATCCCGCTGGAGCGAACGCTCTTCCTCTGCTGGAAGCCCTTCCTGGTCTTCGGGCACGTATCGAGCGACCTCGAACCCCTCTCCCTCCACCCGCTTCCACTCGTTCATGGCTGATGGCGGGGGACCCGAGGAGGAGATAGAGCGCCTAATGCGGACCGGACGGCGAAAGCTGTCGCCTTGTCCGCTACCTACGACGCATTTCACGAGGGAGGGGGTGTGACACCCACGAACCGTCCGCTTGAGCTGCTCGCTGATCCTCGTTCCACGCCATGCCTTCTGTGGAAGTCTGCGAATGCACCCGTCGAACGGCCCCCGTTCGATCGGTGTCGTGAACGTTCGTGGCTCCCAACGTCCGGGGCTGGGTTTCGTCGTCAGCCCAAACGTCTTCACGAGGTCCAGAAGGACGTCATCGAGCCTCCTGGCGTCGGCAGCGTCGAACTGCCCACGGTCCTGCCTCTTCCCCCGCAGACGAACTTCGACCCGGTAGTGGGCTGTCGCCCCCCGTTCGATTCGGTAGACGACCAGGGTTGCTGTGGCCTTTGCCGAGGTGCGGACCGTGATCGGGATCGGGTAGTCCCGCACCAACCATCGCTTCCGTGCCTGGCGACCCCGGCCGATCGTCGGGAGGGCGCCGATGCCTTCGGCGAGCCGAAGGGCCACGTGGGGAGAAACCGTCGTATAGCGCTCCACGGCCCGGTAGTAGGCGATCTCCCAGTCGGCGCTGTTGAGCCCGAGCACCTCCTCCATGAACCTGCGGATGTCTCCGTGCCGGACGACTTGAAGGTCCACGTGGAAGGTGTCCCCCTTCCGTTCGATGGCGAGCGAGTAGAGCCGCGTCCGCCACTCCCGGTTCAGTTCGGTCAAGGGCAGCTTCCGGTTCGACGGAGGCCGCTCGTCGAGCCACTTCGATCCCCGGAGGACGTAACGCTGGAGCGCCGCCCCAGGCTTCGACGCCTTCCAGATCGATGGCGCCGGGTCTTCTGACCATCCGCAACGAGGCAGTGCGCCCAGTACAGTCGAGAGGGCGACCTTGAACCGAACACGGACGGAGCAGGCGTGCGTGTAGATGAGGACGCCCCTCACGATGTCGGTGGCCGTGTAGTCGGCCGCCGTGCGAAGTGTTTGCCCTAGCCACTCGCTTCCGAGGCTCAGGTCGAGGTCGAGCGGGTACTCGACCTCTGCGTGTTGTGGTGTAGAACGAGGCAAGGAGTCCTCTCCGGCCCCGATCGTTCACGCTGGCGGCGGCGACGATCGGGGCTTCGTGTTGATGCGGCCTACGTGGTCTCGTGGGCGGCGAGCCAGAGTTGAAGGGCCTCGGCACAAACGGCCGGCCAGCCCTTGTGCTGGCGGACGGCGAGGGAGCGCACCTGCCCATGCAGGTTATTCGCGATGGGCACCGTGACCCACTTCGTTTCGGGCTGGGGCCTGGTCTTCTTGTTCATCCTAGCTCTCCTTCACAACATGCACTTTTAGGAATACATTATTGTCAATGGGACGCAAGAAGCGCTCGAACCGTGAGTCAGTGGCCCGCCACGTCCTTACGCTTCGACTTCTCGGGGTCGAGAGCGACGGGCTCGACGAACTCGTTCGGAGGCAGAACGCCAAGCTGCGTGAGCTACGACTGCCAGCGGTCGTCACGAGGGCTTCGTACGTGCGCTCGCTGATTCACCGAGAGCTGGAGGGGCTCGGTCTGCGGAGTTCCCAGATGGGGGAGGTGGTCGAACCCGAGTCACTCGTCCTGGTTCCTCCTCGCAAGCGGCTGAGGAAGAGCATCAAGAAGATGCCCGGCCCAGTCACCGTCGAGCGCAAGGTGACCAGGCGTACCCGATGGGAGAGGATCATCGCTGACGATCTCTTCGACGACCCAGCGGAGCAGCCCAAGTGATCGTCGGCTTGAAAAATCCGCCGAGCCGTATTTGCGAGGCACCGTGATGAAGGGCGTGGGAGTCCCAACGTCTTTGATCCACGCGCTGCGCTTACGTGATCCCAGATGCTCAGTACGGGCTTTCGCCAGGATGGCGTCGAGCACAAGGACGCGGTTCCAGTTGTTCACCACGGAGGCATCTTGGTTAGCCTCGTGACGCTCGACGACGGGCGAGTCGTCTACACGAACGTTCCTCATCCGAACGAGCGCCCTCCGATCGTGATCGTCGAAGTCCCGATGGAAGCAGCGGTCGTCAATCCGTCGTCGGCCAAAAGGCGGGATCTCCCGATGTCTCGATGGGTGACGGCACGGGATGTCATGGAGCGGCTGGGTCTCGGAAGGTCGGCCGCCTACGCCCATCTGACGAGGGCGGCGGCGCCAAGGAGAAGGAAGGGCGGGGCACTGCGGGTTCCCGTCGAAGTTTGGGAGTCGTATGCCGCAAAGGCATTCGGTTCGGAGGTCGGGAGCACATGGCGGAGCACCTACGACGGCGGGGCAAGGTCTGGCACGCGACGGTCTACATCGACGGGAAGCGGACCGAGCGCTCCACCGGATATACGGACAAGAAGGCGGCTCGGTCCGTTCTCGCCGACTGGGAGCAGCGAGCGGCTGATCCGAATCGTGGAGCCGAGGACCACACCCTCGAAGCGGCGCTGAACCTCGTCCTGGAGGACCGGGCAGCACGTGCCCGCAATCACGGCGGCTCCGAGGAGACGGTCGAGTTCTACAAGAAGTCGGCAGGCCACGTCGTCCGGGTTCTCGGCTACGACCTGCCGCTCTCCCGTATCCGCGACGCCTCGACCCTCTGGCCGTACATCGATCAGCGGAGGACCGAGGGCGCTGCTGATACGACCATCGACAAAGAGGTCGTCATCATCCGGGCAGGTTTGAAGCTCGGGATGCAGCGGGGGTGGTGGCGGGGCGATCTCGATGCGGTCATCCCGGCCGACTTCGACCCCGCGTACGTCCCCAAGGAGCGGGATTTCAAACGCCACGAACTGGAGGCTCTCATCCCGAAGCTGGGGGAGGACTCCGCCGCCGCCGCAGCATTCATCGTTGCCACGGGCGCCGAAGAGGCCGCTCTCCACCGTGCTCTCCGAGATGACCTCGCCGAGTTGAAAGTCCGTGGGACCCTCATCCCCGTTCGAGGCAGCAAGACCCCGAAGCGAAACCGGAGGGTGCCGATCGTCACCGACGAGCAGTGGACCCTCTTGGAGTTCGTGAAGGCCCATGCCCAGGGCAAGGACGGAACGCTTTTTGGAAGCCTCTCGAACCTCCGCCGTGACCTCGCTTCGGCGGCTAGCGACGCCGGCATCCCCCACGTCTGGCCTCATGCGCTCCGCAAAGCCTGTGGACAGTGGCTTATCGACCTTGGGGTGCCCCTGGAAGTCGTCTCTCGTTGCCTCGGCCACGGCGACACCCGCATCACCGAGCTGGTCTACTGCCGGGTCAGCGACGAGCAGCTCTGGGACCGGATGCTCGATGCCATCGACCCGAGGTACGCCCAGCGGGCGATAGAGGCCCGTGGCGAACGGAAGCACGTGCCAACGTTAACGTGTCTCCCGGCCCCGAAGCCCGGTCCCAGGAAGTACATGGTGGACGGTGTTCCCGGTGTCCTTGCCGACTGGGCGAAGCTCTCGGGCATCTCGAAGACGACCCTTCACCATCGAGTCGTCAACCGGGGCATGTCGATGGCCGATGCCCTGGCGCTCGGGAAGGGCACCAGGGGCAAAACTCTCTCCGGTGCGGCACCCCTTCAACGGGTCGATTCCGGCGACTGCCGCACTCGTGCCGCAACGGAGGTGGAAAAGGTGGACGTATCGGACGCCAACGCGTCCGATGACGACCCCTCGAACCCGGAGGACTCACGGGTTCTCTTTGTGCCCAGGGACGGAATCGAACCGCCGACACGGGGATTTTCAATCCCCTGCTCTACCAACTGAGCTACCTGGGCGCCTTCCGTGCGGCGGCTCTTGCGAGACCACCCCGAACGGCGTCGCCGTTGTGCCTGAGGAGCGGCCCTCGTGTCAACGGTTGTGCGCCGAGACCCGCGGAACGCCCCGAATTTCCCGCTATCGCCGGCGCCACTCCCTCAAGGGGTCCGCAGCCGACCTTGCGCCCCGCTCGCACCGAGCGCCGAGTGGCACCCGTTGCAGTCGAAGTCTGCGTGCGGCGTCGTACTCGCGCGCGCACCGCCATCCGGCGCGCGAACGACCGCCGCATACGGAGCGGCAAGCCCTGTCCCACTCAACAAGAAGCTCCCGTTCGCGTTCGTCGTCTTCGTTACGACCTTGCCGTTCGCGTCCGTCAGCTCGACGGTCGCGCCGCCTGCCCCCACGCAGTCGTCCGGCTCGTGCGCCGTTGGGTAAACCGTTCCGCCCACCGTCCACGTGGGACCACCACCCGACAGATGACACGCGACGCACGCACGTCCCGGGAAGTGGAGCGCGCCGCCCGTCGTGCCTGCGGTCCACGACGCGCCGCTCGTGCAAGCCACGTTGACTGCGCCTCCGGAGTCGCCACCTCCTCCGAGTGACGCGGCGCCGGCGTCTGCGGGCAGCGCGCCGGCGTCGTTTCGCGACGACGCGCCGTCACCCGCTCCGCTCGAAGCAGTGCTCGGCGACGTCTCGACCCGCCCCACTTCCGCGCTCGGTCCGGCTCCCGACGCCGCTCCGGGCGCGGGGTCCGCCGAAGGCGCGCATGCCGTCAGCACCGCCAAGAACAGCCCCCGCACTCCCCGCGTGACACACACCGAACGCAGCCCATCGACCATGAGACACTCCGATGCAGCGAGTGGGCCACGCGGGGCCGGCCCTGAAGCCACGCGATGCCCGCTCGATCGCGCCCACGTGCGACTCGCCACGCTGCGTCGTCGACGTCGTCCCTGCGACCGCGACGTCGCACCTTCAGGAAGGCTGGTATCGTGGGCGACGATTGAGCCTTCGTCGCTCCGCCAGCTTCATCGCGCTCTCGTTCGGCGTCGCCTTGTCGGCCTGCCAAGCGCTGGTCGGGCTCGCGACGCGTGAGGAGGCGCCAGCACCTGACGGCTCGACGCCGCCCCCGCCCCCCGACGTCGATGCTGGCGCCGACGTGACGAGCGCGCCGCGCCCGGAGTGTGCGCAAGACCTCCCCCCGCCGAGCGTCGTCCCCAGCGTCAACGACATCCCACCGTTCGCGATGGCGCTCGCCACGGGCGGCTACACGAGCCCCGACGCGGGAGTCCTCTGCCCAGTGCCCGGCTTCGACTTCGATGGCAAGCGGACCTGTTTGGACGACGGGGGGCGGAGCAGCCACAACCTCGCCGTCTGCGACGGAGGTGCGGACGCGAGCTGCCAAAGCTCGTGCGAGAACCGCCGCGCGCTCGACACCGAGACGGCTAGCACGCTGTGCGACTTGGCCAACGGCGTCGACAACGCCTTTCAAGGAATCACGATCGCGCTCCGCTCGTCGATCAGCAAAGTGCAGGTCGATCGGATCGTGGACCTGACGGCACTCTTTCAATCGGGCGCGGCGACGCTCGTCTTCAACGTCTCGGGCTACAGCGGCGAACCGGACGACGATCACGTCGCGGTATCGGTGTTCAACGGCACCGGTCTCGCGGGAGGCGCTACGTCGTGGGACGGACAGAGCCAGATCACCTGGGACGTCACGTCGTACGGGCTTCGCGTCGACGGGTACGTTCGCAACGGCGTTCTCGTCTTGCCTCAGATTCGCCGGCTGTATCTGCCGGTCTTTGCTGCGGCCGGCGTACGCGTGCCGCTCGTGCCCATGACGGACGTGCGCATCCAGGGCCGGCTCGTTCGCAGCGGGTCGGCATATGCCATCGCCAGCGGCGTCTTCGGCGGCCGCATCGCGTCGCGCGACCTCTTGCGGACGGCCGCAAACCTCCCCGCCAAAGTATTCGACCCCGATGGCGGCGACGCGCCGTCGTGCATCGCCGTCCCCGAGTCGCTCGTCGAGATGCGCGACCTCGTCTGCCAATACGCCGATCTCCGAGGAGCCACCTCGACCTGCGACGCGCTCTCGGCGGGCTTCGTGTTCAGCGCAACATCGATCACGATCGGCGCCGTCGACACCAACCCCGCGCCCCCAGTCGATGACTGTCGCGACGCGGGCAGCTACGACCCCGACGCGAACTGCGAGCCCTGACGCACTCCGCCCGCCCGCGTGACTCAGGGCTTGGTGAGCGTGCGCGAGAAGTCGACGTTGCCCTGGCCGTTGATGAACTCGGCGGTGAGCGTCTTTCCGTCAATCGTGACGTAGAGGAAGCCGATCTCGGCCTTGGCGAAGTGCGTGTCGTTCTTGCCGGGCAACTCGGTCGTGCTCGCGCCGCCACCGGAGACGATGAGCTCGGTGCCCTGACACGTGTCCTTCATCCACTGGCGGCTGTGATCGTGTCCACTCAAGTAGACGTCGACCTTGCCGCACATCACGTCGTCCAAAAACGATTTGACGCCCGAGCCGTTGGCCGGCGGAATCGAGAGGATGCACTGTCCGACGAGCGCGTCGTAGCAGCCCGCGTTGCCGTGCGTGCCGTTCGAGAGGTACGGGTGATGGCCGAGCGCGATCTTCCACGTCGCCGTCGACGCGGCGATCCACGATTTCAGGTCCGGCCGCTGGGGCGCGTCCTTCGAGTACATGGCGAGGTTGGTATCCGTCGCGAAGAGCTCGAGCGCGCCGTTGCCGAAGACTTGGTGGTAGTGGTTCGCGGGCAGCTTCCACTTGGTGGAGTGGGCCGTGTAGTCGATCTCGTTCTGCCCCTTGCCGAACTCGTTCCCCAAACCGTTGCCGCCGTAGTCGTGGTTTCCGAGGACGACGTAGAACGGGAAGCTCAGGTTCTTGTACGGCTCCTCGAACACGGTCTGGAACACCGTGTCCGTCGCGCTCGTCGCCCCCGACGGATAGATGTTGTCGCCGAGCAGCAAGCCGAAGTCGCACGGCGCGGCCTTGCACTTCGCCTCGATCGCGGCGGCGACCACGCACTGCCCGTCGGTGGCGGACGCGCACCCCTTACCTTGATCGCCAATGGCGACGAAGTGAACCGGCGTCGTGGGCGGAGGCGGCGCCGTGTCCGCCGCAGCGCTCGAGTCACTCGACGTGGCCCCGTCGCTTTCCACCGTCCCCGAATCGGTCCGCGCGTTGCTGGCGGAGTCTCGCCCCCCGTCTGCCCCGTCGCCGCCCGCGGAGTCGGTTGCAGCGTCGGAGCTCCCGCAGGCAGCGACGGATGCGGCGGCCCCCAAAAGCACCGAGAGGACAAGGGCGAGCGAACGACCAGCGCGCGACGAAGACATCGCCGCTCTCGATAGCACGAGTTGCGTTTCGCATCGCGGGCGCGGGTTAAAATCGGCGATTCCGTCCCCTGTTTGGGCAGTCGCCGCCTCGTCGGGTTCGGCGGCGACGCGGTCGACCGAGTGTCGTGAATTGACCCCATTTCATGGACGCGTCGCGAACCGGACCTGGATCGCCGCCCGTGGCGGAGCACGCCGCGAGGCCCTACCGCCCGAACGGCGCGCCCGGAGACGCGCCGCATGACTCGGCACGCCGCGTGCTTCGTGATTGGCATGCGCAACCGTGGATGGAGCTTGCTTGGTGCGTTGATCGCCCCCCTCGCCGTGGCCTGCAGCGGAGAGGCGGCCAACGACACCCCGACCGAGGACGCGCTCGTCGATCAGAAGCCGATTGGGTCACTCGTCCCCGAGACCGCGCCCGCCGAGGCGGTCGTGCTGGCCAACGCAGACCTCTTCGCGGGCGTGAACGAGCTCCACTACACGTTCTTGCGCGGGCTCTTCGGAGACGCAGCGCTCTCCGACGTGAAGGTCTACTACCTCACGCCCGACGACCAGAGCGACGTGATTACGCCCGTCCGCTCCATCGACGGCGATCGCTTGATGGGGAAGTTCTCCACGCGCTTCGCGAAAGAGATCAAGTCCGGTCGCCTGGTTCGCACCCGCGCCGCCATCGAGACCAACTGGGCGCGCGACTACTTCCCCATGACGCTCGCGACCGAGGGAGGCGCACCGCGCAAGGCCGCGCGATTCGTCTACCAGAACATGCCGAACACGGGCCCGGCCGCGGAGGCCGCAGCGACGACGCTCGGTCTCTCGGTGACGGCGTCGACGCTCACGCTCGAGGGCGGCAACATCATGGTCGACGAGGACGGCGTCCTGTTCTCCACGACCAAGATCCTCGAGCGCAACAAGCCCAAGTCGAAGGCCGACGTCGAGGCTGAGCTCAAACGGATGTTGGGGGTCAAAGAGATCGAGTGGCTGACGCCGCTCCCCGGCGAGAGCACCGGGCACGTCGACATCGTGTCGAAAGTGGTGGGCAAAAAGCGGGTGATCGTGGGCGACAGCGACGGCGTGTGCCCGAAGGACGCGCCCCCCACCTGCAAGCAGCGAAAGGGCGCACTCGACGCGAACGCCGCCGCGTTCACGCGCCGCGGCTACAAGGTCACGCGCATCATGAACGCCGACTCGAGCGGCGACACGCGCGCGCTCACTTACGCGAACTCGCTCCTCGTCAACGGCACCGCTTTCTTGCCGATGTATTTCGATCCGTCGATGGCCGACGACCTCGTCGCCACCTTCGACGGCCCGAAGATCGACGCGAAGAAGATCGTGAAGGACTGCAACGCCAAGAACCCGTTCCCCGGCACGACCGACCTCGCCGCAGACTTGGCGGTGCGCGAGCGCGCCCGCTGCGCCATCGACGGCGTGGTCAGGGCGGCCAAGGGCACCGACGAGCCGGTCGAGTACTACGCGTACGGCCTCACGGTCGCGGAGCGCGACCTCGCCGCCAGGAAGGCCTATGAGTCGCTCGGCTTCCGCGTCGTCCAAGTCCCGGGTGCCGCGATGATCAACTTCGGCGGCTCGGTGCACTGCGTGTCGATGCAGATCCCTCGAAAGTGACGTGGAGCGCGGCTCGGGTCAGCGACCACCGCTCGCGGTCGCCACGCGCATCCGCGCCGACGACCGGGCTCCGCCGGTGAGGAGCTCGCGCCGCAACGTCTCGAGGGTCTCTACGCGTTCGGCAGACGCATTCGCGGCCATCCACCTCCGCGCTTCCTCCCACGTGCCGACCACTTGGTGACGCGTCGCGGTCGCGCGGGGCGCGACCCATTGCAACGCGGTCAGCATCCAACGGAGCTGCGTCGTCGCCGTCACGTACGCGATGAGTCGCGGCAACGTGGGATGGATGGCGCGTGCCTCACCGAGTCGCTTACGCCAAAGCGCGTTCGGCGGATTCTCGCCGTCTTCGATGAAAAACACGCACGCGATGCCGTCGACGCGTCCGCTGCTCTCCGAGAGGACGCGCCGAACGCTCTGCTCGAGGGCCTCGTAGTCGGCGTCGGTCGCGCGCGCGAGCGACCCGACCAGGTTCCCGGTCGCGCGGTCGTAAGCCTCCCTCCACACGTCGATGGAGAACGGTCACCTCCGCCCAACCTTGAACGGTCGGCGAATCACCGCGATACCGCTTGCGAATCGGGGGCGGCACGCCGACGATGCGCGGATGATCCGGACGCTCTCGCTCTCATTGTCGCGCTTCGCCGTCGCCGCTCCCCTCGCCCTCCTCGCCACCGCGTGCGGCGGAGGCGGCGCCGAAGGACGTGGCCCGGAGAGCGCCACCACCGCCGCCCACGCGAGCGCGCCGACGCGCGTTTCGGCGACGCCGGCGCCGGAGGGCACCGACGCGAAGCTCAAGTGGGCCCTCGCGGGAGAGCAACGGTCGGCGGACAATCGAGCGCGCGACGTGTACCGACACCCGTACGAGACGCTCTCTTTCTTCGGGCTCAAGGACGACATGACCGTCGTCGAGCTCTACCCGGGAGGCGGCTGGTACACCGAGGTGCTCGCGCCGGTGCTCCGGGACCGCGGCAAGCTCGTCGTCTCGAACTTCGAGAGCGCCTTCGGGAAGCGCTTCGACGCGAAGCTGGCGGCCTCACCTGCGATCTACGACAAAGTCGACGTGCGCATGATCAACCCGCCCAAGAGCGTCCCGCTCGGTCCGGACGGCTCGGCCGATCTCGTTCTCACGTTTCGCAACGTGCACAACTGGATGCAGGACGGCGACACGGAGTCGATGTTCGCTGCCGCGTTCCGCGTGCTGAAGCCGGGCGGCACCTTCGGCGTGGTCGAGCACCGCGCGCCGGCCGGCGCGAGCGACGAGCAGATGAAGAAGACGGGCTACGTCAGCGAGGAGAAGGTCCTCGCGTTCGCCAAGGCCGCGGGCTTCGTGCTCGAGCAGAAGAGCGAGATCAACGCCAACCCCAAGGACACGAAGGACCACCCAAACGGCGTCTGGTCGCTCCCTCCCGCGCTCCGCGGCGGTGAGGTCGACAAGGCGAAGTTCCTCGCGATCGGCGAGAGCGATCGCATGACGCTCAAGCTGAAGAAGCCGTGACCATCGACGCGCGGCTCAGCGCGCGCACGCCCTGATCTGCCGCTCCACGTCCTCCCGCCATCCACCCGGCGCGCCGGCCACGACCTCGCGCGCCACGGCTCCGCGCGCGGTCTCGAGGAGCGGGCGGTCTTGGGCCATGCACGCCGCGATCACGAGCTGGCGCGCGGCCTCGCGGCGCACGCGCGCCGTGGGAAGCGGGCCGGTCACCGCGCGCTTCAGCGCCGCACTCGCATCGGGGAGGCTCTTCGCCACGAGATTGCGCCCGAGGAGGTAGTCGGCAAGGGGATCGTGGGTCTCGCTGCGCCAAGCCTCGACCCGCGCGAGCGCGACGGTCATGTCGGGACCGCGGCCCGGTAGGCCCACGAGCAGCGCCTCGAGCGGGCCCCGCCCCAAGGGGTCCAGGGTGAGGAGCGCCTTCACCTCCAACGTCCGGCCGAAGTCTTCGTCCAGGACACGGCCCGCGAGCGCGCGGTAACGCTCCGCCGCGTCGACGAACCGACCGCTCCGAAAGTCCGCGTCGGCGAGCGCCTCCTCGGCCCGATCGCGGAGCGTGCGCGGCGCGTGCTCGTCCGCTAAAAGGGAGCGGAGCTCGCCGCGCGCCGCGTCCAAGTCCCCGGCGCGGAGGTGCGTCGTGGCCCGGCCCAGGAGCGCTGGCATCTCGCGCGGGTTTTTGGCGAGCGCGGCGTCGTACAAGAAGAGCGCCTTGTCGATCTTGAGCGCATCGCGGCACCCGGCAGCCTCGTGCACGAGCGCGTCGATCTCGTGCGGACAGCGCCGGCCGAAGACCGCCGGCCGGTCGAACCGCGCCTTGGCGTACGCGAGCGTGTCCGGCGAAAACGGCAGCGTGCGCAGGTGGGCCCGAAACGCCGCGTCGATCGCGTCCCACGACTGACCGACGGCGATCTCGGGCGGCGTGCCCTTGTAGATTGCACGGACCTTGTCCTTGCCGGCCGTGTCCATCAGGTACTGCACGACCGCGCCGGCGACGGTGTAGCTCTTGGACGACGCCTCCCCCAAGAAGCCGAGCGAAAAGACCGAGGAGAGCTTGGGGAGGATCCCGAGCTCCAGCATCGCGCGCGACCACTCGAGCTCGGAGAGGACGTCGTGCTCGGGCGCCGCCGCGACGGCGACCCCTTCGATCATGCCTGGATCGGGGAGGAGGCCGCCGTAGCGGCCCGCCACGCGGAACGGCCCGACCCCGAACGAGCCGGCGACGACGTGCGCGAGCTCGTGCGCGAGGACGGGGTGCGGGTACGCCGCGACCTGCAGGTAGACCTCGCGCCGCCAAGGCTTGGCGATGTACGTGTCGCCCGCGCCCATGAGCGCTTTCTTCTCTCCGGCGTCGCGGAAGAAATACGCGGTGATGCGCTCCGGTCCGCGCGCGCCGAGCGCCTCTTCGACGAGCGCGAGCTGCTCTTCGCAATCGCGCACGAGGAGCGCAGCGACGTCGCGAGGCATGTCGTCGGGGTGGATCACGTCGCAACGAGGCCCGGAGTCGCGGCCCCCGAGCGCGCGTGCGATGGACTCCGGCGTATGCCAGTGGCCGAGCGCAGGCCCGGAGACGGAGATCCCGAAGCTTGCGCCGGCGGCGATCGCGGCCAACGTGAGGCCCGCGCGAAAATGTGGGCGCGAGCGATCGAGCACGAGACCGCCGTCGTCTCGACGGACGAAGAGCGACGCGAGCGCGAACGCAGCGACGGCGCTCGCGAGCGAGCCGAGTCGATACGTGAGGAGCGGCGTGCCGGCGTCGATCACCGTGTCGTAAAGCGTGCCCGCGAAGTAACCGACGAACGGATCGTAGGCGAAGACCATCGGCGAACGAACGAAGCGCCCGACGCTGACGAGCGCGGCACCGAGCGGCAGCGCGATGCCGAAGAGCGCCGCGTGAAGGCGCGGTCGACGGGCACGACGCGCGCCTTCGGCGACGAAGCCTCCCCACAGACCCCCGAGCACCGTCCCCACCCCCGCCGTCAGCGCGAAGTAGAGCGCAGCGCCGCCCAAGCTGCAGAACCCGACGCGAACGCCGTGCAGCAGCGACGAGGCGAAGGCGATCGCCGCGTACCGCGCGCCGAGGGAAGCACCGCGGAGGAGCTGGGCCACCGGCGCGCGCCGCTCGAGAGAGAGCGCGCGTGCCGCGGCGACCGCAGCGGTCGACGGCGCGACGAGCCCGGTCAGGAGCGCTTGCTCGTAGCCCGGCGCTCCGAAGAGCGGGGCGAAGCCGACCCCGAAGACGACGGCGAAGACGAACCCGCCGCCGATCGCCTCCGGGGTGAGTCTCTCAGCCCAGCGACGCTTCGCTTCCGCCATCGGAGCCCGGGTTCTTGAGGCTCGGCGGCGCGCCGTCCGGAGTCTCGAGAACGATCGGGAGGATCTCGTCGACGCGCTTGATCATGTGGACCGTGAGCTGATCGCGGACGTCCTTGGGGACCTCCTCGAGATCGCGCTCGTTGCGCGCCGGGATGAGCACGGTTTTGACGCCGAAGCGATGCGCCGCGAGGAGCTTCTCCTTGATGCCGCCGACCGGGAGCACGTTCCCTCGCAGCGTGATCTCGCCGGTCATCGCGACGTCGCGCTTCACCGGGTAGCCGAGGAGGAGCGACGAGACGGCCGTGAACATCGTGACGCCCGCGCTCGGGCCGTCCTTGGGCGTGGCGTGCTTGGGAACGTGGATGTGGAGATCGAGCGACTTCAGCCACTCCGGATCGAGCCCGAGGAGCGGCGCCTTGCTGCGCACGAAGGACACGGCGGCCGACGCCGACTCCTGCATGACGCTCTTCAGGTTGCCGGTGACGGTGACGCCGCCTTTGCCCGGCATCTTCGACGCCTCGATGATGAGCACGTCGCCGCCGCTCGGCGTCCACGCGAGGCCGGTGACCACGCCGGGCGTGCTCTTCTCGTCCATGACCTCGCGCGTGTACCGCGGGACGCCGAGCATCTTCTCTACGGTCTCCGGCGTCGCGGTCTCGCGCACGTCCTCGCCCTCGGCGAGACGCATCGCCACGTGACGGCAGACGCCGCCGATCTCGCGCTCGAGGCCGCGAACGCCGGCCTCGCGCGTGTACGAGTCGATGATCGTCTCGATGCCGGCGTCGGTGAACTCGAGGCGCTCGGGCGTGAGGCCGTGTGCGGCGAGCTGCTTCGGGCACAAGAACTCGCGCGCGATGCTCTTCTTCTCGACCCGCGTGTAGCCCGGCACCTCGATGATCTCGAGGCGGTCCCAGAGCGGCCCGGGGATCGTGTCCGGGTTGTTCGCGGTCGCGAGGAACGTGACCTGCGAGAGATCGAACGGCGTGTCGATGTAGTGGTCTTGGAAGGTCGAGTTCTGCTCCGGATCGAGCACCTCGAGGAGCGCCGCCGCCGGATCGCCCATCATGTCGACGCCCATCTTGTCGATCTCGTCGAGCACGAAGACGGGGTTCTTGACCGCGACCTTCTTCAGGCCCTGGATGACGCGGCCAGGAAGCGCGCCCACGTACGTGCGACGGTGCCCGCGAATCTCGGCCTCGTCACGCACACCGCCGAGCGCGATGCGGTGGTAGCGCCGCCCCATCGAGCGGGCGATTGAGCGACCGAGCGAGGTTTTGCCGACGCCGGGCGGGCCGATGAAGCAGAGGATCGGGCCCTTCTTGTCGCCGCGCAGCTTGCGGACGGCGATGTACTCGACGATGCGCTTTTTGACCTTCTCGAGACCGAAGTGGTCCTCGTCGAGGCAGCGGCGCACGTCGTCGACGTCGAGCTTGTCGGTGGTGGTCTTCTGCCACGGCAGATCGCTGAGCCACTCCACGTACGTGCGCGTCACGTTGTACTCGGCCGACTGCTGTTGCATGCCGGCGAGGCGCGAGAGCTGCTTGCGCGCGATCTTGAGCGCGTCCTCGGAGAGGCCCGCCGCGCGAACGCGCTCGCGGAGCTCCTCGACCTCGTCGTCCTCGGCGCCCTCGCCGAGCTCTTCGCGGATGCTCTTCATCTGCTGCCGCAGGATGAGCTCGCGCTGCGATTTGCCCTCGTTGGCGACCATGGTCGACACCTCGCGGCGAACCCGGAGCATGTCGAGCTGGCGGCCGACGATGGCGAGTACGGCGCGGACGCGCGCCTTCGCGTCGAGGGTCTCGAGGATCCCTTGCTTGTCGGCGACGGTGGCCTGCTCCTGGGTGAGGTTCGAGGCGATGAGGTCGGCGAGCGCCGCGCTCTCGCGCACGTTGTCGAGGATGCCCGCCGTCTCTTGCGGCAAGTTGGGCATCAAGTGGAGCACCTCGCGCATCGAGTCGCGGAGCTGGCTCCCGAGGCGATCGAGCTCGGCGTCGCGCTCGAGATCCTCGGGGATGCGGCGAACGCGCGCGCGCATGTACGGGTCGAACCCCGCCTGCCCCTCGAGGCGCATGCGGGACAGGCCATGCAGCACGACCGAGTAGTTCGAGGATCCGAGGCGGATGATCTTCACCACGCGCGCCACGGTCCCGACCTCGAAGAGATCGCCGAAGCCCGGCTCGTCGACGTCGGCTTCTTTCTGGCTGACGATGCCGACGACGGCGCGATCTTGGCCGAGCAAATCCTCGACGAGGCGCACGCTCCGCGCGCGTCCTACGTTGATGGGCACCACGCTCGCGGGGAAGACCACGCTGTTGCGGAGCGGAAGAATGGGAAGAAGCTCGGGGTCTTGGCTTTTACTCTCGGACACGGCTCGCACCAGCGTAACCCGAAACGCACAGGTTTGGGGACGTCGGGCGTCGGGGGCTTCCTCTCGGCCCACGCGGCTCGCCGCTCTGGCCGGCCGCGTAGACGACGTGTCTGCTCGCCGCGTGTTCCCCTCTTTCGAGACGAGCCACTGAATCTCGTCCCGGATCCGTGGTTCGTCTCCATCCTCTCGTCACCGGGCGCGCTCCGAGCGGGGCTGTGAGCCCGCTTGGGGCGCGCATGGACGCCATCCTTGGGGCGCGACACAATGCGGAGGACATGTCGTTCGAGGACAGCCGATCGTCCTGGCTCTCGGCCTCTCTGCTCCTCGCCCTCGTGACCTCTTCGTTCGCGTGTGGTGGCCCTTTGCGCGACGCTCACGTCGCGGGCGCATCCGACGCGGGCGTGCCCACGGCCTCACGCGAGAGCGCCGCGTCGCCCGCTCCCGACTCCGGAAGAGCGGCTCCGCGCGCAGCGATGGATCGCGAGATCGCGCGGCTCGCCGACTACCACACGTGGTTCGGTTTTCAGACCCAGGCGAAGCCCGCTCACTTTCGCCCGCTTCCGGCGCAAGCCTCCGCGCCGTTTCCGGGGGTGAAGTTCGCGGCGGTGCGCGCCTACACGTTCCGCTTCGACAACGGTGCGCTCGGAGTGGACCCGTGCGTCGTTGCACCGGACGGGACGCTTTGCGCGTCGGTCAACACGCCGGGCACGGCCCTCAGCGACGCTCAGGTGAAGAAGCTCCTCTCCATCGTCCCCGAGCTCTCACCCGCGGGCCGTTCGACCGAGCCCGGTCGCGTGGTGAAGCGTCCGGCGAGCCATTGCCAGTTCGATCCGCACCACGCGTTCGTCTTCTTCGACGCCGAGGGTCGCCCCGTCGGCGAGCTCGAGGTCTGCCTGAGCTGCGGGCAGCTTTCGCAGACGCCGAAGGTGGCGGATCTGGGCGGCGATCTGTTCAGCGAAGAAGTCGACGCCTTCCGCGCGGTCTGCGGCGAGCTCGGCCTCGGCGGCTGTTTCCTCGGCACTCCGGCGTATGAGGACCGGCGCCCTGAGCTCCCACCGGTGCGGGCTCGCTCCCTCGGGCCTCCGACGGAGAACCGCGCGCTGCCCGTCGCCGGAGATCGCCTCCTCGCTGCCACCAGCGAGGAAGAGAAGCGTCGCCTTTGTCTTTGGTACGCCAACGAAGCAGCGGCGACGGAGGTGTCACGCCGGACCAGCAGGAACGACCCCATGGGGTTCAAGTGCCCATCCGGCGAGGAGGGCACGTTCACCTGGCTCGACGGGCCTAGCTGCCTCGCGCGCTTCCCGCGTTGTGAGGCAAGCGTCGAAGCCGTCAGCGCGTGCGTGAAGTGGCGCCTCAGCACAGGGCTTTGCCCGGATCCGAACGCGGCGACGGACCCGTGCGCGGAGCTCAACGCGTGCACCTGGGGCGTCCGCCGCGACGTGCGCGTGCGCGCGCGAAAGTGACGTGTCCCCGCGTTTCGGTGCGACTGAACGAGCTCGCGACCTGCGCTACGCTGCGTCACGTGAGCGGCAGACCGGTGCTCTTGCTGACGACGATGCTCGTGGGTGCATGCTGCGCGGGCGGTTGCGGCGCGAAGTACAACGAGGCTCGCCAGGTCGACGGTCAGACGTATTACGTCGAGCGGCGCGCGCCCAACCTCGGGGAGCGCGCCGCCTTCGCGGTGACGCACGCGTGTAGCGGCGGCGTCCGCGACGACCGTCGTGCCCAGCTGCTCGTCGTGGAAGCGGACGGGTGCCCGCGAAGCAAACACGTAATCGATTACGTCACCGACGGTATTCATCGCGTCGAGGCGTGCAGCGCACGTTGGCGGATCAAGTGCATCCAGACGCCGAGCACGCGCAGCGCGTCACCGCTCGAGCCGCCCATGGGCCCGCGAGAGCCGCTCGGTTGTGGCGTCGAGTGCTTCGTCGAGGATCACTACGACGTCGCGCCGTGAGCGCGGTGCTCGAGCGAGGCGTCCCATTCGAACCTTCCTGACAGGCGCTGGCGGATACGTTGGCCTCCACATCTTGCGGGACCTGCTCGACGCCGGGCAGGAGGTCACTGCGGTGGTGCGGTCGCCGGGCAAGCTCGGGCCATTCAGAGAGCATCCTCGGCTGAGAATCGTCGAGGCGGACCTCGAAGACGGCGCGCGCCTTGCCGACGCGCTGCCGGGGCACGACGCGTGCGTGCATGCGGCATTGCTGTGGGGTGATCCGCGCACCGAGCTCGACGTGCGAGACGTCGCCGTCGCAGCGAAGCTCTTCGACGCCGCCGGAAGCGCCGGCCTGAAGAGGTGCATCACGCTCTCGTCTGCGGCAGTGCACCGCCCGTTCTCGGGCGAGATGAGCGAGGATAGCGGCCTCCGCGCCACCGATCTCTACGGCGCGACGAAGGCGGCGGGAGAGCTGTTCCTCCGAGCTGCGTGCGCCGTCCACCCGATGACGGGTGTCGTCGTTCGTCCCGGCCCCGTCGTCGGTCCGCCAGCATTCGCGGGCGGCTCCTATCGCAGCCATGATCGCATCGCGGAGATGGTGGCTGCGGCGGCAGAGGGCCGACCGATCGAGGCAGAGCGAGACGACGGGCGTCAGTTCTCGGACGTGTCCACGGTCGCGAAGTTGGTCCGACTCCTCACCGCGGCGCCGGATCCCCATCCCGCTTACCTATGCGTCGATCGGGACATCATCACGTGGGAACGTGTTGCGCATCTGGTAGTGGAGTGCCTGAGCTCGACGAGCGAGGTGCGCGTCGTCTCGAAAGCCCCGGAGCGAGAGATCCCGCGCTTTCGAACCGACCGACTCGAGCGACTCACCGGCGAGCCGGCCCACGCGGAACGCGCCCTGATGGCGCACATTCACCATCTCGCCTCTAGATTGGGAGGCGGCGGCGGCGCGCAGCAGTAGGTTGCCACGCGCTATGTATAGCGGTGCTCCGTTGAAGCGAGCCCCGTCTGATCACGCCGTGGGCCGGTTTCAAATCGGCGCAACGGGGTTGCGCCGTAGCACTTTGGCGCGTCGCACTCCGTGACCGTTCCATCTTGGCACCGAGGCGAACCTCGTACCGACTTGCCCCACGGATCGCGCGACCACGTACGCGGCCCGTGCTACCGTCGCTTTCGATGAGGGCCGGTGAGGTCGCACGGATGGCACGAGGCGTGGCTGCGCTCGCCGGTGTGCTCTCAATCGTAGGGTGCGGAGCGGCGCAGGCCGAGAGCCCGAGCAGCGTGCTGAGCAGCTACGCCCGCGCGCTCGAGGAGGGCCGGGCCGACGACGCGTACGCGCTCCTTTCGAGCGAGGCTCGACGCGGCGTCTCGCCCGAGGCGTTCCGCCGCCTGGTCACCGAGAACCCGGACGACGCCCGCGAGCTCGGCAAGGCCCTCGGCCGCGCGACGGCGGCACCGGTCGTCACCGCCACGGTGAGCGGACCGCAGGGTCAGGAGCTCGTCCTCGTGCTCCAAGACGGTCGCTGGCGTGTCGACGCTGCAGCCATCGATCTCTACGGTCAAGACACGCCCCGCCGCGCAGTCCAGGGATTTCTCCGCGCGCTCGAGCGCAAGCGCTACGACATGGTCCTGAAGTACGTCCCGGACGGCCACAAGGACGGCCTCGACGTGAAGAAGCTCAAGGACTGGGCCGAAGGCGCCGAGAAGCAGGAAGTGACCGCATTCATCGCGGCGGTTCGCCAATCGCTCCCCACCGCGGCGATCGAAGAAGCCGGCGACCGGGCGTCGCTCACCTACGGCGGCGGAACGCTGCAGCTCGTGCGCGAGCGCGGCGCGTGGAAGGTCGAAGACTTCGACTGACCGTGTCGGCTCCCCAGCTCAGTTCTCGCGAAGGAGCTGCTCGGCGCGCGCGGTCCCCACGCGGACCGCTTCGTCGTGGTCCTCGTTTTTGGTGACGACCGCCGACTTTCCGGTGAACGCGACGTAGGTCACCCCCGAATCGACCCCGCCCGTCGACGGAGACGACGGGATGCCGAGCTTCTTGGCCATGGCGTACGACGCCTCACCGATGATCGACGACGGGCCCTCATCGCCGAAAATGCCGAACTCGAAGCGGTCTTGATAAATGACCATGATGACGCTGCCGAGCGCGAGACCGGCCGCTTTGTAGTCGAAGCGCGTGCTCGGAAGCGGGACCACCACGAACGGCAAGGTCGACGAGTCGAGCGGATCGCCCGCCGAGTCGGTGGCGCTCGTCTGGCTCTGGTACGCGGGGTCGGTCGACTTATTGCAGACTACAGACGCTTTTCCGTCGCAGTCGATGTCCATGTCGGCCTTCCAGAAGAGCGCGTTCTTGAGCCCGCAGATCGGAACGTCGGCGGGCACGCCCGGATCGGCGTCGGTCTTGTAGCGGGACTTGGTGACTTCGGCGCAACCGGTGAGCTTCGCCAGGACGCTCGCCGCGGTGAGCGGCGCGGCCGCGTCGACGGACGCAGCATCGGCCGCGACCGCCGCGTCGATTACGGAGTCGTTCGTCCCGGCATCGGCGGGCGGCGCCTCGGCTGCGGGCTCGGAAGACGAGCAACCGACGGCCGTCGCGACGGCGAGCACCGCAGCCAGCGAGCGTCTGAGCATGGTTCGAGTATGCAAGAAGTCGCGCTCGCGTGCGATCAAACGGCCGGACGGGTGACTTCCGCGGCGCGAACGTATTCCGGCTCGAGATCCGCGACTGGGCCCGGTGCGAGCCGCAGCCCCAGCCGGCCGATCGCCGGGGCGTGCGGGACGTCGTGCGGAGCGTCGGCCACCACGCGGGCACGCTCGCCGAGCGTGAGCACGTGAGCCATTGCCCCGGCCACGACGACCGGCGACTCGCCGAGGAGCTCCCGCAGCCGTGCCGACGCGGCCGCGGGTGCGGCGAAGAAGGGAGCCTCGCCGTCGGCGCGCACGTAGACCTCGCCCTTCATCGCGTCGAGCGCCACGACGATCCGCTCGCCTTCCCTTCGCGCGAGCCCCTCGCTCACCGCGTCGAAGGCGGAGACTCCCACGACCTCGGCGCCGGTCGCGATCACGATCCCCTTCACCGTCGCGACCGCGATGCGCGTCCCGGTGAACGAGCCCGGCCCGAGGCCCACGGCCCAGCGCTGAACCGCCGCCGGCGTGAGGCTTGCCGCGCCGAGAAGCTCGATCAAGAGCGGCACGAGGCCCTCACCGTGGGCGCGATCGAGCACCCGCTCGATGGAAGCGATCATGGTGCCATCGTCGAAGAGCGCGGCCGAGGCGAGCGGAGTCGAGGTGTCGAGCGCGCAGAGCTTCACGCGTGGCTCCGTTCAAACCTTGGTGTCGATGATGGTGGCCGTTGCCTGCCCGAAGCCGATGCACATCGTCTGCAGGCCGTAGCGCTTGCCGCCGTCCTCGAGCGCGTGAAGCAAGGTGGTCATGAGCCGCGCGCCCGAGGCGCCGAGCGGGTGGCCGAGCGCGATGGCGCCACCGCGCGCGTTCACCTTCTTCGGATCCGCGCCCACGTCCTTGATGAAGGCCGCGACGACGGACGCGAACGCCTCGTTGACCTCGAAAAGATCGACGTCCCCCACCGACAGGCTCGCGCGGCTTAGCGCCTTCTGGGTGGCGGGAATCACGCCGGTCAGCATGAGCACCGGATCGATGCCGGCCGTGGCGGTGGTGACGATGCGGGCGCGCGGCTTGAGCCCGAGCCGCTTCACGGCCGCCTCGCTGGCGAGGAGCACCGCTGCGGCGCCGTCGGAGATCTGCGAGCTGTTCCCGGCGTGCACGACGCCGTCGGCTTTGAAGACCGTGGGGAGCGTGGCGAGCTTCTCGAGCGAGGTCGACTCGCGCGGGCCCTCGTCGCGATCGAAGCGCTTCTTCTCGCCACCCGGGGCCGTGACCTCGAGCGGGAGGATCTCGCGCGCGAACGCAGCGCGCGACGCGACGGCGCGCTGGTGCGACTCGAGCGAGAGGGCGTCGAGCTCGGCGCGCGACAGCTTCCACTTCTCGGCGATGAGCTCGGCGCTCGTCCCCTGCATCACGAAGTCGAACGGGTACTCGGGCGGCGCCGGCGGCCACGGGTGCCCGCCCGCCATGCCGTCCGAGCCCATGGGCACGCGGCTCATGCTCTCGACGCCGCACGCGACCACGAGATCCTCCTGACCGGACATGATGGCGTGGGCCGCTTGGTGGATCGCTTGCTGGCTCGAGCCGCACATCCGGTTGACGGTCACGCCGGTGACCGACACCGGCCAACCGGCCTCGAGCACGGCCATGCGCGCGACGTTGAAGCCCTGCTCGCCGAGCGGCGTCACGCAGCCGGCGACGACGTCGTCGATCGCCGCCGGGTCGACGCCCGCTTGCGCCGCGAGGCCCGCGAGCACCTTGGAGAGGAGCACGTCCGAGCGCGTCTCGGAGAGCGCGCCCTTGCCGGCCTTGCCCACGGCGATGGCACTACGAACGGCACCGACGATGTATGCACTTTGCATGATTGACTTCCCTTTCGCCGGTCAGATTTGGGCGAAGCGACCGCTCTTGAACGAGGCCTCGAGGAGCTGATCCACGCGCCGAACGAGCTCGGCGGCGCGCGGATCGGCGAGCTGCCCGAGCGCGGTCTTGATCTCGCTCAAGGCTTTGAGCTGGCTGAAGAGCTGCACGTCGCCGAGCGCGCCACCGCCGGTCAAGACCTGCCGAATGCGATCGATCTCGGCGGCGAACCCTTCGATCCCCACGCCGAGCGCCGTCGCGCGCCGCGCGTTCGGGTGCTCGCGATAGTGCGCTTCGAGCACGGGCGTGATCACCGCCTCGAGGATCGGCGCCTGGTCCTCGTTGTTCCAGATGTGCTTCAAGACGAAGAAGTCCGAGGCGTCGGGCTTGGGCCGGCCGTCGAGGTAAGCGCTCGCCGCGAAGAGCTTGAGCAGCTTCACCGCGCGGCGATCCGACACCGAGATGCCTTCGGCGCGGATTTGGAAGACGAGCCCCTTGTACGACGAGAGAAAGTCGTCCGTGAACGTGAGGCGCGTGCCGAACGATCGATGCAGCGCGCCGAGCTCGGCCGCGGTCGCGAGCGGCTTCACCGGCGCGTCCGACATCATGAGCACTTCGTTCTCGAGGCCGCGCTGGACGAGCTCCTGGAAGTGATACGCGTCGAGGTTCTCGCTGCGGATGCGGAGGAGGAAGCGGTCGAAGATCGCCGTCAGCGACTCGTCGGCCGGGACCTCGTTGGAGGCCCCGAACGCCGAGAGGAGCGGCGCCTTGATGACGCGCCCGCCGCTCGTATAGCGGCGCTCGTTCAAGAGCGTGAGGAGCGCGTTGAGGATGGCCGAGTTGGACTTGAAGACCTCGTCCAAGAAGACGACCTCGGCCTCGGGCAGCATTCCCTCGACGCGCCGCTCGTAGCGCCCTTCGCGGAACGCCGCGATGTCGACGGGGCCGAAGATCTCGTTGGGCTCGGTGAACCGCGTGAGGAGGTACTCGAAGTACCGGGCCTGAAGGAGCCGCGCGAAGAGGCGAATCAGCGCCGACTTCGCCGTGCCGGGCGGGCCGATCAAGACGGCGTGCTCGCCGGCGACGACCGAAATCAAGAGAAGGCGGATGACCTCTTCTTTGCCGAGGAAGGCCTTCTCGAGCGTGCGTGCAAGCTCGGCCAGGCGGGCGTTGAGCGGCGACGATTGAAGCTCAATCTGCATGTTTCGCGCGAGCCGCGCGGTCTCCCGGGAGCGGAGCCGCTTGGCCCGGGAGAGGCTACCACGCTACGTTGAGGGGAACGCCTCATGCGACGCCCGAATTGGCTCTCGGTCCTCTCCCTCTCCATGTTCGGGCTCGTCGCCTCCGGTCATCTGGCCGGATGCTCGAGCTCAAAGACGTGCACCCTCCTCGGGTGCGAGAGCTCGGCGACGATGCGCGTCTATGCCGCGGTCGATCGCACCGCGATGACCACCGCGACCATCACCGCCTGCCGCAACGGGTCCTGCAGCGCTGGGCAGCCCACGACGGTGCCGTCGGCGCCCGGTGACCGCCTCGCGTTCCGCTTGGCCGGCCCCATCGCGGCCGAGGGTTACCTGAGCTCGCCGGATCCGGTGAAGGGCTACAAGATCGAAGCGGTGTTCGCGCTCGAAGGCGTCACCACCGCCAACGGCGACACCTACGAGATTCGAGTGACGCCGGCCGGAGCCGCTGCGCCCGCCGTGACGGTGAGCGACAAGGCCACCTACCAATCGACGCAGCCCAACGGCCCGGACTGTCCGCCCGAGTGCACGGCGGCGACGATCGACAAGACGCTCTGACGCGCGTTCACACGGCGATCGGCACCGCGTGCTCGCACGCGAATCGCGCGTCGCGCTCCGAGAGGCCCTTCACCACCTCCTCGAACGCCGCTCGCCCGGAAGACGCGGCGTAGCTCACGGCGTCGAAGCCGAGACGAAACGCGTCGTCGTTCTCGTATTGCGCACGAAGGGTCGGGTGCGCCGCGAAGAACTTCTCCGGATCGAGGCGTGCCGCGAGCGCTTGGCAACCGACCTTCATGCCCTCGTCGCACCGCGCCTGGAGCACGGCCGTACGCACGCGGTCGTTGGCGAGCGCGGGCGCCAGCTTCGCGAGCGGTGACCCCTGCTCGGTGTGAATCAGCGCTTGCTCACGGCCGACCTTCTGCGCCTCCACGAAGCCCTCCGGAAGGCCCTTGAGCACGGCCACGAGGGCCATGTGGCGAAGGTCGCGCTGCGCCGCGACGTGCGCTGCATCACCGGCCTCGCACGACTCCATCACCAGCTTCCCGTAGACGTAGATGCCCGCGGCGACCGGGGCGAGCATCGTAGAGGTGCCCAGCGCGCGGGCGGCACCACCGCCAGCAGCCACTCCGTGCTCGGCGAGGTGCTCGGAGAAGTGCTGGAGCCCTTCCTCGGCGATCTTCACCACGGCCTCGTGGGTGAGGGCCTCGGCGAAGTGCGGGCGGAACTCCTCGCGCGTCTCGGAGAACGTCTTCCCCACGAGCGCGACAGGGTCGTGATCGAGGTGCGCGCGCCCCGCGGTATCGGCGAGGAGCGCGTCGGTCGAAACGTGCCCCTCCGCCCGGAACCGCGCCTCCGAAGAAGCGTCGAAGTGTTCGGTGCGGGAAGCGCTGCAGCTCTGGATGGGGTTCGTCATGGTGACCCTAGCTTCGGCCAGAGCCACCGCGCGGTTGCGTGGCCGAGCGCGCTTTTCGCGAGCCCGGCCGCCGGCGTCACTTCAGCGGGTCGCCGTAGGGATCGCGCACGTCGGGCGCCCCGAGGTTCAAGCTCTCGAGCTCACCCGAGATCTTGGCGCGGTCCCCCACGATGACGACCTTCATGGTCTTCGGGTGGAGGATGGAGCTGGCGACGCGCTTCACGTCCGCGGCCGTCACGGCTTCCACGCGCGCCACGCGCTTCGCGAAGTCGTCGAGCGGGAGATCGTAAACCGCGAGGTCTTCGAGCGCCGCGGTGACGTCGCTCACCGTCTCGAAGCGCGCCGGCATGGTGAGCTTGATCTGCTCCTTCGCCGCCGACAGCTCCTCCGCGGTGACGTCGCGATCGCGAATCGCGGCGAGCTCGGTGAAGAGCTCGCGCACTGCGGGGACCGTGGCCTCGGTCTTCATCGCGCCGCCCGCGGTGAACGACCCCGCGCCGCGGTACATGCCGAAGCGCGAACGAGCGCCGTAGGTGTAACCGTTCTTCTCGCGCAGGTTCATGTTGATGCGGCTCCCGAAGGTGCCGCCCAAGATCGCGTTCATCACCGAGATCGCATCGCGGTCGGGCGTCGAGAACGCGACGCCCGGCTGCGCGAGGAGCACTTGGCTCTGCGTCGCTCCCGGGAAGTCGACGAGGACGAGCCGCGCCGCCTTCTCGTTCTCCTTGGGGGTGGTCGGGGCCTTGGGAGCCGGGCCGCCCGCCGCCTTCCAGCCGCCGAACGCCTTCTCGAGCTTGGCCTCGAGGTCGGCCTTGGCAACGTCGCCGGCGACGATGATGGTCGCGTTCTTGGGCGAGAAGATCTCCTTGTAGGCCTTCACGAGCGCGTCGCGCTTGATGGCCTTCACGTCCTCCTCGCGTCCGGTCGTCGAGTGCCCGTACGGGTGCTGCCGCCCGAACACCGTCGCCGAGACCGCGTTGGCGGCCATGGCGCCGGGGCTCTTCTTGTCCGCCACGAGCGCGCCGAGGCGGCGCTCGCGAAGACGCGTGATCTCTTCTTCGGGGAACGTGGGGGACTGCACGACCTCGCCGAAGATCGCGAGCGCGGCGTCGAGGTGCTGCGAGAGCACCTTGAGGGCGACGTAACCGGAGTCGACGTCGACGCCCGCGCCGTGCTGCGCGCCGAGCGCCTCGTAGTCGTCGGAGAGCTGGAGCGCGCTGCGCTTGCCCGCGCCCTGCTCGAGCATCGCGCCCATGAACGACGCGACGCCCGGCTTGAGATCGGCGTAGTCGCCCGCGCCGCCCTTGACGGCGACGCGCACGCTGACGACCGGGAGCTCGCGGCGTTCCACGAAGAGCACGCGAAGCCCGTTCTTGAGCTTGAACGACTCGATCTTGGGCGGCACGAAGGTCACGGTGCCTTCCGGCGCCGGCGCCTTGTCGCGGAACGGAGCGTCGGGCGTGACGCGCACGGGCGGCGGCGCTTCGGCGGCGCGCGGAGGCGCGGTGACGGTGGGCGTCGGCGCGACGACGGGCGTCTCCGAGCCACCCTCGGGGCCGCAGCCCGCGAGGACGAGAGCGATGGCCAGCGCTGAAAGCGAGTGACGGGCGCGGATCATTTCGCACCTCCTTGGGGAGCCTGAGGAGCTTTGGGGACGGCCGAGCCTCCGCCCATGCCAGTGTGTTTGCCGTGGCTGCCGCCGTGGTGCGGTCCGGTGTGCATCGGACGCGAGGGCGGCGGCTCGGGCGGCGGCGGCGCGCCGTTGATGGCCTTGAGCACGCCGGCGATCGGGGCCGCCTTGTCGGGCGTGATGCGCGCGATGACGCGGCGCGCGTTCAAGTACGTCTTGGCGGCATGGAGCACGCCCGCGTCGTTCACCGCGTCGTAGCGGGCGATGTCGCTGGCGAGGAAATCCGGCTTGGCCGTGTAGTGATTGTACGTGTTGAACATGTTGGCGCGGCCGCCCACGCGCTCGACCTCGAACACGAGGCCGCTCGTCACTTCGGCGCGCGCTCGGGAGATCTCGCCCGGTCGGAGGCCTTCTTTGCGGAGCTTGTCGAGCTCGTCCTCGATCGCGACGAAGAGCTCGTCGGCGGTGTGCCCCGGCTGCGCGGTCGCGCCGATCTCGAACGTCGAGCCGAGCTCGCGCGACGACTGGTACGCGTACACGTCCTGCGCGATGCGCATGTCGTAAACGAGACGCTTGTAGAGTCGGCTCGTCTTGCCGGACGAGAGCACGTGCGAGAGGAAGTCGAGCTCGGCGTCGCCAGGCGTGAAGAACGACGGCGTGTTCCAAGCGATCTCGACGCGCGGAAGCTCCACGTTGGCGGCGATGTCGAGCTTCACCTCGGCGGCGGGCCCGCCCGGCGGAATCGCGCGCGGCGCGCCGGTGCAGCCGGGCCGCGGGCTCGCGTAAGCCTTGCACGGGACGGGCGAAGCCGGGATGGGTCCGAAGTACTTCTCGACGAGCTCGAGCGTCTTCTTCTTGTCGATGTCACCGGCCACGACGAGCGTCGCGTTGTTGGGCACGTAATACGTGCGGAAGAACTGCTTCACGTCCTCGAGCGACGCGGCGTTCAGATCGCGCGCCGTCCCGATCGTGAGTCGATGGTACGGGTGGCCCGGCTGGTACATCGCCTCGGCGATGAACTGCGGGACGAGGCCATACGGACGGTTCTCGTAGCTCTGACGACGCTCGTTGAGCACGACCGCGCGCTGGTTCTCGAAGCTCGCCTGATCGACATGATCGAGGAGGAAGCCCATGCGATCGCTCTCGAGCCAAAGCGCGAGCTCGAGCTGGTTCTTCGGCACGGTCTCGAAGTAGTTCGTGCGGTCGGTGCTCGTCGTTCCGTTGATGTCGCTCGCGCCCGAGCGCTCGAGGTACTTGAAGTACATGTCCTCGGACACGTGCTTCGAGCCCTGGAACATCATGTGCTCGAAGAGGTGCGCGAAGCCGTTGCGGCCCTCGGGCTCGTCTTTGGAGCCGACGTGGTACCAGAGGTTCACGGTCGCGATCGGCGTCCGATGATCCTCGTGGAGCACGACCTCGAGCCCGTTGGCGAGCTTGGTCTTCTCCACCGCGATCTGCGGCGCGGGGGTCGTTTGCGCAGTGGCCGCGCGCGGCGCAGCCACGGAGACCGCACAGGCGGCGGCGAGCGGCAGGACGAGACGAAGGGCGCGAATCATGGGGCATGTTCATAGGCTGGGGCCGTGGCTCGTGTCCATCGCGGCGTCTTTCGCGCGAGGGCCCTGGGCCCCGAACACGGACGGTCCTGGATCGGCCGATCGCCAGGGGCCTGCGCGCTTGCCCAGGAAATCCCGGGGTTTCGAGATCGCGCGCCCCCTGACGCGCTCGGCATGGGTCCTGCTCGGGTGAGCCCAGGTAGTACATGACCGACGGAGCGCGTGAAGCGCGGGCCCGAGCCCGAAAAGACTGGCTCAAGCGATTGGCCGCCGAGCGACGCGACGCGTGGATGATCGCGGTGCGTCCGAGCGCGCTCGACGGCGCGACCCGCATTCGCACGAAGCATCACGTGATTCATCTCGAAGACGGCGTCGTGATCCGTGTCGTCGAGCCGGACGGCGAGACCCCGGTCGAAAGTCCGCTCGTGGGCATGTGCGTCGCGGGCTGGGTCGGAGACGAAGACGTTCTCCTCGCCGACTACCGACCGGGCGCGCGCGTCGTCTTGTGGCGCCGGCCGGACAGCGGCGCGGCCGAGCACACGGCGCTGGCCCTCACGGGTCGAGTCTTCGCGTTCGGGGCGCGCCGAGCGCGCACCGGCCCACCGCGCAGCCGGAGCCCGCGCAGCTCGAGCCCGGGCTTGCCGCGAAGTGGCGTCCGTGTCGCGCGCCCCACGACCTGACGACCGAGCCCCGACGAGACGACCCGCGAACCTTCGCCTCGCCGGACGCGCGAAGGCGGCGGTAAAGTGCGCGCATGAAGCGCCTCGCGTGCGGCCTGGTCGGCCTCCTCGCCCTCGGTTCGTCGATCGCCGGATGCGGCGGCGAGGACGAGATCACCCCGCCGCCCGCCGCCCCCACGGGAACCGTGGCCCCGACCGCGGCTCCCAAAGCTCCAGCCCCGATCCCCGAGCCGCAGGTCGACGGCCGCCTGCCGCGCACGGTCACGCCCCTCCGCTACGCGCTCGATCTCGACGTCGATCCGAGCAAGGAGACCTTCCGCGGTCGCGTGCGGGTCGAGGTCACCGTCGGCACCGAGTCGCCGTACGTCGTCCTGCACGGGCGTGACCTCACGCTCGGCACCGTCGTCGCGACCAGCGACTCGGCGCGCGGGCAAATCAAGCACGAAGGGCGCCTCGCGATCGCGCGTCCCTCGTCGCGCGATGCCGCCGCCAAGGACGAGCTCGTGCTCGCCTTCGAGCCGCCGCTCGCGATCGGCGCCGCGACCCTCACCCTCGAATACGAGGCACCGTTCGGTCGCTCGCTCAGCGGTCTCTACCGCGCCAAGGATCAGGGGCGCGACTACGCGTTCACGCAGTTCGAGCCCACCGACGCGCGCCGCGCGTTCCCCTGCTTCGACGAGCCGGCCTTCAAGACGCCGTTCGAGCTCCGCGTCCACGTCCCGCGCGGAATGACTGCGGTCGCCAACGCGCCCGAGCTGGGGCGCGCCGACGACGCGCTCGGCACGCGATTCACCTTCGCACCGACTCCGCCGATGCCGAGCTACCTCGTCGCGCTCGCGGTCGGTGAGCTCGAGGTCGTCGAGGGTCGGCGCTCGCCCTTCCCCATTCGCGTCGTCACCACCAAAGGTCGGAGCGAGCACGCCAAGGCCGCGCTCGCGCCGGCCGCCGAAATCGTCGACGCGCTCGCGCGGATGGTCGGCGCGGCCTACCCGTACGCGAAGCTCGATCTCGTGAGCGTGCCCGACTTCGGCGCGGGCGCGATGGAGAACCCCGGCCTCATCACGTTCCGAGAAGAGCTCCTCCTCGCCGATCCGCAGCGGCCTTCGCCCGCGCAAACGCGCGCCCGCGAGCACGTGCTCGCCCACGAGCTCGCGCACCAGTGGTTCGGCGATCTCGTCACCATGGAGTGGTGGGACGACCTCTGGCTCAACGAGGCGTTCGCGACGTGGGGAGCCGATCGCGTGCTCGAGGACCTCCGTCCGACTTACCGCACCGCGCTCGGCGCCGCGAAGAGCGGGCTCGGCGTGATGGACTTCGATGCCCTGCCCTCGTCCAAACCCGTGCATCGCCCGATCGCGAACGGCACCGAGTCGATGGAGGCCTTCGACGGGATCACGTACCAGAAGGGCGCCGCCGTCATCCGCATGCTCGAACGCGCCGCGACACCGCGCGCGTTTCGCGAGGGAATCGCGCGCTACTTGTCGACGCACGCGTTCAAGACGGCCAAGACCGAGGACCTCGTCCGAGCGATCTCCGAAGCCGCTGGGCGCGATCTCGCGCCGATGGCGCGTTCGTTCCTCGAGCAATCCGGCGTCCCGGCCGTCTCGGTCGAGCGCGACTGCAGCGATCCGAAGCACGCGACCGTCGTCCTCTCGCAATACCCGTGGCATCCGATGGGCGCACCGCCACCGGCGCGCCCCCTCAAGCAGTGGCAGATCCCGTTGTGTCTCCGGGAGCCCGATCACGACGTCGCGTGCACGACGCTGAGTGAGCCGCGCGTCGTCCTGCCGTTGACCGCTGACTGCTCTCCGAAGGCGTGGCTCTACCCGAACGCCGACGAGTCGAGCTACGTGCGCTTCTCGTTCGCCAAGGGCGAGGTCGAGCGACTGACGCGCGCCCTCCCCAAGCTCGAGCCGCGCGAGCGCGCCGGGCTCGTCGCCCACGCGTGGGCCAGCGTGCGCGCCGGAGAGCTCGCGCCGGATGCGTTCCTACCGCTCGTTCGCGCCTACGACGCCGAGACGGAGCGCGAGATCGTCGAGAGCCAGATCGCCGCGATTTGGGGCCTCGGGGCGCTCGTCGTGAACGGCGACGACGCGCGCCCGCGGCTGCGCGAGCTCGTGCGTGCGCGTCTCGGGCCGCGGAAGCGCGCGCTCGGCTGGGGCCCGGCCGACCTGGTCCTCGCGCCCAAGAAGAAGCCGGGCCCCGACGACGACGAGGCGCGACTCCTCCGCCGATCGGTGCTCTTCACGCTCGGCGAGCTCGGCGAAGACGAGGACACCTTGCGTGAGGCAGGGCTCCTTGCCGACGCCTGGCTCGCCGATCCCAAGCGAATCGATCCCGAGACCGGAGCCCTCGCGCTCGAGCTCGGCTCGCGCCGCGCCGGAGTGGCTCGATTCGACGCGCTCGTTCGCGCCGCGACGACGCTGACGGAGCCGCACGATCGCATCGCCGCGCTTCGCGCGCTCGGCGCCTTCGACGACCCCAACCTCGTGAGCCGCGCCCTCGATTTTGCGGTCGATCCTCAAGTGACGCTCAAGGACTCGCGCTACGTGCTCGAAGGCGCGCTCCGACATCGCTCCTCCATCGCGGTCGTGCTCTCGTGGATCGAGGCGAACTGGGAGCGGGCCGTGCGCCGCTACGAAGGGCCGGCCGCGCGGCGGCTCATCGACGTCGTGTCGGTGCTCTGCGACCGCCGCTCGATCGACGACGCACGTGCATTCTACAAGGCTCACCCGGTGGAGGCCGGCGCGCACCGCCTCGAGCACGCGCTCCAAGAAGCGAGCCGCTGCGCCGAGCTCGCCGAGACCCTGGGACCGGCCATCGCGAAGGCCCTCCCGGCCGCATCTCCCGTGACGACGGTGGGGAGTAAACGCGGTCCTACCCCCAAGTGAGGACTCGCGTTCACGCGCCCCCACGATACGCCGCAATTTCCGCACACGCCCCGCCGGCATGGCCCTCGCAATGACCAGCCGCCGGAGGGAATGACATCATGCGAAGCGTTTGGATGGCGGGGCTCGTGGCGGTGCTGGGTACGGCGGCGGTGGGATGCGTGATTCAGCCCGAAGACGGCTCGAAGTATCGCGAGCCGCTCCCGGAGCAAGGCTCGGTCTCGCTCGCCCTGCCCGGCTCTTCGGCGGGCGGCGCGAGCGCGCAGAGCGTCCACTTGAACGGCGGACAGTCTTCAGGCGGCGCGGTCGCCTCCGACGCCGAGTTCTACCGGTTCTCGCGCGATCTCACCGACACCATCGACACGAACACGGCGGGCATCCTCGCCATCATCTGGGCGGTCGCGCAGACGCCGCCGACGACCGTGTCCGGCAACACCGCGACGTGGGGCCCGAGCGCCGACTCCAATGCGCTCGACCCGATCGTGTGGCGCCTCCAGGTGCAAGAGGTGGCGACCGACGAGTTCGACTACCACGTCGACGCGCGTCCCAAGAGCTCGACCAGCGATGCTGACTTCAAGACCTTCCTCAAGGGTCACGGCTACGGCAAGAAGCACGCGCTCCACGACTCCGGTTGGTTCCAGGCCGACAACGAGGCCTATCGCTCGCTCGATCCGGCGCGCGCCAAGGACCGCGGCCTGACCAAGGTCACCTACGACGTGCGCCAGTTCCCGAAGACCATCGCGGTCGAGGTCCGACCGAACGACGGCACGGGCCAAGCCGACGCGAAGGTTCAGCACCTCGCCCAGGGCGCAGGCATCCTCGACGTCGTCGCCAAGGGCGACCTCGAAGACGCGAAGGACGGCAAGCTCGAGGACGTGGTGATCAAGAGCCAGTGGAACTCGACGGGCGCCGGGCGCGCCGACGCCAAGGTCTCGGGTGGCTCGCTCCCGATCGCGTCGGTCGACATCGTGGAGTGCTGGAGCAACAGCTTCTCGCGCTCCTATTACAAGGACAGCGCCGACACCAAGCCGTCGAGCGGCAGCGAGAGCGCCTGCGCGTTCAAGTGACCCGCTGACATTCGTCCCCGGTCCGCCGGGACTTTGGGCGCGCGCGTCTCGAGTACGCGCGCGCCTTCGTCTTTCGTGCGCCTGGCACGGAAGCGCGCAAGGCCATCCGGCATGCCTCTCCGACCGCCCTCGCGGCGGCTTGTTTCTCGCGGGATCGTGACCGCGACTGCGCTCTCCATGTCGCTCCTCGCTGCGACCTCGAGAGCGCATCTCGCCGGGTCGTCCGGCTACAGCGGAAAATCGGGTGTATCTTGCAGCCTCTGCCACGGCGGGGGCGCCACCCCGCCCGCCGTCGCGGTCGACGGCCCGGCGACGCTCCAGGCCGGCGAGACGAGCCTCTTCACGCTGATCGTCACGACCGACGCCCCGCGGGTCGGCGTCGACGTGGGTGCCTCGGATGGCGTCACGCTGACCGCGTCCTCCGGGACCCGAGCGAAGGACTACGAGATCACGCACGCCCCCGCGATCGGGCCGACCGGCGGGGCCGCGCGCTTCGCGTTCTCGGTCACGGCCCCCGACCAGCCGGGCCGCGTCACGCTCTTCGCGGCGGGCAACGCCACGAATGGAGACGGCACCACGAAAGGCGACGCCACGTCCACGACGACGCTCTCCATCGACGTCGTCGCGGGGGACGCGGGCGCCATGCATGACGCCTCGGCGAGCCTGCCGCCCGCGAACAGCAACGCCACGACGACGACCCCGACGAATGGCGCGGGCGCGGGCTCGGACGTGACCGTGCAAGACGCAGCCATCGCGTCGCCGCGGCCCTCCCGCTTCGTGGCGCGACGGGACCCGAGCGACGACGATCCGGGCTGCTCCGCGGCGTCCGTCCGCGCTCGGAGCGACGCGCGCGGGAGCGTCGCCGTGGGGCTTCTGCTCGCGCTCGCGGGCTGGATCAGGCGCCGGGGTACATGACGCTGAGGAGCGTCTCGAGATCCATCGCGAGCTCGTTCGCCGTCGCGTAGCGGCGGCGCGGATCGCGCGCGAGGGCCTTGGTGAGGATCGCCGCGAGGCGCGAGTCCATGTCGGGCTTGATGAGGCGCGGCGGGCGGATCTCCTGCGTAGCGACGCGGCGCAGGACCTCCTCGAGCGGCCCCTTCAAGTCGTGCGGATGCTCGTTCAAGAGCAAGCGATAGAGAAGGATGCCGAGCCCGTAGACGTCGGTGCGCGTGTCGACCTTGCTCGTGCGCCCCGCCGCTTGCTCGGGTGCCATGAACGCCGGCGTGCCGACGACGAGGCCCTCTTCGGTAAGGAACGCGCGACCTTCGTCGAGCGACATGAGCGACTTGGCGAGACCGAAATCGACGATCTTGGGATCGCCCTGCCGCGTGACGAGCACGTTTCCGGGCTTGAGATCGCGGTGGATGATGCCGCGCGCGTGCGCGTGGCCGACCGCCGAACAGACCTTCTGCATCAAGCGGAGGATGTCGCGCTCGCCGAGACCCTTCTCTTTGACGTAGTTCGCGATGTCGACGCCGTCGACCAGCTCCATCGCGTAGCCGTAGACGCCGTCCTGCACGCAGCTCGAGTAGATGCGGACGATGTTCGGGTGATCGAGCTTGGCGGTGAGCTCCACCTCGCGGAGGAAGCGCGCCTTCTCGTCTTCGTTCACGCGCTCGATGCGAATGAGCTTGAGCGCGACCTCGCGCCGCGTGCCGTTCTGGATGGCGCGGTACACGATGCCGCGCGCGCCCTTTCCGAGCGGACCGATGATCTCGTAGCCCTCGACGTGCGGACCGGGCGATGCCATCGGCGAGATGACGCTGAGGATGCGCACGCCGACCGCGAGGCGGCTCCGGAGCTCGCTCGACGAGACCGGCTTGGTGAGGAAGTCGTCCGCGCCGGCGTCGAGGCCTTGCACGATGTCTTCCTTGCCGCTCTTGCTCGTGAGGAGAATGACGTACACGTACGGCATCTCCGTCGACTGCTTGAGCTTCTCGCAGAGCGCGAGACCGGTCATGCCGGGCATCATCCAGTCGAGCAGGGCGAGGCGCGGGCCGTCGCCCTTGCGGAGCTCCTCCCACGCCGTGACGCCATCGGCCACGGCTACGACCTCGTAGCCCCACTTCTCTGCTGTGCCCTCGAGCAGCTTGCGCGTGAGCCCGTCGTCGTCCGCGATGAGGACCTTCACCTCTAAAGCCTCCGGAACCGCGTCCTCGCGCGCCGACGAGCGCGAACGAATCGAGGAACGTCCAGCACGCTCCAGGCTATCCAACTTCTCTCTTCGTCAGCAGAAAAAAGCCTTCGGCTCGTCCTTTTTTTCGGACCGCTCGTCGAGCTCCGAGCCCGCGGGTCGCTCCCCGCCTACTCGGGATCGATGGTGGTCAGAGTGGGGTCGCCCGCGCGCGCCCCGACCCCCGCCCCGCCGTCCGGTCCGAGCGGAAACACCGCGAGCGGGAAGAAGCGCGGCCGGTCTTCCGGCGTCAGTGGCTCGAGCTTTCGAACCAGATCGTCCTTCCGGAGGTAGATCTCCCGCCGGCGACCATCATCGCCCTCTTCTTTGAGCGAGAGCTCGCTCGCATTGGGGCTCCGACGTGCGACTTCCTGCGCGGTCGGCGCAAGAACGCCAATCAGGCGGTCGATGAGCTCGCTCGTGCGGTCGGTGTCGAACACGTCGACCATGTCGATGTGGAGCGACGTGACGCGTTGGCGGCTCCGGCGGAGCGTCGCGACGTTCGAGCGGAGCGTTTGCCAGAGGCGCTCGACGTGCGGCTTGTCTTGGGGCTCGACCTGCGCGGGAAGCACCTGGTCGACCTCCTGGTCGTCGGGGTGACTCACCTCGACGTGGAGGTCGGCGTCGACGCGGCGGAGCGAGAAGATGAGGCTGTCGTCTTTCTGGTCGACGCGCTTCTTGAGGTGAATCTCGGCCTTCTCGTCGTCGAGCTCGAACGCGCTGACGACGTAATCGTCGAGGCGCAGGAGATCGCGCTGCACGCTCTTGTTGAACCAGCTCCGCTTGGCGCCGACGAGGAGCTCGAGGTTCGGCGCGAGCTCACCGACTTTGCGCGGGTGCCGCCACTCGGGAGCAATGCTGGGATCGAGGAGCACCGCGCAGATGATCCCGCTCGGGTGGGTCTCGACGACCGACACCTCGTGGTACGCGTCCTTCGGGCCGCCGTGGAGGCGCATCGACCACCGCGAGTCGAGCACCGGGAGCGTGGCCGTGACGAAGAAGCGCTCGAGGGCGACGCGGGCCTCCTCGCGACGACGCTGTACGTCGATGTTGAGCTGGGCCACCTCGCGATCGGTCTTCGACGTGGACGTGACCTTCATGTCCTCCACGTACCGCGTCGCGTACTCCGTCACGCGGGTCGCGTAGTCGATGACCTCGTTGTCGAGGCTCCGCATCGACGTCTCGCGCATCGCCTTGAGGACGGTTTGGTGGAATCGCTCGATTCCGTCGATCGAGCGGACGCGGAGCGCAGCCTCGTCGCGCGCCGACTTCTCCTGTTTTCGCGACTCGGCTTCGAGCCGCACCACCTGCCCCGCGCACTCGACGAAGGCGTCGAGGGTCGCGAGGAAGTCGAAAGTGAGCGGGAACGGCGTCGAATCGCCAAAGAGGTAACGCATCGGCTTCCGCCTTTGACGGTATCGAACTGGGCGCCAGCCTCGCAACCACCGTTCTGCCTGGGAGCGCTCGCGCCTTGACCGGAGTTCGGTGACACCGCGATATTGCAGGAATGCGCCGCGCCCTACTCTTGAGCCTTCCCCTCCTTCCCCTCTTGCACTTTGCCTGCGTGAGCGACGATCCGGGCTCGCCGGCCGGTCTCGACGCGAGCGTTCCCGGCCTCGACGGTGGGACCGCCGAAGGCGGCTCGCTCCCGGATGTGGTCACGCCCCTCCCCGACACGTTCGTCCCCGACGGCGGGCCGTCTGCGGTCAACGTGCGCGTGACCCACCCGGACAAGACGCCGGTCGAGAACGTCCACGTGATCTTCCACGACAAGGCCGGCGCCGTGCTCGACGAGAAGACGACCCAGAACGCCGGCGTGGTCTCGGCGTTCGTGCCCGCGGGCAGCCAGGTCACGGTCGTGCTCGGCACGCCGACGCAGCCGCGCCTCGTCACCATCACCGACGTCGAGCCCGGGGACAACCTCCTCGCCATCGACACGAGCCAGATCGAAGACCTCGTCAACTCGAAGCTGGTCGCGGTGGATTCGGTGACACCGGGCGCGCCGGTTGGGACGATGTTCTACGAGGTCAGCGTCGGCGGGTGCACCTCCACCACCGGCTCGTTCCCGACCAACATCTCGCTCATCGCGCGCTGCGTGGGCGCAGGTACCGTGCCGATCGTCGTCCGTGCGGTCAACGACGGGAACTCCACCGAGGGCTTTGCCTACCAGAAGAACGTGAACCTCCTCGACGCCGGCGTGCCGGACGGCGCCGCGGCCGACAGCGGCCTCCTCAGCGTGAACGTGTCGGGGGCGTGGCAAGACGCCGCGGTGGGCAGCCAGAACGTCTCGGCGACGAACGCGCCCGACAGTGGCTACATGACGATGACCTTCTCCGAGCTCGTGAATGGCGTCGGTCTTCCCCAGGTGGCGTACCCCGATATGGACGGAGGCCAGGCCGACGCGAGCTTCATCGCTCACCCCGCGTTCGCCGACGCGCTCCAGAGCGAAACGTTCATCGTCGGCCGCGTCGGGACCGGCGTCTCGTACAACGGAGTCGCGGTCCGCGAGGGCGCATCCCTCTCCGGCAGCCGCACCCACGATCTTTCGCAGCTCCTCCCCAAGATCGACGACGCAGGGATCGAAGACGGCGGCGCCCTCCGCCCGATCGCATCGTGGACCTCGTCGGCATCACTCGCCGGCGCCGACGGCGCGATCGTTCAAATGGGGTGGAACGAAGCGATCGACGGCGGCTACGTCTACGGCACTTGGACCTTCGTGGTGCCGCCCACCGCCACGAGCGTGACGCCGCCGGTGCTTCCGGCCGCGTATCAAGCGTACGCGCCGAGCGCGACCTCGTACGTCTACCAGCCGCCCGTCGTCACGGTCGTGGAGGCGAGCTTCATCAAGGACTACTCCGAGCTCCGCCAGCTCGCGGGCAGCCTGCCGCCGAGCGAGGGGCTGATCAACGACAACGGCACCAACCTGACGCCTCCGCTGCCGGCCGACGGCACCGTGAAGATGTCGGCGTTCACCCGAAACGGCGACTGAACGGCGGCGCGCGCGAAAGCGTGCATCATGCAAACGAGCGGCTGGCTCGAGACGAACGCGCGCCGGATCGAGGGCGATCCGGCGCTTCGTCTTTTTGGTGCGGTCCTGGGTCTCGCGCACGCGCTGACGGCGTCGGCGTGGCAGTCGTACAAACATGCGACGACGCTCACGACCGATCGCGACGACGTCGTGTGCTGGCCGCTCTTTCCGGATTGCCACGCCTGGCGCGCCCATCTCGCGCCCGACCGCGTGGGGCTCGCGCTCTTCGTGCTCGGCGCGCTCGGAGTCGGGGCGGCGCTCGCGTTCGCGCGGAGGCGCGCCGCGCTCGGGCTCGTTGCGCTGGCGGGCGGAGCCGTCGTCGGAACGGCGATCTACTCGCTCGACTACCGACTTCGCTTCAACCAAGTCACGATGCTCGGGTGGACGACGCTGGCGTTCCTCGCGGCCGGGCGATCGCGCAGCCAAGTGATCCAGGCGCTCGTCGCGCTCTTCTACGTGTGGGCCGGCACGCTCAAGCTCGATCGGGAGTGGCTCTCGGGTGCAGCGCTCTACGGCAAGCCGGGCTTCGTCCCCGAGGCGCTCTTGCCGGCGGCGCTCGTCTACGTGGTCGTGCTCGAGCTCGCCCTCGTCTTCGGGCTCTTCGCCGAGCGCGCGTGGATCCGTTGGAGCGTCTACGCGCAGCTCCTCCTGTTTCACGCCTCGTCGTGGGCGGTCGTGGGCCACTACTACCCGCTCCTCATGTTCGGGCTCACGGCCATCTACCCGCTCGTTTGGCGGCTCACGCCGAGCGAAGCGCTCACCGCGCGCGCCCTCCGCGCCAGGCCCGAGCTACGGACGGCGCTGGCCGTCGCGGTCGGCGCCTTCTCGGCTCCGGAGCTCGCCGGGCGGCTGGCGTTCCCCGGCGAGCCTTCGCTCACCGGAGAAGGACGCCTGTTTGGTCTCCACATGTTCGACGCTCGCGTCGAGTGTCGCGGCGGCGCTGTCCTTCGAACCGCCGATGGCGCGCGCTCCAGCGTGTCCCTCGTGAACGACGCGCTCGACGCGCGCACGCGCTGCGATCCGATCGTGCTGCTCGGCTACGCCAAACAGCTCTGTCGCAACCTCGGCGCGCGCAGCGCGACGCTGCGCGTCGACCTCGCCGTGGACGCGCGGCGCACGTCCGAAGCGTACCTTGGGCCGCTCGTTCGCGCGGACGACGTCTGTCGCGTGCCGCTCACGTATTCGCCGTTCCGCCACAACGATTGGATCGTCGCCGCTCGACCGTGACGCGCGGCGTCAGCGCGCGAGCATCACGACCCCCGCGCACGCCAGGGCTGCGCCGGCAAGGACACGCGGTCCGGGGCGCTCTTTCAGAAATGCCCACGCGGCGATCACGGTGAACGTCGACGAGAGCGTCGCGACGGGCGCGACCACCGTCATGGGCGCGAACTTGCGGGCGAGATTGACGCACACGAAGCCGAGGCTCTCGACGGCGCCCGTGGCGAGGACGAGCGGCAACGTCGCTCGCGGCGGCGGGCGCACGTCGACGCCCAGCGCGCGCGCGCCGATGCCACCGAGCACGACGCCGAGCGCATAGACCGCAGCCGTCGCGCCGAATGCGCCGGTAGCGGGCGCGACGTGAGCCATCGCCGGGATCATCACTCCGAACCCGACCGCGGAGGCGAGGCCTGCGGCGAGCGCGCGTCGCGATGCGTGCGCGTCGTGCCGCGGCGCGTCGGCGCGCTGGCTCCCGAGCGACACGAGGACGACGCCGAGGAGCACCACCGCGGCGCCGCCGAGCGTCTCCCGCGCGACGCGCTCACCGAAGAGCACGAACGACACTGCTGCAGTCACGACGGGCCAGCTCGACACGATGGGGACCGCGACGGTGAGCGACTCGCTCGCGAAGGCGAAGAAGAGGCCCACGTACGCCACGACGCCGCTCACCGCCGCGATGGCGACGTAGGCCGCTCCGGCCGGGGTGACGGGCGCCGTGCGTTCGTCGAGCAAGAGCGCGAGCGGTGCGGCGAGCACGCCGCCCGCCGCCATCGACCAGAGCATGGCCCGAGGCGGACCGACGAGACGCCCCGTCTTCTGCGTGAGCACGTTGCCGAGCGCCCAGCACGCGCTCGTCCCCAGCGCGAGAAGAACGCCGACCGGAACGTTGGACATCAAACGATTCGCGGTCGCGGGCTCACGCCTGGGCGGCGGACGCGATGATCGCATCGACGCACGGCGCGACCGCGCCGAGGACGAGCGCGCGGCGCTCCGGCGCCGAATCGGCGATCGTCGTGCGAAGATCGCGCAAGGCCGGGAGCACCTCGTCAGGGGCGGTCTGCGCCGCCCAAGCGACGATCCGCCACGCGAGATCGACGTGGCGGTCCTCGTCGTCGGCGATCGCGAGGAGCGCCCGCGCCTCGCTTGCTCTGCCGGCCTCCCGCGCGGCCTCGGCCCGCGCGCGCAACGTCGACGCGGCCAAGGCCTCGCCGATGCATCCGTCTTCGAGGCTCTCGGTCGCGAGCACCGCGAGAGAAGCGGTGCGCGCCGGCGGCGACGCCAGCGGCCCCGGCCCGACCGGCGCGCCTCCGTATGCGGAGGCGAGGGCGTACGCCACTTGCGCATGCCTGACCTCGTCCGCGGCCGCGGACTGTGCAGCCAGCACGAGGTCGGCGGGCGCGCCGAGCGCAAGGAGATCCATGGTCAGGCGAGCGAACGCGGCGATGGAAGCGTGCTCGAAGGCGGCGTCCTCGGCCCAGCTCGCGGCGAGAGCCGCGTCGCGCACGGCAGCGTCCGCGAAGCTCGCGTCTCGCCAGTCGGAGCGCGACGTGGCGACGGCCGTCTTCATGTTGCCTGCTTCGTCGCGAAACGCGCGACCACCCGGGCACGGCACCCACCACGTGTAGCAGCACACGTCGGCCTGCTTCTCGCGCGCGGCCTTGGTGAGCGGCTCGCTGAACGTCACGACGCGCCCTCCGGCGTGCGTCGGACCGGGACGCTCACCCGGGTTGGGTGAGTGCGCCCAGCACGCTTCGAATGGTGCGGGCGCGGCATCCTTCTTCGACGGCTTCTTCTTCGACGGTTCGCAGAATTCACCGGTCGGACACGTCGGGCGCGGCGGATACAGCGGCGGGACTCCCACGACGGCCACGAGGGGCCCGGCATCCGGCGCGGCATCGCTGACCGCCGGCGACGACGCGTCGGTCACCGAGCCGGCAGCGTCTGAGCTCGAAGGGAGCGACGCGTCGGGGGCGACGGCGATCGGCGACGTGTCCGGCGTCTGGGGAGCGGGGCCGTTCTCGTGGCACGCCGGGAGCGCGAGGAGCGGTCCCGCGAATCCGAGGACGGCAAGCGTGCGCGCGCGAAGGCGTTCGACGTACGAGGGGCTGAAACGCATGCCGCATCGTACCGAAGCCCAAGGTCGACGCGCGCGGAATCGGACGAAGCGCGGTAGCGTTCTCGATCGTGCTCGCCCGATCGAACGCGCGGACTGGCCTTGCCCTCGCCCTCGCCCTCTCCCTCGGGTGCAGAAGCGCGGCGCGTTCGAGCGAGCGCGACGCCAGCGCCGAGGCCGGAGCCGCCATCGACGCAGGGAGCGACGCGCGCGCGGACGCCGGACCTTCGGTCGCGGCGCACGAGATTCTCCGCGTGGTCACCGAGCGCGGCACGACCGATTGGAGCACCGGCGTCGTTGGCTTCTTTCCCGTGGGTGCCGGTGAGGCCTACGCGACGTACGGTCTTCACCTGCTGCACGTGACGCCCTCCGTCGTGACGCTCGATCCGGCCCTCTCGCGCGGCCTCCCGATTCAAAGCGATCCGTGCGTCGCTCCGGAGATCGACGAGCTGCATCGCGAGCCGACCGGCCGCCTCGTCGTGACGCTCCGCGATCACGGCTCGCCCCACTTCACGGGCGGCTGCTTGGACCGCGAGCCCACGAGCGAAGCCTACGCGTGGTCCGCCGATCGGTGGTCGCGCCTCCCGGCGCCGCCGCCGTGGGCGCGCGCGCAGGAACGTGCAATTTACACGGAGGCGCGCGTAGGCGGGAGGCTCGTTCGCCTCATGGGCCCGCGGACGACGCCCGGAAGCGATGGCTGGAACCCGCCGACCGCGTCGGACCCGCTCTCGCTCTGCTTCAAGGACGGCGGGCGCTCGGCGTACGCCAGCTTCGAGCCACTCCCCGACGGCCTCGCCGCGTTGCCCAAGGATCTCTGCACCGAGCACGTCGAGACGGACGCGTGTGGCTCGAGCGGAGCGCTCCGCCCGCCGGACACGCTGGGGTAACCGATGGCGGTGCAGCCCGGCGGAAACGACTCCGCGTTCCCCTGCCCCGCGGCTGCACCACCCGCAGCGCCGGCTCGATCACCGAGGTCACTGACCTCGACGCGGGCGAGCTCACGGTGGAGATCGATTGTCGGACGGCGAACGACGACCTTCCAGGCTCATGGGCGAGCCGCGTGCACACGTTCCGCTACGACTTTGCCCGCGACGCGATCAAAGAGACGGGCGCACGCGACCTCTCCACGGACGACGTCCGGCGCGCCGACATCGCGCCGGACTCGGCGGGCGACGGCTTCTCGTTCCGAAGAGGCGCGCTCTCGATCGATGGCGTCCACCTCCTGGACGGAATTCATCACTACGCGACCATCGGCAACGGAGCCGCGCTCGCCGAGAGTGGCGGGCGCGTGTTCCTCGTCACCCCACCCCGCACCGGAATCCCGCCGGCGCCGCTGACGCTGCGCGACGACGAGACCCCGCCGCTCGAGGTCCTGCGGCTCGCGGAGACGGGCGGTGACGGATGCGGCTCGAGCACGTTCTGGATCGCGGCGCGCGTTCCGGCGAACGAGACGGCGCGCCTCGCGGTCGCGCGCGAAAAGATCGCCGCGCTCGAGAGCGCACACGCGGAGCTCGTGCGCGGCCCGGACGCGCTCACGGAGCTGCGGGTCGGCGACGAGTGGGTCATCGGTCGATGGGACCCAGCCGCGTTCGATCCGATGAACGGCGACGAGGGGCACAAGCTCCGCGCGAAACACGACGAGTGGGCGCGCGGCGTGGGCCTCAGGCCGGCGTCGACGTGCTTACCGCGCGCCCCGCGCTCGGCGCCACCGCCCCCGTGACGGAGCGCATGTACGCCCCCGGCGTCGCCTGCAGATTGCAGTCGAACGCGCGGCGCCGCGGTGTCACGATGAGGGCGTGAAGTCGCGCGCGCTCGGGCTCGTCATCGCCACGATGGTCCTCACGGTCACGCTCGGAGCGTGCGGGAGCTCGGCTTCCGAAGACGTACTCGCCACCGGCGAGCCGTCGACCGACGGTGGCCTCTTCGGTGACGGCCGCACGTCCGGAGATTCCGCCGGCATCCAAACGTGCAACGCAAACGCCGACTGCGCGAGCCAGCAGTGCAACTTGGACACGCACACGTGCGGCTGCGGCGGGCAGAGCGTCGGCGGCGAGGTCGTGCCGCCGAACCTCCTCGTCGTCCTCGACCGATCGTGCTCGATGACCGACGGCATCGGCGGCGGGAAGACCAAATGGATGGCCGCCGTGGCGGCGCTCGAGTCGCTCACCACCAAGTACGCCGGCAAGCTGCGTTTCGGGCTCACCTTGTTCCCCGACACCGTGAAACCCGACTGCGCGCAAGACGTCATCCCGGTGCCCGTCGCGGCGGGCAACGAGGCGAAGATCCAGTCGCTCCTCACGAGCGCGCTCACCAAATCGGACCCTTATTTTCCGAAGGGGCCATGCGTCACGAACATCGACGCGGCGATGCTCCAAGCCAAGACCGAGCCGGCGCTCGGTGACCCGACGCGAAAGAGCTTCGTCGCGTTGGTGACCGACGGAGCCCAGTCCGACTGCAACGTCGGCGGCGGCGACAACGGGACGATTCAGGCGGTGAAAGACCTCGCCGCGTCGGGAGTGCACACGTTCGTCGTCGGCTTCGGGAGTGGTGTCGACGCCAAGCTGCTCGACTCGTGCGCCGCCGCCGGCGGCGAGGCCCGCACCGGGACGCCGCACAAATACTTCGACGCTGCGGACCAAGCCTCGCTCGACGCAGCCCTCGACACGATCGCCGCCGCGACCCTGAGCTGCGACCTGAAGCTCGCGTCGGCGCCCCCGAACGGGGATCCCAACCTGGTCTACGTCTTCTTCGACGACGCGCCGCCCGCCGTCGCGCGCGACGCGTCGCACACCGACGGCTGGGACTACGATCCAGCCCGCCAGACCGTGACGTTCTATGGCGCGACGTGCGCTCGAGTGAAGTCGGGAGCGATCAAGAAGGAGTCCGTCGTCTTCGGCTGCCCGGGCGCCGCGCCTCCCACCAGCATCCCGCACTGACGAGCGTGCGCGCTCAGCCCGCGCGGCCGGACCGCGCTTCGCGAAGGACGCCCCCGCCCTTTCCGAGGAGGCGCAGCACGGCGTCCGTGTCGACGCCCACGTAGTCGGCGCGACGCTCGCCGACGCGATCGGCCGCGTCGAGCGAGTCCCACTCCTCGGTCTCGAGGGCGGCGTCGACCACCACGTCGGTGACGTCGACCGCCGCCTTCGGCTTCCAAACCTGGTTCTTCGCGCTCATCACGTAGCCCGTGAGGTGCGTGGCGTGGAGGTGTGTGCGCGCACCGAACATGGTGAGCCATGCGCCGGCGCCAGAGTCGAGGAGGAGCGCGCCCACGCGGCCCCCGACGTAGGTCACGCTGTCGCCCGCGCACGCCTCGATCACCTCTTCGGCGTGGAGATCGCCCGTACACACGAGCGACCAACCGGCCGCGACGGCGACGTTGCGCGCGTGCACATGCCCGAGGACGATGAGCACGCCGAAGTCGTGCTTGCCCGTAGCAACCACGAGATTGCCGCTGACCCGCAAGTCACCGACGACGACCGTGAAGGGCGCGCGCGGCCGGTGGCACGGCGCCGTGATGCGCTGCGGGCCGAGGCGCTCCCACGACGGAGAGGTGGACGCGAGCTTCTCGATCGCACGCGACAGGGCCGGTGGCACACCGCGCGTTTCGCGGACGAGGGACACGACCTCGCGCGTCGAGAGGGCCCCGGCGCCGGCATACGCCACACTCCGGCCCGCGCGCTTCGCGGCCGGCCGCTTCGGGACAGCTTTCGCCTTGGGCTTGGCCGGAGTGCGCGTCGCCAGAGCCTTGTCCGCGGGCTTCTTCTTCTTCGTGGCCATCGACGCGCAGCATAGCCGCCGCTGGGAATGTCGCTCCTCGGATTCAATGCCCGGGCCGCGGTGCCCTGGACAAGCGGACCACCCTCGCCGTTCCTTCGAGAAATGCGCTTCTCGGACGGTCGCCAGCCCGGCACGCCGGTTGCGACGGCTCGATGGGAGAGGTTCACCATGCCCCGCCTTCGACGCTTCGCTTTCACCGTTTCCGCGTTCGCCTTGCTCACTGCCACCGGATGCGCGGGGAGCTCCAGCGAGCCCCCGACCGACGACACCGAGTCGAGCTTGATGGTCGAGGCGCCGGTGGGCTGCTCGGGCGAGTGCGCGGTCAAACACCTCGTCGACCACGCCCCGCGCCGATTCAGCGCGAGTTACGGCGACGCGCTCGTGAAGGTGCTCCTCCGTGAGGCGATCACGACCTCGGCGATCAAGACCATCAACGCCTTCGCGGGCAAGCACATCGACGGCCCGAGCGCCGGCGAGCGCACCGAGCCTTTCGAACGCTTGGGCAACCAGATGGCGGAGATCTACTGGTCGACGCCGCGCGACCTCACCTCCGAGCCCGCGGGCCTCGGCGGCCAATCGTTCACGGCCACGGCGACCATCGACCGCGACGGGGGCGACCTCTATCCGATCCACCTGCGGGTCGTGGGAGCGGCGAGCGTGGCCTACAAGCTCACGTTCATGGTGGCCAACCACAAGATGTCGGTCGACGTTCCGATGGGCGCGACCGCGAAGGACACCGCCGCGCTCGTCGCCAAGAAGCTGACCTCGGACAATCGCGCCATCATGAACACGTACTTGAGCGATCAAGGCTTCGCCAAGATTGGCGGCAACCACACCGGCTACAGCGGCTTCGACGACTACGAAATCCAAGTAGGCGACGACGCCGGGAGCCACGAGGACGTGGTCGTCCTCGCGGTCGCGATCAATGGTTGATCGCGACGCTCAGTACGCGGGCGGAGGACCGGCGTCGCCGCTCGTCGCGGGGCAGCTGCTCGTGGAGCTGGCGTAGCAAATCCCCGTGGTCACGTCGCAGCACGTGGCGCCGGTCGGCGACTTCGGACACGAGGTCTGGCACTCGACGTCGGCCGTACACTTCGCGACGCACTGACCCGGCGTAGACGACGAGCTCTCACAAGCAGCGAGAGCGGACTCCGCGGACGAGCAGTGGGAGAGCGAGAGCTTGCCCGTCGTCGAGCAACTCACGATCTGACTCGTTCGGACGGCGCAGTCGAGGTACGCGGTCCACTCGCTGACGCACGACTTGGCAGACGCCGTACTCGCGAGCGCGTTGCACTGCGTCGCGCACTTCGTCTTGTCGCACCCTGCGCCGAGCTCGGCGACGGCGCGCGCGCAAAGGCCCGTGCACGTCACCGCGTACGTCGGAGTCGGGTCGACCGTCGCCCCGTCGGGCTTCTCGGACGGCGTCGAAGCGCGGCCATCGCGCGCGCTCGCGCCGCCATCGGCCGAGAGGCTTCCCACGCCTCCGTCGCCGAGCGCGCCGGCACCGCCGGCGCTGCACGCCGCCGCGGCGGCCGTCATCAGTGCCCACATCACGAAGGTCGCTCGCACTCGCACGATGGAATCTCCTCTCGCCCGGACGAAGGAGCCTCCCTCGCGACGGACGTCGCACGAAAACTCGCGCTCGTCAGCGCTTAGCACTCGACAAACGGCGATGCCGCCGGGCGGGGATTGCGCACCGTTAATCCGCGGTCCTGAGCAAGACCGACGGCGCCAGCCGTGGCGCGCGACAGCCCGAGACGCGCGCCACCGCCACCGCATCACCCGCAGCTCGGCCGAAGAGAGACGTCCATCCGCGCAGCATGAGCCCGCAACGCGTCGCGGAAGCGGTAGCCCCTCCCGGGGTCGAACCGGGACGCTCTTTCGAGCCGAAGATTTTAAATCTCCTGCGTCTGCCATTCCGCCAAGGGGCCGCAATCGTGGGCCACTTTACCAAGGGCTCCGGCTGCGCGCCCCGAAACCAACCCGAGATCCGACTCAGCGGACGCCGCGGACGATGCTCACCGTCGTGACGCCTGCCGAGGTCTCGAGCTCAGCGAGTGTATGGCCCCAATGCGCGCACCAAGCGCGAACGTCCTCCGCGAACTGTGGGTCGTCCGCGACGACCTCCAAAGACTCGCCAGGGAGGAGCGCCGACACCCCGCGCGTCACCATCAAGATCGGCACGGGGCACGTGCGTCCACGCACGTCGAGACGCGTGACCAGCGTGCCGTTCACCGTCACGGATCGGGACGCACCACCACGGCGTCCGCGACCGACACGACTTCGTCACACGGAAGATCTGCCAGCTGCGCGTGTCGCTTGACGGCCTCGAGACTGGTCGCCTGATAGACGCACACGGTGCCGACGCGGCCGCCGTCCTCGTTGAGGACGTAGCTGCGAATCCAGCGCACGTCGTCGGGCATGTCTTCGTTGCCGACTTTGGTCGATCGCCCAGCCGCGGCCTCGAGCTCGCTCATCGATCCCCAACCGCTACGCCGAAAGATCACGTACGTGTTCATCGGTTCCCCTTCCCGCCAGGAGCGTCACTCCAGGAGGCCACGCCACCGGCGGAGTGGTCAACGTGGTCACTCGCGTTTCCGGACCGAATGCCTCGCGTCATCAGGCGCCGGGTTGGGCGGCGCCGAGCGAGCGCGTTCGTGACGCGACTTGCGTTCGCGCTCGCAGAACGCGACGAGGGCGATGCACATCTCGGCGCGCGTCGACACGCAGCTCTTCGGAAAGTGCGCCATCAGCTCCTCGACGATGTACTCCACCCGCGAAGCATCCGGCTTGAGACCGCACACCTTCATCACCGCGCGGCGGACGTCTGCTTCGGCTTCGGCGCGCGAACGAAATGGAGTCAGCACCTCCACGAGCCGAGCGAACGTGCCCGTCGCATCTTCGGTGAGCACGCTCTTGTGAGGCAGCGAGGGCAACGGCGTCGCGACGCGCAGACCGCTGGCGGATTCTCCACGCGGGACGAGCGGCACGGCGTGGGCACTCTCCGACACCGCAATGGTGGCTGCGATGGCCTCGGGTCCGGTCGTGCGCTGCGGAGAAGTGCTCGAGATCGCCGCGACCGCGCCCGAGACGCGTTCGCGCGGCATCGGCTCCGGCACGGCGAGCGCGAGCATGCTCGGCACTGCGAGACCGAACGCGTCGGCGAACGCCGTGGCCATCGAGGCCGCGTCCGGAAACCGATCGCCAGCCTCGAGGGCACACGCTCGAGCGAACCACGCGTCGAACGCCGGATCGAGCGACCGCCCGAGCTCGAGCGCGCGATCGCTGGCCGCCGCGTCGATGCCGCGACCGATCGTGACGGCAAGCTTGAACGGATGGGTGCTCGCGTCGCTCGGACGGAAGTACTCCGCACCGACCAAGAGCGTGAAGGCGATCTGGCCGAGCGCGTAGCGATCGGTGGCCGGGCCGAGGGCGCGGTCGGCGGCGAGCTGTTCGGGCGCCATATAGAGCGGCGTTCCCATGCAGCGCGTCATCGTGTCACTGGAGACGGCGCGCGCGATGCCGAAGTCGAGGACCTTCAGGTGAGGCCGACCGCGGACGCGCGTGACGAAGAGATTCTCCGGCTTGAGATCGCGATGGATCACGCCTTGCGCGTGCGTCGCGTCGAGCGCCGCGGCGGACTGCGCGAGCAAGGCCAAGACCTCGTCCACCTCGAGGGCACCTCGACGGCGCACCATCTCAGCGAGGTTCTCGCCTTCCAAGAGCTCCATCACGATGAAGCGCGTCGTGCCGTCGATACCCGCGTCGAGCACTTGAACGAGGTACGGACACTCGATCGCCGCGGTGACGCTCATCTCGCGATCGAAGTCCGAGCTCATTCTCGGGTCGGCGTCGAGGCCAGGGAGCATGGTCTTCAGCGCGACGCGCTTCTTGGTGAAGAGGTGCGCTGCCTCGTAGACGGCGCCCATCCCGCCTGAGGAGAGCTCACGCACGATCGTGTAGCGGCCGCCCACGACGGCGCCGCTCGCCAACGCTCCGCCCCCCATCACCCTGCACGATAGCAGGCGAGATCGCGAGCGGCAGAGCTAGTGCTGCCTCCAGCGAGCGATTCGGAACAGGCGCCGTTCGACCACCGCGCCGCACACTCGCGACCTGGCCGGGTGAGCCATTGCATTGTGCACCGATCGCCTATTTGTTCACCGTCGTGCCGAGGCCCAACGTGATGCCGAGATAGGTGGAACGTGCATCCGTCGTGCGGAATGGATCGCCGAAGCCCACGTCGCCCGACGTCGCCCGGCCGTCGAAGCAAAGGCCGAGGCCATACTCCTTCTTGGCCGCGCCGGTCGCGAGGCACACGTGCCCCGAGAGCTCGTTCACGGCGGTCTTGGGCTGACTCACCGCCGCCGTGTGGGTCCACTCGAGGGTGCCCGCGATGGGGCCGATGAAGAGATCGGCGTAGGCGCCATAGCCACCGCTCGATCCCAAGCGGCGACGCCCTTCGTCTCCCGTGTTGAAGCGACCGTCGAGCATCGGCGCTGCGGTGCCGCCGATCTCGAGCACGAGGCCGTTCTTGGACCCGATGTGCCAACCGATCTCGCCGCGCGGGAACCGAAGCGCCGACAGATAGAACGTGTCGTTGCCGAGGAGGCGCCCCTCGAAGCCGACACGAGCGAACGGGCCGTGCGTTCCCGCCGCGAGCCAGCCGATACCCACCGTGATCGAGCCCCCGAGCTCGCCTTCGAAACCGCCTTGGCCACCGCCGATGTGCGAGAGCCCCTCGCCGCGATACGAGAGGATCTCGCGCTGTCCGTTGGCGAGGCCGATCGACGCGAGCCCGAGACCGAGCGTGCTCGCCTCGCGGTCGCCGCCCGACACCGCGAGAGACGTGCCGCGCAGGCCGAACACCTCAGCGTCGATCTCCCAGCCCTCCTCTTCTTTCTCTTTCGGCGGCGGTGGCGCCGGCGGCGGAGACGCGCCCCACGGCTGCGCGTTGGGCGGCGGCGCGGCGTAGGGCTGCGAGGCATAAGGCTGCGGAGGCGGGTACGGCTGCTGCGCGTACGGCGCCGCCTGCGGCGGCGGGTACGTATTCGCGTACGGCGGCGGCGGGTACGGGTATTGGAGCTGCTGCGCGTGCGCGCTGGGCAGACCGACCAAGCTCACGAAGAGACCGGCGGCGATGGCCGCCACGAAGCCATGAAAGCGATTCACGGGAGGTATGGGTGAGACGGGCGAGCAGCCGAGAAGTTCCACCCGGTGCCACCGTGCGAATGCTCCCCACACCCCCAAGCATTGTGAGGGGTTGGGCGTCAGGCCGGAACGAGCCGACACTCGAGTAGGACGCGCACCCCGACCTTCTTCTTCGGCGCAAGATCCAGGCCGCCGAGCTCGCTGGCGATGGAGCCTCGTGTGCGCATGGGCATGGGCGCTCCGTAACCCGCCGCGGCGCCAGGAGCGAATGGCGTCCCCTCCGAGAGCTCTTCTTCTCGCGCCGAGTGAACGCCCTCGATGCGAACGTCGACCGCGGCGGCGAGCGCCTTGGCCTTCGCGAGCGCCCGCCCCGCGCACGCGGCGAGAAGCTCGGCGCTCGCCTTCGCGTTCGCGTAATCCCAGGTGACATTGGTGAGCGTGGCCTTCTTGCACTCCGCGACGGCGTCGAGCGCGTCGGCGACGCGGTCGACCTCCTTCACTTCGATGCGCACGCGATAGGTCACGGACGACGACTTGGTGAAGAGCCCGCTCGACACGTCGAGGGACGCGCCCTCCAGAGAGACCGCGTCCTCGGAGATGCCGCGCGAAGCGAGCAGACCGACCAAGCGCCGGAGCTCCTCCGCCTTCGCGAGCGCCGCACGACCGGAGAAGAACCGGTCCGCCGTGAGGACGACATGCAATAACGCCTTCTGCGGCGCGACCTCGTCGTAGGCGGTCTCGACGACGTGAAGAAGGCTCGGAGGTGCGGTTTCGGGGATGGTCATGCGAGACCAACGCCCGAGCCCGCCCGCTCGTGACACCGCACCTGCCTTTTCTTTTCTTCGCGCCACCTCCTCGCATGGGGTGAATGCGTGGGCGCACGGTGTCGTCGAATGCCGGTGCGGCCAGCTCCGTTGCTTCCCGCGGTGATGGTGTGCCTCGCCGGGTGCTCCACGTTCTCGTCGGTGGGCGCAGGTCCCGCGCTCATCGTGGGCAACCACGCACGAGAAGCTGGCCTCGTGGCAACCGCCGCGGTCGGAGAAGGCACTTCGGGCGTCGACTGCCCCGATGCGCCCTCCCCAGCGTGGTGGCCCCGCGCTCCGTGCACGATCCGCGGGAGCACCTTCACCGAAACGCGCGCGCGTGTGCTCGTCGCACGAAACCACCAACAGCTCGGTGGGCTCGCCGGCCTCTCGCGGCTCACGTGGGTCGGGCCGAGCTTCCCGCTGTGGACGGGCGCGGGCATCGGCCTGGGCGTCGAGCACGGCGACGACCACGTCTTCATCGACGCCATCGGCCAAGCGAAGCTCGAGACCGGCTTCGTGCTCCACGAGTCGTCGTCGACCTACTCGAGCGACTTCTGGGGAGGCGGCCAGCCCACCTACCCCGGAGACGCGCGGCGCGTGCGGTCGCGACGGCTCCTCACCCTCGGATTGACCGGCGACCTCGACGCGCGCTTCACTCGCGCCCCGCTCGGCGTCGTGCAGTTCACGGTCGGGCTGACCGATCTCGCCGAGGACGTGTCCGTCGCTCGCCCGCGCGTCGTGCGGTACCGCTAGGCGAGCTTGCCCGCGGCGCGCTCCACGGTCGCGACGAGGGCGCCCGAGTCGACCATCTCGCAGACGGCGGCGATGTCTTGGTAGAGCGGTCGGTCTTCGGTCATCGGCGCCACGCGCTCGCGCACCGCGGCCATCGCCGCGCGCACGCCCTTGCTCGGCGCGAGGGGCGCGCGCTGGTCGACGCCCGCCGCCGCCGTCATGATCTCGATGGCGAGGGCGTTCTTCACGTTGGCCACGACCATCTGGAGCTTCCGTGCGCTGACGCTCCCCATGCTCACGTGGTCTTCCTTGCCGGCCGACGACGGGATGGAGTCCACGCTCGCGGGGTGACAGAGCACCTTGTTCTCGCTGACCAGCGAGGCGCTCGCCACTTGGGCGATCATGAAGCCCGAGTGGAGGCCGCTGTCCTTGGCCAAGAACGGCGTGAGGCCGCTCGAGAGCGCGGGGTTCACGAGCTGTTCGACGCGGCGCTCGGAGATGTTCGCGAGCTCCGCCGTAGCCATCGCGGCGAGGTCCAGCGCGAGCGCGAGGGGCTGGCCGTGGAAGTTCCCGCCGCTCACGAAGTCCGGCTCGCCGTCGTCGTCCAAGAACACGCTCGGATTGTCGGTGACGCTGTTCACCTCGCGCTCGAGCACGCTCCGCGCCCACGCGAGCGCGTCGCGCGACGCGCCGTGTACCTGTGGCGTGCAGCGCAAGGAATATGCATCCTGCACCTTTCCGCAGTGCTTGTGGCTCTCCATGATCTCGCTCTCGGTGAGGAGCGCCCGCATGTTGTCGGCCACCGCTTTTTGTCCCGGGTGCGGGCGTGCCATGTGGAGGCGCGCATCGAACGGACGCGTGGAGCCCTTGAGCGCCTCGAGGCTCATGGACGTCGCGACGTCGGCCACCGTGGCGAGGCGCTCGGCCTCGAGCACCGCCAGCGTCCCGAGCGAGGCCATGTATTGAGTGCCGTTGATGAGCGCGAGTCCTTCCTTTGCCTCGAGCACGACCGAACCGAGCTTGGCGCGCGCGAGGGCGTCGGCGCCGGACACGAGCGCGGCGCGTGGGCCGCGGCCCACCGACGGCGCGTCGACGGACGCCTCGCCCTCGCCGATGAAGACGAGCGCGAGGTGCGCGAGCGGCGCGAGATCGCCCGACGCGCCCACCGAGCCTTGCGCCGGCACGCGCGGGTGAACGCCGCCGTTCAGCATGCCCACGAGGAGATCGACGATCTCCGGTCGAACGCCGGAGTGTCCGAGCGCGAGCACTTGCGCGCGAAGGAGCATGAGGCCGCGCACCTCGGGGACCGGCAAATCCGGGCCGACGCCCGTGGCGTGAGAGCGAACGAGGTTTCGCTGGAGGGCGCGGATGTCTTGGGCGGAGATGCGCGTCTCGCTCAGCGCGCCGAAGCCAGTATTAACACCGTAGACGCGCGGGGCGGCGTCTCCGGCGGCGGCGATGCGCTCCACGGCGGCGCGTGATTTTGCGGCCTTCGCGCGCGCTTCATCGTCGAAGCGCACCGGACGCCCGCGAAGCGCCACGTCCTCGAGATCGGTCAAGGAGAGCGTCCGCCCAATCAAAACCGGAGACATTGCCATCGGATGACCCGCTATCGCGGCGCCCACGGGGGGGCAAGCCGCCCTTTTTGTGCCGATGCCCATGCCCGGGCGCGTGCCCGCTTTCCCGCGAGACAAAAGGAGTCGTCTTTGGCATAAGCCACCCCGCCTTGCGGATCTCCCTCTCGCCCGCCCTCTCCTCGCGCGCCACCGTCGCCGCGATCCTCGCCTTCGCCGCGGTCTCGATCACGACGGCCCGCGCCTCGGCCGAAGAGCCCGCAGCCAAGGAAGATCCCCTCGCCGTCCCCGCGGATCTGCCGCGCCTCGTGCTCGACACCGGTCGCCCGCTCGCGCGCCCGCCGGAGCCGGACCTCGTTCGGTTCCACCTCCACGGCGAGTACCAAATCCGTTACCAGCGACAGCGAAACCTCCTCCTGACGCCCACGGCGAGCCGCATCGACGAGGTGCCGGGGCTGGTCGAGGACTCGATCGGCCAGAAGCAGTTCGGCCGGCATTGGCTGCGACTCACGCCGACGTTGCAGGTCGGCCCGCGCGTCGAGATCGTCGGCCAGCTCGATCTCGTCAGCGGCCTCTTCGCGGGCGAGCTCGCCCGCGGCACCAGCGCCGACGAGGATCCGCGGAGCGAGCTCGACAGCTTCCGCAACGTCCAGCCGCGCTGGCTCTACGCCACGTTCCGCACCGACTACGGAGTCTTCCGCGCGGGCCAGCAGCCCGGACACTGGGGCATGGGCGTCGTGGTCAACGACGGCGATCACCCGAGCGTCTTCGGCGACTACCGCTACGGCGCGCTCTACGAGCGCATCGCGTTCTTGACCAAGCCGCTCGGCAAAGAGAGCCCCCTCGCGGTCGGCGTGGTCGGAGATCTCGTCTTCCGCGACGCCAACGCCAAGCTCGTCGACGGCGACCGCGCGCTCCAAGGCGGCCTCCTCGCCGTCCTCGAGAAGGACGCGCAGACGCAGGTCGGCCTCCTCGCGATCTACCGCAGCCAACGGCGCGACAAGGACAGCGGGAGCTCGCTCTTCAGCTACACCGAGAGCCTCGACGTCGGCGTGATCGACGCGACCGGCAAGTTCGCGGTCCGCGCGCCGGGCGCGGAGAACACGTTCGTGTTCGGTCAGGCCGAAGCCGCCGCCATCCTCGGCTCGACGAACGTCGTTCGCCGCACGGTGAACGGCGACGTGAAGGACACCGCCGTCCGCTCGTGGGGTGGCGCCGCGCGTCTCGGCTTCGTGCATCGAAGCCAGGAGCCGTCGGAGCTCGATCGGCAAGACGTCACGACCTACGGCGACATGGTCGGGCAGCTCGAGGTCGGATACGCGACCGGTGACGCCGATCCGTACGACGACGTACAGAAGCGCTTCGCCTTCGCCACGAACTACAAGGTCGGCCTCGTCCTCTTCGACGAGGTGATGCGCTGGCAGACCGCGCGCGCGTCCACCGCGGCGCAGGATCCGCTCCTCACCAACGCCAACCGCCCCACGCCCGGCGCCGACAAGCTCCCGTCCAACGGCGCGATCTTCGGTGCACAATACATCAATCCGACGTTCATCGCCCGGCCGCGCCAGTGGCTCGACGTGAAGCTCGGCGCCGTCATCGCGCAGACCACGGCCGACTACGTCGATCCGTATCGGGTCGCGGTGGGCGGGAGCTACGTCAACTACCGGGGCGGCAAGCCCCAGGCGCACGACCTCGGCGTCGAGCTCGACACCGGCGTCGAGGCGCGCATTCCGCTGAACACCGACCTCGTGGCCAACGTGGGCGCGCAGGGCGGCGTCCTCTTTCCGGGCGACGCGCTCGCCGACGCGGGCGGCAGGAAGCTCGACACGCCGTGGCTGTGGGTTGGCCGGCTCGGCGTGATCTTCTAGAAAGACCACGGAGGAAGCGCCCATGCGGTATTTCGTGACGCTCGAGGACGGCAAGGCACCGAGCCCCATCGACGTGATCGAGCTCCCGTCGGGCGCGCTCGACGTGCGCATCGACGGACGCAAAGTCGACGTCGACTTCGTCGATCTCGGCGGCATCCTCAGCGTGCGCGTCGACGGCCGCATCGTCGATCTCGCGGTCGAAGGCACGCCGCCCGACGTCGGCATCGTCGCGAGCGGGCACCGCTCCTACGTCCGCGTCGAGAGCGATCGGCTCCGCGCCGCGCTCGCCGCCAAGAAGACCGCCGCCGCGACGGGCGAGCAGATCGTCAAGGCGCCGATGCCCGGTCGCATCGTCAAGGTCCTCGTCGCCGAGGGCGATCAGGTCGTCGTGGGCCAGCCGCTCGTCGTCGTCGAGGCGATGAAGATGGAGAACGAGGTCCGCTCCAAGGGCGCGGGCACGGTCAAATCGGTGAACGTGAAGGCCGGCGCGACCGTCGAGGCGAACGCCAAGCTCCTCGTCGTAGGTTGACCGCGCCGTGAGCCGCGCCGCGAGCGACGCCGAAGGCGCGAGCCCGAGCCGCGTCGCCCTGATCGGCGTCGCCACCTGGGCGGTCGCGCATGTCGTGACCGCCGTCTTGTCCACGAACGCCACGGGCGGTGTCGTCCTGCAAGCTCTGGTCGCCGAGCTAGGCTCGGGCCGGGCCGGCGTCGCCTGGTCTACGCGCGAGACGCCGACGCCGCGCACCCGCGTTCTCCGCGGCTTCGGCCTCGGCGCAGCGTTCGCGGCGGTCGTCGTCGCATTGGGCCTCGCGTCCCGTGCCCTCGCGCGCGGCGAAGGTCGCGGCGCCATCCCCGCCGTGCTCCTCGGTCTCGTCGTGTGCGCCGCGGCTGCGGTCCGCGACGAGCTCGTCTTGCGCGGCGTCTTCCTCCGCGCGTTCGGCGATCGCTTGCCGCTCCCGCTCGTCCTCGTGGGCGCGGGGCTCACGGCCGCCGTGGCCACGCCGACCTTCGACGCCACGGCTTTCTTCCGCTTCGCCTTCGCGATGGCGATGGTCGCGCTCTGGCGCATCGACGGCGGCGCGCTCCTCGCCGTCGCGGCCAACACGGCGGCCCGATTCGTCGCGGGCCCGCTCCTCTTCGGCGGCATCGTCGACCTACGCGTCGTGGGCACGGGCGGCGCCGCCGCCCTCTTCACGGCCCCGACCGGGGTGTTCGAGAGCCCCGCGAGCGGCATCGTGGCCCTCGCGTGCGCGGTCCCTCTCGCGATCCGCGCCGTTCGCGCCTACCGTAAGGCCGGAGGATGACGGTGGACCGAGCCGATTCGCGAAAGCCGAGCCGCGAAGAGAAGCGTGCGCGCCGTCGCTCGCTCGCGGAAGACGCGCTGAACCTCCCCAACCTCCTCACGATGGGCCGCATCGTGATGATCCCGGTCTGCCTCCTCTTCCTCGATCGGGATACGCCCAAGGACGGCTTCTGGGCCGTCTGCGTGTTCACGGCAGCAGCCATCACCGACGTCCTCGACGGCTACCTCGCGCGCAAGATGGGCGTCGTGAGCGTGCTCGGAAAGCTCCTCGATCCCCTCGCCGACAAGCTCATCGTCATGGCGTCGCTCGTATGGATGGTGCCGATGGGCCGCATCCCAGCCTGGATCGTCGTCGTGCTCCTCGCGCGCGAGATCAGCGTCACCGGCCTCCGGAGCGTCGCGGCCAGCGAGGGCGTCATCATCTCCGCCGGCCAGGAGGGGAAGACCAAGACCGCGCTCCAGATGATGGGCATCATCGCGCTGCTCGTCGGGTTCCCGTACCACATGCACTACTTCGGCTACGACCTCGGGGTCGTCGACTTCGTGCACGTCGGCCGCATCCTCGTCTACCTGTCGCTCGTCTTCTCGATGGCGAGCTTTGCCCAATACGTCGCGCTCTTCGCGATGGCGGTCGAGGCCAAGGACTCGAAGCTCAAGGACCGCCCCTCCACGGGCGAGCTCAGCTGACTCGGTCGGGGTAGCCCGGTTAAACGCGACCGGAGAGCCAGCGAGGCCGAAAGCGCCGATCCTCATTGCTGCGGCGGAAGCCCGCGAATAAAGGGGCGCCATGCGCATTCTCCGCGCCGCCGTCCCGGCGCTCGCCCTTCTCCTCGCGGCGAGCTGCACCGAAGATCCGCCGCTCGTCCCCCTCTCCGAGGAGGTGCCGCTGCCGACGCCCCTCCCGCCGCCGCAGGACGCGTCCGCGACCTACGACGTCGCCGCCTGCACGGCCTGCATCGCCAAGACGTGCGTCCCCGAGCACGTGCGCTGCTACGAGGAGCCCGGCTGCGTCACGATCGTCGAGTGCGCCAATACTTTGAACTGCAACCAAGAGTGCATCAATCGCTGTTGGTTCAATCAGGTCGGCTTCGGCCGACGCGAATACCAGGCGCTCTCGACCTGCGAGTTCGAGGCGAGCTGCGGCCCGTGCAACGACGTCTGCGGCAAGTCGGATCTGTGCGTCGTGAAGAGCCCAGCGCCGGCCGACGCGGCCGCGCCCGCGGTGCCGGTCACGTGCGGCGGCTGCATGCGCGAGCGCTGCGCGGACACCGTCAAGAAGTGCGAGCCTGGCACGCCGTGCGCCGACTACTTCGCGTGCACCAACCCGTGCCTTCCGCCGCGTGACGCGTGCGTCGCGAGCTGCGGCACCAAGTTCCCGCAGGGCAAGGCCGACGCCGAGGCGACCCTCGCGTGCGAGAAGACCACCTGCAAAGCCCAGTGCACCTATTGATGCGACGCGGAGCCACGATGTCCTTCCGTACCCTCCCCGCTTGTCTGTCGACGTTCGCGCTGGCCACCCTCGCTGCGCTCGGCTGCTCGGTCGACCACGCGCCCACCGGCCTTCGCGAGACGCCGCCCGGTCCGGGCGCCACCGTGGTGTTCGAGCCGACGCGCCGCCCGCTCCCCGAGGTGCCGCTCCCCAACGACATCGCCACGTTCCCCGATCCGACGAGCCGCACCGGCCGCCGCATCAACGTGAGCATGATCGGCAAGTCGTCGATGGAGCAGAACGCCCGCGGCGGTCTCAATGAGCTCGAGGGCTGGGGCACGTTCATGCCCATCTGGGCCTCGTTCCAGAAGCCGCCGGGCGCCGATCCGCACAAGCCCGCGCTCGATCTCGACGCCATCAAGAAGCGGATGCCCAAAGGCGACTACGAGTTCCCCGACGATCCGGTCTACGTGATCAATCTCCGCACGGGCATTCCCACCGTGCTCGACATGGGCTCGGGGAACTTCCCCGGCACGATGCAGGAGCCGTTCTTGTACGGCGAGAACGACCCGCACGTGCGCTCGTCGAACTTGCTCTTCGAGACGCGCGAAGAAGGCGTTGGGCTCACGCAGGCCGACTACCGGCCCGAGCTCGACACCGACTTCGACGGCATCATCGACCACCCGAACACGTACGGTCCGGGCGCGCGCGACACCTACGACAACATCATGACTTGGTACGAGCGGGAGAGCGACTCGCTCATCATGCGACCGCTCATCCCGCTCGACGAGAAGACCGAGTACGCGGTCGTCTTCACCGATCGCTTGCGCGGCTCGGACGGCAACCCGGTCAAGTCGCCGTTCGACGCGATCCACCACGCGCAGCAGCGCGACAGCGTGGCGCGCCTCCGCGACGTCCTCGCCGACTCGTCGCACCAGAACTACTACGGCGACATCGCCGGCACCGGCCTCGATCACGTGGCCTTCGCGTGGACGTTCACCACGCAGCCCGTGCAAGAAGACCTCTTGCTCCTCCGCGACGGTCTCTACGGCAAGGGCCCGTTCGCGCACCTCGCCACCGAGTTCCCCGCCAAGGTCGACGTGCCGCGCGCCGTCGGCAAAGTGCTCGCGTCGCAGACGCCGCCGCCCGGCTGGGAGCAGGACCCGGGATGCCAGAAGCGGCTCAAGACGCCGAACGTCTTGAACCTGAACGACCCCGAGGTCTTCAAGTACCTGCTCGACGTCGTCGTGAAGGCCGGCGGCGAAGGCGAGACCACGCGCCCGTTCTACTCGCGCGTCCTCTCGTCGATCTCACACGTCGTCATCGGCACCTTCGATTCGCCTTATTTCCAGGGCGATCCGGCGCTCCCCGACGAGGACGCGCACTTCCACCTCGACTTCAAGAACGGCACCGGTGACATCCGCCACGACCAGGGCCACTTCTGGCTCTACGTGCCCAAGCAGACGTCCACCGCCCAGCAGCCCTTCAAGCCGGTCGTCTTCGGGCACGGCTATGGCGGCTCGTCGGCCGACATCTACGCGTTCGCCGGCTTCTTCGCGCAGCAGGGCCTCGCGTCGATCTCCATCGACTACCCGCAGCACCAGATCAACCTCCCGCCCACGCAGCTCGGGCTCGTGTCCTCGATCCTCGGTGGCGCGTGCCTCGCGCCACTCGCCGAAGAGGCGCTCAAAGGCCGCGCCTACGATCGCGACGGTGACGGGCAGTACGACTCGGGCTGGTGGTACTGGACGCCGCACCTCTTCCGCACGCGCGACAACGTTCGCCAGTCGATCGTCGATTTGATGCAGATCTCACGCATCTTGGGGACGTTCGACGGCGTCACCAAGGGTGACGATTACTCGGGCGACAACGTGCCCGACCTCGCCGGCGACTTCGACGGCGACGGCACCCCCGATCTCCGCGGCGACGTCGCGAGCACCATGGGCGTCTCCATGGGCGGCATCACCACCATGATCTCGGGCGCCGTCGATCACCGCATCGACGCCGTCGCGCCGGTCGTCGGCGGCGGCGGGCTCACCGACATCGCGTCGCGCTCCTTCGGCGTCTCGCAGTCGGTCATGCAGAAGACGATGTCGCCGCTCCTCGTCTCGTACCCGGTCGTGGCCGGCGCGCCGCCGAGCCTCGGCTACACCGATGCGCCGATCACGCCCCCGAGCCCCTACGACGACGCGCTCTACACGACGCGCGACGTGACGGCGTGCAAGCCGGGACAGCGCAGCGTCCGCATCCACGGCGTGAACGGCTACCGATACGCGTACACCGAGATCGCCTGCTTGAACCCCGAGGAGCTCCACGCGGGGCAGACGGTCATCGTCACCAACCTCGCGACGCAGGAGCCCAAGTGCGCTGGCACCGTCGACGCGCAAGGTCGCTTCCGGGTCGGCATCGCCGCCTCGAAGGGCGACCGGCTCGACGTGCAGATCTACAACACGCCGCACGCGGTCACTTCGTACAAGTCGTGCGAGCTCAAGCCCGGCGCGGTCCCCGGACGGCGCATCCAGCTCTTCGAGCAGCCGATGGAGGTCTACCGAAAGATCGCCGACCCGGCGAAGCAGTGCCAAGGCGACCAAGGCTGCGCGCAGTTCTTGGACGACCTCTACCCCGTCGGCTCGCCGCTCGTGTCTCCGCAGACGGGTCTCGGCCTCTTCCGCCAGTCGCCCGACCTCCGCCGCTTCATGGCGCTCGGCCAGGGCGTCCTCGATCCGGGTGACCCGATCAACTACGCCGCGTTCTACCGGCGCCGGCAACTCACCACGCCGAACGGCGACCCGGTGCCTCCCAAGGCCATCCTCCAGATTCCGCACGTCGGTGACACGTTCGTGAACGTGTCGACCGGGATCGCGTTCGGACGCGCCGCGGGGCTCATTCCCTTCCTCCCGCCCGGCGCCGAGCAGCGCTACCCCGAGTACGCCGAGTTCGTGACCCCCAAGGCGCTCTACGACGCGTACGGGGGCAAGACGGCGAATCAGGTGCTCGTCGACAACTGGGTCACTGAGGGTCTCAGCGCGATGGGGCGGACGCCCGCCGGCGCGAAGTGCGGCCCCGAAGGCCGGACCTCCGGCTGCCCCTACCTCTGGACCGACCGGACGTGCCGCGAGGCGCTCTACGATCCGGACTACACGTCCGAGGGCCTGATGCCCTGGGACCAGCAGCACGCGGCGACCCCCGTGCGGAGCGCCCGCCTCGCGAGCGCCCCCGCCGGCGATGCGGCGGCCATCGATCGCTCCTTCTCGCCGCGCATCCAGGCGGCGCCATTCACGGGCGACGGGTGGAAGGGCCAAGGGCGCCTCCAGGCCGAGCTCACCTACTACACCCTGCCCGAGGGGTCGCACGCCGGCGAGATCGTGAGCAGCGCCTGCGAGAAGTGGGCGAGCTTCTATTACGAGTCCGGCCTCATCGGACGGTTCCTCTCCACGAACGGCGAGGACATCTACTATCTGAGCCACCCCCAGAGCCACCGCTGCCTGGGCGATCTCAGCTGCGATTTCATTCACTTCTGGAACGACCCAACGCCCGCCGCGCCCTGAGTGGGCGGGCGCCCCGGAAACCCGGTTTTCCCGTTCGACGGCCGCCGATCCCGCGACTAGACTGCCGCGCGATTGACGACCCACGCTTCGACGGAAAGCCTGACGGAGCGCGCGGGGACGGCCCCCGCTGATGCGCTCGCCGCGCCGCGCGCATCCCGCGCGGCGTGGATCGTCGCGTCCGTCGTCTGGGTCGCGGCCGCGCTCGTCTTTTGGGTGTTCGACGCGCTCCCCTTCATGGATCTCCCGGCGCACGCGGGCCTCATCGCGCTCCGCCACCGCTTCGAGAGCTCCCCCTTCGAGCAGCAGTACTTCGTCCTCGCGTCGAACCTCGGCCCGTACTCGCTGTTTCGCTTCCTCGGTGAAGGCTTCGATCGCCTCCTCGGTCCCGTTGGCGCGGTGCGCGCGCTCGCGACGCTCCCGGTCATCGCAACCCCGGCGGCGCTCTACTTCGCGCGGCGACGCCTTCACGGAGAGCGCTCGCCGACCGCGATCTTCTTCGGCGTGGCGCTGTCCTTCGGGCTGATGACCCTGCTCGGCTTCGCGAGCTACCTGCTCGGCCTCGCGGTGCTGCTCTTCGTGCTCACACTCTGGCTCTGTCTCATGGCCGAGGTCGACGACGCGCGTGCGACGCCCGCGCGCGAGATCGAGGTCGCGCTCGCCGCGATTCTCCTCTTCGTCGCGCATGGCCACGCGTTCGTGCTCGGCCTCGGGCTGATGGCGCTGACCGCGCTCGTTCGACCCAACCGCGGGGCGCGGCTCCTTCGTCTCCGCGCGCTCGCTCCCGCGATGGCCCTCGCCGCGTACGCCGCTTGGATCTCGCGCCAAGGCGTCGTGCCGCCCGGATCGGCGCCGCTGCCGGCCGCGCCGTTCGCGCCCGTCTTCCAAAACCCCCTCGAGAAGCTCGCGCTGCTCGTCACCGCGACGATGACGACGCGCACCGGGCTCGATGTCATCGCCGGGATCGTCGTGTGGACGCTCGTGCTCGTCGGCGCCGTGCGGACACTTCGTGGTGTTCGACGCGTATCCGACGCCTCCTCGATCGATTCCACGTCCATCGCGCATTCCAGGGCGCTCCTTTGGGCGGCCGGTGCGGTGGGGATCGTCTTTCTCGCGCTTCCCCACTCGATCGGCTGGTTCGGCTTCGTCGACGGCCGCCTCGTGCCGCTCCTCCTCTTCCTCCTCCTGATGGCGCTCCAGCGCCCGTTCCTCGGCCCGATCGACGGGGCGCTGGATCGCGCCGCTCCAGCGGTCGCCACCCTGCTCGTGGCCCTCGCGCTCGCGGGCTCGTACCGCTTTCAGGACGAGGCGCGCGGCTATCGGGAGGTGCTCGCGCGGGTGCCCGCCGAAGCGCGCGTGCTCAACTTGCCGCTCGATCCCAACAGCGACGTCTTCACGGCGCACCCGTTCATCCACTACGACAAGCTCGTTCTGGCGGAGCGCCCCATCGTGGTGAGCGACGTTTGGTTCCACCAAGGCACCGCGCTCTATCCGACCGCAAAGAACCCGGCGCTGCGCCTCCCGCCGACGTACAGCGAAAGCAACCTCCGCAAGATCGAGTGGCCGACCTACGCGCTCGGCGACTGGGACTACGTGCTCATTCGCACGCGCCCCGAGGGCTCACCCGGCCCGCTGCCCGATGCGCTGTCGCTCGAAGCGCACGAGGGCGGCTGGTGGCTCTATCGCGCCACGAAGTAGCCGCGCGCGCACGACCGCACAAAAGCGCGACGGGCCCGTGGCCGGAGCCACGAGCCCGTATGCGGCGCGTGCGAAACGAATCAGTCCTTCATCGGCAGGCCGCCGACGTAATCCATCTTGCCGACGTCCACGCCGTTGTGACGGAAGATCGCGTACGCCGTCGTCACGTGGAAGTAGAAGTTCGGGATGGCGAGCTGGGCGAGGTAATGGTCGCCCTTGAGCCACTTGCCGTGCATCCACGGGGGCGAGACCTTGCGGTCCTCGAACCCGGCCAGCTCCTCGGCCTTCACGCTCTCGAGGAAGCCGAGGCACGCGGCGATGCGCTGCCGAAGCTCCGCCATCGTCGTCTCGGTGTCGGGGTGCTTCGGCGCTTCCTTGCCGGAGAGGTACGCGGCGGCGAACTTCGCCTGATCGCAACAGGCCTGGACCTGACGGACGAGCGGGTACTGATCGGGCGCGAGGCGCGCGGTGACCAGGTTGTTCACGTCGAACTTCTTGGCCTCGGCGTAGGTCGTCGTCTTCTCGATCCAGCGGTCGAGATTGCGGAGCATTTTCGCGAACTGAGCGATCGATTCGGCAGCGATGTTCATGGACCTCCGTGAGATGCCCCCTGACGGGACAAATCGCCGCCGAAAGTTAGGGACATCCGCGGGCTTCGACAACGCTCCACGTGACGGTTAATCGCACCCGCCCGGCGGCCGGTCGCGTCAGGGCGGTTCCGTTCGAATCAGGCCAAGGAGGCTGGCAATTCGCTGCGATTCGACTAGTTTCCGCCCACATGCGTCTCGTAGCACTCGGTGTGGGATACGTCGGTTTGGTCACGGGGACGGGGCTCGCGGAGCTCGGTCACGACGTCCTCTGCGTGGACATCGACCCGGACAAGATCCGCCAGCTCAACGACGGCGTCGTCCCCATCTACGAGCCCGGCCTGAGCGACCTCATTCGCCGCAACGAGCGGAGCGGCCGCCTTCGCTTCGCGGTCGCCGTCACGCCGCCGTACGACGAAGCCGACATCTACTTCATCGCCGTCGGCACCCCGCCGGGCCCGGACGGCGCCGCCAACATCGACGCCGTGCTCGCCGCCGCCGATCAGATCGCCAAGATGGCGAAGAAGCCGGCGCTCGTCGCGATCAAGAGCACCGTGCCGGTCGGCACGCGCGACGCCGTGCAGGCCCGCATCAACCAATCGGCCAAGGTCACGCTCGAGGTCGTCTCGAACCCCGAGTTCTTGAAGGAAGGCGCGGCCGTCGCCGACTTCTTCCGCCCCGACCGCATCGTGATGGGCGCCGAGACCGATCACGCGAAGGAAGTCCTTCGCCAGCTCTATGCCCCGCTGCAGCTCTCGGGTGAGCGCCTCGTCATCACCGACCCGCGCTCCAGCGAGCTCATCAAGTACGCGTCCAATACCATGCTCGCCATGCGCGTCTCGTTCATGAACGAGCTCTCGCGCCTCTGCCACGTGACGGGCGCCGACATCCACGCGGTGCGCATGGGCGTCGGCTCCGACACCCGCATCGGCAAGCGCTTCCTCTATGCCGGCCCCGGCTACGGCGGCTCCTGCTTCCCCAAGGACGTCCAGGCCCTTGCCGCGCTCGGCAAGAAGCACAACGTGCCGATGCGCCTCGCCGAGGCAACGCACCTCGCCAACGACGAGCAGGCCGTCTTCCTCCGCGACATCGTCCTCGACGCGATCGGCGGCGACGCGGCCGGCAAGACCATCGCCCTCTGGGGCCTCGCGTTCAAGCCGGAGACCGACGACGTGCGCGAGTCGCCGTCCATCCGCCTCGCCGAGGCCCTCCTCGCCAAGGGCGCGCGCGTCCGCGGCCACGACCCGGAGGCGGGCCCCAACTTCGCCAAGGCGCTCGACGGCAAGGTCGAGATCGTCGACCGCGACTACGACGCCCTCGACGGCGCCGACGCCCTCGTGCTCCTCACCGAGTGGCGCAGCTACCGCGCGCCCAACTTCGCCGAGATCAAGAAGCGCCTCCGCACCCCCATCGTCCTCGACGCGCGCAACATCTGGCGTCCGGGCGAGGTCATGCGCGCGGGCCTGAGCTACCTCGGCATCGGCGTCCCGGCGACTCACAAGCCGGCCGAGTGACGCGATGAGCACCTGGCTCGTCACCGGGGGCGTCGGTTTCATCGGCTACCACGTCACCCGCGCGCTCTTGGCGCGCGGCGACGCGGTGACGGTCCTCGACGACTACAGCGACGCGCCGTACCCGGTGCGCGAGAAGCGCCGGAACGAAGCCGACCTCCGAGCGTCCGCGGACGCCGCGCGCCTCCGGCTCCTCGAAGGATGCGTGACCGATCGAAGCGTCGTGGAACGTGCCATCGAGGGCACGGACGGCGTCGTCCACCTCGCAGGGCTCGCCGGCGTGCGGCCCTCGTTCAAGAGCCCTGCACGATACGCGCGGGTCAACGTCGAGGGGACCGCGACGATGTTCGAGGCCGCGCGCGCGGCTGGCATCAAGCGGTTCGCCTTCGCCTCGAGCTCGTCGGTGTACGGGAACTCGACGCCGCTCCCCGCCGACGAGGATGCGCCGGCGATCGTGCCCGAATCGCCGTACGCCGCGTCGAAGCGTGGGGCGGAGCTCGTCGCGAGCGCCCTCGTCCGCCAGGCGCCGGACATGATCTGCACACCCCTCCGGTTCTTCACCGTGTACGGCCCGCGCCAGCGGCCCGAGATGGCCATCACGCTCTTCACCCGCGCGGCGCTCCGCGGCGAGCCCCTGCCGGTCTTCGGAGACGGCTCGATGCGCCGCGACTTCACGCACGTCGACGACATCGTCGCCGGTGTGATCGCAGCCGCCGAGCGGAAGACGCCGGGATTTCGTCCCTACAACCTCGGCTCGGGGCGCCCCATCACCCTCAATGACCTTCTCGCGGCGCTCGAGCGCGCCTGCCAAACCAAGCTCACGATCGACCGAAAGCCCCTGCAGCTCGGTGATGTGGAGGCGACGTTCGCCAGCATCGATCGCGCGCGCAGCGAGCTCGGATGGTCGCCACGTGTACCACTCGAAGCGGGCCTCCGCTCGGTCGTCGAGTGGGTGAAGCTCAATCCCTGACCCCGAACTGGCTTCGCGCGCCCGGCGCGTTACCCTTCCATCATCGTCATGCTTCGCTTATCCGTGGCCGCCGTCGGCCTCGCCATTGCGCTCGCCGCGTGCGGCGCGTCCTCCACGACCGACACGTTTCCCTCGGCCGACGCTGGCAGCAGTGAATCGGTGAGCGACGCGGCCAACGGCGGCTCGACCGCGGTCGACGCGGCCCTCCCGCCCAACCCACGCACAGTCGACGCCGCCACCGGCGCGAACCGATGCGATCGCCTCCTCGCGGACGTCGACCGGCTGCGTGCGGAAGCGATGACGTGCTCGCTCACCGTGCTCGATCCGCAGTGCAATCAGCTGGTGGACGACGTGTGCTGCAAGCTCGTGGTGTCCAACTCGACGATGACCGTCGCCAAGTTCGAGGTGGCAGTCCGCGCGTTCAAGGACGCGAAGTGCACCATCGACTGCAAGGCAGTCACCTGCCCCGACGCACCGACGAAGCTCTGCCAACCCATGAGCGGCGGCAAGGGCAGCTGCAGTCAGTAATGTGGGGAGCTGTCTAGTGGGGAGCTTCGCTCCCCCTCGGCGAGTCGAGAACTCGCCGAGCCTCCCCCACATCTCAGGTTCTTCGAACCTTCGACTCTCGCAGGCCTCGCGGGCCTGCGAGAGGGCGCGGAGCGGACGGGTGTGCCAGAGCGCCTCGGGCGCCGGTGAGAGCATCGCGGGCTAACGCGGACCGGGCTCGGCTTTATTGAAACTCAGCTGCATCTACGCCGCCTGGCGCGCGACGTCGTTCCGATGCGCATTGCGGCCACCGTCTGCGACCCGTGTGGTCGCAGACGACGAAGGCTCGCAGAGCCTGAGAGCCGGAGGAGGCTCGGCGAGTTCTCGACTCGCCGAGGAACCCCGCAGGGGTTCACTAGCCCGAGGAGGCTCGGCGAGTGTCAACTCGCCGAGGGGGCCGCAGGCCCCGCAAACTGAGGCTGAAGGGCTTCCTTGCGCTTCGTCTTGGCGGGGCGGAGATGCCCGAAGAGGTAGATGCCGCCCATCACCGTCGTCCACGGACGGAAGTGCTGGAACGTGGTGTACCACTGGAGCGCACGGGGACCGGCCAGCATCGGGCGAAGCCCGCACGCCGCCGCGTGATCTTGCGCCGAGCGGAACGCGTCGACGATCTTGGCTTGGATGGCCCGCGGGTGCGCGCGGTCGCGCGCGACACGCGCCGCGGCGTGGCCGAGCGCCCCGCGCCGCGTCGGGTCTTCGATGAGACCGATGACGGCGCGACCGAACGCCGCGTCGGCGGCGTCTTCCTCCGGCCCACGACGACCCGGCGCGAGCAAGATGCCGTTCACGCCGTCTTCGATCTGCGCGCTCACGCCCATACCGTCGGCGAAAGCCACGGTCGGCGTGCCGCACCAGAGCGCCTCGCCCATCACGTTGCCGTACGTCTCGCTGAGCGAGGCGTGCACGAACACGTCGGCGTGCGCATAGAAGTCCGTCATCTTCGTGAACGGAACCTCGCCCGGGAAGTGCACGCGATCGCCCACGCCGAGCTCGCCGGCGAGGCGCCTGTAGAACTCCGTCTCCGGGCCGACGCCGAGCAGCGTGAGCGTGGCGTTGGGCGCCTCGGGGAGCACGTGCTGCGCGAAGATCCGAATGACGCGATCCTGCGATTTCTCACGCGTGTGGCGGCCGGCGCAGAGGAGACGCGGGCCGTCGCTCGTGCCGAGGAACGAGTACGGGTCCTCGCCGAGCGGACGATCGAAGACCTCCGGCTGCACGGCGCGCGGGATCACGTGGATGGGCGCCGTCACGCCGCGCTCGCGCCAGTAGCGGCGCAAGCCCTCGCTGAGAACGACGAGCCCGTCCGAGTCGTTGTAGATGCTCGCGAACTGCCGCTCGAACGGGCGACGGAAGACGAGGTCGAGCCCCGCGTGCACCGCGTCGATCTTGGAGAGCTTCTCCGGAAGGAGGACGTCGTAGGCCGCGGCGAGGTGCGTCGTGTTGACGCAGAGGAGCGGGATGCCCTTCATCTTGCGGAGCCAGACGCCGAACTCCATGAGCATGGAGGTCGTCTGAGCGAAGACGATGTCGAAGTCCCAGCGCTCGGCGTCGTAGACCCAGCCCGCGAGGGGCATCGGAATGTGCACGCCCGGGTACGCCTTCAGCGGAACGCTCGGTAGGGAGACCGTTCCGGGCGCCAGCTCATCCGGTCGGGCGTCGGGGTCGTGGGGGCCGATGACTGTGACTTCGTGACCACACCGACGCAATTCTTGATACAGGAAGCGTGTCTGGAAAGCGGCACCGTTGGCGTAGGGGATGCGCGTGAAGTCAGAGAGAATGGCGACCTTCAGCGGCCGTCCCTGCCGGGTGGTCAGCTGCTCGAACGGATGCGGTTCTTCGAGTGTTCTCGAAGAGTTAGGCGGGACGATGCGGAGACGCGACCGCACATGAAGCTCGTCGACCTGACCGAATTCTACTCGCAGCGGGGAGGCGGTGTTCGAAGCCATCTGTCCGTCAAAGGACACGTTTCGTGCCAGCGGGGTCATTCGCATTGGGTGATCGCGCCGGGCCCGGAAATGACGCAGGAAAACGCCATAGAGCTCGGTCCGACTGCGGTCGGACGCTCTAGCATACTACATGTAGGCGGGCCATCCCTCCCCTACGACCCGACCTATCACCTACTTTGGCGGGTTGGACGGGTGCGATCGCTCGTCCGACGCATTCGACCGGATGTGCTGGAGATTCACTCACCCTACGTCGCCGCCGCTGCTGGGCTCAGCCTCGAGCGCGGGCGCGACTTCGGGATCCGGACCTTCGTCTGGCACGCGGACTTCATCGATACGTACCTCCGGGGTGGTCTCGAGCGCGGTCTGGAGCGCCTCCTCCAGCCGCTCGGGGTGGCGAGCGCGTCGGGGAAGGTCGTCGACGGGGTGGTCGAGCCGCTTTGGGCGTGGGTGCGAACCATCGCCGGGGGATGCGACGCGACCTTCGCCGCGTCCCGCTTCCAAACCGAGAAGCTCGTGGCGCACGGGGTGCCCCGCGTCGAGCACATCGGCTTCGGCGTCGAGACCGACGTCTTCACCCCCGAGCGGCGCGACCTGGCCCTCCGCGCCGCGCTCCTCGCGGGGAAGCCGGGCCCGCTCGTCCTCGCCATCGGTCGGTTCGCCGTCGAGAAGCGGTGGGACGTGGTCTTGGACGCCTACGCGAGGCTCGCAGCGCGACGGCCAGGCGCGAGGCTCGTCCTCTTGGGCGACGGCCCGGAGCGCGCCGCGATGGAGGCGCGCATGCGCGGGCGCGACGACGTGACGTTCGCCGGCTTCGAGAAGGACCGCGTGAAGCTCGCCAGCATGCTCGCGAGCGGAGACGTGCTCCTCCACGGCTGTCCGTTCGAGACCTTCGGATTGGGCGTCGCCGAGGCGATCGCCGCCGGCCTGCCCGCGGTCTTGCCGGATCAAGGTGGCGCCGCTGAGCAAGCCCACGGCCCGAGCGTCGTCCTCTATCCGTCCGGCGACGCCGAGGCCTTGGCGCACGCCGCCGACGCGCTCCTCGCGCGCCCTCCCGACGCGCTCCGCGAGGACGCCCGGGTGACGGCCACCGCCGTCCCCTCGGTCGAGGCGCACTTCCGCGCGCTGTTCGATCGCTACGAAGCGCTTCTCGCGGAGCGCGGACATCGCTGCTAAGGAGGGGCCGTGGGCGTTCACGTCTCCATCCACGATGTCAGCCCCGCTTGGGAGCGCGAGGTCGAGGCGGCGCTCGCGCTCTGTCACGCGGCGGGCGTAACGCCGGCGCTCCTCGTCGTGCCGAACTTTCACGCCACCGCGCCGCTCACCGACGCGCCGCGCTACGTCGACCGACTGCGCGCGCTCGAGAAGCAGGGCCACGAGATCCTCCTCCACGGCTACTACCATCAGAGCGGCGTCGCTCCCCTCGCCTCACCGAGCGAGCCGAGCGCCCACGCCGCGCCGAGCGGCCTCCGCAAGCTCTTTGCCCAGCGCGTGGTTTCCGCGAGCGAGGCCGAGTTCAGCGACGTGAGCGAGGCGGAGGCGGTGCGGCGGCTCGATGATGGCGCCCGCGTGCTGCGCGACGCGGGGCTCTCGCCCGTCGGCTTCGTCCCACCCGCGTGGTCGATGCCACCCTGGATGCTCGACGTGCTCGCTACGAAGGGGTTCGACTTCACCGAGGACCACGTGCACGTCTACGCGCCGACCTCGAAGCGGCGACGCGCGAGCCTCGTCCTCAACTACGCGAGCCGAACCCCCGGACGCCTCTTCTCGAGCGTCGCGTTCGTTCGCGTGTCGCGCCCCGCAGAGCGGGTGTTGCCGGCGCGCGTCGCGCTCCATCCCGGAGACATGCGCTCGCGGCTTCTTCGCAGCGAGAGCGAGACGCTTCTCGCCTGGGCCGAGCGACGCGGCTACCTCCGGAGCGTCCGCGATCTGATTCGCTGACCGCCACGCACGCGGCGCGCGGCGCAGGCGCATTCAGCGCATCACTTGGTCGGCCGCGTGCACGGCGCTCGGCGGACGCTTCCACACGTGGAGAAGCGACGGGAGGAGGAAGAGCGCCCCGAAGAGGGTGGCGAGCTCTCCGGCCATCGCGAGCTGACCGAACGACTCGAGGGCTTGGTTGTCGTTGAAGATGAGCGAGCCGTAGCCCACGATCGTGGTGAAGCTGCACAGTGAGACGGCCCCGCCGACGCGCCGAACGGCCGACGAGATGTCGCCGCCGAGCAGGCGCGCGCGATCGAAGACGTTGAACGGATACTCGCAGCCAATCCCGAACGTGATCGGGAGGGCGATGAAGTTGATGTAGTTCAGCTTCATGTTCGAGAGCGCGGCGCCCCCGATCATCCAAATGACGCCCACGACGAGCGACGCGATGACGCACAAGAATCCGCGAAAGCTCGCGGTGGCGACGAGCACGACGACGACGACGGCGAGGAACGAGGCGGTGGTCGCGATCGGACCGTCGCGCTCCATCGAGTGGATCATCTCCGCGAAGATGGTGGGCCGGCTCGCCGTCTGCACGAGGGTGTTGTCGGGCAGCCGCACGTTCGACGTCGTGTCCGACATGCGGAGGAGGTTGCGACCGTCGGAGTGGGAGATCTCGTTCTTGTATTTTACATAGAAGACGGTGAGCTTGCCGTTCGACTCCTGGAAGCGGCGCTTGAGGAGCGCGGGCACCTCGTCGGGCACGAGGGCGTGGAGGCGCTCGGGCGGGCGGATCTCCTCGATGCGCTTTCGCTCCGCCGGATCGAGCGTGGAGAGGACGCCCGGCGTCAGGCGGTCGCGGATGCGCCCGAGGACCTCGAGCTTGGCCTGCTGCTCGGCGGTGGGCCCGGGGAGGATGTCTTCGATCGTGGCGATGTCGGCGATGAGCTTGCCTTGCGGATCCTTGGCATCGTTGGCGAGGATCTGCGCCTTCACGAGCGGCACCTGCTCGGGCGAATCAGCGAGCATGAGTGCGCCCGCTACGTTCATCTTGCCGCCGAAGACGCGCTCGGCCTTCACCGACCACTCGCCAGCACCGCCGACCTTGCTGCCCTTGGAGCCGAGCTTGTCGAAGTTGTACTCCCACGGATCTTGAAAGTACTTGGGGAGCTTGTACGCCGTCACCACCGTGAGCGCCGCGGCGAGGCCGATGAAGACCCACGGATAGCGCTCGGTGAGGTGCGCCAAGAAGCGAGCAAGCGGGCGGCTTCCGTCGGCGGCCACCTTGGGCGTTCGCTCTTTGAGGAGCGGGACGCGCACGGCGATCTTCTCGCGCAGCGAGATGAGCGCGGGCACGACGGGGATCATGGCGATCCATACGAGGATCATGCCGACGAGACCGATGGTGCCGAACTGGCTGAATCCGCGGAATCGCGTGAGCGTGAGCGAGCCGTAGGCGATGGAGGCGACCGACGCGCCGACGAGCTCGGCGCGGAACGCGTTCCACACCGCGTCGCGACGCGCCTCTTCCGGCGACAGGCCGCGCGCGCGGAACTCGCGATACCGCGAGAGGAGCACGATCGGGTAGTTGATGCCGTTGCCGAGGATGATCGCGCCGAGGAAGAGCCCGACGGTGTTGACGTAGCCGATCGAGAGCTTGGCGTAGGTGTACGCGCACCCGATGCCGACGAGCGGTGGAACGCCGATGACGACCAGCGACCAGAGCGAGCGGAAGTAGACGACGACGCCCACCAAGATGAGCCCGAACGCGAGCGCCGTGGCCCACGCCGCGTCGCTCACCAAGGACTCCTTCTCTTCGATCGCGTTGGGAACGTCGCCCGCGTAGCCGACCTTGAGTGAAGGGTGGAACGACTCGGGCTTCATCTCGGCGACCATCGCCTGAACGCGCGCCAGCAGCGTCGCTCCGCCTTGGTCACCGAGCCCGGTCGTGTTGGTCACGATGCGGAGGCCGTGCATGTCGCCTTCCGGCGTCGCGAAGTATCCCGTCGGGAAGTCGTCGTGCTTGCCGGCCTTGTCCTTCCACCGCTCGCGGTAGTCGTCCATGCCGAGCGCGGACTTCTTCTCGTTCGCGTCGGGCTTGCCCTTGTCGCCGGGCGGGTTGCCCGCAGCCGGTGCCGGTGCGGGCGTGTCGTCGCCGAGGAGATCTTCGACCATGCCGCTGCGAATCGCGATCTGCCGGTCGAGCGTTTGATCGGCGTCCTCGAGATCCTTGAGGTCGGCGTAGAGCCACTTGTTGTCCTCGAAGAACTGACGGACGTCCTTGGTTCCGCTCTCGACGTAGGCGATGAGCCGCTGACCGCATCGGGCCTTGCAGGCGTCGTCGGCGCACGCACGCGTGCACTTTTCGTGCGTGGCGACGTCCTCGTTCAGGCGCGACGCCAGCGCGTCGATGAAGCGCTCGTTGGCGTGACGGTCCTTCGACTCGGCGATGACGATGAGGGTCGCGCCGCCGCCCACTCGTCCGAGCTGGTGCTCGAAGGCCTTGAAGCCCGGGCTGTCGCGCGGAAGGAGCTCGAGGAGGTCCGTGCGGAGCTCGAGCCCGCGACCCGGCATCGCGTACGACCAAGTGCCGACGATGGCGGCGACGGTCAGTCCGAGGACGATGAGCGGGAAGCGACCGGCAAAATCGACGATCGCGGCGAGCGCACGCTTCACGCGTGACCTCCCGCCCGCGCGAAGCCGTCGGCGAGGCCGCTCGCTTCGAGGATCTGATTCTGAATTCGCTGCCCATGCACGCGCGCGTCGTAGCGCGCCTCGATGCGGGCGCGCGCGGCGTGGCCATGCGTCGCCCGAAGCTCGGCGCTCCGAAAGTAGCGCACCATCTCGCGCGCGAGGCCGTCGACGTCACCGCACGGAACGAGCGCTCCGCACGACCCGTCCTCGAGCATCTCGCTGACGCCGCCGACGTCGAAGGCGATGACGGGGCGCCCCATCGCCATCGACTCGATGACGGCGCGCGGCAGCGGGTCGGGATACACGCTGGGGACGACCGCCACGTCGAACTCGGACACGTACGGCTTCACGTCGGCGCGGAAGCCGACGAAGAAGAAGACCTTCTCGAGGCCGAGCTCGCGCACGAGCGCACGGCACTCCTCCAAGTGATCGGGCTCGATGTCTTGTGGAGTGTCACCGAGGACGACGAAGCGGCACTTCTCGCTCTCCGCGGGCGAGAGCGACTCGAGCGCGCGCTTCGCCGCTCGCACCATCTCGACGTAGCCCTTGCGCGGAAGGATGCGGCCCTGGCTGCCGAACACCACCGTGTCGGGGCCGAAGCCCAGCTCGCTGCGAAGAACGGCGTTCTTCGTGTCGGGCGCAAACTCGTCGATGTCGAGCGCGTTGTGGATCACCCGCACCTTCTCCGGGCAGTGGGGGAAGAGCTTGGCCGCCGCGTTGGACACGCAGACGATCCGCTTGACGCCCGCGCTCGCGGAGAGGCGACGGTGCACCCCTTCGACGGCGCCGGGGACCGACGTGTAGCGGACGTGCCACAGCGCCGGCACGCCGCTCGTCTTGGCGAGCGCGCCGCCCGCGAAGTCGGCGTTCGTGCCGTTACAATAGATGAGATCGAAGCCGCTTCGGAGGAGGCGCGTCATGCGCGCGAGTCCGTAGGTGACCCGGGCTACGTTTCCGGCGAGGCGCACCGCCTTCTTCGCGGCGGGCGCGTCGAAGTCGGCCCGCTCCATGGGGCGACGCCAGGGCTCGATGGGGTTCTCGACGAGATTCGGCTCGAAGTAGAGCTCGTCGACCACGCCCCCCTTCACCAAGAGATCGCTGATGACGCCCGCGCGCGGGAGGAGCACCGCGCGATGCACGACCGCCGGATCGAGGAACTTGAGGATGTAAAAGAGGCTGCGGCCTGGTCCGCCGTTGCGCGCGGTGTCGTTGACGAAGAGGACACGAACCTTGCGCTTGGCCCCGAGCCGCACGAGCTCCGGGTCGGGCATGGTCCGCGTCGCTTGGCGGATGGAAGGCTCGGAGGCGGTGGTCATCCCTTTGCGCGTCTCTCGCGCGCGTCTATAGCAGACAAAAGGCGGGGATTCGGGCCCTTTTCGAAAGTCCGTCCGCCCGGGGGTCTCGCCTTTTTGCTAAGACCCTTACCCGCGCGCGCCCATCCCATGGCCTCCGTCTTTTTGTGCGTCACCATCGACTGCGAATGCGACAAAGGCCCCGGCTGGCGGGTCCGTCGTCCGCTGTCGTTCGCGGGCGTGACCGACGGGATGGCGCGGCGCCTCCATCCCATGTTTCGGCGCCGGCGCGCCAAGCCCACCTACCTCCTGTCCGCGGAGATCATGCGGGAGGAGCGCTCGCTCGCCGCGCTCCGCGCGCTCGCCGACGAGGCGGAGCTCGGCACCCATCTCCACGGCGAGTTCGTCGAGCCGGGCGCGCACGAGCCCGACGTCACCGCCGCGTTCCAACGCGACTACGCGCCCGAGGTCGAGCGGGCCAAGCTGACCCGGCTCACCGAGACCTTCAAGGACGCGTTCGGTCGCGCGCCGCGGAGCTTTCGCGCGGGGCGATTCGGCATCGGCCCGGCCTCGCTCGGGATCCTCGAGGACCTCGGGTACACGGTCGAGTCGAGCGTGACCCCGTTTCTCGACTGGTCGGAGAAGGGCGCCCACGGGCTCTCGTTCCACGGCGCGCCAACCCAGCCCTATCACCCCGATTACACCGCGCCTGGGCGCGTCGGCACCGGCGCGCTCTGGGAGGTGCCGGTCACCATTCGCCCGCGGCCGCTGCTCGGCCGCATCCCGGGGATCGGTCCGCGCCTCGAGCCTCGCTGGCTCCGGCCGACCTGGGGATCGGCGCGCTCCCTCGCTGCGCTGTGCGAAGAGGAGATCGCCGAGGCCCGCCGCGTCGACCCGCGAAGGCCGGTCGTCTTGAACGCGATGTTCCACAACGTGGAGATTGTCCCCGCGATGAGCCCCTACGCGGACGACGAGGCCGGCGCGCAGAAGATCCTCGGGCGGCTCGACGCGCTCTTGGCGTTCGCCGAGTCGCACGGCTTCCCCGTCATCGGGCTCGCGGACGTGCCGGAGCTCTACGCGTGAGCGCCGAGCCGAACGGCGAGCCGGCCAACGCCGACGAGCAGCCGAAGAGCATCGTCAAAACGACGCTGCATCTCTTGCCGTTCGTCATCGTGTTCCGCGCGGGCGAGGCGCTGCTCCCCTGGTTTCTCGCATTCTGGTTCGGGCGGAGCCACGCGACCGACATCTACAACTTCGCGTGGGCGGTCTTCCTCTTCGCCGGGTCGCTGATCTTCAGCGCCTACCACGACTCGGCGGTGGTTCCGATTTTGGCCGAGGCCAAGCTCCGCGATCCGTCGAGCGTCCGCACCATCACCGGCTCGCTCCTCGCGTACACGTGGGCGCTCGGCGGCGCGCTCGCGCTCGCCGTCGCCGGCCTCGCGCTCGTGTGGTTTCGTCTTCGTTACGAGGGCGACGATTTCCACGCCGCCGCGCTGATGGTGCCGGCGTTCGCCGTGCAGCTGGTCGCGCTCAGCACGAAGACGTTCTTCGCCGCGGTCTTGAGCGCGCACCATCGCTTCGTTCCCTACCCCATCGCGAGTGCGCTCGGCATCGCCGTCACGCTCGCGGTCATCGCGGTCTGGCGTTCGTCGCTCGGGATCGTTTCGGTGCCCCTTGGCGCCATGCTGGGAGAGATCGCCGCCGCCGCGATGCTCGGCTTCGTGCTCCTCCGTCACGTCGGGCTCGTGCCGAAGCTCACGTTCGAGCGGCCCGAAGCGGTTCGGCGCTTCGCCAGGCTCGTCATCTCTGAGGTCAGCGGCAACGCCGTCACGCGCATCAACCCCGTCGTCGATCAGCTCATGGCGGGGCTCGCGGGTGTGGCCGGCGGCGCGACCCTTCTGCGCTACTCCGGTGACGTCGCGTCGCTTCCCACGTCGGCCATTCAGGCGACGCTCCTCTCCGTCCTCCTCACGCACCTCGCGGATCACTTCGCGGCCCGTGACTTCGTGAAGCTCCGGCGCACCGTCGCGCGCGCGTCGTGGATCGTGTTCGGCGTGCTCGCGGTGGCGGGCGCCCTGCTCGCGCTCTTCCGGGAGCCGATCCTCCGGCTCGTCTTCCTGCATGGCCAGATGGACGAGGCGGGCGTCCTCCGCATGGCGCACATCCTCCCGTATCACTTGGTCGGGCTCGCACCGTTCGGCGTCTTGCTCGTGATGTCGCGCGCCCACATCGCGGTCCAAAACAGCCGCATCATGTTCGCGATGGGCATCTTCAACGCCGGCACCAACGCGATCATGAACGTGGTCCTGGTTCGCTTCCTCGGCCTCGAGGGGATCGCCCTCTCGACTTCGTGCGTGCACACGGCGGTCGCGATCGTCTTCGTGTGGCTCTTCGTGCGCAAAGCGCGACGCGTGGGCGCGCCGGCCGAGGCCACGTGATTCGCGTCCTTCACGTCGTCGTCGCCGGGGAGCTCGGTGGCGCCGAGCACATGCTCCGCGATCTCGCAGCCCCGGGCGCGTCACGCATCGTCGATCATCAATTGGCCTTGCTCTCGCCGACGCCGGCTCTGGCGCGCTTCTTCGCCGATGCCGGCCTCGTCGTGCACGATGGTGGCAGCGTGCGTGAGGACCCGGTCTCGCAAGTGGTGCGCGCGCTGGGCGGCGGCCGAACGCGCTTCGTCGTCGAGACCGCGCGGCGCCTCGCGCCCGCGATCGTGCACCTCCACACGTTCGCATCGCAGGTGCCAGGGACGCGTGCCGCGCGAGCGATAGGCGCGCGCGTCGTTCGCACCGAGCACTCGACGCGCGTCTACGACGACCCGTCGTGCTGGCCGCTGTCACGCTGGTCGCTCGCTCGCACCGACGCGGTCGTGGCCATCAGCGCGCACGTCCGCGACGCTGCGCTCGCCAAGGCGCCCTGGGTCGCCGATCGCATCCGCGTCGTCCCGAACGGCGTCGACACCGAGAAGTTCGCGCCGCGCGACGCGGAGCGTCACGCGGATTTCACGTTCGCGCTCGTGGGGCGCCTCGAGCCGCGGAAGGGCGTCGATCGCGCGCTCCGCGCGCTCGCGGAGGTTCCGCGCGCGCGGCTCGACATCGTGGGCGACGGCGAGTCTCGCACCGAGCTCGAAGCGCTCGCGCGCTCGCTCGGACTCTCGGAGCGAGTCGCGTTCCACGGCTACCTCGCCGATCCGCGACCGGTCCTGGCGCGGGCCGATGCGGCGCTCGCCAGCTCGCGCAAGGAGGGCCTGGGCATCGCATTCCTCGAGGCCATGGCGATGGGCCTGCCCCTCGTCACCGTGCCGGTCGGGGGCCTCACCGAGATCGTGAGGGACGGCGAGACTGGCCACATCGCGAAGGACGAGTCGCCGAGGGCGATCGCAGAGGCGATGAACGGCCTCGCGCAGGATCGCGCGCACGCCCGCGCGCTGGGCACCCATGCGCGCGAAGATGTGGTCGCGCGCTACTCGCTGGGTGCGATGCGGCGTGGCTACGAACGAGTCTACGCAGAGCTCGTGAGATGACGACCGAGCACGGCGCTCAGGTCGAAAACATGCCGGCGACGATGGCGTCGGTCATCTGGTCGAACTTCGCGCGCGTGAACTCGGCGCCGCTCGCCAGCCAGTCGCGGTGCTCGGTCCCGCTCCCGTCGTCCTTGAAGTGCCCGAGCACGTCGAGGTGATCCGCGTAGCCGGCCCACACGACGTCGCCCCATACCTGTGAATGCACCGGGACGACACCGTCCGAGGCGCGGAGGTCGGGGAGCTGTCCGAAGCCGCGCGTGAACGCCGCCTGCGCCGCCGCGTCGAGCTTGGCCGCGCACGGGTAACGCTCGTCGACGCGCGCCGTGATGCGCCAGATTGCCGCGAAGAGCGTGGCGGACGCGGCGCTCCACGCGCTCGAGAGCGAGCGCACGTAGCGCATCGCCGACGGAGGCGGTGCCATCGATACGGTCGACTGGTAGCGAACGCCGGCGCGGTTCTCGATGCCGGCCTGGAAGAGATCCATCGCCTCGGGCGTGAGCTGCACCACCGAGCCTTGGTCTTTGCGAATCGCGTCGAGGAAATTTCGGATCTCCTTCCGCGGCGCATCGTCGAGCACGCGGAGGATCGCGTCGGTCGCTCGATCGAGCGCGCGAAGCTCGAGCCCGAGCGCGCGATCGGCGCCGCCGATCGCGACGACGAGCGCGCTCGCGGCGGCCATCGGCGGAGCGCCCACGGTGAGCGCGGCGATCGTGAGCGCGCTCATGGTGTAGAGCAGGCGCTGGCCGGCGAGCGTCGCGAAGAAGCTCGCGAGCGGCGTGCCGTAGTGCGGCGTGTTGACGGTCGTGACCGACGCGAGCCGCGGCAGCCAGTCGAGAGACCCCGGCGCGATCGGCAGCACGGCGCTCGGCGACGCGACGAGCCGCGCGTCGAGGCCTCCCGTCGAGTGACCAACGAGGTGAATCGGTCCGCGCTCACGATCGTCGTCGCACGTGCGAGCGACGAGCTCGGCGAACGTCGCCGCGCGCTTTCGAATCGACGCAGTCGGCAGCACGTCGACGACGTACGTGTGCGCGTCGTGGCCGCGCGCGCGCACCTTCGCGACGATCTCGCGCTCGACGTGCGCGAAGTAGTCGTAGGCGCCGATGCGGCCGAAGCCGAACATGCCAGGGGCGAAGTAGATGCGGTGAAGGCTCATGGCGGCACGGAAGCGTCTCAACAATCGACCAGGTGGGCGCAGGGGCGCTCACCTCTTCTGTTGAACCCCAATCATTTGACCTCAAACGACCGGGATTGTTGGAGTTCATAGCAATTCTAACGAGAGTGCACGTGTTCAGCCGTGCCACCTTTCTTACGCACCCTGGTCGATTTGGGGTTCCGCTCGCCTTTCCATCCGGTTTATGGCTCTTAGCCGTCGCGTACGAGTGTTCGCGGTCCCTGCCGGCCCCCATCCGACATCGACCCTGACCCCTCACCCCAACCACGCGACGGAGGTGGCGGTTGACCCTTCCCCCGATGTTGGTTCGTCGCACGAAGCTGTCCGCTGTAGCGGTGCTCACGGTGACGAGTGCCCTGTCTCTCGCGGCCTGTGCCAAGCCCTTCCCCGAGCCGCGCCAAGGCGCGACCACGGCGAGCCTGACTGCGAGCGCCCAAGGCGCCGGGTTCGCCAACCTCGGTAAGAAGGGACGCGGCGACGAGCGCGGCGCGCGTGTTGCCACCACGACGGCAGCTTCGCTCGGGTTCGGCTCCCGCCAGGGAGGCGACACTCCCCTCGACCAGCTCCTTCGCGCGGGCGACCGCCCGATGCGCGGCAACGGTCTCTGCCCGCCCGACATGGCGACCATCGACGACCGCTTCTGCGTCGACCGGTTCGAGGCTTCCCTGGTGGAGATCCTCCCCAACGGCGAAGAGCGCCCGGTGTCGGCCTTCGAGACCGTCGACGGTCGACTCGTGCGGGCGGTGTCCGAGCGCGGCGTCATCCCGCAGGCGTACGTGAGCGGCAAGGAAGCCGCGCAGGCGTGCGCGCGTTCCGGCAAGCGTCTCTGCAAGCCGACCGAGTGGCGTCAGGCGTGCATGGGCCCGCAGCGCAAGACCTGGGGCTACGGCGACACGCGCGAGCGCGGCCGCTGCAACGATCACGGCCGCAGCGCCATGGGCGTCCTTTATGGTCCGGGCCGCGACAACGATCCGACGTACTGGAACATGACCAAGATGAACAACCCCGAGCTCAACCAGCTCGCGGGCACGGTCACCAAGACGGGCGAGCACGAGAGCTGCACCAACGACTACGGCGTCTACGACATGGTCGGCAACGTGCACGAGTGGGTCGACGATCCCAAGGGCACGTTCCAGGGCGGCTACTACCTCGACGTCACCCAGAACGGCGACGGCTGCCAGTACAAGACCCGCGCGCACGAGAACTGGTACCACGACTACTCGACCGGCTTCCGCTGCTGCGCCGACGTCGCGAACTGACTCCGTAAAGTGACAGCGTTCAGGCGCTCGCCGCGGTGGCGAGCGCGAGCGCGCTTTGCTAAGTCACGCGCGACATGCGCCCGCTCGGCCTCTTCGCATCGCTCTCGCTCTTCGCCCTCTCCGGCTTCGCGTGCAGCGCGTCGAGCCGCGAGAAGAGCGCCTCCACGCCGGACGCCGGTACGCCGGTCGTCGCGACGATCGACGGCGACTCGGGTGCCGCGACCGTCGACGAGGACGCGTGCGCGAAGATGGACCTCGTCTTCGTGGTCGACAACTCGGGCTCCATGAAAGAAGAGCAGGCCAACCTGGCCACGAACTTCTCCGTGGTGACGCACAAGCTCGATGCCTTCACCACCAAGGGCGGCGCCAAGCTCGACTATCGCGTCGCGATCACGACGACCGGGAAGACTGCAAAGTACACGATCGCGCCCGGCGGACCGTTCCCGCCCCTCCCCATCGACGACAAGGGTGACGACGGCCGGTTCCGGCGCGAGTGCGGCATGACGCGCCCGTGGATGGAGCGCTCCGATCCGAGCCTGGCGAACCAGTTCGCGTGCGTCGCGAACGTGGGCACGAGCGGGCCGAGCCTCGAGATGCCGCTGGAGAGCTTGCGCCTCGCGCTCACCGACCGCGTGACCGACGGCGCGAACGCCGGCTTCTTGCGCGACGACGCGCTCCTCGCGATCGTCGTCATGACCGACGAAGACGACTGCTCGCGCACCGACCAGGACTTCACCATCCCCGATGACACCTGCCCGGTCGGCCCGCCATGGGTGCCGCTCGAGGACTACGTTTCGGCGCTCGACGCGGTGAAGGGCGGCCGCGAACGTTGGACCGGCGCCGTGATCGCCGGCCCCACGTCGTGCAGCTCCGCGTTCGGCTCGGCCAAGGAAGCCGCGCGCCTCAAGCAGTTCGTCGCCAAGAGCGGCGGCAACGTGACCTTCAGCTCCATCTGCCTCGGCGATCTCACGAGCGCGCTCGAAAACGCGCTCGCGTCATTCGATGCAGCCTGCAAGCGATTCAAGGTGAAGTGACTCGGGGCCTCGGCCCGCTCACTTCCCCGCCGCGGTAGCTTCGCCGCCGCACGGCACGTCGATCTTCTGGCTGCGACCCCGGCCGCCGACCCGGACCGTGTGCTCACCGCACGCGACCGTGTACGGTCCTTCGCCCTCGCCCACCACGCGACCGTCGACGAAGACGCGATGTCCGGCCGCGCGCTTGTCGAGGCGGAGCGTGCCCTCGGTGCCGCCCGCAGGCTTGGGGCTCGGGGTCGGGGCGGGGGGCGGCTCGGGTGGCTTCACGGGGGCGGCCGCCACGGATGTGGCCGACGTCGCGCTCGGCGTCGGCGGAGGCGCGACCGTTGCTGACGGCGCGGCCGCCGGTGCGGCGCCGGTCGACGGCTGCGGGGGCGACGGTGGTACCGGCGGGACGCGCGCCGACGAAGCGATGTCGGCGGTAGCGACGGAGCTCGCCGTGGCGACGGTCTTGAGCGGTGGACGTGGCGGCTTCCGGAACAACCACACGAAGCCGCCAGCGCCGACGGCCGTGGCGATGAGAAAGAGACCGACGCCGAGCGCCGTGATCGAAGAGCGTGAGCGACCGCGACGCTTGGCGTAGCGAATCGTCGGCTTGGTGGGGGGCGGCGGCGGCGGCGCGGACCAGAAGCCCGACGGACTGCCGGCCGGCGGCGGCGGGAGCGGCGCGTCCTTGAACGCAGGCACGGGATCGGGATCGAAGATGCCGGGACGCTCGGAGAGCGGCACGCTCATGAGGGGCGCCTCGGGTGCGGGCGCGGTTGCGGCCGCGGCGGCTTGCATGCTCGCGATGCTGGTGACCTTGGGCTCGCCGATCTTGCTGCCCTCGACCTTGCCCTCGAGGAGCGGCTTCAGCGCCGCGACGTCGAAGCCGCCCGCCGCGGTGCGCGAGCTCAAGGGACGCGACTCCGGCGGCGGCGGGTCGACGCGGAACGGATCGAAGCTGGGCTCTCCGAGCTCGCCGGCGCCGCGATCCTGAGAGAGACGCGCATCGGGGATGGAGCCCGTGCGCGAGCTCTGGGGAATGACTGGAGAGACCGGCGTGAGCGTCGGCGACGAGCCCCACATACGACGTGGATTCGGCCGCGGCGCGCCACCGCCTGGGCGCCGGTCGGACAGGGCTGGGCTCGACGCCGGCGGATCGGGCTGGCTCGGCACGCGCGGCGCCGACGGAGCCGCCGCCGGCGGCTCCGGGGCCGCATGGAGGTCTTGCACCGCCTGGGCGAGGGCGCGTCGCCCCTCTTCCGAAGATGCAGCGCTCCGGAACACGCTCGCGGCCTCCTCGGCCGTCACCGCTCGGCGCTCGACCTGAGGCTCGAGCGCGCGCGACACGATCGAGCGAACGACCGCCGGGAGCTCCGGCCGGAGGACGTCGAGAGAGACTATCGAGGGGTGCGTGAGCGCGCGGAGAAGCTCCTGCTCGGGCAGCGCGTCGTCACGGACGGCCCGGCGGCGCGCGAGCAGCTCCCACGTGACGAGCATGGCCGCGTAGACGTCGGAGCGCGTGGTCACCGCGTCGCCGCGAGCCTTCTCGGGCGGGAGGTACGCGCGCGCCTCGGGCGCGCGCGCTTCACCGCGGACGCCGGTGATCTTCTCGAGGCCGAACCCGGCGAGCTTCACGGTCCCGTCGCTCGCCACGAGGATCTGCCCCGGGTGCACGTCGCGATGCACGATGGGGAGCAAATTCCCGGTCTGCGGGTCACGCGCGGCGTGGCCGGCGGCGAGCGCGGCGAACACCGCCGCTGCCACGGCGAACGCAGCGGCGTCCGGGAGCGCCTCGCCCCGAGCGGCGAGCGATTGTTTGAGGTCGAACAAACTGACGCCCTCGACGTGCTCGAGGACGAGGCCCTTCAGATCGGGGCCGGCGAAGACGTCGAGGAGCCGTACCACGCACGCGTGGTCGAGCTGCGCGAGCGCCTGCGTCTCGCGGGTGAACGTACCCTCGAATGCCGGATCGCCACGGAACGGAGGAGAGACCAGAAGGAGCCGCACCGAGCGACCATCACCGCGCGCGCCTTCCGCGAGCGCGAGCAGCACGTCGACCGTCGCCTCGCGAGCGAGGCGGCGCACGACGCGGTAGCCACCGATCGTCTCGGGTAGACGGTCGTGCCCCTGCACCGCTCCCTACCTCTGATCCCCGAGATCTTGCTCGACCGCGTCGAGGAGGGCGTTGGCGCGCTCCTCGTCGATGCCGAGCGCCTCAGCGAAGGCGGCGATGGCCTCGTTCTCCTCGTCGGCGATCGTGCTGTCGGCGAAGGCGATCGCCGCGGCGAGCACGAACGCCACCTCGGCGCGCTCGCGGTCGCCGCCGAGCTCCTCGGTGACCGCCGCCATGCGGGCCTCGCGCCCCTCGTCGGCGATGCGCTTGGCCGCGTCGTCGAGCATGGTGTCGATCAGCGCCGAACGGAGCGCATCGTTCGAGAGGTTGCGGAGTGCGCCGCGGAGCACCTCTCGCTCGTCGTTCGTGACCTGCCCGTCGGCCGACATCATGAGGAACATCGCCTCCGCGAGCGCGCCGTACTCGGCGGTCATGCTCAACGTCTCGATGAGGTCCGGGCTCGCGCCCGGCGGGAGCGCCACGCTGAGGCGCTGCCCGCGCACGCGGAGCTGATCGCGAAGCCGTGACAGCGTGGAGTTCGAGAGCCAGATCATCGGCCCCGGAGCCTAACACGCTCGGGGCCGACGTTTGCTCAGGAGTCGAACGAGAAGAGGTCCTCGAGGTCGGCCTTGGTGAGCTTCTTCGCGCCGCCCACGTCCTCGGTGAGGACTGCGCCCACGAGCTCGCGCTTCTTGCCGCCGAGCTCGAGGATCTTCTCCTCGATCGTGCCCTTGGCGATGAGGCGATACATGGTGACGACCTTGGTCTGACCGATGCGGTGCGCGCGATCGGTCGCTTGGTCCTCGACGGCCGGATTCCACCACGGGTCGAAATGGATGACCGTGTCGGCCGCGGTGAGATTGAGCCCGGCGCCTCCGGCCTTGAGCGAGATGAGGAAGAGCGGCGGACCGTCTTCGCGCTGGAAGTTCTCGACGCGCGCGAGGCGGTCCTTGGTGGAGCCGTCGAGGTACTCGTACGCGACCTTGTCCTCGTCCATGGCCCGCTTGATGAGCTGAAGCATGCTCACGAACTGGCTGAAGACGAGCACGCGGTGACCGCCGGCGACGCACGTTTGGACGAGCTCGCGGAGCGCCTGCAGCTTGCCCGAGTCTTCGTCGCCGAAGTCGCGCGGGAGGCCGAGGAGGCGCGGATCGCACGCCGCCTGACGGAGACGCGTGAGGCCGGCCAAGATCTGGATCTGGCTCTTGGCCAAGCCTTGGCGCTCGACCTCGCCCATGACCTGGGCGCGGACTTCCTTGAGCACGGCTTGGTAGAGCGCGCCCTGCTCTCCCGTGAGCTCGCAGACCTGATCGGTCTCGATCTTCTCCGGAAGGTCCTTGGCGACCTCGGACTTGGTGCGGCGGAGAATGAACGGGTGAATCGTCGCGCGGAGGCGGCTCGCCGCCTTGGCGTCGCCGCCGTCGATGGGCCGGCCGTAGCGCTCCTCGAACTTGTCGAGCGGTCCGAGCAGGCCCGGGCTCACGAAGTCGAAGATCGACCAAATCTCGGACAGGCGATTTTCGATCGGCGTGCCGCTGAGGGCGAGCCGACGATCGGCCTTGAGGCGCTTGGCGGCGCGCGCCGTCGCCGAGAGCGGGTTCTTGATGTTCTGCGCTTCGTCGAGGATGGCGTAGCGGAGCGGAATCTGCGCAAGGAACTCCTCGTCGCGACGAAGGAGCGCGTAGCTCGTGATGACGACGTCGGCGTCCTCGATCTCGTCTTTGCGATCCTGCCGGGCCGCGCCGTGCCAGAGCGCGTACTTGAGCGAGGGCGCGAACTTGTCGAGCTCGCGCGTCCAGTTGGTGACGACGCTGGTGGGCGCCACGATGAGCGCCTTGAACGCGCGACCGCCGGCCTTCTCGTCGGCGGCCTTGACCGCGAGCATGAGCGCGATCGTCTGCACGGTCTTGCCGAGACCCATGTCGTCGGCGAGGACGCCGCCCGAGCCGATCTCGTGGAGGAAGTGAAGCCACTGGAAGCCCGCTTCCTGGTACGGACGGAGCGAGGCCTTCAGGTTGCGCGGCTTCTTCGCGCCCTTGATGTCGTCGATGTCTTGCAGCTTCTTGAAGAGGTCCTTGGCGCCGTCGGAGATCTGCTTCTTTCCGACCTGCTCGAGGAGCTCCTCGATGCGGCCGGCTTGCGACAGCGGTAGCCGCGCGCCGTTGCCACCGCCGGTGGCGAGGATCTCGGCCTGGCGTTGGAGCACGGCCTTGACCTTCTCGGCGTCGAGGCGCGCGAACGAGCCGTCGCTCAGGCGAACGTAGCGGCGTCCTTCGGCGAGGCAGCGACCGAGCTCGTCTTGCGAGACGGCGATGCCTTCGGCCTCGAACGACATGCGGAGGGAGAGCCAGTCGACGCCGCTCGAGACGCGGACGCTCGCGCCGAGCGACTCGCCACGCACCTGCACGTCGACGAGGTCGTCGGGCACGAAGAGATCCCAGTCCTCGGGGAGCTGGCCGATGCCCTCCGTCCAGAACTCGATGGCCTCGTCGCCCCGGGCGATGAAGCCGTTCCCTTCTTCGTCGGGGTGCAGGCCGAGCTCGCGCAGCGCGCCAGCGGCGACTTGCTGCGCGGCGATGTCGCAACGAATGCACTTTGCACGTTTCGACGAGCCGCCCTCGGGCGCCTTGACGATGACCGGCGGCGTCATGCCGTCGGCGCGAACGTCGATCTCCACGTCCTCGTAGGCCGCGCGGAGCGCGACGCGGGCCTCGACGAGGCTGCCGCCGGCGCGCATGCGGAACGTCGGCACGATGTCGACGACGTCGGCGACCTGCGAGAGCTCGGGGAGCTCGGCCCCGACCTCGAGCGCGACCTTGGGCAGACCCTGCGCGATGAGCGCGGGGAGGCCTTCGATGGGCTCGTGGATGACCGGCGTGCGGACGAGGCGGCGGATGCTCGACGGCGAAACGCGGCGATCGATGGGACGTGCGACGCCCTCTTGCGCGTCGACGAACCAGCCCGGGCTTCCTTCGAACCACGCGCCCTGGGTGGGCGCGAACTTCCGCGGATCGCCGGGGCGCTGGAACGACGACTTCACGAGCAGCTCGGCGCCGTCCGCGGAGAGCTCGAGATCGAAGCGCGCACGGAGCGGCTCGTCACCGAAGCGGAGCTCCATCATCTGCGGCTCGACGATGACGCGCCGGCCCTTGAGGAGCGGGAGCAAGTCGGCGGCGTCCTCGCCGCGGACCTCGATGCCGACGCGTCGCGGGCCCTCGTTCTCGAGGCGCGCAAGGAGGCGCACCGCATCGCGATCCGCGGTGGGGGTCTGCGCTTGCGATTGGAGGAGCGTGCTCGGAAGGATCGGCGTCCGCGAATCGGGATCGAGGATGGTGATCGTGAGGCCACCCGGACGGACCTGGAGTCGGTACTCGAGCGTCTTGGGGACACGCGGGAGGTTCTCGTTCAGCCAGGCATCGATGCCGCCGGCGCCACCGCCGCCACCACCGTTCGGGCCCATGGGACCGCGGCCGCTGCGCGCGAGGGCGAGCTTGGCCGCGCGGGCCGCGCGCCTTCGCCGTCGGCCGCTCATGCCGCCTTCGCCGTCGAGGCCGCCGCCACCGCCGCCACCACCACCGCCGTTGCCTACGCCGAGGAGCGCGGGCTCGCGCGGCTCGCGTGGCTCACGCGGGGCTTTGCCGCGAGCCTGATCGCGCACTGCGATGAGGAGCGCCGCGACGTGCTTGCAGTGACCGTTGATCTTCGGAAAGGCCGGGCACGAGCAATTGGAGCTGAATCCGGTCGGGTTGAGCGAGACCTCGACCTCGTAGGGCGACGGCTCCGTGCCTCGCACGTGACCGCGGGCGCGCGCGTCCTCGACTTGGATGGCGTCGACCGCTTGGCGACGGACGTAGTCGTAGCCGCGGAGGAACGCGCGGGCGCCGAGCATGCGGCGCAGCGCGCGATCGCTGAGCGTGGAGATGGCTTCCGTGAAGGGGGTGGACAAAGCCCGCTCGTTTCTGTGGGGCTCGCAGGAGCCGCCGGGGTCGGCGGTCAGGGCAAAAGGCCCCGAAGCGCGAGTCGAATGCCAAAGTGGCGGCTCCGAGCACGCACAGAGACGGTCACGCGGGGGTGCGCAAGCACGCTGCCGGACGCGTCGGAGGGAGCGACCAGGGGTGCAATCCTCCTGAGCGCTACGGCAATTTCGGTAGCACTGGCCCCTGGGGAAGCAAAGCAAAATCGGCCCAGCGACCCCTGCCCTTCGGGCATACTCGCGCACGATGACGCGGGGGATTCTCACGGCCTCGTTGTACGGAATGCTCACTCTGGGCCTTGCTGGCTGCTCCACGCCCGTCGCCTCGGGGCTCGACGAGCCCGAGGCCAACCGGGTGATGCTTGCGCTCGATCGCGCGCACGTTCCGGCGACCAAGGAGGGCGATCCCGCAGGCGAAGGAAAGTTCCGCGTCGTGGTCGGCGAGGAGGAGGCCGCGCGCGCGCTCGGGGCGCTCCGCGCCGAAGACCTGCCGCGGGCGCGCCCGGCCTCGTCCGGTGCGTCGTCGGGAGCGCTGGTCCCCAGCCCGAGTGCGGAGCAGGCGCAGCTCGCGCAGAGCACCGCCCTCGAGCTCGAGCGCTCGCTCGAGAGCGTCGACGGTGTGCTGACCGCGCGCGTTCACTTGAACCTCCCGGCGCCCGAGCTCCTCCACGACGGCCCACGACCGAAGGCGACCGCGAGCGTGCTCGTCACGCATCGGGGGACGACGCCTCCGCTCGCGGAGGCCGCGGTGCAGCGGCTCGTCGCCGGCGGCGTCAATGGCCTCCTCCCGAGTGACGTCGCGGTCGTCACGGTCGGTCGGAGCGCGGCGGCCCCCGACGACGGCGCCGGCGTCGCGCGGCTGGGCCCGTTCGGGGTCACGCAGCGATCGCTCCGACCGATGCAGGTGACGCTCGCAGGCATGCTGGTGGTGCTCGCGGCGCTCGCGGCCACCGTCGCGATCCTCGGCGCCCGGCTCGCGCGCGCGCGAACAGGGGCGCCGGAGGGCGCGCGGGCGGCAGCGCGGTGATTCGCGTCCGCGGCCTCACGAAGCGCGTGGTGAAGCCGGGCGCGCCCACGCGAACGCTGCTCGAAGACATCAACCTCTCGGTGGAGACCGGCTGCCTCTACGGTCTCATCGGTCCCGGCGCTGCGGGCAAGAGCGTGCTCCTCAAGATGCTGACCGGCCTCATGCGCCCCGACGTCGGGAGCGTCGAGATCGACGGCGAGGACATCACGCGGCTCGACGATCTCCGCCTCCAAGAGGTGCGGAAGAAGATCGGGATGCTGTTTCAGAACAATGCGCTCTTCGACCACATGACGGTGGCCGACAACATCGCGTTCCCGCTGCGCCGCCTCTTCGATCTGCCCGAAGCGGAGATCCGCGCGCGCATCTCGGAGCGCCTCTCTTGCGTCGCCCTCGCCGGCTTCGAAGACCGCTTCCCGGCCGGCCTCTCGGGCGGCCAGAAAAAGCGCGTCGGCGTGGCGCGCGCCACGGTCACGCGCGCGCCGTTCGTCTTCTACGACGAGCCCGCAGCCGGCCTCGATCCGGTCACGTCGCAGAAGATCTTCGATCTCCTGCGCGCCGAGCAGCGCGCGTCGGGCGCGACCGTGGTGATGGTCTCGAGCGATCTCGATCGACTGCTGACCGTCACCGATCGCGTGGGCATGCTCTACCGCGGTCGCCTCATCTTCGACGGAACCACCAAAGACGCGCAGACGACCGACGAGCCGTACGTGAAGCAGTTCGTGCACGGCCTCGTCGAAGGACCTCTGTAATGTGGGGCTGGCCGCCCCCTCGATTCGTTGACACGAATCGAGCCTCCCCGGCGCTCAGGTTCTGCGAACCTTCGCTCTCGCGCCCCGCGAGGGGGCGCGAGAGTGGCGTCGTGGCGAGCACTGGAGGAGTGCGAACCTGGCGGCGGGCGGCTCGGTGGGCGCGCTTACGAACCCGTGGCGTGAAGGCGCTCCTCACTCGCGAGGCGTCGAGGCCCACTCTCGCAGGCGGCCTGCGAGCGACGATGGTTCGGCACGAACCTGAGAGCTGGGGAGGCTCGGCGAGCTCTAGACTCGCCGAGGGGGCCGCAGCTCCGACCTGACCCGGATGCCGCTCTCCATGACGCGGGGGTCGAGCGGGCGCGACTCGATGATGTCGTCGTCCGTGAGCGCGAGCTCGCTCTCTTCCGGCCCGGAGAGGTCGGGGCCGGAGAGAAAGTCCTCCACCAACGTCGGGACGCGTGGCCGGACGTGGAGCGGATGGGCCGGCACGAGGAGGCCGGTCGGCGAGGTTCGGAGGCGGAGCTCGTAGGCGTCGAGGAGGGTGGTCTCGCGGGCGCGCGACGGGGACATCGCGTCGACGCCATCACGGCGAGGCGGACCCCTCAAGCCCTCTTCGCGGCGCGATTCCAGCCCGCGTGCGCCGGGGCGTATTCACGCCGGATTTCGGACGCGCATTTAACCCGCGGGCTTGGATATGCTCGCGCGCATGACGCTTTCCGAGCAGTTCGAAGATGCGCAAAAGCGGGTCAAGGGTCTGTCGTCGGCTCCGTCCAACGACAAGCTCCTCGAGCTCTATGCATTCTACAAGCAAGCCACCGAAGGCGACGTCTCCGGCTCGCGGCCGGGGATGCTCGACGTGAAGGGGCGCGCGAAGTTCGACGCGTGGGCCGGCAAGAAGGGCACGTCGAAGGACAAGGCGATGGAGAGCTACGTCGCCCTCGTGAACCGGCTCGCCGGCGGCTGAGCGCCGTCCCGGACGAGAGGCGCGGCGTGGTCGACGTTCTCGACGTCGTCTTCGCGATGCTGATCGGCAGCGCGGGCACGTACGCCGTCGTGCACTGGGACGAGCGGCGCCTCCCACCCGACCTGCTCGCCCGCGCCTGGCCGCCCTCGACCAAGCTCGCGGCGGCGGTGGCGTTTGGCCCGCTTGCCCTCCCCGTCCATTTTTGGCGCACGCGTCGCACGCTGCTCGGCACCCTCATCGGGGTCGGTTTCACCCTCCTCGTGTTCGCGGCCGACGCGGCCGCGTCGGAGCTCCTGCACCTCGCCGCGGGCGGCTGATTTCGTGTAGCGTCGACGCCGGAAGATGAGCGGAGGCAGCGGCGCAAAGAACGATCAGCCGGCGGCGCTGAGCACCGCCGCGCAGGTCGGAGCGGCGTTCTTCGGCATCGCCGAGACCGCCGGCGCGATGGCCATTCTCTTCGGCCGCGTGTTCGTGCGGCTCGTGCCGCGGTCGATCGACGGGCCGGAGCTTCGCCGCACGCTCCACAAGATGGCGGTGCGATCGCTGCCGATCGTGCTCGTGACCGCCATCTTCACCGGCGCCATCACGGTCATCCAGGCCGCGCCAATCGTCACGCGCTTCCAAGCGACGGGCCTCCTCGGCTGGGGCGCGGGCTTCTCGATCTTCCGCGAGATCGGTCCCCTTCTGACCGCGCTCATGATCTCGGGGCGCGTCGGCGCCAACAACACCGCCGAGCTCGGCACGATGGTCGTCACCGAGCAGGTCGACGCGCTCCGCGCGCTGGCGATCGATCCGGTGTCGTTCCTCGTCTTGCCGCGCTTCATCGGCATCGTGACGACGCTCTTCGTCATGACCGTGTACGCCGACGCCGTCGCGCTCTTCGGCGCCGCGCTCGCCGCCGACGCCCTCCTCGGCGTCTCGCCGGTGAGCTTCTACAACGGCCTCACCTCGGGCCTCCTCGGCGTGTCCGACGTGGTGAGCGGCCTCGTGAAGAGCCTCGTCTTCGGCCTCATGATCGCCATCTCGAGCTGCACGTTCGGCCTCAGCACGACGGGCGGCGCGCCGGGCGTCGGCCGCTCGGTGAACGCCACGGTCGTCGCCAGCGCGGCCGGGATCTTCGTGCTCGACTACTTCGTGAGCTTCCTCCTCGGCTGAGCGCGTATGGACTCCCCGCCCTCGTCCGAAGCGCTTCCGCCGCCGCCGCCCCCCGACGGTGCGCTGACTTCGCTCGCGGCGGGCGTGGGCACGACGGCGCTCGAGCTCTTCGTCGCAGCGCGCGATCTCTACTCGGTCTTCGTCCGCACGCTCTATTACGTCGCGCGCGGAACGCGCGACCGACGCGTGATCATGCAGCAGGCCTACGAGATGGGGAACCGCAGCGTGTTCTTCCTCATCGTCACGATGGGCTTCATCGGCACCATCCTCGTCTATCAAGGCGGGCTTCAATTGAAGCGCGTCGTGCCCGACTTCACGCAGCTCGGCGCGAACTTCCTCCAGCTCCTCGTCCGCGACTTCGCCGCGTCGATCGGCGCGCTCATGCTCTCGACGCGCATCGGCGCCGGCATCGCCGCCGAGCTCGGCTCGATGGTCGTCACCGAGCAGGTCGACGCGCTCCGCATGTGCGCGGCCGATCCGATCGATTTCTTGGTCGCGCCGCGCTTCGTCGCCGGCGTCGTCATGACCGGCTTCCTCGTCGTCTTGGGCGGCGCCGTGGCCTTCTTCGCGGGCGCGCTCACCGCGCACCTCGCCTTCGAGGTCCCCTACTCCACGTTCATCACCGCGCACGCGGTGCGGCTCGGCGATCTCCTGACCGGCATCGCCAAGTGCATCGCCTACGGCGCGGCGATCCCGATCGTGAGCAGCCACTCGGGGCTGTCGACCTTCGGCGGCTCCGAGGGCGTGGGCTGGGCGACGACGCGCGCGGTCGTGAACTCGTCGCTCGCGATCATCATGCTCAACTTCTTCATCTCGGGCGCCGCGCTCTTGGTGTTCCCGCCGTGAAGGAGCGCCCGCAGTGATTCGCTTCGAGCACGTCGTCAAATCTTTCGGTCCGAAGCGCGTCCTCGACGACGTGAGCTTCGACGTCCGGCGCGGCGAGGTGTTCTTCATCATCGGCGCCTCGGGCGTCGGGAAGAGCGTGCTCATCAAGCACTTGATCGGCCTCCTCGCGCCCGACGCCGGCAACATCTGGCTCGACGACGCGGAGGTGAGCCGCCTCTCCGAGACCGAGATGTACGCGGTGCGGAAAAAGTGCGCGATGGTGTTCCAGCACTCGACGCTCTTCGACTCGATGACGTGCGCCGAGAACGTGGCGCTCCCGCTCCGCAAGCACAAGGCGATGAAGATGAAGGATGCGCTCTCGGAGGCGAGCCGCCGCCTCGACCAAGTGCACATGCGCGACTTCGCCGACCGCTACCCCTCGGAGCTCGGCGACGGGATGCGGAAGCGCGTCGCGATCGCCCGAGCGCTCACGCTCGACCCGGAGTACGTGCTCTTCGACGAGCCCACGACGTCGCTCGATCCGGTGAGCGCGCGCCGCGTCGATCGCCTCATCCGCGAGCTCTCCGACAAGCTCGGCGTGACCAGCATCGTGGTCAGCCACGACCTCGTCAGCATCTTCACGATCGCGGACCGGATCGTGATGCTCTATAAGGGAAAAGTCCGCATGCTCGGCACGCGCGAGGACTTCAAAAAGACCGACGACGGCATCGTCGACCAGTTCATCCACGGCCGCGCCACCGGCCCCATGGATCTATGACGAAGGGATCGGGGCTTTGAGCAGCGAGCGAAGCATCGAGGTCAAAGTCGGCGTCCTCATCCTGGTGTCGCTCGGCCTCCTCGGCGTGCTCATCCTCGTGATGAGCGGCGTCAGCCTGGAGCGCGCGTACCCGGTGTTCGTCGACTTCGACAATCCGGGCGGCCTCCAAGCCGGCGCGCCGGTCCGCATGGCGGGCGTTCGCGTGGGTACGGTGAAGGAGATGCGGTTCATGGGCGGCGTCATCGACCCCAAGACGAAGCGCCGCACCGTGGTCCGCGCCGAAGTCGCGCTCTACACAAAGGTCAAAGACTCGGTGCGCGAAGACGCGGCGTTTTACGTGACTACGCAGGGTGTGCTCGGCGAGCAGTTCATGGCCGTCGATCCCGGCTCGCCCGAGAAGGCCGCGCTCGGAGAAGGCGCGATCGTGAAGGGCATCGATCCGCCGCGCCTCGATCTCTTCCTCGCCAAGGCATACGAGCTGCTCGACACCGCGGTGACCGGCATCCGCAACAACCGCGAGCTCATCAGCGACATCGCGCAGAGCACGGCGACGCTCCTGAAGGGCCTCTCCGGCATCGTGGTCGATCACCGCGAGCGCATCGATCGCATCGTCATCAACTTGGAGCAGCTCTCGAGCGAGACCAACGGCCTCGCCAAAGACGCGCGGGCGCGCGTCAACGATCCGCGCATCACGCGCACGCTCGAAAACATCGATCGACTCGCCGCCGACGTGCAGCGCGACTCGGGCCCGCTCCTCAAGGACGCCAAAGAGGGCATGGCGAACCTCAATCGCGCGACCGCCCTCGTCGGCGATCCCAAAGAGCAGGAGCGCTACCGGAAGGCCCTCCACGATCTCGCCGAGCTCCTCGGCCGCGCGAACACGGCGGCCGCCGACGCGCAGACCGTGGTCGCCAAGATCAAGAAGGGCGAAGGCACCGTGGGCGCGCTCGTGATGGACGAAGAGCTCTACGACGACATCCAGGAGATGGTGCGCGACTTGAAGCACAACCCCTGGAAGTTTCTCTGGCGCGAGTGAGCCCACGCGCCACGGCGCGCCTCAATCCGTAGCGGCGTCGGGCGGCGGGGTCACGACGTCGGCGGAGGGCGCGTCGCTCGAAGCGTCGGATGCGCCATCGGCTTGGCCATCGCGGCGCGCGTCGGCCCCTGCATCGGCCGGAGCCGGCTGGGTGGCCTTGGCCACGCTGGTGAGGTCACCGGTGCACATTCGCGAGCCGTCTTGCTGCGGAACGCACGCGAGGCCGCGGTCGCAATCCATCGTCAGCGCGCAGGCGCCGCCCTGCCCGACCAGCTTCGGCGCCTCGCTGCAGGCGACCACGAGTGCCGCGAAAACAGCGGCCGGGCCGGCCACGAGACCGACGCGAGACCCTCGCGCCATCGTGCGCAGGCTGGCCTGGGCGGAGCGTGGCTTGGCGCGGGTCACGAACCGCTTTTTAGCACGACCAAGACGTCCCCTTCGGAGACGGCCTGGCCTTCGGCGCACTGAATCTTCTCGACGGTGCCGGCGCCTGGCGACTCGACGGGCATCTCCATCTTCATCGACTCGAGGATGACGCAGGTTTGCCCTTCCAGGACGGCGTCCCCCTCCTTGACCTCGATCTTCCAAACCGTGCCGGTGATGTGTGCGCGAACCTCGGTGCCCATGGGATGGTCGGCACACTACCCAATTTCGGGGCGGGCCTGGGGTCAAAACACGGGGCTGACCCAACGCGTCGGGGGGCTGGCCGCGCGGATCTTGCGGATGATCGAGGTTCCCGAAAAGGCCCGCGTGGGCGCAGGGTTGTGGGACAAGGTCTCCTCCGGTCTCGCCGCTGGGAGGCTCAGGCTGGCGGTGGAGCCACGATCGGCGAGAAGCCTTTGCGAGTCCGCGGCTGCCACGGTATTTTTTCGTACCGCAACGGCCACGGCGCGCTACAACCCTCGCCGGGTCGACGCCTCGGGCTGCCCAGCCTGACCGCAACCCTTTTCCTCGCGCTAGCCACCCTCACTGACGAGAAGAATCGCCATGTCGGAACAGAAGGAGAGCTCGGTCCTTTTCTCCCTCAAGGAGCTCATGAACCTTGAGGAGGACCGCATCAAGTCGGAGGAGGCCGAGCGCAAGCGCAAGGAAGAGGAAGCCCTCCGCGCGAAGATGGATGCGGAGCGCAAGGCCCGCGAGGCGGAAGAGAGCCGTCTCCGCGCCGCGGAAGAGGAGCGACGCGCCCAAGAGGCCCGCGCCCGTGAGGAAGCTGCGCGCCACGAAGCGATCCGCCACGCCGAGGTCGAGAAGGCCCGCCTCGACGCCGAGAACGCCGCGCGCATCGAGGCGATGCGCCGCCAGCAAGAGCACGAGCGCCAGCTCGTTCAGATGAAGGAGCAGAGCGGCAAGAAGAAGCTCACCTTCATGCTCGCCGGTCTCGGCGTGCTGCTCGTCGTCGGCGCGGTCGGTGGCGGCATCGCCATCAAGAACTCCATGGAAGCCACCGAGCGCGCGCAGGCCGAGAAGCTCGCCCTCGAGCAGAAGATCGCCGACCTCGACAAGGAGAAGGCGCGCATCCAGGACGAGATCTCCAAGGCCAGCGGCGCCGAGAAGGACGCACTCCTCGCCAAGCTCGCCGCCAAAGAGGCCGAGATCAAGGCCGCGCAGCAAGCGACGCCCGCGTCTGGCGGTGGCGCGGCTCGCCGCCCGAGCGGCGGTGGCTCCAAGCCCGCTTCGGACACGGCACCGAAGAAGAAGTGCCAACCGGGCGATCCGCTCTGCTCTGAGTTCTGATCCCGCCCGCGCGAGCGGCGCGACACGCGGCCAGCGTCTTCCGACGACGCTGGCCGCAGTCGTTTTGTGCGCCTGCTCCATTTTTCGCGCGCACGTCCCAAGGCCGCGAGCCGGTGGCGCGTCCTAGCTCGAAAGGAGAGACGCGCGATGGCGGCGAAGAACGACTCGTCCGTATTGTTCTCGCTGAGAGAGCTCGTGGACCTCGAGGCGGAGCGGATCCGCGACGAGGAAGCGGCGGTGCAAGCGCGGCTCGACGCCGAGGCCGCGGCCCGACGCGACGCCGAACGCCGTGCGCGCGAGGCCGAGGCCGCGCGGCTCGAGGCGCTCGAGTCCGAGCGACGCGTTCACGAAGCGCGCGCGCGCGAAGAGGCGGCGCGACTCGAGGCGATGCGACTCGCCGAGGTAGAGCGCGCGCGCGTGGCCGCCGAAAACCAAGCCCGGCTCGCGACGCTCGAACGCGAGCAGGAGCACGCGCGTGCCCTCGCCGCGATCAGCGAGGCCGGCGGGCGAAAGCGGCTCTCGCTGCTGATCGCCGGCTTGGCCGTCACCCTGATCTTCGCCGTCGCGGGCGCCGGCTTCGTCATCCACCGCGCGAACCGGGCGACCGAAGCCGCGCAAGCGGAGGCGGCGCGACTCGAGCGCGAGGTCAAAGCGCTCGACGAACAGAAGCGCGCGCTCGAATCGGAGAAGGTCGGCAAGTCGTCCGAAGAGGCGCGCATCATCGACGAGAAGATCCGCGCGCTCGAGCGCGCGCGCGAGGGTCTCGGCCGACCAGCAGCGCCTGCGCCTACGACGAGGCGCGCGCCGACGAGCGCGCCGGCCGCCACCACGAAATCACGCGGACCGGCAGGCTGTCAGCCCACCTGCGCGAAGGGCGACCCGATCTGCGTCGAGTGCAACCCGTAATCGCGCGCGACCGAGGGCGGCCGACTCGGTTTTGTGTTAGTTCGTGCGGCGATGTCTGCCGCGCCGCTCCTCCCGCGTGATCGCCTCGTCTTCGCGCTCGACGTGAAGGATCGTGGCGAGGCCGATCGCATGATCGCGCTCCTCTCGCCGCACATCGGCGTGCTCAAGATCGGACTCGAGCTCTTCGTCGGCGAAGGCCCCGACCTCGTCCGCGCCGCGATGGCGCGCGGCCTCCCGGTCTTCTTGGATCTGAAGCTCCACGACATCCCGGAGACGGTGGAGCGCGCGGTCTCGCGCGCCGTCGATCTCGGTGTTCGGTTTCTCACGATTCACGCGAGTGGCGGACCGAAGATGATCGAACGCGCCGTCGCCCGGACGCGCGGAACCGCGACCGAGATCGTCGCCGTCACCGTGCTCACCTCACTCGACGCGAGCGACCTGGCGGCCACCGGGGTCGCCGCCGATCCCGCCACGCACGCACGCACCCTCGCCCGCTGCGCGCGCGAGGCCGGCGCAACCGCGTTCGTCTGCTCGCCGCACGAAGCGCGGGCGCTGAGAGACGCGCTCGGAGCGGAGGTGACGCTCATCACGCCGGGCGTGCGCCCCGCGGGCGACGCAACGGGCGATCAAAAGCGCGTGGCGACGCCGCGCGACGCGCTCGCGGCGGGCGCGACGTACGTCGTCGTCGGCCGACCGATCCGCGACGCCGCCGATCCGCGCGCCGCAGCAGACGCGATCGTTCGCGAGCTCACGGGAGGTGCGTCGTGAAGCCGGCGCCGGGACCGGAGCCGCGGCTCGTCGTCGGCATCCAGCCGGTGCGCGAGGCCATCGCCGCCCACGGAGAGAAGCTCGAGCGCGTCCTCCTCGCCAAAGACGGCGGCCCCAAGATCGACGCGGTCGCGCGGTTCGCGGAGGGCCGCGGCGCGAAGGTCGAACGCGTCGACAAGAAGGAGCTCGATCGCCTCGCGCGCGGCGCGTACCACCAAAACGCGATCGCCTTCGCGCCCGATCTCACGTTCGTGTCGCTCGACCAGGTCATCGCGCGCGACGGCGCGCTCGTCCTCGCGCTCGACGAGCTCGAGGACCCACAGAACTTCGGGGCCATCTTGCGTTCCGCGGTCGCGCTGGGCGCGACGGCCGTCGTGTGGCCCGAGCACCACTCGGCGCCGCTCACCGCCGCCACCTTCCGCGCCTCGGCCGGCGCGGTCGAGCACGCGGTGCTCTGCCGCGTCGGGTCGCTTCAAGTGGCGCTCGTCGAGCTCAAGAAGGCCGGCTTCTTCGTGGTCGGCCTCGACGCCAACGGCACCGAGGAGATCGCCAAGGTCTCGCTCCCCCGCCCGCTCGTCCTCGTCGTCGGCGCCGAGGGCAAGGGCCTCCGCAAGCCGGTGAAGGGCGAATGCGACGTCCTCGCGCGCCTTCCGATGCGCGGCCCGGTCGCGTCCCTCAACGCGTCGGTCGCCGCCGCGCTGGCGCTGTACGAAGCGACGCGCGCGATCGACGCGCCTCCGTCATCGTCGACCTGACTCGGGCGCGCGAGCCGTCAGGCTCCGAGGTCGGCGTAGAGCAAGCTCCCGCCCTCGAGCATGTCGATGATGTCGTCCTTCTCGGTCTCGTCGAGCGCGAAGCATCCGAGCGAGCGGCCTTGCTTGGCGGCGCCCTCGACGACGTAAGACGCGCCGTGAATGACGATGGCGCGCGTGTACATGTTGGAGTTGGTCGGCGAGAGACCCTCGAGGCGGAGCGACCGACCGTGGGTGCCGTAGTACGTGTCGGCGGTGACGGCGAAGCCCACCGACGATTGGTTCGACCCGGGCACGTTGCTGAACGAGGTGGCGTAGCCAGTCCACGACGGATCACTCATTTTTCCGTGAGCGACTACGAACGATTTGACGGCTCCCGACTTCATGTCGACGACGTAGAAGCGCTGCTTGCCGGAGTGCTTGGAAAAGTCGACGACGGTCAGGTAGTCGCGATTCGGGATGACCGTCTTGTTGGCGTCGTAATAGGCCATTGCGCGGTCGAGGAGCTTCTTGGGGACGACGTGCGTGGGGTCCACGTACGCGTAGGGGCTCGTCGCCGGCGGGGGCGTCGTCGTGCTCGGCGTGCCGGGGTCGACGAAACGATCCTTCGGAATGGCGAGGCGAGTCGGCGGCGCCAGGTCGTCGCCCTCGGAGGCCGCCGTCTCTTCGGTCTGCGGCACGCCGCCGCGGGCAGGCGGGGGCGGCGTCGCCGCGCCTTCGCGGCTCGGCTCGGAGACCGAGGCCGGCTCGTCCGGCGCGCCGCTACACGCGGCGAGCAGGCTGAACGTCACCACGGCGGCGAAGGAGTGGAGCGCGCGCGTCGTCATCATCGCGCGTCGATTAGACGGGCTTCGCGCGTGTAGGTCCAAAGTCTCGCGAGCGTTTCGAGAGCACGTGGACGCCGTATCTCCCGGGCGACAGCCCGCGCCGTCAATCGACGGGGACGAGCATGAGCGCGCGCACCTGATCGCGCAGCTCGGCCCGCCGCGCGTCGATGAACTCGTTCGACGAGGCGTCGGCCTTGGTCATCGCCTGGACGAGCGGCGCGGCCGCGAACGGCAAGACATGCAGGCTGAGGAGCGAGAGGAGGAGTTGACGGATGTCGCGCCGGACGAAGGCCCCCGCCTGTTGGCCGGACTCGATGAACGATTCGGCCACGCGCAGCGCGGGCGCGACCAGCTCGTCGAACCGCGAGCGCGCGAACGGCCCCCAGTCCATCATTTCTCGCGCGACCAGCCGCGCTGCGAAGGGCCGATGCCCAAACGCGGACACGAATCCGTCGTTGAGGCGGTCGAGCCGCTCGGGGAACGAGCCGTTGTCGGTGAGCGCGCTCGAAATCGGCTCGGCCACCCCCTCCATGATTCGCTCCAAGACGGCGTTGTAGAGCTCGTCCTTGCTCGGAAAATGGTGGAATAGCGACGCTTTGCGGAGGCCCACGCTCTCGGCGAGGTCGGCCATGCTCGAGGCTGCGTAGCCGCGCTCCGCGAACAGCCGGGTCGCTTCGTCGATGATCGTGTCTTTACGGCGTTTGGCGGGGGCTCGGTCCTGCTCCGTCATTCGTCGTCAAGGATTGAGGCAGGTGCCAAAGACGGCAAGGCCGAAGGCGCAGCTGAAGCAGAGGATTCGTTCGTCCGCACCGGGCTCAAGATCTCGGAGACGGTCGCCACGAGGGCTGGCTCATCCTCCCTCGGCAACAGCGAACCCGCATGAAATAGCGCGAAGCCGACGTATTCGTGGAGAAGCTGCATGAGCCACGCGTCGGGGTCGTCGCCCGCGAGCGCTGCAAGGTTTTTTGCGACGCGCTCCGGCTTGAGCGTTCCGTCGGCGAGCGGACCGGCGCCCATGAAGAGCGGATCGTAGACGCCGCCACCGGTCGCGAAGCGAGCGAGCCCTTCGCGGAGCTCGGCGCCCTTGCCAGCGTCGTCGCAACGACGATGGATCTCGACGAGGCCCGGATTGAACGCCTCCACGATCGCCTCGGCGCCTTGCGGCCGCGGCGCGACGACCGTGATGAAGCCACCGCTCAGCAGCTGAAACATCGCCTGTGAGACTTCGAACTCGAGCTGCCCGATCCGTCGCCCGATCTCGGCGACGCTGCGCTTGCCGTCGACTTGTGCAAGCACTTCCTGAAGCTCGTCCGGCACCTTCTTCTCTTTGCCGGTGAGGACCGGAATGTAGGTGTCGTTGGGGATCTTCTCGCGGAAGTACTGCATCTCGTCCATCCGGCGTGCGCCCTCCATGAGGAGGCCAGCCGTGGCGAGGTTGTGGCGCGTGAGCATGAGCGACGCGTCGTAGCGGTCGAAGAAGTAGAACATGCCCTCGCTGACGAGCATCGTGCCGTAGAAGACCTCTTCGGCTTGGCGCTTGATCATCTCGAAGAGTTCGTTGCGCGACACGAACTCGAGCTCCATCGCGGCCTCGCCGAAGCGCTTGCCGGAGGCGGTGGCCGCCGCGATGGTCTCCTCGACCTGCGTGCGCGTGACGACGCCGAAGCGGTAAAGGACCTCGCCCAGGCGCTCCGAAGCGACCGTGGTGGCTGCCCCCACGAGGGCGCCACTGTCGAAGTAGAGGGAGCGGTTGCCCGACTCGTCGACGACGACGAGCTCACCGTGCCAGTTCGACTGTGCGATGAGCGAGATGGTGTCGCAGATGGCGCCCGGCGCCCGGATCTCTCCGGCGAGCTTGAGCACGGGGCCGGTCGTCTCGGCGCGCAAGAAGATGACGTCGGCCGGGCTCCACTGGATGCGCCACTCCCCTGCGCGCGCCCGGAGCATCTGGCTCGCAACGCGTCCCACCGGGTGCACGGTGCCGGTGTTGTCGACGCGCAAGAGGGCGTCGTCGCGGTCGGCCATGGCGAGAGAATACACATGGCGATCCCAAATCGCGACATTGTGCGTGTTTCATGACAAAAACAGGGGGTGACGTCAGCCGCTGCACCCCCCGGGCCCCCTCCCCCGGCCGCGCCATTCGCGACCGCCGCCGATCTCGAGCGCGCGCTCGCCAAGGCGTCGTACCTCGCGGATTCCCGGCTCGCGCTCGTCGCTTGGCTGGCCCTGGCCATGGACAAGCCACTCCTCGTGGAGGGGCCGGCCGGTGTGGGAAAGACCGACCTCGCCCGGGCCCTGGCCGAAGCGCTGGGCCGCTCGATGGTGCGACTCCAGTGCTACGAGGGGCTCGACGAGGCGAAGGCGCTCTACGAGTGGGACTACCCCAAGCAGATGCTGTTCACCCAGCTCGTGCGCGAGTCCGTCGCCGGCCAAACGGCGGGTGCGAAGACGCTCGCGGAAGCGATGGACCGGATCGACGAAGGCGCCGCGGCCTTCTTCGGACCGAAGTTCCTAGTGGAGCGCCCGCTGCTCCGCGCGCTCACGAGCGATGCGCCGGTGGTGCTCCTCGTCGATGAGGTCGATCGCGCGGACCCCGAGTTCGAGGCGTTCTTGCTGGAGCTCTTGGCCGAGCGACAGATCTCGATCCCCGAGGTCGGCACCGTGAAGGCGAAGCACGCGCCGCTCGTCATCCTGACGACCAACGGCACGCGCGACATGACCGACGCGCTTCGTCGCCGGTGCCTGCACGCGTTCGTCGACTTCCCCACCCCGTCCCGGGAGGTCGCGATCCTAGAGCTCCGCGTGCCCGGAATCGCGCGGGCGCTCGCCGAGAAGCTCGCCGCGCTCGCCGCGTCGGTGCGCCAGATGGATCTCCGCAAGGCACCGAGCATCTCGGAGACCGTCGACTTCGCGCGCGCGATGATGCTCCTCGGCAAGAGCGCGCTCGATCCCGAGACGGCGCGCGAGGCCCTCGGCCTCCTCGTGAAGCACGAGGAGGACCGCGCCAAGGTCGAAGCGGCCCTCACCGGGCTCGGTTGACCTGGCGCCATGGCGCGGGTGTCGCGTGGCACACGTGAGCGCACGGCCTTGGCCCGAAAAACGCCGGAGTTGCACGTCGGACGGCGTGGTAAGACTCTTGCTACATGGCCCACGATCCCATGAAGCGAAAGCTCCTCACCAAGAAGGTCCTCGTGGCCGCCGTCGGCATCGGCGCGGTGTCGTACGTCATTGCGTGCGGTGACACGACGACGACGAGCGGAAACTTGATGGCGCCCGACGACGCCGGTCAGCCGAAGGACGGCTCCGACAACGACGTCTTCGTCTCGTCGGGCAACCTGATGGCGCCCGACACCGGCGCGATCGACGCACCGGCCGACGCGCCCAAGGACGGGGACATCAGCGACGTCGTGTCGTCGGGCAACCTGATGCCGCCGCCGGACGCCGGCACGGACGGCTCGTCGGACGCGGGCGGTGACTGATCCGTCGGCCGGGCTCACGGGCACCGAGTACGCGCTCGATCCGCGCGGAGTGCTCTTCGAGCTCGAGATGATCGGCGGCGCCTACGAGCGCCGCTTCCGTCGGATGCGCCCCGAGCACGACGACATGCCGTGGGGCACGATCGACGTCGGCGGCGTGCCGGAGGTCGAGGTCGTCGCGGCGCGCAAATCGTGGACCGGTGCTGCGTTCCAAGAGTACCGAACCGCGGTGGCTTGCACCGCGACCTTGCGCGCGCTCCTCGAGTGCAGCGCGCCGATCGATCTCGTCGGCCTCGCCACGCGCTTCCCGCTCGACGAAATGGTGCACGTCGAGCTCTGCGGCCGGATGGCGATGGAGCTCGGCGGCGGCACCGAGCTCCGCTTCGATCCCGCGCACCTCATTCTCGACGCCGACCCTTCGCAGCGACCGATCGTGCGAGCGGCCGAGCTCGTGGCGCGGTTCTTCTGCGTGGGCGAGGCCCTCTCGATTCCGCTCATTCGCGGCACCTGGCACGCTTCCCAGCATCCCCTTCCGCGTGCGGTGCTCGCGCGCATCGTCCGCGACGAGGCTGCGCACGGAACGTTCGGGTTCACGTTCCTCGACTGGGCCGTCGACAAGATGTCCGAGGCGGAGCTCGCGCACGTGGGACGCCACGCCGACATGGCCATCACCTTCATCAAACGGCAGTGGGGCGTGCTCGCGGCGCGCGGAAGAACGTCGTTCGACGCCAAGGGCAACGCGCTCGGCTGGATGGAGACCGGCGCCTACTTGGATCTCGCGCGTCGGTCCATGATCGACAAGGTCGTGCGTCCGCTCCGCGAGCGAACGATCCCCATCAAGGCGTGGACCGAGGCCGACGAGGCGAACCTCACGCTCGCGTGACGCTCGTCACGGCGCGAGGGCCACGGTGGTGAGCACCGCTTGGCGTACGGGCGGTGCGCCGCGAGCGTCGGGAGAGACGCGGTAGTCGACCCGCGCCACCTCGACGGCCGAAGCGCCCACGAACGCGCGCGGCCGCGCGCGCCGCACCTCGGCGACGTACGCCTCGAGGCGCGCGACGCTCACCGGCGCGGTCGCGCCCGCGAGCGCCCAAACGCGGCCCCAATCGGATTGGGCGCGAACGCCAGCCGCGTTCCTCGCATGCGGCACTTCGGTGCGCGTGCCGTCGCGAGCGATCGCGACGAGGCGAAGGTCGGGCACCGTCTCCGGGGGCCGCTCCGCGAAGGTCGGGTAGCACGCGAACGGGAACGCGGCCGTGACTCCCTGGACACCGAACCCGAGCACCGCGAGCAAGAGCGATCCGTGGACGGCGAGCGACGCGCGGGAGGTTGCGGGCGGGCGCGAGGCGCCGCGCGCGCCGAGCGTGAAGTCGAAGAGCACCGGATAGCAGAGCCAGAGGCTCGAGAACTTGATGCGAAGGATCGCGTCGGTCGTGAGATGGAACGCGAGTCCGAAGATGGCGGCGACCACGCGCGTCTTCCGCGTGAGCAAGAGGAGCGGGAATCCGAGCTCGAAGGCGAGCGTCGCCAAGCCCCCCGCTGCGAGGAGGCGCGGGTGTTGATCGAGGCGAAACGACGGCACTTCGTTCCACTCGAACCACTTCCAATAGAGCTCGAGCGACAGGTTCTCCACGCTCGCCCAGCCGAGGCCCTGGGTCATGACTTTGTGGAGCCCAGGAAAGAAGTAGATCGCAGCGAAGAGAGCGCGCGCCGTCCACACGGGAATGCCGTACGCGGTCGACGGTGGTGGCGGCCGCGCGCGCCCCATGTCGACCGAGAACGCGTCGCCGGCCGGGCTCACCGCGAGGATGGCCGCGAACCACACGAGGTGCATGTCGTGAACGACCGTGCCGCCGAGCTGTCCCAGCGCGAGGAGGTAGAAGCTCGACGCGAAGAGAAGCTTCGTCGCGACACGCGTGTAGAGTCCAAGCATCGTCGCGACGGCCGACGCGACGGCGAGGGCGCGCATCGCCTGGGCGAAGACGACGCTGATCGGTGCGAGCGCGGCGAAGAGCCCGAGCCCGAGCGGTGCGACCCGGACGCTCGGGGCCAGCGCCGCGTAGCGAACGGCACCGTGCAGCTCGCTGGAAAAAAGCAGCACGAACGCAACCGAGATACGGAACGCCGCGAGTGTCTCCGGGGAGGAGACAAGCTTGGAAAGCGCGTGGTCCGACTGAGACTCGCCGGGTCGATCCTCGGGACTAGATTGGGCGGCCATGAAGAGGATTGTCGCGAGCGTGCTCTTCTTTTCACTGACGGCGTGCGGCGGCGCCAAGGAGTCTCCCACGATCGCGCCCGAAGCGCGCGGCGCGAGTGACGGCCCGGCGGCAACGCCTCCCGATCCGGGCAACGTGGCCTCGCCGGGCGCCACGACGCCGCCCGGGACCCCGCCCGGGACGACGCCCCCGCCGACGAGCGGACCCGCCGATCCGATCGCCGGCATCGGGAGCGTGACGCCCGTCGAGACCGGGTTCGCTTACATCGAAGGGCCGGTGTGGCGCGCCGATGACGCGACCCTGCTCTTCTCCGACATTCCGAACGACGCCATCGTGAAGCTCGACAGCATGGCGAACGTGTTTTCGACGTTTCGCGCGCCGAGCGGCAAGTCGAACGGCCTCGCGATCGACGCCAAGGGCCGGCTCGTGGCGTGCGAGAGCGCGGCGCGGCGTGTGACGCGCACGCTCCCCAACGGGACGCGCGAGGTGCTCGTCGACAACTTCCAAGGCGACGCGCTCAATGCGCCCAACGATCTCATCGTGCGAAACGACGGCACGATCTACTTCACCGACCCGGACTACTCGATCGCGGGCACGAAGGAGCTCTCGTTCCAGGGCCTCTATCGCATCGAGACGAGCGGCAACCTCGCGCTCGTCGCCGACGACATGGACAAGCCGAACGGCATCGCACTCTCACCGGACGAGGGCACGCTCTACGTGTCCGACGAAGCGGCCGGATTCCTCCGCGCTTACGATCTCGCGCCGAGCGGCGCGGCGACCAATCCGCGCAAGATCGCCGAGGTGCCCCACGCCGACGGCTTCGCGGTCGACGACGACGGAAACCTCTACGTCTCCTCGTCGAATGGCATCGTCGTCCTCAAGTCGGATGGAACGCTGCGCGGCACGATCCCGGTGCCGAAGCAGCCCGCCAACTGCACGTTCGGCGGCCCCGCGCGAAAGACGCTCTTCATCACCGCGCAGGACACGCTCTACAAAATCGAGCTGAACGTCGCCGGCAAGCCGTAGGACGGCGGGTCTTCTCTCCGCGGGGGATCGAAAGGGGGCCGAGCTCATAGCGAAGCCCCTTTCGGCGAGAAGCGCACCGAAGGGCAGCGGAGGGGAGCGCCGAGCCAGGGGACGTGCAGGAGGGGAACTTTGGTCTAGTGGGAGCTGCGCTGCTGCGCTCCCCTCGATTCGTTGACACGAGTCGAGCCTCCCCTGCTCTCAGGTTCGGGGAACCTTCGCACGCACGCGCCGCAAGGGCACGTGCGTGGGGCTTGCTTGGCGCGTATCCCGAGCCCCGCGGCATAACGCAGACTGGCCCCTCTGTTCTTCTCTCCGACGGGGGATCGAAGGGGGGCTGAGCTCATAGCGAAGCCCCCTTTCGGCGAGATGCGCACCGAAGCGCAGCGGAGGGGAGCGACGAGCCAAGGGAGGTGCAGGAGGGGAACTTCGGTCTAGTGGGAGCTGCGCTCCCCTCGATTCGTTGACACGAATCGAGCCTCCCCTGCTCTCAGGTTCGGGGAACCTTCGCACGCACGCGCCGCAAGGGCACGTGCGTAAGGCTTGCTTGGGGCGTGTCCTCCCACGGCGGCGCGCGTGAGTACGCGTTCAAGCTGTTCTTCTCTCCGCGGGGGATCGAAGGGGGGCTGAGCTCATAGCGAAGCCCCCTTTCGGCGAGAAGCGCACCGAAGCGCAGCGGAGGGGAGCGACGAGCCAAGGGAGGTGCAGGAGGGGAACCCTCCTGCTCCAGACAGAGAACCCTCCTGCTCCAGACAGAGAACCCTCCTGCTCCAGACAGAGAACCCTCCTGCTGTAGACCGACTCAGCGCACGATGCGCGGGAGCGGCGTCGTGCTCGACGGGAGCGCCGGCGCGCTCGGCATCGTGACGGCGGCGAACGACGTGCTCGAGCGACGACGGATGGGCGGCGTCGGCAGCGCGGGCGGCACGGGGGTGAGGAGCGGAGCCGCACCCCAATCACGAAGCAAGTCGTTCAGCGCATGCCGCAGGGTGCGCTGCGCGTCGGCCGCGACCGAATCCACGAGGGTGCTCGCCATCTCCGTGAGCGCGGCGCGATCGAGAGGTCGGCCGGCCAAGCGAAGCTGCTCCACCTCGCGCGCGAGCGCGAACTCGCCAACGGCACCCGCCACCTCCATGTACGCGAGACGGAAGCGCGCGAAGTCGACCGCGGCCTGCTTGGTGGCGTCGCGCTCGAGGGCAACGAGCGACTGCGCGACGAGATCGAGCTTGCGGACGAGCGCCGCATCATCGGCGTCTGCAGCAACGATCACGAGCGCGACGCCATCGATGCAGCGTCCCATGAACACGTGACCCACGGCGGAGACGCGGCAGCGTTCGAGCCCCGACTCGAGGAGTCGACGCGCGACCTCGCGACCGCCGTCTTCGAGCGCACGGCCGACTCCGAGCCCGGCGAGCGGCGCCTCGGCGCTCCACGCGCGGCTCTCGGTGCGCGACACCGCAACCCAGGCCTTCACCCCGGGAACGATGTTGAGCGCGGTGAGCGCACGTTGCGCAGCGGCGAGCTTCGACATAGCAGCAACCTCCGGGTGACGACTTAGCAACCCCCGGACCAGGCAGGCCTATTTCGAAATTGCCGAGAAAAACGGGCCGTGTGACGCGGCGGGACTCACCGCAAGCGCGTGTGTCCCATGACAATGTCACGGGACACACGGCCCCGAACACCCACACCGACGGTCGAGCCGCGGGCTCAGAAGACCTTCTTGAGCGTGTTCCAGATCGACTTTCCGACCTCGGCGACCTTCTCTTCGACCTTCTCGACGAAGGACTCATGGTGCTCGGGCGGCGTCTCGGCCTCGAGCGCCGCCGCGATGCGGCTCTCGTCGACCGCCGGCATTTCGGGAGTAACGACCGACGCCGCCGCGACCTCGGGTGTCATCTCGCCGAAGCCGGCGACGTGCGCGAGCGTATCGGGACCGGCCATGCCATCCACGGCGAGCCCCTTCGACTCTTGGAAGGTCCGAACCGCCTGCTCGGTCCCGGCGCCGAAGATTCCGTCGGCGTCGATACCGAGCCCCTCTTGGAGGCGACGAACGGTCGCCCCGCGCGTGCCGCGTTTGAGGAGCACGAGCTCGTGAAGGCCCATCTGCGAGAACGTGTCGGGGCCTGCGATGCCGTCGACATCGAGGCCGTTCTCCGCCTGGTACTTGCGGAGCGCTTCGTCGGTCGCGGCGCCGAAGATGCCGTCGGCGTCGACACCGAGCTTGGCTTGAAGAATGCGGACGGGCTCGCCAGAGAGGCCTTTTCGCAACATCGCCATGGATCACCTCGAGGGGTTGGGGCGAGATGAATACCAGAGCGGCCGCCAGCGCGGGGAGCCGGTTCGTTCCGTGACACGAGCGCGGCGCACGAGGTAGCGTGCCGCGCGATGAGAACGATCTGGACCCTCCCAATCGGCGTTGCGCTCGCGCTCTCCGCGACGACCGCTGCCGCCGACCAACCGAAAACAGTCGCCTCAGCCGCGGCGTCGGCAGCCCCTGCGGTGTCCGGCTCTGCAGCGGCGCCCACGGCCGCCGCGCCCGCAGCCTCGCCGGAAGAACGCGAGTCGCGAAGCAAGCGCGCCGCGTACGTTCGGACCACGCGCGCCAAGATCCGCGAGACGGTCCGCGCCAACAACAAAGAGGTCACCCACGAGGAGCGCACGGTCATCGGCCTCCACTGGCGTCACACGATGCGCGTCTTCCGCGTGCGCGAGATGGCGGCCAAAGCCAAGGACGCCGCGTCGATCGCGCGCTGCGACGCGCTCGTCACCAAAGCCGACGAGAAGTTCTTCGCCAAGCTGAAGGAGCTCAACGCCAAGGCGCCCGAGCGCAAGCCCGGCGCGGACGGCGGCGCTCCGAAGAAGGGCGACGGTGAGCACGGAGAGGGCCGCGGGCACGGCGGAGGTCACGGCGGCGGCCGCGGCCGCGAAGGAGACAAGCACTGATGCGCACGATCATTCTACTCTCGCTCGCTCTCGGCCTCGGCGCGATGGCGTGCAACAAGGACAAGAGCGGCGCCGCACCCGCAGCGTCGTCTTCGGCAGCGGCGGCGCCCGCGTCGGCGGCTCCGACCGCGAGCGCATCGGCGACGGCCGCGGCGACCACCGCGCCGACCGCCCCGGCAGCCACGGCCGTGGCGACCAAGCCCGCGGAGTCGGACGACACCATCGACGACACCCCGGATCCGGAGGACCTCCCGACGCCGAAGTCGCACGCCGCGAAGGCCGACGAGGAGATCACGGCGACGAACTTCAAGGCCGAGCTCGACAAGGTCGAGAAGGAAATCGGGAAGTGACGACGCGGGCGCGGGCGTAGCGCCCCTCGTTTCACGGTCGGTTTCACGCCCAGGCACGAGCGACGCACCGAGAGCCGTGGCAATCGGTGCGTCGCGCGTATGGCGGGACCGTCGGGGGACAAATTGTGCGGACGAAGCGCGCGCGCGCGCCCGTGGTCGACATGCGCCGCCTTCGTCGTCGCGCTCGCGTCCTCCACGGCGCACGCCGGTGACGCGCCATCGACCGCCGCCGCCGAGGCCACGCGCCTGAAGAGCGAGGGAGACGCCGCGTTTCGCGCGCTTCGGTATGCCGACGCGCTTCGCGCCTACGAGGCGTCGTACGCGCTCGTCGCGAATCCCCTGCTCCACTACAACCGCGGGCGCGCGCTCGAGGCGCTCGAGCGCTTCCCCGATGCGATCGACGAGCTCGAGGCCTACGAGCGCGACGCGTCCCCCGAGCTCCGCGCGAAGACGACCGGCCTCGCGGCACACCTCGTCGCGCTCCGGCAGCGCGTCGCGACCGTGCGCGTCGTCGTCGATCAAGAAGGGGCGCGCGTGCTGTTCCGCGCGACGGTCGTCGGTACGTCTCCCCTCGTCACCCCGGTTCGCGTGAACCGGGGCCCGGCGCGCATCGAAGTGGAGAAGGACGGCTTCGTCCCCTTCGTGCTCGAGCGTGATCTTGCCGGCGGGCAAGAGACGACCGTGCGCGTGAGCCTCGTCCCCAAGGCGACACCGGCGATCGCGGAGCGACCGGCGCGCGACGGGGACGAGCGACCGTCGGTCTTCACTCGCTGGTGGTTCTGGACCGCTGCCGGCGCGGTGGTCGCGGGCGCCGCCGTCGTCACGTACGTCGCGACGCGTCCATCCCCGCCGCGCGAGGGCGACATCGGCCAGCTCACGAGCCCACTCCTCCGGTTCTGAGCGACGAGCAAACCGTCGCGCGCGAGCGCGGGGCGCGATAGGCTATTCGGCCCGCGGGAGTGCCCGCGCCAGCCAGGAACACCGATGCGCCAGCTTCGCTTGAAGAACACCTACACCGGCCAGATCGAAACGTTCGAGCCGCTCGACCCGGCGAAGAAAGAGGTCTCGATCTACAGCTGCGGCCCGACGGTGTACTCGTACGCGCACATCGGGAATTTTCGAAGCTTCCTCTTCGCCGATGTCCTTCGCCGCACGCTCACGCGGCGGGGCTACGCCGTGCGCCAGGTGATGAACATCACCGACGTCGGACACATGACGCAAGACCACGTCGCCGACGCGAGCGGAGAGGACAAGTTGAGCCGAGCCGCGCGCGAACTCGGCACGGACCCCTACACGGTCGCGAAGTTCTTCGAGGACGCGTTCGTCGAAGACGCCAAGACGCTGGGGCTATCGATCTACCAGGGCGAAGAAGCGACGAACCCGGACCTGCACCCGCGCGCGACCCATCACGTGCCCGAGATGCTGGCCATGATTCAGACGCTGCTCGACCGGGGCTTCGCGTACGTCGTCCCGAGCGGCGAGGTCTACTTCGAGGTCGCGAAATTCGCCGACTACGGCAAGCTCTCCGGCAAGGTGCTCGACGATCTCGAGGCCGGCGCGCGCGTCGCAGTGCGAGAAGAGAAGAAAGACCCGCGCGACTTCGCGCTCTGGAAGGTCGACGACAAGCACCTCATGCTTTGGGATCCGCATGGACCCGAGGGCTGGCCGCCCGGCGACTACGAGCGCTACCAGAAGCTCCTCCCCGGCGGCATCGACGCACGCGTGAAGCGCGGCTTCCCCGGATGGCACATCGAGTGCTCCGCGATGTCGAAGGCGCACCTCGCCACGACGATCGACATCCACACCGGCGGCGAGGACAACATCTTCCCGCACCACGAGTGCGAGATCGCGCAGAGCCAGGGCGCGCACGGCGTTCCCCTGGCCCGCTACTGGGTCCACGGCCGGCACCTCCTCGTGAACAACCGGAAGATGTCGAAGAGCGAAGGCACGTTCTTCACCGTGCGCGATCTCCTCGATCCGGCGGGCAGCAAGCGGCCCGAGCTCGCGAAGGACCTCCAGGCCATCGGCTTCGAGGGCGGCCGCGCGACGGCGCAGGCGCTCCGCTTCGCGCTCGTGTCGACGCCGTACACGCAACCGATGAACTTCGGCATGGACGTGCTCGGCCAGGCGCGCGCGAGCGTGGAGCGCCTTCAATCCAGCATGACGCGCCTCCGCGAGCTCGCGGGAGACGCGACGGGCGGCGAGCCGAACGCGAGCTTGGTCGCGACCGTAAACGAGAAGCTCGCGGCCTTCGACGACGCGCTCGACGACAACCTCAACACGGCCAACGCCGTCGCCGCGTGGTTCGAGCTCGTGACGGCGCTCAATCAGCGCGAGAAGGAGATGACGCCCGCCGACGCGCGCTTCGCGCTCGACGCGACGCTCGGCTTGAACGCCGTCCTCGGCGTGCTCGATCTCCGCACGCGCTCCGGGCTCGTCCAGATCGCGGCGATGGACGCGACGCTCGCGAGCGGCGGTGCGCCCTCCGTGGACGTCGCGAGCGTAGGCGAAGGCCCGCTCGACGGCGCCGCCACCGAGGCGCTCATCTTGGCGCGCCACGCGGCCCGCAAGGCCAAGGACTTCGCGAAGGCCGACGCCATCCGCGATCTCTTCAAGGCGCGCGGTGTCCTCATCGAGGACGTGAAGGGCGCGGTGCGCTGGAAGCTCCCGTGACGGAGCGCGTGCGCCGCGCGAGTGGAGTCTCGCGGGCGCACGTCGTCGTCGCGGCGATCGTGGCGCTCGGGATCCCGGGCGCGTCGTTCGTCGACGGAAGCGGCCGGCTCGCGTACACGATGTTCGCGGACGTCGCCGAAGTGCGGGTTCGAATCGTCGCCACGCGCGAGGACGGCACGACGCGCGACCTCGCCCCGACGAAGCTCGCGCGCGAGGCGCATGGCACCATCGGGCTCTTCTTCGCCGGCACCGAGACCTTTCGCTTCGGGCCCCGCGCACGAACCGCGCGCGCCGTGCTCGGTGACGTCGCGGCCTTCGCCTGCGCGCGCTACGCAGCGATCCTCCCCATCGGCGTCGCCGAGCCCTCGCCCCGGGAGGTCGAGGTCGTACTCATCGAGCGCGACCGCGATGGCGCTCCGGAGACCGAGTACCGCGCGAGGCGTGCATGCCGATGATCGCGGCGAATGGTTCGACGGCCCGAGCCTTGGGGACGCTCCGCATCGCCGTCGGGGCGATCTTCCTCGTGCGCACGACGCCGCTCCTCTTCCTCGTGCCGGGGCTCTTTCGTCATCACGGGGGACCCCTCTTTGGAGTGCCTGACGACAGCGGCTTGCGCGCGGGGTTCTACGGCGTCCTCCTCCCCACGTCCGTCGTGTGGGGCCTCATCGCGCTCCGCTCGGTCTTCGCGCTCCTCTTCACGCTCGGAGTGCGCGCGCGCGTCACCGGGATTGCAGCGGCCGCAGCCGCGTACCTCGTGTGGTCCCAAGAGCCGCTGAGCTTCATCTTCACGTACCACGCGCTCCTCATCAGCATGGTCCTCATCGCGCTCGGCGACGGTGCCGATGCGCGAGCGCTGGTACCGACGAAGCGCGCGGCCTCGGCGGCGCGCTCGAGCGTGTGGCTCTTGCGAGCCTTCGTCATCTCCGTCTACGCGTGGAGCGCGCTCGCGAAGCTCGGTCCCGCCTGGACGAGCGGCGAGACGCTCGCGCGGCTCCACGCGCACGGCTACACGACGGGCGCGCTCGCCGACTTCATGCTCGCGCCGAGCCACGTCGCCCTGACGGCCAAGGCCACGCTCGCGGTGGAGCTCGCCCTCGGGCCGCTCCTCGCGTGGCGGAGGTCGCGACCGCTCGCGATCGTGATGGCCTCGGTCATGCACGCTGGCTTCGAAGTCACGGTCCATCCGGACGTCTTCGGGTGGCTCATGGTGTCGCTTCTCACGGTCTTTTGGCCGCTGGCACGGGACGCGGTGGAGTCGCGCGTTCACGCGTCCGTGGAGCCGCGCGTCCACAGTCGGGCGTGAGCGCGCGGCTTTTTGCGGCCGGACGAGCGGCATCGCGTGTGCTATCGCGCGGGTCGATGACGTCGCGCTCGCCCGGTCCCATCGCCACGGTCCTTTTCGTCGCGCTCGCCCTCGTCGCGTGCCGGAGACGCCCCGAAGGGCCGTCGCCGTCGGCGATGCCGACGTCTTTCATCGGCACCGAGCACGCCAAGCGAGCCGCCTACATGGGCGGAACCAACGGCGAGCCCCTCCCCGCCGGGATGTCGCACGACCTCGTCCGTGACGAGGCGATCCTCACCCGCAGCGACCGCGACGCCACCTGCTTCATGGTTCACGTGCGGTCCACGCAGGAGAGCGACGAACCGCTCGACGTGCTCACTCCGCGCTGCAAGGTCGACGAGACCGAGGTCGCCGCGAGCATCGCGCGCGAGACCCGCGCCGAGAGCGGGCCATACGCGTACACGGCGCGCGTCGAGCGCATGGCCGCGCGCGCGAGCACGGCGTCGGGCGATCGTGCGAGCTTCGTCGTGACCGACAAGGAAGCGCGCGAGCTCCGCATCGTCGATCGCAGCGCCGAGATCTGCTGCCCGGTGGGCGGCGGCCACAACGTTCGACTGTGGATGAAGAACCGACGCGTGGGCTTCTTGGACGGCCGCCTCGTCTTCGACTGGGAGCTGCGACCCGACGGCGCCCCGGCGAGCGCCACCGAGATCACGGTGGGCGTACCCTCGCGCTGACCCACGAATCGGTCGGAGTGCCCACGCGACTCGCGTGGTTCGCCGCATCACTTGCCGACGAGCTGCGGGCACAAGGGCCCCGAGTCGGTGAGCACGCATGCGGTTCCGCCGATCTCGGTGCATGACCGCTCGAGCCGCTCGTAGATGCAGCGCCCGCCCGGATCGCAGGTGTCGTTCACGCGGCGGTAGCTGATGAGCCGCGTCGGACCTTCGCAGTGCTCGGCCGGAGGCGGCGCGCACGCGATCGGCGCGTCGGGCGCGCCGGCGCCACCATCGTCGCAGCGAATGACGACGGCTCCGTCCGGGACCTCGTAGACGGGCGGATCGACGAAGTCACCGTCGCCCACGCTCGCCTCGGGTGCGGCAGGCGCCACCGCCGCGCCACAGCCGGGGCTCCCGATCCCGGAGGCGAGCGCCACGCACGCGAAGGCGATCGGTCCGACGAGGACGAGGCGACGACGAGCCATGGCGGCGATGGTGCGCCGTGTTTCAACCGTGCGGAAGGATATTTCGCGACGAAGTGCTCGCGAATCCCTCTCGCGCCAAGCGCGACCGCTCTATCGTTCGGCTCATGCGACGGAGGGACGCACTCGCGGGTCTCCTGGGTCTCGTCGGATGCACCTCTGCGAGCGGCGGGCCGTCGCTCGCCGTCCGACCGCCCGACTCGTCGAACGCGGGAAGCATCGCTCCGTTCGCCGCCCGCACGTTCGCTGGCCTCGCGACCCACATGGCGACGAACGCCGCTGGCGAGAGCGTCGTCGTCGGCACCTTCGATGGATCGATCGACTACGGATTGGGTGAGCACGTCGCAAGCGGCCCCGGAGACATCTTCGTCGTGAAGGTCGACCCCAGCGGCGCTCCGATCTGGCACACGACCGTGGGGGGAGAGGCCGCAGACCAACCCAGGGCCGTAACGCTGGACGACGATGGCGCGATCACAGTTTTGGCCACCCACGACGGGTACTCGTCGATCCTCAGCGACTCCGTCGACGCGCGCGATACCTTCTTGGTGCGATTGGACGCTCAAGGGCAAGTGCGCGAGCAGCACCCGCTCGCCACCGTCGGGCCCAACGCGATCGCGCGCTGGACCGACGGCTACGCCGCATCGATGGTCGGCAACGGGAACGTCGGAGCGACGTTTTCGGTGACATGGCTCGGACCGGACGGAATGCGGACGAGCGACACCGGGATCGCCGCCGACCGCGGAGTCGTGCGAGCCCTCGCGACCCGCGGCGACACTCTCGCGGTCGTCGGCAACTACGGCGGGACGATGCGGGTCGGAGGCACGACCCTGCCCGTCGGCCGCGACACCGGCTTCGTCGCGACGCTTGCTCAGGCCGGCGCGCTCCACTGGTCGCGAGTCTGGCGCGGCGCGACGGTTCGCGCCGCCGGGTTCGCGAAGGACGGGGTCCTCGTCGTCGGCGGCGCATGCGCGGCGGGGTGTGCCGTTCCGAGCGACCCGGACGACGACGTCGACGGGCCGTTCGTCGCCGCCCTCGACGCGACCGGCCACGTGCTCTGGTCCCGCAGATTCCCCGGGCGCTTCGGCGACGGAGCCGTCTCGAGCCGCGCGACCGTGACCTCGGTGACCATCGCGCCCGACGGCACGGTTCACGCGGTCGGACCGTTCGATGGGCGTCTCGACCTCGGCGACCGCGCGCTCGACGCCCTCGCATCCACTTCCGTCTTTCACGTCGCGCTCGCCAGCGACGGCCACACGGTCTGGAGCGGGCGGTACCCCACGCGATCGGTGTACGCGCCTCCTGTCGCGACGACCGACGCCGCCGGTCACGTCTTCGTCGCCGCCGGGTTCCGGGGGTCGCTCGACCTCCACACCGCCGCTCGCCACGCGTCAGACACTGAAGCCGGTTGGTTCTTCGCGCGGGTCACGGATTGACGCTTCGTGCGCGCTCGCGGCCCCCGCGACGTGCGCGCGAGTCACTTCAACGTCACCATCTGGCACGCCGCACCGCCATCGCCCGCGGTGATGCAGATGGCCCCGCCCTGCGATTGGCAGTCGAAGCCCGTGCCCTCGTAGATACATGCACCTTGCACGCAGCTGGCGTTGACCGGTGCGTACGTGACGAGCTCGTAAGGGCTCGTACAGCTCGACGCGGGCGCGGGCAGGCAGCTCCCGCCGTCGACACACGGCAAGGTCACGGTGCCAGCGTCCGTGCTCGCGTCGATCGGGATCAGCGCAACGTCCGGCGCGGTCGCGTCGCGGCCCGACGGCTGGGACGTCGACGTCGGCGCGGTGGACGCGCTCGGCGCCGCCCCCTCGGCGGACGACGCGCCTGCGTCTTCGCCGCTGCCAGTAGAGCCGGTCGAGCCGCCGCACGCGGGGCTCGCGGCGACGGCGAACGTGGCGGCAAAGAGAGCGGGACCGATGAGCCAGCGGCGACGCATGGGCGGCATCGTGAACGGGTGTGGCGGAAGGAGAAGCCGGATTCGGCGTCTCAGCTCGCGCCGACCGCTCATTTCACGGTCGCGGACCGTGAAACGCCACTCAGTTGCACTTCGTGCGGCAGGAGCTCTGCAAGCAGGCCGAGAGGCTCGCGTACGCGGCGTACCCGGCCGCGTGCGTCTTCTGGCAAGTCGCGACGCACGACTTGGGCGCGCTCGCGTCGGCGGGCGTCGCGCCGTCCGTGGGTACCCCGGCGTCTTTGAGACAGCCGGCGGCGCAACCGACGAAGGCATCGCAGTCCGGCTCGTCCTTGCATCCGGTGGCCTCAGCGCAGCAGCTCGCGCCAATGCACTCGACGCAGGTCGATTTCGACGAGAGGCCGGAGGCCGCCTCGCACGCGCCGCTGCCATCGGTCTTGGCGGCGTCGCCCTGGGTGGCGCCGTCGCTCGTGTCTCCGGAGTCCCCCTCACCGCCGTCCGCGCCGGCCGGACCGGCGACGGTGGCGTCGTTGCTGCTGCAGGCGACGACGGCGACGGTGAATGCACTGGCGAGGACGACGACGAGGGCGGTGCGCATGGTGAAGGCTCCCTTCCCCGCTCCGGCGGGGGGCGCGGACGCTCTAGCGCGGATTTCGGAGGTGGCCACGAAATCGATCGCGCCCGGTCAGCGAAGCTCCGCGACCTGACTGCCGAAGAGGCGCTCCAGCCCCGCGAGGAGCGCGTCGCCGACCTCGACGCGGTACTCGCGCGAGAGGCCCAAAAAGGCCTCGGCCCCGGTCTCGAGCGTGAGCTGGACGTCGACGCGGGTCTCGCCCGGCGTCCGCACGAACAGGTCGCGCATCGCGCGGAGGTCCTCGACGCGGGCCTTCTTCGCGTCGATGCGGAGCGCGAGCGCCTTGGTGTCCTCCTTCACGACCGCCGAGAGCGACTTCACGTCGTTCAAGAAGATCGTCGGCTCGCGGTCCGGCTCCTCGCCTTCCGGCGCGTCCTCGTCGCGGCGCGGGAAGCTCACCTTGCCCTGGATGACGAGCGGCTCTCCGCCCGTCAGCAAGTGCGCGAAGGTCTCGATCTCTTTGCCGCGCACCTTCACGTTGACGCGTCCGGTGAGATCCTCGAGCTCGAAGAAGGCGATCTTGCCCTTCATCGTGGCGCAGTCGGCCGCGGCCGCGAGCTCGAAGCGCGCGAAGGCGCCGGGCCCCTTCAGGTAACGATCGAGCGGGTGGCCCGAGACGTAGAAACCGAGCGACTGGCGCTCGCGGACGAGCATCTCCTTCTGGTCCCACGTCTCGCACACGACGTAGTCGCCGGTCGACTGGGCCTTGGCGCCCGTCGGCTGGGGCGCCGCGTCGAAGAGGCCGAAGAGCGAGGTCTGCCCCCGCTCGCGATCGCGGCTCGCGGAGCGCGAGCGCTCGAGCGCCAGATCGATCGATCCGAACGCGCGCGCGCGCGTGATCCCTTGCGACGAGAGCGTGGTGTCGAACGCGCCGCACTGCACGAGCGCCTCGAGGACGCCCTTGTTCATGCGCTTGGCGTCGATGCGTTCGGCGAAGTCGAAGAGGTCCTTGAACGGGCCGCCGGCTTGGCGCGCCTCGAACACGGCGTCGAGCGCGCCACCACCGACACCACGCACGGCGCCGAGGCCGAAGCGGATCTGCGGGCCGAACTTGTCGCGCACGCGGTCACGCGGCCGCACGCGCTTGTCGCCGCCGGGGTTCGTGTAGACGACCTTGAAGTCGGTGTCGCTCTCGTTGATGTCGGGCGGGAGGACCGTGAGCCCCATGGCGCGCGCGTCGGCGATCGTGCGAACGACCTTCTCGATGCGGTCCTTGTCGCTCGTCATGATCGCGCACAGGAGCTCGGCCGGTACGCGGCCGAGTGCGACTTGTTGAAGCCGTACCCGGCGAAGTACTCGAGCAGGCCGAAGATGTTCTCGGCGTCGGCTTCGGCGACGCCCTTGGCCTTGGCGCCGTCCACGAACGTGGCCTTCTGCTTGGCCATCTCCTCGGGCTTCTTCTTGCCCATGGCGCGACGAAGCAAGTCGGCGCCGCCGAGCGAGTAGCCGGCGAGCGCCTGCGCGATCTGCATGACCTGCTCTTGATAGACGATGACGCCGTACGTCGGCACGAGCAGGTGGTCGACGAGCGGATGCATCGGCTCGACCTTGGCGCGGCCGTGCTTTCGGTTGACGAAGTCGGCGACCATGCCGGTGCCCAGCGGACCGGGGCGATAGAGCGCCACCGCCGCGACGATGTCTTCGAAGCTGTCGGCGCGCAGATCCTTGAAGAGCTGCTGCATGCCGCTCGACTCGAGCTGGAAGACGCCCTTGGTTTCGCCCGACCCCAAGAGGACGAACGTGGGCTTGTCGTCCATCGGGATCTTGGACAGATCGAAAGGCTTGCCGCTGGCGGCGACGTCGGGGCGCTGATTGATGAGGCGCTGCGCGATGTCGAGCACCGTCAGCGTCTTCAGTCCGAGGAAGTCGAACTTGACGAGGCCGGCCTGCTCGACGTCGTCCTTGTAGTACTGGGTGACGTACGCGCCGCTCTTCTCGTCGCGGAAGACCGGGACGTGATCCCACAAGGGACCTTCGCTGATGACGATGCCGGCGGCGTGCTTTCCGGCGTGGCGCGTCAGCCCCTCGAGCTTGCGCGACTGATCGACGAGCTCCTTGATCTGCGGCTCGGTCTCGTAGCGGGCCTTCAGCTTGGGCTCGATGTCGAGGCTCTCGCCGATGGTGTACGTCTCGGCGGGGTTCTTGCGCGGGATCAGGTTGGCGACGGCCTGCGCCTCGATGGGCGGGATGCCCATGCAGCGCGCCACGTCCTTGATGACGCTCTTGGCCTTGAGCTCGGCGAAGGTGGCGATCTGCCCGACGCTCGTCTCGCCGTACTTCTGCTGCACGTACGCGATGACTTGATCGCGTCGGTCCATGCAGAAGTCGACGTCGAAGTCCGGCATGCTCACGCGCTCCGGATTGAGGAAGCGCTCGAAGAGCAGGTTGTACGGGATGGGATCGAGATCCGTGATCCGCATCGAGTACGCGACGAGCGAGCCGGCGCCGGAGCCGCGGCCCGGGCCGACCGGCACGCCGTTCTCCTTTCCGTAGCGAATGAAGTCCCAGACGATGAGGAAGTAGCCCGGGAACTTCATCTTCGCGATGACGTCGAGCTCCATCTCGAGACGCTTCCGGTACGCGTCGCGATCGATCTTGCGGCCGGTGCCCTCGATCTCGTGGAAGCGCGACTCGAGGCCCTCGCGCGCGACGTGGCGGAAGTAGCCCTCGGCGTCGTAGCCGTCGGGCACCGGGAAGCTGGGGAGCATGGGCTCGCCGAGCTTGAGCTTCACCTTGCAGCGCTCCGCGACGGCGAGCGTGTTCTTGATCGCGTCGGGCCACGCCGAGAAGAGCTGCGTCATCTCGGCCGGCGACTTCAGGTACATCTCGCTCGAGCCGTGATGGCGCTCTTTGGCCTCGGCGTACGAGCGCCCGCTCTTGATGCACGAGAGGTAGAGGTTCGCGTCCGAGTCCTCGCGACCGGGAAAGTGCACGTCGTTGGAGGCGACGAGCGGAAGGTCCATCCGCCGCGCGAGCTCGGCGAGGATGCCGTTCAAGACGGGTTGCTCGACGAGCCCATGATCCTGGAGCTCGACGTAGAGAGAGCCCGGCTCGAGGATCTCCTTCAAGCGACCGAGCATCGTCGCGCCCGCCGTCTCGCCCTCTTCGAGGATGCGCATCGGCACGAGGCCGCCCATGCAGCCGGTCATGACGACGAGCCCCGACGAGTGCGCCGCGAGATCGTCGATCGAGATGCAGCTCGAGCCCGCCGGCCCGCTCGGATCGGGGCTGATCTGCCCTTTCGACACGAGCTTGACGAGGTTCTTGTAGCCGTCGAGCGAGCTCGCGAGGATCGGCAGGTGGTGGGCGTGGCCCTTGTCGACCACGTCGAGCTCGGCGCCCAAGATGGCTTGGACGCCCGCGTCCTTGGCGGCCTTGTAGAACGAGATGGCGCCGAACATGTTGCCGTGATCGGTGACCGCGACGGCCTTCATGCCGGCTTTGGCGACGCGCTTGGTGAGGTCCTTCACCTTCACCGCGCCATCGAGCATCGAGTACTGCGTGTGCACGTGGAGGTGCACGAACTCCGGCCCCATCGACACGGGGGCGCCGTCGGGCGCTTTCGTGGGCTCGGCCTCGGCCATCGCCCCCAGTGGTTACCAGAAATCCGCGCGCGCGGGCGTCCTCTGCCTCACTCGCGTGAGTACATGTCGTCGGTCGTCGCCGCCGGTCGCGGTCGGTGGGGGCTGCGACCTTTGCGCGGCGGCGAGGCGCTCGCGCTCGGGCTCGCGCTCGGCAAACCCGTCGCGGCTTCGGCCGAGCTCGCGGGCGCCGCGGACTCCGTCGCGGCGGGCTGCGCGCTCGCGCTCGCTGCCAGGCGCTCCACTTCGTGGCTTGCACTCGGCGCCGGCGCCGGCCGAGCCTCGGTCGTCGACATCGCGAGGCCGGACGACGCGGCGTGGCGCCCCGCGCGCACGCCGACGCCGAGCACCGCGAGGAGGAGCGCGCCGCCGAGCACACCGCCCACGACTGGCATCGTCCAGCGGCGGTGGGCCGGCGGGCGGGCGCGCGGCGGCGGCGCGAGGCTCGTCACGCTCGCCGTGCCAGTGACTGCGCGCGTCGCGAGCTCCGCCGGCGCTGCGGCCGGCGCGTCCGCAGTGGTGGGCGGAGTGACGGCCGGCACCGAGGTGCCCGAGATGGCCACCGCCACTGCGGTCGCGCCCGTGACTTCACGCGCCGGATCGCTCGACACGTCCTCCACGAGGCGAACCGTGTCGGCGCGGCGAGCGAGCTCTCCCGTCCCCTGCTCTCTCACGTACGCCGCGACCTCGCGCACCGGCGCGGGCGGCATCACCGCCTCGAGAGCCTCTTCCATCTCGAGCGCGGTCTGGAACCGTTCGGCCGGATCACGCGAGAGCCCGCGCATCACGACGGCGTCGAGCGCCGGAGGCACGCCGTGACGAAGCATGCTCGGAAGCTCGATCTCGCCCTCGAAGACCTGCTTGATGACGGCCATCGGCGTTTCGCCCTCGAAGAGGCGCGCGCCGGTGATGAGCTCCCACAAGACGACCGACGCCGCGAACAGATCCGTGCGCCTATCGAGCGGATCGCCATTCACCTGCTCGGGCGCCATGTAGTTGAGCTTGCCCTTGACCTGCCCTTCCTGCGTCGAGACGCGATTCGAGATGGCCTTGGCGATGCCGAAGTCGATGACGCGAGAGACGCCGTCGACACCCGTCAGCACGTTCTGCGGTGAGACGTCGCGATGGACGATGCGCAGCGGCGTCCGCTGATCGTCGGTGGCCTCGTGCGCGGCGTGCAAGCCGCGGAGCACGTCGCTCATGATGGCCGAAGCGATCCGCAGCGGCATGCGACCGGCGGCGGCGCGCGAGAGGAACGAGAGCGGCAGCCCCTCGACGTACTCCATCACGATCCAGACCTCGCCCTCGGCCGAGACCACGTCGAGCGTGGGGACGACGTTGGGGTGCCGGATGCGCGCGCAGAGCCGCGCCTCGTCCAAGAATCCGGTGACGAACTCCGGGTCGTGCGCGAGGTGGGAGTGCAGGCGCTTGATGGCGACCGTGCGCGCGAAGCCGCCCTCGGCGAGCAAGCGCCCGACGTGCACCGTCGCCATTCCGCCCCGCGCGAGGACACCTTGGACGGTGTACCGCCCCACGCGGAGCGTGGGCTGGGGAGGAAACTCGCTCTCTCCCATTCGAGAGAAGGTAACATACTGGGACCCTTCGATGGTGGGCCGCGCTCGAACGATCCCCCACTCTTGCGCGATCCTCGTCGCGTCCGGGGTGCTCCTCACGGCTGGCGAAGCGGCCGCCGGAGACCGCGAGACCGCCGACCGCCTCTTTCGCGAAGGGCTCGCCGCGATGAAGGGTGAGCATTTCGACGAGGGCTGCCCGAAGCTCGCCCAGAGCTACGCGCTCGACCCGCTCCCGGGAGCGCTCTTCACGTTGGCCGAGTGCGAGGTGCGCTGGGACCGCCCCGCCGCTGCGCTGGGCCACTACCAGGAGTACCTCGATCGCTTCGATGCGATGACGCCCGACGACCGCGCGAAGCAGCGAGGCCGCGACAAGGTCGCCCTGTCGCAGGTCGCTGCGCTGAAGTCGCGCCTCGCTCGCGAAGAGGCCACGCCGCCTCCCGCGCCGGCGCCTTCCCCGCCAACGCCTCCGCCACCGGCGGCCGAGCCAGCACCAGCCCCGGCTCCCGCGCCGGCCGCCAAGGAACCTCCGCCCAAACCGACGCCGACCCAACCCGATACGACCGAAGCGCAGGGCGCCCCGGTTGCCGGGTTCGTCCTCCTCGGAGTCGGTGGCGCCCTCTTGCTGAGCGGCGGCGTCGCGAGCGTGGTCGCGCTCGCGAACAAGTCGACCGTGGACAACCATTGCGTCGACCGGGCGTGCGATCCGGAAGGTCTTCAAGCCGTCGATCGCACTCGCACGTGGGGTTGGCTCGGGACCGGCCTCCTCGCCGCCGGCGCCATCTCTGCTGCCGCAGGAGGATTTCTCGTGCTGACCGCACCGACAGCGCGATCTTCGAGCACGGCGTTCGGCGTCGGCCCCGGGCAGCTCATCGTGCGAGGTGCGTTTTGAGCTTCGCGCGATCCGTCCTGCTCCTCGCGGCCTCGACCGTGTTCATCGCCGGCTGTCCGTTCATCCTCGGCGTCGACGGGACATACACCGCACGAAGCGACGCGACGGATGGCAGCGTCCGCGTGGACGGTCAAGCCGATGACGCCGACATGGACACCGGCGCGGTGGTGATCGACGACGGCGGCGCCAACGACGATGGTCGCGCGCGACGGGACTCGGGTCTCGACGCGGACCTACCTCTGCCCCCGTCGACGCCGGGCGCCGTCGCGCCATGCGGGGCCGCCGACAGTGGCCTCTCCTGCAGCGGGACGACGTCGCAGTGCTGCTTCACGGGCACGAGCGTGAGCTGCGTGGCGAGCGTCCAGGCGTGCAACGGGCTGCGCGCATCGCAGCTCTTCTGCGACGAGCGCGCGGACTGCTCGCCGGCCAACCCGCACTGTTGCGTGGACCTCCAAGCCGGCGGGCGCATCCGCACGAGCTGCGGGAGCGGCTGCCTCGTCCGCGCCTGCCGAAGCGACGCGGACTGCGTCGGGCAGAACTGCGTCGCGTGGGACTGCCCGAACGGTCCGGTCATTGCGACGTGCGGCGGCATCGGATTCGAAGCGAGCCGCTGCTACTGACCCACCGAGCCCGTCGGCGCGCAGGTTTAACAGTCGCGGGCGGCGTCCGCTTGCTTGGCCCGCGGATGCCTCCTAAGGTGCCCCGCTTGGGGCGGCGGCTCGGGTCTTCGCCCTCCTTTTTCGCAGTGGAGATGCATCGATGAAGCGCACCGCCCTTCTCACGTTCGTCAGCGTCGGCTTGGTCCTCGGCACCGTGACCGCCATCAACGGCTGCTCCTCGAGCTCGAGCGACGCCGCGCCCGCCAACGTGAAGCGCGCTCCGGCCAAGCCGAGCGGGCCGGCCACCAGCGACACGTCGACGAAGACCTTCGCCGTGCAAACGCTCTACCTCGGCGACGCCCCGCGCAGCGGCGCCGCCAACCCCGATGCTTGGAAGAAGTTCGGCTACGATCTCGACGGCAAGGTCACGAGCAAGGACTCTTCCGACGTCTGCCAGCTCCCGGCCGGCGCGCAGCGCATCGTCAAAGAAGACGGCGACGACGGCATCGACAACTCGTTCGGGCACAACCTCCTGCCCGTCATCCTCGGCGCGAGCCCCACGGCGGCGGCCGATCTGAACAAGCAGCTCGCCAAGGGCGCGTTCACCCTCATGTTCACCGTGAGCGGCCTCGCCGACGGCGCGTCGCAGACGGCGACCGGTCTCAAGGGTTACCTCAACGCCGGGAGCGCGTTCGATCCGAGCGGCCAGAAGTCGCCCACGTTCACCACCGCCGACGACTGGCCCGTCATTCCGGAGCTCCTCTCGAACCCGAGCGATCCGGCGAGCTCGAAGACGCAGTTCTCGGACGCGTACGTCATGAACGGAACGTTCGTGAACGGCAGCGACGCCAAGATCACGATCACGCTCGGCTTCAACGGTCAGAACCTCGACCTCAACATCTACAAGGCCGTCGTCACCTTCGATCACAAGGATCCGTCCACCGCCGCCAACGGCGTCATCGCCGGGATCCTCAACACCGAAGAGTTCATCGGCGGGCTTCAGCGCATCGCGGGTCAGCTCCAGGCCAACCTCTGCAGCGGCGATCAGCTGAAGACGATCACCGATCAGATCCGCAGCATGTCGGACATCATGGCCAACGGAACGCAAGATCCGTCGAAGACCTGCGACGGCATCTCGATCGGCCTCGGCTTCGACGCCAAGCAGATCATGAACCCGACCAAGGTCGGCCCGTCCGGCCAGGGCACGCCCACGGGCTGCGGCGCCGACGCGGGTCCGGATGGCAGCGTCGCGGTCGACTCTGGCTCGCCCACCGACGCGGGCAACGACTCCGCCTCGCCGACCGACGCCGGCACCGACTGACCGTCGCCGTCGCGGCCCGACGCGGGCCCGGCTACCATCCACGCATGAAGCGCTGGTCCCTCGTGACCTCGCTCGCGACGGTGGTCGCGTGCGCCCAAGCCCCATCGCCTGCTCCAGCGTCCGCCCCCACGGCTCCCGTCGTGGCGGGCTCGCCGCCTGGGCCGCGCGCTCCCGCTGCGCCGGCCGAGCTCACGGCGCCGGTCGCACGCGCGCCGGCCGAGCCGCGAACGCTCCACCTCACGCCGATCGATCAGCCGACTTACGACCTCGCTAAAGCGCGCGCGCGCGAAGGTCGGCTCCGCGAAGCCAAGCGCCTCTTGGCGCGACTCGTCGTCGCGTACCCGAGCGAGAGCGTGCTCGTCGACGAGTACAACGACGCGGAGCGACGACTCACCGCCGCGGAGGCGCAGACCAAGGCATCGCTCGAGGCGAAGAAGCTCGTCGTGCTCGATCCCCCGCCGTTCGTCTACACGCTCGCGCGCCCCGCCGCAGTGCCGAACGCGCCCATCCCCAAGCTCCACCTCGCCAAGCAGCGCAAGAACGGGATCACCGACACCGAGGACTGGTACGTGCGCGAGAACGTGCGCCGCGCGGAGCACTACGTCCCGCCGCGAAACGACTTCTTCTTCCTGCGCGGCGAGGTCACGCTCGCGGATGTGCGCACGTTCTTCGCGAGCTACGTGTACGTCGACTACCGGGCCCCCGCGAGCGCGCTCCCCGACGAGCTCCCGCACTGGGTCCCGATCGCGTACGGCACGCTCCCGATCGCCCACGCCATCGTCTCTGGAAAAACGCTGCTCGCGATCTACGGCGACCGCGTGCTCGCCGCATTCGACGCCGGGGAGCGAAAGGCGCGCGCGCTCTACGACTTCGGCAATTACATGCATCCTACCCGCAACGTCCGGACGGCGGTAAAGGTCGGCGAGGCCACGCTCGTGACACCGGACGCGACGAAGCGCTACGACGTGCAACGCGACGTCGACTCCATCACCCACGAGCTCCGCTTCGCCCAGGCCACCGATCACACGCTCTTCGTGGCCCACACCAATCGCAACTACGCCAAGGACAACAAGGGCCAGAACGCGTACGTGACCGCTCTCGACATCGACACCGGCGCGATCGCCTGGCGCAGCGCGCCGCTCGTCGCCAACGCCGAGTCGTTCGCCCTCTCCGAGGGCGGAAGCGCCGTCGTCTGCGGGTACGGCTTCACCGCCGAGCCGGACTTCCTCTACGTGCTCGACGCGGCGACTGGCGCCGTGCGGCAGAAGCTCCCGGTCCCGTCGGGGCCGGAGGAGATCATCGCGAAGGACGGTCGCTTCTTCGTGCGCACCTACGACGCGGACCTCGTCTTCGACACCCGCTGAGCTCGCGCCTCATGCGCCTCACCGCTGAGTCGTAAGCGCGCGACGACGCGTGGTGCTCATCCGCGCCGCGCGGCTCAAACGCGCCTCACGAGCGCGCGAGGCCTCGCCTTGCCCGCGCCGGCGATCCCTACTCGAGGCGCGAGGAGTCGTGACCAAGGAGGGGCACCATGAGCACGAACGTCGAGCGCTACACCACGCACATCGCGGCGTGGAAATGGGTCATCGGAGTCCTCGCGGCGCTCGCCGTCGCGCCGTTCTTCACCATGGCGATGGGGCTCGTCGTGGCGTTCCTCGCGCCATGCGGCCTCGCCGCGGTACCGGTGATCGGCCTCACGATGCTCGCCGATCCGAAGCCGCGCGAGCCGACGCGTCGCGCGCATCCGCCGCGCATTCGACGCTTGGCCGTGACCTGACGATGGGCGGACGCGCTCACCCGCCGCGCGCGCGCGCAACGATGTGCGGGGCGAGGTGCAGCGCGAGCGAGTAGATGCCGATCTGCGGGGGGCCGCCGATGCTCGTGGGGAAGAGCGAGCCGTCGGCCACGAAGAGGCCGCGCACGTGGTGGTGCTCGCCCGTCGAGCGAACCACGCTCCGGCGCGGATCTTCGCCCATCCGGAGCGAGCCCATGGGGTGGACCGAGGTGATCGGCACTCCGTGTGGCCGTACGAACGAGAAGTCGGCGCGATCGAGCTCGGCGTACGAGCGCACCGTCAGCGGGCGCGTGCCGGGCACGGTGACCTCGCGCGCGCCCGCGGCGATGAGGATGCGCGCGGCGGCGGCGAGGCCGCGTCCGAGCTGGAGGCAATCGCTCGATCGCATCGTGTAACGGATGCGCGGACGCCCCTCGGGGCCGACGTCGACCTCGCCCTCGGACTCGTCGTGAACCATCGCCGTCAGCACGGCGAGGTGCCGGTAGCGGCGCATCGCGGACATGTGCGAGGCGCCGAAGCCGGGGAGCATGGCCGCGGTGCCGATCGGGTGGGCGAACGCCGTCGTGATCCAAACGCGGCGCGTCGAGCCGCGATCGAACGACAGGTGCTCGGTGCACTCGTACGACTGGGGGATCCCGTGATGCGCGTCGATGGGCGCGTCGAATACGCCGGCGACCACCGCGCCGGGGTGCAGGCGCAGGCCGCGCCCCGTCCCCTCCCCGACGACACCGCTCGCGCGGAGGAGCGCCGCCGAGCCCGTTGCGCTCGCCGCCACGACGACGACCTTGGCCCGAATGCGAATCGTTCCGGTGCTAGAGACGGCACGAACGCCGACCACACGACCGCTCGCGAACTCCACCCGCGTGGCGCGCGCGCTGGTGACGACGCGGCCGCCGAGGCGGACGCCCTCGGGGACGACGACCTTCAGCGCGTTCTGCTTGGCGTCGTAGGCGCAACCGAGCTCGCAGAAGCCGCTCCCGATGCAGCCCTTGCGATTGTGCTGGAGCGGCGCGCCGCGCCAACCGAGGGCCTCGACGCCTCGCCGGAGGGCCTCGTTGTTCTTGTTGCGCATCCCCGGCGGGATGTCGCCCACCGAGAGCTCGCGCTCGATCTGCGCGAACGCGGGCTCGAGATCGCGCGCCGTGCATCCGACGACGCCGTGATCGCGCGCCCACGCGTCGAGGATCTCCTCGGGGATGCGCTTGCACAGGTTGGTGTTGTGAACGGTGCTCCCGCCGACGCCGCGCCCTTGGAGCACGCGAATCGCGAGGTCGTCCGTCATGCGGCCACCGCGCTCCTGGAAGAGCAAGGCCAGCATCTCCTCTTCGCGCTGGTTGAAGTCGGCCGACGTGTGGTGGCCGCCCTCCTCGAGCGCGATGACTTCGAGTCCGGCGCGCGCCAGCTCGCGGAAAGCAATCGAGCCGCCGGCGCCCGTTCCGATCACCACCGCGTCGGCGGAGAGCGCCGCGTCGCCGAGCGTGCTGGCATCGAGGATCTCTCCGGCGCTCAACGGAAGCCTCCCGCCGGGCGCCCGACGAGCGGCCCGTCGTAGCCCGCGATCGCCCACGCGCGCGGGTGCCGGTAGTAGCCCATGAAGACGCAGGACTTGAGCGCATCGAAGCCGCGCGCGAGCAGCGGGACGGCGCTCCGCTCGAGCGAGAGGAGCACTCGATCTTGGTCGTCGGGTCCGAGGCCGGAGAAGCGCGAGGTGAGCCCCGCCCGCAGCGGCGCCAGGTGCTCGACGAACGCCAAGAGGCGCAAAAAATCGCGGCGCAGATCGGCGGGGAGCCCGGCGACGTAGCCGTCGACGAACCCCACGACGTCGAGGTCGGCGGGCGTCGGAATGTTCGGATCGCCGCGGCGATCCGGCGCGACCACGCGCGCCGCGACGGCTTCGACGACCACCGCGTGCCAAGCCGAAAAGGCGCGGAGCGGAGCGCGCGGCGCATACGCGTAGCCGGAGGTGCGCGCGCGCACGAGCAGGCCGCCGAGCGACACCGTCACGGCGCCGACCAACGCCGCCTTCACGATGGTGCGCCGCCCAACGCGGCGGGCTGCCGTCGCCCTCTCGCCCTCGCTCATCGGCGGTACTCTACACACGCTCGCAGCCGCGCGCGATGCGTCGTGTATGATCGCCACGTGCACGTTTTCGGCCTCACCGGTGGCATCGCGTCGGGGAAGACCACCGTCGCGTCGCTGTTCCGGGAGTGGGGCGTTCCGGTGGTCGACGCCGACGCCGTCGCCCGCGAGGTCGTGATGAAGGGCGCGCCGGCCCTCGACGACCTCGCGCGCGCCTTCGGCCCCGAGGTGCTCGACGCGGCCGGCGAGCTCGACCGTAAAGCGCTCGCGCGGCTGGCGTTCGCGTCGCCCGAAGGCCGCCGCACTCTGGGCGCCATCACGCACCCACGCATCGCGGCGCGGAGCCAAGAGCACTTCGCGACCCTCGCCGCGCGCGGCGAGCCGCTCGCGGCCTACGACGCGGCGCTGCTCGTGGAGAACGGCCTCGCCGAGGCGTTTCGACCGCTCGTCGTGGTGGCCGCCCCCGAAGCGCTCCAGCGCGCGCGGGCCGTCGCGCGCGACCGCGACGACGAATCGGCGATCGCCGCGCGAATCGCCGCGCAGATGCCCCTCGCCGCAAAGGTCGCCGTGGCCGACTTCGTGATCGACAACGACGGATCGCTCGCGGCGCTCGCCGCCAAGGCGCGAACGACCCTCCTCTCGGTGCTCGAACGGCTCGGAATCGACCGAGACCGCTATCGAATCCCGCCGGAGTGATATCCTCCTTCGCCGTGACCACCGGCGGAGGCACCGGCAAGCTGCGAACCGGCGTGGCTTCGGCGTTCGAGGACGCCGAGGCCCGCGAGCGCACGCGCGGCCCGGAGACGTTCCCCGGGCTCGTCCTGCTGTATGCGCCGAACTTCGAACAGTTCCGGCCGGCGTACCTCTTCAACCAGCCCGAGGTGATCCTCGGCCGTGACGCGCAGAACGCCGTCTTCGTGGCCGACCAAGCCGCGAGCCGACAGCATGCACGCATCGCGCGCGTCGGCGAAGATTGGGTGCTCACCGACCTCGGGAGCCGCAACGGGACGATGGTGGGCGGCGCCTTCGTGACCGAGCGGGTCCTGCGTGATCTCGACGAGGTCCGCGTCGGCGACGCCGTCTTCAAGTTCGTGTCGGCCGGCGCCGAGCGCTTCACCGGCTACCGCATCGACGGGACGGTGCTCGGTGAGCGCCGCGCGCGCGTGCTCTTGGATCTCGTGGGCGGCGCACAGATGGACGCCATCGCGGCCGACATCGAGCGGATCGCGCCGACCGAGCTCTCGTGCATGATCCTCGGCGAGACCGGCACCGGCAAAGAGGTGGTCGCGCGCGGCATTCACCGCGTCTCCGGCCGCAAGGGCTCGTTCCAAGCCATCAACTGCGCGGCGATCCCGCAAAACCTCCTCGAGAGTGAGCTCTTCGGCTATCGACGCGGCGCGTTCTCGGGCGCCGACCGCGACAAGCCCGGCCTCGTGAAGCTCGCCGACGGCGGCACGCTCTTCTTGGACGAAATCGGCGACATGCCGCTCGAGGCCCAAGCGAAGCTCCTTCGCGTGCTCCAGGCGCGCGAGGTCTTTCCGCTCGGTGGCACCACGGCGGAGCGCGTCGACATCCGCGTCGTATGCGCGACGCACCGCGACCTCTACGCCTTCGTGAAGAACGACCGATTCCGCGGCGACCTCTTCGCGCGCCTCAACGATCACATGGTCCGACTGCCGCCGCTCCGCGAGCGCAAGGAGGACGTGTACCTCCTCGCCAAGACGTTCGCGGCTCGGTTCGGGCACCCCGGGCTCACGATCACCTTCTCGGCGATGGTGGCGATGCTGCACTACGGCTGGCCGTTCAACATTCGCGAGCTCGAGAGCTGCGTGAAGCGCGGCATCGCGCTCGGACAAGGCGCGCCGCTCGACACGCCCCAGCTGCCGGATCCGATCGTCGAGCAGATGAAAGCGTACGGCGAGCGACGTCGTGACGGCGTCCCGAGCCTGCCGCCCACCGCCGAGCCGACCGCGCAGATTCAGCTCCCGCGCGCGGCGCAGCCGCCGACCGAAGACGAGCTACGCGCGCTGCTCGAAAGGCACCAGGGCAACATCGCCGCGGTGGGGCGCGAGCTCGGCAAGGAGCGAATGCAGATCCACCGCTGGCTCAAACGCTTCGGGATCGATCTCGACAAATACCGCTGACGAAGCCGGCGCGCGCGCCTCTCAGGGCGTCGCAGCCTCCTCGAGCACCGTCACGATGCGCGTCTTTCCGTTCTCGGCGCGGAGCACGAACAGGATCGTCGCCTCGAAGAGCTTGTCACCCGCCCCGCGCGGCTCGGGCATCTCGAGCCGCACCATCACGTCGAGCGGCATCATCGGCTCGGGCCGCTTCTGATTGGCGGCGGCGAGGTCCGACAGCGCGTAGCGGATCATCCGATCGGGGTTGGCGAGATCGGCCGGCGAGATGCCGCCGTAGTCGCGTCCGGTCGCGAAAATCTGCCCCGTGATGAGCCCCTCGCGATCGCCGTAGGTCGCGCGCGCTCCGTCGATGCGGACCGCGCGCTCCGCGACGATCTGGCGCATCGCGTCTTTGTCGCGACGGCGGAGCGCGTCGAAGTACGCGAACACGACGTCGCGAATCGCCTCGTCGGGAATGGGCTCCACCAACGCGACGACGCCGCGCGCCGATGACACCGCGGCGGGCGCCGGCAGCGGCGCATTGACCTCGAGCACGACGCCCTCCGGGCTACGGATGGGCGGGCCCTTGGGGGGCAGTGCGGAGGGCGACGCCGCCCCGGCTCCGCACGACGCCGTGAGGGCGAGCGCCACGAACCCGAGGCGCCGCGTGCGCACGGTCAAATCGGCTCGTGCGTGGGCGCAGCGTCGCGCGTGAGCGTGACGAGCGAAGCGTCGGGCAGCTTCTTGAAGCGGCCGCCGGGCGCCTCGTCGAAGTCGCTCGCGACGAGGACGAAGTGCATGCGCGCGAGCTCGGGCGCCCGGCGCCGGAGCTGCACGTCGTCGCCGATGAGAGCATCGGCGTCGCCTTTGCCCGCGAGCTCGACGTAGGCCATCGCCGGCCCGGCGTGGAGCGACACCATGTGCTCGCCGTCGGTCATGAGCACGTTGAGGTTGCACGCAGCGCCGCCGACCTCGGCCATCATCGTGTCGATCATCGACTTGGTGGAGCGGAGCGCGTCGCGAACGCGGGCCGGGTCCACGCCGCCGTCTTGGAGCTTGCCGGCGTCGTGCAGGAACGAGAGCGCGACGTGGAAGACGAGCTCGGCGTCGGTCTCACCGCGAATGTCACCGCGCAAGAAGTCGGGGACGTTGGCGAGCAGGCGCTCACGAACGAGCTCGAACTTGTCGACCGTCCCGGTCTGCGCGTAAAGCCACTGGCGATAGCGGAACGGGTGGGTGTTCTCGGTGCGGAGCCCGCCCACGGTCGCGTTTCGCACATGCCCGATCAGCACGTCGGCGCGCACGTCACCCGCGTTCTTGGCGACGTCGATGTCCGGTCGATCGTCGATGGGGCGCCGGCGCATGAGCACCTCGCCGCCTTGATAGAACCCGAGCCCCCAGCCCATCGGAGTGTTCGGCGAGGGCGCGCGGACGCGGAGCGCCTTGGCCTCGTGCGCGAGGACGCGCCCAGCCAGGTCTGCACGGTTGCCGATGAGTCCGAAGAGACGTGCCATGTTCGATCTTTCCTTCCGGCCCCGGAGCCCCCCGATTGGACGAAGAAGACGAGGGGATCTTTGGGGCGAAGCCTTGCGCGTTCCAAGCCCGCGCAAGAAAGGACGTGCACTTAGAACTTACGGAGCCTAGGGGGGAGCGCGCTACTTCGAAACGCGAAAAGGTGGGACATCGCGCCCGTCCGCTCATCGTAACCAGCAACGCACGCAACCGAGAAGCGCTGACTGGCGTGTCAGTCGCACGTCGCAAATATTTCAATCGCCGCGACCGGCACGGGCGATAGTGTCCTCCGTGCGGCGGCGAACGCTTCGCTCCATGGCCTGCGACAGCGAGCGCACGCACCACGGCATCGCGGCTGCGACCACGAGCGCGACGGCCCAGAGCGGAAAAGAGTCCACGACCTCCCTTGTGCCACAACCGAGGCGGCGGCGCACAGCCTTGACCGCTCTGGCCTGCACGGCGACGTGCGCGCTCGCCCTCGCACCGCGGCCAGCACGCGCCGACGATGCGGCCCCCCTCCCCGTTCGATACGCGGTCGACGCCAGCCTCGACCGCGCGGCCGGAACGGTCACGGCGCGTGGTCGCATTACCCTGACCGCAGACGCGAACGGTTTGCGGGCACCCGATGGCTCACTCGGCATCTGGCTGTACGCGGACCGAACGGCCGGCGTTCCTCCGTCGGTCGATGATCTCTCTTTCGATCGCCACTTCCCCTACGGCGTCTCGCGCGGCGGCTATCGAGGCGTGACGCTCATGGTCGACGGCTGCGCGGAGACGTCGCTCGGCCCGGACGCGCAGCCGAACGCCGTCCGCGGGCGCTTCGTTCGTCTTCCGGTCTGCGCGACCGCGACGGAGCCATTGACGGTCCGCTTCACCACGTCGCTCTCGGTGCCGGCGCGCTACGGCACGCTGGGGCGCGCGAGCGACGCGCTTTCGCTCGGCGATCCCTGGTACCCGGTGGTCGTCGATCCGAGCGGCGTGCCCGCGCGCGGCGAGCACGCGATCGACGTGCGTTGGGATGGTGGCGTCCTCGTGGCGAGCGATGGCGTTCACCGCGGCGGTCAGGCCCACGTGGACGTCGCACGCGCGTCGCACGCGTCGCTCTTCGTGCTCGAGCGAGCGGCCGTGCACGAGGAGATCTTCGCGGGCGTTCGCTTCACGTGGGTCGGCGCATCGCCGATGGCGCGCTCGGATCCGCCACCCACGAGCGATGGCCTCGTGCTGCGCGACATCTGGGAGTCCGACGCCGCCGGCGGGGCGATCGCGACCATGCGGCGCACCATCTCGCTGCTTCGGCGCCTCGGCTTCACGAGCGACGCGCGCGGCGGGCCGCGCACGATGGCCGATCGGGTCGTCATCGTGGAAGCCCCGGAGCGAGAGCGGCTCGCGGTCGCGCTTCCGGGCGTCGTCGTCGTGAGCGACCGCGCCTTCCGGCTCTTGCCCATCGACGCCATTCAGCGCTTCCACGAGCTCGCGCTCGCGCGCCGTCTCTTCACCGCGCTCGTGACGCCCCGGGTCGAGGCCACCGAGCCGATCGCCGATCGCGCTTGGGTCGCCGATCTCGACGGCAGCCTCCTCGTCGACGTGATGCTCGCGGCCGATGCGGACACGCGACAGAGTCCGCAGGATCTCATCGGCTTCGCCGGCTTCCACCCGGCCGTCGATCAGCTCCTCTACGCGCCCAAGGTCGCCTTCCGCAGCGCGTACTTCCACGACATCGAGGAGCGCGATCCGGATCGCGATGGTGCCGATCGCGCGCTGAACGATCGTCCCTTCGGACACCTCGTCCTCGAGAAGCTTCGTGATCGGCTCGGCGGGCGGCTCGCGCCCGCGCTCGGCGCGCACCTCCTCACCAACGCACCGCTGCGTGAGGCCACCTTCGCCGCGGCGCGCGCCAACGGGGCGCCGCCCGATCTCGAGCGTCGCCTCACGACGACCTACCAGACGTGGCTCGCCGCGACGCCTCGCCTCGCCTACCGCCTTGCTCACACCGAAAGCACGCCGAACGGCAGCGGGTACGCCCACGCGGTCACGATCGAGCGCCTCGGCGCGACGGCGGTCGAGGAGCCCGTGGTGGTCGAGCTCGTGGACGCGCACGGTGCCCGCACACGGCGCGTTTGGGACGCGCCGGGCGCGACGGGCGTCGTCCGCTGGGAGAGCGAGGCCGAGCTCCGCGACGCGAACATCGATCCCGATGAGCGGCTGATTCAGGATCCCGCGCTCGCGCCCGACCACCCACGCTTCGACGACGAGCTTCGTCACAAGTGGCGACCTCCGATCCTGAGTAGCTTCGCGCTCTCGCTCTCGGTCGCCGAGAAGCGACCGGACGCGGCGATCGACTTCACCTTGAAGCGCCGCTACGACGTGCGGCATTGGTTCGGCGCCACCGCCGCAACGGCCGCACGCGGCGTCGGCGCGCGCCTCCGTTACGGCCGCGGGATCGGCGGCTTCCGCGATCTCAACAGCACCCTCGGCGCGATCGTCACCTCGGTGTCGGGTCTCCGCTCCGAGAATGGGTTCGGTGGCTCGACGACTCCGGTCAGCGAGATCGACGTCGGCTCCACCATTTCGTGGGACACGCGCACCGAATTCTTGAACCCGCGGCACGGTTGGGGCGCGGGCGCGTCGGTGAGCGTCGGCGCCGCGCGCGAGGACCACGCCTCGGTCCGCCCGAGCGCCGGCGTGGCCGTGCGCGCAGAGGGCGTGCACGCGCTTCATCCGCGCCACGTGCTCGCGGGCGCCGTCGGTGGGGGCGCCACGGTGTGTCCCGCGCTCGCGCAGCAGCTTCAAGCGCTCAGCGGAAGGCAGATCCTCCGCGCGTACGCGGCCGACGAGCTCCTCGGCTGCGGCGCGGCCTACGCGATCGGTGAATATCGGTGGCTCGCCGTGAGCGGGCTCTACGGGAACCTCGCCCAGGTCGCGTGGTTCAAGGGCCTCGAGCTCGTCCCGTTCGCCGCGGCGGGTCTCCTGTCCTCGCGAACCGACGTCGTGCCGAAGGACTTCTACGGCGAGGTCGGTGGCGGGGTTCGCTTCTTCGTCGACTTCGGTGGCGTTCAGCCCGGGGTCATCTCGGTGGATCTCGGGCTTCCGCTCTCGCGGCGCGCCAGCACCACGGTCGACTCCGACGGCACGGTGCGACGGCGCCCGCCGGTCGGACTCTATCTCTCGTTCGATCAGCCGATCTGACGCGAGGACGCGTCAGCCACCCGAAGCGGCGCGGAGCGCGCGGAGCTTGGCGCGCTGCGGCGCGGTGAGCGCGTTCTTCACGCGAACGAGCATCGTGAGATGCACGCCCTTCACGCGCGCTTCGAGATCCGTGAGGCGTTTGCCGGCGGCGCTCACGGCGGCTTCATCGACGGGCTCGGCGTCGAGCAAGCGAACGAGCGCCTCGCGCTCGCGCTCCAAATCCCAACGCACACGCGTCATCTCGCCTTGCGCGCGCTCGACCTCGGTCATGATCGCCGCGCGCTGACGGTCGTCGAGGCCGAGCTCGGCCTGATGCTCCATCACGAGCTCCGGCGGAAAGACGCGGCTCTCGACCGCGCCGAGCGGCTCGCGCGGCGACGCGGATGCGACCTGCGGAGCGATCGCCGGGGCCCGAGGCGGCGCGACCGCCACCGCGCCGTCGACGGCGACCGAGTCGCCGGGCAACGGCTCGCGCTTCGCGCACGCGCCAAGGCAAGCGGCGACGAGCGCGAGGACGTGGATGCGGATGGGGCGATGGATCATGGCGCTCTCCTCGGCAACGGGACCGGATCGTGATCGAAGTCGGGCACGGCCGCGAGAGGGGCGCCGGCGTTCGCGAGCAAGAAGTCGAGCGGCAAGCTCGGGAGCGGGGCGCTCACGACGGGCGTCGGCGCGATCGTCGCGGCGGGCGGCGCGGTCGGTGCGGCGGCAGACGCCGGAGCGCTCGCGCGCTCGTCTACACGAGAGACGAAGAGCACGAAGGCCGCGGCGGCAGCGAGCGGGGCTCCGACCAGCGCGACGCTCCGCATCACGGACGGGCGTGCGCGGCGCGACGACGTTGGCAAAAACGGCGGCGCGTCGGCGCGATCGACGCGGCGAAGCGCCTGCATCGCGCGACGGAGCGGCTCGTCTTCGGGCGGCGTTTCGGGAGGGGTTCGATTCATCGTATGCCTCGTGCTTGGAGGAGCTCCGCGAGACGCTTCTTCCCGCGATCGTAGTGCAGTCGTGCCGTACCGAGCGCGACGCCCATCACGTGGGACGCCTCCTCGATCGTGAGCTCTTCGTAGAACACCAAGTGAACGACCTCACGCTGCCGATCGGGAAGCGCGGCCAGGGCCTCCGCCACCGCCTGCGCGATCTCGCGGTCCGCGGTCGCGACGTCGCCGGCGACCGGAGCAACCGGCGCGAGCGTGGGATCGGCTCCGCGACGCGCACCGAAGAGGAAGCGCACGGCTGCGCCGCGCCGATGCTCGAGCGCGGTGAGGCGAACCACCCCGAAGAACCAAGTCTTGAGCGGGGCGCGGCCGTCGTATCGCGCCGCGCCGGAGAGCGCCTTCGCGTACGCGTCTTGAAGGACGTCGACGGCGTCGTCGCGCCGTCGCCCCGTGCACGCGAGGGCCCAGCCGAAGCTCGCCGCGTGGAGCGCGGCGAGCGCGTGGGCGAGCTCCTCGTTGGGCGTCACGATCTCGCGAACCTCTCACGCGCGAGACTCCGTGGTCAACGTGCCGCGAGCCGAGACCGCGCGCGGATGACGCTCCGCACGCCGAGGAACCCTAGCCCGAAGAGCGCGAGGAGCACGATGAGCGTCGGGCCGAGCTGGGCCGCGGCCACCGTGAGCCCCAACACGACGACACCTGCATCATGCACGCCTTGATGGAACGCCGCGCCGACGCGCGCGAGCGGAGCTTCGCTGAAGGTCACCACTCGCGGCGCGAGCGTGACCCGCACGGTCGCGAACGCGATCTTCCCCTCGAGCGCGCTGGCCTGGGCCTCGAAGCGTTCGATGGTCTCGCGGACCCGCGCGAGCTCTCGCTCCGCAGAGAGGACGTCGGCGAGCGAGCCGGTGCGCTGCGACAAGAGATCGAGGAGACGCTTCTCCTCGGCGCGCGCGTTGGCGAGGCGCGCCGTCCGGTCGGCGCGCTCTTCGGTGACGTCCTCCACGCGCTCCTGCTCGGACGACACCGTGCCGAGGCCGGCGATCGCCGAGCGGAAGGCAGGCGCGCTCGCTGCTGGCACGCGAAGCTCGAACGACGCGCGACGGTCGGTGCCTTCCCCGCCCCCGGTCATGTTCGCGACGAAGCCCTCGACGCGCGCCGTCTCGTCACGCAAGCGGCGCGACGCGGCGTCGACGTCGGCCACGGTGATGGTGACGTCGACCGTAACGACGTGCGCCGGGCGCGCCCCGACGCGGAACGCGCTCTGCTCGCCGCCGCTCGTCGGCGCTTCCGGCACCGGCACCGTGGCGACGGGCGGGGCCGCGGCGGAGGCTCCGAACGACGGCGCCTCCCGCTTGCTGCATCCAACGGCGCCCAGCGCCGTGCAAAAGAGCGTCACCCGAGCGACCCAAAGCCATCCGCGAGAAGTGGTCATCGTCAGCCTCCGCGCATGGGTGACGGTTGCGGGCTCGCCATATGACAGGGCGTGCGCATTTTTCGGCTGTCGCCAAAATGCGCTGGGATCTCAGCGGCTCCGCGCCACGCTGCTTAACGCATGAGCGCGATCCGGAGGGTGAATGGACCGGCTCGCCCTTCGTCTGATGCTGGTCCCGGTTGGCGCACGATGTCGGACGCGCCGGGGACGCTCAGCAAGGAGACCGTCCATGAAGCTTCGTAGCATCGTGTCGTTGGTGGGGGTGTTCGCGGTCGTCGGCTTGATCGCGTGTTCGAGTGACTCGAGCTCGAGCTCGAGCGACTCGTGCGACGACGCCGCGACGGTCGCGAAAGGGTGCGGCACGAGCGACGGCGGCTCGGGCGTGACGATCACGTTCGACGCCGCGAAGTGCAAGCAGTCGGATCAGGGCAAGGCCGCCGCCAAATGCATCGTCGACAACAAGTCGAAGTGCGACTGCGTCCTCAAGTGCTCCCTTAACGGCAGCTGCTCCTGAGACGCGAGGTCACGCGCGCGCTCACTTGCCGGTCGGCGTGACGATGAAGGGCACCACGTGCTCCTTCGTCTCGAACGTCGACCGGTACGACGACGCCGCTTGCTGCGAAGCGAACGGACCGATCCGGACGCGGTACCAAGTGCCGCGTCCGGCGACGTGCGCCTCGAGGACGTAGGCCTTGTGGCCGCGCGCGCGGAGCTGCTCGGAGAACTGGTTGGCCTCGGCCTGGCTCCGGAACGACGAGATCTGGAGCGCGTAGCCGCCCTCGCGCCCAGCGGGGGCGAGCGGACCAGCGGGCGTGGCGGCGGCCGTCTCGGCGGCGGCCTTGGTCAGCGCGTCGCGCGGCTTGGTCACGACGGGTGACGGGTCGAGCACCGCCTTCGCGGGGAGCGGAACGACCGGAAGTCGGTCGCCGGCCGCCGGTACGGGAACGAGATCCTTTGCGGGATCCGCGGGCGGCGGCGCCACCACGCTCACCGGCTCGCCCGGCTTGCGCGGCGCGGCGGCAGGCGCGCGGATGGCCGCGAGCGCCGTCGTCGGCCCGTCTTTGTCGCTCAAGATTCCCGGGAACGTCACGTCTTGCGGCGAGAGGTCGGGCTTGGCCGGGGCCGCCTTTCCCTTCTGCGCGACGAGGTCACCGAGGGGATCGGCGACGGGAGGCCCGTGACTCTTACGACCGCTCAGCGACATGCTCGCAAAGACGATCGCGGCTCCCCCGAGCCCGACGAGGAGGAGCGCGAAGAGGCGGCTGGTGCGCCCTCCGGCATCCACTTCCTGGATCTGCTCGAGATTGCGGACGGCGCCGTGCTCCATCATTCCTCTGGGGTTACGCCCGGGCGCCCACGATGGACAACTATTCGGCCGTGGCTCAGCCCGACGCCGCGGGGGCGGCGCTGAGGTCGCGGTCCGAGCCGGCGACCAGCGCCGGCGCACCGATGGGTGCAAACTGCACTCAAAGCCCACGAAATGCCTCGCGGTATCCGCGCGTCCGCACCTCACCCGATCGCGAAAGGTGCTAAAAACGCGGGGTGTCCGTGGTGCCTCGTCTCATCCGCGCCCTCGCGCCTTCGAGCGCGCTCGCCGCGGTCGCCCTCGGCTGCGCCACGACTCCGCCCGACGTGACCGTCGAGCTCGTGACCGGCGGAGAGGCCGATGCGCTCACGCGTCTTCCAGCGCCGACGCGCGCGGAGATCGATGCGATCGACGCGACGGGCGCGGCGCGCTCGCTCGCTCGCGCTCCGTTTCCGGCCGACGGCCGAATCGACGTCGGCCGAATCGACCGCGGCACGGTCGCGACGTTCCGCGTCCGCGGGCGCGACGACACCGGGCGCGCCCTCGTGGTCGGGCAGTCGCTCCCCATCGAGGTCGACGCGCCCGACGAGGCGACGGTGCGCGTCTTCGTCCAGCGCGCTGGTGAGCTCGCGCGGTTGCCGAGCAAGTCTACCGTTTCGAGTGAAGCGCCCCTCGTCGACAAGCTGGGCGGGCGTTACCTCGTCCTCGCGAGTGGCGCGGCGGCCGAGCTCTACGATCTCGCCACGTTCGGCGCGCGTCCTTTCCCTCTTCCGTTCGAAGCGCGAAGCATCGTCGCGACACCGTCCGGTCTCCTCGTGATCGGAGGGTCCGGCGCGAGCCTCGTCGATACGAGCGGTGCCACGATTGGTGCCGCCACGCCCACCGGTGGCGCATTTTCCGAAGTCGCCGGTGCACGCGTGGCTCGGGCAGCGAACGGCTCGGCGTTCCTCGCCGGAGCGACCCGCGACGCCGCCGAGAGCGCGAGCGTTCTTCGGGTGGCCGATGATGGAACGCTGTCGTTCGGCCACCTCGCGGCAGGGCGAGCCCTCGCTGCCGCGACCTTCGTTCCCGGACGTGGCCTCGTCGTGATCGGCGGCAGCGCCTCGGCGCCCGGCGTCGAGGTTCTGGCCGACTCGGCGAACGCGACCGGCGCCGCGCTCCCGTTCGCTCCGATCCCAGGACGTGTGCGTGCGGCCGTCGCGCTCGACGACCATCGCGTCCTCGCCGCGCTCGGTGACGGTACGCTCGTGACGCTCGACCTCGCCTGCCCCGCTGCATGTGCGCCGGCCCCCGCGGCGTGGACGCTCCCCGCGAGCCTGACGAGCGTGGACCTCCTGCGCCTGGACGACGGAAGCGTCGTCGTCCTCGCCGAGGACGCGGGCGGCGCGAGCCACGTTCTCCGCGCCGCGCCGGGCGCGAGCGCCGCAGACGAGGCACCGCTCCGTGTGGCGCGACGGCATGCCGCCCTCGCACGCGGGGTCGGCCCGAGCGCGCTCGTCGTGGGCGGAGCCGCGGAGCTCGAGTCCTACGCGCTGGGCGACTGAGCGACCGGACCGAGCGACACCACGGCCTTGGGGGTGACGATGGCGTCGCTGAGCGGCGCGCGCGCGACGGCGCCTGGCCAAACGACGACGCGCGACACCGCGCCCCTCCCATCGATGCGAGCGCCCGGCCCCACGATGACCGCCTCACCCACCTCCACGTCGGGGCCAATCTCGCCTTCGATCAAGGACGGACGGCCACAGCGGACCAACCAATCGAAATTGGCCGCGGCGTAGGACGCCACCGTGCCGATGTCGACGAAAGGTCCCTCGTAGGGAACGGCGAAGATCCGCGCGCCGGCGCGGCCGCGCGGAATGTAGACGTCACCGACGAGGCAGCCGTTCCCTGGAAGCGCACTACGAAGCGAAGCGCCGAGAAGGTGAATGCCCACGAAGTCGGCGCCGCGAACCTCACCCGGCCCGAATGTTTCGTTGCGCAGGCGAACGACGCGGCCGTCGGCGGCGAGCCCGACGTTGCCTCGGCCTTTGGCGCCGACGTCCTTCGGCCCCGTCACGACGAGCGTCGCCGCGGCATCGCGGTCCGCGTGCGCCGCCGCGAGCGCGCCCACGTCCACGTCGGCCAGGATGTCGGCGTTCCACACGAGGACGTCGCCCGCGCCGAGGAGCGCGCTCGCCGCCGAGACCCCGCCCGCCGTGCCGAGGAGCTCTGCTTCGTGGGAGACCGAGACGCCGTACGGCGCGAGCGCGGCCGCGAGCGCGTCTGCCTTGTGATGGGCGTTCACGACCACCGGGCCTGCGCCGCGCGAGCCCTCGGCGGCGCGAACGCGCTCCAGCACGTGCAGGATCGCCGCGCGATCACCGACCGGAACGAGCGGCTTGGGGAGCTCTTCGGTCAGCGGCCGAAGCCGCGTGCCGAGGCCGGCCGCGAGGAGCATCGTGGGCGCCACCCGAGCACCCTACCCCGGCCGACGAGTCGCCGGAAATTTGCCGCGATCGTGCGGAGCGTTGTACGGGACTCATCGATGCTCGAAGCTCGCTTGCTCGCCCTCGCCACCGCGCTCGCGCTCGCCGGCGTCACGCTCGCGGCGTGCGGCACCGACGCGACGAACGTCGACGGCTGCCGCAGGATCGAGGAAGCGCGGTGCCGCCGCGCGACCGCATGCGGCGTGGACCTCGAGCACATCAAGCACGTGGGGACGAGCGCAGACGACGCCGTCTCCGGCTGCATTCGCTACTACCACGAGGCGTGTTTGCACGGGACGGTGACGCCGCAGGACCCGGGCCCCACCGCGGTGCAGTCGTGCATCGACGCCGTCGCGACGGGCACGTGCGACGTGGTCAAGGCGCCCGAGACGTCGACCGCGTGCGCGTGGCTCGTGCCGCCGGCGCAAACGACGCCGGCCGACGCCGGCGCGGCGACCGACGCGGCAGCAGACGGAACCTGACTCGCGCGACCCGACGGGGCGCGCGCGCCGCTCACATCCCGGCGATGACCTTGTACGACTCGCCCTCGGGGACGAGCTCGAGGCGATTGTCGGCCACGGTGTGCTTCCACTCCTCGCCCTTGAGGCCGGGGATGCGCCAGCTCGCGGAGTACGTGTAGTCTACAAGCACTCGGTTGGTCGGCGTGAAGTTCACGTGCCGGTAGCGGATCTCGTAGCGAATCGCCTCGGCCTTGATGAAGCTCGACGTGAGGTATTGCTTGAAGCCCTCGTAGTCGAGATCGTCTTCGTCGGCGGTGTTGCCGCCGTCCTCGAAGTAGCGCGGGCTGACCAAGCTGAGGATCTTGCCGACGTTCTTCTCCTCGACGGCGTGCCGGTACTGCTCGCAGAACTGGACCACCTTGCGGTTGTCGCTCGTGTCCTCGACGTCGGTGTTGGGGATGAACGTCTTCGAGCAGCCGGCGAGAGCGCCGAGCGAGGCGACGAGGAGCGCGGAGCGGGCGACCGACGTGGAGAGGAGGCGCATCAGGATCTCAAGCGTTGGGCCTAGGGGTTTTGTTCCCGGACGCGGACACCTGCGCCGGGCGTTTCGACAGTACTCGCCGCTCACGGAGGCGGTCAATCATTCGCGATGGGCGCCGGGCTCGAGGCGCACCTCGGCGTAGGCCCCGCTCGGGCACCGCGCCGCGACGAGCGGCGGGACCGCACCGTCGGTGAGCGGGAGGAGGGCTCGGTGGCCGAGCGCCGCGCTCGGGTCGGCAGGCGCTGCGACATCGACCCCGAGGCTGATCGCGGCGATCCGAGCCCCACCCCGCCCGGGATCCGCCGAGACGACGACGGCGACCGCGCCGTCTTCGAGCGCTCCTGGAGGAGCGCCCAGGGCGTCGGCCAGCGCGCGCGATGTCGCGCCGAGCTCGTCGACGCCGACCACGACCACGCGCTCGGCATCTCCGGCTTCGACCAGGGACGCGGCGATTGCGAGCGCCTCGACCGCGCCGTGGAGCCCGGCGCCGACCGCCAGGCCCGGACCATTCCAGCCAAAGAACGCGCCGCACTCTCCGGCGACGGCGTTGGGCGACGTGTACGGGAACTTCCGCGGTTCGACCGCGCGCGGTCCGCGCTCGCGACGACGGGCGTCGAACGACGCGTTGGTCTCGACGGTCGCGAGCGCATGACCGACGACGACGCCGGTCGCGGTCGCCCCGCGAAGCGATGGGTCGCTCTCGCAAAGCGACGCGCACGCGGCGATCGCCGCGCGAACGAGGGCGTCGGCGCGCGCGAAGCGCTCGACCGGTACGCCGAGCTTGCTCGCGAGCTCCACCGCCGACGGAACGCCCCGGCTCGATGCGGCGCGACCGACGAACGCTGGTCGACGCACGCGCGCGCGCGCCGCGCCCACTTCATCGGAGACGACGAGCGACGCGTTGGCCCCTCCGAAGGCGGCCGAAAGCTTGAGCGCGAGGTGCGGCGACCCACCTTCGCTGGCCGCGAGGACGCGCCCCGGAAGATCCGGCTCGAGCTCGCTCGTGATCGGCGTCGCCGGAAAGACGCCCCGTTCGATCGCGAGGACGCTCGTGAGGAGCTCGAGCGCGCCCGCCGCGCCGAGCGTGTGACCGACCTGGGCCTTGAACGCGTGGAGCACCGGCGCCTTCGCGCGCGCGTCGACATCACCGAGCGCGCGTCGAATGGCCGCGCATTCGGCCGGGTCGTTGAAGGGCGTCGCGGTCGCGTGCGCGCTCACGATATCGATCGCGCTCCCCGAGATCCCTGCGTCGGCGAGCGCGGCCTCGGCGGCGCGCGCGAGGCCGGCGCCCGTGCGATCGGGCGCGGTCAGGTGAACGGCGTCGGCGGAGGCGCCGAACCCACGAACGAAGCCGTGGACGCGCGTCTTGAGGTTCGACGCACGATCGGCGCGAACGAGGGCGAGCACGGCCGCCCCCTCACCGAGGACCATGCCGTCGCGACCGACACCGAACGGCTTGGGCGGCGCAGTCCCGGTCGTCGCGCGGAGCACCTCGAACCCCGAAGCGACGAACTCGGTGTGGGCATCGAAGCCACCGACGACGACGAGGTCCGCGGCTTCGGCGGCGAGGAATCGTGCGCCGAGACCGATCGACAGCGTGGACGCCGCGCACGCGGTGAGGACGAGCGACGCCGGCGCCACGCGGGAGAGCCCGAGCGCGCGAACCGCCGGCCCCATCGCCGCAAAGTAGGTCGCCTGATCTGCGCCGCGCAGCGGAGCCGCCGCGCCGGCGGCGAAGAGGCGCGTGGCGCTCTCCATGCCTCCGCTGGACGTGCCGAGCACGAGCCCGACGCGCCGCTCACGCCACGAAGGCATCGCGTCGTCCAAACGAGCAGCGAGACGCGCGAGCACGTGGGCGAGGAGCGCTGTGCCGCGATCGGTCTCGGCGGGCAGCTCGCGCGTCACGCGCGCCGCGAGTGGGCGCGCGAAGCCCGACGCGCGGAGCGATGCGTCTTCGGCGATCGCGACGCGGGCCGGCTCCGCGGGAGGCGTGACACCGAGCGCCGCGTCGTCCTCGCCAAGGGCGGAGATCGCCGCGTAGGCCACGATGGCGGCGCTCACGGTCGCGCCTCCGGTGCGTCGGTGGGCTCGTCGAACGCCTCGGGGCTCGGCGGCTCGGTGCCATAGGCCTCGACCTCGACGGTCACGTCGAGCCCGCTCGCGGGCTGCGCGAACACGACCCGCTCTCCAATGCCGGGGACGAGCGTGGTGCGGCCGGGCGGACCGAGCCACGTGACGCGCTCGGTTCGACCGCCGGCCGCCGTCTCGAGCGTGTGCACCGTGGGAGCGCCAGCGTGGCGCTCGACGCCGAGCTCGAGCGTGAGGCGCGCGCCGCGAACAATGTAAATTGCACGTTCTCCTCGCGTGCCGGCCGCGAGCAAGCGGCCTTCGAGCGGCGCGAGGAACCACTCTCGAAAGAGCTCGAGGGGCAAATGCGGTGGGGCCGCACCGGCGCCGCGCTCGACGATGCCGAGATCGGGCACGGCGAGACGATAGCGCTCGGGGGTCGCCCATACGTCGAGCGCGGTGCGACCGCCCGGCCCGAGGAGGATCATGCGGAGCGCACGCCCCGGCGCGACCGCGATCGCCCCCCGCCCGTCGAAGCCGATGCCGCCCGGGCCGCGAAACGCGACGCGCACGGTGGTGACGTGCGGCGACGTGGGCGCGCTCGCGCGGAGCCGTGCGATCTCGGCCCGCGCGTCGCGCCAAGCCGCGGACGTGGGCGAAGGCATGAACGCGGCGGCCCGCTGCGCGGGGGCACTCGATGCGAGCGCCTCCGCCGTCACGAGAACGAGCGCGGCGCTTCCGAGCACTGCCGCCCACCTCATCGCGCTGGCGGGCGCTCCAACCAGAGCGCGTAGCCGCGCTGGCGCGTCGCCGACGCTACGAGGACCGCGTCGACGTCGCTCGTCGCGAGGAGCGACACCGCCGCAGCGAGAGCGACTGCGCCGAGCGCCTCGTGGTCGCCACCGACGCCGTCGACGAAGCGACGCGGCGCCGTGCGCCACGCGCTCGCGTCGAGCGCGCTCGCGAGAAGCGCGCCGCGGTGCCCGGCCACCACCGCCGCCCGTTCGAGCGAGGTCGGCGCAGCGATGGACGCGAACGCACGCTCGGTGAGGTCACGAAAGCTCCACGCGCCGCGGACGACGGCGATGACGCCCGCGCCGCGCGCTCGGGCAGCCTCCTCGGACTCGAACAAGACGACTCCAGCGCCTTCGGCGCGGGAGCGCCGCGGCTCGGCGGCGTCGGCGCGATCGCCGTGCAGAACTTCGAGGCGCCGCTCGACGATGCGGCTTTCCTCTTCGAAGGCGCCTCCGAGCGCGGCGTCCGCGAGACCCGCGGCGACGAGCTCCATGGCCATGAACGCGGCGGCTTCACCGCTCGCGTCGAGATCGGCCGTGGCGAGCACCGGCCCCTCCATGCCCGAGTAGATCGACACGTGCCCCACCGGTGAGCTCGGGACGAGGTTCGGAAAATCCGCCGGGCTCGCGAATCGGGGGCCGCGCTCGAACACGCGGTGCATGAACGCGGCCGAGGCGTCGAGGCTACCGAACGCGCTGCCCATGACGAGGCCCACGCGCGTGCTCTTCGGATCGAGCCCGGCGTCGGCCATCGCGAGCGACGTGAGGATCGCTTGCACGCGTGCAGGCCGATCCAAGCGCCGCGCGCGCGCGACGTCGAGCTTGGCCGCCAGGTCCTCCGTGATGCGCTTTCCGGCGGGGCGCTCGGTGAGGGTCGCGGCCGCGGCGCGCGTACCTTCGAGGCCCGCCGGCGTGAGCGCGGCCGAGCCGGTCACGACGACCGCGCGACGGCGGTAGCCGTGCGGCGGGCCGAGCTCGGGCTCGGTCATGAGCAGCGCCGAGTCCATGCCGCCGAAGCCGAACGAGTTCGACAAGGTCGCGCGCACGCGCGCCGAGCGGCCACGCTCCGTAACGTGGACGAGGGCGCAGGCCGGATCCGGGTCGACGAGGCCGATGGTGGGGACGATCGCCTGCCGCGCGACGGTGAGCGCGGCGATGCCGGCTTCGATGCCACCGGCCGCGGCGAGCGTATGGCCGATCTGCCCTTTGGAGCTCGAGACCGGAACGCGCGCGATCTCGTCGCCGAGCGCGCGCGCGAGCGCCGCCGATTCCATCGGATCGTTGAGCGGCGTGCCGGTGCCGTGCGCGTTGACGTAGTCGACGTGCGCCGGCGTGAGGCCGGCCAGCGAGAGCGCGTCCGAGATGACGCGCGCCGCGGTGCGGCCGCTCGCTTCGGGGTTCGTGATGTGGTGCGCCTCCGAGCCGAGCCCCCAACCGGCGAGCTCGGCGACGACGGACGCGCCGCGCCGCTTGGCGTGATCGGCGCGCTCGAGCACGAGAAAGCCCGCGCCCTCGCCCACGTTGAGCCCGCGCCGCGTGCGATCGAACGGCCGGCAAAGCTCGGGGTCCACGGCGGCGAGCGCGTTGAAGCCGCTCAGCGTGAGGCGACACAAGCCGTCACTCCCGCCGGCCACTACCGCGTCGAGCTCGCCCGAGAGGAGCCAGAGCGCGGCGAGGATCATCGCGTTCGCGCCACTGGAGCAGGCCGTCGAGAGCGTGCGGACGCGGGCGAACGGTCCGAGCGTGACATGAAGGCTATCGCCGGCGGCGGAGAGCGGATGGGTGAGAAGCTCGAGGATGGCGTCGTGTCGATCGGGATCGGCGTGGAGCGCCGCCAGATGCGCCTCGGTCTCGAACATGCCGCCGGTCGTGCCGCCGATGACGAGTCCGACGCGCGCGTCCTTCACCGAGAGACGGGCGTGCGCCATCGCCTCGCGCGCGGCCATGAGCGCGAGCGTGGTCGAACGCGACCACACGAGCCCCGCGCCGGGATCGGCGTCGGGCATGCGCAACGTCTCGACCACGCCGCCGAGCACGCCGCGCTGGCCCGTGGTGTCGAAGAAGGTGATCGGGCGGAGGCCGCGGCGCCCTGCGAGGAGCGCGTCCCACGTGCCTTCGCGATCTTCGGCCAGCGGCGTCGTGAGACCGACACCGGTGACGAAGACGCGCCCGCCCGAGTCCACGTTCCCCTGCCCGTCAGCCCGCTTGCTCGCGGCGCGAGACGACGTAGTCGGCCAGCGTGGCGACGCTGCGGAAGATCGGGCGGGCCTCGTCCCCTTCGGGGATGCGCACGCCGAACTTCTCCTCGATGCTCATGGCGAGCTGGAGGGCGTCGAGCGAATCGAGGCCGAGCCCCTCGCCGAACAACATGCCGTCGTCTTCGATGGTCGCTGGATCGCGCCCCTCGAGGTTGAGCTCACGAACGATCAGCTCTTTGATTTCCTGCCGAATGGCCGCCGACATCGTTGACGCGCACGATAGCGCGGGTCCCCGCGGCTGTCTCCTGTGCTCGCGTCAGGCCAAAGCACCGCTCCGAAACGCTCAGCTCACCCAAAAACGCGGCCTCAGGTGGGCGTCGGCTCGGTGGACTCGTCGAACGCCGGTGTCTTCGGGTCGGGCGAGGACTGCTCGGGCTCGGTGGGCTCCGCGGCCGGCAGGGGTGCCTCGCGTGCGGGTGGCGTCCAAGCGAGCTCGAACGCGGCGGCGCATGCGAGCAGCGCGGCGAGCCAGGCCCCGAGGACGAAGCCGCTTCCCACTCGCTCGGTGACCGACGCCCTCGCTCCCGCTTCGTAAGACAAGCGCTCGCCCATCGTTTCAAAGCATAGGATTCCGCGACCCCTCGCGCCAGGCGTCCCCCTCTTCGCGGAGCCCATGCCCACGGCCCAGCGAGACGCGATGAAGGCGACGACGACGATCCAGGCCGACGCGAGTCCTCTTTTCGCGGGCGACGCGGGCTTCAGCTCGCGGATGTAGGAGATCCTGGGAGGCTCGACGTGCGCCGCGTCGTCGACGCTCGCGATGTCGTAGGTGGTGAGAGAAGGCATCGTCGGCTCCCGCGAGTGATCGCGCGCCGAACGGCGCGCTTAACTCGAGGAACGGCGAGGCGTCGCCCGACTTTAAGCGCGCGCGGTTCGGCGCGGCTCGTGTAGGTTCGCGGCCAGACTCTCGCGAGGACCTCCACGACCATGGGCACGCTCGTCAACTACTCGACCGACAAAGGCGTCGCGTTTCTCACGCTCAACGATCCGCCCGTCAACGCCTACACGTACGAGATGTTCAAGGAGCTCGACGCGTGCATTCTCGACGCTCGCTTCGACGACGACGTGCACGTCATCGTGGTCACCGGTCACGGTGACAAGTTCTTCTCCGCCGGCGCGAACATCAACATGCTCCGGGAGTCGGATCCGAGCTTCAAATACTACTTCTGTCTCCACGCCAACGAGACGCTGCTCCGCCTCGAGCACACGCCCAAGCTCTGCATCGCTGCGCTCAATGGGCACGCGGTCGGCGGCGGCCTCGAGATCGCGCTCGCGTGCGATCTGCGAATCGCGCGCGGCGGGCCGTTCCGCATCGGTCTCCCCGAGCGCAACCTCGGCGTTCTTCCGGGCACCGGTGGCACGCAGCGCCTCGCTCGCCTCATCGGTCGATCGAAGTCGATCGAGCTCATGGTCGAGGGCCGCAACGTGAGCTTCGAGGACGCCCTCCCGCTCGGCCTCGTCAACAAGGTCTGGGAGGCCGAGTCGCACGAGCAGTTCATGCGGAAGATCAGCGACTACGCGCACCAGTTCACGCCGCCGAACGGCGCGCCGCTGGCGATCGGCCGCATCAAGCGGAGCGTGCAGAGCGGCGCCGACATGGCGCTCGAGCAGGGCCTCGCCCTCGAACGCGAGCTCCAAGCCGAGCTCTTCGCCTCGAGCGACGCCAAAGAAGGCCTGAGCGCCTACCTCGAAAAACGCGACCCCAACTTCCTCGCCCGCTAAAAATCGCAGCGCGTCTCGATCAGAAACGAGCCGAGGCCGCCAGCTCGACGCGTCGCCCGCACGCGGAAGGAGGCATTCCTCTCGCGACCCTCGAGGTCGCGAGAGGTCGAAGGTTCGCAAGAACCTGAGTGCCGGGGAGGCTCGCCCGAGTGTCAACTCGGGCGAGGGGCCGGCTAGGCCCTCAAGAACGTCGCGAGAGGTCGAAGGTTCGCAGAACCTGAGCGCGGGGGAGGCTCGGCGAGTGTCAACTCGCCGAGGGGGCCGCGAGGCCCCACATTACTGAGCCTTGGGCAGACAGAATCCGGTCATCGCGTTGCACGACGCGCCCTGGATGCAGTCGACGTCGCTCTGACACGGGAACGCGCACTTTCCGTACTGCGTGTTGCAGTGCGCGAGACCGCACGCGCTGTCGTTCTGGCAGGGGAACGCGAGCGGGCCGGGAACGGCCATCTGCCCGCCGGTGGGCGCGCCTTGCTGCGGCATCCCCTGCTGCGGCATGCCCTGCTGCGGAGCCCCCTGCTGCGGGTAGCCCTGCTGCGGGTAACCCTGCTGCGGTGCGCCCTGCTGCGGGTAGCCCTGCTGGGGGTAACCCTGCTGCGGATAGCCCTGCTGCGGCGCGCCACCGAAGCCGGCATTGGCCGACGCCCCGGCCGCGAGCGGCTGCGTACCATCGTTCTTGGGGCCGCAGGCGATGACGACGAGGACGAAGTTGATGGCGGCGAAGCCGGCCAAAGCGCGAGCAGTACGCATGAAAATTCCTCCGAGGGCTCAGACCGAGCGCCTTAAGTCGTACAGGTGACCTCTGGGGAGCGTCAATGAAGATGCAGCGTGACCGCAACGTGCGAAGCTCGCCGAGCCGAGATCAGAAGAGCTATAGGAGAGGCGAGGCATGCTGCGTTCGACCCGAGCCCCGTCGCTCTTCGTCGCCCTCGCGAGCACGCTGACGGCATGCGCGCGCGGTGAGCCGCCCGCCTGGTCGGGCGACGGCGCGATCGCTCCCCTCCCCGCGACGTCGCAAGGGGCGGCGACCGCGAGCTCCGTCACCGCGCCGCAAGCGAGCACCTCGCCGAGCGCGGGCGTGGACGCCAGCAGCGCAGTCGCGATCGCGACGATCGTGGACGCGGCCGCGCCGGCGACCGACGACGTGGGGGAGCAGACGCGCGACAAGCCGAGCGCGACCTCGCCCGCGTTCGAGGCGCGCGCCCGCTCGCTCTTCGACGCGGTCGCGCAAGGCAAGCCCGAGCTCGCGCGCGGAGCGTTCTTTCCGGTCGGCGCGTACCAAAAGGTCAAGGCAGTCGGAAATCCCGCGGGGGATTGGCGCGTGCGCCTGCTCGCCGCCTACGAGCGCGACATCCGCGATCTGCACGTCGAGCTCGGCGCGCGCGCGGCGCGGGCCCGCTACGTGGGCATCGACGTCCCCGAAGAGCGCGGCCGGTGGGTCGAGCCCGGTGAGGAATACAACAAGCTCGGCTATTACCGCGTCTTCGGATCGCGTCTGAAATACGAGGTCGACGGCCACGAGCGCTCCTTCCTCGTGAAGTCGCTCATCTCGTGGCGCGGCGAGTGGTACGTCGTCCACCTCTCCGGCATGAAGTAGCTCAATTGCGGCGCGCGCCGGCATCGACGCGCACGCTGGGGCCGAGCTGGAAGGGTCCCCAACGATCGGACGCAGCCTGGACGAGCGACTGCATCTCGTCGGGCCGGAGCTCGGTGCCGGTCACCACGCCGTCGCGATCGCGATCCTCGTAGCTCACGTAGATCAGCGCCTGCGCGAGGCGCGTGGTGTCGTAGGTCGACGTGAGGTCGGCGCGGTCACCGTGCGGGACGATGATTTCGTACCCCGTGGTCTGCGCGCCGCTTACGCCCTCGAGGAGCACGTCCACCACGCGATCGAACGCGACCGGCGTCGTTCCGCCGCTGTCGTCGTCCGGGTATCGGACGCGCGCGCGGACGTGCACGTTGCCGAGTCGGCCCACACCGTCAGGGCGCACGCGCGCCGCTTCCTCGGCGCTCACGCCGGCGGCGACGAACGGCTCGTCCTTGGCGAGGATGAACCCACCGACGACCACGCACGCGCCGTCGGTGATCGCGCGCTTCTCGAACGTGTATGGCTGCGTGAAGTCGATCACGGCGACCGGACCCGTCGCGCGATCGACGTAGAAGAGCGAGTGACACTGCACGGTGTCGGCGCCGACGATCATCGTGAGCCGCTCGAACGTGACGGAGTACGGGCCCGTTCGCACCTTGAGAGGGCGCGCTTCGAGCTTCACGTAAATCGCGCCGCGCTCCGTCGATTGATCGGGCGGCAAACACGCCGCGAGCGAGAGCGACAGTGCGAGCGCGGCGAGCGTCGTCACGAGGGCGGCGACGAGCGCGAGGCCGAGTCGAAGGCGAGCGAGCGCGCTCACGTCAGAACCCTCCTTCGACGCCGAGGCTCGGCATGGTGAGCGGGCCGATGTTGCGCGGGGCACACCCCTGGTCGTCGCAGCGCAGCGCGACGGTCTCGCGACTCGCCGTCGCGTTGAGCGCCTCGGCGACGACCGCGAAGTACCGGCGCCCGCTCCATTTCCAGCGCTTCTCCACCCGCGCGTCGAGGCGCGAGAACGCCGGCAATCGCTCCTCGGAGCCGCTCGCGGGATCACGAAGAAGCCCGGTGTACGTGAGCGCGCGGAGGCCCGCGCTCCATCCCTTGCCGAGATCGAACAACGCCGCGACGTTGAGGACGTGCGTCCGGTCGTAGCTCCCGAGGCGCGTCGACCCGCGCTCGGGCTCGCGCGTGCTCCGCGAGAACGTGTACGAGACCTGCATGCCGAAGCGTCCCCGCAGCGGGCGACGCAGCGAGAGCTCGAGCCCGTTCGCAGCGCCGCGCAAGCCGCGGTCGCTCTTCAGCGGGAAGTCGCTCTGCACGAGGACGAAGTCGCTGAGGTTGGAGAACACGCCGCGAAACAATGTGCAGTCTGCAACGATGCCGTACCAGGTGGAGACCTCGGCGGTGACGCTCGATTGGAGCGCCTCCTGCAAGCCGCCGCGGAGGCCGGGGATGGCCACGGCCGGCATCGGCACGAGGTAGGCAGGCGTCTGGTGCGCGAGGCCGTGACTCGTCATCAGCTTCACGCGATCGGTCGCGGCCCAGGACACGCGCACGCGGGGCTCCACCACGGGCGAGACGACGCCGGCCGACGTGTAGACGTCGGAGCGTAGCCCGCCCTCGAAATCGAGCGGTCGCTTGGGCGTGTCACGTGCGCCGAGGGCGGGACGATAGCGAAGCGCGGCGTAGGCGCCGCTCACGGTGTCGGTGTGATCGCCGAACACCCGCACGGTCTCTTCGTAGTCGGCAGGCGTCAGCGAATAGACCGACGGTAGGTCTGCGCCGTAGGCGTCGAGGCGCGCGTCGAGCCCGGCCTCGACGTCGATCTCGGTGGTGACCGGCTGGCGCACGTTGGCGCGCGCGCCGACCGATTGATCGCGGGCGAAGCGGCGCCCCACGAGCCGCGAGCGATCGTAGCCGAGCGTCGCGCCGACGCGCGCCTCGCCGTGTCGCGGGAGATCGTGCGTCCACTTCAGATCGAGGCGGTAGATCTCGGAGGCGAAGAGGACCTGCTCCTCGCCTCGGTCGCGCTGCGACGCGAAGTCGTACGAGCCGATCACGAAGATCTGCAGGTGATCGTCGGGCGTCACGTCGTAGCGAACGCGGGCCGCCGTGTCGCGATAGTCGATCGTGAGCTCGGGCGCGAAGACGCCGAGGAGCGGCGCCACGTAGGAGACGGTACCGCCCACCGACGCGTGCCCCTTCCCCGCCGCGAAGGGAGCTTCGCCGAACGCGGAGGCGTCGATGATGCGGACGCGCGCCTCACCGTGGAGCTCGTCGGCCGGGTTCTCGGTGGTGGCGGTCACGAACGCGCCCGCGGCCCGCCCGTAGCGCGGATGCCCGCCCGCCGGCTCGATCGCGACCTTTTGCACGAACGCCGGATGCACGATCGAAGGTCCGAGGCCGACGTGAAACAGGTACGGCAGCGGCAGATCGTCGAGCACGAACGCAGTCGTGTTGGGCGGCGCACCGCGCACGTAGAAGAACGGCAGGCCCGAGACGGTGGGCGTCACGCCGGGCAAGACCTCCACCGCGCGCAACGGATCGCCCATCGCGCCCGGCATGCGGCGGATGTCGTTTCGCTGGAGCGTCGCCGGCGGCGGATCCTTCTTCGCGCGAACGACGACCTCTTGGACCTCCGGCTCGGGGATGGGCGCGGGCGACGCGACCGGCGCGGGCGCCACGGCCGGCGCGGGTGCCACCTCGGCGGGCGACGGCGCGGGCGGAGCGGCTTCGATCGGCGTCGGAGCGGGCGCGGGCGGAGATGCGGGCTCGGGCGTGGCTACGGGCGACGCGTCAGTCGGCTGCGCCGCGGCGGCGCTCGTGAGGAGGAGGACGGCGATGATCGCGATGCCCTCCCAGCATCGCGCGACCGCCCCGCCCCTCATGCCTCAGAAACAGTAGCGGGCGTCGTTCGACTCCCACGGATAGAAGTACGCGAAGAGGTTGCAGTGCTCGTCGGTCTCCACGTGCGGCCCAAACTTGACGGTCTGCTCGGTCGTGTTCTGGAAGTCGCAGGTGTACTGAAGGGCCCCGCCGGCTGGCAGCGTCGCGGGCGCGGGCAGGATTTGGAACGGCGGCTCGTCCCACGCGCGCGAGCGATAGATCTCGTCCGTCGGGTGCTGCCCATCGGGCTCGAGGTTGACGCTGAATGCTCGCCCACGGGAGTGAAAATGGCCGGTGAGCGCCACAACCGTCGCCGCCTCGGGGAGCGCGCAGCTCGTCGTGAACGATCGACTTTCACGCGGCGGGATGTTGATGTTCACGTTGTTCGCGAACATGGTGCCCATGTGAGCCTTGATCTTCGACGCGTCGGGCTCGGCGTGGAGGTTGATCTTCACGGCGCCCTTTCCGAGCGGTGAGCCCTGCGTGGCCGCGTTGACGTAGTGCGTCTGCAGCATGATCTGGCGGTGCGCCTTCAGCTTGAAGGCCACCCCCTCGGGGAGCTTCCAATCCATGCTCTCCGACTGCGACCCGACGATGAGGTTGTAGCCGTTGGTGCCCATTGGCGAAAAGACGCCGGTGAAGCAGTCGCCGTCGCCGTCCGGCATGTCCTTGTCCGTTTGGAACAAGTTCATGTGGTGGCTCCCCTTGAGGTACTTCACCTCGATGCGGGTCACGTCGAGATCGACGTCGCTCGGGAGCTTGAACCAGTAGCACCACTGGCGCTCCGTCCCGGGAGCCACCTCGAAGGTCGGGGTCTTGAGCTGCACGCCGTGCGCGGGCGGCGGGAGGTCGATGTTCGACCCGTCCGGCGTCGCGTCGATCGAATCGTCACACGCGACGAGGCCAGCCATCAGGCCGACCGTGAGCCCCATCCCGAGCGTGCGCATGACCGATTGCATCTTGCACCCCTCCACGGACGAGGCGCGTTCGCAACCACTGTGCCTAGCCCAGCACCGTTGAAATTAGGCCAGATTCGGCCTCGGCGCCGGCTCGCGGTCGGGCGTTCCGGTCATAGTGGCACACCCCGCCGTGGCCCCGAGGCGCGGTCACCAGCCGGAACAGGTGGCCTTGGCCGCGCCGCTGACGCCGTAGTTGTTGTCGTCGAACGCGTAGAGCGAGCCGTCCTTGTCGATGGCGGCGGCTTCCTCGTTCAGCAGGCTCGCGATGTTGAGGACGGTGAGCTTGCCGGTGGCCTCGTCGACCCGGTAGGTCTTCGACCCGCCGCCGACGTTCACGCCCACGATGAGCACGTGCTCGGCCGGCCCGCCGGGCGCACCGAACGCGCAGTCGCTGAGCTGATCGGCGGGGATGCCGAGGTCGATCGGCGATGCGCTCGTGTCGACGGCGAGCTTGCCGGCGCCGTCGACCGTGACGCAGTAGAGCTTGCCCTCGGCCTTGCTCGCCGCGTAGCCGGCGCACTTCGCGCTGATGCTGCTCGCGCGAAGGCAGAGGCCCTCGTAGTTCTTGCCGCAGTTGATGCCCATGAGGTCGCTGCACGCGTAAGGCGCGGGGCCGATGGCGTAGACGTCTTGATCACGCGCGAGGCCGCCCTTCCCGTCCGGTGAGAAGCGGCGGACGGCGCCGGACGACGTGAGCGTGTAGAGGTGCTGATCGCGCCACGCGCTCCCTTCGAGATCGTCGCTGGCTTTGTCGTCGAGCGGCAGCGTCAGGCTGCGCGTCGCGCCGCCCGGGATGCCGATGAGGAGCGCCTTTCCGCCGTTGCCCGAGTCGCTGACGACGATGAGCTCGCGGACGCCGCTCGTGAGCTCCACCTCGGCGGCCGAGGAGGCCTCGGGCGTGAGCAAGATGGCCGGGAACGAAGTGACGGCCGAGCAGGTGACGACGCCCGAAGACGCTTCGATCACGTCGGCCTTCGCGTCTCCTGCGCCGCTGTCGTTGGTCGACGCGTCCGTTGGCGAGGAGGATGCGTCACTGCTGGACGAGCCAGAGTCCGTCGCGACCTTCGCGTCGCGCGCGCCGCTGTCCTTCGCATCGACGGTGGTGGCGGACGCGCCTCCGTCGTCGCTCGAGGACGAGCAGGCGAACATCGAAATAAGACCGTAAACCCCGACAAAAACGAGGGCGCGAGGCGACATCGCGGGAGCGATAGCACCGAACCTCGAGGCGGGCGCGCGCAAAAGGACACCCCGTTTGCGGCGTCGGAATCCGCCAGATACGTTCACGGAGCATGCAGGAAAGCGGGGCGTTCGTGCGGGGAATGGCGGCCGTGGCCGCCGCAGCGATCGCGGTCGGGGTCGCGTGTGGCTCCAGCGACGACAGCCAAGGCTCGACCGGCGGCGCGGTCGACGGCGGAGGGACGGACGGCCCGGCGCTAGCGACCGGCGATGGCGGCGCCGCGAGCGAAGGCGGCGGATCGACCTCGTGCCGCGCGGTCGGCACAGGCTGCGAGAGCGAGAAGGACTGCTGCAGCGGCTTCTGCCCCGGGCACGTGTGCGCCGACCCGAACGTGGACATCAGCGCCACGTGCACGAACGTGACGCCGTGTGGCGGTGATCCGTCGGGCACGTGGAAGCTCGTGTCCGGCTGCGGCGCGCCGAAGACCGCATGCGGCAAGGACGGGCGCGGCGCGATCACGATGAGCGAGCCGCTCGTCATCACCGCAGCCGGGCCCTCGGGCTCGGTCTCGATCGCGCACGATCTCCACGCGTGCGGCTGGGTGACGCAGGGCTCGAATTCGGTGAACGCGCCCGGCCTCCAAAACGACGGCGGCTTCGGTGGCGGCTGGCCCTATTGCGTCGACGGGTCGACGCTCTGGCTCTTCCCCACGCACTCTCCGAATCCGGAGAGCTACCTCACGGCGATCAAGCTGACGCGCTGACGGCGCCCGCGGGCGGTGCAAAAGCGCACCGGCCGTCGAGGGCCACTCGGCGTCAGTCGCCGAGGGCGTGCCAGTGGTCCGCGAGGTGCATGAGGTGCGCGCGCGCGTAGGCGTCTTTGCCGAGCGCGCCGTACGCGAAGTGAGGCGCGAGCGGCGATGAGCACGCCTCGAACGCCGTCAGCGCGGCGACGAGCCGTTTGGCCGCGTCATGAACGCTCTCTCCCGCCGCGACCGAAGGAGCGCCGGGGATCGGCGCGTCGAGCGGGTGGCGCATGCGACCCCGCGCCCGGAACACCGAGAACGCGAGAGGCCCGACCGTGGCGCGGAACCATCCCGGTTTGAGCACCGGAAAACCGATCATCGAGTACTCGACGCTCTGCGCCAAGTGATGAAGCACCTGGCCGAGATCCCACGCGCCCGCAGGCGCGCGTGGCGTGGCGCCGAGCGCCTCGACGGCACGGATCCCGTCAGCGACCGATCGAAATTCCATGGCTCGCAAGAAGGCCCGCGCCGCGAGCGCGGAGCAAGAGGCGTTTGCCGACGCGGCTCACGCCCACGTGCCGATTACTTCGGGCTCCCGCGCTTGTAGCGGTGCCGCCGCCACCGGCCCTGGTGGCGCACGTGCCGCAGTGAAGCAGTCGCCTTCGGTCGTTCGCGAACCTCACGCGCCGATCGGGTCGGTGAGCGAGAGCAGCTTGAGCTTCAGCCACGCGAGGGCGTCGGGCTGCGGCCCGACGAGCACGGCCTCGTCGTGACGGACGAAGTAGATTGGCGATTCGCCGTTCGACGCCACGACGTCGCGGAGGACGAAGTCGAAGTTCCCGTCGACGGTGAAGAACGGCACGAGTCGGCGCTCCGCCGGACGGGGGCCGATCTCGGGCGGCGGTCGACGAAATGTCGTGAGGACGACGCGGAGGTCGCTCACGTGCGACGCGACCTCGTCGAGCGCGAGGGTCGCTAGCCGTGAGCCCCAGCGCACGCCACCAACCTCCAAGTAGAAACGACGGAGGCTCGGCGAGAGCGAACAGCCCAGGCCTTGCTCGAGCTTCGCGAGGCTCGCCTCGTCGGCGCGCGCGTGGCAGCGCTCGGGCCGCGAAAGACCGAGGCCATCCACGAGACCTCGGTGACCGGCTTCCACGAGGGCGTCGTACCAAGCGGCCGCCGCGTCGACGAGACCGTCGAACGTCGACGCGGCGTCGATGAGATCGACGTGCCAGCGGGTGATTTCGAGCGCGGTGCTCATCGCGGGGTACGCGCTCGATCGTTACCAGGTCCCGAGCTCGGAGCCGAGGGTCGTTCACGCGGCCCGCCGATCCACGCTGCAGGTCGCGACCGGGTCGAGGCCGAGCCGCGCACGCACCTAGCGCTTCACGGCGTCGCAGGCGGCCTTCACCTTCTTCGCGTCCTTCGTGATCGCTTCGTCCTCGGGGAGGTTCGCGTCGAACGCGGCGGCGACCGATCGTTTCAGCTCCGACTCGCCGCAGGCGCTCGCCGCGCCTTTGAAGTCGAGCACGGCGATGCGGTACGCGCGGATCGCGATGTACGGGAACTGCTCGCGGACCATGATGTCGCCGGCCTGCACGGCGAGCTTCACGTTGCCCTTGTCGCCTTTCACGAACGCGATCAGGCGATCGTTGCAGCTCGCGCCCGACCACGAGTGCTGGTAGCAGCGCGGGAAGCTCTTGAGGCCGACCTCGGCGCGCTTGTCCATGAACGCGCGCGACGTGCGGAGGTGCGGGAACTCCTTGGCGAGCCCTTCGGGCTCGATGGCGGCGCGCCACGGCTCGCCCTCGACGTCGATGCTCTCGAGCGACGCGATCGCGGCCTTCTCCACCATGGCCTTCCACTTCGCGTCGCGCTTGGCGGGCGCGATGTCCTTGGCGTGATGGAGGAGCTCTTCGTTTTCGCCGCTCGAGCTCAGCGCCGTGAGGTCGTCCATCGACATCGACTTCTTGCCGGCGGCCGCGTCGCTGATCCAAACCACGCTCGCCAACGCCACTGCTGCTGCCATCCACGTCTTCATCGCCCTATCGCCTTTCTTCGGCGCGTCGCGCGCCGTCGAACCTCGGCGATTGCAGCCGACATGCCCGCGCGACGACGCGCGCATGTCCGCGGAATCAGAGGACTGTCTCCCGCGCGAGACGACTGTCGCCTTGCTCATTTTTACGAGCGCGTGCCGGCTTCGACCAACCGCTGCGCGCGTCGATGAGCGCGCATGATGCAAAGATGCGAGACCGCCGAACGTGCTCCGACGAATGACGCTCACGACGACGGTCGTAGCGACGGTCGCACGCGCTCGAAGGCGCTCACGATGAAGGCGATGGTTGGCCGGACGCGCGGGATGGTGCGCGCGCCAGGGTGGCCGCCGGTGCGCGCTGGTTCGGGTTCGCGACGTTCTGGGTCAACCGACTCCGATTGCCGCAGGAGGAGCTCGCCCCGGGGCCACACGCGACGGGGCCGACCTTGAGTGAGCTGGCCACGTGGATTGCGTCGCACCCGCGTGACCTCCGCTCGTTGGAGCGGTCGAGCACGCGATGGTGGCGATGGTGGGTCGACCGGGACTCGAACCCGGGACCTACGGATTAAAAGTCCGCAGCTCTACCGACTGAGCTATCGACCCGAACGCTTGCTGTTTACGACCCCTTCGGTCGCGCCGTCCACCTCTTTTTCTTCGGCGCGGGCGTCTTCGGCCGCGCGCACGGCTCGCCGAGGCCCCTCGTCGAGACGCAGGAACGCCCGGAGGCGCGCCACGTTCTTGCGATGGTCGTCGCCCGTGGACGGGCTCACGGCGATCTCGTTCGTCTTGGTGACGAGCGAAACGTGCGTCGTGCTGCTCGCCTTTTGCGGATTGTCGACCACGATGCGCACGTCGACCACGTCGTCCAAACGAAGCTCGACGCGGCGCGTGGCGAACGGCTTCCGCGTCCACGTGAGAACCAAGCGATCGTCGTCCTCGTGATGCTCGACGTCGAGCCGCAGGCGCCACGCCTGCACGCCCGCGAAGAAGAGGGCGCACCACGCCGCCGCATACACCACGAACAAGATCGAGACGGACGGCCGCACGCTCGCGAGCTCGACGAATCCGGCTGCGAACCTCGAGAGACCGAGGCCCACTCCATGGGCGTGGATCGAGCTGACGAGCGACGCGAGGACGAGCCCGGTGAGGCCGGTCCAGAACGCCATCATGATCACCGCCGACCGCCCGCGCCCGGGCCGAAGCACGAGGACGCGGGGGGGCTCGCGCGAGGCGGGAGCGCGATAGGCGGACATCGCTTCCAGTATCGCGCCTCGAGCGCACCACGACGCTGCTAAAGTGGTGCGCGATGTCTCGCATCATCCCTCGCCTCGCCCACTCGACGTTGATCGCCGCCGGGCTCACCGCGTCGGTTCTCGCCGGGTGCAGCTCGGACGACGCCGCCGCCAAAGCCGCCGCGACCACGACCATCACGGTCGCCGACGATCCGCGCGCCGTCTCGTCCAACCCGAGTGACGACCTGTTTCGCATCACGATCACCGGCGGGCCTTCCCTCGCCCCGAGCGAGCTCTCGGTCACCGTTCAGTTCGGCTCCGGGAGCGTGACGACGTACACGAGCCTCTCGATCGTCGACGACGCCAACAAGAATCAGCGGGTCGATGTCGGCGAGGTGCTCTCCGTGAACGAGGGCCCGGGCAACCTCATCACCGAGGCCTACGTCGGCCAAACGGCGAACATCGCGCTCGTCCGCGCCGGTCAGACGCTCGCCACCGGCGCGTGGAAGGTCACCAACTGACGGCCCCCGCGGGCGCGGTCAGCGCGCCCACGGCGGGCGGGTCTCGAGGTACGTCGGTCGCGCCTTCACGCGCGCCCAATAGGCGAACGCACGCGGACGATCGGCGCCGACGTTCATGGACTGTCGCTTCTCCAGTGCGGCCAAGAACGGCCAAACCATCGCGTCGGCGATCGAAGGCGTCTCGCCCCCCAAATAGAGCGCGCCCGATCCGAGCCGCTCTTCGAGCGCGGCGAGCCCGGCGGCGATCTTCTTGTGCGTGACCTCGTCGAGGACGGCACCGGCGGCGGTGTTGAACTCGAGTCGCCCTCCGATCTGCGCCATGGCGAGGCGCATCTCCGCGCGCTCGCGCGCCGCGGTCGGCTGGAGCGCGCGCCCCGGGTACGCCTCGTCGATGTAGTGCACGATCACCATCGATTCGGTGAGGCGCACGTCTCCATCGACGAAGAGCGGAGAGCGCCGCTCCGGGTTGTGCGCCACTCGCGGATCGAGCGGCTCGCCGTCGATGGCGACGTACTCGAAGGCCACGCCCTTCTCGGCCGCCGTGATGCGCGTCCGCCACGCGAACGGGCAATGCGCGTAGCCGTGGATCTCGACGGGCGGCATTACTTGCTGGTCTCGATCTTGAGGCCCGAGCCGCGAAGCGGCGCGAGGACGCCGGTGTCGGTGACCGGCGAGCCCGCGATGGCGAGGCTCTTCAGCTTGCGCAGGCCGACCAGCGGCTGGAGGTTCGTGACGCGCGTGTTCTTGATGCTGATGCGCTCGAGCTTGGTGCACTTGGCGAGCGGCGTCAGGTCCGACACGGGCGTGTCGTCGAGGGCGATCTCGGTGAGGTCGGTCATGTTGCCGATCGGCGCCAGGTCCTCCACGAGTGAGCGCGATAGATCGAGGCGGTCGAGCTTGGTCATGCGCGAGAGCGGCTTCGCGTCCTTGACCTTGTTGATAGCGGCGCGGAGCGAAAGGAGCTGCGTCAGCCCCTCGAGCGGCTTCAGGTCGTCGAGATCGCCCTGGCCCAAGAACACGTCCTTCACGTTGGTGAGGTACGGAAAGACGCACGGGTCGAGGAAGTCCACCTGGGTCTGAGTCAGGTTGATCGACTTGACCTTGGCGAGGTCCGCCTTGGTGATCGGGCCCTTGTCGGCCTCTTTGCCGACCTTGCGCCGCACCTCTTGCTCGAGGGCCGGCATGTTGAACGTGATCTTGTCGCCGCCCTCGCACTTGAAGTCGCGCTTCACGGGCGCGGGCGCCGCGCTCGGGGCGGCCGACGCGGCGGCCGAAGCGGTCTGGGTCGGGACCGCGCTCACGGCCGGCTTCGCGGAAGCGCTGGCGCCAGGCTTGGCCGCGTCGGTCTTGGGCTCGTCGCAGGCGACGAGCGTGAGGGCGAGAGCGGAGAGCGAGAGGACGAGGTTTCGAACGCGGGCGTCGATCATGAGGGCGACGAGCATAGGCGGGCGCGTCTCGACGTTGGAGAGATTTTGTCTAAGCTCCGCGTCATGTCGCTCCTCGATCTCGTCCGCACCGCCGCGCACCAAGGGCTCACCACCAAGGCCGGTGACGGCCTCGCTCCGCTGCGACTCTCCAAGGACGTGCTCCGTCGCGTGAACGTGCTGCTCGGTCAACCGGTGTGCTCGGCCGAGACGCTGGCGGCGCGCCGCGAGGCCACGGCGAAGCTCCACGACCTCCGCAGCGCGCGCGCGCGAGGCGCCGCCGCGGCCCCACGCGAGAAGGAGCGCGCTCAAGCCCCGGTGACGATCTACTTCGAGAAGGAGCGCAACGCCCGCGAGCTCGGGCGCATCGAGGAGCTCTTCTCCACCAAGGGCATCAAGGCCACACGCCTCGACGTCGCCGGCGACGAGGCGACGCTGCGGTTCGTCCTGCGCACGGCAAACGTGGAGGCCGACCAGCTCCCGGTGGTCTTCGTCGGGGATCGCCCAATCGGCACGTACCGCATGGTGGTCGACGCCGACGTGTCCGGCGCGCTCACGCGCGCGCTCTTTCCGTGACCGACCTTCCGCTGCGCAGCGTCAAGCTCCAGCTCGAAGGGCGACGCGTGCGAGTCGTGCCGGCGCGCGGCCTCGACGGGTGCGCGTTCGCGGGGCCGGGCGTCGATCTCGTGGGCGACGAGGCGGACGGTGTCCTCGCCGCGGCTGCGCCGATCGCGGATTGGCTCGCGGCCCGAGAGCCCGGCGTCGCGGTCCGCTCGATCGCCCTCGATCTCGTCACCGGTCGAGTGCTCGTGACCTATCACCCGGGCGGTGACCGCGCGGAGGGCGCGCGGCCGCACGTTCTCCGGGTGACCCCGCCGCTTTCGTGGGAGCTCGTCGCCGCCGCCGCGCCCGCCCTCGCCGCGCTCGCGCCGCTCGTATCGGCGCGCATCGCCGCGCGCGCGGTCAGCCCTTGAGGTCGGTGCGGTCGGCGCGGAGGAAGAGAACGCTCGTCCCGAGGTGCCCCAGGCGTCGCGCTTCCATGCAGGCGGGCGAGCCTGCCTCGACGATGCGGCAGCCCTCGGGGCGATCCATGTAAATTGCACATGGGTACGCGCCCGGGACGCTGGTATCGAGCGCGCCGCACCGCTCGCCCGCGTTCTTGACGAAGCGGAAGTGCGGCGGGCGATCCATCACCTCGGTGTAGAGCGCGAGGCGCGCCCGACCGAGGCGCTCTTCGTCGGCCTCGAGCAGCTGGACCGTCTCGGGGCCGTGGTGACAGCAGCGGCCGCACGCGACGCAGTCGCCCCCATCGGGATCGGGCTCACCAATTACGGGAGAGAGCGGCACACCTCACCTCTAGCACGCGGCGGATGGGCGGCCGACGCCCGGGCGGGGCCATAGGAGCCACAAGAAGAGCGCCATCTGCCAGCCGAGGCTGCTCGGCACCACGGTGAGCTCGACTCCCAGGTGAAACGCGAGGGCGAGAATCACCGCGGGCTTCCGCCGATCGAGGACGAGAAGCACGGCGACCAAGAGCTCGAGCGCCACGACGGCCGGCGCGACGACGCTCCGCACGGCCCCGTGCGCGATCCATCGTCCGAGCGGACCGAGGAACGCTCCGGTGTCGACCTCGAGGGCGAGCGCGCGACCCGAAAGCCACTCCGCGCTGACCTTGGATAGCCCCGCCCAGAAATAGATGGTGGCGAGGAAGCGAGCGACGAAGAGCACGCCGCGCTCGGCGTCCGCGTCCGCTTCGTCCGACCTCGGCGGGCTCGCGAGCGCGAGCGCGGCGGTGCCGAGATAGAGCACGTGGAGCGCGTTCACGAACGCGAAGCGATCTTGGAGAAGGAGCGCGTAACCCGACACGGCGCAGATCACGCCGGTCCAGCGGGGTCGAACGCCCATCGCGAAGAGCGCCGCGAAGACGGTGCGCGCCGCGACGAGGGTCACGACGATCGCCCACGGGAACGCCGGCCCGAGCAAGGTCGCGGTCCATCCGTGAGCGTCGGTCGCACCGCCCCACTCACCGGGCGCGAACGAGCGCGGAAGCACCCGACCGAGGGGCGTCGTGCGAACGAGCACGAGCGTCCCTGTGGCGACGCGGGCGAGGACGAGCGCACGGCGCGGCGTCATGGGCAGGTCTCGCGCGCCCGCGTCTCGCGCAGCTCGCCGCCGTGGCGTCGCTCGAACAATGTGAGCTCGACCACCGCGACGGACGGCGTCGTCTCGACCGCGCTGCAGGCATGACGCGCGAGCGCCGGAAGCGCAGCGCGCAGACCCTCGCTCCCCGGGACCACGCGAAAATGATCGCTCCCCGCGACCATCGGCACGACGCTCGGGCGCGCGCCGCGCGCGAGCTCGGCCGGGCTCAGCGCGTGCCGGTTGCCCGCGACGTCGATCGCCACGACCTCGAGGCGCGTCTCGACGGCGCTCGCGTACATGCCGTACGCGAAGGTGCCGTCACCGAAAATGCGCGAGCCGAGCGGAATCGCCAGCCCGAACACGGCGAGGAAGGCGCGACGCACGCGCGATGCGGTGCGGAGACCCCGACTCAACCGAGTCTCCGGCGCGGCGAGCGAGTCGAGCGTTGGGCCATGCGCTGCGGATCGTTGTTAGGGTCGCGCGCATGCGCAAGTCTCACGTGCTTGGCCTCTGGTCCGCGCTTTCGCTCCTCGGCTTCGCGTGCGGCAAGGTCGAAGAGGACGAGCCGGCGATCGACGCGAGCCGCGCGGTCGACCAAGGTGACGACGCGAGCAGCGATGGCGCCACGACCGACGCTCGCGGGGCCGACGCGATCGCGGACACGGGGCCAGACGTCACGACGCCGTGCTTGCCCGACGGCGGAGGATGCACCGTCCCGCCGACCTCGACGTGCGAGAGCCTCACGGCGATGGCGTCCTACGGCGATCCTTCGTGTGTCGCCGGCAAGTGCGTGTGGAAGAAGACCGTGACTCCGTGCGGCATTCAGAGTCAGTGCGTGAACGGCGGCTGCACGCCGCCAACGACCAAGTAAGCGCGCGTCAGGTCGCGAGCGGCCACTTCTTGCCGAGGAGCGTGAGCGCAATTTTCCGAAAGTCGTCGCGCACGCGCTCGACGTTCGGACGGCTCGCCGGATCGCGGCGCAGCGTCCAGAAGAGGAGCTCGGCGAGCTGCGTCATCCCGGGCTTCTGCGAGAAGTCCTTGAGGCGCGGCGGGAAGCCATCGTGCCCGAGGTGCGCGGCGATCTGCGCCGTCTCGTTGGGCGCCTCGAAAAGCACTTGCCCGGTGAGGGCCTCGAAGGCCAAGCACCCGAACGCATAGATGTCGGCCGGGAGCGGCGACTGCGTCGAGCCTGGCGGGGCCGTCCAGATCTCCGGAGCGCCGTACGGCCCGGACGCGCAGCCCGGACGGATGTGACGACCGGCGAGGCCGAAGTCCACGAGGACGCCCGTCTCGCCGCCGCGGAGCACGACGTTGGACGGCTTCACGTCGAGGTGCGCGACCTGCGCGCCGTGCATCGCAGTGAGCGCCTTGAGCACGTCGTCGAGCACCGCGAGCGCGCGCTGCATGTCGAGCGCGCGGGCCTGCACGATCTTCTCGAGGCTCAGGCCCTCGACGAGCTCCATGACGAGGATGGGCTTGGGCCGTGCGGCCGTGTCGAACGTGACGAACTTGGCGAGGTTCGGGTGCGCGGGCAGCGAGAGGAGCGCCGTCGCCTCTTTGCGGAACAGCTCGAGGAACTCGAGCTCGGAGAGCGAGCGCGCGGCCGAAGCCGAGTAGTCGGGGACCTTGAGCGCGAACTTCTCCGCCGACTCGTCGTGCCGATCTTCCACGCGATTGACGACGAACACCGTCCCCGCGCCACCGGCGCCGAGCGGGCGGAGCACGAAAAAGCCGCCGAGCGTGCGGCGCGCCGGGATCCACGCCGGGAGCGCCGCGTCGGTGACGCGCACGGCCTGCATGGTGAGGCTCGGGCGATCGGGCGGAATCTCGGCGAGGCGCGTCATGCCGATGCGGACGAGCTCCAAGACGGCACGCGGCACCGTGGCCTCGTACGCGCGTAGCCATCCTTCCACTTCGTCGACGCGGAGCTCGACGTTGGAGCTCGCGGCGCGCGCCGCCGCGAGCGCGATCGACGGCGGGTCGGCGCTCGCGACCGTGCCCGGCGGCACGCTGTTGCGATCGGGGTCGAGGCGACCACGGGCCCCGGTCACGAGCTTGGAGATCGCCGCCACCGCAGACTCGAGGGTGCTCACCACGTCGGCCTCACCCGAGGCGACGTGACGAAGCGCCTTGGCGTTGGAAACGGCGTTGAGCGAGGTCAAGGCGCGAACGAACGCCGTGCGGAGCGCTTCGCCGCGGCTCGTCGACACCGGGAAGAGATCCTTGGCGAGGACGTCGAGCGCCATCAGCCCGTCTTTGAGCTTGGTCACCGCGGGCGCGGGCGCGCGAAGCGATGGGAGCATCGAGTCGGGCGGCGTCGACGGCGTCGTCTTGGGGCGCGATACGAAGGTGCCCCAGCGACGGAGAGCGTGCACGAGGTCGACGTCCATCGACGCCTCTTCGAGCGTGTCGAAGTCCGCCTTCTGATCGAACGTCGTCGCGGCGAGCAAGAGCACGTCCGTCGCGTCGAGCAGATCGGAGCGAACGAGCGCGTCGAGCGAGCGCGCGAGCGCGGCCAGAACCGTGCGACGAAACTGCGGCGGCGGCCCGGCGGCGGCGCTCTGGAGGAGCGCGGTCGCGATACGCGTCCACCGTTTGCGGTGGCGCGACGAGATCTCTTCTTGCGCGCCCACGTCGGTATCGACGAGGTGAACGAGCGTGCGCAGACGTCGAAAACGAAGCGTCGGATGCGCGTCGGTGGGCGCGCCCTCACGGCCGAGGATCCACACACCGAGTCGCTCCCGCTGCCGGTCGAGCTCCTCCAGATTGGCGCGGGCATCGTCGGTGCTCGCGGCGGCAGGCGCAGCCCCGGCCTGCGGCGGCGCTGCGTAGAGGCTCGGCTGCGACGCCTGCGCGGGGCGCGTTACGCCGCCCAACCGGAGGAGCGCCGCCAACGTGCCGCGCTCCAAGATGGAGACGTCGATGTCGCGCAAGACACCGAGCGACGCGCGCCGCGCCGAGCGCGCGCCCGCGTCCTCCTCCCCTTCCGTGAGCGCCTCGAGCGCGGTCAGGCTGCCGTCGAGCTCGCGGAGAATGTCGCGCGCCGCCGTGGCCGCGGCTCGTGCGCCCGATTGCGCATAGAGTGAGAGCGCCGCGGCGACTCGCTGCCGGAGCGAGCCATCGGCCACGCCCCCGAGATCGCGCGCGAGCTCGTGGCGGAGCGCGTCTTCGCCGTCATCGTCGGATCGAGCGTCCTCGAGCACGCGGCGACACGTCTCGGAAGCCTGCGCCGCCACCTCGGGGATGGGCCCGTCGAAGCCGGAGAGCTCGCTGCGAAGCTTCACGATGGCCTCGGCGGCGTCGATCGGCGCCTTTCGCGCCACGTGGGCCAACGTCTCGCGTGTGGCCTCCGGCTCCGCCTCTGCGCTGCGCGGGAGCCCCCAAACGAGCGCGGCGACGATCCCGCGGTCGCGCTCCACGAGACCGCCATCGAGCACGCCGCGCGCGAGCCGCGCGCCGACCTCGGGCTTGACCGCGATCATCGCGGCGGCCGAGGTCGCGCCCCGCCGCCAATCCGTCACGCCGCGCTCGATCTTCAGCGACGCCGTGATGGCGGCCTCGAGCTCGGGCATCACAGCGGCCAAGAGACCGCGCGCGGTCGCCACGTGCCGCCACACGAGCGACTCGCGATCGTCGAGGAGGCGCTGCCACGCTTCTTTGATCGCCTCGGACCGAAACACGCGGAGCGCGTGATCGTCGCCGGCCAGCGCGCGCGTGGCTGCCTCACGCGCGGCGCGCTCCAAGAGACGCGCGGTGAAGCGCCGCTCGGGGAGCGACCCCGTCGAGGGCTGCGTGAACCACTCGCGCGCGAGCTCTCGTCCCGACGCGAGACCGAGCGCCATCGCGCCGTCGCGCACGCCTGCCGCGAGGGGCAAATCGCAGACGAGCTCGACGCGCGCGCGCACGGCGCTCGAGCCGAGACCTTTGCCGGTGCCGACGGCCATGCGCGTCGCCATCGCCACGAACGTCTCGGCGTTACCCCCGTGAAGGCGAGCGACCACCCGCCGTCCGATTTCGCGCTGCTCCGGGCCGGGCGGGAGCGCCGCCGCCAGCGAATACAGCGCCACCCCCGCCGCCGCGGGCGCGAGCCAGTCGACGTCGTCGACGAGGCCACCTTGCAGCGCCGCACCGATTCCCTTGGCGAGCGCGTCGGGGTTCAGCCCTTCGAGCGGGCTCGGCCCGTCGTCGATCGACGCGCGTCCCAGGGTCGCGACCGACTGGCGCCACGTCGTACGGCGCTCTGCCGGGTCGCTGATCTTGTGGAGCTCCACGAGCTCACCGACGTAAGCAAAAGCGCCCTTCACGTTGCCATCAGGCTAGCAGCGTTGGCTAGGCTACCCCCAAGAAAGCCGGGCATCCGCGGGGTGCTCCGCGGGCCGCCGGGACGGACGTCGCGGGACCCGCGACGTTGGGGCGTCTCGGCTGCTAAGCTGCGTGCCTTCTTTTCGATGAGCCAGCCCACCCTCGAGTACCGCGCAACCAGCGCCGACATCGACCCCGACGTCCGCATCGTGAGCTTCGGCCGCGACGGAGACGACATTGGCCTCGCCCTCGTCGGCGGCGACGGTGACGGACCGTGCGCGCTCGAGGACGTCGAGCTCTGGTTCGGAATCGACGACGGCAACCGCGACGGCGGGGCCCTCGAGCGCGCCGCCCTCACGGCCCTCACGCTCACGCTGAGCCTGACCGCGCGCGGCGCGGCGGTGGTCGGCGGGGCGCGCGAGATCAAGGTCGACCTCGAGCTCCTCCAGGACGAGCTCCCGGCGCTCGTCGACGTCCTGAAGCGCCTCTTCGAGGGGGCCCCCGACAAGCTCACCCTGGAGAAGCCGGCCAAGAAGAGCGCCCGGCCCAAGAAGGCCGAGGCAGCGGAGCCGGCGCTTCCAGCGAGCTCCCCTGCCCTCGCCCTCGTGCGCCTCCTCACCGAAAAGAAGCTCATCGAGCTCGACGAGGGCGTTCGGCCGGAGAGCGTCGCCAAGCGCATCGCCCCGCTACTGCGCCTCTTGCCCGAAAAACGCGCCAAGAAGGAGACCGTGGCGTTCCTCTTCGACGACGACGAGATCGCCGAGGTCTACGCGGACGAGGACCTCCTCTACGCGGTCGTTCGCGAATTTTTGGGCTGAAGCCGCGCACGCGGGCTCTCGCGCACGCCTCGCTCGTGCTAAACGAGCGCCGTGATTCTGCTCGACAAAGTTACCAAGCGTTTCGGCCCCAAGATCCTGTTCGAGAACGTCTCGATGCAGTTCGACCCGGGCAAGCGCTACGGCTTGACCGGCGCGAACGGCGCCGGGAAGTCCACGCTGCTCAAGATGCTCTCCGGCATCGAGGAGTCCGACACGGGATCGATCACCATCCCGAGCAAGCTCCGCCTCGGCGTCCTCAAGCAGAACCACTACGAATACGACCAGCAGCGCATCCTCGACACCGTCATGATGGGCAACAAGGCCCTCTGGGAGGCGATGTCCGAGAAGGATCGCCTGCTGGCCGGTGAGGTCACCGACGAGGTGGGCATGCGCCTCGCCGAGCTCGAGGGCGTCATCGCCGAAGAGAACGGCTACACGGCCGACACCGACGCTGCCGAGCTCCTCCTCGGCCTCGGCCTGCCGGCCGCGGTGCACGGCGACGCGATGAACACGCTCGCGGCGGGCTACAAGCTCCGCGTCCTCATCGCGCAGGTGCTCTTCGGCCACCCCGACGTCCTCCTCTTGGACGAGCCCACCAACCATCTCGACCTCGACTCGATCCGTTGGCTCGAGGAGTTCTTGCTCGAGTACAAGGGCACGCTCGTCGTCGTCTCGCACGACCGCCACTTCTTGAACGGCATCGCGACCCACATCGCCGACGTCGACTACCAGACCATCACCGTCTACACCGGCGGCTACGACGACTTCGTCGAGCAAAAATACGAGAACAAGCAGCGCGGCGACGCGCAGAACGCGGCCGCCGAGAAGAAGATCGACGAGCTCAAAGGCTTCGTGCAGCGCTTCGGCGCGCACAAGTCCAAGTCGAGCCAAGCGCAGAGCCGCTTGAAGCAGATCGAGAAGCTCGAAGAGCAAATCGGCTCACGCACCCAGAAGCGGTCCAGCCTCGTGCGACCCTTCATCCGCTTCGAGTTCGAGAAGCCGAGCGGACGCGATGTTCTCCGCATGGAGGGCGTGTCCAAGCGCTTCGGCGAAAAAGAGATCTTCGAGAACCTCGCGCTCAACGTGAACCGCGGCGATCGCATCGCCGTCATCGGCCCGAACGGCATCGGCAAGTCGACGCTGCTCAAGCTCATGGTGGGCGGCTTCACCCAGCTCGACGAGGACACGAAAGAGTACGTGCTCGCGCCCGACGCCGGCGAGGTCCGCTGGGGTCACGACACGGCCGTGGGCTACTTCGCGCAGGACCACCACGAGGCCATCGGGCACGCGGCCAAAGGAATGACGGCGTACGACTGGCTCTACCAGTACGACGACAGCGCGACCAAGGAGCACGTTCGCGGGACGCTCGGCCGCCTCCTGTTCTCGGGCGAGGCCGCGCTCAAGCAGACCGAGGCGCTCTCGGGCGGCGAGTGCGCGCGCCTCATGCTGTGCAAGCTCCTCCTCTTGAAGAGCAACGTGCTCGTCCTCGACGAACCGACCAACCACCTCGACATCGAGTCGATCGAGGGCCTGCTCGACGGTCTCCAGCCGTTCAAGGGCACCATCGTGTTCGTCAGCCACGACCGTCACTTCGTCGGCCAGCTCGCGAACCGCATCTTCGAGCTGATCCCCGGCGAGGGTGGCACCGGCGAGAAGCGCAAGGCGGCCACGCTCGAGACGTTCAACGGCACCTACGACGAGTACCTCGAGAAGCACGGCCGCGACTTCACGCACGGCCGCTGACCTCGCCCGGGGCGCTCGCGTTGACCTAGACTCGCTCGGTGGCACCGCCCGTCGCCTTCCGCGCGCTCGATCGTCTGGCGAAGCTCGCCTTCGTCGGCGCGATCGCGGCGAGCACGATGGGCTGCCGTCGAACGCCCGCCTCGACGACTGCAGACGCGGGGACCGGGCCGGTCGGCCTCTTGAGCGAGCCGGGCTTCTTCGAGCGGCGGTGGGCTGACCGCATGGCGCGCGCGCGCGATCCCATCGCGTGCTCGCGTCCGGCAGCGCCCGAGGTGCCGATGCCCGGCGAGCTCTCGCCGCAGCACGTTCGGCTGCGGGCCGCGTGCGACGGCGGGAAGCTCGACGCGTGCGCCGATCTGGGGCGTCTCTTTCGCTCCGGTCACGGCGGGCCGACCGACGCGCGCGTCGCGGCGCAGCTCTTCGCGCGCGCGTGCACCAGCGAGGTGACGATCGGTTGCGTCGAGATCGCGGGCCTGGTCCGCGAGGGCTTCGGGTTGCCGGAGAACGTCGCGTGCGGAGACGCGCTCACCGCGTACGCGTGCGCGCACGGGAGCCCGGACGCATGCCGCGCCCCCGTCCCCACCGGTCGTTACCGCGCGGCGCGCGCAAGCATCCCCTCGACCACGTGCGAAGACGGCGACTACGAGGCGTGCATCGACCGCGCGTTCAACGCCCTCCAAGCCCGGCTCGACGCGCAATATCGCGCGGGGCAGCCACAAGGCTCCGAATTTGCGCCGAGCGAGATGCAGGACCTGACGCGCGCGTGCCTCGCCGGCTCCGAGCGCGGATGTTGGGCGCTCCGGCCGCCGCAATCCGACGTCATGAAGCGCGCGTGCGCGGCGGGCGTCATGCACGCCTGCCACCCGTGGGACCCGCGCGACGGTCCGGGCGCGCCCAAGCCGACCCACGACGATCACGTGTTCGCCTGCGAGCACGGCGTGGCGGAGGACTGCGTCATCGTCGGAGACGAAGCGAAGAGCCCCGACGCAGCGACGAAGCTCTACGAGCGCGCTTGTCCCCCGTTCGCGTCGAAGGACCACGAGCGCGACGTGAGCCTCGCCGGGTGCGCGAGGCTGGCCGAGGCGCGACGGCGGGGGCGCGGCGGGCCGCGCGACCTCGCGCTGGCGCTCGAGCTGGCGACGCGCGCCTGCTTCGGCAAGGAGCTCGTGCACGGTGTGCCGGACGCGTGCTTCACGCTCACGGAGATGCTCGACGCCGGCGAGGGTACGCCGCCCGATCCGACCGCGGCGACGGTGGCCGCCGCGATGGCGTGCAGCCGCGAGCCCGAGCGATGCGACGTCCTCGCGAAGCGCGTCGCCAAGGGCACGGGTATCGCCGCCGATCCCGAGCACGCGCGCCGCCTCTTTCAGACCGCGTGCAAGCAGGGCAACAAGGCGGCGTGCGATGGCGCCGCGGGCGCCGCGCCGATCGACCTCGGAGCCTTTCGATGAGAACCCCGACCCTGGCCGCGCTCGTGATCGGCGCTGCGATCGCGATCGCGGCGCCCGCGCGCGCCGACATCATCGTGCCCAACGGCGAGCCGTGCGAGGTCCTGCCCGTCGGCGCGCGTTGCTACGTGCGAGCGCTCGTTCGTGGACGCTGCGTGGAGCGTCCGTCGAAACACGGTCCCCCGACGCGCGCGTGCGAGCCCGAGGACTCGGACGCGAGCGCGCCCGCCCCGTCGACCAGCGCGAGCGCTCGCGCCCCGGCTTCCCCCGTTCCGTCGGCGCCTCCACCGACGAGCAAAGCGTGCAGCATCGGCGCCGCGTCCGGACCGACGTCGGGAGGGGCGCTCTTCGCGATTGCCACCGCGATCGCGCTTCGAATCGCGCGGGCACGCTCCCGCCGAGGTGGGAGCAATCGTCCGTCATAACGGACAGCCGGCATTGACTAGCGGATGCCCCGTCGCTAAGGTCTAGAGGGTCGACGCAGCGCATTCCCGCGCGCGGTGCGATGGCGCGGAGGTTTGTCATGCGCATCGGATTGATCGGTGGAGTCCAGCGAATGGAGCCGCACTACGAGCGGCTCGCCAAGGCCGCGGGGCACGAGGTCGTCTTCCACGACGGCCACCTCCGAGGCGGCGGCGGCGGCGCGTTGACCGAGTTCATCGACCGCTGCGACGTCGTCGTGGTCCTCACCGACGTGAACAGTCACGCCGCGGTCCAGGTGGCGCGCCGGCACCTCCGCGATCACGGACGCACTCCGCTCCTGGTCCGGAAATTCGGGCTCTCGCGGTTCGGGGCGCTCCTCGCCGCGGTGGATGCCAAGACGGCGCTCGAGCGCGCGAGCTGACCTTCAAGCAAACGCGGCGCGACGTCGCGCCCGACCGGGGCGACGACGGAGCGCGAGATCGACGACCACGAGCACGGCCGCGGCGACGAGGGCCCACGGCCAAGTGGCGACGAGCGTCGGTGCGCGGCGGAAGGTCGGACGGAACGACTCGTCGACCGAGACGCCGTAGGCCCCGTCTCCGAGTCGGGCGAGCTCACGACCCGCTGCCTCGTCGGGCCCTGCACCGGACAGCTCGGACACTCGATCCTGACGCCCCAGGCCCTCGCCGATCAGCGCGCCGCGCACGTCGCGCGCCCGCGCCACTACGACGGCCTCTCCCGCGGAGCGAGCGCGCGCGACGAAGCGCCCCGGCCCCGCGGCCTCGAGATGCGCGTCGAGCTTGCGCGACTTTCCCGCGCGATCGACGGCGTAGAGCTCGACCTCGCGCGGTGCTGCGTCCGCGGGCGCGTCGGGGGGGAGCTCGAACGTCACCTCCACGGAGCGATCGCGTACGCGCACGTCGGTGTCGGCGCGGGTCGCGCTCGCTTGGCGAAGGACGTGACGTCCGGTCTGGCGGAGAAGCTGGGCCGCCGCGCTCGACGCGGCCCATTCCGCCCCCCACCCTTCCGTCAGATCGGTGGTGATGGCCGCGACGCGACCGAGCCCGTAGCGCCAGCTGGCGACGAACGGCCGACCATCGTCGAGCGCGAGCGCAGTGTCCGCGCCCGAACGACGGCCCGTCTCGACGTAGCCTTTGAGCGCGGGGAGCTTCGGCACGTCGACGCCCGTCACGATGGGGTCGGCCTGAACGACGTGCACGTGACTCGCGTCGCTTCGCAGGTTCGACTGGGCGAGCACGCGGGTCTCGGAGAGAAAGATGCGGCGGAGATCGGTGCCCTCGGCCGTCAGATAGAAGCGTCCGCCCGCGGCGGTGGCCAGCCGGCGCAAGAACTCGGTGTCTTTGGCGCTCTCTTCGCCGATGCCGACGACCGTGGTGGTGATGCCGCGAACGCGCGCGTCGTGCGCGAGCGCCTCGGCGGTCTTGCCGGCGACCCCCCTCGGCATCTCACCGTCGAAGTACCCGCCCGGGCTCCCCTCGCTCTGCTCCTCGCTGTCCGCGGTGTCGCTGAAGAGGATGACGTGGCGGACGGGACGCTTCGACCCGTCGAGCTCGCGGTACGCGTCCTTGAGTGCGGTATACACATAAATGCCGCCCCCGCCCGCGCGGACCGCGCGAACCTCGTCGCGGTGTCCGGCGAGACGCGAGGCCGGGCCGGCCGGCACGTCCCAGTGCGTCTCCGTGTCGACGCTGGCGATGGCCACGTCGTCGGTGGGGCGCAGCGAATCGGCGGCGGCGAGCGAGGCCTCGATGGCGAGCTCGATCTTGGTGTGCGTGCCGACCTGCATTCCCATCGAGCCGGACCGATCGAGCATGATCGCGAGCGCAACGGGAGGATCCTCGACGTGCCCGCGATCTTCGATCTCCACCGGGAGAATGCGGGCGAGCGGCGTCCCGGCGTACTCGGGTGCGAGGCCGAAGACGCCACCGGTCACGAGAAGCCCCCCGCCCTCCTTGACGAACTCGACGAGCGCGGACTGGGCCGGCTTCGTCAGCGCCGTGTCATCGGCGTCGGCGCCGCTCACGCGCACGTCGGCGAGGACCACGAGATCCGCCCCCGAATAAGACGAAGGATCGGCGGCGCGCTCGATGGGGAGCGCGTGCGCGGCCAGCCCCGCCTCCTTGAGCGCCGCCGAGAGCACGCTGGGAACCGCGCCCGTTCCGGAAAAGACGACGACCTGCGACGTGCCTTCCACGTCCACCGCCGTCATCGCGGGCGGCGGCCCGTCGGGGTCTCCACCGGTCGTGTGCGACGCGCCGTAGCGTCCGGTCGACGTGACGCTCACTTCGTAGACGTGCGGTCCGGGCGGCGGCGACGAGTCGGTGAGCTCGACCTTGAGCGTGGAGCTCCCGTCGGAACGCGAGTAGACCGGTTGCGGACGGAGCGCGACGCCATCGCGCTTCCACGTGACGAGCGCGTGTCGCTCCACGGCCACCTCGACGTCGAGCGTGACGGGCTGTCCCTCGGCGACGTGAAGCGCGCGCGCGGTGACGGAGCGAACCGTCGCGTGGGCTTCGTCTCGTGCGCGGGCGTCGGGCGGAGGCTCGCGAGGAGGCACCACGTCGACGCGCACGCCGTCGGCAGCCGCCGCGCGCACCTCCGCCGCGGCATCACCGCGCGTCGGTCGTACGTCGGAGAGGACGACGATGCTGCGCTCGCCGCTCGTCGGGAGCGCGGCGCGCGCGAGACGAAGCGCCGCCGCGAGATCGCTCGCCCAACGCGTCGAGCCTTCCGTGCGCGAGAGCTCGGGCGCCACCATCGTACCGACCGGCGCGAGGAGCTCCGCGTCCCCATCGAACGCGACGACACCGAGCGCGGGCGCACCGGCCCGCGAGAACGCGCGCTCCAAGAAAGCGTGGGCATCGACCATCGCGTCGTCGTCGATGCTGGCCGAGCGGTCGATGACGAAGACCACGCTTCGCTCGTTCGACGGACGCATACGCGCCGGGAGCCATGGCGCGGCCACGACGAGCGCCAGGGCGGCGGCGCGAAAGACGAACGCGAGCGCGTGCGGATGCGACGAAAGCTTCATGACGCGAATGCCTTCTCCGGGGATGCATCGGCCGACGTCGCCGGCGCCGGGGCCGCGGCGCGGCGACCTCGGTAGGTGATGAAGAGCTCGAGCGCGAGGAGCGCCGCGCCGACGAACGCGAGGAGCGCGCTCGGCGCGAGCGGTACGCGCCAGCGTGGCTCGGCCGCCGGCGGCAGCGGCGTCGCGACATCGGGGACGGCCAGCGCCACCTCGGTCGCTGGTGCCGTGTCCGCCGAGGCGATCGCTGCGCCGCCACCGAGCTCGGCGACGACGTTGGAGACCAAGACGGGGAACGCCACGCGAAGCACGAGATCGGTGAAGGCCGGATCGATGCCCAACCATACCCACGCGTGCGCGCCGCTGCCGCCCGCGATGAGGGTCGCGCCGCCATCGAGCTCCACGAGCGAGCGTGCCCCGCGCGGCGGGACCGCGACACGCGCGCGAACGACCGTGAGGTCGTCGAGGCCGACGCCGCGGAGAAGCGCGTCGTCGGTCGCGATGGTGCGGAGGTGGAGCTCGGACCGCTCCGCGTCGCGCGCCACGAACGTCGGCCCCCGATCGCTCGCACCGGGAGACGGCTCGCGACCGACGTAGAGGGCTGGGACATCCGCCGGCACGCCCGAACCCGGGCGCACGACGACCGCGACGTCGACGTCGGCGGTGCGTGGTGCCGGCGCGTCGAAGCGCACGTCGGTGACGGTCCCCACGCCCGCCGCGAGGAGCGCCTGGCGCAGGAAAAACGCCGACGTCTCGTCACCGCTCCCGGGCGTCGGGTCGGAGACGAGCGCGACCCGAAGCTTGCGGCGGGGCGGCTCGACGAGCACGGCCTCGTCATCGATGGCCATCGCGTCGGCGAGCCCGTCGATGGGCGCGACGCGCGCGGAGACACGACCGCCCGATCGCAAGGTCACGCGAACCGTCGCGCCGACCCCGGGCGCGACCTCGGCTGTGCGCTCGGTCACGACGCCACCCTCTTCGGTGATCGAGAGCCGAACCCGGCGCGCGCGCGTCGAGGACGTCGCGACGCCGATCGTCGCCTCGCGGAGCGTGTCGTCGGCGCCGTCGAGCGCGGGGCGCGAGTGGAACGCGGTGATGCCGACGTTGTCGCGCGACGGCGGACCGACCCGACGCTGGAATACGCTGACTCCCGGCGCGCGGGCGGTCTCCGCGTCGACGGGGACGTCGCTCACGACGACGACGCGCGCGCCGTGCCCGCGTCCGGCGAGACGCACGCCGAGCCCAGTGGCCTCCTCGAGGGACACCGTCCGCGCGCGCGCGGTGAGGCGTGCGATCGCCGCATCGAGCGCCGGCCCGGGCAATGACGGCGGAAGCGCCACGTTCACGTCGCCCGCGGCGGTCACGATCGCGACGCGGTCCAGCGGGCCGAGAGACGCGACGTCACGCGTGATGAACCGCTTCGCCTCGCGCAGCGGCGCGCCGTCCATCGAGGCCGAGAGGTCGACCACGTACACTTGCGTCGACGGGAGATGCGAGCCCGTCGGCCGCGCGGCCGAGAGCGCGAGCGCCGCCACGCCGAGGAGGCAAAGCGCGAGCGCGAGGAGCCGACGCAGATCGCGAAAGCGCCTATTTTTGGCGACGACGCGTGCGCCGAGGCGCCACACGATCGTCGACGGTACGCGCACGACGTTTCGCTTCCGACGAACGAGAAAGAGCACGACGATCGGGACGAGGAGCCCCAGGACGCCGAGGAACGCCGGCGACGTGAACGTCACGCGCGCACCCAACCTTGGCCGAGCGCGCGCGTCACCACGGCCTCGAAGGACTCGTCGGTCGTGGTGCGCAGGACGACCGCGCCGAGCTCCGCCGCGGCGGCGTCGACAGCGCGACGGTGGGCGGCCAGCGCTTCGAGGTAACCCTCGCGCGCGCGGGAAGCCGGAAGCTCGACGACCTCACCGGTCTCTTCGTCCTCGAGCTCGAGCCCGTCCAAGACGATCGCCTCTCCGGGATCGATCTCGAACGGCGCGAGCACCTCGACGATCGCGACGTCGTGGCCACGAAGCCGGGCCTCGCGCGCGCCGGCCAAGACCCCTGACGGCTCGTAGAGATCGCTGACGATGACGGTGAGGCCGCGACCACCGGCCGCGTCGACGGCGGCGCGCACCGTGCGCGGCAAGTCCGTCGCGCCCACCGCGGCCAGGCGGTCGAGGGTCGACAGCACGCGAGGAAGCCCGGAGCGCCCGCTGACGGCGCGGAGCGCGCGAGCATCGCCCTCGGAGCCCACGGCGACGGCGACGCGATCCTCGCCGGAGAGGCCGACGGCCGCGAGGCCGGCCGCGACCCGTGTCGCGTGACGAAGCTTGCTCGGCCGCCCGAAGCCCATCGACGCGCTCTGATCGACGACGAGCGCGAGCCGCTGCGGGGCTTCGTCCGCCACCAAGCGCACGAGCAGCCGCTCGAGGCGCGCGTACGCGTGCCAGGCGATTCGGCGTGGGTCGTCGCCGTCGGCGTAGGGGCGGAGATCGATGGTCTCGACGCCATTGCCGACGCGCCGCGTACGACGGCGACCCGCGCGACGGGCCGACGCGAGCTTGCGCGCCGTGAGCGCGAGCCGCGCGAGGCGCGCGATCATCTCGGGCGCCAAGAGCTCGTGATCCGAATCCGGATCGGCCGCGGCGGGCGCGGGAGCTTCCATCGCGATCACTCCACCGCCGTCGACGCGAGGACCTCACGCACGAGCGCGTCGCCCGTCAATCCCGCGGCGTCGGCCTCGAACCGAATGCCGACGCGGTGCCGGAGCACGTGAAGCGCGGCATCGGCGATGTCGCTCGCGGCTACGGCGACGCGCCCGGCGGCCAGCGCGCGGGCACGTCCGCAGCTCATGAGCGCTTGAACCGCGCGCGGGCCAGCGCCGTAGCGCGCGCCGCGATGCGCGTGGGTCGCGAGGACGAGCTTGGCGGCGTAGCGCTCGACGTGCGGCGCGGCGGGGATGGACCGCGCGACGCTCTGCGCGAAGAGGAGCTCTTCGGGCGAAGTGAGCGCGGTGGGCGGCGGCGGCTCCTCGGCGCGCGCGCCAATGCGCGTCAGGGTCTCGAGATCGGGAATGTGCATGACGAGCTTCACGAGGAAGCGATCGAGCTGCGCTTCGGGAAGCGGGTACACGCCCTCCATCTCGATGGGGTTCTCCGTGGCGAGGACGAAGAATGGCGTCGGAAGCGGCCGCGCTTGGCCGTCGACGGTGACGGTGCGTTCGGCCATCGCCTCGAGCAGCGCGCTCTGCGTCTTGGGCGTCGCGCGGTTGATCTCGTCCGCCAGCACCAGGTTGGCGAAGATCGGACCGGGCCGATACGCGAGATCCTTGCCGCCGTCGGGGCGGGTGACCACGAGGCTCGTGCCCACGACGTCGCTCGGCATCAGATCGGGCGTGAACTGAATGCGCGCGAACGAGCCGCCGACGAGGCGCGCGAGCGTGCGAACGATCTGGGTCTTGCCGAGGCCGGGCGCGCCTTCGAGGAGGACGTGCCCACCGGCCACGAGCGACTGCACGACCCACGCGACGATCTCGTCTTGCCCGAGGATCGTCGCCTTGAGCGCGGCCTCCAATTTCCCGATGACGGCGCGGGCCGCCTCGGCGCGCTCCTCGGCGTCTTGGCCGCGCGCTTTCGCAAGGGCGGCGCCGCTTCGAAGAATCTCGCCGTTCGAGTGCACGGGCATTTGGGTCGTCATGGCCTCTTGTCTCCTGACTCGTCCGGCGCATCGCCGGGCCTGATCGCGCTGAAATACCGGCGCACGGCGCCGCGGCGCGCCGCGGGCACGCGCTCGTCTTTGAGGCCGTCCTCGACGGCGCTCTCGTACGACGGGAACACGTCACGAAACGCGCGACCGTCGTCGCCGCGTCCGAAGCCTTGAATTGCCGAGACCGCGCGCTCGCCGGGCCGCGCGTCGCCGCGTGCTTCGAGCGATCCCGAGACCGCGATGCGTCTTCCGGCTGCTCCCGGCGTGCGATCCCCGCGACCCGGTCCCTCCGTGGGTGAGCCATCGCCGTCGCCGTCCTGGCCCGTCCCACGACCGCCCGCTCCCTTGGCCGCGGCCCCGCCCTTCGCGGCACGTTTGCCCTCGCCTGGGCGCTGGCCCGCGCCGTCTCCGTCTCCCTCGCCTTCGCCTTCGTTCCCTTCGCCGCGAGCGCCGGATTCGCCGCGCATGCCAGCGCGCAGCGACCGATCGAGGGCCGCGGCCTCGCGCGAGATTCGCGCGCTCCGTTCGTCGCCTGCGCCTTCACGGCCCGACGAGGATGACGCGCCGCTCGCAGCTCGCTCCATCTCGCGCATCGCCTCCTCCGCGCGCTCGAGCGCCGCCTTCATCGCTGCGGCATCGCCACGGGCCGCGGCGTCACGCGCCTCTCGCAACGCATCCGCGACGCGACTCCACGCGCTCGCGCGCGCCGCATCGCGCGCGGCCGAAGGCGATCCAGCGCGCTCACTGGCACGCGCCGCGAGGCGACTCGCTTGCCCCGCAGCCGCGCGCTCCGCCCGCGCGAGCCGCTCCGCGAGCGCGCGCAACGCCTCGCTGGTGCCCCCGCTCGGCTGCGCCGCGGCGTCGCGCATCTTCTGGATCGACTCGGACGGTCGGGCGTCGCCTGCGCCCGCTCCGCCGCGCGACGCCTCGAGCTCCTCACGAAGCGCGCGGAGCTCATTCTTCCGCTCGCGCGCTTCCGCGTCGGCCGCGCGCTTCGCCGCACGAACATCGTCGAGCGCCTCGAGGGCGCGCTGCCGATCGCCGCGCTTCGCTGCGTCGGCCGCCCGCCGCGCGGCCTCGGAGAGGGTCACCTGGGGATCTCCCGGCTCCGCGACCTTCGCCTCGCGCGCCGCCTTCGCCTCGGCGAGGAGCGCGTCGGCCGCGGCCACCTCACGCGCGGTGAGCGGATGCCGTAGTCGGTCGAGCGCGGCCGCGTCGAGAGAGCCGATCCCCAACCCCGCGAGGAGCGCGCATGCGAGCAGCGCGCGCACGCGCCCACGCATGGGCGTCCGTGACGCCGGTACCAAGACGCGTGCGACGTCGATCCCGGAGAGCGTCGCCCCGGCGCGGGCCCGCGCGACGACGACCAAAGGCTCCGAGCGGCCGGCAACCTCGAACGCAAACCCGCTCGCGATGACTTCCTTGAGACCCAGCGCGGCGTCGAGCGAACGCGCCGCGGCGAGCAAGCTCGGGCGACGACGAAACGCACGTACCGAGAGGACCGCGGCGGCCACGGCAACACCCATCAGCGCGAGCACGCTCGCGCGCGCGGGCATCACCCACTGGGCGGCGTCGCCGCGCGCCCACGCGAAGGGACGAATCGCCGCGCAGGCCGCTGCCACGCCCACGAGGACACCCGTGTGCGTCGTCACCGCCTCGCGGAGCGCGAGGTAGGTGAGCCGCCCCCGGCCTCGCCGGACCACGCGCTCGATGTCGTGTCCCTCGTCCACGCTGCCTCGCGCCCCTTGGACCCCGCGACCTTCGAGGACCTTGGACGAGAGAACGTCCGCAAACGGCCCCGCCATTCCCGGCCAGACAGCGCAAGACCGGAGCGAGTTCCTGGTTTTCTTCGTCGGTCACACTTCGCCGCACTCGGACGACGAAGCGTTGGCGGCGTGATCCGTCACGACGGGCGCGGCGCGAGCCCAGACGGGCGCGGCACGGGCGGCCTGGTGCCCTCTGCGGAGGCTTGCCGAGAGAGCGAGCGAAGGGCGCTCGCCATCTCGGCGACGTCGACGAAGCGCGCGCTCCGCGTCCGCGCACACGCGCGCGCGAACCACGCATCGAACGCGGCCGGGAGCGTCGAACGGACGGCCGACGGGACCGGGAGCGGATCGAGACAAACGCTCGCAAAGACTTGTCCCAACGTGTCCCCGCCGAACGGGCGAGCTCCCGTCGCGAGCGCGAACGCCGTGGCCCCGAGCGCCCACGCATCGCTCGCCGGGTCGGGCTCCGACTCCGCCTTGAGCACTTCGGGGCTCGCGAAGCTCGGGCTCCACAGTCCGGCCTCCTCGGGGCGCTGCGTCAGCGCCGCCTTTACGAAAGCGAAGTCGGACAGCTTGACGGTGAGCCTGCCGGGCCGATCCAAATCGTCGATGGCGACGAGTGTTTCGGGCCGCACGTCGCCGTGCGCGAAGCCATCGACGTGGGCCTCGGCGAGGCCGAGCGCAGCCTGATCCACGATGGCCGAAACCTCGGCCAAGGAGAGCGGACCGCCCCGCGTGACCCGTCGCGCGAGCGACTCCGCGCCCAGGTACTCGGTGACCACGTAGGCGAGGCCCTCGTGGCTACCGTGACCGTAGACGCGCGCGAGGTGCGGGCTTCGGAGCTGCGCGGCCGCGCGCGCGTCGCGCTCGAAGCGTGCATAGTCCAAGCGTTCTCTAGCCTCGGGCTTCACGAACTTGATGGCGACGTTCACGCCGAGCGACAGATGCACTCCGAGCCAAACATCGGCGACCGAGCCGCTCGCCAGCTTGCGCTCGAGGCGGTAGCGCCCACCGAGGACGGGCATGGGGGACGGCGCGACTGAGGGTGCGACGGGCGTCAGGCTCGACGGAGGCGGCTGGCTCGCCGGTGGAATGCTCGTCAAGCGTGGGCGCGGTCGCCCCTCACGGAAGGCCACGCCCTTGGCCACGCGGAACTGGAGCTCACGTGCCGAGATGGGCTTGGCGACGAAGTCGTCGACGCCGGCCTCGCGCGCCTCGACGAGATCGATCCCCGAGCCGTCGGACGCCGTCATGATGACGTAGACCGAGCCTCCGTGTGGCGTCGCGCGGAGCATTCGGCACAAATCGAGCGCGGAGAGACCGTCGAGGCCGAAGTCGAGGATGGCGATCGCCGGAGCGTCCTCGCGGCCCAAGATGCGCCACGCGTCGGGTCCATCGGTCGCGCTCACCGGCTCGTAGCCCCAAGCCGAGAGCCGCGCCGTCAAAGCCGAGAGATCTCGCGCATTGCCGTCCGCCGAAAGAATCCGCATCGTCGGACCCTAGCGCCTTAAATCGAGCCGTCACGTACGATTTTAGTGTCACCGGACCGCGACACGCCTTGCGCGACCTGGGACGATCGGTCAGGGTGGCGCCGAATCGAGCAGGGGCCGATTCTGGGGAGGCGCTTCGATGCGAGCTTGTGGAACCACGTTGTTCGTTGGCTTGGTGATGGTCACGTCGATGTCCGGTGCGGCGTGCAAGGACGGGAAGGCCGATGCCATGAAGCCGGCCCCGATCACGACGACGCAGAGCGCGGACGTGCCGCGAAAGTTCTTGAACGCGGCCGACTGCGCCAAGCCGGAGTTCAAGACCGACGAGCGCTGCGATTGGTATTTCGACCCGATGCGCGACTCGCAGCTCGGCGAAGACAAGAAAGACGCGCCCGCCAACAAGTGACGGGACACGAAAGCAAACGCGCCGGCGAGGCAGACCCCCGTCGGCGCGTTGGCTCGATGGTGCGGGCTCAGGCGCGGAAGGCGCGACGACCCGCGTAGACGGCGCCGTCACCCAGCTCGAACGCGATGCGGAGGAGCTGATTGTACTTGGCCACGCGATCCGAGCGCGAGAGCGAGCCCGTCTTGATCTGCCCCGCGTTGGTGGCGACGGCGAGATCGGCGATGAACGCGTCCTCCGTCTCGCCCGAGCGGTGGCTGATGATGCTGCGGTAGCCGGCCTCGGTCGCCATGCGGATGGCGTCGAGCGTCTCGGTGAGCGAGCCGATCTGGTTCAGCTTCACGAGGATCGCGTTGCCCGTGCCCGTCTCGATGCCGCGCTTCAAGCGCTCCACGTTGGTGACGAAGAGATCGTCGCCGACGAGCTGCACGTTCTTGCCCACGCGATCGGTGAACGCCTTCCAGGTCGTCCAGTCGTCCTCGGCGAAGCCGTCCTCGATCGAGACGATCGGGTACGTCTTCACGAGCTTCTCGTAGATGCCCATGAGCTCCTCGCCGCTCACGGTCTTCTTGTCGAACGTGTACTTTCCACTCTTCTTGTCGAAGAACTCGCTTGCCGCGCAGTCGAGCGCGAGGAACACGTCCTTGCCGGGCGCGTAGCCGGCCTTCTCGATGGCCTGCGTCACGAGCGCGAGCGCGCCTTCGTTGGTGTCGACGCGCGGGGCGAAGCCGCCCTCGTCACCGACCGCCGTCGTGAGGCCCTTCTCCTTGAGGATCGATTTCAGGGCGTGGAAGACCTCGACGCCGGCGCGGAGCGCCTCGTTGAACGTCGGAAGGCCCGCCGGGACGACCATGAACTCTTGGATCTCGAGCCCGTTGTCGGCGTGCTGGCCGCCGTTCAGGATGTTCATGAGCGGCGTCGGGAGGACGCGCGCCTGGATGCCACCGAGGTAGCGCCATAGCGGCATGCCGATGTCGTCGGCCGCGGCGCGGGCGACGGCCATCGAGGTGCCGAGGATGGCGTTGGCGCCGAGCTTGGCCTTGTTGGGCGTGCCATCGGCCTCGAGCATCGCGCGGTCGACCGCAGGCTGATCGAGCGAGTCCATGCCGCAGATGACGTTGGCGAGGGTGCGGTTGACGTTCTCGACCGCCGTCTTCACGCCTTTGCCGAGGAAGCGCTTCTTGTCGCCATCGCGGAGCTCGAGCGCTTCGTGCTCGCCGGTGGACGCGCCGCTCGGGACGGCGGCGCGACCGCGACCGTTCTCCGTCTGGACCTCGACCTCGAGGGTCGGGTTGCCGCGGGAATCGAGGATCTCACGTGCCAAAACCGCCAGAATTTCGCTCATCGGAACGCCTCCAAAGACGCGCGCGGCGTAGCACAAACGCGCGGCGGCGGCGACGCTTGGCGGGTGCGTTCAGGAGAAGAGATCGCGCGGGCCGTGCACCTCGCGATGGAACGCGGCGACGGCGTCGAGATCCGGGAGGCGGCGCGTGGGCGGGAGGCTCGAGAGGAGCAGCTTACCGTAGCTCCGCGTCGTGACGCGGCGGTCGAGGATGGCGACAATCCCGGCGTCGCGCGTCGAGCGCACGAGGCGCCCGAAGCCTTGCTTGAGCGTGATGGCGGCCATGGGCACCGAGTACTCGACGAACGGGTTTCCGCCCTCGGCCTCGAGGACGGCACAGCGCGCAGCCACGATGGGATCGCTCGGCACGGCGAACGGGATCTTGTCGATGACGACGAGGCGGAGCGCGTAGCCCGGCACGTCGACGCCTTCCCAGAAGCTCATCGTCGCGACGAGGACAGCGTTCTCTTGGGCGCGGAAGCGCGCGAGGAGCGTGTGCTTGGGTGCGTCGCCCTGGAGGTAGAGCGAGCGCTTGCCCACCGTGCCGCGCAGCGCTTGATGGATGGCGCGCATCGCGCGGTTCGACGTGCAGAGCACGAACGCGCCGCCGTCGGTCCGCTCGATGAGCTCGCGGGCCCGCTCCGCGGCGCGCGCGTCGAACAGGGGCGCGTTGGGCTCGGGGAGATCACGCGGGACGTAGAGCCCGACCTTGGCCGCGAAGTCGAACGGCGAGGCGACGACGAGCTCCTCGGTGCCGTGCGGCGCGCCGAGCCGCGCGCGAAAGAAGTGAAAGCTCGCGCGGTGAGTCACGCCACCGCCGCTCGGCGGCGGGGGCGCCTCGCTGTCCTCCGAGGACACGTCGACGTGCGTGCCGGCGACGGCGAGGGTCGCGCTGGTGCACACCACCGTCGGCACGCGACCGAAGAGCGCCTCGCGGAACGTGCGGCCGAGATCGATCGGGCTCGCACCGAGCGACACCGATCGATCGCGCACGTCGAGCCACGCGATGGCGTGCCCCAGCGCGTCGTCTTGAAAGCCCACGGTCGCCGGTGGGTCGAGCTCCGTCGCGTCGAGATCGTCGTCATCGAACGGAACGACGACGCGATCACGTCGGACACCGAGCCCGCGCTCGATCGAACGAAGCGTGCCGCGAAGGTCCCTGGCGCGACGCTCGGCGATCGCCGCGCCTTCGAGCGGCGGGCCCTCGGCGAGCTCGGCCGCGAGGACGTGCAGCGCATCGTCGAGCTTTGCAGACGCCGCGCCGACGTCTCCCTCGAGATCGGCACGCGCGACGGCGCGACGTGTGCCGTCCGCGCTCGGCGCCCGCTTCACGAGCGCACCGAACATCGACTGCGCCGCGGTCTCGACGGCGGCAGCCGCGCGCTCTATCGGCGCCTTGTGCGCGCTCGCGTCACCGGCGAGGGCGCGCCGCACGTCGCGCACGAGCGCCTCGAAGCGCCCCGTCGAGAGGCGAACGCCGAAGAACGTGGTCGCGATGTCTTCGAGCTGGTGCGCCTCGTCGAACACGACGGCGTCGTGCGCGGGGAGCACGCTCGCGAGCATGCCCTCGCGCGAGCGCCGGAGCGCGAGGTCGGCGCAGTAGAGGTGATGGTTCACGACCACGATCTGCGCGTCTTCGGCGGCGCGCTTCATCCGCGTCACGAAGCATTCTTCGTAGAAGCTGCACGGCGAGCCGATGCGCGTGTCCGTGCTCGAGTGGACCGCGTTCCAGGCTGGGGAGCCCTCGCGGAGCGTGACGAGCTCGGAGCGGTCGCCGGTCTCCGTCTCCTTGGACCAGTTGAGGATGGCGTCGAGCTCGGCCGACAACAGCCCGCCGCCTTGCGCGGTCACCGCGTCGCGGAGGCGCCGCCGGCACACGTAGTTCGATAAGCCCTTCATCAAGGCGGCGCGCACCTCGACGCCAAAAGGCGCGAGCGCGGTCGCGACGAGCGGGAGATCTTTGGCGAAGATCTGCTCTTGCAGCGTGTGGGTAGCGGTGGAGATGACCACCTTCTTCCCGGAGAGCACGGCGGGGACGAGGTACGCGAGGGTCTTGCCCGTCCCGGTGCCCGCTTCCACGAAGAGCGCTCGCTCCGCGGCGAGCGCTCGCTCCACGGCGCGGGCCATCGCGAGCTGCCCGGGTCGCTCCTCGTAGCCAGGGAGCATCCGCGCCATGGGCGAGCCCGGGCCGAGCACCTCTTCGACCCTGGGACCGACACCGCTCCGCACGAGGCGATGACTTAGCAGAAACCGGGACCGCGAAGGACTCCAGCCCGAGACCCCGCAAAAATCGCGGCAAACTCGCGAATTGGGGGCGCGCCTTGCTACGATTCCCCGGTCGTGAACGTGCCGCCCCGCCCCCGACGCGCTGCTCCGCGCGCGCTGCGACGCCCCGACGGAGCTGGGGCGGGTGCACCGCCGCCGCCGCCGTCCGGTACGCGCCTCCAGTTGGCGATCGGTCGAGACGGCCTCGGCCTCGAGCTCGCCGCGCGAACGGAGATCGGCCCGCTCGCGATCACCGAGCTCTCGGTGGGGCTCCCCAAGGTGAAGTTCCCGGTCGACGTCTCGGGTGGCGTCGCGCGCTTCCGTCACCGCCGCGGCGACCTTTTGCGACTGACGCTCGAGCTGCCGCTCGCCCGGCTCGAAGCGCTCCTCCGCGAGCGGCTGCGCGGACTGATTGGCACGGGCGCTCCGGAGTGTTGGGTCGGCCTCGCCCCCTCGGGAGCCACGCTCGCGGTCCTCTCCGAGGGCGCAGCGCTCGCGTTCGACGTGGTGGGCGCGTCCTTCGGCGGTGAGCTGCGTCTCTTCGTCACCGAAGCGCGGGGCGTCGGGCTCCCCCGCCCCGCCGTCGCCATCGCGCTCCAAGCGATGGGCGCGCTCGTGCGCGGCGCGCGCCGCCATGGGTCCACCTTCATCGTCGACGACGTGGCCGCGCGGGTCACGCGCGCGCTCCTCCCCGAAGCGGGCGTGCGCGTCCCCGACGTCGACACCGTCCGCGCGACCGCGCTGTCCGCCGCGCCCGATGCGTGGATTATGCATCTTTCTCGCGGCGGGGTCCCGCCGGAGCCGTCCGTGCGCGTGGCCACGGTCGCCGAGAGCGCCGAGCTCCTCGCGTCGGCAGACGACGCGCTCGCCGCAGGCGAGCTCGACAAGGCGCGCGAGGCTTGCCTCGCAGTGCTGACCCGCGCGCCACGCCATCCGGGCGCGTGCTTGCGCATCGCCGACATCGACCGCGCCACCGGCGAGCGCACGGAGGCCGCGCTCGCGATGCTGAATGAGGCGAGCGGGACCGAGTCGGCCGCGCGCACACTGCTCCGCGCCGAGCTCCTCGCGCGGACGGGTGACGCCGACGTCGCGATCAACGCCTTCTCTGGCGCCGCCGAAGCCGACCCCGCGCCGCTCTTCGCCGCACGCGCGTTCGAGCGAGCCGCTGAGCTCGCCCGCGATCCGGCGCTCGCGACGACGCTCCTCGATCGCGCCGTCACGCTCGGTCCGACGCTCACGAGCGCGCGCGAAAAGCGGCTCGCCCGTCGCCTCGTGCTCGGCCGCGTCGACGACGCGTTCGCCGACGCTCTCGAGCTCGAAGCGCAGGCGCGGAGCACGCGAGCCCGCTACGAGGTCTGGCGTCGCGCCGCCGACGCATTTCTCGCCGCCGGGCTCCGCAGCAAGGCGGGCGCTCTCTTCGAACGCTCGCTGCGCTACGTGCCCGACGAGCCGCGTGCGCTGGCCGGCCTCGGCCGCGCGCTCGTGGGCCAAGGGAAAATCGGCCGCGGCGCACGGATGCTCGCGCGGGCCGTGGACGCCTTCGGCGACCGAGCGAGCGAGGATCGCGATCGCGCCGCGCTCGAGCTCGCGCAGGTGATCGCCGGTCCGCTCGCCGATGCGCCGGCGGCCATTGCTCGGCTCGAGGCCATCGCCGACACGTCGGCGGTCGCGCCCGAAGCCCGCGCGCGCGAGGCTGCGCTCCGAACCGAGCTCGGCGACCTCGCGGGCGCAGCGTTCGCGTGGGCGCGCCTCCGGAACTACGTCGAACGGCTCGCCGGTGAGCGCGAGATGCTGGGTGAGCGTGGCCCAGAGCTCGCCGAGCTCCTCGTCCGCGCGGCGCGCTTCGAGCGCGAGGTCCGGCGCGACGACGCGGCGGCGCAGCGGCACCTCCTCGCGGCGCTGCGCGTCGCGCCCTCCGATGCCGAGGCCGGCGCGCTCCTCCGCGAGATCGGCGCAGCGATCGTCGGCCCGGCGGCGCCCGCGCCTCCCGCCGCGGAGATCGCAGAGCCGCCCGCCCCGCCCACTCCGCCTCCGCCCGCGCCTCAATCGGAGAACGACGATCCGGCCTTCCTCGAGGCGCGCGCCGACGAGCTCACGCGCAAGCTCCAAGGCGACCCGACCAACGACGTGGTGGCCGACGAGCTGACCCGCCTCCTCATCAAGCTCGGTCGCTCGCACGAGGTCTTCGCGCTCGTCAGCGCCCGCGCCGACGAGGCGACCCCGGAGCGACGCCCGGCGCTCCGCGCGAAGCAGCGCGAGATCCTCCGCGTCCTCGCGGAGGACGCGCGCGCGGCCGGCAACGACGCCGAGGCGCAGCTCTTCGCGTCGTTCGCCGACGGTCTACCCGACGACTGACGCGCTTCCCGAGCGTCAGCGCGGGGGGGCGGCGCCGAGCGCGCGGCGCACGTCATCGAGCGCCTGATCGACGTCGCGTGACGACAGCTTGAAGGCGGCGGCGAGCGTCTCGAGCACCTGACGCTCGGCGTGCCCCACGCCTCCGCTCGCATCGGCGATCAACGCGCCGATGCGGAGGATCTCGTCGGCGTGCTCGCGCTTCTGCACGTTGGCCGCGATGGCGCGGACGCGGCCCTCGACGCCATCCTCCTGGAGCATGTCGGCGAGATCGAGCAGGAGCTTTCCGATGCGGCGCGGCGGCACGGCACCACCGCAAGCCGCGGTCACGACGCGCGTGAACGCGTCACGCTCTGCATCGTCGAATTGACCGTCGGCAGTCGCAACCAGGTACGCGCCTTCGACGATCGCCTCGAACAGGATGATCGCGCGCGGGTCGAAGCCGGTCGGCGAGGTGCTGTTGGCATCGGGCTTGGCGCCGTACGAAGCCGCGGCGAGCGCGAGCACCGATCGCTCCTGCACCACGTTGCCGAGCTCGTTCGGCACGTGGCGGAGTCGCGCGATGCGCCCCACGAGATCGATGCGATCTTCCGCCAGCATCGAGCTGGAGCATACCAGAGCTCGAAAAAAGCGCGACGGCCGATCAGGGCCCGCCGTCGGCCCCGGAGTCTCCCCCCCGATTCTCTTCGGCGGCCGCAGCCACTTGGGGCAGCGCGGCATACAGGTCTACCCTGCCGGTGCGGTCGGTGACCCCCCAGGCAAGCTCGACGGGACCCCCCTCGCCGGGCACCAGCACCCGCACCATCGCGCCCGAAACCGGGGCGCCGCCCGCGGCGTCGTCCAGCATCGTGAAGCCCAGATCGAGCGGCGCGCGAAGGACGATCGGGGCGAGGCTCACGAGGGGCGCGACCTGGGTCCCCTGCCCGGCAACGGTGACGCCGGTGACCCGCTGAACCGGAAACCGACTCCCCTTGGGCGGCTCGACGACAAGGTCGTACTGCCCGGGGTCGACGCCGAGGAGAAAGCTCCCGTCGGCGGCGGTGACCGTGGCTCGAGCGCGGGCCAGCGACCGAAATGCCCCCGCGCTCGTGTCACCGGAAGCCGGGACCGCCCGCACCGTCGCCCCCGCGAGGGGCCGCTCGCCGGTGAGGCGAACGAAGCCGTGGACCGCGCCGAGGCGCACGACCGAGAGGCCCCGTCCGTCGCCGCCGCCGCCAACGGGGAGCACGAGGGGGACTGACCGGGTCGCGAACCCGGACTCGATCGTGGGCATGACCGCCACGTCGTAGCGACCGGGAGGCAAGTCGACGGCGAATCGCCCGCCGTCGTCGGTTTGGATCTGCCGCGTGTAGCGGAGATCGCGGTTGGTGGGCTCGAGCTGCGAGACGCCACGCTCGTCGACGACGCTCTGGAAGATGAGGCTCGCCGCGAGCGGCACGCCCTCGGGGTCTCCGACCACGAAGCCGGCGACCCGCTCGGGGGGCAGGATCCGGGGAAACGGAATGCGCTGGTTGCTGACGAACTGACCTTGGATGTCCTTCACGAGCGACGGGGTCGCGGCGCGACCGTCCGGTGGGCGAACGACGAGGTCGACCGCCTCCTTCGCGAGGTCCGTGTAATTTACAGTAAACAGCTTCGCGTCGTAGCCGACGGCCGACGACGGCGCGCGCAGGCGCACCATGTTGGTGATGCGCTCGTCGAGACGGCGGTCGCGCATGAACGTGGTCCACCCGAGGAGGTTCTCGTCGGTCTGGATGGTGAAGGGCTTGGGCGAAGTGTCCGCGCCGCCGGTAATCGTGAAGCCGAGCGCCGACCCTGCGCCCACGGTCACGTTCGTCACGACGGGCGGGAAGGACTCGTCGAGGGGGGGAATGGGCTGCATCACCCGCACGTAGCTGCCGCGCGGGAGCGCCGCGCTCCAGCCGAGCGAAGGGGACCCGAATGGCCCCGGCGTGGTATCGGCGATGGGTCGGGGCTCGAGCTCGAGAGCGAGCAGCGGCACGCCGACACTCGCCGCGAGCGACGTGGTCGGAGCGAAGGGAGAGAGAGGCCGGAAGACCGTTCGCACCGGCAAGAGCGCGTCGCCGCCGAGGTCGACCTCCAGCTTCCGCGTGGCCGCCGCGAGCACACGATAGCTGCCGAGAACGCTCGGTGTGAGGTTCTCTCGGCCGACGCAATAGCAAGCGCCAGTGACGGAGCACCGGTGGATCGTGCAGCTCGCCGCGAGGTTGGCGTTCCGCTCGATCACCACCGTCTGCCCTTGCGCCGTGCCGAACGTCGATGGAAACGAGACGACATACACGGCCTTGAGCGGAGACACCGAGCCACACGCGAGCGTGTCCGGATCGCACAGCACGCAGGCGCCGCTCCGATCGCACCGCGACTCGGGGACGGCTGCACAATCTTCGTTCGAAGCGCAGACGTTCGAGGGCCCGGAGGCGGGCTCTTCGGTCTTCACCACCGTGCACGCGACGAGGGCGCCGAGCGTCGCGGCGGCCGCGAGCCCCAAGGCGCGCCTCATGATCCGCTTCCCTCGCCGTCGGCGCCCCCGTCGGCCGCTGCGTCGTCGCCGCTCAGCACGGCGGCGTCGAAGAGGCCGCAGCCGGCCGAGCCTTCGGGTACGTACCACCAGCCGATTTGGTCCGAGAGCGCCGGATCGACGCGAAGCGTGTCGAGGCTCTCGCTCGAGACGATCACGTCGATGCGGTGACATTGCCCACTCGCGACGCTCGCCGGCAAGAGTCCGATGTCGCTGGGGGTGAATCGGATCGGATAGAGGTCGGGGTTGTTGGCGCTCCCGCGCAGGAACCCGGAGCGGGCGAAGTTCCCGTCGAGGAGGATGCGTGAATAGAGATCCTGGCCGGGATCGGGGACGCGCACCTCGACCACGAAGTCGACCGGGAGGCGCAAGAGCGGGCGTGAGGCGTCGGGCACGACCGTGCTCTTGACGATCGCCGGTGCGCGGCGCGGCGGCTTCGAGAGCTCGGGAACCGGATCGACCAGCACGCACGCCGCGAGAACGGTCGCGCCGGCCAACACGAGCAGGCGCACGAGGCCCCCTCTTCCAATCATGCCGCGCCGTGCCCGCACCACCACCCGGCTCAAGAGCTTACGGGAAAATGCCCCGAGGCGCGCTGCCGTTGCGCCCCGCCCGGCGTCAGCGGCCGCCATCGCGCATCCGCATAAGCCGGGTGAATCGCGAGCCGAACGAGATCGGCGAGCGCCGGGTCGTTGACGAGCGCTGCGAGGCCTCCCCCCTGAACGAGGGCGTCGAAGTCGAGCCCGCGCTCGGCCGCCACGATGCGCGCGGCCGCGGCCACGTTGCCCGCGAGGAAGAGCCCGACCCGACGAGTGCTCTGACGAACCACCTCACGGAGCGCGTCGTAGGTGGGGAGCGGCGCCGCTTGAGCCAAGAGCTCTTGCATGCGGCGCTGCGCGCGGGACGGCAACCGCTCCCAGAGCGCGCCCGCGAAGCGCCCGCTGGTGGCGGTGAGTTGGAGACCGCCCCTATCGGCCGGCCCGAACGCGCCGACGACGCCGTCCCAGAGCGCGCGGCCGTCGCCATCGTCGAGCCCACCGAGGAGCAGGTTCTCCGGCTGGGCGGCGCCGATCGCTTGGCCGAGCGCGTAGCGCAGCCCCACCGTCTCTTCGCGGACGTCACCAGTGACGAGCGCTGCCGGAGCGTCGATGAGAAGCGCGCGGACGCGCGGAGCGTCGGCGGAGCGCTTCGCATACACACGCATCGCCGGGCCACCGACGAGGCGGAGCGCGACTTCGAGCAGCCGCGAGACCGCCGACGTCGCGCCCGGGCTCACGTGCTCGACGCCGGTGAGCTGATACGCGGCGAGATCGCGCGCGAAGACGTGGTGCGCGTGCTCGTGGAGGAGAGCGAACGTCTCGGCGAGATGCGCAGGCCAGGGTGCGCGCACCAAGAGCGTGAGGAGCCCGGGCTGCTCGAGCTGCACGACGAGCGGCGGCGGCGGGAGCGGCCCCGCGCCCGGATCGAAGGCGCGAAGGACGTGCTCGACCGCGCGCGCGTGGATCGTGTTCTTGTCGTCGGCGGTGGCCTGACGAAGGTCCTCGAGGCGCGAGGCGTCGCCGGGAGAAAGCTCGGCCAAGCGGACCCGGACGCGCACGAGATCGGGCGTGCGCCCGGCGCGCCCGAGCGCCACGGCGAGCTCGTCTCCAGCGGCGACGGAGCCTGCGGCAAGGGCTTCGGCGAGGACCGCCTCGCCGGCCTCGGCAGCGCCGCGCTCGAAGTGCGCTTGTGCGAGCGCGAGGCTCGCCTGCTCACGGGCCGCACCAGGCGCCGCATCGCGAACCGCGGCCTCCAGGTCGGCGAGTCGCATGCCGGGGGGGATGCTCGAGCCGCGGCGCGAAGGCGGCTCGATGAGGCGCTCGAGGCCGACGGGCGCCTCCGACGGCGGCTCCGACGGCGCGGCGCGCGCGGGCTCGGCCTCGCCACTCGGTTCGATCGACGACTCGCGCACGGGCGGCGCAGGCTGGCTGCGCCGGCGGGCTTCGTCGAGGTCGCGCTCGAGCGTCGCGCGAAGCTCGCTGCCAGGCTCGGCGAGCGCCACGGCCTCGGCGAGCGCGCTCTCGCCGCTCGCACGCTCGGCTCGGTCCTGCGACGCGAGCAAGAGCCGCGCGAGCTGGGCAAGCGCCATCGGCCGGTCGGGCTCGGGGGCACGGCGCGCCATCTCGAGGAGAAGCGCCCGCGAGCGCGCGACGTCTCCTGCCGCGAGTGCGAGCGGCACCATGCGCCGAAGCGCCTCGTCGCGCACCGCGTCGTCGTGCGCAGCCTCTTCGAGCATCGTCATCGCCTCGTCCGAGCGACCGAGGTTCGCTGCGAGATCGGCCGCCGCGACGAGCACCGCCGCGCGCGCGCGGAAGCCGAAGAGGTCGCCCGCGAGCGCGCTCTCGTACATGGCGAGCGCAGGCGCCGCGTCGCCGTCCGCGGCGAGTCGTTCGGCCAGCGCGAGCGAGAGGAGCGGATGCTGGCCTACGCGCCCTACGGTCTCGGTCACGAGATCGCGCGCCTCGCGCGTTCGACCGAGCACCACGAGCGCTTCGGCGCGGAGGAAGGCACCGAGCGCCACGTCCTCGTCGGCGAGGTCGCCCGCGATCTTCGCGAGCTCGGCGAGCGTGCTCTCCGCGTCGGTCGGCGTGCCCGCGCCGCGCTCGCGATACTCGAGCCCCCGCGCGAAGAGCTGCGCTTCTGCGCTCGTGGCATCCGACGCGGTCGCACGTTGGGCGCGGAGGAGCGCGAGGCTCGTGTTGCCCGTGCGCGCCGCTGCCTGCGCGGCCTCGACCCACATCTCCGCGGCGATGGTCGGGTTGTGGCGCCCCGCGAGCGCTGCTCGTTCGAGCGCCGCGCCAAGCTCGAAATCATCGCCGATCGCACGAGCGATCTCGACGTAGAGCGCGAGGCTGTCGAGGTCCGGCTCGCGGTCGACGAGCGTCTTCACGAGTCCGAGCGCAGAGCGAAGGTCGCCTGCATCGCGGAGCGCGAACGCGGCGCGCAAGCCGAGATCGTTGCGCGTCTGGGGGCCCCGCGCGAGCTCGGCCAACCGACGAAGGAGCGCGGCCGCTTCCTCGAACTCGCCACGCCGCTCGTAGAGGTCGGCGAGGTAGCGGAGCGCGCTCTCGTTCTCCGGCGCCTCCTTGAGGAGCGCCTCGAGCTCCGCGCACGCCTCGTCGCTCCGGTCGAGGCGTTGCTCGAGGATGGCGGCGCGACGCAGCTTGGCGGCGCGGATCGAGTCGCGACGATCGACGTGCCGCGCGAGGCGTTGCACGCGGTCCGCGAGGTGCTGCGCGAGCCGCTCGTAGTCGCGGGCCTCGGAGACGATGAGCTCGAAGGCTTGGTCGGCCTCCTCGTCGTCGGGCACGAGCGCGAGCAACCGGCGCCACGCGTCGCCGGCTTCCTCGGCGCGTCCGAGGTCCTGGAGCCCGCGCGCGAGCTGGCGGAGGACACGGGTGCGCTCGCCGCCAGAGGCGAGACGCTCGATGTTCTCGAGCGCCGTCACCACGTGGTCTTGGCGGCGCGCTTCCATCGACACGGTCCACGCCGCGCGCCAGCGATCGAGAGAGTCGGGCTCGAGGTGAGCTGCCTCGATGAGCGCTTCGGCGGCCGCCTCCATCTCGCCGCGCGCCTCGCGCGTCGCCGCAACGGCCGTCAGGCGCTCCGCGCGCGCCTCGGCCGGCAACGCAGGGTCGCGCGCCGCCGAGAGCGCCAACGCCTCGAGGTCGCGCGTCTTCTCCGTGGGCGACTCGATGAGGTCGGGCGGCGGCGGGGGATGCGACGAGACGAGCTGGAGGCGCGGGGTCTCGACCGCGTCGAGTGCGACCGCCGGCGCTCCCTCCTCAGGCCTCTCGCTCGAGCCCGGCTCCGCGGCGACGGGAGCGGCCTCGGCGACCGGCGCGACGGGAGCGGGCGAGGCCTCGGCTTCGGACTCGGCGACGGCGGGAGTAAGGTTGGCCTCCGCGGACTCTGCCGCGACGGGAGCGACTTCGGCCTCGGGCGCGGACGCGGCCACCGCGGCGGCGGGGGCGGTTCCCTCCCCCGGCATCGGCTCCGCGGCGAGCGAAGCGTCGTCGCTGAAGTCGAGCGTTTCGTGCTGGGTCGCCTCCGGCGCCTCGCGCTTGTCGAGGAGCGCGCGAAGCGTCGCGTGCTCGTCCGTCGCGCCCGCCTTTTCCGCGATGGCGACGATCAAACGGAGCGCCGGGAGCCCCACGTTGGCGTACGGCTTCGAGACCACGGCGAGCGCGTGAGGCAGCACCTTGTCCGCGACGCGCGCGAACGCGTCGACGTGGGGCATGAGATCGGCGAACTCCTCGAGATCCGCATCCGCCTCCAGCGCGCGCTCCAAGGCGTGTGCGCCGCCGACCTCGTCGCCGAACGCGCCGATCGCGAGCCGCGCCAGCTCGATGGCGATGCGCGCGCCGTCGGGTCCGGACGCGCGCGCGGTGAGCATGCGCGCGGCGTTACCGACCCGCAGCGAAAGGCCGTCCCGCTCGAACGGAGCGAGCGTGAGAAGCCGATGGATCGCTTCACCGAGTCGCGCCAGCGTCGGTCGGTCCGGCGCGGCCACCGCGCCGCGGAGCAGGATGTCGACCCGCTGCCGCGCGCCTTCTTCATCGTCGGCGGCGAGCTCGGCGGCCCGAATGAGCCACGCGCCGCGCACCTCCTTCGAGCGCGAGGCCTCGGCGACGGCGATGACCGCGCGCACGACCGCAGCGCGATCTTGCGCACGCTCGGCGATGCGGCGGAGCAGCCCGAGCGCGCCTTCGCTCGGCACCGCCGCGAAGGCCTCACTCGCATGGTGAAGGGCGAGGAAGAAGAGCTCTTGGCGCTCGAAGTACCGCGCGGCGCGGAAGTGAGCCGCGCGACGCCCGAACTTGCCGAGCGCGCGGCGCGCCACGCCTTCGTAAACCGGAGAGACGTCGGCCGGCCGACCGTCCATGGCCGCACCGAGCTCGGCCATTTCGAGCGCGTCGGTGTGATCGGGGAGCATCTCGAGCGCGAGCTTCGCGAGCGCGAACGCGCGCCCGGGCTGCGACGCGCCGAGCGCGGCACGTGAGCCCTCCTCGGCGAGCACACCGGCGATGCGCGGGTCGCTCTCGGTCTCGAGCACGCCGAGGATCGCGGTGAGCGCCGCGTCTGCGCCGGCGAGCTCCCGCAGGTCGGCAGCGATGAAGCGTGGGCCGCGCTCGGGCACGATGCGCGCTGCCACGACGAACGCTTGCGCGGCGCCGCGCAGATCACCGGCGAGATCCGCCAGGGCCGCGCCGTACGCTCGCAGCGCGTTCCAGGCCCGCTCGCGGTCACTCGACGCTTGCGCGAGGCGAGCCTCGATGTCGAGCACCGCCAAGAGCCCGTCACTCGTGCGCACGCGCTCACGCAAGACTCCGGTGCGACCTTCGATCTCCGCCGGCTCGAGCCCTTCGCGGAGCGCGCGCGCATACGCGATCGCTTCGCCGTCGCCGTCACCGAGACGCGAACGGAGCGCCGCGAGGCGCACGAGAAGATGTGGACGCTCACCGGCTTTGGCGCCGGCCGAAACGAAGCGCTCGATGAGCGCGGCGGCGAGCGCGTCGTCGCGTGCACGATCGGCCACGAGCTCCACGGTCTCGCGCAGGCTCGGGCGATGCGGACCGAACGCATCCAGGGCGCGACGGGCGAGGACCGCCGCGCGATCGACGTCCAAGTCGACCAACGCGCGGAGGCCATCGGCGACGAGCCCGGCCAGCGTCGTCGCGGGTTGCGGCTGCGCCACGGCCCACGAGATGGCGTCACCGAGACGGGCGGCGTCGCGGGCGAGCGCGGCGCAACGGAACCATCGCTCGAGCGCATCGGCGTCGCCCGGTCGGAGCGCGACCGTGTGCTGGGCCCACGCGACGGCGACGTCCGGCGCCCCGAGGGCCTCGTGGACCAGCGAGAGGGCGCGACAGTAGACGCCGCGCGCACAGACCAATCGAATCGCCCGCTCGATGGCCATCGCCGCGTCGAGATCGCGCGCCTCGAGGACGGCCGCTGCGAGCGACGCCGCGCTGCGTGGGTAATTGGGCTCGATGTCGCACGCGCGCTGCGCCAACGTGCGAGCCGTGACGACGTCGCCGCGCTCGAGCGAGAGCTCAGCGGCGAACGCGAGGAGCACGGGGCGCACGTTGGTGGGTGCGACGTTCGCCACGCGGTCGAGCGCCCCCGGATCGAAGAGGTCCTCGAGCCGCGCCAAGGCGTCCCCGATGCCGGCGCGCACCAGGAGATCCCCCGGCACGTTCTCGGGCGAGACCCCACCGCGTGCATGCACTTCGTCGAGGAATGCGCCGAGCGCACGAGCGACCGCGTTCTGCTCGAGGGCGCCCTCGAGGCGACGGCGATGCACCGCCGCGGCCCCGGCGACGTCGCTCGGGCGGAGCGCGCGACCGTGCTCACGGCGCACTTCGTCCGCCGCGAGGCGTTTGCCGCGCGACGCGAGCCCCTCGGCGAGGGCGTCGGCCGCAACCGCCGACGTGGGGTCGACCTCGAACGCGCGGAGCAGATCCTCGAACGGATCGCCCCCCACCGCCCCGCGGCGCTCGGACCCGCGCGTGAACGCGAGCGCCGCCTCGCGATGCGACAACGTCTCGGGTGCCCACCCGGCGATCGTTCCGCGGAGCTCGAGCGGCAACGCTGCGTGCGCGTCGCGCTCGGAGGCTTCCTCGAGCACGTCGACCGCTCCCTCGGCATCCCCCGCGCGCGCGTACAGCATCGCGACGCGGGCGAGGATCGTGACCGCCGGGCCGGTCTCAGCGCCGGCCGCGAGCGGCCCCATGACCGCGGCCGCGAGCGCGGGCTCTCCGAGCGACTCGAGCCACTCCGCCACCTCGCGCCGAAGCTCCGCGTCGTCGCGGATCCGAATCGCGCGAAGCCCGAGCGACGCCGCCTCGTCGCGCTGCCGATCGCGACGCGCGAGGAGCCGCGCCAGCGCGATCGAAACCGCGCGCTCGCGATCGAGCTCGCCCTTCTTTCGGGCGGCGTCGAGCTCGGCGCGCAGGCTCGCCTCCTCGGCGCGCTCACGCGACAGGCGTGGGAGCGGCGGGCCGGGAGCCAGCGCCGCGCGTCGGGGCGGTCGCGGCGCGCGCGAACCCTTGTCGGTGACCTCGCCGGCCTCGGTCATGAGCCCCCGAACTCTACACGAGACGCGCGCGCCGTCGGCAATTGTGATGCCCGGCGGCAGATCCCGGGCCGAACGGCCTCAGGGGCGTCCGTCGTTCGTTCGATGTTGGGACACCGCACGGCCTCCGGAAGGTCGGCCTAGCGCACCGAAAAGGCGAAGGGCGAAACCAGCACCGTGCGCTCCCGGCCGGAGAGGGGCGCGACGGCCTCCAAGTAGGCCCGAACCTCGGCGGGAACGTCGCCCACCAGCGCTGACGCGGCGACGCGAGCCGCCGTAACGCCAGGCCGGGCGGCCTCGGAGGAGGGCCCGTCATCCTCGTCGGCGCCCAGAAGGTCGAGCAAGCTCGGACGGTTCTGGAACACCACGAGCTTCGCGTCCTCGGGGAGCTTGGCGAGCTCCTTGGCCTTCGCAATCGCGAACGTGAGCCCGCCGATTTCGTCGACGAGCCCGCGCTTTTTGGCCTCGCGCCCGCTGAAGATCTGACCTTCGGCGTGCGGCGTGATCTTGTCGACGGGGAGGTTGCGCCCCTCCCCCACGCGCCGGAGGAAGAGATCGTAGATCCCGGTCATCGATTCGCGAATGCGATCGCGCGTCTTGTCGTCCCAGTGCACGAACGGCGAGAGGTACGCGGCGCGGACAGCGGCCTCGGGATCGCCCTTTTTTGCCGGGAAGGTTTCGGCGTGGACGCCGAAACGCTCGAGCGCATCGCCGAGGCCGATTTTCCCACCCACGACGCCGATCGAGCCGAGGATGCTCGCCGGATCGGCCACGATCACGTTGCCGGTCGACGCGAGGTAATAGCCGCCGCTCGCGGCCATTTCGCCGACGCTCACCACGATGGGCTTCTTGGCCCGAATGCGCATGAGCTGATGCCACAGGAGATCGCTCGCGAGGGCGCTGCCGCCAGGCGAGTCGATCCGGAACACGAGCGCCTTGATGCGATCGTCCTTCTCTACGCGTGAGAGCTCCCGCCCGAGATCTTTGTCGTTGATGCCGCCCGAGTCGCCGAACAGGCCGCCCTCGCCGTGCATCCGAATGCTGCCCGACGCGCGCACGAGCGCGATGGGCGCGCTCGGCGTCTCACCAGAAAGCACGCGCAGCACGTCGCCGAGATCGCCGTCCTTGCCGTCGCCGGCGCCAGGCCCACCGAAGCGCGCGTCGTCGCGCACCGCGCCGACCTCGGTGCGCGCGTGATCGCGCACTTCGTCGGCGTAGCTCACGTCGTCGACGAGCCCGCGCTCCTTGGCCTTCACCGCAGAATGCGGCCCTTCTTCGACCATCTTCTCGACGGCGGGCCGGCTCGCGCGGAACCCCTCGAGCCATCCATCGCGCATGTCGGAGAGCACGCCCTCGAGCGACGCGCGCGCTTCTTCGCTCGGGCCGTCGCGGGTGAGCGGCTCCTCGGCGCCCTTGTATTTGCCGACCTGCAGGATGTCGACGCTCAGCTTGAGCTCGTCGACCAAGAGCTTCCGCATGTAGACGATCTGCGCGGCGAGCCCGATCGTCTCCACCTCACCGGCGGGCGCGACGAAGATCTTCGTGCAGCCGCGCGCGGCCGCGAAGTACGTCGCGTTGGTGAACCCCTCGGCATGACAGTGAACGGGCTTGTCGGCGCGCGCCTTGGCGAGCGCGTCGCCGATCTCTTGCGCGCGAGCAAGGCCGATGGGCGCCCCGCCGAAGCGCACGAAGATCCCCTTCACGTCACCGTCTTTGCGCGCGCGCTCGATCGCGCGAAGCGCCTCGTCGAACGTGTGCTTGCGCGACGCGAGGCCGAGCATGTTCTCGGGAGGCGCCTCGGGGAGCCCCGCCGAGAAGTCGAACGTCGCGAGCGCCGGTCCGGTGCGCGGTTGCGCGCGCGCCGCCGCGCCGGTCCGCGCGCGACCGTGACAACCGACGAGCGCGAGCGACGCGAGCAACCAAGGCGCGAGCGTTCGCCACGCGCCGCCACGACGCGCGCGCATCAACCTCCGCCCTCGGCGCGCTGCTTCACGCGCGACGGGTACGCGGGCTCGGGGAAGCGATCGACGATGTCGCGGTACGCCTTCTGCGCGCCCGCCTTGTCGCCGCCGTCCCACTGCACGTCGGCGAGGCCGATGAGCGCGGGCAAGTACGAGGGGTTCACGGCTAGCGCGCGCTTGTAATAGGACTGCGCGCCCGACACGTCGCCTTGCGCCCGGAGCACATCGCCGAGACCCGCGAGCGCCTCGGAGTCGCCACCGTTCTTGGCGATGGCCGCTTCGTAGAGC
>JBGAJR010000072.1:0-30088 GCA_044224815.1 Polyangiaceae bacterium
CGGAGCCTCTTCGCGCTCCCTCGGGCGCGAACACGGTGTACCTGGGACGACCGGCGGCGGCGAGTGCGACGAGGCGAAGAGCTTCTCATCCCGCGGGAACGCCTACGATCGCAGGAAAATTCCGAGGGGATCCCTCAGGGTGGAGAGGCTCCGACACCACCTCGCGGAGTGGGTCCCCGCGACGCGAACGATCCGTTTCTCCGTGCGGTTCGTCTCCGAAAGCCCGTGGTGGGTCGTCCGGGAAGTCCTCAAGCACGAGATGGCTCACCAGTACGTCTCGGACGTGCTCGGGGTTGAGGACGAGGAGACTGCCCACGGTCGGGCGTTCCGCATGGTCTGCGACCGCTATGCGATCGACAGGCGTGCAGCTGGCACGCCAAGCGAGGAGACCGCACGGCTCCGCGCGAAGATCGAGAAGCTCCTCGCCCTGGGCACGAGTCCAAACGAGCACGAGGCGCACGCAGCGCTGGCTGCCGCGCACAAGCTCCTCAACCTGCACGGGCTCTCCAAAGCCGACCTCCAACAGCGCGGGGATAACGAGTTCGGCGCCGTCGTCGTCGGCCCTATCGTGACGCAACGTCAGCCTCACCACCGGTATGTAGCCGCCTTGCTCGGGTCGCACTTTCGCGTTCGTCCGATCTGGGTGGGCGCCGCCGACCCCCGCAATGGGACCGCGGGTAGGCAGCTCGAACTCGTGGGCCCGCGCCGCGACCTCGCGGTGGCGGAGTACGTCCATGGTTGGCTCCACCAGGTCGCCGAACGGCTTTGCCCGGCGGGGCTCCCGCGAAAAGCAAGACTCGACTTCATGGCCGGCGTGATCGTGGGCCAGATCGAAAAGCTCGATTCCGAGAGGGCGACCGCGAGCGCCGCCTCGGATGGGCACTCGACCTCACTCGTCCTCACGCATGCCGACGAGTCGCGGCTCGACCACTACTTCGCCCGTCGGCACCCGCACGTGAGGTCCTCGTCTGATCGAGGTCGACGCGTCACTGACGCGTTCTTCGACGGCGCGGCCGCCGGGCGGTCGCTAGCGATGCAGCGGCCGCTCGGCAACGCGCGGCCCAAGCTGCTGGGGAAGTGACGCGTGGAGGACGAGGAAGGAATGGCAGGCGAACGGCTCGATCACGCGACGACGTCCTCTCCAACCCCTAACGCATGGCGTCAGTCCGGAGGTCGGGATCGCTCGAACGTATTAGGGAGGATGGTTCACGAGTCTCCGGACGGCGACGCGATCGCCGTCTACGACACCTTGCTGAAGCAGGCGCTCCGCGTGATCAGGTCGCCCGCAACGACGCCGGGTCAGCGGATCGCGTGGGCGCGCATCGCCGAGCACGCGCTCGAACATCTCCCCGAGACCGAGGAGCGCATCGCCGAGACGCTCTCGACGGCGCGGAAGGTACTCGACTCGCCGGAAGCCGTGCAGCGCCTCATCCGCGGCGTCTGGAGCTGCGGCGGCTGCCGCAGCGCGGACGGTACCTGGAAGCGTCTCGTCCGGTGGGTTGTCGACCTCGCCGACCGGGCCATCCGCGGCGAGCACTGGGCGACGTTCGCCTGGCTCGCGCACGTCGCCGTGAGGATCGACGCCGTTAAGCCAACGCTCAGCCCGGAATGGGAACGCGGGATCCGAGCCGCTCACGAGATCCCGAGCGCCCACGTGCCGCTCTACTTGATCGGCTACCACTGCTGCAGGAGGCTGGAGCAACGCGAGGAGCGGGCGACGCTGCCTGAATGGCTACAGCTCCTCCGCTCCGACGAGCGCCTCGCCGACGCGTACAGCACTGACTGTTCGTTGGAGTACGAGATCCAGTGCCCCGTGTGCAAGCGGGTGGATCCGTGAGCGCTCGTGTATCGGCGCGACGCGAGCCGGAGAGTGCCTTCGACCATCCCGCCTTCGAGCGCCTCTACGCGTGTGCTCTCCGTGACGTGGCCGACCGGCGGCTTGACCTCGCCAAGAGGAAGGCCGCGGCGAGGGCGCTCGCGTTCCTGCTCCGTGAGCAGGTTGTCGACGAACGCGTCGCCACCGACGTTCTCGGTGCCGTCCGCCGTTCGCTCGACGTTCCGCACGTTGTCCGGACGCTCCTCATCGGACTCTGCGACGTTCTCGGCGATCACGAGAGGATCGCCGAGTGGACGACGGCCGTCGCAGACCGCGCCCTCCGGGAAGGGCATCTCGCGTCGTTCGTCACGGCGATCCGAATCCTCGTCGGGCTCCGCGACTACGACGGCTCGGTGCCGACGCACTGGCGGAGCGCGATCCTCAAGTCGACAGAATCCGTCGAAGTGCCTTCGCGCGTGCTCCGCTACGCCCACGCCTACACGTTCCGCTTCCCGGAAAAGTCCTCATGGCTACGCGCAGTGACCGGTCCGAGCGGGGACGCCGTGAGCAACCAAAGCCCGGCCGCGCCTTCGGCACCACCCACGCGGGAGGCGCCGTGAGCCGACAGCGCATCCACCCTGCGGCCTTTGCCGTCGCGTGCGACGGCTCCGTCCTCGCGAACCTCCACGGGTACTCCGGCGACACCGACCTGGCAGTGCTCCTCCGCCGGGCGGTCGAGGACGGCCGTCAGGTCTTCATCGGCACCCGCCTCGGAGCGGACGAGACCCGTGACCTTCTCGGACGGCTTCAGGACCCTTGCCATGAGATGACCGGCCTCATCCTGGGCGCGCGAGATCGGCGGAGGCGCAAGATAGCAACGAAGTCGAAGCGAGGCGGATCGTGACCGCGCCTCCCGACGTCCGGTTCGCGGACCAGCTTCGTTCAGCGTCGCCTCGGCTCCCGTGTCGGCTTCCTGCCCGTCTTCGGCGGCGACAGCTTCATCGCGTCGAGATCGACCCTCGGTCCGGGTTCGACATCGACGAGGTCGGCAACGCGCACTCTGAGCTTGCGGGCGATCGCGAACAGGACATCCAGGGTCGGGTTCCTCCGACCGCGCTCGATCTCAGCGAAGTACCGGAAGGTCATGCCGACCTCGTAGGCGGCGTCGGCCTGCGTCCAGCCCCGCATCCACCGGGCCCGCTGGATGCGGGCGCCGACGCGCTGGCGGAAGGTCGCGGGGCTCACACGGAGAACGAGAACCCATCACGCTTCCGAAACGTTACCCACTACAGTAGCCTATGTTTCATGGGCGGGGAGCTGGACGCGATGTCCTGCATGGCGGCGCGACGATGAGCAAGCCCATCGTGCAGGTCGGCCGGTGCATCGGGTGCGACCGTGTCGAGCGCCTCGACGAGGGCGTCTGCGACGCGTGCCTCACTCGACGCGGTCGTAAGTGGGCCGTGATGTCGAACCGCTGCAGGACGGATCCCGAGTACGCGGCGTCGGTCTACGAGCGCATCCAGACGGACCGTGGGCGCGAGATTTTTCTCGCGGCCTACGGCAAGTCGCTCGTGGCCGGCCGTGGAGACAGCATCGGCGCGGTTCGACGACAGGAGCGGTCCACGTGGGAATGGGAGCCGGAGCTGACGTACCCACCGCCAGCGCCGTCCGACGAGGGAGGTGGCCATTGACGTCCTTTCAGAACGACCCAGACCAGGATGACGAAGAGGAGGATCTTGGCGAGGACGACGACAGCGACGCGGAGTTCGACCAAGACACTCAGGACATCGTGCGTGCGCTGCGCGACGAGGCGGAGGCGAACGAAGGCTCCCACCGCTCTTCCGAGACGCCGCCCCGGTCATTCGGCGACGTGTTCTGGGAGAAGAACTTCCTCGTGGCCATCACGGCTACCAAGTACCTCGGCGCCACGTGCATCGTCCTCGTCTTCCTGTTCTTCGTAACCATCCTCCTCAAGGCATTCGCCTTCCGGTGATCGCATGAGCCGGTCCGTCCACGTCATCGCGACCATCGTTCTCTGGCCCATCAACGCGGTCCTGCTCGGAGCCATCGCGGGCATCTCGTGGCTCATCTGGAAGACCATCGCGCATTGAGGGCAGCGCCTCAGGCGATGGGCGTCGCTTGGGTGACCGCAAGGTGCAGTGGCTCGGCGGGAGCGGGCCCACCCTCGCGCGAGTCCGATCGACCAGTGCCGGCCGGCGGGACCCGCGACGAGATTTACGCATTTACTCTCGTCCGGAAAGGCAATTTGTACGCAACCCAATACCCCTATAGGGGATACGTATCCCCGGATCCCCCTTCGGAAGCATCCTATTCCTGCGCGTACGTCCTCGCATGGACGAGGTGCGCGTTCACGGGCGTGAGGTCGGTCGGATCGAGCGAGCCTACGTCTTCGGCCACTACGACTCGCGCGGTGGTTCGACGCTCGTCGTCGCGAGGAACCTCTCGCGTGCCCTCGTCGCCTACGCCGCGAGCTTCGGGTACGGCGATGATGTGCTTGAGCACGACGCGGCGGAGGAGGATCACGTCGCCCGCTACACGGTCGTCGTCTGCGATCGGGCGTTGTCGACCGCCGACGATGGTGCGGAGCTCCTCGCCGACTACCGCGACGACGGTGGTGGCTACCGGTTCGGCGTTGTTCAGTCCCGCTGGCGCGACGTCTCGCGAGGTCGGTGGTCGAGGTGGCGGGACACCACGTACGCGGTCCTCTGGTCTGGGAGGCCGCCGACGATCGCCGGGCCGGCCGGACCGCTCCAGGAGGAGTTCCGACTGGACCGACGAAGTATCGGCGAAGACGCATGGGGACTCGGGCTGATTTGGTCGCCAGACGAAATGACGATGTCGGGCACGGAGGCGAGCGGAAGGACGCCGTAATCACGGAGGTGGACCTGTCCTACGCCGAGCAGACACTGTCGCGAGCGATCGTCGTCCTTGGTGACGTTCACGCTCCGGACGATGACCGCCAGGACGCCGCTCGTGTGATCCAGGCCCTGCTCGCACGCGCGTGTCCCGGCGAGGCCGCTCTCGCCGACCTGCTCTCCGCGCTCGGCCGAGCGTTGCACGTTGAGCTCGTCGTCCGCCGCGTCCTCGGAGAGGTGCAGCGGCTCCGGCCTGACGCGCTGGTGGAGCGAGCGGCCCGAGGCGTCGAGCGGCTGATGGCGCAGGCACACCAAAGCGGCGACTACGAAGCCCTCGCCGAACTCCTGCTCGTCGCGTTGGAACACGAGCGTTGGGCTCGACTGCTCCATGACGAGTGGGGCAAGGCGGCCGTGACCTGGGCGATCAGTCGTCTACCTGACCGGAAGTATCCCGCTGCCCTCCTGATCGGCGGTTGGCTCCACGCGTTCGGCAGCGTCCCGTCGTGGATGCGCGAGCTGGCCCAGGAGCACCCCGCCCTCGTCACGTCGACGTCCCTCCCGTCCGCGACGCGGTGGACGCTCCACACTGCAGCTCCGACCGTCGCCGGCTGGCATCACCTTGCTGGAGCGCGCGGAGTGCCGGCCGCGATCGAGCCCGCGATCTTCGTTGACAAGGCGGACGTCGCCGTAGAAACGCTCACGGTGGCGCTCGGCGAGAACGTGGACCACGTGAAGAGGGCCTCTTTGGAAGCGTGGCTCCGCGAGCTGACCGGCACGATGCCGTGAGGCCGGTCGACGTCGCCGCAGAGATCGCCGCCGCGGTGCGCGTGCTTTCTCGGCACCGACTCGGCGCGGTGATCGTCTGGAGTCCGGCCACCCTTGTCGAGGGGGGCGTGCTTCTCGACGCACGCCCAAGTCGCGAGCTCCTCATCTCGATCGCCCTGCCCGATCACATCAACGAGTTGCACCGTGGCGCCGTCGTCATCCGCGGTGACCGCGTCGACCGGGCTCGCGTGCCGATCACGTGGCCGAATGTCGTGACGCGCGCCGCCGACCTCGCCTTCTCGATTGCCATCGCCGTCGACGAGGACACGGGCGAGATCCGGATGGCGAACCGCAGCGGCCATGTCGAAGTAGTCGAGGTCGACGATCTCGCTGAGGTGCTCCGGCGATGCATGCTCGGCGCCGAGCGTTCTGGCTGATCCCTCGCGCCTGGGGTGTCGCGACGCCCCGTCGTCCCTGACCTTCTTGCAGGAGTCCTCCGCAAGCAGAGTGTCCTCTGACGAAGATCGCTCGTCAGCAGATCTTCGCCAAGCGGAGCGTTTCGCAGGTGACGACCTGCGAAACGGAGGTCAGGGTCTCGGCGGCGTACTCGGCGATGTGCGAGCGCGTCAAAGCCGTCGTCGAGGGGATCCTGGCAAGGCCGTTGCCTACGTCCGCGTGTCGACCGCCGACCAACACCTTGGGCCGGAGGCTCAGCGGAGGTCCATGGAGGCCTGGGCGTTGGCGAACAAGATCGAGATCGTCGCCTGGCACGTCGACCAGGGCGTGTCCGGTAGCAGCGACCTCGACGACCGGCCAGGGCTTGTCGCCGCGCTGGCCGATCTGCGTCTCCTCGGAGCCGGCGTCCTCGTCGTCGCCAAACGAGATCGGCTTGCGCGCGACGTATACGTTGCGGCGACGGTCGAGCGCGCCGTCGACAACGGGGGCGCCCGCGTCGTGTGCAGCGACGGTGTGGCCAACGGCGACACGCCGGCCGACGCCTTCATGCGCACGATCCTCGATGCCGCGGCGAGCTACGAACGCGCGCTTATCCGTGCTCGCACGTCCGCGGCGCTCGCCGCCAAGCGGGCTCGTGGGGAACTCGTCGGGGCGCCGCCGTACGGACTTTGTGTCGCCAATGACGGCAAGACCCTTGAACCGAACCTGGTGGAGCAGGAAGCGATCGCCGAGCTCCGGGCGCTACGCGATGCCGGTCTCTCCTTTAGGGAGATCCGCCGCACGGCTACCGCTCGCGGTATCCTGAGCCGGCAAGGCCGTCCGCTCTCCCTCCGCGCCGTCCACGCGATGGTCACTCGCCGCTGAGCTCACGGAGGGAATCATCCATACCGAGGTTCCGGCGATCTCGCCGAGGGTTTCCCCGCGTTCGGGTCGAACAAGGCGACGGTCGAACTCGGGACGGTCGCCGCGCAAGGCAAGCGCGAGCCCCAGACCCGACCGCGTGATGTGGCAGGGTAAAACCGATCTGACGATGGTCGCGTCGGCTACGACGCGTCCTCATCGGCTTTGTCGTCGTCGTCGTTGTCGGCTGCGGCGTCCTCGTCATCGCGTTCACCGATCCGCGACTGCACGACCGAGATCTGGAACTCGGACCCGTCGGCGAGTGTGATGACGACGCCGGCATCCCGCATAAGGAGCCCGGCTCGACGGAAGGAGACGAGCAGAGCGCCCTGGAGCTCGACGGCGTCGCCGTCCTCGTCCTCGACCACGGCGCGAAGGAGATCCTCGATCACCCCGGCGACATCCTCGGCGTTCACGACTCGCGCTCCTCGTCGTCGGAGACGAACACGGCGAGCTCGCGGTTGATCCGGGCGCACTCCTCGACCACGACAGGGTGGTAGTGACCTGGGATCTCGGAACCGGGCTCGTAGTTCGTCCTCGCCCACGCGCGGAACCGTGCTTCCTCTTCGGTCGACAGCTTGCGAAAGAACATCGTCGTCACCTCCGTCGACGACTACGCCGCGTGGTAGGGGATCTCCGGCGGGAGGGTTCCTGCGAGAGAGGGGCCTCGAAGATGAAGTCACCCTTCCAGGTCCGCTCTGACGAGCGTGAGGTGCTGACAACAACGTTCGATCGCGTCATCCAACGAGCGCGGCGCGTCCTCCACGGTCCATGCGTCGGCGGCGTAGAACCGCCCGTCCCCGGCGTGCTGAAGAGCCTGAAAGGTCAGTGACCCGTTCCACGTGTAGAGGACGCCAATGTCCTCATCGGCGAAGACGATCATCCCGCACCCCGCGACGATCTCGAACACCGTCATCTCGCTCGCGTCCGTCATCGCGTCACCTCCAGCGACAGATACGGAGGAGTCGGGGTGACCTTCGTGATGGAGGTCCCCGAGGTGGATTCCTGCGAGAGGATCACGAACGACGTCGTCGCTTCGGAGTCGACTCCTCCTTCGGCTTGTTCTTCGAGCCCTTGGGTCGGCCCCTCTTCCTCGGCACCGAGACCGGCTCGGTGCTCGCGGTGGCGACGGGCGCGAGAGCGACGGACGCCGCGCTCGTCTCCGTCTGCACCGTCGTGGGACGAACGACGCCGAAGACTGCGGCCTGCACCGCCAATTGAGGACTCTCGGCCATCTCCTTCTCGCGGAGCACACGGGAGACCGTGCGCGCGTACGGCACGGCCAGGGCCACGGCCTCAGCGAAGTCCTCTGGCGAGAGATTGCCATCGGCGATCTTCGCGGCGAGCTTCGCGGCCCTCGCCTTGTGCGAGGCCATCCAACCGCGACGCTCGTCGACGAGGCGGACGCACTCCAGCGCGAAGGCGGGCTCGGAAGCAATCCTCTGCGAGACCTCATTCTTCGTGACGAAGGGGTAACCGTTGGAGCTCATCGAGTTGACGTACGGCCTGCTTGAAGGGACCTACGCGAGCGGACAACGCGACCGGCAGCAAGGATCGGAGCGCCGCGAGTCTGCTCGACGCCGTGATCGACAAGACGTGTGATCGGCGAGAACGCCGTGTGCATCTCCGCGGTGGTCGTCCGTGCGCGTGCTCGTCATCGTCGTCGTCGTGCGAGCCGATGCGGCGCGCCGACGGATCGGGGCTGCGGCACCGGTACGACGGTGGGCGTGCTTGGCTTCCCTTGGGCGTGCGGGCTCGCCGACAGCGACGGCAGGCGCCCTCGCCGGCGGTCGTCGTGTCGCGGGCGTGGGCGGCGTCGGACTCCCCGCGGGCGCCCGCCGGGCGCCCGCGGGGAGTCCGTCTGCACCGCCGTCTGTCGCCGAGCGCGCCACGGCAAGGACCGCGCTCGTGCTGTCGTGGGCCTGCGCGCGGGACGGCAACGGGACGCTTCCGAGCGGAGGCGCCGTCTCGTAGCCGAGCCTGTGGGAGCCCGTTCGGAACGCGGGCTCGTCGCAACCGGGACGGCGGGACGCCTGGGACGGCGGCCTGGGCGGCTTCTTTGCTTGCTCTTCTCTCGTTCTTCTTCTCTCGCTTTCTCTTTCTCCTCCCGAAATCTCCCCAAGCAGCCGTCCCAGCCGTCCCAGCGTCCCGAGGCCGTTCCGAACGGGCCAAGAGCGGGACGGCGGCTCCGAACACTCGCCGTCCCAGCCATCCCGTGCGTCGTCGTCCTAGTGCTGGCCGTGCTCGTGCTGCTCGCCGTCGGTCGTCCGCGTGGGCGGTGTCCGCGTCGCGGCCCCGCTCCGCCCTTCGGTGGGGTCTCCCCTTTTCTGTGACCGCCCCGGCGCCCCGACGTTGGGGTGCGGGGTCCGAGCCGGCGGGTGGCCGTACGGAGCCCGATGCAAGGCGCCGTGCCCCGTGTTGTGCGTCGCTTAGCCCTTTCATCCGACGGCTTCGGTGGAGACGTTCAATGAAAGAAGCCAACACGACGGCGTCCACTCACTGCGACCCGCCGCGAGCGAGAACCCTGATCCGCGCGAAACCCAAGTACGACGCGATCCGAGCGGCGCTCTACGCGAACGCCAGGTCTGAAGGGATCTCCTGCAAGGAGCTCGCGGAGCGTCTCGACGAGAACCAGGGTTACGTCTGCAGCGTGATGCGGAAACTCGAACAGGCTGGCGAAGCGCGGATTGCGTCCTATGGTCTCTCGCCCGCGGGCCCCACCGGCCGAGGCGGCGCCCCCTGCGCGCGCTGGGCACCGGTTCGGGACGAAAGCTGAGGCCGCAAGCGGGACACGTGGCGAGGGCACGGCCTCCCGGAGTGCCTCGGTATTGTCGTGCAGGCCAGGGCTCTGCCCTTGGCCTCCGAACAAGTTTTGCCCCGTGCGCGCGATCCAACCCGACGCGCACGGGGCATTTGGAGGGTCAATGGAAACCGTACAGTCGACGCCTGCTCATGCATTCGACCCTGAGGACCTCGACTACCTGGTCCAGCGCGCGGTCGACCCGGACCTCGCGTGGAAGGAGGGGCTGCGATCGATGACGGAGGCCGAAGTCCACCACTGGACCGGCAACGTGCTCGTCCAGGGTGGCGGCCTCTGTCAGCCGTACCAGCCGCCGCTGCCGCCGCCTTGGGCGAACGCGAACAAGGGCTACGTTCGAATCCAGCTTCGCGAGCGCGATCAGAACGGTGGCAGGAAGACCGACGTGCCGTCGGGGCCGGTCCCGCTCTATTTCACTTCGGCCGCGGCCGTGCCGTCGATGGATCCGATCTACGTCTCAGAGTCGCCCATCAAGGCGCTCGCGATCGCGTCGGCGGGCTACCCGCACAGCGTCGGGCTGGGCGGTGTTGACGCTGGCTTCTTCGTCACGGGAACGCAAGGGACGAAGATGCAGCCGCACCTCGTGCCATACTTTCCCAAGGGGCGCACGGTCTACATCGTCATGGACGCCGGCCGCGCCGACAACCCGCGCGTGGCGATCGCCGAAGCGAAGATCGCGCGCAAGCTGCTCGACCTCGGCTGCACGGTGAAGCTCGTCGAGCTGCCGATGACGCCAGGCGGCTCGGACCAGGGGCCGGACGATTTCATCGCCGCCAACGGCAAGCAGGCCTTCGCGGCGCTCGTGTCGAGCGCACGGAACGCCGACCCTGTCCAACACGCGACCGACGTGAAGAACGTCCCCGGCAAGGCGCGCGAGTTGCTCGCCGACCTTCCATTTTGCGCCTCGCTCCAGCTCGGCGGCGACCTCTCCAGGCGCATGGTGGCGAAGGCGCTGAAGGACTTCGTCGACAAGAAGGCCGTCGACAACGCCTACAGGAACCACCCCGCGCACCGGGCGATGGCGGTCAAGAACGGGATGCAGGCCGGCAACAACGGCCAGACCTGGGAGAAGGACCTCATCACGGACAAGAGCGGGATCAAAGCCGTGACCGCGAACTACACCGTCATCCTGGAGAACGATCCAGCGTGGCGTGGCACAATCGCCTACGACGAGCTGGCCAACGAAGTCGTCTTCAAGTCGACCGTCAACCTCGCCCAGTTCCTGAAGCGGAAACCCGGCGACAAGTGGACCGACGCTGACGACGTGAGCCTCGCGAACTGGCTGCAGCAGGAGCACGGGATCGCCGGCGCCAAGGTCAACGCCATGAGGGACGTGGTCGCGCTCGTTGCCCGCCGCCGCGCCTTCTGTCCGCTCCGCGAGCGACTGGAGGCGCTGACGTGGGACGGCGTCTGTCGCGTCGACAACTGGCTCACTACGTACTGCAAGGTCGCGCCGAGCGAATATTCGCGTCTGGTCGGCAGGCTGTGGCTGATCTCCGCCATCGCGCGCGCCTTCGAGCCCGGGTGCAAGGTCGACCACGTGCTGGTGCTCGAAGGAGCGCAGGGACTGGGCAAGTCGACTGTCTTCAAGATCCTCGCGTTCGACGGCGCGTTCTTCAACGACGACCTTCGGAACGTGGGCGACGCGGAGGCCGCGAAGCAGTTGCAGGCGAAGTGGATCTGCGAGCTGAGCGAACTCGCCGCCATCACGCGGCGCGACCTTGAGACAGTCAAGTCGTTCATCACGAGGCAGGTCGACAACTTCAGGCCGAGCTATGGCCGGAGCGCGTTGGACTTTCCGAGGCGTGTCGTGTTCGGAGGGAGCGTGAACCCGGTCGAAGGTCAGGGCTATCTGAAGGACGTTTCGGGCGAGAGGCGTTGGTGGCCGGTGAGGGTCGGCGAGATCGCGCTCGCCGATCTGAAGACCGACCGCGACCAGCTCCTCGCCGAGGCGGTCGCGCTCTACAAGGCCGGCGCGCGTTGGCACCCGACGTCCGACGAGGCGCGCCGGCTCCTCGCTCCCGAGCAGTCGAAGCGCCGAGACGTCGACGCGTTCGAGGAGCCATTGAAGACATGGCTGTCGAAGGCGGTGAAGGACGGCGGCCATGTGTCGATGGAGACCGTTCTATCCCATGGCCTCGACATCACGCTTGAACGACACGGCTCGTACGTCAACCGCGTGCGGAAGGTGATGCACACGCTGGGCTGGGTCTCGAAGAACGTCCGCGAGCGCGGCGACCAGTTCAAGGCATGGTTCCGCGGGGACGACGCGGCCCCGCACGACGACACGCCGGACACACCTCTCGATATGGGTGATGTCTACAGCCGCATGATCAACTGAAAGCGTCGTCGGGCGTCTTGACGTCTCACGGACGGTAGTTACAAGAGAGCCATCGGCAGCGAGCAGCCGATGGTCGGTTCGACTGGAGCCTTTCGGTGTCCGGCGCCCGACGACCCGGTCCGTTGGCTGTGGTGGCCGACAGAAAGCCCGGCGAAGGTTCGCCGGCATGGACGCAGCTCTCCACCCGACCCGCAGGACGCGGGAGGGCGGAGTTCCGTCCACGAAAGAGGCCGGTCGTCCGCCATCCTGCGCATGCGGGTCTCGACACGGAGACCAACATGAACGCAGCAATACTCGCAGTCATCCGCGAGGTCGACGCGACAACGCCGACCGAGACAACCGAAGAAGTCAACGAGAAGGACAGCGCGCCGGTGCCCGACGAGCCCGCGCGCGCCGCCAAGCGCGCCGACCACCGCGACGATCTGCGCAAGCAGATGCTCGCGGCGGGCTGCCACCCTGACAGGGTCAATGAGCTCGTCGCGGCGCGGATGATCACGGCCGCGCACCAGCGCATAACCCCGGTGTGGGCCACGGTCTGCGCGCTCGAAACGATCGCGTTCTGGGGCGACCGCACCGACGACGAGATCGAGGCCGACATGAACAAGCTTCGCCGTCGCGACGGCGGGCTACTCGGTCCCGAGAAGCTCTACGAGCGCATCATCGCAGAGTCCTCTTCTCCAGCGGAGGCTGCGGCGCGCATCAACGGGCATTTCGGCCGCCGGATGACCAGCGCGCGCATCTACGCCACGATGGCAGTCAACGAGCTCCGCCGTCGTCGCGCCGTGCGCGCGGGCATCGATCCCACGACGGTCAAGTATCTGCGCGTCACGGGGCTGCCCGAGGTCAACGCGGGCGACGTCATCACGGTCCACGCCGAGCCGCTAGACACGCGCGACGTTAACACGCAGCTCGACGCCAAGATCGGCGAGGTCAACGTAGCTGACGACGTCAACGAGGCATCGCCCGTCGGCGAGACCAGCGACGTCAACGAGGCGTGCAGGGAGGAGGCCGACCATGGCTGAGATCGCCTGGCAGACCCCCGCCAACGGAAAGGCCGTGAAGGCATCCTCTTTCCGGGCGACGCTGATCCTTCTCGCGTCGACGTTCTTCGCGTGCATGAAGGACCCGACTCAGGCTGCGTTCCTCGTGCAGCAAGCGATCGAAACGGCAACGGAGAACCTGAGAACGCGCCATCGCGAAGAGGAGGACAAGAGCGACGCCAACGAGCTCAAGTGGGCCTGGTGGCGGCTGCTCTGGGACACGAAGAACCTGCGCGTCCTAAGGGCGGCGATCTACGAGCAGGCCGTCGCACAGCCCGCGCCCCTCGGAACCGCGCTCCAGGACCTCGCGCGCATGGTGGAGCTGGTCATCCAAGAGGCCGACGCTGCGAATGCGAAAGCGCCGCAGCTCAATCCGCGCCCCAAGCGGGAGGACGAGGCACTGCCCAACATGGACGTCCCCGAGCCGCCCGCAATGCCGAAGAACATCAACTACCGCGCGATCATCAACGAGTAGGTCGCCCATCCGACGGGCCGGTCCGCTCACCGGCCCGTCGTCTCTTGGGGCGACGAGGAGAGCGCCGCGCATTGGCGCGTGCGCTCGCGGCGAGTTCGACTCTCGCCCGCCCCTCCACGGGCTGCGTCCGCCCGTCGACTCGGAGGTCCAACATGAACTGCGCTCCCTTCATCAAATCGGCGGGCGGAAAAACGCCCATGCTCGCCAAACTCGCGCCCTACTTCGTCGCATTCACGGGCAGGCTGCATGAGCCTTGCGTCGGCGGCGGTGCGGTCTTCTTCGCGCTCCGAAGCGCGAACTTGATCCGTGACGCGCACCTCGGCGACGCCAACGCGGCGCTCATCAACGCGTACATCGCCGTTCGCGATTGCCTGCCGGAGCTGGCCACGGGGCTGAGGGAGCACGCGGCAATGCATCAGGAGGCCGAGGTCGCGCGCGCGATGGGAAAGCCGAAGGCCGAGCACTACTACTACGAGGTAAGGGAGCAGTTTCGCTCGGGCAAGATGACGCCGGTGCAGGCCGCGGCAGCATTCATCTATCTGAACAAGACCTGCTTCAACGGCTTGTGGCGCGTGAACGCCGCCGGACACTTCAACGTCCCGCTCGGCGACTACAAGAACCCGCTGATCTGCGACGAGCGCAACCTGCGCGCCTGCCGTGACGCCCTCCAGGGAATCGAGATACGACATGAGGACTTCGCCGCCGTCCTCGGACGCGCGCACGAAGGCGACGTCGTCTACTTCGACCCGCCCTACGCGCCGACGTCGGCGACATCGAAGTTCGCGAACTACACCGCCAACGGATTCGGCAAAGCCGATCACGCCCGCATGGCGAAGGTCGCCACCGCGTTGAAGGCACGCGGCGTGCGCGTCGTCATCAGCAACAGCGACACCCCGATCGTTCGCGAACTCTACGCTGACGGCTTCACGGTCACGCCTGTCATGGCGCCGAGGTCCATGGCCGCGCGTGGCTGCTCGCGTGGCGCGGTCCAGGAGTTGGTGATCGTATGAACCCGCGGCGCATCCTCCGACGCGCCCGTCGGCGCGGCTATCTCGCGCTCACGCGGCAGGTCTTCGAGCGCCTCTTCAAGAGGTGTTCACGGCACTTCCCGCTGAGTGTCCGCAAGCGCTCGCTCTGCGACCGATGGCGCCGCGACTGCACCCGCGCCGGCAAGGTCGCGATCGTCGCCATCGAGAGCCCCGGCGGAACATGGGACGTCATCACCTCCCACCGTGACGGCGAAATCAAGCGCGCCGCGTACACGGTCGCGAACCGTCTGCCGGTGACGACGCTCGACGACGTGCGCCGCGTCGTCCACGATCTGCGGGACCTCGACGAGGTCCGCAAGCTCGCCTGCGTGATCGAGGTGGACGAGCTATGAACCGTCGCCGAATCCTCCGCCGCGCCCGGCGTCGCGGTACCTCCTGCTCACGGCTAGCCACTGTCGACGCATGTCCGCTCCGCTCGCGCGAGCGATCGGCTCACGCTGGCGGTCATACACTCGTCAACGTGGACGAGTCGCGCTCATCGCCATGAGAGCCCAGAAGATCGCGAGGAGGGCGACACCGCTTGGCGTTTCGACGTGAACTACCCCGACGAGCAGGCCGCCGCTGCCTACGACGACGCGTTCGACTGGGCGGGGCGGGGTGGCGGCAACATCGTCGACATGCTGGCCGCGATGCGCGACTTCGCGCGCGTCGCCGCGGGGCTCGACCTCCCCGAGATGCTCGCACTCGCAGCGGTCATTGCGGTGAACGACCTCTGAACGTCTGCCCCGAAATCCACCCTGACCCAACGTACCGGCAGAGATGAGCATCCTGAGTGCCCCCGACAAGATGATCGTCCACGAGCCGCCGGAGGCCAGGCGCATTCACCCGCGCGAGCTCCCCGCGCTCATGCCCCGCAACGTCCAAGTCATCGGGATCGACGCGCCGCCAGCATCGCTCGCGACAACGGCGAAGACGCTGGGCGTCGTCGAACTCCCGGAGCCGCCGTCGGCCGTGCCGACCCTCGCGGAGGTCATCGCCGACGCCGTCCTTGCGAAGCTCAGCGCCACCGGCGCGGTCGCGCAGGTCGCGCCCACCAATGCGAAGCGGATCGTCGACTCGAACACCGACTCGCGTAAGCCCCACTACGTGGATCTCGCCGAGGCCGCGATCCGCTTGGGCACGACAAAGGGAGCCATGAAGAAGTATCTCGCCAGGCATCAGCGCCGCGACGGTCGCGACACCGTCTGCGTCCTGGGTGCCGGCGCGCGGGCCGTGAAGGTCCGGGGCCGGTGGCGCGTGCGGTTCGATGACGAGGGCCGACCGTGAACCTAGTCAAGCGCTATCGCAAACGTGGTGAGCTCGTCTGGTTCATCGACATCCCGGCGAAGGTCGCGGGGAAGCGCATTCTCCGGCAGGCGAAGGGACAGATCCGCGCCCTCGCCGAACAGGAGGCGCATAACGTCCTCGCGAGGATCCTCTCGGGAAAGCATCCGTTCGACGACGACTCGACCGCCCAGTCCATCACGATGGGCGAGTTCGTCAGCGAGACCGGCAAGTACACCCTGCTCTACAGGCCAGGCCTGAAACCCTCGACAGCCAGGCGCTACGCGGACCTCGACCGGCAGTTCATCATCCCCGAGTTCGGGGACGTACCTCTCAACAAGATCGACGTGCAGGCCATCCTCCGCGCGCACGCGACGTTGAAGGCGCGCGGCGTGGTGCCGAAGGGCCCGCTCGCGTACCTCCGCCGTCTGCTCCGCGCGGCTGTCGAATGCGGAGAGCTCCGCGAGGCCCCCAGCTTCCCCAAGGGCCTGATCGTCCAGGCTGACAAGCTCCCGGCCGCTCCGACGGATGTCGACGTCGCGAGGATGCTCGCAAGCGCGACGCCTCCGTGGCTCATGACGGCGATCTTCCTTGCGGTGTACGCCGGCCTTCGCAGCGGCGAGGTCCGAGCGGTCCGCGTCGGCGACATCGACCTCGACGGCGGCGTCATCCACGTCCGCGTCTCGATCTCCGAGAACGTCGAGACGACGCCCAAGTCGAAGCACTCGATCCGCGACGTCCCGATCGCCGCGCCGCTCCTACCGGTACTGAGGGTCGCGTGCGCCGGCAAGCTTCCGCTCGCCCGCGTGGTCACGAGCGCTCGCGGGAGCACACCGAGCCGGACGCACCTCCTAACGGTGTTCGTCGCGCTCCAGAAGCGGCTCGGTTTCGCGAAGGTCTGGTCCTTCCACTCGCTCCGGCACTACTTCTGCTCGACCCTTGTGCGCCGCGGCGTGGCGGTCTCTGCCGTGCAGGCCCTCGCGGGCCACGAGAACATCCGCGTCACCGACCGGTACACCCACGCGACGCGCGAGGACCTTCGCGCCGGGATTGCGGTGTTCGGAAAGACGTAGTTACGGCTACACGAGGCCGACGGACTGGTCGTTGCGTGCACCCGAAGGGAAGAGTTAGGCTCCCGACGAGACTTCTCGCCTCGATGCGTGGGGGGCTCGTTCAAAGGGAGGGACGATGGACGACCAACAGACGAAAGAGCTCCTTGCGGCGCTGAAGACTATCGTTGACGCGGTAGCCGTCCAGCTTGGCGGCGACAAGGCGCCGGCGGATGTGCAGACCGCGGTGAGGAAGATTCGTGAGCTTGCCGCGGCAGTTCAGGCCGGCCCCCGGACTCCACCGAGTGTCTCTAAGTAAGGAATCCGCGCTAAAGATCGGAGAATCGATGCTGCCAGCGGTGTGCCACGCCTGGAGCACATCGGCGTGAGGGATCGCGCGAAGTTGACGCCGTTCACGCAGACAACGCACAGCTGCATCCTGGCGAGCTACGGCGTCACTCTCGCGCAGAGCGCGAACGTGACCGACGTTGTCGACTTTTTCACCGACTACTGCCTGCACTTCGCGATCGCTCCGACCCCGACGGCCGAAGATGCTTACGTGAGCGACTTTCAGAGACGGATCATCACCACCGCTGGGTTCAGCATCATTGAAGGGTTGCATACTTCGAGCTCGTCAAGCTCATTCTCGTCGGCTCGCACGGTTGCGAGCGTGCGTCACCTTCGGTCGGTAGGCCCCCGGGAGGCGATCGGTATCGAGTTCATGCTCGAACACTTTGGCGCAGTCGCATGCCTCGCTGTTGGAGGAGGAACTCACGCCGTCGTTGTCGGGGTCGACGCGACGGGAAGATGGTTAGCAGACACGAGTGCCGTTCCAGGATGGCGCATTACGGAGCGTCCGACTGTTGATCAGATTCCGCAGCTAGCCGATGCCCTGATCGTCCTCTTCGCGCACCCCTGACGGCTGCCGCTGTCACTTACGTTCGGCGTAGGATCGCGGCATGCAGGATCCGGGTTTGGCGCTGCGCGCGCTATCGGAACGGCTTACGGCACTGCTGGATGTCGATCCCGCTGAAGCCGTGCGCCAGGCACGGCAAATCGATCTTGCATCGCCGGATCGTCTGAACGCGTTGTTGATCCGCGCGGCGATCCTCGTCGACGGAGGTCAAGCATCGCGACAAATGGATGCGACCGAAGAAGGGCTCAAGCTGTTTCGGGAGCTGTACGCGCTTCATCCGAGTGCCGCCGTCGCCTACAACCTTGCGAATGCGATTTGTGGTGTGGTCGGATCACCTCCGCGCGCAGCCGATTGGCTCGACCATCAGGAGCGCACCCGCGAGCAACGCGCCGAGATTCGTCGCCTCTTCTGGGATGTTGCTCGGGATGACGACGCGCCTCGGGGCATCCGAACGCAGGCTTGGACGAACCTTGCGAGTCAGTTCACGAACAGCTACCGACTCGGTGAGGCGCACGACGCGCGTCTTGCAGCTCTCGCCATTGATCCTGCAAACGGCGTTGCCGCTGCCTGCGCCGCCAAGGATCTTCTCTGGCTCTTCAACCAAGGTGGCTGCTCCGACCTTACGCGCAGCGAGGCCATCATGCTGGCCAAGCGCGCGGCGCTGCATCTTCACCGGGTACGTGAGTACGCTGGGGAACAGGTCGCCGAAGGAGTTGCGGCACTTGCTGAGGAGCTTGGCGAGCCGCCCACGCGCTCGCCGCATGAGGATCCGTTCGTGCGGTGGATGGAGCGCGAACGACTGACCCTCGGGCCGGCGGTCGAGCTCGTCGATCCCGCGTTAGGGAAGGTGGACTGGCTCATGCTGCCGGGGATCACGGAGCGCGTCGGCGACGGGGGACCAACACCGCCGCCGGTGTTCGCGATGTTCAACGTGCTGAAGGCTGACTTCATCGTTGCCCGCGACTTGGCTTGGAGGGCGACGAAGGATTCGGACGATAGCAACTGGCCCGAGACGGGACGCTTCGCCGACACTCTCGACTACGCGGTGTACGGTCCTGCGGCGTCGGCGCTCGTCCTCGCACATCGCACGGTCCTCGACGTTCTCGACAAGCTGGCCGTGACGGTCAACCACTACTTCGCGATCGGCCAGGTGCCACGCAAGGTGTTCTTCGGCAGCCTGTGGCGCCAGAACGGAGGAAAGAAGGCCGGTCCGGCCCCCCTCGCGCCAGAGGTCGAGAAGGCGATCCGAGCGGGAGCACCGGCCCTGTACGCTCTTGTAGAGCTTGCCGAGGACTACGATGGCGAAAGAGGCATCCTCCGCCCGCAGAAGGACCTGCGCAACGCGGGCACCCACCGATTCGTGGTGCTTCACGACCTTGGAGATCCGGCAGACAGCCGACAAGCGCCCGAGATCGAGCATCGCCGGCAGGAGCGATTTGTTCAGGAGATGCTTGGCGCGCTCCGTTCGGCACGTTCGGCACTGCAGATGCTCGCACTTGCGATCACGCAGCATGAGCGCGCGTTGGCGAAGGAAGCGGACGGCGGGCGGATCGGGATGCTCGTTCCCGATCACGAATGGGTCCGCCGCGGACGTTGAGGCCGGAAGCCGAGATGGCACGAACGACTTCACGCCCGCTCGCGAGTCAGTTCGATCCCGGTTTCTGCCGCGCTGCGAAATCTTCCTTGCTCACCAGGGGTAGCTTCGCCGCCTTGCGCCGGTCGCGCGTGAGCTCGGCAACCTGACCGGCGAACGGATTGAAGGCGTGACCCGAATCTACGAACGAAGGGGGGAAGATGAAGCGCTCGCGCGAGAGCGTGATCTCGTACTGCAGCCATCCAAAGAGCGTCACTTGCGCGACGACCCGATGCAGGATCTTATTCCACCGAACTGTAAGGACGTGAGCAAGGATCTGCGTCCCAGGCGGCGTATTTCCGAGAATGGGCTTCGCCACGATCGCGACGGGATCCGGATCCGTTGGCGCCTCGAAGCGGATGTAATCGCGTACTCCGCGAAACTGATCCATCGCCGCGACCGCGGCGTAGCAGTACGTGAAGTAGTTGAAGGCGATTTTCGCGACCGCGCGACGGATCGTTGTGTCGATGCGACCCGTCATCGTCGTATCCACCATTCCGGCTTCGTCGCGCGGATCGGGCAGCTCCACGCGGTCGGTCGTTGCCAGGCCGAGGCTCGCGAGGATCGACGTCGCTTCTTCAGCGCTCAGGCCGCCCGTCACGACGTAGGTGAAACCTTTCGCGCGGAGCGCCGCCAGATCGGGGAGCTCCTCGACGCGATACCAATCGAACGGGCCCGCTTCGCTCGTGCCAAAGCCGACCTGCCGCGACGGCCTCGGCAGGAGCGCCGTTCCCGACGCGTCGAGTTCCACGTCGATGAGTGAGCCGTCGAGGTGTCCGCCTCTATGTCGAAGGGTGATCCTGCGTCCGAGTCTTCGTCGCTTCTTTTCGTGCACGAGGCCGTGTTGGAATCGCTCGATGCCCTCCTTCGTGTCCCGGGCGAGAGGAGTGTCGAGGTGCTTGCTGAAGTAGTCGTTACATCCCACGCATACACACCCAGCCAGAACGAGGTTGGCCTCGTACTTGCCAAACGCCTCGGGAAGCACGTGCTCACGATTGAACTCGCGCAGGTCCTTCGTCAGCCGGCAGTAGACGCATCGTGCGCTCGGCATTTTCGCGATCTAACCATGCGCGGAGGCCCACGCACGACCTTGCCAGCCTCGCGAAGTGAGGGCGAGCGGCGGGCCTTCAAGGTGGGCAGCTCCCTGGTCGTCGGTCGTCCGCGTCCCCGATCGTCGTCGACCGTCCCCGCCCGTCCCGCGATCGCCAGGACTTGTAGCCGAGGCGTAGCCAGAAAATCCGCGACCGCACGCGACCCCGTCGAAAGCGGGCTCGCGTGTGCAGATGGTCGGGGAGGCGGGATTTGAACCCGCGACGACGAGCACCCAAAGCTCGTGCACTACCGGACTGTGCGACTCCCCGTAGGGCACACGGTTAGCACAAATCCGGCGGGCTCTACAGCCACGGCGTCGGGGTGCGCACATCGGCGTCGGACCGCGGAAATCTCGGGCTTCGAATGGGCCGGATTGTGCCAGCCGCGATCGCGCCCCCACGCCGCGAGCCCACGGGACCGCTTGAAACGCGCGTCCCTCGGCCACATCCACCCGCTTCGTGCGGCCCACTCGGGGAGGCACGTCACTTGCGAACGATGCACGGAGACGATGGCGAACGCTCCCCACTTCAGCCGCGCGGGCGCCATACTCGCGCTGGTCGTGCTCGGCGTCGCCGCGCTCGGCGCGTGCTCCTCCTCCGGCCACGAGGCGCAGGGCAGCGAAACCTTGCCCGACAGCGTGACCTCGCCAGCCGGCATCGACGTCCCGGAAGCGGGCGCGCCCGAAGGAGGCGACGCTCCGCCCGACGACGCGCCGATCGCGATCGACCACCTTACGACGGGGCGCTTCGTCCGCGCGGCGCACCGCACGAAAGACGGCGGCCTGGTCGTCGTTCACGAGGTGCCGCTGCATCTGAAGATCGACTGGGGCGAGCCAAAGCGGTCGATCGTGTGGCTCGACGCGCAAGGGCACGAGCGCGCGCGGCGCGAAGCCACGCCCGGCCGTCAGCTCCTCGACGTCGCCGTGCATCGCGTGTCCGGCGACGCGACCCTCGTCGAAGCCTCCGCCGACGGCTACTTCCTCGTGCGCCTCGACGAGCGCGGCCTCACGCGCGGCGAGACTCCGCTCGTCGACGACGCGATCCTCACCGACCTTCCCCCGCTCCTCCCGAACGAGTCGCGATCGCGCGTCGAGACCATGACCCACGACACCGGGCGCGTCGCCGCGCACGGCGAGCGCGCGTTCCTCGGCACGCGAACGGGGCGCCACTCGGTCGTCGGCTATTGGCTCACGTGGACGGGCGCTTCGTTCGTCGTCGATTCGCGAACGCTCGTCGTTCCCGCGCACGCGATCACGCCGACCGCGCTCCATGGCGGGAGCTACGACACGTTCGGACAGCTCGACGCGCACTACGGCGTGTCGGTGGCCGTCGACGACGCGGGCGTGGCGTGGGTCGGGGTGGAGCACGCGCGCCTCGAGTCGGGCGCGATGGTGCGCGCGCACGAGCGCGTCTTCGGCGAGAAGCTCGTGACCGATCCCGATTGGCTCGACGCGTTCGTGACCCGCGTTTCGCCGTCGGGTCAGCGCCTTGGGACGTCCGTGGTGTCGACGCCCGACGACGAGCAGCTCTATGCGCTTCGCGCGATCGGCACGAGCGTGTACGCGCTCGGTCGCACCGAGCACTGGAACGCGAGCGGTACGGGGTTCGATGCGCTCGTCGCGAAGATCGACGCGAACGGGAGCGTCGCGGTGAGCTCGTTCGACGTCGAAGCGGGCGACATCGCGTTCGACGTGGCCCGCGCGGGAAACACGCTCGTCGTGGTCGGCGCGAGCGGGTACTCGCAGAACCCGTTCGGCGCGAGCATCTCGGAAGAGAGCCACGCGTTTGCCGTGCGCCTCGAGGCCGACGGAACGGTGAGGGCGCTCGCCGCGCCCAACGGACCGCGCCACAACGAGGCGCGCGTCGTCCTCGGCGATTCCGGTTGGGGCGATCGCGTCGCGACCCCGCGCTCGATCCTCGTGGGCGGCATGCTCGACGGACCGGGTACGCACTCGGCGGACGGCGATGCCTCACTGCTCCGGGCGAACGGCTTCGTCACCTTGCTCTCCGTCCCGCGATGACGCGAGACCGCCTGGCGACCAACGGCGCCAACGGCGGCGCGAACGAATCACGACCTCCGCCTCTCTTAAAGGAGAAGGGGGACTAGATGGACGCGCGATTGAGACGTCGTCGCCCATCGGGGACCGATTGATAGGACGCGCCTGCAACTGATGGACCATCCTAAGGATTCGCGACTATCGCTCACCTCCACACATTCACTTATACGGTAAAGTTACCGCTTCAGAAGAAAATTCTCGTTGCCGGAGACGACAGGGGATGCTGAGTTGATGTCTCGGACCGTGTGCGCCCAATCGAAATCGGCGGCGGTTCCCGGAGGTAACGAGTGCGCTACCCTGAAAGAGCGGCCCCGAACCGACCCGACAACCTCGCGCATCGATACGATGACGAAGAGGCCACGAGCGGAGAGCGTCCGGTTTTGGCCCGCTCGGACGACGAAGAGGCAACGAGAGTGGCGAACCCGAGATCCAAACCCGCTGACATGACCGTGGTGCGTCCGCCTTCGGCCGCGCCGCCCGTCCCTCCGGCACGCGCGTCCGCGCCCGCGATGCCGCCGCACACGACGCCGCAGCTCCCGTCGCTTGGACCTTCCGCGCCACCGCCTTCGACGGTTCCATCGCCGGCCCGTCGGCCCGCCGCGGACATGACGACGGTCCGGACGCTCGGCAGCACCGCGCCGCCCACGCCCCGCGCGAACGACATGACACGCGTGCGTCCGCCGGGCATGGAGATGCCGAGCCCGCGCGGCTCGTCGCCCAACCTCGCGTCGCCGAGCTCGGCCCGCGTCTCGGTTCCTTCGCCTGGCGAGATCAATCGCCAGGTGCGTCGCAAGAAGAGCGGCCTCGTCGCCCTCTATTGGGCCGCGGGCATCGTCGCGATGCTCACCGCGGGCGGCATCGTCACGGCGATGATCGCGCGCGGCGACGCGGACGCCCTCATCCAACGCAACCAAGCGCCCGCAGTCGTGCAACAGCCGACGGCCGCGCCCTCTGCAGCCGCGATCGCGCCGGCCACCACCGCCACCGCTTCGGCCGAGGCCGACACCGCGGCGAAGGCCGCCCCCGCCGCACCCGCATCTTCCGTCGCGAAGCGCGGCAACGCAGCGATCCCGGGCACGAAGCCGGGTCAGATCGTCGATCTTCAACTCTGGCGCGGCCGCAGTGGCGCGGCGCCGGGAAGCACGGATACGGCGCCGGCCAACACGGGCGCGAGCACGCCGACGGCCGCTGCGGCGCCCAAGCCCACCGCCGCGGCGCCGACGCCGCCGTCGAACGGCGGCTCGCGGCCCGCCGTCGCCACGCCCGACAACGATCCGGCGGTGCGTTTGGCTCGCGACCAACTCGAGTCGACGTTCAAGTGAGTGGTCGCCGGGCGCGCTCCGCCCCTCCGGTCGCGCGCCCGAGGATCCCTGCCCCGACATCGGCCCCGCCCCTGATTCAGCCGCGAAGGTGATGTTGCGATACGACGCGTGATATTGACGAGGGTTGAACTGCTCCCCCCGTGCCGCTCGTCGACCGAGCGGACCGGCGACGGGCTCGCTCCTCCCACGCCGCACGCACCTCCGGAAGGAACGCTTCGACCGTGACCTCGCGCCGCTCCCCCCTCCCCGTCTCCTCTCTCGTCGCGCGCATCCACTCTCTCTCCATGCCGACCCCCTCCCGCGCCAACCTCTTCTCGATGCTCGCGCTCGCGGCCGTGGCCGTGACCGTGGCACCGAGCGCACGCGCGCAAGGAACGTCGGGATCGAGCGCGTCGGCCAGCGCAACCTTGGGCACCGAAGCCAAAGGCCAAGTCGGCGGCGTCACCGTCGGCGTGCGCCTCGAGCCCGGCGTCGCGTTCCCGCTTTCCGCTCCGCAGACCGACAACTTCGGCGTGGGCGGCGGCGGCTTCGCCAAGGTCGGCATCGGGGTCATCCCGCTCCTCGACCTGCAAGCGGGCGCCGGGTTCCTCGGCTTCGGCGGCAAGAACACCGTCACCGTCAACGGCAAGCTCGTCAGCATCGCCATGGTGGCCGCGGGAGCGCGACTCCAGAAGCCGCACGACGACTCCGGGTTCTCGCCGTGGGTCGACGCGGACGTCGGGTACGTCGGCACCGGCAGCTTGAGCCGCTTCGGCTACGACGTCGGCGCCGGCTTGGGCTTCGGCCTCGGCGATCACAATCAGTACTGGCTCGGTCCGTTCGTGCGCTTCCTCCAGATCACGTCGGGCGAGAAGCCGAACATCGACGACGGCGACGCGCGCATCCTCGTGGGCGGCCTCTCGTTCGAGATCGAGGTCGTCGGTCGCCACGGCGCCGCCGACCAGGACAAGGACGGCATCCCCGACTCCGAGGACAAGTGCCCGACGAAGCCCGGGCCCAAGGAGCACCAGGGCTGTCCGGACACGGACGGCGACGGCCTCTACGACAACGAGGACAACTGCCCGACGGAGCCCGGCCCCAAGGAGAACCAGGGCTGCCCGAGCGGCGACAGCGACGGCGACGGTACGCCCGACAAGGAAGATCGCTGCCCGACCGTGCCCGGTCCGAAGGAGACCAAGGGCTGCCCCGACAGCGACGGCGACGGCATCAACGACGCCGACGATCAGTGCCCCAACGTGAAGGGTGAGTCCGAGAACAAGGGCTGCCCCAAGTACAAGCAGATCGTCGTCAAGGAGACGAAGATCGAGCTCGCCCAGAAGGTGTTCTTCGCCTTCGACCAAGCCACGATTCTTCCCAAATCGTTCGACCTCCTCGACGAAGTCGCGCAGGCCCTCAAAGATGCACCGAGGCTTCGGTGCCGCATCGAGGGTCACACCGACGCCGTCGGCTCCGTCGAGCACAACATGGCGCTGTCCGAAGCGCGCGCGAACGCCGTTCGCGAGTACCTGATCGGACAGGGCCTCGCCCCCGACCGACTCGAAGCGAAGGGATACGGCCCCACCCTCCCGCTCGAATCGAACGCGACCGCCGAAGGCCGTGAGCGCAATCGACGCGTCGAGTTCGTGATCCTGAACAAGCCGTGAATCGCCCGGCGACCTTTTTTCGATAGCCCCCAAGGAGCGTAGTCAAAATGAGCAAGCGTGCATGGTTGATCGGTTGGGTGGGTTGTGTGGGCGTGGTCGTCGCTTGCGGCGAACAGGCCGTCGACTACCCCAACGGGGGCAACGGACTGGGCGGGGGCGACGGCGGGCTGGCGAAGCCGGTCGGTGCAGCGTGCGCGAAGGACGCGGACTGCAACGGGCTCATCTGTCAGGACGGGAAGTGCGCGGCCTGCACGTCGTCTGCACAATGCAAGGATCCGACGAAGCCCGTCTGTGACACGACGACGGGCGCGTGCGGCGGTTGCACCTCGTCGAGCCAGTGCCCGGACGGTCTCGCGTGCGTGAGCGGCGCCTGCACCTCGTGCACGTCGAACTCGCAGTGCGCGGCCGGCCTCGTGTGCGTGAACGGCAAGTGCGGTCCGTGCACGTCGACGTCGCAGTGCACGTCGCCCGACGTCTGCCAGAACGGTGCGTGCACGTCGAACAACGACGGCAGCACCAACCCGACGCTCGACGGCTCCACGGGCGTCGACGCGTGCGCGGCTGGCTACGTCGGCAACGTCGGGCCGGTCGGCTCGGTGTGGGGCAACGCGAGCAACGCGACGCCGCCCGGCTTCGGCGCGGCGGCCAACGGTCAGATCGGCAAGGCGGCCGGCGACGCGGCCTGCAACGGCGCATACGCGGGCTCGCACGCGTGCACCTGGGAAGAGGTCAAGTCGTCGGACACGTGCGGCAAGCTCGCCGGCCTCAAGAACACGACGCTCAAAGCGTGGATGCACCGCACCGGCAACGAAACCGCCAGCGCGACGCACCTCGTCGACGACAACCCGTCGCTCCCGCCGGGGCCGGCCGCCAAGGGCGCGCGCTGCAACGAGTGGACGTACCCGACCAACCACGCGTTCGACGGCGAGTGGATCGAGTTCGGTGGCGGCCAGATGAAGGCGCACCTCGACAGCGACACCGCGGACGACAACGGCGCGACGAGCGCGCACGCGGCCGCCGGCGTCCTCCAGTGCAACGGCGAGTCGAACTTCGTCCTCTGCTGCAAGTAGGCCAGCGGGAGGAGTGAGTCGTGACGCGTCGGCGAAGTCCGGTCGGCGCGCACCTCGCCGCGGCTGCCATCTGCGCCTTCACCGGCGCAGCGGCGGCGGCGGACGGTGACGCGCCGATCCCTTGGCCGGGCGGGAGCCCGCCCGACGATGTGACGTTCACGGCGCTCGTCGACGACGCGATGGTCATCGGGCGCCGCGAGCTCGCCGACGAGGCGGTCGCGGCGATCGAGCCGCCCGAAGAGCACGAGCACATGACGGTCTACCAAGACACGGTGGACCAGGGCACGTTCACGAACGCCGATCTCTTCCGCCGCGGAGACGCGTTCTTCTCGCACGAGTTCACGAGCGGTGAAGGGTATGGCAACGGGCCGGACCGAAGGCTCCGCCGCGTGCACGACGGCGTGCGCGGGGGGCTCGATTCGCATTCGTGCGCCGGCTGCCACACCGTAGGCGGCCTCGACGGCGCCGGCTCGGAGACGCAGCGCGCGTTCCTCGAAGGGGACGGCGATCGCACGTCGTCCGCGGTCGTGCGTAACGCGCCGCAAGTGATCGGCGCGGGCGTCCTCCAAGCGCTCGCCTTCGAGATGACCCTCGAGCTCCAGCGACTTCGTGACGGCGCGATCGCGAGCGCGAAGTCAGGGAGCGCGGCCGTCCGCGCGGTGCTCCTCGTCCGCGGCATCGACTTCGGCGCGATCACGGCGAAGCCCGACGGCAGCATCGACGCGAGCGAGGTCAAAGGACTCTCGCCCGACCTCGTGGTGCGGCCGTTCGGATGGAAAGGGACGGTCGCACGCGCGCGACGCTTCTCCGAGGACGCGGCGCGCGTCCACTTCGGCATCCAGTCGACGGTGCTCGCGTCGGGCTACCAGACGCACCCCGATCCGCTACACCTCGGGCCCGGGCCGAACTGGTTCGATCCCGACAACGACGGCGTGGCGCGTGAGCTCGAAGAAGGCACGCTCACCGCCTCCAGCGTGTACATGACCATGCTCGAGAGCCCGGTCATCATGCCGCCGTTCGATGCGGCCCTCCGCGCGCGTTGGGCGCGCGGCAGCGTGAAGTTCGACGAGATCGGCTGCGCCGGCTGCCACACGCGCGAGATTCCGCTCTACGCGACCGACTGGCGCGAGCAATCCGATTCCACGAACGGCACCCCGGTCGCGGTGAAGATCTTCCTCGACGGCGAGTTCCCCAAGACCGGTCCGGGAGTGAAGCTCTTCAGCGATCTCCGGCGCCACGACATGGGTGCCGGGCTCGCGGACACGCACGACACGTCGGACGGCGTCCCGCGATCGGTGTTTCTCACGCGCCCCTTGTGGGGCCTCGCCGACTCGGCGCCCTATATGCACGACGGTCGCGCGGCGACGATCCCCGAGGCGATCCTCGCCCACGGCGGCGAAGCCCAGAAGGCGCGCGACGCCTTCGCCGCACTCCCGAACGAGGCGCAGATCGATCTCCACGTCTTCCTGCTCTCGCTCAGCCGTGCGCAGAAGCCGAGGTTGGTGGTCAAATGAAGCGCGTCCTCGCCTTCGCCCTCGCGCTCGGCGCCGCCGCCGCCTTCGCCCACTGCGACGCGAGCACGCTCGGGAAGTCTCCCGTGAAACGCACCGGGAGCGCGCGCGCGCTCGGTATGTTCGCGACGTCGCTCCCCGAAGACGAGCGCGCCCAGGCACGCCTCGCGATGACCCAAGACGCGTTCCGGCGCGAGCACCGCTTCGAAGAGGCAACGAAGCCCGGGATGATGTTCGCTTCGAGCCGCGTCGAAGAAGCCGAGCTCGAGGCGAAGCTCTGGTCGCCCGAGGACATGTTCCAGCTCGGCGCGCAGCTCTTTCACACGACCTTCACCAAGGAGGTCGGCTTCGGCGGGAGCGATCTGCCGCCGCTCGCGCGCTTCCACGAGGCGCGCCGCGGTGGCCCCGACTCGCGTCGCTGCGCGAACTGTCACTGGCGCGGCGGCATCGGCGGCGCAGGCGACGGCGCAGACAACGCGTACTTCGACGGCGACGGCGATCGTCAATCGACGACGCTGGAGCGGAACCCGCCCGCTCTCGTGGGCGCCGGGCTCGTCGAGCTCCTCGCGCGCGAGATGACGCGAGACCTCCAGAACCAGAGAGACGCGCTCGCGCGGCGCGCCAAGAGCGAAGGCACGACGGTGAACGCGGAGCTCGTGACCAAGGGCGTCTCGTTCGGGCTCGCGGTCGCGTCACCGGACGGGAGCATCGATCTCTCCCGCATCACGGGCGCCGTCGACGCCGACCTCACGGTGCGTCCCTTCGGATGGAAGGGCACGTTCGCCACGATCCGCGACACGGTCGAAGACTCGCTCAACGTGCACCACGGCATGCAGACCGAGTGGCTGGCGCGAAACGGCGGCCCCGAGCGCGTGGGCGCAGGCGCGCCCGACGATCCGGACGGCGACGGCATCAAGCGCGAGATCAGCGAAGGGCAGACCACCGTCCTCACGCTCTTCGTGGCGATGCAGGAGACGCCCCAGACGATCATCCCGTCGGGTCTAAAGTCCTTCATCGGGGACTCGGACTTCGCGGCCGCGTGGGCCCAAGGTCGCGCGACGTTCGAGCGGATCGGCTGCGCGGAGTGCCATCGGCCCTCGCTCACGCTCGAGAGCACGGTCTTCAGCGTGCCGAGCCGCACGGGCGGTCGCGACGTCACGGTCGATCTCGCCAAAGACGCGGCGCAGCCGCGGGTGGTCGCGGCGAGCGACGGCAGCGGCGTCGCAGTGGAGATCTACAGCGATCTCCGCCGCCATGACATGGGTCCCGATCTCCGCGAGCCGCGAGCCGATCGCGGCGTGGCGCCGGAGCGATTCCTCACCCGGCCTTTGTGGGGGCTCGCGCGCTCGAAGCCGTACCTGCACGACGGACGAACGCCGCTCGCAGAGGAGGCCATCCTCGCGCACGGCGGCGAGGCGCTCGCCGCGCGGAACGCTTTCGCCACCCTCGGTGAAGCCGAGAAGTCGGCCGTGCGCTCGTTCTTGGCGTCGCTCTCCCGCGCCCATCGGCTCGTCCTTCCATGAGACGCGCCGCACGCGCGCGCGCCCGAGCGGCGCTGCTCGTCGTCGCGCTCGGTTCGCTCGCTTTCCCGGGATGCGGTCGAACGACGGGCAGCAGCGCGGCGCCGACGGCGAGCTGTGACGGCGACGCCGCGTGCGCGTGCCCCCCACCGCGCGCACGCGCGAGTGGCGTGTGCTGTCCTCCGTACACTGTGGCAAAAGGTGAAGCGTGCGCGGCGCGGGACTTCGCGCGCGCGGCGTGGTTTCACGACATCGGTCCGGCCGGCGCGCAGAGCGTGGCCGTGGCCGTCGACGACACGCGACGTGTCGTCCTCGCCTGGACCACCACCGACGGCGCGCGCACCAAGCTCGCGGTGGCCGAGGAGCGCGGCGACGCGTTCGTCGCGCGCGAGCCGGCGTCGTCGCTCCCCGGGAGCTCCACCACCCCCGCGATCACCGCCGGTCCGGGCGCACGCGCCACCGTGGCCTGGAAGGAGG
>JBGAJR010000012.1:0-197797 GCA_044224815.1 Polyangiaceae bacterium
GGCATCGCCGGGGCGGCGCTCGCCCTCGGCTGGCTCTTCTTCGCGCCCAAGCGCGACGCGGAGCCGGCAGCGGTCGGAACCTGGAAGCGCCCGCTCATCACGCCGACGTTCGGCGAGTCGCGCGGCTTCGCGGTCCAGGGTTCGTTCTGACACTCACGGCAGCGTCGCGATCGCGCGGAAGGTGATCCCATCGCGCGCGACCGCGAGACAGCGCGCGTCACAGTCGAGGAGTGACGCGCTGTCCGGAACGGGGACCGCGGTGATGGCTGCCGCGCGTTCGTTGGTCTCACCGACCGCGATCGCCCACTGGCGGAGTCGCTTCTCGTGCCCGTCGTCCTTCGATTCGAACCAACGCGCAACCAGCTTACCCGCGGCGAGCTCGAGCACCGGCGGTGACGATTCCACGTCGCAGGTGATCTTCGGAAGAGCGAAGGCGCGCTCACGCACGAGGTCCACCGCGGTGTAGGCCGGCGGTGTCTCTTCGTCGCCGCAGCGCCCCTTCTCCTCGTGCTGCACGAGCGCGACGACGTCGCCGCCGCTGAGATCCGCGCCCACCACGCTCTCGGTCGGGCCGAGCTTCCGCTTGAACGCGCGATCCGTCACCGCCCCCGCCGAGTCCACGTCGGCCGCGTGCAGCACGTCGCCCTCGCCGGCATAGACGATCCCCGCGCGGTCATCGGTCACGTACGCAGCGAAGTCTCCCGCCGATGCAGGGTCGAGGGACTTGGCGAGCTCCACGCGACGCGCGGGCGCGCCCGCCGCCAGCACGGTGACCGCCAAGCCGCGCGTGAGCGGCTCGAACGCGAACGCCGCTCGCTTGCCACAAAGGAGCGTCGTCCCGTCGCGAACCGCTCCCGCCGAGACCGGCGCGGGCGACGACGACGACGACGCCCAGGCGTGCACGGCGTGGGCGCTCCGCTCCACGAAAAAGAACGTGTCGCTCGTCGCGCACGACTCGACCCCCACCGGCGAAAACGCCCCCAACGTGGCATCGACTGCTGCGACGGCGCCAAACGCGGCGCCCTTCGCGTCGGTCACCACGAGGAGCGTTCGGCCATCGGCGAAAGAGAACGCGCTCGATACCCCCGTGAACGGCGGGGCCCCGGGTGGAACGCGGAGCGCGCGCAACGACGGCTTTCCGGCTGCGTCGAACGACGCGAGGCCGAGGCTCTCCGGCCCAGACGCGACGACCACGGGCTCACCGCGCGCGGTCGACGTGGCGGCGAACGGACCATCGAGACGTAGCGGCGCCGGCGCGGCGCTCGTTGCGGGCGAACCGCCTCCCGCGTCTCCCGATACGGGCGCGTCGCGCTTCTTGCACGCGGGCCCGGTGAGGAGCGCGACGAGCGTCGTCACCAGCGCCACGAGCCGACCCTTCATGGCGCGAGCATGCCACCCTGCCCCGCCCACGTCACGTGAAGCGCACCTCGTGCACGACACTCACCCGAGGAGCTTGCGGAACGTCGTCCGCGCCATGCCGGCAGCGCGCGCGGCTGCGCTGAGGTTCCCGCCGTGCTCGCGCAGGAGCGCCTTGGCGAGCCCTGGGCTCAACGCGACGCGCGCGGCGACGCGGACGCGCAAGCTCTTGTCGACGTCGTGCGCCGAGATCGCCGTATGCCCATCGGCGAAGTGCGCCGCGCGAACCAGCACGTTGCGGAGCTCGCGCACGTTCCCGGGCCAGTCGTAGGCAACGAGGCGCGCGAGCGCGCTCGACGTGAGCGTGAGGCGGCGCGACGGGTCGAGGCGGGAGAGGATCCGCATGGCGATGGCCGCCACGTCGCCCGTCCGCGCGCGAAGCGGCGGAATCTCGATCACGAAGACCTCGAGCCGATGAAAGAGATCACGTCGAAAGAGGCCCGCGGCTACACGCTCGGCCATCGCCACGTGCGTCGCCGCGACGAGCCGCACTTGAAGCGCGCGCCCGCTCCCCGCCCCGCCGACCGCACGAACTTCGTACCCGTCGAGCGCGCGAAGGAGCTTCGGTTGCGCGTCGAGCGGAAGCTCGCCGATCTCGTCGAGGAATAGCGTACCGCCGTCGGCCTCGACGAATGCACCCGCGCGGCGCGTGACCGCCCCCGTGAAGGCGCCGCGCTCGTGACCAAAGAGCTCGCTCTCGACGAGCTCGCGCGGCAGCGCTGCCACGTTGAGGGCGACGAACGGCCGGCCGACGCGCGGGCCTTCGACGTGCAAAGCACGCGCGACGAGCTCTTTGCCGGTTCCGGTCTCACCGCTCACGAGCACCGGCTCGGCATGCGCCGCGAGTCGTCGTACGTCGCGCGCGACCTTTCGCATCGCGAGCGAGCTCCCCGCGATGCCCTCGAGCGGACGAACGGAGCGGAGCGCCTCGGTCTCTTCCTCTTCGTCCGCCGTGCCGGCGCGAACGCTGAGGGTAGTCGTGCCGATCGTCATGACGGCGCCGGGCGCGCAGAGCGCCTCCGCGACGCGCGCGCCTCCGACGAACGTGCCGTTGCGCGACCCGAGATCGCGCACCACCACACCGCGCGGTCCGACGACGAGCGCACAATGCTCGGCGCTCACCGTCGGATCGACGACGGCAAGCGCGCGCGCGCCGGGCGGACGACTGCCCACCACGATCCGGTCGGTGCCGAGCGGGACGACGCGCCCCTCGCCACGATCTTGAACCTCGAGCCAGTAATGGGTGGCCGTCTCGCGCTCCTCTTCGAGCTCGAGGGTCGGCCGCGTATCTCGCGCCGCGCGCTGCATCTTCACCTCGTGGGGGCGCCCCGGGCGCCCGGCTGATCTCCACCACCCGACGGGCTCACTCATCGGCCAAGCGAGCGGCGGAGTTGCGTGCGAAGGCGTGGATCCCACCGGCTGACCCCGGTCCCGTACGGACCACCCCATCCCCCCACGATCCGTCGTGTCACCGCTCCGCGACACCCGAGCCTTGGAGATCACACGCAAAAACCGAGTCGTTCCGCGCGAATCTCGCCCCTTAGGGTGTGGCATCCCGGCTGCAATCTTCGGCTGTCATGAAGCTCGGCCGCGCCGTCGCCATCGCCCTCCTCGCGGGGGCGACCGTCACGGGCGCGGCCCAAGCCGCACCGGACCGCTTCCTGAGCGCCGCCCCCACCAGCGTGGTCGGCGCCCTCCGCGCCCTCGCCAAAGTCACGGCGGGGCTGCCTCGGACCGTCGCCGCAGGTAGCAAGGGCACCCTCGAGGACGCCATCGTGCGCGGCGCGCCGAACATCCCCGCCGTCGTCCGCGAAGGCGAGATGCCGGCCGCCCGCCCCAACCTCCGCTGCCCCCCGGAGATGGCGCTCGTCGCGGGACGCGTGTGCGTCGACCGCTACGAGGCGACCTTGCTCGAGGTGATGGAGGACGGGAGCCGCAAGCTCCACTCCCCGTACCACGCGCCCACCGTCGGACGCGTGTATGTTGCACAGAGCGTGGCGGGCCTCGCGCCGCAGGCGTACATCACGGGCCCGCAAGCCGAGACGGCGTGCAGGAACGCCAAGAAGCGACTCTGCCAAGCCGTGGAGTGGCGCGTCGCCTGCGGTGGCAGCCAAGGGTTCGCGTACCCGTACGGCAAGAAGCGCGTCGAGGGCGCGTGCAACGATCGCGGCGCGCCCGCGGTGTCGATCCTCCACGGCGACAAGGCCAAGCGCGGCTTTGGCCACGAAGCGCTCACCGACCCGCGCATCAACCAGTTCCCCGGCAGCCTCGCCCCCACCGGCTCGAGCTACGCGTGCGTCAACGACTACGGGATCTGGGACATGGTCGGAAACCTCCACGAGTGGACGGCGGATCCGAACGGCACGTTCCAGGGCGGCTACTACCTCGACACGGAGCAGCACGGCGAAGGCTGCGCCTACCGCACGACCGCGCACGACTTCGAATACGCCGACTACTCGATCGGCTTCCGCTGCTGCGCAGGCTGAGCCGGTTCGTCAGTTGGCCGCGGGAGCGACCGCCGTCACCTGCGGCGTGAAGACGATCCGACCGAGGCCGTGCGTCGCTTGCTCCGTCTTGGCGCGCGCGATGACGTCGGCCGGTTGGAACGCCAAGTCCGTCGTCTGGTTCTTCGCCCAGAGCGCAAGCAAGTCCGCGAAGTGCGGCGACTCCTTGCGGAAGATCTCGCCGCCGGGCGTGGCGTTGCGCGCGAGCGGCCCCGCCTTCGGATCGAGCTCGGCCACGAAGCGAATCGCCGGACCGAGCGAGAACGTGTAGTCGTCGTTCGAGACGCCGGGCCCGGCCACGTCGACGGTGCCGTCGCCGCCGTGCCGCGGGATGGCCGGCGCATCGAGGCCGACCGGGAGCGGGAACGTGGACTTGAGCGTGTGGATCGCGCCCCACTTCCACGCGTCGGGCGAAGGACCGAGCGCGGGGTTCTTCACCATGAACTCGAGCGCGTCGGCGACCGACTTCGCCGTCGTCTGGAGGCGCGTCTCGACGGCGGGCGTCGACACGTCGTCCCAGAGCTTCTCGCCGGTCTTGAGGGCCGCCGGGTTGGCGACCAACGTCGCGATGAGCTTCAAGACGCGAGAGCTCCCGACTTTGGTCCCGAGCGCCGCGAGCTCGTCACCGACAGTGTTCTGCGTGAGCCGGGTCGCGAAGACCGCCTCGATCGCCGTCGCGCGGGAGTCACGCAGCTGCTCCGGGGTCGAGCCCTCGTCGCCGGCGGGCGTGTCGAAGGTCCAGGCGGCCATCGCGTCGATCGCGCCGGCGAGCGCCCCCTTCGCCTCCGGCGACATCGCGGCGGCGATCGCCGTGAGCTCGGCCTTCGAGCCCGGCGTCGCGATCTCGGCCGCGAGCGCGCGCGCGCCCTCGAGGAACACCGGCGCGAGCGCCTGCCCGATCTCGCTCTTCGCGTCGGCCTGGATGCTCGCCATGTCCTCGCGAGAGATCTTCTTGCCCGCTTGAACGAGCTCGTTGATGCGCTTGGTGATGCGCCCCACGCGCGTCCCCGGATCGTAGTCGGCCGCGAGGTATTGCGGAGAGCCGTCGACCTCGGGCTCGTTGGTGGGATCGTTGTCGAGCGTCACGCCGACCGGATCGGCGTTGGCGGTGACGAGGAATCCCTTCTCGGGGTTCTTCGCGCCCGGCACGAGCTTCACGTCGAAGTCACCGAGCCAATCGGCGCTGCCGTCACCCGGGAGGACCTTCCACGGCTGCGCCCCCTTCGGACGACGCGGCCACCGAATGGATTGCGTCCATAAGATGTTCCCAGCGTCGTCGGCCATCACCCAGTTCTGTCCGCCGTACTTGAAGCTCGCGTCGAGCGAGGCCTTGGCCTCGTCGACGTTCTTCGCGTACGCGAGCCCGGCCACCGCCGAAAAGAGCGGCGCCGGCTCGTGCCCCGTGTAGCGCACCGAGAGCTCCTCGGCGCCGAGCGGCTCGGCGACACCGCCAGTCGTGCGCGGAAGGATCGGCCCGTGATGCGGCACGTCGTAGATCGTGACGTCCATCTTGCCCGTCACCGACACGCCGGTTCCGATGTTGAACGTCTCGACGCGCGGCACGAGGGCGATCTCCTGCCCCTTCCACAAGACGCACTTGCCGCCGCCGGCCGCGCAATCCTTGACGGTCTCGCGGTACACGTCCGTCACGTCGACGTAGTTGACGGTGCCACCCCACGCGACGTGCGCATTCATTCCGAGGATCACAAGCGGGATGCCAGGGAACTGAACGCCCTCGACGTCGAGCCCCGAGAGGTGCGTGTCGTTGGCGACCATCGGATTGCCGGTCGCGGTGAGCTTGCCGGACACCACCCAGTTGTTGGAGCCGCGCCCCGGCGACCCCTGCCGATCGAGGCCGACGCCGCGAACGGCGCGCTCGGTGCGCGTGAGGAGCGCGAGGTACGAGTCGCCGCCGCGGCGTCCGGCGCGCGGGCGCGCCTTCACCGCATTCTTCGCGATTCGCGCGTTGGCCCACCCATCCACGGTGGTCGTGGGATCGAACGGGGCGAAGCGCTGGTAGTCGGCCACGAACCCGTCGCGCGACGCGAGCACCGCGTCGGCCGAGCCGTGGAACTTCTTGGCCTCCGCCTCCTCGAGCTTGGTGAAAGCGATCTCGCTGTCGGCGTCGTACGCGAGCTCGAAGGCCTGGAGCTCACCGAGCATGAGGGAGTCGACCTCGCTCCACGGCTTGATCGACTCCTTGCGGTAGTACGTCCCGAGCTCCGCCGGCAGCGACTGCGCGCCGGCCCCGAGCTCGCTCACCCATTGATTCACGCCGGCCGCGAAGCTGGTCAGCACCGCCGCGGCGCGCTGATCGGCCGGCGTGGTCGAGGCCTTCAGCGTGGCCCAGGTCTTCTCGGCGTTCGCGCGCAGGTGATGCACGCGGTATTGGACGTCGGTGTCGACGATGGTCGGCGAGAGGATGCCGAGTACCTCGGCGAGCGTGCCCGCCGCCTGCCGGCGCCCGAGATCCATCTGCACCATGCGATCGCTCGCCATCACGTAGCCCTGCGCGAAGGCCACGTCGGCGTCGGTGGCCCCGTGGATGTGGGGGATGCCGAAGTCGTCACGCACGAGCTCCACCGGTGCCGACAGCGCCGGCGAGACGATGGTCGTCATGAGCGGCACGTCGCCGTACCGCGTGGTGGCCGCGTCGGAACCGGCGTCTCCGGCGGCCGCGTTCTCGCTGTCGCTCTTGCAGGCGACGACCGAAGCGACGGCGCCGTAGGCGACCGCAGCGAGCGCGAGAGGACGAAGAGCAGAGCCGAAGCCGAAGCGAGAAAGCCGACGCATTCCTGCTCCTTACCGCAAGCGCGCGGCCGGTGCGAGCTGAGCCCCAAATGCGCCGAGGCCCCGCGCCCGGTGAGCGCGAGGCCTCGTCACGTGTCACTCGCAGGAGCGAGCGTTCGGTCAGCCCACCGCGATGCCGAGCGCCTTGCGGAGCGCGAAGTACTGCTCGCTGACGCTGAAGACGATGAGCTCCTTCAGCTTGTCGGCGGGCGGGAGATCGCCGGGGAGCTGCGGCTCCGCGGCGATGATCTTCTTCGCGATCTCGAGGTCGGCGCAGAGGAGGAGACCCGAGCGCGCGGCCGAGAGCTCGACCGCTTGCATCCAGCGCTTGAGATCCGCCTTGGCGCCGTCCTCGATGAACTTCTGGACGACGATGCGGAGCGAGTCGCGCTGGATCGGCTGCATGTACTTCACGAGCTCGGCCGCCGTCTGGTTCACGGCCTGCGCCATCTCCGGCGGGACGGCGAACTCCGGCATGACGATCTTGATCGCCGCGAAGAACATCACCTTCAGCTCGTTGAGCGTCGGGAAGAGGTTCCGGATGTAGTGCTCACCGCGGTAGTACGCGAGGTGCTTACCGACGATGAAGGTGAGCTCCTGCGGCGTGAAGCCGGTGAGCACGGTCTGGCCTGCCACGCTGGCCGGCGGCGCCGAGGGCACCGCGACGAGCGCCCCCGCCACGTCGTTGCGGACGTAGAGCTCGGGAAGCGGAACGCCGAGCACCTGCGCCGCCCACCCGAAGGTCTTGGCGAAGGTGACGGTGCTGGTGGCCGGGTCTTGCTTGAAGCGCTTGTCGAGCGACGGGAGCTGACGCGCCGCGCGCAGCTGGTTGGTCTTCGCCACGATCGCCGCGGGGGTGATCATGTCGAAGATCTTCCCGATGAAGAGGTTCTCGTCCTTGTGGAAGAGGTTCTTCACCCACTGCTCGTTGTCGAGGCGGCTCTTCACTTGGATCATGCCGCGCGGGCGGTAGTCCTCGAAGAAGCGCTGCTCCTCCTCGTCGGCCTTCTTGAGGAACGCGAGCGCCGCGCACATGCACCACGCGCGGTCGTACTCGTGCATCTTCAAGTAGAGCTTGTAGAGGCTCCGGTACGGATCGATCCGCATCGGATCCTTCTGGAGAACGATCGCGTGCTCGCCGATCGCGGCTTCCAGTTGGTCCGACGCCTCGAAGAGCTCGGCCAGGATCTGACGCTCGACGGCCTCGTCGGGCTTGTACCGCGTCGCCATCTTGAACGCCTCGATGGCGCTGTTCGTGTCGGCGAGACGGTCACGGTAGATGAGGCCGAGGTTGTGCCAGAGGTTGTACTCGAGGTCCGGCTGCGAGACGTTCGCCGACGAGAGCCGGCGGAGCATCTTGCGGAACGCGCGCTCGAGCGCCTTCCAATCCTTCTTGGTGGTGAGGATCTTGTTGATGCGCTCGAACGCTTCGAGGAACGTCGGGTTCAGATCGAGCGCGTCGTTGAAGAGCTCCACGGCGCGGTCGAGATCCTGCTCCTTGTCGCGGTAGATCTGCGCCATCGTGTAGAGGAACTTGGATTTACGGCCCGAGTCCTTCTCCATCTCGGCGATGGATCCGATGGTGTCGACGAGCTTCGACCAGTTCTCCGTCGCCTGGTAGAGCTGCATCATCTTGTTGAGCAGCGGCAGGTTCGTCGGCTCGATGTCGCGCGCCTCTTCGAGCGCTTCGATCGCCTTCGACGGGTTCTTGTCGAGATCGTTCCAGATGTCCGCAATCTCTTGCAGCATCCGGAAGCGCTCGGCGCCCTCGAAGACGTTGTCGAGGATCTGCCGCTTGTACGCGACGACCTGACGGTAGTCCTTGAGGTCGGTGTAGAGCGACACGAGCGCTTCGAGCGTCGGACGGTGCGCGTTGTCGACACCGAGCGCCTTCTCGAAGTTGTTGATCGCCTGCTTGGCCTGGCCCTGCTCACGCTTGATGCAACCGAGCTTGAAGTAGACGTCGGCGCGCGCCTCGGTCTCGTCCTCGCCCAGTGACGTGAGGACCTTCTGGAAGTTCGTGAGGGCGTTGCCCCAGTCCTTCAGCTTGAAGGCCGTGTCGGCGAGGCCGCGAATGGTCTCTTGGTCGGTGAGATCGAGCTGGTGCGCGGCCGAGTAGGCCTTGAACGCCTTCTCGTCCTTACCGAGCGCCGAGCACACCTTGCCGAGCTTCTTCTGAAGCTCCTGCTGCTCACCGCGCTCGCGCTTGCCCGCCTTGCGGACGAGCATGTCGAGGAGCGGCTCCGCCTTGTCCCACTGCTCCACCGTCACGTAGTGATCGGCGAGCGGGAGCGCCGCGTCCTCGTTCTCCTCGTCAGCCTCGTGGGCCGCTTCGAAGGCGAGAACCGCGCTGTCGTGCTCACCGAGACGCTCCTCGCGCAGGCGACCGAGCTCGACGAGCAAGCGCGCGCGCTGGCGCGGGGCGCTCGTGTAGCTCTGCTCCTGATCGAGGAATCGTGCGGCGCGATCGTAGTCCGCGTTGTCGATGGCGATCACGCGGAGCGCGGCCAGCGACGCGACGTGCGACGGGTCGATGTCGAGCGCCATCTCGTAGCGGTCTTGCGCCGCCACGCGATCGCCGAGCTTCTCGTCGAGTGCCTTACCGATGCGGTAGTACGCCTCGACTCGCTGCTTCGAGTCCTGCGTGAGATCGGCCACGCGGGTCATGAACTCGATGGCCGAGTTCGCGTCGCCCTGCTTGTCGTAGAGCTTGGAGAGCGCCTCGAGCGCACCGATGTTGGTGTCGTCGAGGTCGACCATGTTGCGGTACGCGTCGATGGCGCGATCCGCGTCGTCGATCTCGTCCGCGTACACCTGCGCGATGTACCCGTAGAGCTCGACCTTGGTCTGGCGCTCCACGGCGGCCGACACGTGACGGTCGTAGGTGTTGATGAGCTCGAGCCACTGGCGGAGCTTGCGGTAGTTGCGCGCGAGCGCGACGTACGCCTCCTCGTGGTTCGGGTCGATCTCGATGACCTGCTCGAGGCGCTGGGCCGCGATGTCGGCCTTGAGGAACTGCTCCTCTTGGAGGCGGGCCAGGTGCATGAGCACGTCGATGCGCTCACGCTCCGTCGTGACCACGTCGAGCTCGGCCTCGAGGATTCGCACGAGCTCGGCCCACTGCTGGAGCGCCTCGTACACGCGGACGAGGCCGCGCATCGCCTGGAGGTTCGCGCCGTCGATCTCGAGGACCTCGCGGTACACCTGCGCCGAGCGCGTCGGGTCGCCGAGGTTGGCCTCGTAGAGCCCGGCGATGCGGAGCTTGGTGTTGGCGATGTCGGTCGCATCGCTGAGCGCCGCCACCTTGCGGGTGAGGATCTCGGCGAGCTCGCGGTTTTGACCGCGCGCGCCGTAGATGCGCTCGAGGTTCTCGATCGCCGGGAGGAACCCGCCGTCGACCTCGAGCGCGCTCTTGAAGTAGCCGACCGCTTGATCCGTTTGGCTGAGCTGGGCGTCGTACAGCTCGCCGAGCTCGGTCATGATCTCCTTGCGGTCGACGTCGGCGATGGCCACGTCGAGCGCGCGCGTGAGCGTGGCGCCCAGCTGCTGCCAGTTGCCGTTCTTGCGATAGAGCTGACCCATCTGGCGGAGCGCGCCGACGTTGTTCGGGTCGAGCTGGACGATCTGCGCGTAGTACGGCTGCGCGTACTCGGGATGCCCGAGGTCTTCGCCGTACCACTTGGCGAGGTGGAGGCAGAGGCGGATCTTCTGCTTCGCCTCCGTCTGCTCCTTGAGCCACGCGTTCGCCGACTGAATGAGCTCACCCCAGCGGCCCGTGGCTTGCGCCATGCGCTCGAGGTAGCGAGCCGTGTCGCGATCGTGGAAGTCCTCGCTGAACGCGTTGACCAAGGCGTCGAACGCCTGGCCCTTGTCCTCGAGGTGCTCCTCGAAGACCCGCGCGATCTTGCGAAGGAGCTCCGTGCGGTCGCTCGTCTCGGTGCGAGTGTCGAGGCGGCCTAGATAGAGCTCGACGAGCGGCTCCCACCGGGCCGCGTCGTTGTGACGACGTTCGAGCTCGGTGAAGGCCTCGTCGTTGGTCGGGTCCGCCTCGAGGATCGTCTGGTACGCGAGGGTGGCCGAGTCCGGCTCCGCGAGCGTATCGGTCCAGATGGCGGCGACCGCGCGCAGCTCTTCGATCTTCTGCGCGGGGTCTTCGATCGCGGCGGCGCGCTGCATCTTGACGTCGATGACGTCGGTCCAGCGCTCCTCCGAGCTGTAGATGTGCTCGAGGGCGTCGAAGCCCTCCCAGTCGGCCCCGATCTCCAACATCTTGCGCCAGGCGTCGGCCGCGTCGAACGGCTGCTGGAGCACTTGCTGGTAGGTGCGACCGAGCTCGCGGAAGATCTCCTTCAGCTCCTCGGAGTCGAGGAAGTTCGTCGCGCGATCCACCGTCTGGTGGAGGGCCTGAACGAGCTCCGAGGCGTCGTTTTGACGGCGCCGGATCTGGCAGATCGAGCGAAGGGCCGCGAGGTTCGCGTAGTCGATGTCGAGGACGCGATTCCAATCCTCGAGCGCGACATCGTCCTTCTGCAGCTTGTCGCTGAAGATGCGGGCGCGCCGCGTGAGGATGTTCACTCGCTCGTCGTCGCTCGGCGCGATCTCGAACTCGCGCTCGAGGACCTCGACGAGCTCGCGCCACATCTCGAGACCGTCGTAGAGGTTCGCGAGAGCGCCGAGCGCCTCCGCATCCTCGCCGCGGAGATCGAGCACCTTCTTCCAGGTCTCGATCGCGCGGTGCGGATCGCCGAGGCGATCCGATGCGAGGCGGGCGAGCTTGGCGCGGATCTCGGCCTCGGCGACGTCACCCGACGCGTTCTCGAGCTCGCGCTCGTAGACCACGTTGAGCTCGGGCCACTTCTCGGTGCTGGCGTAGATGCGCGCCAGTGCCTGGATTGCGCCGTCGTTCGCCTTGTCGAGATCGTCGAAGATTCGGCGCCACGAGCGCACCGCATCGTCGATCTGCGCGAGCTTCATCTCGTAGATCTCGCCGAGGCGAGCGTAGAGATCGACCAGCTCGAGCGTGTCCTGCGTGGCCTTCACGCGCTGCTCGAGAATGCCAGCCAGCTCCGGCCAGCTCTCGAGCGAGAGGTAGATGCGATCGAGGTTGGCGAGCGCGTCGACCTCGAGCGCGTCCACGGAGAGAACGTACTTGTACGTCTCTTCGGCCTTGGTGATGTCGCCGAGCTCGTCCTCGAACGTCTTGGCGAGGCGCTTGCCGATCGAGCGCTGCACCTCCGGATCGTTGTGGAGGCCGAGCACGTCGGCGTACGCGTTGGCCAGGGTCTCCCAGCCGCCATCGACGGTCGCCGCGAGCCGCGGCGCGTCCTCACTGGAGCGCTCGTCGAGCGGGTACTCCTTGAGCGCGCGGACGAACGTCCCGAGGGCGTTCGGCGTGTCGAGGAGCTTCTCTTCATAGAGCTCGGCCAGCTTGTAGTAGTGCGCGAGGCGGTCCTCTTGCACCTTGATGTGCGCGAGCTGCGCTTCGTAGACCTTCGAGAGCTTCTCCCACTCTCCCGCGGCGCGGTAGAGCGGCTCCAAGATCTCGGCGACCTCCATCTGCTTCTCGCCGCGCGCGAAGATCTGCTCCAAGGCGGCGAGCGTGTTCTCGTGCTCGGGCGCGGCGTTGATCACGTCGCGGTACGCGGCGATGGCCGCGTCGAGGTCGCGGAGGCGATGCTCCTGGACCTGGCCCAAGCGGTACTTGAACTCGAGGATCTCGTCGGGCGACTGACCGATCTCCGCCTCGCGGGCGAGGATCTGGGCGAGATCGCTCCAGCGCTCCGCCTGTGAGAAGAGGCGATCCAGCGAACGGACCGCCGGCTGGTTCTCGGCGTCGACCTCGAGGACGCGGCGGTAGCGCGCGATGGCGCCCTCCAGGTCCTCGAGCTGCACTTCGAAAATTTGCGCCGTGCGGAGGCCGAGCTCGACGAAGCGGTCGGCGTTCTCCTCGCGGAGCTTGGTGAGCTCGGCGTCGTAGAGCTGACCGACTTGCGGCCAGCGCGAGACGACCATGCCGAGGCGCTCCAGGTTCTGCAGCGTCAGCTCGTTGCCGTTGTCGAACGCGAGCGCCCGCGCGTACGTGTCGAACGCCGCGTGGTGGTTGTCCATCGCGTCCTCGTGGAGGCGTGCGATGCGGTGGAGGAGCTCCACCTTCTGGAACGGATCGCTCGCGTGGGTGACCTGCACCTCGTGCACGCTGATGAGCTTCGGCCAGTCGCTCGCCGCCTCGTACACCGGCTCGAGGACCGCGGCGGCGCCGAGCGGATCGACCTCGCCGCTCTTGAGCGCCTCGAGGGCGCGGAGCGTCGGCTCGTGGCTCGGCTCCTGCTGCAGGAGATCGCGATAAAGCTCGATCGAGCGCGTCACGTCGCCCAAGCGCTTCTCGTAGAGATCGGCGATGCGGTACTGGAAGCTGATGGCCTCCGACCGATCGGCGGTCATCTCCGCCTCGCGCGTGAGCACGTTGAGGAGCTCGGCCCAGTTCTGCGCGCGCTCATAGAGGACGTCCAAGCGCGAGAGCGCCTGGAGGTCGTCGGGATCGAGCTCGAGGATCTTCTGGTAGGTGTCGATCGACTTCTCGACGTCGCCGAGCTCGCGCTCGTACACCGCACCGACCTGGTAGTAGATGCGCTTCTTCTCGTCGGGGTCGGCGATGAGATCGGCCTTCTTGGCGTAGACGCCGAGGAGGTCGTTCCAACGCGAGAGCCCGAGGTAACGCTTGATCAAGGCGTCGAGCGCGCGGAGGTCGTCCGCGTCGATCTCGAGCACCTTGTTGTAGACGGCGATGGCCGACTCCGGGCGCTCGAGGACGTCTTCCTCGATCTGGGCGGCCTGGAACAAGGCCTCCTTCTTCTCGAGGACGTCGTCGACGATCTCCGCCTTGGTCTGGAGGACGAGCGAGAGGTCGGCGTAGCGACCGGCGCTGCGGAACAGGCGCTCGAGCGAGAGCGCGGCTTCGCGGCTGGCCGGATCGATCTCCAGGACCTTGCGGTAGCGAGCCACCGCGGTCTCGAGATCGCCGAGGTCGGCTTCGTAGACGCGAGCGGCCATCATCGTGAGCGAGCTCGCGATGGTGGTGGCGTCGGCCGGTCCGTTGTCGCCCGCCGCAATCAGCTCGTCGGCGAGGCGCTCGTAGACCTGCGCGAGGTCCTGGAAGCGGCTCGTCGCGCGGGCGACGCGGTCCAAGCGCTCTTGAGTCGTGTCGTTGGCCGGGTCCTCTTTGAGGGCGCGGGCCAGCGTGCTGAACGCCGAGTGCAGGTCGCCTGCCGAGTCCTCGTGGAGCTGCGCGATCTGGTGGAGGAGCTCGACCTTGCGCGTCACGTCGTCGGAGCGACGAACCTGCACCTCGTGGGCGCCGATGAGCTTCTTGAAGTCGCCGAGCTGCCGGTAGAGCGGCTCGAGGAGGTCGGCGATCGTGAGCTCATACTGAGCGTCCTTGCCCAGACGCTCGAGCGCGGCGAGCGCGTCGGCGTTGGTGGGCTCGCGCTCGAGCACCGAGCGGTAGCCTTCGATGGCCGAGTCGACCTGGCTCATGCGGGTCTCGCGCAGAGACGCGAGGCGGAGCATGAGATCGATCTGCTGCTCGTCGACGGTGACGACGCCGAGCTGGGCCTCGAGGTTCTCCGCGAGGTCGGTCCACATCTCTTGGCGCGTATAGAGCGCATCGAGAGCGGCGAGCGCGCGCATGCTGGCCGCGTCGAGCTCGAGGACCTTCTTGTAGGCGTTGATGGCCTCGTCGGGGCGGGCGAGCTTCTGGTCGTAGATCTCGGCGGTACGAACGAGGAGCTGCTCGCGCACCTCCGGCTCGAAGACCTGCTCGATGCGGCGCTGGATGACGCCGATGAGATCGGTCCACCGCTCGGTGCGTACGAAGAGCGCCTCGAGCGCCGCGAGCGCGTCGGCGTCTGCCGCGTCGAGCGACAGCATCTGGGTGTACGCCTGCGCGGCCGCGTCGACGTGGCCGAGCTTCTCGTCGATGCTGCCGAGCTTGAGCCAGTACTCGCGCGCGAGCTGCGCGTCGTTCAGGCCCTCGGCGACTTCCTTGTAGAGGAGAACGAGCTTCTCCCAGGCGTTGGACACCTCGGCGATCTGCTCGATCTCGTGACGCGTCTCGGAGAGCGCCGGGTCTTCGCGGAGGGCCGCGGCGACGGCGTCGAAGGCGCGTGTGTAGTCGCCGAGCGAAGCCGCGCCAATGCGCGCGATCTTGCGCTGGAGGGCAACGCGTTCGCGCGGGTTCCCTTCGGCAGCGGCGAGGATCTCGAGGGCGCCGACGAGCTTGGTCCAGTCGCCGCGCTCTTCGTAGATGCCTTGGAGAATGCCGGCCGCGTCAGCCTTGAGGTCCTCGTTCGTGAGGAGGGTCTCGAGAGCGAGGCGCGCGCCGTCGTGCGACGGCTTGAGCGACAGGATCTCGCGGTAGTTCTCGAGCGCGCTACGGGCGTCGCCGAGGTGCTTCTCCTGCGTCGAGCCGAGGCGGAACTTGAGGTCGACGAGCGCATCGGTCGCCGACTCGAGGTCGATGCGACGACGCAGGACGTCGGCGTACGGCTCCCAGCGCTCGAGCTGTCCGTAGAGAACGTCGAGGGCCGCGAGCGCGCGCGCGTCGGCCGGCTCGTCGTCGAGGACCGCCGTGTAGGTTTCGACGGCCTTCTCCACGTCCTTGAGGTCGGTCTCGTAGAGCTTGGCGATCTCGTACTGGATGCGACGCTTCGCCTCCGGCTCGTACGTGAGGTCGCGCTGCTTCTCGTAGATCTCGAGGAGATCCTTGTGGCGGTTCGTCTGGCGATAGAGACGCTCGAGGGCCTGCATGGCCTCGGTGTTTTCACCGTCGGCCTCGTAGACCGCGCGGTACGTCTCGAGCGCATCGTCGACGCGGTTCACTTCGTCGACGAGGATGCGACCCAGGCGGAGGCGGAGCGCGATCGCCAAATCGCGGTCGCCGTTGTTGTCGGCCGCCTCGACGGCGCGACGGTACGCGCCCTCGAGCTTGTCCCAAGCGCCCGTGGTCTTGGCGACGCGCTCGACGTCGACGCGCGCTTGCTCGTCTTGCGGAGCGAGCTCGAACGCCGAGAGGAAGCGCTCGAACGCGCGCGGCGCGTCCTTGACCTTGCCCTCGCAGAGCGCAGCGACCTCGCGGAGGAGCGCGATCTTGGCGATCTCGTCTTCTTCGTGGCCGAGCTTGATGTCGAGGACGTTGGCGAGCGACTTCGAGTTGTTCGCCGTCGTGTAGATCGGGATGAGGGCTTCGGCCGCGCGAAGGTTCGTCGCCTCCAGCTCGAGGACCTTCTCGTACGCCTTGGCGGCGCGATCGTTCTTCTGCTTCTTGTCCGCCCAGAGCTCGGCGATCTTGAAGAGGAGCCCGATCTTGGCCTGGGTGTCGGTCTCCTTGGCCTCTTGCTGCTCGAGGACCCGGATGAACTCGTCCCACTTGCCGGTCTCGGCGTAGAAGACCTCGAGGTCGTCCCAGCGACCGAGCGCGAGGTACTTCTTCTTGAGCGCTTCCTGCGCCTTGCGATCGTTCGGATCGAGGGCGAGGAGCGCGCGCCACGCGTTGACGGCGCCTTCGTCGTTGTTCAGGCGATCGCCGTAGAGCGTGCCGAGCTTCCCGAAGATGGCGATCTTGCCGGCGTTGTCGTACGTGAGCTCGGCCTGGCGCTCGAGCACCTCGGCGAGCTTGTCGAACTCCTTGGTGCGCTCGTAGAGCGGACCGAGCGCCGCGAGGGCGTCGACGTTGCCGTCGTCGCTCGCGAGCACCTCGCGCCACAGCTCGATGCAGACCTCGGGCTTCTTGACGCGCTCGGTCGCCATCTTGGCGATGTCGAGGAACTTGCGCGCGCGCTCCGGCCCGGCGTCGAGGCGCTCGGCCTCGCGGCGCTCGAGGCCGAGGAGCTTCTCCCAGTCGCGGCGCTTCTCGTAGGCGCCGCGGAGGTAGTCGACCGCGGTGGCGTTGTCCGGCTCGATGGCGACGACGTGCTCGTACGACTTCACCGCCTCCGCCTGGTTGGCGAACTTGGTGACGTAGAGATCGGCGGCACGCATGTAGAGTGCAACCTTCTCGGCGTCGTCGTCGACCATGCCTGCGAGCTGCAGGATCGTCTTCACGTAGTCGTTGAAGCGCTTGGCCTGCTCCTGCTTCTCGGCCTGGGCGCGGAGCTCCGCGATCTTGCCGGGATCACCCGCGACGGACGCGGCCGGCTTTGCCGGCTCGGCGGCCGGCGGAGCAACGCTCGCGGGCTTTGCGGCCGGCGCTTCGGAGACGGCAGCCGGCGCGACGGAGGGCGCCTTGGCGGCGACGGGCTCGGGCTCTGCGGCCGGCGGCGCAACCGACGGCTCACGCGGCGGAGGCGCGACGGACGGCTCACGCGCCGGCGGCGGCGCAGACGGCTCGCGAGCAGCAACGGGCTCCGGCTCCGCGGCGGGCGGAGCGACGGACGGCTCACGCGCCGGCGGCGGCGCAGACGGCTCGCGCGCAGCGACGGGCTCCGGCTCCGCGGCGGGCGGAGCGACCGACGGCTCGCGCGCCGGCGGCGGCGCAGACGGCTCGCGCGCAGCGACGGGCGCCGCCTCTTCCTCGTGCGAGATGGGCGGCGTCGACGGCTGCCCACGCTTGGGCGCACCGGAGCGGCGCGGCGGCGTCGAAGCGCGAACACGCTCCTCCTCGAGGAGCGCACCGAGCGTCGCGAAGCCACCGGCCTCTTCTTCGGCCGGACGAGAGGCGCGCGCGGACGCGTCGCCCTTGGCCTTCAGCGTCTCGCCAATCTGCATCTCGAACGCACGGAGCTGCGGGTGCTCGGGCGCGATCGCCACGAGGCGCTCGAAGTGACTGCGCGCGCGCATCAAGTTGCCGAGCTCACGCCAAGCGATCGTGCCGGCCTGAACGAGGAGGAAGGTCGCGGTGCCATTCTGACCGGCGTGCGCGACGGCTTCTTCGGCGAGCTTGACGACCCGCTCCCAGTCCCCGCCCTTCTTGCCGTAGACCTCGCGCAAGAACTGGAACGCACCTTCGTTGTCCGGATCGAGCTTGAGCGCGTCCTCGAGGAAGCGCGCGCCCACGTCGATGTTCTGGTGACGTTGCACCCAGCGGCGACCGAACGTGTCGGCAACGCTCGCGCGGCGCGCGCGATCGTCGATGCCGGTGAGGACCTCGGTCTGCGTGGCCTCGAGCTCCTCGAGGCGGGTCTTGTCGGCGAGCAATCCCTCGTAGAGGAGCGCCGCTTGACGATCCTTCGGGTCGGTCGCGTACGCCTTGGCGAGCTGCTGCTCGGCCTCTTCGGGAGCGAAGCGCTTGGTGATGCGTGCAGCACGCAAGTAATGGCGCGCGCGCGTCGCCGGATCGTCCGTGCCACCCGCAGCGCGAAGGAGCGCAGCGACGCGCTCCTGCCACGAGTCGCTCGTGGTCTGCAGATCGACGAGGCACTCCTTGGCCTCATCACTCCCGGCGGCCGCAGCCTTGCCGTACGTGGCGAGGGCCTTGTCGTAGTCGCCAGCGTCCGTCTGCACGTCGCCGAGCTCGAGCAGCAGCTTGCCCGCGAGCGCGCCCGCGGCGCCCGCCTTGAGCTCGAGCTCGAGGAGGCGCTGCACCATGTTGAGCTTGCCCAGGTCCCAGTAAATGGAACGTGCAGCTTCCAAGCTTTCGAGGAGCGCGGGGTTGAGCTTGTACGCGTCCTGGAAGTGGCGAAGCGCCTTCGCGCCCGCCAAGAACTTCTGCTCGAGCACTCGACCGAGTCGCAAGTGATACGCGGCCTTCGCAGCAGCCTCTGACGCTGCGCTAATGCCCTTCTCGAGCTCGTCGATCAGCCCTTGCCAATCGCGGTTGGACTCGAGGTTCGAGAGACGCTCCTGAAGATCCATGCTTATCCTCGGTCGATCAGGCCCGTGACAGACGATGCGTTTAGTGCGCGACGGCTCGCAACTCCGCGCCACGCCCTCAGACTTCGACTGCGACGGACTCGCTCTCATGGCTCACGCCGAGAGCAAAACCGGAAGCAGGCTAACAGACCCAATCGGTCGTGTGCGAGCCAACATGCACGATCGATGCGAGCGAATTCTCCGCCCGCTTCCCGTTGACATTTCGAGATCGTGCAGTCCTGTCGCTGCATCGCTCCGCAGGTAGGACCACGCCTCACCCTTGCGGGGCTTCGCCGCCCCCCGGGCCAGTTCACGAGCACGCCCCAGTCGTCCAAACGCAAACCGCCTTCGACCCGTGTGGTCGAAGGCGGCGAAGGTTCGTGAGAACCTAAGGGCGGGAGGAGGCTCGCCGCGTGTCAACGCGGCGAGGAACCCCGCAGGGGTTCACTTGACCGAAGGCGGCGAAGGAGAACCTAAGCGCGGGAGGAGCCTCGCTGCGTGTCAACGCGGCGAGGAACCCCGCAGGGGTTCACGTGACCGAAGGCGGCGAAGGTTCGTGAGAACCTGAGCGCGGGAGGAGGCTCGCTGCGTGTGGGGCCAGCTCACGAGCACGTCGCAGTCGCCCAAACGCAAACCGCCTTCGACCCGTGTGGTCGAAGGCGGCGAAGGTTCGTCAGAACCTGAGTGCCAGGGGAGGCTCGCCGCGTGTCAACGCGGCGAGGGGGCTGGCAAGCCCCACATCACAGAGTTCCGCCGAGCTGCTTGACGATCTCGCTCGCCTGGCTGCACTCGTCCTCGTAGCGCTTCGCGGCACCGCCGCGGCACACGGTCTTCGAGAACGCCTGGAGCTGCTGAATCGCCTCGTTCTTGCGCGGCGGGTTGGCGTGCGAGTAGGCGACGCCGAGGTTGAAGAAGGCGATCTGCTGCCCCTTCTCGTTGCACTGACCGCATGCCTTCTTCGCGTTCTCGAAGTCGGTGACGGAGCCGGACGAGTCGCCCTTCTCCATCTTCACCTGCCCCATGAGCGAGTAGATGATGTACGCGGTCTTGTCGCCTTCCTTCTTGAAGCCGAGACCCTCCTTCAAGACCTGGTCGGCCTGATCGTAGAACTTGTTGGCGATGTAGAGCTCGGCGAGCGGACCGTAGAACGTGAGCTCGTCGGGCTTCGCCTCGATCGCCTTCGTGTAGTTCTGCATCGCGCCCGCCTCGTCATCGAGGTGGAGCAGCACTTCGGCCATGTCGAAGTACGCGTCGGCGATGTTCGGGTCGAGCTTGATCGCTTGCGAGAGCGGATCCTTGGCCTCGTCCCACTTCGCGGTCGGCTTGGGCGCGTCGGCCTGCTTCACCATCGCGTGGCCGTGAAGGAAGTAGTAGTTGGCGAACGTCGGCGCGACCTTCTCGGCGCGCGCGAGGGTGCTCGCGACTTTGTCCCACGCTTCCTTCTTCTGGTACGCGGTGGCGAGCTTCCAGAGGATGCGGTGGTTCGACGGATCGAGCTGCGTCGCCTGCTCGTACTTCGAGATCGCCTCGTCGATGTTCGCACCGCGAGCCTTGTCACCCTCGTTGGAGAGATTGACGGCTTCGATCGGATTGCGGCTGCACGCCGACGACAGCACCGAGAGAGCGAGGGCCCCGAGAACTGCAAACGCACGCGTCTTCATTGGCCGCGCAGAATAAAGACCGTGCACGCCCCCGTCTAGCGACGATCGCGTCTCGGGGAGGACAAAACAAACGCGCCCACATCGGCACAAACGAGAAAGGGCCCGCAGTGATCTGCGAGCCCTTCAATGAACCGACGGCGTTGACGCTACGTGGGCGTCACTTGGTCAGTCCCGTGATTGATGCGAGCCGGCGTCGCGAGCCGGGCGAGCCTAGGGAGGGCCCCGCAGCCGTACGACTGTACGGCGAGGACGCCCGACCGACGGATTGCCCGGCGCAGCAGCCGGATCGCGTCAATCACCAGGGTTGAAGATGATGGGGTACACGACCGTGACGATGCCGCCTTCGGGCTGCGGGAACGAGAGGTTGCCGAAGCCGCGCACGACGCACTGCACGACGCTCTGATCCGGCATCTCCGACCCACCGTCCTGCGACGTCGAGACGGCGCCGGAGCGGTCGATGACGAACTTCACCTGAACGCGGCCAGCGAGGCTCGGGTTCGTGCGGAGGCCGTTCTCGTAGCAGAGACGGAAGCGACCGAAGTTCTGGCGAACGATGCGCTGGATGACCTCGGGCGGGAGGCGACCGTTGACGGTCGTCTGACCCTGACGAAGGCTCGGCGACTTGGTCTTGTGCGAGCCGCCGATGCGGCCGTGACCGTTGCCGAAGCCCTGCCCGGTGCCGGTGCCGGCGCCGTGGCCGATCGTGCCGATGTTGCCGAGGCCGATGCCTTCGCCGCGACCACCGCCACCTTCGCCGACGCCCGAGAGGCCGAGGCCGCCAGCGCCGAACGCGTCACCGATCGAGTCGCCCCACATGTTGCCGCGGGCGCTCATCGGATCGTTGCCGAGCGAATCGTCGCGACCCCACGGCGCCGTCGGCGCGTTCGGGTCGGCGCCGCCGCCGACATTGAGGAGACCGATCATGCCGAACTCGGCCGCTTCCTTGAGAGCGGCCTGACGCGCGACGTGCGGGTCTTGGTTGTCTTGCGGGCCCTGAACGCCGAAGCGCTTGTTGGTGTCCTTGGTGTTCGGGTTTCCCATGGAACCCTCTTCACCCTTGGCGCGCGTGCCCGTGCCGCCTTCCTTGTTGTCGGCGTTCGCGTCGGGCGCTTGCTCGGTCTCGCGCTCCTCTTGCTCGCGCTCGGCGGCCGCGTCGAGCAGCGCCTTCATGCGGAGCATTTGATCGCGGTCGATCGCCTCGCTGTCGTCGGCGCTCATGGCCGGCATGAAGAACGCGAGGGTCGCGATGATGCCCATGTGCACGAGGAACGAGAGCCCCGTGAACATGTACGCCGCGGTCTCCATCTGGGAGAACGCACCGGCCGGAACCGGCTTGCCGGCGTTGACCGCCGCGACCTGGAACGCGAGGCCGCCCTCGAGCTCCATGCGAGCCTTGCAGCCCGGCGGGAGATCGAACTCGTACGCGCCGGAGAGCTCCGACGACGGACGAGCGCGGCCGGCCGACACGAGGTCGTGCAGCGTGACCTTGGGCTGACCCGGGATTTCGACCGTGCCCGTCGTGCGCGGAAGGATGACGAGCGACGCGCTGCCGCCGCGGGCGACGACGATCGGCGCTCGGGTGGTGCCGAGCGTCTCGCTGGGCACGAAGTAGTCGCAGAGCGCCTCTTTGCCGCCCGCCTCTTCACCGACGTAGAACGAGCGCGGCGGCGTGAGGTGATCGACGTGAAGAACGTTGGTGTCCCAAAGAACCATCACCTCGATGGCGGAGAGGTGCGAGACCTCGACCTCGTCGGGGCTGACTTCGGGGCCGCTCTTGATGAGCTGATACGTGTAGCTTCCCGGCGGCGCATTCGGGTCGACGTCGACGAGCGGCGTGCCGTACGCCGGCTGGGCCGTGGCTTGAGCGACGAACGGGTTCGCCGGCGCGAACGGATTCGCGGGCGCAGCGAACGGATTCGCCGATGCGGCAGCGGGAGCTGCACCGAACGGGTTCGCCGCCGGCGCAGCAAACGGGTTACCCGCGGGCGGCGCGGGCGGCGCCGAGGGCGGCGCGGGAGGAGCGAACGGGCTCGAGCCCGGCACCGTGGCAGCGGCCGGGCGGCCAGAGCCAGACGCGCTCGACGCGGCCGGCGGGGGAACGACGGCGGTGGCCTCTTCTCCCGCGAACGGGTTCGGGGCGGGAGCGGCGGCGCCTGCGCTCGCAGCTTCGGCGCTCTCGAGCTGAATCAGCGTGCCACCGATCTGCACCTGGTCGCCCGGGCGGATCTTGCACTTGTTGACGCGCTGACCGTTGACCAGCGTGCCCGGCTCGTAGCCGAGATCGATGAGCGTGATGTCGGACGGCGAAGCGACCTCGATCACCGCGTGCATGCGCGAGGCGAGCTCGTCGTCCACGCGCAGATGGCTGCGGGGATCCTTGCCCACCTTCACGATGTCCTGCGCGATCGTCTCGCGACGCACGAGCTGGTCACCCTGATAGAGGGCGAACGTCAGCGCGGTCTTGGCCTTGCCCTGGCTTTCCATCGTCGTCCTTCTTTGCCGCGTGTGCGGCCGTACAACTCAAACCGCGAGCCGCCGGGCTCGCTTCACACCGTGATCAGAGGTTCTCGACCGACTTCAACATCTCGGGCACGAACGACGTGCGCGGACGGATGAGGGTCGTGCGAACCGGCCCCGGGCGAACGCGAATGGTCGCGTCGCTCGGCCCGAACCCGCCTGCCGACAGCGGATCGTCGGAGAATTCGTAGCCGTAGCCCTCTTTGCTCTCACCGGTCGCGCGCGCGCCCGCCGCGCCACCACCACCACCCGCCGCCGGCTGCTGCGCGAACGCAGAGCTGGAAATCGCGACGATCCCGAGGGCCACGATCCACACGGACTTCTTCATCGTTCAACTCTCCCCATGCAACGGTGTGCGAGGCGCGGTTACAGTTACAGTGTAGCTACGGGCGGTCAACTCGATCCAGCTACGGGGACGCATTTTTTGGCCCCGCAGCGCACAACTTTGCATCGGCATCGAATCAGACACCGATGTCTGTCAGAGGTTCCCAAGAACCGGAGCCTTATGGCGGCTGGGACGTTATGGTCGCCGGCCGGTTGAGGTCAGAGGGGCCCTTCGGCCCCTCCGACACCTCCCCTCCTCGGGCGCCTGCGCAGGCTCCGGCGGCCTCGTCGGCGCAGGGGGGTCTCAAAGCAGCCCCCCTTGCGGAGCCCCCCCCGGCTTCGCCGGGAAGAACGCGATGCGGAGATTTCCGGAGGAGACCCCTCCGGTCTCCCATCACGTCTTGAGGAACTGGATGATGTCCTGGGCGTCTTGGATGCGCTCTTTCGCGCGCTTCACGGCACCCTCGTACTCGGGCTTGCCGGCGGCCTTCTCCATGAACTGCTGGTAGATGCCGATGGCTGCCTCGAGCTGCTTGATCGTGGCGGCCTTGTCGCCGCCGCTCTTGGCCTTGAACTCCTGCGTGAGGATGCCCTCGTTGTAGAAGGCATCCGGGCGGGCGCCGTCGAGCTTCTTGGCCTGGTCGAGCTCGGCCTGCACCGCGCCGACCTGCGCGTCGTAGTTCGAGTCGTTGATGAGGCCGCGGAGCGCGAGCGCGAGGCCGAGGTGAGCGTCGTAGTCGTTCGGACGCATCTCGAGCGCCTTGCGGTACGCGCGCTCCGCCTGCTCGAAGCCGCGGAACGAGAGGTTGACGGCCGCGAGGTTCATCTGCGCTTCGAAGAACTTCGGGTTCAGCTTGGCCGCGTTACCGAACGAAGCAACGGCGCCGTTCACCTGGCCGAGCTCGTTCTGGATGAGGCCGGAGGTGTTGTAAATCGGCGCGTAGCCTGGGTTCTTGCGGATGGCTTGCGAGCACACCAGCGCCGCGAGCTCGAGCTGCTGGACGTCGGCGCGCTTGGCCATGGCGGCGTTGGTCGCGATGGAGCGACCGCGGCTTCCCTTGGCCGAGACGCGCACGTTGCCGGCGCGCTTCTTCGCTTGCTGGAAGTAGTAGAGCGCGAGCTGGTTGAAGGCCGGCATGTACGCGTCGTCGATGGCGAGCGCGCGCTGGAGATTGCGCTTCGCGCAATCCATGTCGTCCTTGCAGCCTTCGCCCGGCGTCGCCGAGTCACGCGCCATCTGGAACATGGCGAGGTTGACCAGCGCCGGCACGTTCTGGAACTGGGCGTCGAGCACCGTCTGCTGGAGCGCAGAGATGGCCGCGTCCTCGTTCGAGTCCTGCTTGTATTGGTACAGCGCGAGTTGGGCGCGAGCGTGGTGGAACTTGGGGTCGGCGGCGAGCGCGTCCTGGAACTTGGCGCGCGCCTCCTTGTCGTTGCCGCACCGTTGGTACGAGAGCCCGGCGTCGAAGATCGCCTCCGGGAACTTCCCGCCCTTCTGCTCGGCGGCCGCGGCGAGGAACTTCGACGCCACCTCCTGGCAGACCTGATCGCTCCAGTCGTTCGCCTTGTCGTGTGCGGCGAACGTCTCGAGCGCGGTGACGAACTTGTCTTGCGCGGCTTGATCGACGGGGGTTCCCGTCGCCGTGGCCGGACCAGTGGGCTTGCCGGTGCCGCCGGTCTCGACCTTCACCTGGCCGCCTCCCCCGCCGCACGCGGCGAGGAAGGTCAGCATGGCGGTGCCAATGGCGAGCTGTGCTTTGCGGATCATCATCGCCCTCACTTCTTCCGACCGGGGAGACCACCGGCGCCCTTCTTGGGAGCGGCCGGCTTCGGCGCAGCACCACCGCCCTTGGCGGGCGTCGGCTTGGCCGTCTTGTCGTCCTTGGCATTCTCGTCCGAGGTCGCGCTTCCAGCCTTCTCGGTCGGCTTCGCGTTCTCGTCCTTGCCGTAATAGATCTGGTTGTTGAGGTTCAGCGGCGGCGCACGATCGTCGAGACCGCTGTTGGAGAGGGTCGGCGCGCTGCGGATCTCGTCGACGACCTTGTATTCGGCCTTGTAGTTCTTCGCGAGCCAGACCTCGCAGTTACGCGAGAACTCGTCGAAGTACTGGTACTTGACCGAGTAGTTGAGGCACGTGACGAGCGCCGGCTTCGCGCGCTGCACCTTGATGGGCTCGCTCGCGGAGTCGAGGTTCGAGTAGTACGTGTTGCGGATCTCGTCGTCCTTCTTCCACGCTTCCGGGATCGGAGCGGCGCGGAACTCGTCGACGAAGCCGCCCCACATGAGGCCGACGCGCGAACCGGCGGCGATGACCCACTTCGGCGGCGGCTCCGGCTGGAGCTCGACGATCTTCTTGTACTCGGCCTCGACCTTCTCGATGGCCGGGCGCTTCTTGTCGAGCCACGCCTTCACCTTGGTGTTGACGTGCTTCAGGACGTCGTCCTTGGTGCCCGCGCCCTTGTAGGCGGGGAACTTGATGGTCTCGACGTCGGCCTTGCGCTTCTCTTCGGCGGCGAAGAAGAGCGCCTCACCGACCGCGTTGAGCGCCTTGCCGAGGCGACGCTGACGAGCAGCCTCGTCCTCGCCCGGATACGACTCGGCGATCTTCTTCACCGCACCCGCCGGGTCGGTCCAGAGCGCGCGGACCTTCGCGTACTCCGCGCCGGCTGCGGCCTGCTGGCCACGGATGTTCGAGAGCGAGCGACCGAGGGCCGCGTGCGCCTGAACCTGGATATCGGGACCGGCCTTGGCGATGACGCCCATGGCGCCACTGAGCGACGTCTTGGCCTTCTCCCATTGCTCCTTCTCGGCGTAGTGGGCGCCGATCGCGAACGCGATCGAAGCGGTCTGCGCCGGCTTGGAGCCGCCGTAATTCTTGCGGAACGTCGCCTCGTCTTCGATCGCCTTCTGCTCGTCGCCGAGGCCGAGGCGGAGGATGACGGCGTCGGAGAGCGCCTGATCGGACTTGTCGCCCTTCGGGTACTCCTTCGCGTAGCGCTCGAACCACTCGGCCGCTTGGTCGTAGACCGCGATGGCCTGGTAGTTACCGCCGACCTCGTACATCGCGCGGCGCGCGAGGTCGCTCTTGTCCATCTTGTTCTGCGGGTTGAGCAGGATCATGCGCGCCGCGATCGCCTTGGCGATGAGGCGGCCGGCCTGGAAGGCGCGAGCAGCGTTGTAGACGAGCTCGTCGCACTTCTCCGCGGTGGGCGCCTGGCCCGCGCGGATCGGAGTCTCGCAGTTGTTGCGATAGAGCTCGAGGTAGAGACCTCCGCCCTTCTCGTAGTCGGCGAGCGCGCCAGCGCCGCCCTTGTCGGCCTTCTCGACGAGCTTCTGCGCTTGGAGGCGGCGGATGTCCGCCTGCACGCGCTTCATGACCACGCACTGGTCGGCGTTCTTCGTGCCCTTGTCGCCTTCGCAATAGTTCTTGATGAACTCCGGAACGGCGGTCGCCATGTCGTCGTAGCAGACGGGGCGCGGTGGGTTCATGTTCGCCCCGAGCACGTTGATGCTCTCGAGGTAGAGCTGCGCCGCGTAGATGCCGACGTCACGATCGGCGTGGTGGTCGGCGATGTCCTTGAAGGCCATCGCGGCCTCGTCCCAGTGCTGGGCCTCGAAGTAGGTACGCGCGCGGGCGTACTTGACCTCGACGAGCTGCTCCATGCCCGCGTTGTCGTTGGCCGGGGGCTTGATGTAGCAAATGTACCGGTTGAACGCGGTGATCATGCCCTTCTGCGAAGCGGTGAACTGCTTCGGTTGGAGCTTGGCGTTCTCCTCGGCCTTCTTCTCGGCTTCGGACTTCTTGCCCTGGCCGGGGAGGTTCCCCATGCCCTTCTTGTCCTCGCCGCCCTTGTGCGTCGCCTCGTAGATGTTCTGGTAGCAGAGCACCGACGCGAACGCGGCCTCGGCGGCCTCGGGCGAGTTCGGATCCTCTTCGACGACCGAGTCGAACGCCGGACCGCACTCCGCCCACTTCTGCTGGAAGTAGAGGAGGTCGGCCATCGCGTACTTGACCTTGTAGATCGTCGGCCAGTCTTCCTTGACGATGCGCGGGAACTGGAAGCTCGCGAAGGTCTTCGCGTCCCAGGTGTCCGTGATCTTCTTGTAGAGGTACGCGGCGAGCGTCATCGTTTTCTGATCGCCGGTGCCGCGCTGTCCCTGCGAGCCGACCGCCTCGAGGTGCCACGCCATCGCCGACTCGGCGAGGAGCGCGGCGGTCTTGTTCGCGCACTCCTGCTTCGCCTCGGCGGGGTTACCGCTCGCCTTGAAGTCGGAGTAGTTCTTGACCTGGTTGTCGAGCTCCTGGCGGATGGCGTCCTTGTTGTTGGACTTCATCGCGAGGGTCGCTTCGGTGATGTGCGCCTGGTAGTTGCACTGCTTCGAGCTACCGCGGTCGCGGACCATGAGGTCCTTGTAGAGAATGATCGCCTCGGGATAGTGACCGGTGTCGAGGTAGTTGACGCCGAGGTCATCCATCATCTGGAACGTCTTGGCGTTGGAGCCAGCGGCGTCGCCCGAGATGCCCTTGAAGAAGTTGTACGCAGCGGCGGGGTCACCCTTGAGCGCGTAGACCGGGATCGTGTCCTTGCGCGCGGCGTCGGCGAGCTTCGACGAGCCCGGCTGATCCTTGTAGCCATTCGACCAGTCGATGACCTTCTTGAACGCGTTGAGCGCCTTGTCGAACTCGCCCTTGTTCCAGAAGACGTAACCGATCTTGTACCAAGCGTAGCCGTAGACCTTGTTCTTCTCCGGCGGGAACTTGATGACTTCCGTATAGGCCTGCTGCGCGAGCTCCCACTTGGACGGGTCGCCCTGCGCTTCGTTGAAGAAGAGCTCGCCGAACGCGAGGTACGCGTTGGGGATGTACTTCGAGTCCGGGCGCTTGTTGATGAGCTCGAGGTAGACCTTGCGCGCGTTGGCGTTGTCGTTCGACTGCTCGTACTCGTAGGCGAGGTAGTAGAGGACCTCGTCGAGCGCGCGGTAGTTCGGGTACTCGTTCTTGATGATGCCGTAGTAGTACTCGGCCTTGGTGCGCGCGCCGTTCATGATGTTCTGCGCGCCGTTGGCGATCGACTGCTGCTTGCTCGCCTCCGCCGGGTTCGTCTTCTTGAAGCCGTCGCGCTTGATCTCCGCTTCGGTCTTCTCGCGGAACGCGGCGCCCTCGAGCTCGACGTACGTCTCAGCGAGACGACGCGCGAGATCGGGGCGGTCGGCGGCCGACTTGCCCGTGCCCTTGAACAGGTTCTCGAGCTGCTGAATCTCGGTGACGAGGAGCGCCTTCTGGCGCTGCTTCAAGCGCGAGGTGCGCTCGTCGCGTTGCGACGCCGACATTTGCTCGGACGGATTGCCCGGCTTCTTGGCCTGATCACGCTTCTTCAGGTCCGCGGGCGGCGGCGCCGTGTGGAAAGTGACCTCCGGCTTCTTCCCGTGCTTGGACACGTCGAAGGTGCCAGCGCCCTTGTTGGGGCACTCGGAGAGCGCCTTGGCAGCGCCTGGATCGATGCACACGTCGCCCCCGGCCTGCGCCGCGACCGACACGCTCGAGACGAACGCGGCGACGCAGAGGCTGACGAGAGCACGATACGAGAGTCGGAATTCCATGTGCTTGATTACCTCCCGCACTTCGGGACGATGGTCTGTCGGTAGAAGCCGAGCTCGTCGCGCCAGTACTCGCCGTCGAACGGCCAGATGACGTGCTCTTCGTCGGGACGGACGATGTTGGCTTTGCCTTCGGCCTCGGTGACGCGGCCGCCGGAGATCGCGACGTCGAGCTGGTTACGCTCGGCGGCGGTGATGTCGATGATGATCTTCGCTGCGTTGCGGAGATGCTCGTTCAGCTCGTCCAGGTTTCGCTGGTAGCGATCCCGCGCGAGCTGGCCGGCGTTGCGGACGGCGAGGTCGCGCGCGAGGCCGAGCGCGTCCTTGACGTCGGCGCCGAGCGCGGAGTTCTGGAACGACTGCGACTTGGTCTTGAAGCGCCCCGCCTCGTCGTCGAGCACCTTCACGTACTCGATGTTGCGGAGGAGCTGACGGTCGGAGAGCGCGTTCTTGACGATCGGCGCGATGTTCGACTTGAGGTCTGCCTTGCCGTCCTGCACCTGCTTCAGAAACTTGAAGAAGGCTTCTTCTTGGTTGTCACCCTTGAAGCGGCCGAGGACCTTGTTGAGGTCGTCGTAGATCGGCTGGTACTTCGACTGGAAGTTCGCGACGATCGTGCGGGCGTCGTCGTACTGGCAGTTGAAGAAGTAGATGACGGCGCGGAGGATCTGGGCCTCCGGGTAGTACGAGTTCGGGAAGTACGGCGCCTCGATGGTGTGCACGTTCCCGAGCGCGCGCGGGTAGTCGCCGGCCATGAAGTAGGCCCACGCTTCCTCGAAGAGCGCGTCGAGCCAGTACTCGCTGCCGACGTCGACCTTGTTCCAGTACTTGGCGGCGGCCGAGATCTTGGTCTCGTCGGGCTTGGGCTGGTTGTTCTCGTCGAGCTTGATCGAGGCCGAGTAGTACGTGCGGGCCATCGACAAGAACGCGAGGTCACGCATGCGCGCTTCGTCCTCGACGCCCTCGACGCCCTCGTCGATCGCACCGACGATCGACTGGAACGCCTGCACCGCGGGGACGGACTTGCGGAGCTGGACGTTGGAGATGCCGATGAAGAACTTCGACTGGACGTAGTACTTCGACTGGCGGTCGACCTTGGCGAACAACCGAAGCGCGTCCTCGTACTGGCGGTTGCGGTACTTGTACCGACCGAGGAGGTAGTTGAGCTGCCAGAAGAGATCGCGCTGGTTCGAGTTGTTGAACTTGGCGATCTGCTCGTCGTTGTAGCGACCGACGCGCTCGACGATGTCGGCGGGCTCCGGGAGGTCCGTCGCGAGCTTGGCAAGCCAGAGCAGCGTCTCGTTGAACTTGAGGTGGTTCGGCTTCTCGGCAATTTCCGAGAAGATCGCGTACGCCGCTTGATAGAACTTCATGCGGTAGAGCGCGATCGCGAGGTGGTACTGGGCAAGCTGCTTGTTACCCTCGTCGTCCCCTGTCTCGCCCTTGCGGACGCGGTCGAGCGCGAGCGCGGCCTCTTGCCACTTCTCGCCGTCGAAGAGGCGCTTCGCCTGCGCGGCCTGCTCGGTCATCTGACCGGCCTGCGGCGGCGGGCTGCGATCGACGGGCTTTCCACCCGCCGTCGGCGCCGGCTCGTCGTCGAGCTCGACGGTGTTGCCCTTCGTTTGCGTCGTCGGGGGCTTCTTGCCGCCGCCGCCGCGCTTCTGTGCTTCGGCCGACGAGGGCGCGAGCAGGGTGAGCGCCGACGCTACGAGGAACATGCGCGCCACGGATTTCCGCATCGTGAACTCCGAACTCCTCGGGCCGTCTGGCCCGATGCTTCGATTCGTGTGGATCCAAGCCAAAAAGCGGGATCCGAGGTGGGCTCGTGGGAAACGACGAAGGGCAGATGGGCTCGCGCGGTGGGGTCCGCGGCTGAGGCGTCTGCCGAAAAGTCGAACAATAATCAGAAGATAATGGACGAGAAGCGCGGCGATGCTACGGGCCGAGTTTCCCCGTTGTCAATGGAGAACGTAACGAGATCGTAAGGAGGTGTCGGAGCTGGGGCCGAAGGCCGCGTGACCTCACGACCGAGAGACAGGCGACGCTCCTGGGAGACGGGCCGGCGTTGCTCGTGAAGTCGAAACGTCAGATGCCGCAAGAAGGAGAGAACTTGGAGTCTCAACTGACTTGCGGAGGTTTCTCGCCTTGACGGGTTCGAACGCCGTCGACTAGTTTCCCGAACGATTTTTCGGACTGGCGGCCATTGGCCCGACCGTAGGCTCTCCAGAATCCGGGGCTTCCCCGGATCCCGCGAAGAACCGAAGGAGACTGCTCCACGATGATCCCCGCGTTGTTGACTCGAGGGCTGTTCGGCCTCGCCTCCGTCGCCTTCGTCACGTTCGTTGCGGGCACCGGCTGCAAGCAGACGGGTGTCGGCGATCCCTGCGTTCCCGAGCAGGAGTACGAGCCGTCGTTCAACGGCTTCGTCGTCGACCAAGTCAACGTCGAGTCGAAGAGCTACCAGTGCGACACCCGCCTCTGCCTGGTGAATCACTTCCAGGGTCGCGTGTCGTGCCCGTACGGCCAGGACAAGGACGGCAAGGGCCCCGGCGGCGCCAAGTCGTGCGTCGTCCCCGGCACGACCGACGCGATCACCGGCAACCCGAACGACACGAAGACGGGCCAGGCGGTCGCGCCGCAGTGTGCGGGCCGCACCGCCGAGCAGGCCGTGTACTGCTCGTGCCGTTGCGCGAACGTCGACGGCCGCACCGACGACGGCGCGAACTACTGCCAGTGCCCCGACGGCTTCGCCTGCGAGCAGCTCGTCACGTCGATCGGTCCGGGCGACACCGGCCTCACCGGCGCGTACTGCATCAAGGCCAACACCAAGTACGACCGCAACAACCCCGGTTGCGATCAGACCTGCGATCCGGCCACCAAGAAGTGCAATTGACGGTGTAGCGGGGAGCTGCCGCTCCCCCTCTGCGAGTTGACACTCGCAGAGCCTCCCCCTCGGCTCAGGTTCATTGAACCTTCGACGGCTGCGACCTCACGGGTCGCAGCCGTTTGCGTTTGGCTCGCGTGAACGCTGGCTCGGCTCGGGGCCAGTACGCGTCAGAGGCGTTTGCGTTTGGCTCGCGTGAACGCTGGCTCGGCTTGGGGCCAGTACGGGTCGCAGCCGTTTGCGTTCGGGCTCGAGCAACCGCGTGCTCTGCCGGCAGCGCCTCGGCGGCGCGTGTCGCAGCGTTCGCGTTGGCGGTCCGGATGACGCGCGGGCACACGGGGCGCGACTTGTGGATCAGAGGCGGGCCCTCGGTTGGGCCGGAACCGCGGGGAAGTGGGGGTGGCGTGAGGTGTGCTTGGCGGGCGGGCATGCGTCGGCACTTCCTTCTTTCGAGCTTGGCGGTCGTGGCGATCGCGTCGGCGGCCCAGGTCGCCTGCAACGGTGAGATCGATCCCGTCACCGGTGAGGACAACCTCGCGGGCGGGTACGGGTACGGGTACACGCCACCGGCGTCGTCCGCCGCGAACGTCGACACCTGCACACCGGCGGGCGGGCGGTGCCTCGGGCACAACGCGCCGAGCGCCAAGGGCCAGGGGCCTTCGAGCTGCGCCCAGTTCGGCCAATGGACCACCGGCGCGCCGTTCAAGGACTCCTCGCTCTCGTGCCCGCAGGTCTCGGCCGGCGGCGATCAGTGCTGCATGCCCTGACGCGCTTTCGACGCAACCGGCGTGGCGCACGCGCCGATGCTTCACCGTGGCATCGGATCGTCAGGAGCGCGGCGCGCGTGCGGAGGCTCTCGCGGCGCTCGAGCTCGAGGCGCGAGGGTTCACCATCCTCGGTCGCAACGTTCGGCTCGGTCACCTCGAGCTCGATCTCGTGGCGCGTCGCGGCGCGCTCGTCGTCATCGTCGAAGTGCGCGCGCGCGGGCGGAGTGCCTACGAACGGCCGCTCGCGAGCCTCGCGAGCAAGAAGCGGATGAGACTGCTCCACGCCGCCGATCGACTCTGGCGCGCGCGGCTCGTCCACATGCCGGGCGTAGAACGACTGCGAATCGACGCCGCCGCGGTCGACCTCCGCGCGGAGCCGCCCACGGTCACGATCGTCGAGGGCGCGGTGATGGGCTGAGCGCCCCGCTCACTTTTCGAGCGCGCGCTTCATCTCGTCGCGGACCATCGCGATCTTCGAAAGGGAGCTCTGGCCTGCGCCCGACGTGCGCGCTTCTTCCATGGCCGCCTCGAGCGTTTCGACTTCCTTCGCCTGACGGTCTTTCAGCTTTTCGACCATCTCTTGGAAGGTCTCGAAGAAATCCTGGAGCTCGTCACCCTTGCGGAGGCGACCTTGGAAGTTGAGCTTCCCGTCACCCACCTGCCGGAGGAGCATCTTCATCTTGTAGATGGGGCCGGCGATTTTGTGGGTGATGAAGATCCCCATGAGGCCGATGAGGAAGACCATCACGGAGAGGCCGCCAACCAGCGAGATGCCCATCGTCGTCTGCTTGGCGACGAGGGCCTGCTGCTGCTGGATGATCTTCTGCTCGGACGCCGTCGACTCCGCGTTGAACGCCGCGGTGAGCTCGGGGTTGTCCTTGTAGATCGGGTCCTCTTTCATGTTCATGCGCACGATCTCGGAGACCTTCTTGGTCTCGTCGACCACGCGCTGACTCTGGGCCACGACCTCGCGACTCGAGGTCCAGAGGACGGTGCCGAGGACGGCGCTGACCGCGAGCGCGACGCCCAGCAAGTAACTCGTGTACTTGAGCTGGAAGCGGCTATCGAGCAGGTAGTTCTTGATGGACCGGTTGTGGCGGCCACCTTGTTGGGGCTTCGTCGGCGCAGGCGCTGCAACGGAGGTGCTCATCGGGCTCGTCCTTGTCTCATCGATCTTCGGATCACCGCGCTCGGGCGAGGATACGGGTTAGCGAAACGCCTGGGCAAACTGCTCGACGGACTGCGCGAACTGGTCGACGGCCGCTCCCGACACGATCGAGAGGAGGTTGTCCTCGGCCGAACGGTCGCCCTTGCGGACGCCTTGCTGAGTGGCGCCGGGAGTGAAGTGTCCGCGCAGATCTTTGTTCGGATACGTGAAGACTGCACACTTCATCCGCACCCGCAGGTTGCCGTCGGAATAGTCGAAGCCGTCGACCGAGAGCGAGAGGTAGTAGCCCTTGATCTTGCGCTTCGCGAGCACGCCCTTCGCCAGCGTCGGGGTCTCGTTCTCGGGTGCGATCTGGAACTGCCCCGACGCCTCGAGCTTCGACCGCACCGCCTCGAGGACGACCTTGGAGATCTCGTCCTTGGCGCGATCGGTGTTGTTGGTGATGGGCGAGATGGAGACGTAGTACTTGGCGTTCGGGATCGTCTTCGGCTTGAACGGCTCGTTGGAGTCTTCGGACTTCGGCTTGTCGCCTTCTGGCTGCGCGTCGAGCGCCTCGATGGCGCGTGTAATCTGCAACTTGACCGCCGCGCTCGCCTCGCCCGACTGACGCGCACGCAGACACTCGAGCGCGCCCTTGCGTTGGAGGCGCTTCAGCGCGGCGGCCACGGCCTGGCGAACGACCTCGCTTGGGTCGAGCTCGAGCGCGCGACACAGATGATCGACCGCATCGTCGTCATCGGACTGACCGAGAGAGAGCGCCGCGTTCGTACGCACACGAAAGTCGTCCGACGCGCCCGACTTCGGCGGGTACTTCAGACGATCGGCGAGGAACGCCGTGCGGGCGATCTGCTGGGGGGTTCGCGCCACCGGCGGGGCGTCGGCCCGCGCGGGCTCTTGCCCGAGGGCCGTAACGAGGAACGCGGCCAGCGCGATCCAACGTGCGAGCGTCGTCATTCGAGTATCGAGGGTATCACGACCCCTCGTGTACAAGTTAAGCGGACTCAGAATTGGACCGTCGACGCTTCGCACCTACCTCGCCTCCTTCTTCGTCATGCTCTCGTCCTCAACTCCCGCGATGGCGCTCACTGGACGACACCCGAGCGTTGACGGATAAGTGAGCTCCTCGAGTTGGACGGTCTCCGCCCGCGCCGCTTCATGAAACGCCCCAGCCTCGCACTCGTTACCTTCCTGGCCACGACGGCGATCACGGGTGATGTGGTCGCTCAAGGGTTGAAGTTCCAGGTCCGTGGTGGGGTGCGCATCGTCGCCCGCACCACGCGGCGGCAGAAGGCGGACGCCGGGGTGGCGCGCGCGGTCTACGTCGAAGGCTCCGTGGATGACGACGTCGGCAACCATGTCGCGGGGGAGCGGGTCGAGCTCCGGGCCGAGCAGGTCTTTGGCATACCCGGGAGCGACGTGCGTCGCGGTGGGACCGAGGAAGCGAAAGTGCGGTTCGACGAACCGAGCGCCGCGACCTCATGCGACACGGCCGAGACGCCACTCCAACGCGCAGGCGATGCGGTGTTCGTGACCACCGACGTGACCGGTCGCTTCTGCGCGCAGCTCTCCCTGCCTTTCGAACGCTATCGCGTGGCGCTCTCGACGCCGGGCTCGGCGCTGATGGACCCCGGCGCAGCGGAGCTCCTCGTCGACACGGCACGCCGCTCCGTCTCGCTCCGCTTCGACGGCGTGCCGCGGCGCATCTCGCTCGACAAGGACGAGCACACCTTCGTCGGCGCCGCGTTCATCGAAGACGAAGGTGTCGCCGTCGCCGCGCAGCTCCTGCCGCTCACGCTGGTCGTGGGCACCGGCACCATCGTCGCCACTGAGAACACGGGGCCGAGCGGCGTCGCGACGTTCCGCGTGCAGAGCGCTGCGCTCGGCGGACCGGGCCTCGGAGAGCTTCGCCTCTCCTTCCCCGGCGACTCCGAGACGGGCAGCGCTTCGACGACGATGTCGATCGAGAAGCGCGCGCGTGTGAGCCTCTCGCTGGACAGACCCGTCGAGCCGACGAGCTCGCCCGAAGACGGCGTTCCACTCGACGTGCGCGTGTCGAGCCGCGCGGGGGTGAGCCCGAGCGGGCTCGTCGAGGCCCGGCTCGGCGATCGCGTCGTCGGCGCGGGACCGGTGCGCGAGGGCGCTGCCCACTTCGCGGTCGCCTTCACGCCCTCGGCGCGCGGGACGCCGACGCTCTCGATTCGGTTCGTCCCTGATGCTGCGTGGTGGGAGGCGCCCGACGCGCTCAACGTTCAGATCCCGATCGCGAGCACTCCAGTATGGCGAAAGTTGCCGCTCGCGCTCGCCGGCATCCTCGTCGCACTGTTCATCGTGCTCGGGCGCGTCGGTCGCGTGCGCACGGTGCCGCGTGCTCCCAAGACGCTCAAATCGGAGCGGCCTCTCCGCGCTGGCGTCGCGGTCGTCGAGGTCGCGCGCGACGCGGGGGCGGGCTATCGGGGTCGCGTCGTCGACGCGCACGACCGCTCGCCGGTGGTCGGCGCGCGCGTTTACGTCGAGGCTTCGGACTTCCGTGGCACCGAGGTGCTCGCGAGCGACTTCGTCAACGACCAGGGTGAGTTCAAGCTCCCCGCCCTCTCGCTCGCCAACCGACCCGACATCGTCGTCGACGCGCCGCTGCACGCGTCGCTGCGCAAGCCGCTCCCGGCGGCCGGTGTGCTCGAGATCGCGCTCGTGTCGCGCAAGCGCGCGCTCCTCGATCGTCTCGTCGAATGGGCGCGCCTTCGTGGAAAACCGTTCGACGCGCGACCGGAGCCGACGCCCGGCCACGTGCTCCGCGCGGCCGTCCCCGAGTCGGCACCGGCGCGATGGGCGGCCGCGACGGAAGCCGCTGCATTCGGCCCGGACCCGGTCGACGGCCGAGCGGAGGCCGAGATCGACGCGCTCAAGCCGGATGCCAGCGCGGGGGCCCCGCCCATGCCCGTCGGTCAGACGCGCGAGCAGTGACTCCAGACACGAAAGGGTCGGCTGGTCGTTGACGCGCTGCTCCGGGCGTTTCTATAGTCGCGCCCCCGCGAGGTGGGGCCTGCGATGGATATGACGGTCATTCTCATCGGCGTCATCGTGATCGTCGTCGTCGCGTTCTTCCTGATGCGGAAGAAGCCCGAGCTGCCCGCGGCCGAGCCGGAGAAGCCGGCAGCGCTCCCCAAGGCCGAGAAGCCGGCCGAGAAGGTCGAGAAGTCGCCGAAGCCGGCCGAGGCGCCGAAGTCGGCGACGATCGAGCTCCCGTCGAAGGACGTGCTTCCGGCAGCCGATTCGGTGCCGTCGGCCGAAGCCAAGGCGGCCGTCGCCGCGCCGCCGCCGGCGAAGCCGGGCAAGCGCGACGTCGGGAGCTTGCGCAAGGGCCTCGCGGCGACGCGGGGCGGATTCATTGCGCGTCTCACGGCGCTCGTCACCGGCAAGAAAGAGATCGACCCGGCCATCCTCGAGCAGATCGAGGAGGTCATGTTGACGAGCGACGTCGGTGTGAAGACGACGCAGGCGATCTTGGAGCGCCTCAAGGAGCGCCTCCAGCGCAACGAGCTCGGCGACGCCGACGCGGTGTGGGCTGCGCTCCGCGCCGAGGCCCTCCGCATCGTGTCGCTCGAAGGCGGCCCGCTGCGCTTCCCGACCAAGCCCACGGTGGTGCTCATGGTCGGCGTCAACGGCGTCGGCAAGACCACCACCATCGGCAAGCTCGCCACCAAGTTCACCGCCGAGAATCGCACCGTGATGCTCGGCGCGGGCGACACGTTCCGCGCTGCCGCCGTCCAACAGCTCGAGGTCTGGGGCAAGCGCGTCGGCTCGACGGTCGTGCGGGGAAAAGAAGGCGCGGACCCGGGCGCGGTCGCGTTCGACGCGGCCACCAAGGCCAAGGAAGCGAGCGCGGACCTTCTGCTCCACGACACCGCGGGTCGCCTCCACACCAAGGCGCCGCTGATGGACGAGATCAAGAAGGTCCGGAAGTCGATCGCCAAGGCGATGGACGGCGCGCCGCACGAGACGCTGCTCGTCCTCGACGCGACGACGGGACAGAACGCGCTCCAGCAGGCCGCGCTCTTCAAAGACGCGCTCGACCTCACCGGCATCGTGCTGACCAAGCTCGACGGCACGGCCAAGGGCGGCATTGTGCTCGCCATCTGCGACGAGCTGAAGATCCCCGTCCGGTACATCGGTCTCGGCGAGCGCGCGGAAGACCTCCGTGAGTTCTACGCCGAGGACTTCGTCGAAGCGCTCTTCGGTCGCGACGACGAGGCCGCCGCGGCGTGACACTCAGAAAAAGTCACGCGAGGGCGTTGAGACACTCCTTTCGATTCTTGAGCTTTCCCTGCATTTCTTCCTTCGATAAGCGAGCACCTCGGGGGGGCAGGCCCCGCGAGGCGCCAAGGTGAGACGTTTTGACGTTGATTGCTGGATGAAGCGCGTGTTAGAGTCGCGCCCACTTTTGCATCTCACCTAATTCCCCAATTGTTTTCGATACTTAGAAACCCTCCCGGACCACGAAATTTGATGCGAGGCACGGCAGGTGAAGTCGATGCGGAAGGGGTTGCGATGAAGCAAGCCAAGCCCGACGGGCGCGTGTCCTCGGGGCAGAAATCGAAGTTCGTGATGCTCCTCGTCTCGGCGGTCCTTGCGGCCGGCGTCTCGCTGTGGGCTCCGGACGCGAGCGCGCAACGTCGAGGCAAGCCCAAGCCCGCACCGACGAAGCCGGCCCCCAAGCCGGCGGAGCCGGCTGCACCGGCACCGGCGGCGCCCGCTGGCGGTGAGATCGAGCTCGACACCGACAAGCCCGCGGGCGGCGATGCGCCGGCTGCTGGCACTCCGGCCGCTCCGGCCGCAGGCGGTGGCGAGGGCGGCATCTGCGAGATCGATCCGTCGGCGTGCCCCAAAGCCGAGGACATCAAGAAGGCCGCCGGCCGCGACATCAAAGCCGAGATCTACGCCGTCCAGCAGATCTACGCGCTCCGCGCGCGCCGCATCGAGCTGAACCCCTACTGGGCCTTCACGCTGAACGATCAGTTCGTCAGCCACCCGGGTCCGGGCCTCGCGGCGAACTACTACATCTCGAACGTCCTCGCCGTGGGCGTCAACGGCACGTACTACACGAACGTCGATTCGTCGTTCAACGCGGACGTCCGCCGCTCGGCACGCGTCGCCGTGCCGCTCAACGAGTATCTCGGCGGCGCGAACCTGAACTTCAGCTACGTGCCGGTCTACGGCAAGTTCGCCGGGTTCGGCGACTTCATCTTCCACTTCGACGCGTACGTCGTCGGCGGCGTGGGCGGTCTCTGGACGCGCCCGATCGCCGTCATCGACCCGGACAACCGCAAGTTCGACTGGGAGATGAAGCTCGCGTTCAACGCGGGCGTCGGTCTTCGCATCTTCTTCAATCGCTGGTTCGCCGCGATGCTCGAGATGCGTGACTACATCTACAGCGAGAAGCTCGAGAACCTCACGGTCGGCGCGACGCAGCAAGAGCAGCAAGACAAGTCCAAGTGGTTCGCGACCAGCGGCCAGATCACGAACAACGTCCAGGCTCAGCTCGGGGTGAGCGTCTTCTTGCCCTTCAGCTGGGAGTACCGGCTTCCGAAATGAGCGGCGCAAGGACCAGCATGATGAGCCGTACGCGTTTTTGGGCAGCGTTGGTCGCAGGGGCGCTCGCGTTCGCGGGAGTGACCTCGTCGGCGCAGGCCCAAGAGATCCAAATTACCGGTCCGCTGGCCGGCCAAGGCGCCGTGCGTCACTTGCGACTCCGTCGTGAGGGCCGCTTCGAGGTCGCCCCGAGCGCCTCGTTCACCCTCCTCGACGAGTACAAGCGCACGATCCTCGCGGGCGCGCGCATCCAGTACAACGTGAAGGACTGGATCGGTGTGGGCGTTTGGGGCGCGGTTGGCGCGCTCAAGACGCCGACGGACCTGTCCGACAAGATCGACACGACCGCCCTTCGCAATTCGCGTACGGCGGCCAACGTCGCCGGCGCCAAGCCGGGCACGGGCGCGTTCCAGAAGCAGACGGCCGAGATTCAGTACGTGGCGGCGCCGCAGGTGCAGCTCGTTCCGTTCCGCGGCAAGCTCTCGCTCTTCCAGAACATCTTCGTCGACACCGACGCGTACATCCACCTCGGTGTCGCGTTCGTCGGGCTGAGCGAGCGCGGTGACTGCGGCGGCGGCGGTCAGCCGCTTTGCACCGCGGCCAACTCGTTCGACCTCAAGTCGCGCACGGCCATCGCGCCGACGTTCGGCCTGGGCCTCAACTTCTACACGGGCGACTTCATCTCGATCGGCCTCGAGTACCGCGCCCTTCCGTTCTCTTGGAACCGCGGTGGCTTCGACTCGCGCGGCTCCGGTCCGAACGGCAAGTACCCGAACGGCCTCTCGGGCACGCCGATCATCAACTCGGACGATCGCACGTTCAAGTTCAACCAGATGATCTCCCTCGCGGTGGGCTTCTCGTTCCCGACCAAGCCGCGCGTCTCGGAGTGACCGACGCCGCGTGAGCGGCGGTTGCGAACGACGGCCGGCAGAGGCAACTCCCGCCGGCCGCGTCGTTTTGTGCGCCCGAGGCGCTCCCAAGTGCCGATCCGCACTGGCAAGGGGCAGAGCGCGGCATTAGCTTACGGCGCGCTGTGGCCTGACCACGCAGAGGAGACTCCGTCGGCGATGGGTTTGTTCGATTTGTTCAAGGGCTCGAAGGGCAGCGGATCGACTCCTCCCAAGGCGGAGAAGGGGTCTCCGGTGGTGGTGAAGTTCGGGGAGACCGCCACGAGCAAGCGTGCCCAGACCTACGAGCGCCAAGAAGCCATCGGCAAGCTCGTCGACGCCGGCACCGTGGAGGCCGCAGAGGTTCTCCTGAAGCGATTCACCTTCACCATCGACCCGACGATCACCGATCAAGAAGAGAAGGAGACCACCTTCCGCGGCATCGTGGCGGTCGGTCCCGAGGTGCTGAAGGCGGTGCGGACGTTCGCGGCGAAGGCCGACAGCCTGGGCTGGCCGATGCGGATCGTGAAGGAGCTCACCGACGAGGACGCTTACGTCCGCGAGCTCTGCGCGTGGCTGACCAAGTGGGACACGGAATACGCCAAGTTCGTCGACCCGAAGCTCCAGATCCTCGCGGCGCTCGAGGAGCACAAGCACCCCGCCATTCGCGAGGCGGTGGAGCGGTTCCTCGAGGACGTCAACGAAACGGCGCGTTTCCACGCGGCCGGAGCCCTCTTCAAGCAGGACGACGACGCGGCAGTGCCCGCGCTCGTGAAGGCCCTCATCGCGGAGGAGAGCTTCCGCATCAAGAACAAGATCGTCGACGGCTTCGCCGCGCGAAATTGGATCGTCCCGGAGGCTGACCGCTCCGCGGTCACGCGCGCCCTTCCCCCGGGCGCCACCCTGACCTCCGACGGCGGCCTGCGTCGGTAGAGTGGAACCTAGCGGGTTCTGCGCTCTCAGGATCTGCGAGGGAGCCAGCCCCTCCTACAAGCCTGCCCAAACGCAAACCGCCTTCGTGTGGTCGAAGGCGGCGAAGGTTCGGAACGAACCTGAGAGCGGAGGGAGAGGCCTCGCTTGGCCTGGGGCCCGGGGAGCGCCCAGGCTCCCCGGTGCTGAGCCGCAGGCGAAGCACGTCCAGGAGGTGAGGCGGCGAAGCCGCCGAGGAGGGGCGACCAGCCCCTCCTTACAAACCCGACGCTTTGACGGCGGCTCAGGCCGCCGTCAAAGCGGAATCGCGAGCAGCACGACCTCGCGGCCGCGCGCTTGGACGCGATAGCGGACCGGCTTGCCGTACTTCGAGCTCGCGTCCTGCTCCATCGACTGAATGCGCTGGCGGAACGCGGCGTCCGTGATGTGGTCGACGGCCTCGCCGAGACCCCGCTTGGCCGCGATATACTCGCGGTAAATGCGGGCGTAGTAGGCCTCCGCCGGCTCGTTCGCGAGCGCTTGGATCGCCGCAGCGTCCATGCCCTCCGCACCGTCGCCGCCGCCACCGCCACGGTCCACCGACATCGCGTCGGAGAAGTTCGCGGCCGTGGGGGCCTTGGACACACGGCCTTCTTCGTCGGTCGTGTCCTCCTCGATGCCCATCAGCTGGTTGAGCAGCTGATCGATGCGGTACGCGAGACCGCCGAGATCGGGGTGGTCGAGCTGGAAGCGCTTGTCGGTCTGACCGTTGAGGATCTGGAGGAGCCCCTCTTCGAGGGTCGTGATCGGACCGGTGATGTAACCGCCGAGGAGCCAGCCGGCCACGGTCACCATGATGATCCCGAGGATGGTCGCACCGCCGATGAGCGGCATCAGCATGCCGGAGATGTCCTCGAGCAGCGACGACGGGACGGCCGCGACCACCGCGACGCGCTTGCCGTCACCAAAGCCCTCGATCGGCGACGCGGAGACGATCGTCTTCCCCGTGCCCTCGCCCGCCGAGACCGAGCCCGACGCGATGGCGTTCTTGATGTTGGCCTTGGCCGCGCCGTTGATGGCCTGGGCGAGGTCCTCGCTCGCGCCGGGCGAAGAGGCGACGACCTGAAGGTTGTCGCCCTGCGGCATGACGAGCTTGACCCCCTTGCCGGTGAGCGACTCGGCGACGCGCGAAAGCTCGTCGTTCAGCGTGAATCCCGCGGCGATCGCGCCGACAAGCTTGCCCGTCTCGTCGCGCACCGGCGCGTACGAGGCCAGGTATTGGTCGTTGCGGCCCGTGTTGAACCAAACGTCCGACCCGGTAGAGCCCGCGGCCAACGTCTGCTTCAGGCTCGGGTAGAGCGCGCCGAGGTCATCGCCGCGGCCGAGGTTGGAGCCATTCCGGCCGAGCGTCTTGCCTTGCGCGTCAATCAGGACGACGAGCGAGGGGACGGCGCCCTGGAAGACGCTCGACTGCTTGGCGGCCGCGAGGACTGCATCGCAGAGCGAGGTCGCGGCGTCGGCAACGGCCGCGGGGCTGGCCTTGGCCAGTACCTCGAGGGTCGCGGGCTCGCGGGCCTTGGTGGCCAACCAGCGCTCCATGCGGAGACCGTCCAGCTGCAGGCGGGCCGACGCCGATTGGGCGTCGCGCTTCGCGGCCGCGGCCATTTGGGCCGTATTGCTCGAGGCGGAAACCAGGGCGCCGCGCACCAGCGCGAAGGCGAGGATTCCGATCAAGACGACGATCGCGGCGTTAACGGCGATGATCTTGTTTCGCATGGTGTGGGTACCGGATCTCCATGGAGGCCGGGCGCCGCCGCTCGGGTGGGAACCTTCGCGTGAAAAACGGCGCGCGTCGTGCGCTCGGTACTGCTTGCCCAGGGTCGCCGGTCACCGCCTATGGGGAAGCGGTAATTAGTCGAGCCGGGCTCAGGCCACGCTAACACCCGCTTGGGACCCGTCGCAACATCGGTGGTGGACCCCACCTCGGAGCGCGCTGCGCCCCGCAACGGCCGGGTTTCACGGGCCGCCGACGCCTGCTAGAACCAAGGCTTCCCCCCGCGTGAAGCACGACCCGCGCATCCTCGTCGTCGACGACCCCTCGTTCGACGCTCACCAGCCGCCCGGGTACCACCCCGAGCGCCCCGAGCGCCTCGCGTCGGCGCGGAGCGCAGTGGTTCGGTCCGAAGCCGCAGTGACGCAGGTGCCGGCACGACCCGCGACGCGCGCCGAGCTCGAGCGAGTTCACGCCCCAGCCTACCTCGACGCGCTCGACCGATTGCGCGGGGCGACGACCCAGCTCGACGCCGACACCTACGTCGCCCCGGCGAGCGTCGACGCCGCGCATCGCGCGGCGGGGGGGCTCATCGAGCTCGTGGACGCCGTGATGGCGGCAGACGACGTCGGCTCACGAAAGGGCGTCGCGCTCCTCCGCCCGCCGGGCCATCACGCACGGCCCGACCGTGGAATGGGCTTCTGTCTCGTGAACAGCGTCGCCGTTGCTGCCGCCCACGCACGCGCGCGCGGCCTCTCGCGCGTGCTCGTCATGGATTGGGACGTGCACCACGGCAACGGCACGCAAGAGATGTTCTTCCGCGATCCGTCGGTGCTCTACATCTCGACGCACCAATACCCGTTCTATCCGGGCACGGGCGCCGCCGACGAGCGCGGCGACGGCGACGGACGCGGGTACACGGTCAACGTGCCGCTCTTCGCGGGTGGCGGCGACGCGGTTTATCGCGCGGCGTTCGAGCGGGTCATCCTCCCGGTCGTCGAGCGTTATGCGCCGGAGCTCGTTCTCGTCAGCGCCGGCTTCGATCCGGCGCAGCGCGACCCGCTCGCCGGGATGGAGGTGTCGGCCGCCGCCTTCGGTTGGATGGCTGCGCGCCTCGCCGACGCTGCGGAGCGCTCAGCGGGCGGGCGCATGATCCTCGCGCTCGAGGGCGGGTACGATCTTCCGTCGCTCGAGAGCGGCCTCGCCGCGGCCATCACCGGAATGACCACCCGCGCCGCGTCGGAAATTTCCAGAAATCCAGACGCTGCCGACGTGGCCCGCGCGGCCACCGCAGCGAGCGCGACCTGGTCCGTGGTCGAATAGGTCGCGAGCGCACGCGGGCGGGAACTCCCGGGCTCGCTCCGAGTCCAACGTTCCGCGGGGAGGTCCGTCCAACGATGGTGCGAAGCGTCCTCTTGATCGTACTCGTCGGCGGATGTGTGACGAACGAGCCGCCGCCGAGCGCCCCGAGTGTGCCGAAAGCCACGAGCGCGCTCGCGAGCACGACGCCCCCTTCCGGCGACGCCGGCGCCGAGAGGGCCTCGACGACCGACGCGGGCGCAGTCGCCACGACGCTGGCGGTCCCAGCCGACGAAGCTCCGGACACCGACGTCGGCGAAGACTCGTGTGGCAACGCACCCAAGCTCGACCATCGGCAGCGCCTCACGGCGACGCCTCACGATCGGCGCAAGATGGAGTCGGCATCCGGCTTCTTCGCAATACGCGGCGCACCGCCTACCGCCGACGCGCGAACGCCGCTCGTCATTCGACTCGACGGGCCGGCGCGCGCCGCGGTCGCAAAGCCCCTCGATCTCAAAGTCAGCGTCGAGAACGCTGGCGCGAAGCCGGTCGTCCTCGGGCTCGCCGTCGACGGAAGCTTCGAGCACTGGCGCTCGCCCTTCGTCGACCTCTACGCCCGTGACGAAGCGACCGGTCGCGTCTACCGACTCGACTTCCACGGCGCGCGGTGCGGCAACGTCAACATGCGCACCAAGGCAGATTTCGTGACGCTCGCGAGGGGCGCGCGCCGCGAGCCCGCATTCGGTGAATGGGCAGCCCACGTGTCGCGCGCGACCCTCGACGCGCCCGGACGCTACGCGCTGTGGGTGGTCTACACGTCGTGCGACGGTCGCGACATGGGACTCGCCTTGTCGGTGAGTGGGGCGGGGCGACTGCCGGTGCCGTATCGCGGTGTCGTCGCGAGCGCGCCGATCACGATCGAGGTGACGCCGTGACGCGCCGCGCACGCAGCTCGTTCTTCTCGATGGCGATCGCGCTCGGCGCCGCGCTTCCCCTCGCCGAGCGCGCGCGCGCCGACGAGCGCAAGTGGTCGACACGCGAGGTGGAGGATGCGCTCCAAGCGTCGCGCGCCGACGTGGAGGCGTGCACCGACAAGATCGTCGACTCTCGCGAGCGTACGACTTGTCTCCTCGGACGCGTCTTCGCAAAGGACGCGAGCGCGCTCGGCGCGGCGACGAAGCTCTTCGACGAGACGGGCACGCTCGCGGGGCTCCAGGCTGCCGAGACCCTCGACGGGGGATTTCGCGGCACGATTCAGATCGTCCCCGAAGCGCCGGTGGGAGGCGAACGCCGGCACCTCACGTGGGTCGCGTCGGCGCTCACCGATTTCGACTCGCTCTTCGGGGAGCTCGCCAAAGGGACGCCCGCCCCTCCCCCGCCGAGCTATCGCTGGCGCGGGCTCACGTTGCGCTTCTTCCGATCGAAAGGACGGACGACGCCGTCGGCCTTCGCGTCGGACTGGACCGTCGCCTACAACGTGAAAGGCTCGCTCCACACCAGCGAAGGCGCGGTCCGCGAGACCATGTTCCACGAGATCTTCCACTTGAACGACGCGGCGCGCGGCGATTGGTCTCCTCGCGTGCTCGGCGTGGACTACCGCGCCATCGTCAAGAAGTGCGGGACCGACGTGCGTTGCCTCGCGCCATACGCGCCCGGCGACACCAAGGTGCGAGGCGGAACCTACTACGCGTTCCAGCCCGACAACGGCGTTTCGGTGCGCGAGTACGGCGCCGAGCTCGCGCTCCGTTGGTACCGCGAGCAGCGCGCGATCGTGCGTGGCGAGCCGGTGAAGCGCCCGTTCAAGTGCGGCCCGCCCGAGAACGCGCGCGCGTGGCGCGCCATCGTCGACGAGTTCTTCCACGTCGATCGCGTGCCGGCGTGCCCGTGAACCGGCGCGCTCATTTGCCGCGCGGATGCGCGATGAAGAAGTCCATCAGGATCTCCCCCCAAACGAAGCCGTTCGGCGGCGCGCAGCTGAAGAACATCGACTCGCCGGAGACCTGACCGCGCAGGTCGTCGCCACCGGGCAGGCAATGCCCACCGATGGCCACCGGAAGGATGGGCGGCGTGACCACGTAACCGTGCTGCACGTACTCGAAGACGACGCCCTTCGCGGCGCTCGCGTAGCGCGTTCTCGTGAATGAGGCGTCGGAAGCGACGACCGAGTCGGTGACGGTGCCGAGCCACGCCAAGATCGCGTCGCGCTGCAGCTTGCCCTTGTCGATGGGGACGAGCGCGTCGAGCGTTCCGTGCATTTGAAGAATCGAACGTGGCGCAGCCGGCTTGGTGGTCGCGTCGAAGGGGCAGTCGAGGCGAAACGGCGGGACGTTCCCGTCGAGGGAGCGCCCGTCGGCTGCGGCGACGGGCGCCGCGGAGGCGATCTCGTCCCCGTGCGCGCAGAGGAGGCGAAGCGTCATCGCGCCGCCCTGAGAAAAGCCTGTAACATGCACGCGTTCGGGATCGACCTTGAGCGCGGCTCGCACGGCTCCCAGCGCCGCCCACACCTTCGCGTCGTCGGTCACCGGTGTCCACGACGGACCGATGAGCCCGCGCGGAGCGGTGGGTTGCACGACCACGAAGCCGTGGCCGGAACCGAGCACCCGAAGCTTGGTGCTCTTGTCCTCCTGGTCCGCCGTCATGGTGAGACCGTGAACGTCGAGGACGACGCCGCAGCCGCCACCCGTGCAGATGGGCGGCGTCTCGAGGTCGTACTTGATGCCATCGCACTCGAAGAGGTGGTGCCCCGGATTGGTGTCGACGACACATGGCCCGCCCGTCGCGCCGTCGGGACCGGTCGCGACATCCATGCCGCCGGCCTCCGGCGTCTCGGGCGGCGCTCCGACATCGAGCGACGCTGCGTCGGCCGCTTCGTTCGCGTCGTTCGGGCTCGGTGCATCGCTGCCGCACGCCAGCGCGAGCGGCGTGAGCGCCACGCCGACGAGAGCCGTGACCGAAAGCGTGCGCGCGAGCATGGCCTCGTCATAGCGCACGCCGGCTGAGGATCCACGTGCGTGGCGGGCGATCGGAGCGCGCATGGTGAGAGCGCCGCCCGGTCGGACCCGAGCCCCCGCGCCCGTGGACGCGTACGAATGGGTGTGGATCGGCCGTGATTTCGAAGACCTCGGCAGGCGCTCCACTTGCTCTCGTCGCAGTCATGCTCGGACGACGACGCGCTCGCGCTCGCATGTTGAGACACAACGCCCGGACTCTGGCATCGGCGTCGCTCGTCGCGCTCACGGCGCTCGGGTGCACCGATACGACCAGCCTCGGCTCCTCGGAGGGCGAGCTCGGCTCCGGCGGGATGGGCTCCGGCGACGCGCGGCCGGCGCGCATCCTAGGCGAGGCCAGAGTCGCGGATCTCCTTCGCGCGGCGGGCTTTCCGTACGACCGAATCGGCCAGATGGTTTGCACGGCCCGCTACGAGTCCGGCTTCAACGCCAACGCGGTGAACCGAAACACGAACGGCACCCGCGATCGCGGCCTCTTCCAGATCAACGAGATCCACATGGGCCACACGAGCGGATGTCCGGCCGACGTCGAGTCGTACTTCGACGAAGCGACCAACGTGGCCTGCGCGCTCGGCGTCTATCGCGTGCAAGGTGCACGCGCCTGGTATGCGTACCGATCGCACGCGAGCGAGTGCGATGCGTATCCGGCCCCTTCTGGAAGTGGGGCACCGACGACGAGCGGCCCGAGTGCTCCGAGCGGGGGCGCAGCGACCGACCCGCCCACGACGCCCAGCGGCGGGTCGTACGATCCGTACACGCCGAGTGATCCGTCGCCCAACCCCAGCGACCCGTATGGGTCCTCCGATCCTTACGGCCCGAGCGATCCCTACGGCGGCGATCAGGGTGGAAGCAAGGGGCCGGACTATTCGGGCAACGGGGGACCGAAGGACCCCTACGATCCTTATGGCTCGAACGATCCTTATGGCTCGAACGATCCTTATGGCTCGAACGACCCTTACGGCGCCGGCAACGGCGGCTCGAATACGCCGATCGATCCCTATGGGAGCAACGGGAGCGACTACGGAAGCGGCAGCGGCTACGGCGACTACGGCGCGGGGAGCGGCGGCTACGGAAGCTACGGGAGCGGCAATGGCGGGAGCTCCGGTGGCGGCTGGCCATCGAGCAGCGGCGGGTCGGGCTGGGGCCCCGCCGATGCCGGACGAGACGCGGCGCCGGCGCCCTCGCCAGTCGCCCCGACGGTACCGGTCACGACGGCGCCGCCCACCCCGGCAGTGTCCGAAGACGCCGGCCAGGCCCGCGCTGACCGCGAGCCGCCTCCGTTCGATCCGTCTGGCTGCGCGATGGGCCCGCGGCCGCCAGCGTCGAGCGGGGCCTCACCTATCGGGTTCGTGCTCGTGATCGGAGCGCTTTTGCGGCTCCGGTATCGCCGGAGCGGCACGCGCAACGTTCGAGTGGGGTGACCGACGGGGTTCGAACCCGCGACAGCTGGAGCCACAATCCAGCGCTCTACCTACTGAGCTACGGCCACCGTACAGCAGGCCTCTATTTAGCCGGAGGGCGGCATAACGCAAGCACGACGAGCATATGCCCCTCGTCGACCCGCGTTTGGCGCACCCCGCGCGGACGGCTCACGGCAGGAGAACGCGACCGGCCTGCATGTTCACGCCGGTCGCCGTCCGGACGCCGTAAACGAAGTAGACCTCGTCGCGCCCTTTGTTGCCGCGGTCGGCGACCGTGGGCTGGCCGAACGCGATGAGGGCGCCGACCCGTGACGTCCCTTCCTCGCCGGACGAGAGAGCGATGGCGGGCGCGGTCCACGAGCCCGCGTTCGTCGGATCGCCGTTCAGCTCGGCGGTCGCGATGCGGAGATTGTCTGCATAATACAAGGTCTTCTCGCGGAGGAAGGGCTGCCTCCGATCGTGCGACGACGAGCCGACGGGGAGCTCGGTCGTGGCGCCGAAGCCCGCGTCGGGGAGATCGCCGTCGGCCTTGGCGACGTACATCGTCGGCGGCGCCGCGGAGATGTCGTTGTCGAAGAAGAGGAATGGCGCGTTGAATTGAGGGTTGCCCTGATCGCCGGCCACGGTGGAGAGCGCGAGCGGCTGCGCGACGCTGGCCGTGAGCTGCGGCACGCCGCTCACGCACGCGAACTTGCCGAGCGTGTTGGTCGCCCCGAGCGTGAGCGGCGCGTAGTAGATGTCGTTCGCCGTCGCGCCGAGCGTGGCTGCGAATACCGACTTCGCCTTCGTCCCGTTGGGGGTCTCGATCAGCGAAAAACCAAACGGTGCGCCGCAACCGTCGGCGTCGAACGCGATCAGGAATGGCGCCGAGAACGAGCCGTCGTTTTGTCGGCGGAACCCGTAGGCCGCCACCGGCATCAACGGCACGTCGTCGCGCTCGCCGCCGTCGGGCGCGGTCAGGCACAGCTTGTCGCACCGATTGACGATGTGCGTTGCGGAGAGGATGCGATTGGCGCCGGGCATTCCAGGCCGCCCCGGCGCGGCGTACGGGCCGAGCGCATGCTGACACGCGGCAGACTGCGGCGACGGAGCGCTCCCGCAACCGGTGATGCAGCAGATGACGTCGACCGGTGAGTAGCTCCCGACGAAGAGCCACTCGCCGTCCGGGCTGACGACGACGCCGTCCTCGTAGCCCGGCGTGTTCACGAGGCCATCCACGGCTTCAGGCTGGCCCCACCCCGCGGCGATGGTGGGCATGACGAGCGCGGTTTTGCGCGCGATGCGATCGCCGTCGGCGGCGTGCGCGGTCACGACGACCGGGAGCTCCTGGCTGATCTGTGAGGGGACGACGATCGCTTGATAGCCACCACCGGCGTGGAGCTGCAGCTCGCCCGAAATCGTGCCTCCGGTCGCCGCCACTTCGACGTTCGCGATCGGCACCGGAGCCCCGTTCGACTCGCGCGCGTCGATGACGACGACGATCGGCGTCACCGAGATACCGCCGTCGCCGCCGTCACCAGCGTCTACGGTGACTGGAGTCACGCCGCGCTCGAAGGTCACCTTCACGGTCGACACCGGGGCGGGCCGAGCATCGGGGCCCGCGTCTACCGCCCCATCGGTCACGTTGTTGGGATCGGTACCGGGGGGGGTCGAATCAGTTGCCGCATCGCTGCGCTCGCGCGCAGGCGCTTCATCGTCCCCACCGCACGCCACCGCGGTCGCGACGGCAGCGACGGAGAATCCAACGGCCAGGAGCAAGCCCAAGCGACGGGAGGTCATGCCGATGGATCATGTCACAGGTCGAATGCCGATGGGGCGCGGCACGTCCATCCGTGATGATGCGACCCTCGCTCACGGGCTTCTTGCTCGCTTGCGCCGTTTTGGCGCCTCGAGCCGCGCACGCACAGCAACCTCAGTATCCCTACGGACCGCAACAGTACCCACCGCCGCCTTACGCCCAGCAGCCCTATCCGCAGCAGCAGCCTTATCCGTATCCGCCGCGACCGACGACGCCGTATGCGCCCGCGCCGCAGTACGCCCCCGCCCCGGCGCCCCCGCCTCCACCTTCCCCTCCGCCTCCACCCTCCAGCTCGTCAGCGAGCTCGTCATCGGATGGGAAGACGCTCGTCCTCGGCGCCGCGCTGTCGGCCGCGTTGGGCGGCGCAGGCACGCGCATCGCGGTCGACCAGGGCGGCAACGAGTACCGCACGTGGGGTGGAGGCATGTTCGCGCACGGTGCGGGGACGGCGTCGGTGGGCCCGTTCAGCACGTTCGGCCGCGTGAACTTCTTCCTCGGCGGCGGCGGCGGCGGGCTCGAGGGCTCGATCGCCGTCGAGTCCTATTTCGGCGGCGGCATCCCGGTCGGGAGCTTCAGTCAGGTCTTCCTCGGCGTGGGGCTCGGAGCGCGCGGCGTGAAGAACGACGAGCTCGATGCGATCAGCATCACGCTGCCCGGCGCCATGCTCGGCTACCAGCTCGCGTTCGACGGCTTCGGGCTCGTCCTCGCGGGCTCGGGAGACGTGACGCCACGCACCGAGTACGCACCGGGCGACGAGCTCCAAGGACGGCGCGCGTTCATGCGCCCGGGAACGCGCCTCGGGTATGGCGGCACCGCCGCGCTCTTCACCCGCTACGTCTTCGCCGACGCAGGAATCCATCGGCTCGCGATGGCCGACTCGCCGCTGGTGGTCGACGGCTCCGCGTGCTTGTCGGTCTGGTACGTCGCCGCGTGCGGCTTCGGTCAGTACTGGCGGGCGACGGTCCAAACGGCGGGCGGCACGAGCGCGACCGTACCGAGCCTCGCGGCCGGGCTATCTTTGGGCGTCGGCACCGCGGTCGCGGGAGGCCTTTCGCTCTAACACGTGCAACCGAGATGCAGGTCGGTTAGGAGTCTCGGCACGAGGAGGTCTCATGACGATCGCTATCGGTGCCCGCGTTCCCGACGCCACGCTCTACGAATCCACCGAGTTCGGTGAGGCTTGCCCCGTCTCGCCCACTCCGGTCGAAGTCGGCGCCGCCGCCAAGGGCAAGCGCATCGTCGTCTTCGGGCTTCCCGGCGCGTACACGCCGACGTGCTCGGCGAAGCACGTCCCCGGCTACGTCGCGGCCATCGATGCGTTCAAGGCAAAGGGAATCGACGAGGTGTGGTGCGTCTCCGTCAACGACGGCTACGTGATGGCGGCGTGGGGACGCGACGAAAAGGCGCTCGGCAAGATCCGAATGCTCGGCGATGGCAGCGGCGACTTCACCAAGAAGCTCGGCCTCGAGCTCGACCTGTCTTCCAAGGGCATGGGCATGCGCATGAAGCGGTTCTCGATGCTCCTCGACGACGGCGTCGTGAAGCAGCTCAACGTGGAGGCGCCCGGGAAGTTCGAGGTGAGCGACGCCGAGACGATGCTGAAGCAGCTCGGCTGAGGCTACGCTTGCGGGGTGCTCCCGCTGCCGTACACGTTCGTCGAGGTCCTCGGGCGCGGCGCGACCGCCGAGACCATCGCTGCGACCGACGGCGCTCGCGCGCTCGTGATCAAGCGGCTCTTGCCCCACGCCGCGTCGCGCGCCGCCGCCCGCGACGCGCTCGCACGCGAGGCTCGCATCCTCGGCCGACTCGCGGGGCGTGGAGCGCCCCGTCTCGTCGCGGCGGCCGTCGATCTGCCCGCGCCCTACTTGGTGACCGAGCGCTTCGCCGGGGCTCCGCTCGCCATGGTCGCGCCCGACGTGCTCGTCGCGCGGTTCGCGGAGCTCGCTGGCTCGGCGTTCGGAGCGCTCGCTCGGGTCCACGAGGCCGAGGACGCTCGCGGTGCGCTGCGCGTCGTGCACGGCGACGTCAGCCCATCGAACGTGCTCGTCGGCGAGAGCGAGGTTTGGCTCGTGGACTTCGAGCTCGGCAGCGATCGCGAGGGCGGACCGCCCGCCGACGGCGCGTTCCGTGGGACCCTCGCGACGGTCGCGCCCGAGGTCGCGCGCGGAGAGGCTCCCACGCCGCGCGCGGATCTGTTCGCGCTCGCAGCGAGCCTTGTCGGCGCCCTCGCCGCGAGCCGGGGCGCGCGGCCACTCCGCGACGAGACACGCGATGGCGGCGCGGGATGGGTGCACGCGGCCGAAACTCCGGTCTCGTTCGACGCGTCGCTCGTCGCGGCGTACGCCCCCCCTGCCCTCGCGCCCCTGCTCGCGGCCTGCCTCGCGCACGATCCGGAGACGCGCCCCGTGAGCGCGCGCGCCATCGTCGAAGCGCTCGGCCTTCAGCGATAGAGGCCGAAGACGATCTCGCGATGCCGTTCGAAGACGGCGTTGCGCTTCATCTTGAGCGTCGGCGTGAGGAGGCCGTTGTCGGTGGTGAACTCCTCGCGAAGGATGGCGATGGCTTTGGGGCGCTCGTACGAGCGAACCGCCCCGAGCTGCGCCTCGATGTCCGCGTGGACCGCCGCGCGGACGGCGGCGTCGGCCACGATGTCGTCGTCCGACGTGAGGTGCGGAAATCGCGCGCGCACGAGCTCACGCAGCGACGTCCAGTCCGGCACCACGAGGGCCACGGTGTGCGGGCGGTTGTCGCCGTGCACGTAGGCCTGCGCGACGAAGCGACTGAGCGCCACCCGCTCCTCGATGGCCACCGGCGCGACGTACTTTCCGTTCTCCAGCTTGAAGCGCTCCTTCACGCGCCCCGTGATGAAGAGAAAGCCGTCCGCGTCGATGCGCCCGAGGTCACCCGTGCGGAGACCGCCGTCGGGGTCGATGACGACCCCCGTCCCCTGCCCTTCGCCTTCGTATCCGCGCATCACGATCGGACCGTAGGTCACGACCTCACCGCTCTCGCCATCCGACGCGTCACCGACGCTCCGATCGATGCGAACGCGCACGCCGTCGATGGGCTTGCCCACGCTGCCGAGCCGGCGCTCGCCGAGGCGGTTGATCGTGGCGAGCCCCGAGAGCTCGGTCATGCCCCAGCCTTCGAGGACGACGATACCGAGGTCGTCGATGTACTCGGCGACCTCGAGTGAGAGCGCGGCCGCCCCGGAGAGCGCAAACTCGAGCCGGCCACCGAGCCGGGCGCGGACCTTCTTCAAGATGAGGCGCTCGGCCAAAGCGAGCGCGACGCGCTCTCGCATCGTGGGCGACTCGCCACGGCGCGCCTTGGCGCGCGCGCGCATCGCGGCCCGAAAGAGGCGGCGGACCGGAGCGGGCGCGGCTTCGATTTGACGTTCGACGGCGTCGCGAAGTCGGTTCCAGATGCGGGGCACCGCCACGAGCGCGGACGGCCGGACCTCGGCGAGGTTCTGGAGAATCTTGTCGGGCCCTTCGGCGAGCGCCGTCGACGCGCCGATGGAGACGATGCCCATGAGCTCGCAAACGCCACCGCCCACGTGCGCCCAGGGCAAGAACGAGAGCAACCGACTCTCGGGACCGAGCGGCACAGCGGCGAGGATGCCGGCCACCTGCGCGGCGAGGTTCTCGTGCGAAAGGAGCACGCCCTTGGGGCGCCCGGTCGTGCCGGACGTGTACACGATGGTGGCGACGTCCGAGCGATCGGGCCGCCGCGCGGGCCGTGGCGAAACGCCGCCGGCGACGTGCGCGGCGACGAGCGCGGCGAACGACGCCCCTTCGTCTTCGGGTGTCGCGTCGAGGGCGATCACACGGTCGAGCATCGGGAGCTCGGCGCTCCGGGCGCGGACACGCGAGGCGATGCCCGCGTTGGCCGCAAAGCAGAGGCGCGCGCGAGAATCGCGGAGAATATACACCCAATCGTCCTCGAGCTGCGCTTCGTACATCGGGACGAAAGCGGCGCCTACGCCGTGCACGGCGAAGGAGAGCGTCGCCCACTCCACGCGGTTCGCGGCGATGATGGCGACGCGATCGCCGGCGCCGATCCCGAGCGAAGCGAGGAAGCTGCGCGCAGCGTCGACGCCGCGCGCGAACTCGGCGTACGTGAGGAACTGGAAGGCCCCGCCGCGCTTCTCGCCGAAGAGCGGTCTGGCGCCGAAGCGCACGCGGCGGTCTTCGAGGAGCGAGACGGTGTCGAGGGGCTCGGCCATGGAACCTCAGCGGAGCGAAAGTCGGCGCGCCTGGCAAGCGCGTTTCGGCCGCGTGGCGCGCACACGCGGCCACGCCGCGGTCGACGAAGCGCGGCGCCTGCGGTAGACGGGATTCCATGAAGCATGCGCCGACCGAACGGCCCCTCGGCCTCGACACCCTCGCCATCCACGCCGGGCAGGAGCCCGACCCCATCTCGGGTGCGGTGATGACGCCGATCGTGCTCGCGAGCACGTTCGCGCAGGACGGGCCGGGCGTGCTTCGCGGACCGTACGACTACTCGCGCGCCGGCAACCCGACCCGCACCGCCCTCGAGGCGTGCTTGGCCGCGCTCGAGTCGGGGACGCACGGCCACGCCTTCGCCAGCGGCTGCGCCGCGACGACCACGATCCTCCTCATGCTGAAGAGCGGTGATCACGTCATCGCCGGTGACGATCTGTACGGCGGTACGTTCCGCATCTTCGACAAGGTCGTGAAGCAGTTCGGGATCGAGACCACGTTCCTCGATCTCACCGATCCGGCCAAGGTGCGCGCGGCGGTGCGGCCGAACACGAAGCTTCTCTGGATGGAGACGCCCACCAATCCGCTCCTCAAGATCTTCGACATCGCGGCGATGGCCGAGATCGCGCAGAAGGCCGGCGCGTGGCTCGCGGTCGACAACACCTTCGCGACGCCCGTCCTCCAACAGCCGCTCGAGCTCGGTGCGTCGATGGTCGTGCACTCCACGACCAAGTATCTGAACGGCCATTCCGACGTGATCGGCGGCGCGGTCATGACGCGCGACGCCGCGCTCTCCGAGCGACTCACCTTCCTCCAGAAGGCGGCGGGCGCGATCCCGAGCCCGTTCGATTGCTACATGGTCCTCCGAGGCCTCAAGACGCTCGGCGTGCGCGTGCGCCAGCACGTCGCGAGCGCGCGCGAGCTCGCGCAATTCCTCGCGTCGCACCCGCAGGTCGAGCGCGTCTACTACCCGGGCCTCGAGAGCCACGCGGGCTACGCGCTCGCGTCGCGCCAGATGAAGGGCCCGGGCGGCATGATCAGCTTCGACATCAAGGGCGGTCTCCCCGCGTCCACCGCGTTCTTGAAGGCGCTCCGCATCTTCACGGTGGCCGAGAGCCTCGGCGGCGTCGAATCGCTGGCCGAGCTCCCGGCGATCATGACGCACGCGAGCCTCCCGGCCGAGGTCCGAAAGGCCGCGGGCATCGGCGACGGCTTCATCCGTCTCTCCGTGGGCATCGAGGACGGGGGTGACCTCCGCGCCGACCTCGAGCGTGGGTTCGCGGCCGCAAAAGGCTGACCGTCGCCCCGCGGTGACGGGGTCTGCGGCCAACGGGGCCGCCTCGCGCCGGGCGCGATTCCTCGCCCCGACGAACGAGAACGACTATCCTTCCGCCCATGCGTTTCTTGCCCCTCGCGCTCGTCCTCGGATCGCTCGCCGTCGTCGCTTGCTCGGACCCCGATCCGGCACCGCCCAAGGCTTTCATCTCGGCGCAGCTCGGCCCGGGGAACGATCCGCAGGTCAACGGCTCGACTCAGTGCAAGCTGACGACGCAGCCGTGGCTCAACATCGGCACGTCGACGGTGTCGCTCGAGAACGGCACGAAGCAGAGCGAAGCCAACATCGGCGTGTCGTGCTCGGTGACCGCCGAGGGTGACGGCTTCCGAGTCGTCGCGAGCGCCACGCTCTCGCCGGGCGGCACGGTGTCCGTGTCCGGCCTCATGCGCTCCAGCGGGAAGCAGGAGGGGATCGCCGGATCCTTCATCCGAGCCGACACGGGCACGTTCCGCGACACCGGCTGCACGGTCGAGTTCACGCGCACCGACATGGGCGTGGGCCCCGGCAAGGTCTGGGGAACCCTGACGTGCCCGAAGGCGAGCTTCGTCGGCGGTCAGGACCGCACGTGCCTCGGTCAGGCCGAGTTCAAGTTCGAAAATTGCGACAAGTGATCCCGCGCGTCGCGCCGCGCGCGACGTGATTCGCGCGCGCCGCCGGACTCAGTTCGGCGGCTCGTCGTCGTTCGTCCACTTGGGAAGGACGCCGAGCTCGAGGCCGGCGAGCATCTCGCGCACCTCGACGGCCGTCTCGAACTCCGGGTTCGAGGCCAAGAACGCTTCGAGGTACTTGCGTGCCGCCGCCGCGTCGCCGCGCGCGAGGTAGACGAGGCCGACCGCGTGGAGCACGTCGCCGTCGCCGGGCGCTTGCTGAAGCGCAGCGAGCCCTTCGCGAAGCGCGTCTTTGAGGTCACCCAAGCGACGGAGCACGTGCGTGAGCGCGACCCGCGCGCCGAGGTACTCGGGCGAGAGGCGCACGGCCGCGCGGTACGCGTCACGCGCCGCCTCGAGCTCGCCGGACTCGAAGAGCGCGACGCCCATGTAGAAGAACGCGTACGGGTTCGTGGCGTCGGCTTTGACGACGTCGCGTAGCACGAGGAGCGCGTCCTTGTAGCGCTCCTCTTGGAGGAGCTCCGTCGCGTCTTCGACCGCGTCCCAGTGCGCTGCGTCGCGCGGAGACTTGCGGTCGTCGGTCATGACGGTTGCGCCGCAATCGCGCGCGACGCTAACGCGGTCGGCACCGGCGGAGCGACGAAGCCGAACGCGTCTCGCACCCAGTGCGGCACGCGCGCGGGGCGCCCGCTCGCGAGATCGACGAAGCCCCACGTGGTCTCGGCGCGCGCGAGCACGGCGCGATCGACCGCCCGGAGGATCTCGGTCTGGCGGATGGCCTTGGCGCCGAGGAGCCCCGACACGTACGTGTGGATCTCGAGCTCGTCGCCGAGGTTGGCCGAGCGGAGGTAATCGATGTCGTTCTTGCGAATGACGAAGATGCCGCCGAGCTTGCGGTAGGCCGCGACGCTCAGGCCGACCGACTCCGAGTGCGCGACGGTTGCATCCTGCACCCATCGCACGTACTCGATGTTGCTCGCGTGTCCGAGGTAGTCGATGTCCGAGGGACCCACGACATGGCGATGCACGTACACTTGGCTCACGACCACCCTCCTCGGACTGCGGAGCGCGCACCATAGTCGGGTGCCCCACGGTTGGGAACAGGTTCGAAGCTCGCGACGCCGCCGTGACGTCGTGGTAGCTAGCGGCGGTGCCTGTCCGAGGTCGCATCGCCGTTCGCACTTCCTGCGTAGTAGCCTTCGCGCTCTCCCTCTTTGCCGCGGAAAAGCCCGCTCACGCCGACGTATCGTCGTGGCTCGGGGTGGGCTCGGGGCTGTCTCTCCAGCGTGACGGCCGGGCCGGCTCTACCGAAACGGCACTTCCACTTTCGCTCTCGCTGGGTGTCGGCTCGAGCCCGCGGGCGGGCGTCGTGGTCGGCGGGCTCGCCCGCAGCGTGACCCACTTCGGGCTCGGCACGGACCTCGGGCTCGCGCTCCGCGTCGCGTCGGGCGGGTTCGCGCGCGGAGACTGGGGCCTCGCGGTCGACGCCGGCGCGGTCGCACGCTGGTGGAACGACGGCGACTTCGGACGCTATCCGTTCCAAGGCGTCGTCACGCTCGGCGCGCCGTGGGGCCTCGGCCTCGCGCTCGGCGGGCAGCTCGGTACGCTCGACGACGCGCCCAGCGCGCGCGGTGCGTTCGCGCTCCTCGAGATCGATCTCTTGCGCCTCACCGTCATGCGCCAGGGCTCCACGGACTCGATCTGGTTCAACCCCGCCCCAGCAGGCGGCCGCTCGGACTAATCTGGCGGGAGCTCCGCTCCCCTCCGCTCAGGTTCGCAGAACCTTCGCACGCACGCGCCGCAAGGGCACGTGCGTGGGGCCTGCTTGGACGGTCGGGCTACTGGTCCGCGCTCCCACAGCGCAACGGCGGCGTCCGTCGTTCGGTGTCTCTCCGCTCCGGCCTGGGGCCCGGGGAGCGGCCAGGCTCCCCGGTGCTGAGCCGAACGGCGAAGCACGCAGGGCGGTGAGGCGGCTCAGGCCGCCGAGGAGGGGCGCAGCCCCTCCTTACTACCGGGGGCGCTTCTCGTCCGCTTGGATCGAGTAGCGCACGAGCGCGCGGAGCACTTGGTTGCGGTCCATGTTGCCGACCAAGCTCTTGAGATCCTCGTAGAGGCTCGGATCGACGAGGAGCGCGCCGAGCGTCCCCTTCCCTTTGCGGACGTCGGCCACGATGCCGCGGAGGTCGTCGCTCATCGCGTTGACGTTGCCCATGAGCTTCGTCGTGTCGGTGTCGCCGTAGAGGAGGGCGTGCGCGAGGCCGTTGCCCTCGCGGATCGCCTTCATGTCTTGGTGCACCTCGGCGATCGCGCCGGCGGCGTGGCCCGCGGTCTCGGCGTCGTAGACGAGCGTGTGGGCGAGACCGGGGCCGCGATTCAAGCGCGCCGAGAACGCTTGGAGCTCGACGCTCGACGCCCGCAGGTTCTCGAGCGTGGCACTGAATCGCGCGCCATCCTCGGGGTTCGCGAGCACGCGGTGCATGATGCTGTCGTTCCGGGCGAGGCCGTCCAAGATGACGCGAAGGTCGTGCATGCTCGCCTTCACGTCCTCGGCGAGCTGCGGATCGGCAAGGGGCTTGGTGCCCTGCTCGAGGTTCTTGAGCACGGTCTCGGCCTGGGCGCCGAGCGACTGCAGCTTCGCGAGCGGATCGGAGCCCTCGTCGCTCGGCAGCGTGCTCTTCTCGGGCAACGGATCGCCCTCGCCGTCGGCAGTGAGCTCGAGCATCTTGTCGCCCAAAAATCCGCGATTGGCGACGCGCGCGATCGTGGCTTTGGCGATCTTTCCGTCCGGCCCCGGAACGCCACGCCGAATGCGCGACGCGTCGGAGCGCACCACGTTGAACGTGACGATGATGCGGTGGTCCTTCGGGTCATCCGCGTGGCCGACGGCGGTGACGTCACCGATGTCGACGCCGCCCATACGCACCGGCGAGCCGGGCTTCATCCCGGAGATGTCCTCGAAGGCAGCGTAGAAGCGGAGCTTGGGCTCCCACACGTTCTTGCTCTCGCCGATGAAGAAGACGATGAGCCCGCACAGGACGATGCCCGTCAAGACGAAGATTCCGACTTTGACCGAGCGACCCATGCGATGCGTCTCTCTTCTCAGTGTGACGCAAGGAGCGTCGACACGTCTTCGTCCTCGGGGGCGCGCCCCTCGATGAAGTCTCGCACGTACTCGTTCGCCGTGCTGCGGAACTCGGCGGGCGTACCGGCGAGAATGGCGCGCCCCGCGCGCAGCATGATCATGCGGTCGGACACGGCAAACGCCGTACCCATGTCGTGGGTGACGACGAGGCTGGTGATGCCGAGCGTCCGCTTGATGCGGTTGATGAGGTGGTTGATGCGGGCGGTGTTGATGGGGTCGAGGCCGGTCGTGGGCTCATCGTAGAGGAGCACCTCGGGCTGGAGCGCGAGCGTGCGCGCGAGGCCGACACGCTTCTTCATGCCGCCCGAGAGATCGGCCGGGTGCATGCCTTCGACGCCCGGGAGACCGACCGCCGCGAGCGACTGCTGGACGCGCTCCTCGATCTCCGCGTTGGTCATCGTGCTCCAGAACTGCTCGCGGAGACCGTAGGCCACGTTCTCGCCCACGCTGAGCGAGTCGAAGAGCGCCCCGCCCTGGAAGAGGTAGGCGATGCGTCGGCGCACGTCGTGCAGCGCCGACTCGTTCATGCGCGTGACCTCTTCGCCGTCGAAGTCGATCGATCCGGCGTCGGCCGGAATCAGACCGATGAGCATCTTGAGCATGACGCTCTTGCCGACGCCGCTCGGCCCCATGATCGTCGTGGTCTCGCCGCGACGAAAGATCGCGTCGAGCCCCGAATAGATCACCTTGGGGCCGAAGCGCTTCGTGACGCCTCGAAAGCGGATGAGTACCTCACCCGGCGGCGTCTTCGTGAGGTGCGCGGGGGCCGGCACGGCGGGCCCCGACGATCAGGCCGGCGCCGAGGCCGGGCCAGGACGGCGCGCGCGCTTCTTGTCGCCCGCCGACGTGCGGAGGCGGCGGTCGATGTACTCGGTGAGCGGCGCGGCCACGTAGATGCTGGAGTACGTGCCGGCCACGATGCCGATGACCATCGCGAAGGCGAAGTCGCGGATGACGCCCGTTCCCCAGATGAAGAACGCGAGGACGCTGAGCATCGTCGCGCCGGAGGTGAGGATCGTGCGCGAGATCGTCTCCGACACGCTCATGTTGATGATGTCGTAGAAGCTCTTGGTCCGGTGCTTCGACAGGTTCTCGCGGATGCGGTCGAAGATGACGATGGTGTCGTTCATCGAATAACCGACGATCGTGAGCACGGCGGCGATCGTCGAGAGCGTGAACTCCTTTTGGAGGAGCGCGAACGCGCCGATGACGAACATCGCGTCGTGCACGCAGGCGAGGACGACGCCCGGCGCGAACCGCATGTCGAAGCGGAACGCGACGTAGAGCATGATGAAGATGATGGCGATCGAGACGGCGTTGCGGGCGCTGTCGCGAAGCTGCTTGCCGGCCTTGGGGCCGACCCACTCGATGCGGAGCGCCTGCTCGGGCACCGCGTCGGCGCCGAGCTTGTCGCGGAGGCCGGAGAGGAGCTGGTCGCCCTTGGACTGGAGCTGCACCTCGACGCGGTGGTCGCGCGGGTTGGTGATCTGCGGATTGGTGGCCGTCACGCGCAGGGTCACGCCCGGCACGCTCTTCACCTGCTCCTTGATCTTCTCGAGGTTGGGATCGGTCTCGTAACGGGCGAGGATCTTGTCGCCGCCGAGGCTGAACTTGACCTCGGTCGCGCGCGCGTTGGCGGGGCACGCGGCCTCGTCGGCCGGGGCCTTGCCGTCCTCGCTCAGGCACATCGCCCTCTTCAGCCGATCCTTGGCGCCCTCATCGATGGCGGTGACGTCCGAGACGCGGATCAAGAAGTGGTTCGGGTTGTTGAAGTCACGAACCTGGACCACGTCCGGGGCGTGGAAGCCCACACTCTCGACCGCCTTGCGGAGCTCGAGCACGTTGACGGTCTTGAGGAGTCCGACCTCGACCTCGGTGCCACCGCGGAAGTCGGTGCCGTAGTTCAGACCGGGAACGAAGAGGGTGACGATGGCTCCGAAGACGATGAACAGCGACAGCGAAATCCAGAACTTTCGCTGGCTCATGAAGTCGAAGCGGCGGCCGGGCTTGAAGAATTCCATGGTCGTCTCCTCAGAACTCCGCGCCGACGCTGAGCCGCTTCACCTTGGCGCCTCGTGCCCACCAATCGAACACGATGCGGGTGAAGAAGACGCCCGTGTACATGCTGCAGATGATGCCGACGATGAGCGTGACGGCGAAGCCTTTGACCGGTCCCGTTCCGTATTGCGCGAGGATGAGGCCGGAGATGAAGACCGTGACGTGACCGTCGACGATCGACGAGAACGCCTTGTCGTAGCCGGCCTCGACGGCCTGGCGCACCGAGCGGCCCGCGCGTAGCTCCTCGCGGATGCGCTCGTTGATGAGCACGTTGGCGTCGACGCTCATACCGATGGTGAGCGCGAGGCCGGCGATGCCGGGCAAGGTCATCGTCGCGCTGAAGGACGCGAGGATGGCCATCTGGAGGAGGAGGTTCAGGAGCACGGCCACGTCGGCCACGAGCCCCGCCTTCCGGTAGTAGAAGATCATGAACGCGAGGACGAGGCAGGAGCCGATGACGGCGCCCTTCAAGGCCTCGCCGATCGCATCACGTCCGAGCGTGGGGCCGATGAGCGACTCGTTGGACGGCGTAATCGGCGCGGGCAGCGCGCCGCTCTTCAAGACGAGCTCGAGCTTCTCGGCCTTGCGGAGCTGCTCTTCGGGATCGCCCGCGCCCATGGTGATGCTGGCGCGGCCGCCGCCGATCTTGGTCTTGATGACCGGCGCCGAGTCGATGACGTCGTCGAGGATGATGGCGAAGCGGCGCTGCACGTTGGCGCCGGTGACCTCTTCGAAGCGGTCGGCGCCCTGCGGCGAGAACGTGAGCGCGACGTAGTACTCGGGCGGCGTCTTCTGCGAGTCGATGGCGCGGCTCGCGTCGGTGATGTAGTCGCCCGTGACCTCGGCGCGCGAGAAGAGATAGAGCGTGCGCCAGCCCACGTCGACCGGCTTGCCCGTCGCCTCGTCCGGCTCCTGCGTAACCTCGTAGCCGACCTGGTGATCGTCGGGCACGCCGAGGGTGGCCGTCCACTTCTTGAAGCGCTTCAAGCAGTCGGACATCGACTCGTTCTCGCGCTTCACGATCCGGGCGTAGCCGGACTCGACGTTCTGCTTGCCGGCGCCCGCGGGCGCGGATTCGCGCTCGAGGCGAATGCCCTCGCCCTCAGCTGCCGAAAGCGCCTTGGCGACCTCCGGCTTGCCGAAGAAGTTCGCCTCGTCGTCCACCATCTTGAACTCGAGACGAGCGGTCTTGCGGATGATGTCCTTGATCTCTTCGAAGGCCTTCTGATCCTGACCCGGAACCTCGACGATGATGTCCTCGTCGCGCGTCGTGACGCTGGCCTCGCGGAGACCGAGCTCGTCGACGCGGCGGTTGACGGTGTCCTTGGCCTGCGCGACCGCGCGCTCGCGGATCTGCGACTCGACCTCGGTGCGCATCCGGAACGTGACCTCGTTCGCGCCCGGGCCGCGGATCTGCGCGAGCTCGGTGGCGAACTTCTTGTTGAAGCGGTCGTCGATCTTGGCGACGTCGGCCGCGTCGGTGAACTTCACGCGAATGACGTTGGGCTCGGGCCGCGCGACCTTCACCTTGTCGGAGAGCTTCTGCTGCTCCTCGCGCTTCATGATCCCGCTGCCGGAGTGGAAGCCGTAGATCGTGGCGAGCTCGAGCCGCATGTCGTCGGCGTAGCGATCGCTCTTGTCGCGGATCGCCTCTTCGACCTCGACCGTGTAGACGAGGCGGAGACCGCCGCGGAGGTCGAGACCGGGCGCGATCGCGAACGTGACGCGATCCTTCACGTACTGCGGGCAGCGCGTCTTGCCGTCGGTGAGGTTGTCGAGCGTGGGCCAGAGCGAGACCAGCGCGCCGAGGAACACCGAGAGGGCGAGGCCGACGCGCATGCGCCAACCCGGGTCCATGATCGGCAGCATCGACACCGCCGACCACACGAACACGATGCCGCAGACGAAGATCCCCCAGAACGTGTCCGAGTGATAAAACGCGTACGCCGACGCGGCCGACGCAAGCAGGAAGAAGAGGGCAGTCCTTCGGGACGAGCTCATGACGATTGGGGCTCCCGTCTCACTTCTTTTCGGCGGCGACCTTGGCGTCGACCTTCACGTCGTCCTTCTTGGCCGGAGCCTGCGGGAACGACTGCAGGCTCGACGTGAGGACTTCGACCGTGACGCCCGCGGCGATCTTGAGCTTGCTCACTTGATCGCCCATGTCCATGAGCTCACCGACGAGCCCGGACTGGGTGAGGACGCGATCGCCCTTCTTGAGCTTGGCGCGCTCTTGCTGCTCCTTCTTTTGGCGACGAAACATCAGCCAGAAGAACGGGAGCATGATGAGCAGCATCGGCCCGAGCGTGACGAGCGGGTTCGGCGGCGCCTGCTGCGGCGCGGGTGCGCCGGAAGCGGGCGCGCTGGGCGCGACTTCTTGCGGGGCGGTGCCGGCCTTGGGGGCGACGTTTTGAAGGAACGAAAGCGTGGCGTTCGCGGTCACGGAAAATGGCTCTTTCTGCGGGGATCGGTCGCCCGGGGGGCGGGAAGTAGCCGTGGAGGCCTGCCCCGTCAAGAACTCGCGGCGCGGCTCCCCGAGGCCCCGCGGCACCATCCCACCCTGGAAATGCCGGGGTGGCACCGCGCCAAGACATCCGTAGCGGGCCGATTATTTCCCCGGCGACGGTCCCTGGCCGGGGTCGTCTTTGGCGCACCGGAAGCCGACGTTCGGGCCGGCCTCGAGGACACTCCCCCAATTGCGGCTGGTTGCGCGAGCGACCGAGGGCGCCGATAGCCATCCGCCGCCCCGGAGGACGTGGCTCGCGCCGGCGCGCGGAGCCACGTGGGCGAGGTGCTCGGCGTAGAAATCGGCCACCCACTCCTCGACGTTTCCGCTCATGTCGAGGACGCCGAAGGGGCTCGCTCCGGAGGGGTGGGTGCCGACCCTGGCGGGCCGAGCCCCGGAGCACGAGGCGGCGGTCGTGTCTCGCGCGAGCGTGACGGCGAGCCCGCAGGACGGCCGCGAGCTACCCCACGGATAGGGAGCGGCAGTGGGCCCGCGAGCCGCGAGCTCCCACTCGGCCTCGGTGGGGAGGCGCTTCTTGGCGGCGCGACAGAACGCGTCGGCGTCCCGAAAGCGCACGCAGCTCACCGGGAGGTCGGGGTCCCCGAGATCATACGTGCACTGTACACTCGTCTTTGCGGGCCGCTCGCACGGGCCGGCCGCGACGCAAGCGCGGTACGCGCCGACGGTGACCTCGGTGCGATCGACGAGGAACGCTTTGACCGAGACCACGTGCGGCGGGCGCTCGTTGTCGGGCGCGGTCTTCTCGAAGCTCCCCATGGTGAACGTGCTCGCGGGGATCTTCATCATCCCGTTCACTTCGACCACGGGGAGTCGCTTCGCGTCCCCGCGGGACGGCGGCGGAGGCGGCGCGGCATCGGCCTCGGGCTCCTCCCCCTCGCCATCGTCGTCACTGGCGCGCGCGAGCGTCGCGTGCGTGGCGACGAGCACGACGAAGAGGACGGCGACGGGAGCGAGCGCGCGCGTCCCGCGGCGTGTCATAGCGGCGTTTCGGACGGAGGCGCCCCGCCCGTCTGCACGGTCCCGGGAGGCGCCACGGCAGACCAGCGCACGCAGACGCCGTAGCCGTGACCGATCGACCGGCCCATGTCGAAGTGGGTCCGCAGGAGCGCGTCGCAGCCGAGCGCTCGACCGCGCTCTTCGAGGGCGCGGCTCATGTTCTCGACGTCGGCCTCGCTGCCGTAGCCGTACACCTGAACGAGCGCGACCTCGTAGAACGGGCGACCCGGCGTTTGCTCACCGACGTAAAGCTCGACCTTCGCCGTGGGAGCGCTCGGCGGGCGAAGGACGGCGTCATGCATCTCGACGTAGCCGCAGCCCGTCGCGAAGACGGCCAGTGCGAGCGCGAGCCACTTCATGGCTCACCTCCGACCGGCGCGGGCGGCGCGGTGACGGGCGGCGTGGGCGCGATGGTCGACTCGGGCGGCGGCGCCTTCCCTCCCCCGACCGAGACCGCGCGGCCACGCATGATGAGCGTGACGACCTCGCCAGTGACCGGGTAGCTGCGCGTACCGACGCAGGTGTAATAGCCGCAGGGGTACGTATACGACTCGACGTGCACGTGAGTCGTCACGTCGAACCGCGCGTCCACGTGCTCGATGACGGCGGCGTTGCCGCCGAGCTGAGCCACCTTGTTGACGAACGCTGGGAGGAGGGTCTCCACGTTGGCCTCGCCCTGCGCAGCCCGCACCTCGACGACGCCGAGGTCCACGCCACCGATCGGGTAGCCGGCCGCGTACACCGCGACCGGTCCCGTCCGCGGCGGGAGTCTCATGGCACCCGTCGGCACGCCACTCGCACGCACCGACGAACAGCCGGTGACGAGAGCGAGGGCGACGGCGCCCAGGGCGAGCGTGATGCGCTTCACGTCTCCTAGGTTAGGGGAAGCCGACGCGCGGGTCCAAGGGCGACAGCGGACATGCACAGTTCACTCGACGTCGAGGACGACGTTGTCCACGTACGCGCGGTGCTCGGGGATCGGGCCGTCGAAACTGGTGAGGCCGACGGTGAGGTCGAGGTGCGGCGATGCACCGAGCGTGACCGCAGGGAAGGTGCGGGTGCCGCCGCCGCCCGGGAGCTCGAAGTGCAGGCTCCCGGCGAGATCGAAGTCCAACGAGACGTGGCCCCGCTCGTCGTAGGGAAAGGCCGGCACCGCGAAGTAGCGATCGCCGCCCGAGAGCTGCTCGACCGACATGGCGGCGCTGCTTTCGTCGTTGAACAGCACGGTCCCAGCGAACCCATCCGCGCCGCCCATGAAGAGGACGAGCCGGGCGAGCCCGACGTCACTCGGTTTGAAGGCCGGCTTCTCGACGAACAGATCGAGCTCGACGTGAACCTTCTTGATGGGTCGATCGAGGTGTTTCGTGAGCGACGCGCTGAGCGTCGCGTGGTCCACGCTGGGGCGGAGCGGAACGGAGACGAAGAGCGCTCGTGACGTCACCGCTCCTTGCGTGACGCCGAGCAAGAGACTGCTGCCCGCGGAGACGTCCACGTGCTCCCAGCCCGCGGCCGCATCGCCCTCGCGCTCGAAGTCGTCGCAGAACGTGTGGGGCACGCTGCACGGGCTCGCGCCGTCGGCCGCGTCGATGTCCGCGCCCATGTCGGCGCCGCCGTCGCTGATCGAGCTCGCGTCGGGCGACGCCACATCGACGCCCGCGTCGGCTGCGCCCGATTGGAGGTCGTCGAGCGACCGGAAGAACATGCAACCGGCGAGCACCGGAGACCCGAGCGACGCCACGAGAACGAGCGCGCGTCGTCGACGGAGACGCGACAGCTCGTGAAAGCTCATCGAGCGAAGCATACGGCACGTCCGGCGTTCATGGCTCCGAGTCGCAGACGATGTCGTCGATGGCGTAGTCCCAGCCGACCTCACCGCTCTCGAACCAGCCGCCGAAGGTGACGTCGATGGCGCCGGCATCGGCTACGCCCCCGCGATCGACGTCGACGACGGTCACCCCGTCGACCGAGAGGCGATAGTGAACGGTCGGGCTCCACCGGTAGTCGAGCGCAAGGTGCATCCACCGGTCGGCCGTCCACGCGATTTGCCCGAGTAGGTCGCTGCCCTCGTAGAGGGCGACGTTCCCGGCCGTGAGGCGCACGTACGGATTCCGCTCGCCGAAGCGGAACGTGACGGCCTCGAGGCCAGCAGAAGCGGCGCCCGTGACCTCGCGAACGTCGAGATCGAGCTCGCAACGCGTCCGCGAAACCCGCGGAGGGAGCGACGTCCTGAGGACGGCGCGCGTGAACCCCGCATCGCCCGGTCGATTTCGTCGCACGTGCAGGGCACGAGGCGATGAGTGGAACGTGGTCGGATCGTAGGAGAGTTCGCCAGCCCCTTGGACATCGACGGTCCATGCCGGTCCGCCGTCGCGATCGAAGTCGTCACAAAGGGTGTGCGCCGCTGCACACGGACGGGTCGCGGCTGCGTCGACCGCTTCCGTCTCGCGACCGGCGTCGGAGCCGCCGGCATCGGCAACGCCTTGCCCGGCCGAGAGATCATCGAGCGAGCGAAAGAACATACAGCCCGTCACGACGAGCCCACCCGCGCTCACGAAGCCGACGAGGAGCCCCCATCGTCGCGCACGGGTAGGTCGCACGACGGTCAGAGCAGGTTGGCGGCGATCTCGGCGAGCTCGCTGCGCTCGCCCTTGGCGAGCACGATGTGGCCCGCGACCTTCTCGCCGCGGAAGCGGTCGGCGGCGATGGTCAGGCCGTTCGACGCACTGTCGACGTACGGGTTGTCGATCTGGTTGGGGTCGCCCGTGAGGACGATCTTCGTGCCGTCGCCTGAGCGCGTGATGATCGTCTTCACCTCGTGCGGGGTGAGGTTCTGGGCCTCGTCGACGATCATGTACTGCTGCGGGAGCGAGCGACCGCGGATGTACGTGAGCGGCTCGACCTGGATCTGCCCGCTCTCGAGCAGCTCGGCATACGCACGCGGCCCCTTGCGCGACCCCGAGAAGAGGAACTCGAGGTTGTCGAAGATGGGCTGCATCCAGGGGTTCAGCTTCTCGTCGACGTCGCCGGGGAGGAAGCCGAGGTCGCGACCGAGCGGCATGATCGGACGCGAGACGAGGAGGCGCGTGTACTGGCCGTCCTCGATGGTGCGCTTCAAACCGGCCGCGAGTGCGAGGAGCGTCTTGCCGGTGCCGGCCTTGCCGACGAGCGTGACGAGGCGGATCGACTCGTCGAGGAGGAGATCGAGCGCGAAGCTCTGCTCCTTGTTGCGCGGACGGACGCCGATGACGCCTTCGCGCGGCGTCTTGAGGGCCATGAGCTCCCCGCGCCCGCCATCGAAGCGACCGAGCGCGGTGTGGCTCGGGTTTTCGCGATCGCGGAGGAGGATGCAAAGGTTGGCGCTCAAACCATCGACGCCTTTGAGCGCCAAGCGTCCTTCGTGGAAGAACGCGTCGATGTCGGCGCGGTCGACGTCGATCTCGCGCACGCCGGTCGTGAGCTGATCGACCTCGACGCGCATGTTCTCGTAGTTCTCCGCCATCATGCCGAGCGCGTCGGCGCGGATGCGGAGGTTCGTGTCCATCGTCACGAAGATGGACGGGGCGCCGGGATCGGCGTCGCGGATCTGGAACGCGGTCTGAAGGATGGCGTTGTCCATCGCGGCCTTGTCGATGGCGCTCGGGAGCTCGGGACGCTGCGCGGGCACCGCGACGCGGAGCTGACCACCACCCGGGAGCGGAACGCCCTTGGAGAGCGATCCCGACGCCTCGCGGAGCTCGTCCAAGATGCGGGCGATCGAGCGGGCGTTGCGCCCACGCTCCGAGCCCTCGCGTTTGAACTGATCGACCTCTTCGATGCAGTAGATCGGGATGATGACGTTGTTGTCTTCGAAGCGAAAAATGGCCCTCGGGTCGTGGAGGAGGATGTTCGTGTCGAGGACGTAGTTCTTGCGCATGTGTGGAGGTCGAGCGCGACCGCGCCCGCGGCGAGGAGCCTATCACGGTGCCTGGCCTTGCCGAGCCCCTTCCCCTCCGCGAAGATGAAGCCCGTCATGAGCGGAGGCGTCGGCCACCCGGAGCGCGTGGCCCTTCGAGCCTGGGCGGCTCCGTTCGACCGCGCGCTCGGCGCCGTGAGCCGCGACGTTCGGCTCCTCGCCGCGGTGACGCCGACGAACGCCGCGATCGAGCGACGGCGCCTCGAGGAGTCTTTCGCGCGAGGGGGCGCCGCGCTCCCCCTCTGGATCTATCGGCGGGCCAACGTCGACGGGACGACGCGCACGCTGTCGCGGCTCGACGAAGTGCTGGCAGCCGAGTCGGCGCCGCTCGCGGACCTCTATCGCGCGCGCGTCCGTGAGCTCGCGCGCGAGCTCGCGATCGTCGGGGCGTGTGGAACGCCGGCATTATGCGACGCGGCGCGAGCACGCTTCCCCGACGGCGACGCGGCGGCGCGCGCCCTCGCGGAGGCGCTCGCGGCGCACGACGATCACCACGAATCGGAATCCGTCGTGTCCGACGACGCGAGCGACCCGCGCTCGCTCTTGGCCCGACTTCGCGCGCTCGTCGGCCGTGAGCGCCTCGCCTTTCGAATCGAGGTGCGCGACGACCTCTACGCCGCGGCCGCGACCGGTGACGACACGATCTACGTCGCGCGCGGACGCCGGCTCACGCCGCGCGACGCGGACCGCATCGCCCTCCACGAGGTGTACGGCCACGCAGCGCCGCGCGCGCGCGCGAAGAGCTCGGGCCTCGGGCTCCTCTCGATCGGCACGGCGGGCGGGGCCGACGATCAAGAAGGCTACGCGCTCGTCCTCGAGGAGCGCGCCGGGTACCTCGTCGGCGCGCGCGCGCGCGAGCTCGCGGCGCGCCACGTGACCGTGGAGCGAATGCGCAGCGGTGCGGACTTCGTCGAAGCCACGCGCGCCCTGATCGCCGATGCCGGGCTCGACGCGACGCGGGCGGTGCGCGTTGCGGAGCGCGTCTATCGCGGCGGAGATGGTCGCTCGGCCGGGCTCGGTCGCGAGGTCGTGTACCTCCCGGCGTTCATCCGCGTGAAAGGCGCGCTGGCCGCCGAAGCGACGAGCGAGCGCGTTCTCGCGAGCGGTCAGGTCGCGACCGAGGCCATCGCCATGCTTCGGTCGCTCGTCGACGCGGCGTGAGTCACTGGCAGCGCTGCGAGCCCGGCGGAAGATAGAGGCACACGGCCTGCGTCACGCCGGGCGCGGGCGGATACACGTTGGCGGCGCAGCAGCTCCACGCGCTCGAGCCACCACGGCACGTCGACGAGGCGGCGACGACGCAGCGCTGGAAGCAATACGCTCCGAGGCCGCTGCCCACGTCGATGCACGCCGACTCGCGGCCCTCGCGCGTCGGGCACGTCGGGCGGCACGGAATCGAGCACATCCCGCCCTCGTAGCTGGTGATGCACACCGCGTCGGGGCCGATGGCCTTGCATTGTGCATCCTTCGAGCAGGGATCGCCGATCCACGCGCCGGTGGTCGGGCCCGCGCTCGCTTGGTAGCCGGCGGCCTTCACGTAGTTGACCCAGATGGTCCAAAAGAGCTGGTTGCCCGTGCGCGCGTCACCCACGACTGGATCGAATTGGTAAGCAGCGGCCGTTCCGTCGTCGACGGGAGTCACCACCTTGCCGTCGATCGTGCGGCCGTCTTTGCCCTTGGACCAACCGCCCGCGGTCACGCCGCCGTTGGCGTCCATGTCGTCGAGGATGATGCGGTATTGGCGCGCGAGGCAGTCGACTTGATGATCGAAGCCCGCGTACGCCGGATCGCACACGCCGGGGCCCGAGCAGCCGCAACGGAAGACGTACTCGACGCGCGCGGGATCGTCGGTGGGGTAGAACTCCATCCCGACGAGCCCCTGCGCCATCTCGACGCGCGCGAGGAGAACCAGCGGATTGATGCGGTACTGCTCCGCCGCGTTGAGCAGCGCGTCCACGGCCGAGAGGCCGTTGGAGTAGTAGCTCGAGAGAAAGCTCTCGTGCCCGTAGGGGCTCTTCCGCGTCTTGTCGACGACGCGGTAGGTGAGGAATGCACGGAGCACGTCACCGGTGACGGTGCTGTCGGTGAGCTCCTCGAGCGAAATGATCTTGTCGCGATCGAACTCCGGCGCGTTCTCCGGCGGCGTCAGGTCCTGCGCGTAGAGGTGCGACTGCTCCTGCGCCTTCGCGCACGACGTCACCAAGAAGGCGACGCCCAAGGCGATCACCAAGCGCCGACCCAAAGCCATTCCGCACAAAGGAATAGCACACGCCCGCTCCGCTCTCACGTCGGGCGCGACGGGCCTACGGCTTGACGGTGAAGGTCACGGGCTGCCAGCTCACCCCACCGCGGTTGTCACGGACGATCAGCCAGAGCTGGCCAGTCCCCGGCTCGCGCGGGATGCGGATTTTGTTGTCCGGCTCAGGCACGCGGCCCTCGGAGGGATCGAAGAGGAGGCGGATCTGGCTGTCGAAGCTCCCCGTCGTCCCGTAGTAGGCAACCCAAACCTGCTCGCGCTGGATGTCCCCACCGCTGCTTCGAGAGAGCGGGTTCGCCTCGGACGCTTCGTCAGGCACCGTGACGCCGATCTTCTTCGTGTCGCAGTCCTTGAACTGCTCTTTGGTGCAACGGTCGACGACGATGCCGTCGGGCCCGACCGGCTGCCCCTCGAAAGTGACGTTGGTGATGGTGGGGTTCTGATTGGTGACGTCGGCGTACGAGTACACGCGCGTGAAGCCGATGACGTAGTCGTCCGGAGAAAGCTTCTGGCCCGCGTCGTCGTAGCAACCGAGCGGCACGCTCTGCGGATTGTCGCCGGGGGCCTCGAGCTTCACGCGGCCGGCGCACGCGATGTTGAACACGATCGCGAGGCCGTACGGGGCGGCCGCGCCCGGCGTGGGCGCGTGGCTCGCGATCGCCGTGTCCGGCATCGTGAAGGAGAAGGTCGGGCCCTTGGGGAGGACGTCGGTGAGATCGGTGCCCGCGGTGAACGACACGCCGCCGGTGCGCCCCGCGCCCCCACTCCCCGAGGCGAACTGAGCGAAGCAGAGGTAGTAGAGGTCCTTGGGCGGATTCACGCACGGGATCGGAATCCAGTAGAGCGTCATCGGCCGCGGCTTGCTCGGACGCCCGTCGAACGCGAGCATCTCGAGCGTGACCTTCTCGCCGGGCTTCGCGTAGGGCTTGTCGGCGCGCGTCGCGAAGATGCGAACGGTGTTCACCACCGACGCGGGATCGAAGTCGACCTTGAGGCAGGCCGAGAGCGCGAGCGCCAACCCAGCGATGAACGCCGCGAAGCGGCGATGAGACGAGGTGCGGGTGAAGGAGGGCGCCATCAGAGCTCTCCTCGCAAGCCCACGCTCGGCAAGATCGGAATGCCGGTCGCGTAGGTGCTCTTGGTGAAGTTGTAGTTGTACGAGACGCCTTCGACGTTGGCGTGGTTGTAGACGTTCTGGACGTCGAGGTACGCCCCGAGCTGCCACGTCTTGAACTTCCACGTCTTGTCGACGCGCACGTTGAGCTGGTGGTAGAGCGGGAGCCGCGACGAGAACGGCGGATACGACGACTGCGCGAGCGAGACGCCCGCATTCTCGTCGTAGAACCCGTAGGTGTTGGGCGTGACGAGGTTGCCGGACACGAGTCGGAACGCGCCGCCGGCTTCCCAACCGCGGCCGAGTCGGTAGCTGCCGAGCACCGTCAAGATGTGCGTCTGGTCGAAGGTCGAGAGGCGCACCGGATCGCTCGGCGAGTCCTGACGCTCGCTCCGCGAGAGCGTGTAGGCGAGCCAACCGAAGAAGCGCGCATCGGGCTTGTAGCGGAGGAGCGTCTCGAGGCCGTAGATGCGGCCGCGTCCGTCGTTGGTCTTGTTGACGACGATCCGATCGACCTGCTTGTAGAACGACTCGACGCTGAGCTCGATGTTGCGCGTGAACTCGCGCTCCACGCCGAGGCTGTAGTGGATGGCGCGGTTGGACTTCACGCCCGGGTTGCCGAAGACGATGTTCGTCTCTTGCGGCTGCGGCGGCTGCATGAATACGCCGACGCCGCCCTTCAGCGTGGTGCGCGGGAGGCGCGTCAAGTCTTGCCGCGCCGCGAAACGCGGCGACAGATCCCAGCCGCGCGTGTCTTTCGCGTAGTCGAGGCGCACGCCCGGCACGAGGCGCGTGCCCGCGTAAGGAACGAGCTCGAGCTCGCTGTAGAGCGCCGGCCGATAGACCGCGTCTTTGTCGGTGGCGAAGAGCGGCGGGCGCGAGAGACCCGGGCCGCCGGGGGGCTCGCCGGGCACCGGCGGTGGCGGGAGACGAACCTGCACCTCGTAGGGCGAGTACAGCATGTCGACGCCGACGTTGGTCGTCACGCCTGTCGCGACCTTCTGCGAGAGCTCGACGCGGGTCGAGATCGGCAAGCTGTCGAGCGTGAAGAAGTTGTCGCCGAGCGAGAACTCCACGAAGTCGCGCCCGACCGCGCCCGTGAGCTTGAAGTCGGTGTCCTTGCCGAGCTTGGCCTTGTATCGACCCTGGAGCCGATAAAAGCCGGTGTGCGCGGAGATGCCGCCGCCGATGGCCGGGTCGCTCGCGACGGGGCTCTTCACCAGCAGCTTCAAGCGATCGTCGGACCCGAAGAACGAGAAGCGCACCGACGAGTCCTTGCCGAGGTCGCGCGCGAGCATGGCCTGGTAATCGTAGTAAACGGGCGCGCTCGACACGCCGGCGTCGGCGGCCTCGAGCGCGGGCTTGAGCCACACGTCGAAGTAGGAACGCCGACCCGCGAGCGCGAACGTCCAGCCGCTGTCGGAGATCGGCCCTTCGACGAGGCCGCGCACGTCGATGAGATCGACCTGGAGGAGGCCGTGGAGCTTGTCCTTCTTCGGGTCGCGCACGCCGACGTCGACGATGCCGCCCGTCACGCGGCCGTACTGCGCGCTGAAGTTGCCGGGATAGAAGTCGATCTTCTCGAGGAGCTCGGTGGGGATGGCCGAGCTGAGACCACCGAAGTGATAGATGAGCGGCACCAGTGTGCCGTCGACGAACACGTTGGTGTCGTTGGGGCCGGAGCCGCGGACGATGAGGAGGCCCGCGATCCCCGGCGGGCGCGCCACGCCCGGCAAGTACTGAAGCGAGCGGAGCGCGTCGCCGCTCGTCCCCGGGATGCGATTGAGCTCGCGCTGCTCGAGCGTTCGCTTGGTCACCTCGCGCGGGGGCTTCACGCCCCGCACGCGCACCTCTTGGATCTCGCCGTCGTTCGGATCGGCGGCCGGCGTGAGCGACTTCCCCGTCGCCACGCGCTCGAGGCGAAGGACGTTTTCGACCTCCTCGCCGGGCGCGAGCTCTTGGGTGCCTTCTTGGGCGGTGAAGCCTTCGCCGGTCACGCGGAAGCGGTACGGGCCGGGCGCGAGGCCATCGACGACGAAGGTCCCGTCGGCGCCGGCAACTGCGCCGTGAGCCTCGCCTGCGGCGTCGGTCAGCGTAACGTTGGCGCCCGAAACGGGACGATCGGATCCGAGCGATCGGACGGTGCCGCGGAAGCGCGCACGCGGCAGCGGGAACTCGTAGCGGTGCTTGATGCGCGACGCGATCGGTTTGTCACCGCGCTTGGCCGGCTCGAACACGAGCTTCTGCGCCGCGGCGATGGCCGCCTCGTCGAAGCCGTGGCCGACGGGCGTCTCGACCGTAGCCTTGCGCACGGCGCCCGTGGCGTCGAGCTCGAGGACGAGCACGACCGAGACGGCCTCGCGGACGCCTTCTTTGAGTGCTTGCGCGGGATACTCGGCGCCTTCGTCTTTGACGAGCTTGGGCGGCGTCACCGTCACCGGCGCAGGCGCGGGCGCACCTTCGTCTTTGGGCGGCACGATGCCGGCGCCGGCCGCGCCTCGCGGAACCGCACCTCCGCTCGGCGATTCGTTGCTCGGCGGAGGCTGATTTCCTTGGGTCTGCGCACGCGCCGGCGCAGCCGCGAGCGCCGCGGAGACGAGCGCTCCCACCGCGACGACTGCTTGCGTCCCGAACCGTGCCCTCCACGCCATGGCCGGACCACGATTAGTGGCGACGCCGCCAAACCTCAAGGCGCTTTCGACGCCCGAGGTGTTCGAAAGCGTTCAACCTTCGCGCGCGCCGCCACCTCCCAAAAGGGGACGAGTTCGGGTTATACGGCTGCGCGTGCGCGCGTCCTTCGAGATGCTCCGGCGACTCCTGACCCGGCTCACCCGCGGGCCGGGGCTCGACGCGCTGTACATCGCGTGGGCCGCGGTCTGGACGCTCGGTTCGGCGACGGCGTTCTACCGCGCAATGCTGCAGCAGACGGGCGGCGAGTGGTCGGCGCCTCTCGACGACGTTTTCATCCACTTCGACTACGCGCGCGAAGCGGCGCGCGGGCACCCGTTTCAGTGGACGGAAGGCAACGGCTACTCGTCGGGCAACACGAGCATCCTCTATCCGTTCGTGCTCGCCATCGGATGGCTCTTCGGCTTCACCGGCGAGAGCTTGATGGTGTGGGCGGGGATCGTCGCGGCGGTCAGCGTCGTCGGCACGATGCTCGCTGCGCGAAGGCTCTTGGCCGCACTCCCGAACGAGCCGGCGTCCGACGCGACGGCGCGCGATCTGGCCGCGTTTCTCTTTCCGCCGGCCCTCGTCTCGCTCGGCGCGCTCGACTGGTCGCTGTGGAGCGGGATGGAGGTGGCGTTCTACCTCGCCACCTGGTCGCTCGGGCTCCTCGCCTTTCGTCACATCGAGCGCGCCGAAGCGAACGACGTCGTGCGCGCGTCACTGCTGCTCGGCGCAGCCGGCGTCGTCATCGTGCTCACGCGTCCTGAGGGCGCGCTCACGCTCGCCGTCTTCGGAGTCCTCGCGGCCGCGGCCATCGTGCGGCGCGCCGGCGCGAAGCGCACCCTCTTGGTTTTGGCGGTGTGCGGGCTCCCCGCCGTGGCCGCGCTGGTGGTCCAGTCGCTCGCCAACCGGGCGTTCACCGGCGAGCTCAGCGCCAACGGAGCGCTCGTGAAGCTGGCGATCAACCACCCGTACATGACGCCGGACGAGAAGCTCGCCGATTACGTGCAGAATCTCCGTTATTCGGTGTTCCGCAACGTCGAGTACCACTTCGCCGATCTCCCCATCTACGGCTCCATCTTGCCCACGCTCGCGCTCCTCGCGTTCGCGGCGCCCGAGACGAGGCGAATGGCGGGGCTCTTGTGGGCGCAGATCGTCTTCTGGTCGGTGCTCGTGGCGTTCAACGGCCAGGTGCGCTGGCAAAACGAGCGCTACACGATGCCTGCAGTGACGTGGCTGATCATGGCCGCCGTGCTCGGGATCTACGCGCTCGCGCGCCGGCGCGCGAAGCCGAGCATCGTCGTCGTGACCGTGGCCATCGCGATCGCGATCCAATTCGTCGGCATCGCGACCCGCCCGGGCGGCACGCTCCCGGAAGTCCGCTGGTCCTGGTGGCTTCCCCTCGCGGGCGGGCTCGCCGCCGCGTTCCTCTTTCGCGTGTGGCCGCTCCGCCTCGCGGTCGTGGCCGCCGCGGTAGGGCTCTTCGTTTTTCACCAGACCGACAAGGTCCGCGACCAAAAATGGTTCTTCGCGCGCGCGTCGCGCAACATCCGCGATCAACACATCGTCGCTGGGCGATGGCTCGCGGAGCTTCACCCAAGGCGCATCCTCGTCGGCGACGCCGGCGCGCTCGTTTACGCGTCGGGCGCCAAGGGCCTCGACATCATCGGCCTCGGCGGCTTTCACGATCTCCCTTTCGCTCGCGCCGGCGTGCACGGCCTCGCGGCGTCGATCGAGCTCATCGAGCGTATGCCACCGGCCGAACGCCCCGACGTGCTCGCCATCTACCCGACGTGGTGGGGCACCTTGCCGACGTGGTTCGCGAGCGACGTCCTCGCGCGCTTCCCGGTCGAAGGGAACGTGATCTGCGGCGGATACGAAGACGTGATTTACCGCGCCGACTGGAGCGTCCTCGGCACCGGGGAAGCGCCGCGTCGCGTTCCGGCCGGCGAGGCCGTACGCGACGTCGTCGACGTCGCCGACCTCGTGAGCGAGCGCGCCCACGCCTACCGCTATCCGACGCCGGCCGGAGGCTTCACGGACATGAAGATCCTCCCTGACGCGAGAGGCCGCGATCTCTTCGACGGCGGCCGGCGCATCTCCCCCGAGCGCGCCGAGTCGTTCCGCGTCGACCACCTGAAGAGCGGAGCAGCTGCGCACCTCGTCGTGCGTTCGGCGCCCGAGCAACCGACCAAGGTGACCGTCCGCGCCGACGGGACCGTCGTCGGGACGCTGGATCTTTCGCCGACCGAGGGCTGGGTGGAAGAAGTAGTGGCGCTCCCGCCCGATCGCGTGCATGCCGGCATGTCGATCGAGCTCACCAACGATGGCCCCAATGACTTCGTCGATCATCACGTTTGGGTGACGCAGTAATGGACCGACTCCGCGCGCTCCTCGGCCCCTTCGGGCTCCCTCCTGACTTCGTCGGCTGGGCCATCCTCGCCCTCGGCGCGTTCTTCGTGGCGAGCGCGGCGCTTCCTGGCTCGGGCGGGCACCTCGCCGGCGGAGCGCTGGCTGGGCTCATCGAGCCTCCGCGGCGCGCGCTCGATCGCGAACGGACGCGCCTCCGCTTCGTGCTCTCGGCGTGCTTCGTCGCCGCCTTCCTCTCGCTCGCGTACATCGCGTTCTACCTCCGCGGAGGCCCGCGCATCATCGACGCGACGTCGTACTTCCTCCAAGGCCGCGCCCTCTCCCAGGGCTCGTTCACGTGGGACGTGCCGCAGCCGTCGGGGAGCTTCCGCGGCCGCTTCCTCCTCTTCTCGGAGCCGAACCAGATCGGCGGCATATTCCCGCCCGGCTACCCGATGCTCCTCGCGTTCGGGTTCATGATCGGCGCACCGATGGTCATCGGGCCGCTCCTCGCGGCCGCGCTCGTCGTGGTCACGTACTTCCTGACCCGCGAGCTCGCCATGGCTTCCGGGCTCGGTGAGCACGAGACCGAGCGCGCGGCGCGCGCCGCGACCGTCGTCAGCGTGCTCACCGCCGCGCTCCGCTATCACACGGCCGACACCATGTCGCACGGCGCCGCGGCGCTGGCGCTCACCGCGGGCGCGATCGGGCTCCTCATGGCGTGGCGTGACGCCGAAGGCACCTACGACAAGGCGGCGTGGACCCTGCTCGGCTTCGCGGTCGGTGGCCTCGTGTCGATTCGACCGGTCTCGGCGCTCCCGATCGTCGCGCTCGCCGCGGTCACGCTCGTGCGCGCCAAGAGCCCGCGCCGACTCTTGCGCGTGCTGGTCTTCGCCGCGCCGGGCGTGCTCCTCCTTCTCGCGTCGCAGCGCGCCGTGGCGGGCAGCATGCTCGCCTCGACGCAGAAGGCGTATTACGCCGCGAGCGACGGCCCGCCCGGATGCTTCCGCTACGGCTTCGGCGCCGGCATCGGCTGCCTCTTCGAGCACGGCGACTTCGTGAAGGCGCGGCTGGAGAACGGCTACGGGCTCTTGGCCGCGCTCGGCACGACGCTGCGCCGTGTCCGCCTCCATTTGGGTGACGTGACGAACTTCGAGCTCGTCACGCTCGCGCTCACCGTCCCGGTCGCCGCGCTCGCGCGAAGCGCTCGCCCCACCGCCGCGCGCCTCCTCCTCGTTCTCGTTCTCGGGCAGGTGCTCGCGTACGCGCCGTTCTACTTCGACGGCTCGTACCCCGGTGGCGGCGCGCGCTTCTACGCCGACGTCATTCCGATCGAGCACGCGCTCCTCGTCGTGGCGCTCGCGAGCCAGAGCGCGAGCGCGTGGGTGCGTCGGCTCTCCATCGCGCTCGGCCTCGGTGCGCTCGGCTTCGCGTTCCACGGCGTGCACGATCACGTGGCGCTCCGCGAGCGCGACGGCGGCCGTCCGATGTTCGAGCCGGATCTCATCCGCGAGGCCCACAAAGATCACGGCCTCCTCTTCTTCGACACCGATCACGGGTTCAACCTCGCGCTCCAACCGGGCGTGACGGCGAGCCACGGCATCCTCGCGGTCCGTCTGCGCAACGACGATCGCGATCGCTTCCTCTACGAGTCGCTCGGCCACCCCAGTACGCACAAGTACGTCTTCGGGAAGGACAAGTCCTCGCTGGAGCAATGGGTGCCGCCGTCGAGCGGCACCAACGTGTTCCGATTGGAGAGCGAAGCCGAGTGGCCGCCGCTCCATCAATCGGGGGGCTGGGCCGAGCCTGCGTGGGCCAACGGCACCGCGTCGAACGATCGCTACCTACGCCTCATTCCGGCAAACGCGACGACCGTCGCGACGGCAGAGATCGATCTGCTCGTGCCCGCCGCGGGACGCTATTCGATCGAGCCGACCGCGCTCATCGAGGACGCGACCGTGAAAGCGACGCTGGCGGTCGTGAGCCGCGGCGCGGTCGTCGCGTCGTGGGAGTGGGCCGAGGCCGCCGCCAAGGCACCGGGCGCGAAGCCGCGCACTCAGCTCTTGGCCGCCAAGATCGCCGAGCTCGCGGATCCGTCACGCGTGCGACTCACGGTGGTCGGCGGCGCGACCGGCCTCGATCGGGTGATCCTGCGCAAGGTCCCGTAAAAAAGGGCCGGACGCCGACGAGCCTTCGTGTGCAATGGCGGCTGGCACGCACGCTGCTCCTCCTCGGAGCATGATCGTCTTCGGCCTTCGCAAGCTTTCCCTCGGCTTTGCCGCCCTCGCGCTCACCGCCATCGCGGCGGCCTGCGCGCCGACTGAAGAATCTGGCCTCGCGTCGAGCGCGCTCGGTGGCGGTGGCGCCCCGCCCCCCGGGACCTGCGGAGACGATCTGGTCGATCCGGCGGCCATTCCTGGCGCACACGACGTGTATTTCTCGATGCCCACGACGTCCGCGGGCGACCTCGACTGCCGCATGATCGCGAGCGGCGGAGAGCTCGCGATGGGCCGGGCGATGATGGCGCTCTGGCAGCAAGGCGAGCGCGGCGTCGCCACCCCCGTCACCTGGGACGTGGGCTCGCTCACTGGGCTCGCGCTCGGGAGCGGCCCGACGGCCGCGCAGTACCAACGCGGACCGAACGACATCAAGTTCACGAGCGCGCTCCAAATGAAGGGCGACGCCGTGGGCATGTGGATCAACTCCGGTCAGACCGGCGTCACGACGACGGGCACGATCCTGCCGGCCGTCCTGCATTACGACTTCAAGCCGGGCCAGCAGCCCAAGCCGTTCGACACACCCGGCGCCGCGCTCGTCTACGCCTTCGACGCGCAAGTGCCGACCGCCAAGAGCTGGGGCGATGGGGTCCCTTACGCGGCCGCGGTCTTCCGCTTCCGCGACACCAAAGAGGGCAACGAAGGTCGCGAGGTGTGGTTCTCCGTCGTGTTCTTCGACCCGCGTGGCGCGCCGGACGACACCGAGCTCCCGGACGACTGCTCGACGTGCAGCCACTACCCGATCCTCATCACGAGCTTCACCAACAAGGCCGGCTACGGCGCGATGGGCCCTGGGTCGGCGCAGTTCTCGAGCGAGCCATGGGCGGGCTTCAGGCACTTCGACTTCCGCGTGAAGCCCGACGACTTCACGCGCGCAATCGCCCGCGCGAAAGATCGCTTCAAGCTCGACGACAAGGCGCTCTCCCCCAACGCCGCCGACTACTCGCTCATCCACCTCAACATGAACCCCGAGGTCTACGCGCCCGCGACGGGCGGTGCGGCGATCGGCATGTCGGCGCGAGCGGTCGCGATCGGACGCACGCTGCCCGCCGCCGGACCGCAACCCGTGACGCGCGTCCGCATCAACGCCGCGAACGGCAGCGCGACGCCGGAGCTCCAAGTCTTCTTCAAGACCGCGGCCTCGAACTTCTACGACGAGAAGAAGTCGATGCGCGTCCCCTTCCCGACCGGCGGCGCGAGCTACGACGTGGTCGCCGACTTCTCCAACCACCCCGATTTCAAGGGCACCCTCACCGGTCTCCGCATCGATCCGTTCGACAGCCATCTGCCGAATGCGTGCTTCAACGTCGACACCGTCACGCTCGAGGACGCGGCCGGACGGCCGACCACCACTTTTGCATTCGACGTTCCGGCCGGAACGCCCGTCGCTCCCTTCGACGGCTGGAGCTTCTCCGGCATGGACCGGCTCTGGAACAACGGCCGTTATTGGGGCGGCTGCGCGGACGCGAGCGGAGATCCGGCATTCTTCCGCGATCTCGACATGCCGCTCGGACGGTAGACGCGCACACATTCACCTACCCCAACGAGCCCTTCGCGGCAGCAATTCCGCCGTTCGCGCCGCTTGACCCGCGCAAAAGGGCGCGCTCTCCTCGAATCTTCAGACGTCCGTGCGCGTTTTCCCGCGCGCCCGAACGGTCAGAGCAAGCCCGAACGCCCGTCGGCGTCTCGGACTCGCGCCCAAGGAGGGGAGGCTGCATGACGAAGAGCGAACTCATCGACGCCCTGGCAGCACGAAGCGAGCTGACCAAGGCGCGCGCCGAGCTCGTCGTCAACTGCGTGTTCGACGCCATGACCGAGGCGCTCCAGCGCGGCGAAGGCATCGAGATCCGCGGTTTCGGAAGCTTCACGGTTCGCCCGTACAAGTCGTACAACGGCCGGAATCCGCGAACCGGTGAGCAGGTCGTGGTGCCCGCAAAGCGCTTGCCGTACTTCAAGGTCGGCAAGGAGCTGCGCGAGCTCGTGAACGCCAGCCGCGCGCACGGCGCCATCAAGGGCGACGACGACGACGACGACGACAAGGACGACGACGACATCGACGACGACGACAACGAGTGAGCGTCGTTCCAACGCGCGTCGAATCGCGGTAAATCGAAGGGGCTCGCCGCCGGAAAACGTCTCCGGCCGCGGGCCCTTCGATTTGTCATGACCCAATTCGCCCCGGTCCCCGAACAGATGGCGCTGCTTACGCGCGGCGTCGTCGACCTCCACGTGCGCGCCGAGCTCGAGGCTCGCCTCGAAGAGTCGCGAAAGAGCGGGAAGCCGCTCCGCGTGAAGCTCGGCCTCGATCCCACGCGGCCCGACCTCCACTTCGGGCACGCCGTGCCGCTCGCCAAGCTGCGCCAGTTCCAGGACCTCGGCCACACGGCCATCCTGCTGATCGGGGAGTTCACCGCCATGGTGGGCGATCCCACGGGCCAGAACGACCAGCGCCCGCGCCTCTCGCGTGAGGACGTGCAGGCCGCCGCCAAGACGTACACCGATCAGGCTTTCAAGATCCTCGATCCGAACCGCGTCGAGATCCGCACCAACAGCGAGTGGCTGGACGCGCTCTCGCCCGTCCAGCTCATCGAGCTCATGGCCAAGTCGACCGTGTCGCGCATGCTCGAGCGAAACGACTTCGCGCTCCGCTTCGCCGAGCACCGGCCAATTCACCAGCACGAGTTCCTCTATCCCTTGCTCCAGGGCTACGACTCGGTCGCGCTCGACTGCGACGTCGAGCTCGGCGGCGCCGACCAGCTCTTCAACGTGCTCGTGGGCCGCGACCTCATGCCCAAGTATGGGCTCCGTCCGCAGATCGTGCTCACGACGCCGCTCCTCGAGGGCACCGACGCCAAGATCGAAAACGGCAAGGTCGTCGGCAAGAAGATGTCCAAGAGCGCCGACAACTACGTCGGACTCACCGAGGCGCCCGACGTCGCGTACCGCAAGATCATGCAGATCGACGACGACGTGATCTTCCGTTACTTCGAGCTCCTCTCGCTCCGCCCGAGCGCCGAGATCGAGGCGCTCAAGGTGGACCGCAAGAGCGGTCGCAACCCGATGGAGATCAAATCGATCTTCGCGCTGGAGGTGCTCGAGTCGCTGCACGGGAAGGACGCGGCGACGGCTGCGAAAGCGGCGTTCGATCGCGTCTACTCGGCCGACGCGATCCCCGACGACGTGCCCGAGCACACCCTTCCCACCGAGCAGGCCACGCTCTGGATCGCCAAAGCCCTCGCGCTCGCGAACCTCGTGAAGTCCACCTCGGAGGGCAAGCGCCTCGTCGAGCAGGGCGGCGTCGAGGTCGATCAGAAGCGCGTCACCGATCCGCAGCTCCAGCTCGAAAAGGGCAAGCGGTACTTGCTTCGCGTGGGCTCCAAGAACCGACGCTTCGCGTACGTCACGGTCGCTCCGTGAGCGGCGGCGCGCCGGGCGCGCCGATCACTCGGCGGGGCGCGCTCTTCACGCTCGCGGCGGCAACCGTCGGCTGCGGCGGCGCTCCGCGCGGCGAACGAGACAAGCCGCCGCCACCACCGCTCAAGCTCGCGCCGATCTCCGATCTGTGCCCCGCCGCCGGGCTCTCGTGGTTGGTGGTGGCCGCGCCGAAGGCGATCGTGTCGGCACCCGAGCTCACGCTGGCGATGGGCGAGCTCCTGAAGGCGTCTCGCTTCGAGGACTTTCAGAAGCGCTATGGCGTCGACCTCCGTTCGCAGGACGAGATCGTGGTCGCCGGCTACGGGGCGAGCACGCTCGCGCTGACGCGCGGATTCCTGGATCCCGCGGCGGTCGAGCGCGCCTTCGCCACACGCGCGATCGTGGACGAGCGGCGCGTAGCGGCGAGCGGCATCGTCGAGATCGATGGGCGCGTAGGCGTGCGCCGCGAGCGCCTCATCGTCTTCGGCGTGCGCGGCGCAGGTCTCGAGCGAGCCGAGGGCGACACGCCGTCGCGCGGCCCCACGCCGATCCGCGCCGCGCGCCTCTTCGCCGAAGAGCGACTGCGTCGCGCGAAGCCCGCGCTCGCGAGTGAGCCGCTCCAATCGGCGCGCGTGGCGCTCGGCGACGGATACGGCCTCTCGGCGTTCTTCGCCGGCCCCTTCGACGGCGAGTGGGCGCGCGGAGCGGGTGGTCTCTTGCGCGTCGCCAGCGCAGCGAGCCTCGGCATCCGCGCGCTCGCCGGCTCCGAGCCCGGCGGCCGACTCGAGATCGTCATCGCGCTTCTCGGCCGATTCGACGACGAGGCCGCCAAGTCGCGATTCGGCGCGACGATCGACCGCGTTCTAGCGAGCGACATCGGTCGACTCGTTGCCACCGATCAGCCCGTCGAGCCCCTGCGCGTCGATACGACGCCGTATGGTTTGCGCGCGCGCGTCGTCGTGCGCGCCCTCCCCTTCTTCCGTGGGCTCTACGCCGCGACCGACGCGAGCGCGGAAGAGCTCTTCGGTCGTTAGCGGCGCCCTCAGGCAGCGAAGGCCGCTTCGAGCGCGGCCTCGATCGCATCGACGGTGGTGCGCTTGGCCATCGCGAGCTCGGTCACCAGCATCGCGCGCGCTTGCGCCAGCAGCCGCCGCTCACCGAAGCTCAAGTCCTTTTCGGTCGAGCTTCGATGCATGTCGCGAAGCACCTCGGCGATGGCTCGTCGGTCGCCGCTGCGAAGCATCTCGCCGTACGCTCGCATCCGCTTTTGGAACGGACGCGCGTCGTGGCCATCGCGACGCGTCTTCATGAACGCCAGGAGCTCATCGGCTTCCTTGGCGGTCATGATCGGGCGGAGACCGGCGCTCTCTGCGGCCGCCACCGGAACCAGGATCTTTCCCTCGCCGGCGACGAGCTTGAGCTCGTAGAGCGCGACGCTCGCCCCGCCGAGCTCACGCGTCACCACACCCACGATCTCGACGACGCCGTGCTGCGGGTGAACGCAACGCGCTCCCGGAGAGAGGCCGGGCGCGCGTTTGGGCGCCGCGGCCACGCGCGTTTGGCTGGCCGGCGCCTTGGGGGTCTTGGTGGGGGTGCTGCGAGAAGGAGAAGCCATATCGATGAAGCACTTAGGGCGGCCTTTTCATTCCCGGTAGCCCGGCCCGCTGGATTTTCGCGGGATCAACGCAACTCGCGGCGTGAAGGAGCCGAAGGGTGTCTCGCGGCGACGATGTGTGCCGCGCAGCTGGAGGCCCACCATGACCCAACGATTCGACGTCTTGCGAGAGCTCTTCGTGAGCGGCTCGCGCAACTTCAGAGCGGCGGAAGCCGAGATTCGATCGCTCTTGGCGACGAGCGGAGACGCACCGCTCCTCGTGAGCGACGAGGTGCTGTCGCTGCTCGGCGCTCCCGTCACGCCGACGGAAGAGCCCTCATCGCCGTTGCCCACGTCTCTCAATCTCCTTCGAGGCTGACCATGCACAACGTTTCCCTCGCCACGTCGCATGCGGCCGTTCACTTCATCGGGACCGCTCAGGCCTCGAGCACCTCGCCGAGCGCGCTCCCACCGGCGCCACCCGGAACGACGTACCTCACGACCGACGCGCTGCTCACCTACTGTCAGGTGCGCCTCGCGAGCCTCGATCAGAAGATCGACGGCATCTTCAAGCGGCAGCAGAAGGCCGCCGACGATCAGAAGGCGCTTTCCTCGCTGCGCGCGGCCATTCAGTCGTGCTTCGCGGGCGGCATCCAACCGGGAGGGCGCGCGGCGCACGATCTCATCCGCGCCTACCAAGCCGCGATCGTCGCGGTCGGGCCGAGCTCCGAGACCGGCAAGGCGCTCATGGCCGCCCAATCCGAGTTCGTTCATCGGTGCGACAAGGACGGGACCCTCGCCGCGGAGATGGGCGCCAGCGATTACTGGTCGCGCGATCTCGCCCCGGACGCCGATCACGATCACGTGAACGCGCTCGGAAGCGAGGACGTGAAGGCATTCGACACCCAGCTCAAAGGCCTCGAGGACAGCCTCGCGCACGGCACCGAGCTCGACATGGTGAGCCTGCAGTCGCTCATGTCCCAAAGGCAGATGGCCATTCAGATCGCCACCAACCTCGTTCAGACCATGGGCGACATGGCCAACAAGGTCGCCGCCAACATCGGGCGCTGATGTTCGCGCCCACGTTCAACCGAGCCCCGAAGGAGGAGCCCATGCAGACCGTCGTTCCGGCCATGCCACCGTCCGAATTTCCGCTCGTCGATCGCAAGCGCGCTACCGAAGCGCTCTACGCGACCGCGCACCTGCTCGTCGAGCAAGAGAAGCCCGCGCACGCGAGCGGCGTGTTCCGCGCAATGGCGCTCCTCGCGCCGACCGACGAGCGCGCGTGGCTCGGGCTCGGCGCGTGTCACGAAGCGCTCGGTCAATCACTCATCGCGCTCGAGATGTACGGCACGGGCCGCATGCTGTCGCGTACGCCCGTGCGGCTCGAGGTCGCTCGTTCGCGGCTCCTCCGCCGACTGGGCCGCGATCGCGAAGCCGACGACGCGCTCGATCGCGCCGAGACGCTCGCGGCGAGCGAGACCGACGAGTCATTGGCGGCGCTGGTCGCCGACGAACGGAGCCGCACATGAGCCGCATCGACGGAACGACCGCCGCGACGCGGACCGGGCTCGAGGCAGGAGGCGCACGCCTCGCGAACATCGGCGAACCGCCTTCGCTTCTCCCCGCGCCCGCCGCCGAGCCGAACGCGAGCGAAGCGATGGCCGGGCTCTACACGCTGCTCGTCGCGCGACGCGAGGCCGGAAGCGCGTCGGCCGAGCAGTCGCTCCACGCGCGTCAGACCGAGGAGAAGGCCGCGCTGGCCCGTGAGCTCGACGCGCTGTCGCGCGCGCGCGCGCACGAAGCCAACGAAGGACGAGGCTTCTTCGACTCGATCGGGCACATCGTCGGGACCGCGATCGATGACGTGGTCCACCTGCGACCGGGTCCGGCGCTCGATCACCTGCGCGAGAACCTTTCCGAGGCCAACGCGAGCCCGCGCTTCTGGGCCGACCTCGAGAAGATCGCGACGCGCGTCGCTCAAATCGCCGCGATCGTCGGCTCGGCCGCGGCCACGGTCGCCACGTTGGGCGCGACCGGTCCCCTCGTGGTCGCGGTGTGCATCGGCGTCGCGCTGTCGGCGGCGAGCGTGGCGCAAGACGAGCTCCACGTGCTCGAGAAGCTCGGCATGAGCGAGACCGCCGCGCAGTGGACCTCGTTCGGTGCCGGGCTCGCCGGGTCGATCACGTTGGGCGGGGTGGCCGCCACGACGTCGCTCGCGGGTGGTCAAATCGCGAACCTCGCCAAGGCGGCGCGCGTGGTCACGGTCACGAGCAACGTGCTCGGCGGCGGCGCCAAAGTCACCGAAGCCGCGGCGCACGTGATGGTGCAAGACAACGCGGCCGACGCTCAAGACGCGATGGCCGACCGCCAAAAGGAGGCCAACCTGCGCGCGCGACTCGAGCGGAGCATCGTCGCCTTGGTAGAAGAGGCCAAGGAGCGGAGCGAACGCGTCACGCGCGCGACGGACTCGTTGACGGGCGCGATGGCCACCCACGACCAGACGATGGTCCTTGCCACGACGAGAGGATGATCATGAGCCGCATCGAAGGGCCCCGAGCGCCCGCGCAAGTCCAAAACGCCGGAGCGGTATCCGCAGCCACGGGAGAGAACGCGACCGAGCGATCGCTCTTGCCGCCGCCGGTCCCAGGAACGGGCGACGCCGCGACGAACCTTGCGCGGCTGGTCATCGAGACGTCACACGCGCTCCGCGGCTCGGCGCGGCGCGCCGCGGACGCGGGAGAGAAGGCCGCGCGCGCGGCGGAAGACCACGCCGTGGCGTCGCTCCACGCCAAGGCCGACGACATGCGTTTCTCGGCTCTGGTCGAGGCTGGCATCATGGCGACCGGTGGCACGTGCACCATCATCGGTGCAGCGACGGGCTCGGGTAGGAAAGATCCGCCCTCGGGCGCGGCCACCCTCGCGGCTGCCGGCAAGGTCGCCTACGACGGCCACACCATCGTCGGGTCGTTCGCGAGCTCGACCGCGACGGGCCACGACGCCGACATCGAAGAGGCGCGCGCCATCACGCGCCGCGCCCTCCAAGCCTCCGACCAGGGGAAGAAAGACGCCGAGGCGCTCGACGATCTGATCCGAAAAGCGCTCACCTTCGTGCGTGACGCGGAGCGCACCGCCAGCGACGCGATGATGGCCGGCATTCGTCGCGCCTGAACCCCCCTTCTCCCGCGGCCGGGCCGGTGCCATGCTCCGGGCCGATGAAGATCTACACGAAGACCGGCGACGACGGGACCACGGGCCTCTTCGGCGGAGGCCGCGTGAAGAAGGCGAGCACGCGCGTCGAGGCCTACGGCACCGTCGACGAGCTGAACGCCACGATCGGCGTCGCGCGCGCCAGCGGGCTCGACGCGATGAACGAGGCGGTGCTCGCGCAGGTGCAGGTCGATCTCTTCACGCTCGGCGCCGAGCTCGCGTGCGTACCGGGCAAAGAGGACAAGCTCGGCATGACGCTGGTCGACGACGCGGACGCCGAACGCCTCGAGCGCGCCATCGACGCGGCGGAAGAGGGTCTACCGCCGCTCAAGAACTTCGTCCTCCCCGGCGGGAGCGCGCAATCCGCGGCGCTCCACCTCGCGCGCACGGTGTGCCGCCGCGCCGAGCGAAGCGTCCTCGCGATCGACGACACGCCCGCGCGCACCGCGGTGATCGTCTACTTGAATCGCCTGAGCGATCTCCTCTTCACGATGGCGCGACGAGAGAACCGGGAACGAAACGTCCCCGACGTGCCGTGGCAACCGCGCGCGCGCTGAAGCGTCACGCGGCAGCGAGGCTCGGCGCTTCGGCGGCGAGCTCGGCGGCGAGGAGCTTGCGACCACGGTGCAGGCGGCTCATCACCGTGCCCACCGGGACGCCGAGCGCATCGGCCGCCTCGCGATACGAGCAGTCTTCGAGATCGACGAGGACGACGACGTCGCGGAACGTGGACGGGAGCGCGTCGAGCTTGGTGCGCGTGCCGACGGAGAGGCCGAGGCGACCGTCGGCGCGCATCGGCTCGGGCTGCGTCCACGCGCACGGATCGTGAGCGAGGATGCGGAGCGCGTTCTTCTCGCGGCGCGAGCGGCGGTAGCGCGTCACGAAGACGCTGAAGAGGACCTGCCCCGCCCAAGCGCGGAGGTTCGTGCCCTGCTCGTACTGGTCGGCGAAGCGGAGCGCGCGCTCGAACGTGTCTTGCACGAGGTCGTCGGCGCGCGCGGCGTCGTGCACCAAACGGAGCGCGCGCCCCCGGAGGTCGGGCAGGAGGCGTACGAGCTCGGCCTCCAGCGGGTGGCGACGAGCAGCGGGACCGTTCGAGCGAAGCGATTCTTGGGCAAGAGCGTTCAAGGACATCGAGAGCCTCCGGACCCTCTCCGTTGCAGCCCGGATGCCGCAGACCGGGCGCGGAAATCATTCGGCTTTTCGGGCGCCCCGGCCGGACCGCGTGTCCGCGGGGACAAAGCCGCGTGTCCTCAGCCACGCGACCAAGAGCGCCTCGCGCAGCCCCCCGAATTCGGCGACCATGTCGCCCCATGAAGGTCCGCGCTGCCGTCGCTCACAAAGCCAACGCCCCCCTCACGATCGAGACCGTCGACCTCGAAGGCCCCAAGGCCGGCGAGGTGTTGGTCGAGCTCAAGGCGACCGGGCTCTGTCACACCGACGACTTCACCCTCTCGGGCGCCGATCCCGAAGGACTCTTCCCGGTCATCCTCGGACACGAGGGCGCGGGCGTGGTCATCGACGTGGGCCCGGGCGTGACCTCGCTCCAGAAGGGCGACCACGTCATCCCGCTCTACACGCCCGAGTGCCGCGGCTGCAAGTCGTGCCTCTCGCGCAAGACCAACCTCTGCACGGCCATCCGCGCGACGCAGGGCAAAGGCCTCATGCCCGACGGCACGAGCCGCTTCTCGATCGGCAAAGAGAAGATCCACCACTACATGGGCTGCTCCACCTTCGCGAGCCACACTGTGCTTCCGGAGATCGCGCTCGCCAAGATTCGCCCCGACGCGCCGTTCGACAAGGTTTGCTACATCGGCTGCGGCGTCACGACCGGCATCGGCGCGGTGATCTACACCGCCAAGGTCGAAGCCGGCGCGAACGTCGTCGTCTTCGGGCTCGGCGGCATCGGCCTCAACGTCATCCAGGGCGCGCGCATGGTCGGCGCGGACATGATCGTCGGCGTCGACATCAACCCGGCGCGCGAGGCCCTCGGCCGCAAGCTCGGCATGACCCACTTCGTGAACCCCAACGACGTGAAGGGCGACCTCGTCGGGCACCTGGTGGAGCTCACCAAGGGCGGCGCCGACTACAGCTTCGAGTGCGTGGGCAACGTCAAGCTGATGCGCCAAGCGCTCGAGTGCTGCCACCGCGGCTGGGGCGTGAGCGTCATCATCGGCGTCGCCGGCGCCGGCCAAGAGATTTCGACGCGCCCATTCCAGCTCGTGACGGGTCGCGTGTGGAAGGGCTCTGCCTTCGGCGGCGCGCGCGGCCGCACCGACGTCCCGAAGATCGTCGACTGGTACATGGAGGGGAAGATCGACATCGACTCCCTCATCACGCACCAGATGCCCCTCGAGCGCATCAACGAGGGCTTCGGCCTGATGCACGAGGGCAAGGCGATCCGCAGCGTCGTTACGTACTGACGACGCGCGCGCGCGCGCGGAGGAGCTCGCCGACGATCGTGGGGACGGCGTCGGCGATCTCGCTCGCCAAGACACCGCGATCGCCCCGCGTGCTCTCCAAGCGCCTCCCCGCTTCGGCGTGCAGTGTGACCGCCGCGGCCGCCGCCTCGCGCGGCGGCACCGCGCAGAGAAGCGCGCCGAGCACCCCCGCGAGAACGTCGCCCGAGCCAGCGGTGGCGAGAGCCCCCGAGCCGCGCGGGCCCACCAGCGCGGCTCCGTCGGCGTCCACGATGACGCTGTGCGCGCCCTTCAGAATGACGATCGACTGCGTCGCGACTGCGAGCCGCCGCGCCGCGCCCAGGCGATCGGCCTCCACGTCGGCGGCGCTCCCGCCGAGGAGCCGCGCCGCCTCACCCGCGTGTGGCGTGAGAACACGCGCGGTCTGCACGCCGGCCGCGATCGCCTCGGGGCGGCCCGCAAACAGCGTGAGCCCGTCGGCGTCGAGGACGAGCGGGCCGAGATAGGTGGAAAGTACATATTCCGCCGCAGCGCGGGCGCGGGCGTCGGTACCGAAGCCCGGACCGAGCACAGCCGCCTTCTTCGCGTGCAGCGCCGCGTCGAGCGACGCCGCCACGTCGTCTCCGATCGGCGCCACCATGAGCTCGAGCACGCGCGATGACAGCTCACGCGCGGCGTCGGCCCACGTGACGATGGTGGCCGCGCCCGCCCCGCCCCGCAGCGCCGCGTGCGCCGCGAGGAGCGACGCGCCGAGCTTCCCGAACGCGCCCGCCACCACCGCGACGTGACCCGCGCTGTATTTGTGCGCGTCGGCGCCGCGCGGTGCGAGCCAGGCGCGCACGTCGGCGAGCTCGACCAGCTCCGCGGACGGGGCGATCGACGGCGGGAGCTCCGCCGGCACGCCGATGGGCACGATCTCGACTTCACCCGCGTGCGCGCGCCCGCGCGGCGTGAAGAGCCCGACCTTGGCGAACGCGAACGTGAGCGTGAGGTCCGCCACCACCGCCGGCCCGAGCGGCGCCCCAGTGTCGGCGTCGATGCCGGACGGAACGTCGAGCGCGACGCGGAGCGAAGGCGCGCTCCCCACCGCCTCCGCGACCTCGGCTGCGAGGCCGGTGAGCGCGCGATCGAGTCCGGTCCCGAAGAGCGCGTCGACGACCACGTCGGCGCGCGCGAACGACTCCTTCACCTCGGCGAGGTCGACGTCGGTGGGCACGAGCTCCACGGCGCGTCCGATGGCCTGGTACGCATCGAAGGCGATGCGCGCGTCGCCCGTCACGCGTTCGAGCGCGCCGATCAAGAAGACGCGCGGCTCGTAGCCCATGATCACGAGCTGACGTGCGACGACGAAGCCGTCACCACCATTGTTTCCGGTCCCGCAAGCCAGGACGACGCGCGCGCTCCGCGCAGGCGCGCGGCGCGCGATGGCCTCGGCGGCCCCGCGACCGGCGTTCTCCATGAGAACGATGCCTGGGACTCCGACCTCGATCGAGCGCGCGTCGAACGCGCGGACCGAGGACCGGGAGAGTAAGGGGATCACTCGCGCCCAGCGTCGATCGCGCGACGCATCGCGAGGACCGCGCCGCGCATCCCGACGAAGATCGCGTCGGCGACGACGGCGTGCCCGATGTTGAGCTCGACGATCTCGGGGATCCTCACCAGCGCAACCACGTTCTCCTGCGTGAGGCCGTGACCGGCCGCGACCTCGAGCCCCGCGGCGTGCGCGTGGCGCGCGGCCTCACCGAGGCGACGGAGCTCGCGCGAGCCGGCGCCTCCTTCGGCGTGCGCGTACTCGCCGGTGTGGAGCTCGATCTGTTGCGCGCCGATCGCCTTGGACGCGTCCACCTGCGCCGGGTCGGCGGCGATGAAGAGGCTCACCTTGATCTTGGACTCGAGCAGCTGCTTCACTCGCGCCGCGAGGGCCGCGCCGCCGCCCACGACGTCGAGCCCGCCCTCGGTGGTGCGCTCCTCGCGGCGCTCCGGCACGAACGTGACCACGTCGGGCCGCACCTGCTTGGCGATGGCCACCATCTCGTCGGTAGCGGCCATCTCGAGGTTGAACGTTCCGCGCACGGCATCACGCAGCCGGCGCACGTCGTCGTCGACGATGTGCCGCCGGTCCTCGCGGAGGTGCGCCGTGATGCCATCGGCGCCGGCCGCGAGGCACTCGCGCGCCGCTTCGATGGGATCCGGATAGTTGGTGCCGCGCGCGTTGCGCACGGTGGCCACGTGGTCGACGTTGATGTGGAGCCGAAGGTCACTCATCGGACGCCGCCGCGCCGGCCTCACTGAGATCGTCGTCGGTCTTGGGCGTCGAGAGGAGCTCGCCTTGCGGCCCGTCCTTGCGCACGAAGAACGTCTTTCGCGCCACGGTGTCCGGGTTCTTGCGCGCGACGACCGTTACGACGTTGACGCCCGGGCGAAGCGGGAGCGGCGCCTCGAACGCCATGCGCTTCAAGTCGGAGCCGTTGCGGTTGGAGCGATAGAAGACCTTGCGCGCGCCGACGTAGATGTACGCGTCGAGGAGACGCTCGTCGTCGCCGGCCGTCCCCTTCACCGACGTCTGCGGGTCACGCGTGGAGAGCGCGGGGAGGCTCAGCTCGATGTGCGGCGGTGACTTCCACATCGCCTCTTCGAACCCGGCGGGGCCGCCGCCCGACGTCGCCTCGAGGTCACGCGCGCGCGCGAAGGCGAAGCGCTGATTGCCGAGGTTGACCTTCACGAAGTCGCCACTCTTTCCCATGCTCGGGACGACGGCGCCGGCGGTGAGCCGGCCGATGAGACGCGCCGCAGCGTCGGGAGACTCGAAGAGGTCGGCCGCGGCCTTGGCCTTCATGCTGCCCGACGCCGGAGCTAGGGGAGAGCCCTGCACGATGGGGATGCGCACCTTCTCGGTGACGTTCTCGCGCAGATCACGATCGGCGATCGAGAGCTCGACCTTGGCCTCGCCCTCGGTGAGACCGGGTTGCACGTCGAACGTGAAGGCGACTCGGCGCGTCTCGCCGGGCGCCATGTTCGATACGTCGAATCGGCCCTCGTGAAGGAGGAGTCCCTCACCCGATAGATTGCGCAGGTTGGCTTGCGTCTCGAACGAGCGACCCTTCCCCACGTTTTTGACCGTGAGGTACATGGTGACGCCTTCGTCCTTTTGGATGCGGCCGTCGCCGTTGCCGCGGACGTTGTCGACGAGCTGATAGCCGTACGCGAAGACCGGCCGCTCGAGCGCGCGCACCGTGACGCGCGTCTCGGCATCGGCGGGGATGCGCCCGCGCGCCTCTTCGAACTTGATCTTGATCCCATCGGCGCGCGCGAGCGTGTCGCGCGGGACGCGGCACACGCGCGGCGCGTCCTTGGGGAGCGGCGCGGTCGAGCCGATCTTTCGCCCTTCGACGTCGCAGAAGCCGAGCGGCGCCGTCGCCGTGCGGCTCTTGCCGGGCTCGATCTTGCCGAACACGAGCTCCTTGTTGTCGAAGAGCGCGCTGTCGCTCTTGGTCGCCGCCGACAAGCGATAGAGCGGCGTCGTCCCCTTGTTGGTGACCGTCACGCGGAGCTGGAGCGGCTCGCCTGCTTGCACCTCGTTGTCCGGGCGATCCGTCTCGACGCGCACCTCGACCGGTGCCGGACCGTTGGCGGGCGCGACGGGCTCGGCTGGCGCGTCGGCCCAGTCGACGCCGAGCGGCTTGAGCTCGGTGACCAGCTTGGCGATCTCGGCGGCGCGCGCCGAATCGATGGTCGCCTTGGCGGCGCGGACTTGCTCGGCGCGCTTCCCCGCCGGCACCTTGCTCACGAAATCGCGCGCGAAGCGGATCGGGAAATCGAGGGCGAAGTTGTCGTCGGGATCGCCGCCGCGCTCGCGGAGCTCTTGGCGATCCTTCTCGGCGAGGTAGTAACGAACGATCTCGCTCGGCCGTTGCCCCTCGCGGGCCCGGGCGTTGGAGAGCGAGCGCGAGAGATCGCGTTCGCGGAGCGAGCCCGAGTCGACGGTGAGATCCATCTCCTTGTCGTCGACCGTCATGGGATCGAGCTCGACGTCGGGCGTCACGCCCACGCCCTGGATCGACACGTCGCCCGGCTCGGTGAGGTACTGCGCGATGGTGAGCTTGAGCGCCGCCTTGTCGGGGAGCTCGGGGAAGAGGAGCTGCACGCTGCCCTTGCCGAACGACGTCTCGCCGATGAGGACGGCGCGATCGTGGTTCTTCATGGCGCCCGCGACGATCTCGCTCGCGCTCGCCGACGATCCGTTGATGAGGAGCGCGATCGGATAGTTCGGCTCCGTACCATCGGCCTGCGCTTTTCGTTCTTCGCGCCCCTCGCTGCTGCCGACGGTGGCCACGATGGGGCCTTCGCTCAGGAACTTGTCGGCGACCTTGGTCGCCTGATCGAGCAGGCCGCCCGGATTGCCGCGAAGGTCCATGACGAGGCCGCGGAGCTCGCCGCCCGCCTGCTTCTTCATCTCGGTGAGCGCGGCTTCGAGATCGCTCGCGGTGTTGGCCTGGAACTGCTTCAAGCGCACGTAGCCCACGCCGCCGTCGAGGAGCTTCTTCTCCACGCTGGCCACGCGGATGGTCTCGCGAACGAGATCGAACGGCCGCGAGCCGGTCCAGCCATCGGGCCCATCGCGGTGCACGAAGACGGTGACCTTGGTGCCAGGCACGCCGCGGAGGTGATTCACCGCCTCGGTGAGGCCCATGTTGAGCGTCGACTCACCGTTGATCTTGGTGATGCGGTCGTACTTCTTGAGGCCCGCGCGCCCCGCCGGGGTGTTGGGCATGGGGTTGATGACGGTGAGCTGCTGATCGCGGATCGAGATGACGATGCCGAGCCCGCCGAACTGGCCGCTCGTCGACAGGCTCATCTCCTTGTAGGCCTCGGGCGACAGCAAGACGCTGTGCGGATCGAGCGTCCGGAGCATGCCGTTGCAGGCGGCGTACTCCACGTCGCGGAGGTCGACCTCGGTGCCGCGCAGCCCGTCCTGAAGGAAGGCGAACACGTCACGGAGGCGAGCCGACACGTCCCAGGGCCCCTGCACGTTGTCGACGCGGAACTCCTTCTCCTGCGTGTCCACGCGGACCTTGGCCGTGGGCGCGCCGTCCTCGTGGATGACGATGACTTGGGCCACGTCACGCTGCACGTTGTTGAGCGCGGAGAGGAGCATCTCCTTGGGCTTCACGCGCTTGGGGTCGACGTAGCGATCGCGAACGAGCTTCAAGACCTCGTTCACGACGCGGAGAGCGGTGAGATCGTATTGCGCCTTCGACTGCGACGAGGTGACGGCGTTGTTGGCCGCGATCGCCGGAGTGAGCCCCTCCCAGAGGCCGCCGCCACCGAGGCGGAACGCGAGGCCGGCAGCGATGCCGAAGCCAATGAGGAGCGCACTGGCCTTGCCGGCCGTCTTCGCGAGGGACATTGGGCCGATTATAGACGGCCGGAGCCCCATCGCGAGGCCGGAACCTGAGCCGCGCCGGAAGGGCCGCTCACGCAGGGTCTCGGCTCAGATTGCGGCTGATTTACGCAACGCCGCGACGAAGAAGCCGCCGAGCACCGAAAGCGGTGACCGCATGAGCCGCTCTTCGGCCGTCCGGAGCAGGGGCCCCACGGCCGGCAGGCGGAGCGCCCCCGCGAAGGGGGTGACGATGCGAATTCCGTACGTCTCCTCGACGGTGACGCCGGGCGGAAGGACGCGCGGGAGGATCCACGGCGGATCGAAGCGTGTGTAGACTGCACTCTCTCTCGTCGCCGACGAGATCTTCCCGGCCGGCCCGAGCCGCTTGGCCACACCGCGGAAGCTGTATGGGTTGTAGAGCTCGGCCAAGATGACGCCGCCGGGTCGCGTGACGCGCGCCATCTCCCGAAGCGCGCCCCCGAGGTCGGGAACGTGCGCGAGCACCTTGAAGCTGCACGTCACGTCGAACGAGTCGTCGGGGAACGGCATCGCCGTGACGCTCCCCTCGGTGACGTCGAGGCCGCGCTGCTTGGCGAGCGCGAGCATGCCTGGCGAGAGATCGATTCCAGTCGCCTTGGCGGCGAACGATTGGATTCGCTCGAGGAGGAGGCCGGTACCGCAGCCGCACTCGAGCACATCGCGCCCGGCGCCGTACCGCCGGACCACGTCGATCTCGAGGTCGTCGACGAGCGCGTGGTAGCCGTCGGGCCGATTCGGGCGTCGCTGCGCCTCGTACGCTGCCGAAAACTCATCGTAATAGGCGCGCGTTGCTTCGAGGCTCGGAGCCACCTTGGCGTCGGACATCACCCGCCTCGTGTAGCAAAGAGGGGGGCTTCCGTCATCCACCCACCTGCGCCCGGAGAGCTGGAGCGGGCCATTGAATCCGCTGAATCCGCTTACCGTACCAGCTTGGTCCTCGTATCTTGGTTGATCGATGGGGCAGTACAAGCACACCGGTGGCGTCAGCGCGATGATGCTTGGGCCCATCGCAGACGCGATCCCGCTCATGCTGTTCATCAAGGAGGTCCCCTCCTTCCGCGTCCTCTTCTGGAACCGCGAAGCGGAGCGCGTGACCGGAATCGGTCGCGCGGCGCTCGTGGGCCGCACCGGCAGCGAGTCGTTCATGCCGGCGGAGATGGAGCTCTACCACGCGAAGGATCGCGAGGTGGTCGAACGGCGCGCGCTCGTCGAAACGGAGGAGCCGATTACCGTCGCGAGCGGTGAGACGCGGTGGCTTCGAACCCGCAAGGTGCCGCTTTTCGACGAGAGCGGCGCCGTCTACGGGATCCTCGGCATCTCCATCGACATCACGGAAGAGCGACGCGCGCAGGAGGCGCTCGCCGGCAGCGAGGCGCGGCATCGTGCGGTGCTGGAGTCGGCGATCCACGCCGTCATCGGTATCGACGAGCACGGGACGGCGTCTTTGTGGAATCGTTCCGCCGAACGGATCTTCGGTTGGGCGGCGGATGAGATCGTGGGACGCGAAATGGCGCCCTTCATCGTGCCGCCCGAGCTCCTCGAATCACACCGCGCCGCGCTGCGTCGCGCCGCCGCGACGGACACACCGTTCCCCACCGATCGACGGCTCGAGCTCACCGCCCAACGCCGTGACGGCTCTCGCTTCCCGGTCGAGCTCGCGCTCGCACGAATGGGCCACGGGTTCGTGGCGTTCGTGAGTGACATCTCCGCGCAGAAGGCGGCGCAGGCGGCCCAACGCATGGATGCGCTGGGGCGCTTGGCGGGCGGCGTCGCCCACGACTTCAACAACCTCATGTCCGTGGTGATGGCCAGCGCCGACGTGCTTAGCTCCGACGAGGCGGACCCCGAGCGCGCAGCGGACATCGAGACGATTCGTCATGCCGCCGATCGGGCGAGCCAGCTCACGAGGCAGCTCCTTGCGTTCTCGCGCAAGGACGCCTCTGCGCGGGTGGCGGTCGACATGCGCGCCCTCGTGCGCCGCTCCGAGGCCATGTTCCGGCGCATCATCGGCGAAGACATCCGCATCGCGACCACGCTCACGTCGGTGCCGGCGGTGGTGCTCGCCGACCCGCTCGACCTCGAGCAGATCCTCCTGAACCTGGTCGTCAACGCCCGCGACGCGATGGAGCGGGGTGGTGTGCTCACGCTCGAGGTCGCGCGCGGCGGAACGGCGGCACGTCCGAGCGTGGTGGTGATCGTCGGCGACACGGGCGCGGGCATGAGCGCCGCGACGATCGAGCGTGTGTTCGATCCGTTCTTCACGACCAAAGCTCCCGGTGAGGGGACGGGCCTCGGGCTCGCCACGGTGCAGAGCCTCGTCCAGAAGCTCGACGGGCACGTCCGCGTCGCGAGTCAGCCCGGCGTGGGGACGCGCTTCGAGATCGAGCTCCCCGAGCACAGCGGCACCACCGCGGCGGAGCAGCCCCAGCCTTCGCTCGCGCCGAGCAGCTCACCCGCACACGGCACGCTGCTCCTCGTGGAGGACGAGCCGGCCGTTCGTCGCACCGCAGCGCGCTCCCTCCGTCGGCACGGTTACACGGTGCTCGAGGCCGATGGCGCGCAGACCGCCATCGAGCTCTTCGAGCGGCACGCCGAGGAGATCGAGCTCGTCGTGACCGACGTCATCATGCCGAGCATGAGCGGTCGCGAGCTCGCCGACCATCTGCGGCGCCGCGCGGGTCGCCTCCCCATCCTCTACGTCTCCGGCTACACGAGCGAGCTCGTCGACGCCAAGGAGCTCGCGCAACCCAGTACCTACTTCTTGGCCAAACCGTTCACCGTGAGCGCGCTCACGACTCGCGTCGGGGAGATTCTCTCCCAGGCACGACCGGCCTCCGCTGGCTGAACGTCGCGTTCGTCTACCCGCTCAGGGGCAGACGCGTCGCTCGAGCCAGCTCCCGGCAGCATCTGTATAATGCAACCAAACGGCGCCGAGCCCGTCGAGCTCGGTGGCTACGGTGGAGACCGACCCCTGCGTGGCGACGAGGCCCAGGGACGCGAAGGTGCCCTTCTCGTCGAGGCGGCCCAGCTCGAGCACGTGGGCCGGAAGGGACACGCCGCCGTCGACGCTCACCGGCGACTCGCCGGGGAGTCGCGACGGGCGCACCCGCGCCACGATCAGGCGGGGCCCGCCGCTCGTTGCGGCGAGCGGCGCGCCATCGAGCCCGTTGGGGTAAGGCGAGAAGAAGAACGGCGCGTCCTCCTTGGTGGTGACGTCGAGCGGAATCGAGACGAGGCCGAATCCGCGCTCGCTCGTGGCGGCGAGGAGCCCCACGACCACACCTTGCTCGGACGTCGCGAGGGCTCCTTCGAGAATGCGGCTCGTGCCCCCCGCAACGTGCACGACCACGTCGCTGCCGACCTCGAGCTTCTTCGCGTACTTCAAGACGCGCATGTGCACGGGCGTCATCGAGACGCGCGCGTCGATCATGAAGGCCACGACCTCGCCGGGCTTGCGCGCCGCAACGACGACGTCGGACGCGCCGGAGCCGTCCTCGGAGATGCGCACCGGCGCTTCGCCGTCGACCTTGGCCCACGCCTCGAGCTGCTCACCGTTGTCGCCGCGGCGGCGGTCGACGTACGCGAGCAGCGTGTGGCCGTCGCCGATCGGCGCCGCCGCCACGCGCGCCCCGGGGACGGCCTTGGCGACGACTTCGTCGGACGCCATCTCGCGCAGCGATCGATGAACGTTGCCCTGAGCGTCGGAGCAGAACGCGTATGCGCCGGCCACTGCGCACGGCGGACGCGACGCCTTCTCGGCCGGTCGCTCGAGCGAGACGCGTCCCGCCTTGGCCGCTGCAATCGGAGTCACGGGGATCGCGCGCACCACGGCGACGCCCGATTTGTGCTGCACGACCTCCATGCCTCGCGGGGAGAGCGCGAGCGTGGCCGGCCCGGTCAGCGCTTCTTGAACGGGACCGTAAAGCAGGCGGCACGCGGTGGGAGCGCCGGCGTCGACGTCCATGCGCGGCGGGCTTCCCGCGTCTCGCGTCGGGCCGGCGTCTACGGCCCCGGCGTCGACTGGCGCCGCCGGCCGCGGCTTCGTCGCGCTCGGAAGAGAGGGCGCCGGGCGCGCGCTCGCGGAGCCCGCGGCGCCGCGTGTCACGTCCCGCTCCTTGCACGCAGGAGCGGCGAGCGAGAGCGCGACGACCGCGAGGAGGAGACCTGTGGAGGAGCGCACGGACCAACGCCTAGCAGGAATCGATGCCTGTTTCACTTCTCGGCCGGCGCGCCGATCTCTTCAGCTCGCGCCACGTACGAGCTGGGCGACCGCGCGCGCTTTGGCCACCACATCGGCGAGCTGCTCGGGGAGGAGCGCCTGGAATCCGTCGCTCTTGGCGACGCCGGGGTCGGGATGGCATTCGAGCATGAGCCCGTCGGCCCCCGCAGCTACGGCGGCCATCGCCATGGCCGGGATGGCGGAGCGCACGCCCACGCCATGCGAAGGGTCGACGATGATGGGGAGCTTGGTGCGCTCGCGAAGGAGCGGCACCGCCGACAGATCGAGGAGGTTACGCGCCGCCGGGTCGAAGCTACGGACGCCGCGCTCGCACAGGATGACGCGCTCGTTGCCTCCATCGAGGATGTACTCGGCCGCGAGAAGCCACTCCTCGATCGTCGCGCTCATCCCACGCTTCAACACCACCGGCCGCGTCGACTGACCGACCGCGCGGAGCAGCGCGAAGTTCTGCATGTTGCGCGATCCGACCTGGAGCGCGTCGGCGTGCTCGGCGACGAGCGGGACGGCCTCGGGCGCGAGGACCTCGGTGACGACGGCGAGCCCGTGGCGGTCGGCCACGGCGCGCAACATCTTGAGCCCATCTTCACCCCGGCCCTGGAACGAGTACGGACTGGTGCGCGGCTTGTACGCGCCCCCGCGAAGGACGAGCGCGCCTGCCTTGGCCGCCGCGGCGGCCGAAGCCTCGAGTTGCTCCTCGGACTCCACGGCGCATGGCCCAGCAATCACGACGAGCGCTGGGCCACCGAACACGGCACGGCCCACGCGAACCTCGCCCGACGCAGCGGAGGCCTTGGGATGCGGCGAGGCCTCGTCGAGCACGAAGGCGACCCCGGGCATGCGCGAGATCGTGAGAGTGGCGTCTCCGGCGAGGCGCTGCCGAACTTCGACGCCAGCGCGACCACCCGGGTCTTTGCCGAGGCGCCGCGGCTCACCACCGGCGCGGCGCACCTCGGCTTCGATGCGCGCGACCGCTTGCGGATCGAGGTTGGCTTCCAGGACGAAAATCACCGCACCACCTCCGCGAACACGCCCCGACGCACGAGCTCGTCGACGAGCACCAAAACGAAGAAGCTCATGCTGACGTAAGCGTTCACGTCGAAGAACGCTTTGTCGATGCGGGCGAGGTTGCCCTTGCCCACGATCGCGTGCTCCCAAACGAGGAGGGCACCGACCAAGGTCACCGCCACGAAGAACACGACCCCGCGCCCGAGCGCGACACCGGTGAACGCGAGCGCAACGACGGTGCCGACGTGAGCGAGTGCCGAAATCACGAGCGCGCCGCCGGTCCCGAAGCGCGCCGGGATCGAGTGGAGCCCCTGCCCGCGGTCGAACGCCTCGTCCTGCAGCGAGTAGAGGACGTCGAAGCCGAGGAGCCACGTCGCGACGGCCACCATGAGCAGCACGATGCCGAGCCCCGGGGCTGCCCCCATTCCGATCCATGCGCCGCCGGGGGCGAGCGCGAGCGCGACGCCCAGCCACGCGTGGGCGCCCCACGTGAAGCGTTTCGCGTACGAGTAGCCGAGGAGCACCGCCAACACGATCGGCGAGAGCAGCGCAGGCAACCGCCCGAGCGTCGCCGCCGCGCCGATGAAGACGAGGCCCGCGAGCACGGTGAGCGCGAAGGCCTCTCGTGCACTCACCGCCCCCGACTGAATCGGGCGCGACACGGTGCGCGGGTTCTTGGCGTCGATCTCGCGGTCGGCCCAGCGGTTGAACGCCATGGCGCTCGAGCGCGCCGCCACCATGCACACCAGCATCGCGGCGACGCGCGACCAAGTGAGCGCGAGGTGTGGCACGGCATGCGCGAGCACCACCGCCGAGGCCGCGAACGGCATGGCGAAGATGGTGTGCGAGAACGCAACCAAGTTGCCGTAGGCGCGGAGCTTGTCGAGGGTGGGCATGCTGGCGCTCGTCGTCATACGACTCCGGAAACGTGAAGGCCGCGGCGGGCGATCCACCGGCGAGGCGCCGACGTGTTGGCGAGGACGTGCGCGCCGGCAGCGTCGCCATCGCCGAGCGGAGCGTCGATCGCGAAGATGGATGGGCGCGTCCCCATCGCGATGCGGCCCAGATCGGCGCGGCCGAGGGCACGCGCTCCGTTCCAGGTCGCCATCGTGAGCGCTCGGTCGGCGTCGACGCTCGGCACGAGGCGCACGAGCGCGGCCGCCTCCTCGAGCACGTCGAGCGAGGGGCTCGAGGCGAGCGAGTCGGTGCCGAGCGCTGGCTCGAGCCCGGCCGCGAGCATCTCGGCGACCGGCGGCACGCGCGCTTCGATCGTCCAATTGGAGCGCGGGCAGACGACGACCGGCGCCTCGGCGCGCGCGAGCTCCGCGAGCTCGTCGACCCGCGCCTCGGTCAGATGAACGAGGAGCACGTCGGGCCCGACGACTCCGAGCGAACGCGCGTACTCGAGCGTCGGTCGCTTCGGCCACACGAAGTCCGCGCCTCCAGGGACGCGACTCGCCAGCCAGCGCGGCGCATCGCCGTCTCCATGCTCGATCGCGCGCCGCTCGGCCGCATGCTCGAGGAAGTGGACGCTCGCGCGAACGCCCCGTTCACGCGACATGCCGAGGAGCGCTCGCACGGCGTCGGGATGGGTCGTGTAGAGCGTGTGGGGGCTCGGCGCGTACGAGAGCTCGCGGCTCGGCCACGCGCCGAGACGTTCGCCCACCTCGGCGCGAAGGGCCTCGACCCGCGTCATGGCGCTCGCGCGCACGATGCCGAACACCTCGTGGAAGATCGCGCCGGAGATACCCGCCGCCGCGAGCGGCGCGACCGCACCGAGCGTATTGGTCACGTCGCCGACCGCGATGGTGCCGCCCGCGTCGAGCTCGGTGACCGCACGGCCGATTGCCGCCGCCACTTCGTCTTCTTCGAGCTCCGCCCGGAGCGCGATGAGCTCGTCGGCCCAGCGCACGAACCCGCCACCCGCGCGCACCTTGCCCGCGAGCGCCGAGAGCTCCACGTGCGTGTGCGCGTTGACGAGACCGGGCAGGACCACGCCGCGCACGCGCTCGACCTCGGCCCCCGTGCTCCGGGCCCGCACCTCGACGGCAGGGCCCACGTCGCAGACCGTTCCGTTCTCGTCGAGCACGACCGCACCGTCGCGCAGGGTGGCGCGGTCTCCGAGGACGATGGCGTCGGCGTGAACGAGCTTCATGGGTGAACGGGGTCAGGCGGGGGACGTGAGCCAGTCGTAGCGAACGTTGCGTCGAACCGCGCGGAAGCCGGCGTTCCGGATGCGCCGCTCGATTTCGTCGGCGTTGATGGCGAAGGTGGTGCCGGCGCTCGACACGACGTTCTCCTCGAACATCACGCTCCCGAAGTCGTCGGCGCCGAAGCGAAGCGCGATCTGACCGATGTCCGGACCTTGGGTGACCCACGACGCGCCGACGTGGTCGACGTTGTCGAGCATGAGGCGCGAGAGCGCCTGCATCCGCAGATACAAATTGGTCCCGCCGTCACCGGCTTCGATGCGCACGCCCTCTTCGTGCTGGAAGTCCCAGCAGAAGAACGCCGTGAACCCGCCCGTCTCGTCCTGCAGATCGCGGAGCTTCACCAGGTGGAGGACGCGATCGCGCGGCGTGTCGACGGTTCCGTACATCATGGTGGCGCTCGACCGCAGGCCCATGTGATGGGCCACGCGCATGACGCCGAGCCATTCGTCGCTCGTGCACTTCGCCTTGGCGATTCGGCGCCGCACGCGGTCGACGAGGATCTCGGCGCCGCCACCGGGGACCGAATCGAGCCCGGCCGTATGCAGTCGCTCGAGGACGCGCGCCACCGAGAGCTCCTCGATGCGTGCAATATGCAAAATCTCCTCGGGAGAGAGCGCGTGCAAGCCGAGCTTGTACGTCGACTTCATCCACCGGAAGAGATCTTCGTACCACTCGATCCGGAGATCCGGGTTGAGGCCGCCCTGGAGGAGGATCTGCACGCCTCCGGCGTCGACGACCTCTTGCAGCTTCTGGCCGAGCACCTCGCGCGAGAGCACGTATCCCTCGGCGTGACCGACGGGGCGGTAGAAGGCGCAGAAGCGGCAGCTCGTCGTGCACACGTTCGTGTAGTTGACGTTGCGATCGACGATGTACGTGACGACGCCGTGCGGATGCTTGCGTTTGCGCACCGCGTCGGCCGCGACTCCGAGATCGAAGAGCGACGCCTCGGCGAGGAGGCGCTCCCCTTCGGCTGCGCTCAGTCGATCCCCTTCGGCCGCGCGCGCGAGAACGGTGTCGATCGACGGCGACGCCGGCCGCGGGGCGGACACGCTCGTCGCGGCCACGCTGGCCGCGGGGCTCGCGCGTCGGTCTTCGTCGAAGAAGCGAACCTCGGTGCGCGGGAGGAGCCGCGCCGCGTGGGCCTCGACGAAGAAGCGCTCGAGGCCGCGCCGTTCCTCGTCTCCGAGATCGTAGCGAATGCTCTCCTGCAAGTAGCGGCGGAGCATCGGCGCTGCGAGCCCGCGCGCCGCGGCGTGCGCGTCGGCGATCGCGTCACGCGCCGCGAGGCCGCGCTCCTTTGCGAGCCCGAGCAGCGACTCTCCAGCCTCGTCGATCGCGGAGGCGCGACCTCCCCACGCTGCAAACACGAACGGGAGGCCGGTCCACTCGCGCCAGGCTTCGGCGAGGTCGAGCACGTACGGGAAGCGGTCGCGCACTTCGAGCGCGGGGTCACCGATGACGAGGCTCGCGCGCGTGCCGCTGGCCGCGGCAACCGCGTCTTCGGACGGCATGACATGGACCGGAAAATCGCGATGACGGCGATGGCGCATCACGAGCCGCGCGAGCACGGCGCTCGTACGCGACGAGCCGTCGAGCGCGAGGTCCGTGACCTGTTCGAACGGCACCTGCGAGACGAGGACCACGCTCTCGACGGGGCCGCGCGACGTGATGCCGATCCCGCGGACGAGGCGTGCGTCGCCGAGCGTGGCGAGCGCCGCGACGGGCACGAGCCCCACGTCCGCTTCGTCTTCGGCGATGCGCCGCGCAACTTCGCTCGGGAGCGCCGTCGTGAGCGACACCGCGTTGGGCAGCGCCTCGGGCGGGTTCGCGATCGACTCCCAGAGCGGGCGCGCGTTCAAGTAGTGGACCGCCGCGAGGCGAAGCTCGCCCGACGGGCCGGTCACGACAGCACCTCGAGGTGGCGCGCGGCCTTGCGATCGCGAACCTTCACCGCGGCCTCGGGCATCGCGTTACGCGGGTGCTCGCGGACGACGTTGTACAGCGTGTCGCGTTCGACCGGAATACGCCCGGCTTCGCGGATCAAGCGCACGAGCGCGTCGTACCCGAGCTCCTGCGGCGAGGACGAGCCTGCCGCGTGGTAGATGGTCTCGTGCACGATGGTGCCGTCAATGTCATCGGCGCCGAACCGCAGCGCGACCTGGGCGATCTTCGGCGTCATGCTGACCCAGTACGCCTTGATGTGATCGAAGTTGTCGAGCACGAGGCGAGCCACCGCGATGTTGCGAAGGTCGTCGACCGCAGTCGGCGCCGGCAGGTTCTTCATCCCGTTGCCATCGGGGTGGAACGCGAGCGGAATGAACGCCTGGAAGCCACGCGTCTCGTCTTGGAGGTCGCGAAGGCGCATCAAGTGATCGACGCGGTGCTCGAACGTCTCGATGTGCCCGTAGAGCATGGTCGCGTTGGAGCGCATACCCATCGAGTGCGCGACGCGATGGGCCTCGAGCCACTCGTCACCCGTGGCCTTGTCGTCGGAGATGCGCTTTCGCACGTCGGGGTGGAAGATCTCGGCGCCGCCACCGGGAAGGCTGTCGAGCCCGGCCGCGCGGAGCTTCTCGAGCACCTCACGCACCGTCATCTTGTAGTGCTGCGCGAAGAAGTGGATCTCGACGCCGGTGAAGCACTTGAGGTGGATGTCCGGCTTGATGCGCTTGAAGCCGCGGAGGAGGTCCTCGTAGTACGAGAACGGGAGGCCCGGGTGGAGACCGTTCACCACGTGGATCTCGCTCGGCGGATCGTCCATCCGCGTCTCGAGCTCGGCCCACGCCTCCTCGAGCTTCATCGTGTGCGCGCCGGGAGCGCCCTCTTCGAGCTTCGCGAACGAGCAGAAGAGGCACGAGGCCATGCACACGTTCGTCACTTCGACGCGCATGTTGCGGTTGAAGAACGTGCGGTCGCCGTGGCGCTTCTCACGCACCTCGTTCGCGAGCGAGCCCACGGCGAGGAGGTCCGGCTCCATGAAGAGCGCGAGTGCGTCGGCCGCGTCGAGGCGCGTCCCGGCGCGGACTTTTTCTTGGATGGTCGCGAACGTGCTCACGCGCTCACCTCCTCCTCGTTCGCGGTCGACCGCGACGGGGGCTCCACGGCCGGCGCGTCCACCCACACGGGCGTGCGGCCGGTCCGACGAATGATCTCGGCGAGCTCCTTCTGCTTGAGTGAAGCCACGCTCACCATTCCCTGCCCCTTTACCTTCTTCGTCTTGTCCTCCGCGATCGGAAGGCCGCGCTTCGAGACGATGGGCCCCGAGAGCGCGCTCGCCCCGAACGAGAGCGCGACCTCCGCGAGCTCGAGGCCGATCTCGGTCCAGTCGACCACGACGCGCGCGCCCTTGGGCGCGGTCAGCCGCGCGACCGCTACGTCGCGAAGGAACGCGAGCCCGCGCGCCGACGGCTCGACGTCGCGCGGATGAACGCGGACGGCGCCTTCGGCGGCTTCGTTCTCGAGATCCGGGCGCAACGTGATGCGCACCTCGGAGCCCACTTCCTCGGCGCGCACGACGTCGGCGAGGGCACCGAGCGCGAGAAGGTCCGCGCTGGTCAGGAGGTCCGCGAATTCGCGCGTGCTCCTCCCTGCGCGGCGGGCCGCGAGCACGGGTGTGAGCGAAGTGCTCGCGAGGAGCTCGTCGATGCCTCTCGTCATGGTGTGCCCCATCGCGTTCCGACTCCGTGGTCGAGCTGGAGGTGGTCGAGGACGCGCGCCACGATGCTGTCGATGGCGTCGTCGAGGGTCTTGGGCTGCGAATAGAACGACGGCGCTGCCGGCATCACTACGGCGCCGGCGCGCGCGAGCGTGGTCAGGTTCTCGAGGTGGATGACACTGAGCGGCGTCTCGCGCGGCACGACGATGAGCGTGCGCCGCTCCTTCAACATCACGTCGGCGGCGCGCGTGAGGAGCGAGTCGCTCGTTCCGTGGGCGATGCGAGCCACCGTGCTCATCGAGCACGGCACGACCACCATGGCGTGCCACCCGGCGCTCCCGCTGGCGAAGGGCGCGCGGTAGTCGCGACCACCCCAGATGGGCGACTTGATGGACTCGCGCGGATCGCCGCCGCACTCGAGGGCCCAAACCTCGGGAGCGGTGGACGACAGACAGACGCCGAGCTCGACGTCCTCGCGCGAGCGCGCGCGCTCTTCGAGGAGCCCGATGAGGCGCTTCGCGTAAGGCGCGCCGCTCGCGCCCGTGACGCCGACGACGATCTTCCGTTTCATCGCGCAGGCTCCTTGGAAGCCGCGGCCGGCACCTCGCCGCGCACGATGGACGCGATGCCCATCGTGAGATCCCAGCCCGTCACGCGCTGGAACCCGGCGTCGCGGAGCATGTCCTCGTACGTCGCGCGTGACACGAAGGCCTTCATGCTCCGCGCGAGGTACGCGTACGCGTCGCGATCGCCGGAGACGATGCCTCCGACGGTGGGAAGGACCACGTTGGCGTACGCCGCGTGAAAGGCGCGCGTGATGGTGCGCTCGGGGCGGAAGAACTCGAGCGTGACGAAGACGCCGCCCGGTGCGAGGACGCGCTTGGCCTCGGCGATCCCGCGCGCAAGATCGGCGAGGTTTCGCATCCCGAAGCCGCAGATCATTCCCGCGAAGCTCCGATCCTCGAACGGGAGCGCGAGCGCGTCGCCCACCACCACTTCGACACCCGGCACTTTGTGGCGCCCCAGCTCGAGCATCGGCGCGGAGAAGTCGGCCGCCACGATGCGGCGGGCCGGGTACTCGCGACGAAGGAGGGTCGTCAGGTCGAGCGTTCCCGCGCAGGAGTCGAGGAGCGCGCCTTCGGGTGCGCGCGCGAGCTCGGCAACTGCGTCCTCGCGCCACGCGCGATCGATCCCCGCCGAGAGGACGCGGTTGAGGACGTCGTATCGGGGAGCGATGCGATCGAACATCGATCGGATGGCGGCGGGTTCGACGGTCATGCGGCTGCTTCCATATGTTTCAAAATTCTCTGAAACAAGTGGCTTCTAGAGGCGTGGCGGGCGGAGGTCAAGCACGGGCCGGCTATCTCATTTCAAGCACTTGCGGTTGCGCCACCCCTTCCGAGCCGCCTGGGCTACGGGTGGCGCCTTTCGGCAGGAGCCCTAAGCTCCGACCATGAGGCCGGCGGACCACCCGGAGTTCTTTCGTTTCCCTGCCCCCGAGGGGCGGTCGCGCGAGAGCACCATCCGGGTCGACCGGGACGGGCGGTTCTTCCACGACGGGGAGCTCGTCGAACATCGCGGGCTCGCGCGCGCCCTCGCTTCGTGGGTGGCGCGGCACCCCGACGACGGGCGCTACATCCTCACGAACGGGTACGACTGGACCTACTTCACCGTCGAGGACACGCCGTGCTTCGTGCACGCGGTCCACGTGCGCCCGGCCGGCGGCTCCGAGCGTCGGGCGGTCCTCGAGCTCACCGATGGCAGCGAAGAGCCGCTCGTCCCCGCCGACACGCGCATGGCGACCGACGGCAGCGTCACCACCCTCGTGAAGCGCGCCGCCCCCGGTGGCGCATTCCGTGCGCGCTTCCAACGGCCCGCGTTGGTCGATCTCGCCGAGCTCCTCGAGGAGGCGCCGAGCGGCCACTTTCGACTCCAGCGCGCGCTCGGCGGCGACGAGATTCCCACCGGCTGATCACGCGAAGATCTCCAATTTCGTGGGCAAAACTCGTGTAGCATCCCGCGCACGATGCGTCTCCTCATTGCCGACAAGCTGCACCCGCGCGCGATCGAAGAGCTCCGGGCTCTCCCCATCGAGGTCATCTACGAGCCCGAGATCACCAAAGAGACGCTGGAGCAAAAGATCACCAACGTCGGCATCCTCGTCGTCCGCTCGACCGAGGTCACCGAGGCCGCGATCGAGAAGGCGCGCATGCTCCACCTCATCGTGCGGGCCGGCGCGAACTTCAGCACCATCGACGCCAAGGCGGCCAGCCGTCGCGGCATCTACGTCGCCAACTGCCCCGGTAAGAACGCCAGCGCGGTCGCCGAGCTCGTCCTCGGGATGATCGTGAGCATCGACCGCCGCATTCCGGACGCGATGGCGTCGCTTCGCTCCGGCAAATGGGAGCGCGGCGAATACAGCAAGGCCGAGGGCGTCTTCGGTAAGACGATCGGCGTGGCGGGCGTAGGCGCGGTGGGCCGCGAGGTCGCGGCGCGCGCCAAGGCGTTCGGGCTCAACGTGGTCGGCTGGAGCCGCTCGCTCACGCCGTCCAAGGCCGCCGAGCTCGGGATGGGCTACGCGGGCTCGCTCGAGGAGCTCGCGTCCAAGTCGAACATCCTCACGATGCACCTGCCGATCACCGAGCGGACGCGTCACATCGTGAACAAGCGCATCTTCGCGGCGCTCCCGGCGCGCGCGATGTTCATCAACACCGCCCGCGCCGACCTCGTCGACCAGGCGGCGCTCCGCGAGGCCGTGAAGGCCGGCCTCCGCGTCGGCATCGACGTCTACCCCGACGAGCCCAAGGGCCGGGGCGAATACCACTCCGACCTCTTCGCGCCGGCGACGGCGACGGGCGGGTTCGTCTACGGCACGCCCCACATCGCGGCCTCGACCGACCAAGCGCAGCTCTCGATCGCGAGCGAGACCGTCCGCGTGATTCGCTCGTTCTTGCTCGAGGCGCACGTGCCCAACGTGGTCAACACGTCGGCTTCGATCGCCAAGTTCCAGGTCGTCATCCGCATGATGGACAAGGTCGGCACGTTCGCGAACGTGCTCGCGGTCTTGAAGCGCCACGGCATCAACGTCGAAGAAGTCACGAACACCGTCTTCGAGGGCGGCGCGGCCGCGTGCGCCAAGCTCCGCGTCGTCTCTCGTCCCACCGAGGTCTGCCTGAGCGAGATTCGCGCCTTCGAAGAGGTGCTCCAGGTCGACGTCGTCACCCTTCCGAACCTCGCCTGACCACGGCGCCACCATGCGCGCCTGGGCCGTCGTCGTCATTGCGCTCAGCGTCGCGCCGGCCACCACTGGGTGTCGCGAGAAGCGCGAGGTGCGCTCCGACGCCGGAGCGGACGCAGCCGCGGTGCGGACGGCGCCCGGCGCAGGCCTCGACGGTGGGGCCGTGCCGACCGCGGGAGATGCCGGCGCGGTGACCCAAGCCGGCGCGGCGGGTGTGGACGCGGGCGCCCCCGACGACGCGCTCCCGCCGCCGAACGCCGCGGACCTCACGCTGCGGGGCAAGCACCTGCTCGAGGCCATCACGGCCGACAACGCCGAGCTCGCGAATGACTTCCTCTTCCCGCGCGACGCGTTCGTGGCCGCGCGCGACACCGCGGACCCGGCGAAGCTCTGGGAGAAGAAGATTCAGCCCGCGTTTCAGCGCGACGTGCACACGCTCCACAAGCGCATCAAGGCGAGCGACGCGCAGTTCGTCTCGCTCGAAGTGGGTCAGGCGATCGTACGCATCGTCCCCAAGAAGAAAGACTTCAAGAAGGCACTATGGCGCGTGAAGCACTCCAAGCTGGCCTTCACCGTCGACGGCAAGCCGCAGCGGATCGAGATCGGCGAGATGGTCTCGTGGCGCGGGGCTTGGTACGTCACCAAGCTGAAGTAGCATTACGGCGCAACCCAGTTGCGCCGATTTGGAACCGACCCACGGCGTGCTCAGACGGGTGCCGGCGAGCCGGAGATTCGTGCCGCTCGCCCGACTGGGCGGCACGAATCGTAGGATCACTTCAATGGAGCACCGCCATAGCCACATCAGCGCGTGTCATTTGCCGATGAGGCTCGGCAGACCAAGGCTGGATCGGACCCGACTTGCACGTCGGGAGGAGGCCGGGCAAATGCGGCAATTGGTGCTCGCGCGACGCGCGGTCGTCGGCGTGACATGGATCCTCGGCGTGTTCGTCGCGCACGACGCCCAAGCGCAGAGCGAGACGTCGAGCGATTCAGAGAGTGAAACGTCGAGCGCTTCGGACGGGGTGCCCCACGACGTCGCCGCGACGCCGCCCGACGGTCGAGGGTCCCCTAACCCGACCCTCCTCAAGGTCGGCTTGGCGCTCGGGGTCGGCGGATACGCCCCGAACCTCCTGCTCGGCGCGCCGAGCGGCGTCGGTCTCGTCGGTCGCGTCTTCGCGCTCATCTTCACGTTGGGCATTCCGTGTTGGCTGCCAGGCGTGGACCCGGACCCCGACGCGACGCCGGAGGAGCAGAAGCGTTCCTTGCGGGCGCAAACACCGGACTACCTGTGCCGGGGCGATCACGGAGCGATTCAGCTCCTCGTCCCCATGGCGGGTCCGTTCCTTTTTGCGACGGCACATCCGCGAGACTCGATCCTGAATCCCGCAGGCCGCGAGCTGAGCGTGCCCGTGCGCGCAGCGTTCTACACGTCCGGAGCGAGTCAGGTCGCCGGGGTCACGTTGCTCATCGCTGCGGTGCTGAATCGGAAAGCGCAGCCGGCGCACGACGCTTCTCCCGCCGCCGTGACGCCGCACTTCCAGGTTCAACCGTGGGTGGGCGGTGGGGCGGTCGGCATCAGCGCCGGTATCACCCACTGGTAGTGCCACGCCGCGAGGCTTACTCCGTCCGACCCTCGCGCGCCGGGCGAACGAGCTCGTCACGCGACCGCCTCCGCGAGAGCTCGTGCGTCAGCCGCGCTTCTTCCGGTCATCGTCGATCTCCGCGAGGAGCTCTTCGATCCGGTTCTGCGCGTCGATGCCCTGATCGTAGAAGAAGCGGAGCTCGGGCGCGGTGCGGAGCTTCACCGCCTTGGTGACCTCGGCGCGGAGCATGCCGCGCGCGGCCTCAAGCCCTCGCGTCGCTTCCTTGATGCGCGCGTCGCTCGGCTCGAGCAGGCGAAAGTAGACCTTGGCGAGCCCGAGGTCGTCGGTCATCTCGACGCGGGAGACGATGACGCCTTCGGCGCGCGGATCGCGCACCTTGCGAGACAGCAGGCGCGAGAGCTCTTCGCGAACTCGCTCGGCCACGCGCACGCCGCGCTTTACGTCAGCCATAAAGGTCGTCTCCCACGGTGATGATCTCCGTCGCTCGGTCGGTGAGGAGCGCATCTTCCGCCAGCTCGGCCGATCGCGCCACGTCCGCGAGCACCGAATCGCACACCGCGTGGTCGCCCGAGACGACAGCGACTCCGAACACGGCGCGCTGATGCAGATCTTGGTCGCTCACCTCCGCGATCGACACGTCGAACCGACTGCGCACCCGGTCACGAAACTTCTGCACAACGCGCCGCTTGTCCTTGAGCGACCGCGCATGCGGAATATGAAACGTGAGCCTGAGTACCCCGACGAACATGGGAGATTCTCGGTCGAGCGATCACGGGGTAGGCCAGGAATCAGCTCGGTCACGCGGACCGCTCAACCTGCAGTGCGAGAGGCGCCAGGTCGCACCTGACTTCGCCCCGTGTGGGCGAAGTCAGCGAAGGTCGCTTTCGACCTGAGAGCGGGGGGAGGCTCACTGCGGCGAACGCCGCAGTGAGGGGACCTGCCAAGGTCCCACATCACAGCTTTTGGCGGATTTCCTCAACGTCGTACGACTCGATGATGTCCTTCTCTTTGATGTCGTTGTAGCCGTCGAGGCTGATACCGCACTCGAAGCCCTCGGCGACTTCCTTGGCGTCGTCCTTGAAGCGCTTGAGCGCCGCGACCTTGCCGTCCCAGAGCATCACGCCGTCGCGAACGAGGCGGGCCTTGCCGCTTCGCTTGAACATGCCTTCGATGATGTAGCAACCGGCGACGACCACGTTCTTGACCTTGAAGATCTGACGGGCTTCGGCCTTGCCAGTCGTCTTCTCGACGAGCGTCGGCGGGAGGAGTCCTTCCATGGCGCTCTTCACGTCGTTCACGGCGTCGTAGATGATCGAGTACAGGCGAATCTCGATCTTGTTCTCCTCGGCGAGCGCGTTGGCCTTGCCAGCCGGACGCACGTTGAAGCCGATGACGATCGCCTTGGACGCGACGGCGAGGTTGACGTCGCCTTCGGTGATGGCGCCGACACCCGCGTGGATGATCGACAGCTTCACCTTCTCGCCGGAGAGCTTGGCGAAGGCGTCGGCCACGGCTTCGACCGAGCCCTGAACGTCACCCTTGATGATGACGCGGAGCTCGAGGAGACCGCTCTCGGCGATGCGCTTGGAGAGCTCTTCGAGCGACACCTTGGCCGTGGACGGGATGAGCGACTTCGCCATCTTGCCCTTGCGGCTGTCCGCGATCTCCTGCGCCTTCTTGGCGTCCTTGACCGCGTGGAGCGGGTCGCCCGCGTTCGGCACGTCGGAGAGACCGAGGATCTCGACCGGCGTGGCCGGCCCAGCCTCGTGCACCTGCTTGCCGTGCTCGTTGGTCATCGCGCGGACCTTGCCGAAGCCGCCGCCCGCGAGGACGAAGTCGCCGACCTTGAGCGTGCCGTCTTGGACGAGCACGCGCGCGACCGGACCGCGGCCGCGATCGAGGAGAGCCTCGATGACGGTGCCGCTCGCCGGACGCTTCGGGTTGGCGCGAAGGTCGAGGATTTCGGACTGGAGGGCGAGCATCTCGAGGAGCTGCTCGATGCCCTGACCCGACTGCGCGGAGACGTTCACGAAGATCGTGTCGCCGCCCCACTCTTCGGGCTGGAGGCCAGCTTCGACGAGCTCGCGGCGCACGCGCTCGGGCTCGGCCGAGGGCTTGTCGATCTTGTTGACCGCGACGATGATCGGCACCTTGGCCGCCTTCGCGTGGTTGATGGCTTCGCGCGTCTGCGGCATCACGCCGTCGTCGGCGGCGACGACGAGGATGACGATGTCGGTGACGCTCGCGCCGCGCGCGCGCATCGCGGTGAACGCCTCGTGGCCCGGCGTGTCGAGAAACACGATGGTGCCACGCGGCGTCTGCACCTTGTAAGCGCCGATGTGCTGCGTGATGCCGCCCGCCTCGCCCGCGGCGACGTTCGCCTTGCGGATGCGATCGAGGAGGCTCGTCTTGCCGTGGTCGACGTGACCCATGACGGTGACGACCGGCGGACGGAGCTCGAGGTCGGTGTCGACCGGGAGGTCCTTGCCCTCCTCACCACGCGCGGCGGCGATGTTCGCCTCCTCGCTCACCGCAACGTCCTCGACCTCCCAGCCGAATTCGCTGGCGAGGATCTTCGCCGTGTCGGCGTCGAGGGTCGTGTTGATGTGGACGCCGGTCATGCCCATCGAGAGCAAGCGGCCGAGGAGCTCGGTCGCCTTGAGGCTCATCTTGGCGGCCATCGACGAGAGCGTGATGTTCTCCTCGATGCGGATGACCTTCTTGTCGGCGCTCATCTCCTTGGTGGAGACCGCGCCGCCCGCCTTGCGGAACGGCTGCGAGGCCGGGAAGCGACCGCGCATGCCGGGGCCGCCGCGCATGCCGCCCATCATCGGGCGACCGCCAGGGCCGGTCGGCGCGCCGGGACGACGCGGGCCGCCCTGCTGCGCACGGGGGTCGTATTGAACGCGACGCGCCATCGCGCCAGCCGCGCCGCCGCCGATCGCGGTGCGCTGCGCCGAGGCGGGCGTGGGCATCGGGACACCGGGGCGACCCGTCCAGTACTCGACGCCCGTCTTCTGACGCGCGGGAGCTTCGGGCGCGACCGGAGCGGGGGCCACCTCGACGGGACGCGCCACCGCAGACGGCGGCGGCGGCTCTTCGATCTTCGGCGCGGCAGCAGCGGCGACGGGCTCGGGCTCGGCCGGCGGCGGCGTCGCCGGAGCAACGACGGGCTGAGCGACGGACGCGGGCGCGCTCGGCTCCGCCGGCGGCGCGGTGATTTCGGGCGCGGGCACCGCAGGCGCGGCTTGCACGTCCGTAGCGGACGGGGCCGGACGCGGAACCGGAGCGGCGACCTCGGCGGCGACGTCGCGCACGCTCTTACGGTCGACCGGGATCTCGCGCGAGCTGCGGCGGTCTTCGGGAACGGAGGGCGGCGGGAGGCGGCCACTCTCTCGATCCCGGACGAGCTCGCGCGTCGACGGAGCGGCGGCCGCGACGTCGGGGGTCGACGCGGACGGGCTCGAGATGCGGGCTTCGGGGATGGTCACGTCGCGAACGCTGCGCGGGGCGGCGGGGAGCGACGGTGACGACGGCTGCGCGGCCACGTCGGCCGCGCTCTGCGCGGGCTTGGCCACGGCGCGTCGCTTGATGACGCGCCCGTCGGTGCGAACGCGCTCCTCGACGACGTCGTGGGTGCGCTGCTTCTCGAGGTGCCGCTTCACGCGCTCGACCGCTTCCGGCTCGACCGAGCTCATGTGGTTGCGGACTTCGGCGACGCCGACGGCCTGGAACAGCGCTACGACCTGCTTGGGGTCGAGGTTCAGCTGCTTCGCCACTTCGTAGACGCGTACCTTGCTCATCGAACCTCCCGAGACCTGCATGCTTCACCCCGCGAATCCGTTCCGAGCGACATGACCGACGCGCGCACCTGACACGCGTGAGCCAGCTCGGCGCCGATGCGCTCGTCGGTGACGGCGCAAACGGCAACCTCTGCGCGACCGAAGATCGCGCCCAATTCCTTCCGGTCGAGCCACGCGGCTGCACGACCCTCGGCCACGGCGTGCTGCACCGGGCCCAGCGTCGCCGCGTGGGCGGCGTCGGTAGCGACCACCACCACCGCGTCGGGCGCCTGGAGCAGCGCTTCCACGCTGGCGTCGGCGCCCATGGCGACCTTCTTGGCGCGCTTCGCCGAGGCGAGGAGACCCGACGCGCGCCGTCCGAATGCCGCGCCGATCTCGCTGGCGAGCTCGATCGGCGTCATCTTCACGTTGGTCTTGAGCGACCGGGCGAGCCCGCCCTTGGTCGCTTGCTCGATGCACTTGGGACGCGGATGGACGTGAACACCGCGACCGAAGGCTCCTCCGGCGGCGTCGACCACGACGGTCGCCGTGCTCGCGTCGTCTTCGGCGACGACGAGGCGCACGAGCGCCTCCCGCGCGTCGGCCTCTTGGCAGCCGACGCACGTACGCGCGCCCTTGAGGGTCGCTTGCGTCGTCGTATCGGTCATGGTGTCCACTTCGTTTCCGTTCCTCGTGCGTCGACTCAGGCGGTCGCCTCACGCGCGCGCGCAGCGGCAGCGCGGCGGGCGGCGTCGATGTGCTTCCACTCTTGGCTCATGAACTGCTCGGCGCCGTGCTTGATGGCGCGCGCCTTCTTGATGCCGAGACCGGTCTTGATGGCGAGCTTGTCCTCGTCCTCGCGAAGGACGTCCTCGACGCTCTTGTAGCCGGCCTCTTCGAGGAGCTGGAGCGTCCGCTCGCCGACGCCGCGCACGAAGAGGAGTCGCTCGCGATCGGTGAGCGGCTCGACGCGCGATTCGGCGGCCTTGATGCGCTCCTGACGGAGGCGCTCCATGGTGGTCTCCGCGTTCTCACGAAGCGTGGCCGCGAACTCGGGCGTGACGCCCTGGATGCTCGCGAGCTCTTCCTCGCTCGCCTCGGCGAGCTCTTCGAGGGCGCGGAAGCCAAGACGGTACATGTTGCGAGCGAGCTGCTCGCCGACGCCGTCGAGCTGCTGGAGGGCGGAGATCGCCTCCTCCTCCATCTGCTTGAACTTCGACTCGCTGATGATGTTGAGCTTCCAGCCCGTGAGCTGGGCGGCGAGGCGCACGTTCTGGCCCTTGCGGCCGATGGCGAGCGAGAGCTTCTCGTCGGGGACGACGAGCTCCATGCGGCCTTCGGCCTCGTTGACGATGACCTTGTTCACCTCGGCCGGCTGAATCGCCGCGCACACGAAGCGCGCCGGATCACGGTCGTAGGGGACGATGTCGATCTTCTCGCCGCGGAGCTCCTGCACGACCGCCTGGACGCGCGAGCCCTTCATTCCGACGCACGCGCCGACCGGATCGACGTCCGCGTCGCGCGAGGCGACTGCGATCTTGGAGCGGGCCCCCGCCTCGCGCGCGCACGCGACGATGCGGACGATGCCCTCGTAGATCTCCGGGACCTCGGCCTCGAAGAGCTTCTCGACCATCTTCGCGTCACCGCGGGAGAGGATGATCATCGGGCCGCGCGCCTCGCGGTCGATCTCCTTCACGAAGGCGACGATGCGATCACCCGGGCGATACGTCTCGCGCGGCGTCTGCTCGCGGAACGGCAGGATCGCCTCGGTGCGGCCGAGGTCGACGATGATGTTGTTGCCCTTCTCGAAGCGGCGGACGGCGCCCTTGATGAGCTCGCCCTTCTTGTCTTTGAACTCGTTGAAGATGAGGTCGCGTTCCTCGTCGCGCACGCGCTGGAGGAGGACCTGCTTCGCGGCCTGAGCAGCGATGCGGCCGAACGTGTTGCGGGCCTGCTTCACCATCAGGAGGTCGCCGAACTCCTTGTCTTGCTCGGCGGCCTTCTTGGCGTCGGCCGGGTGCCAGAAGATCTGGAAGCCGAGCTCCTCGCCGAGCTCCGCCTCGAGACCGAGGCGCTGCGCGTCCTCGAGCGCGATCTCGCGCTCGTCGTCCGACGGATCGTCGACGACGGTCATGTACTGGAACAGATCGACCTGGCCGCTCTGCTCGTTGAATCGCGCCTCGAGCTCACGCGTCGGGCCGAAGGCGCTCTGCGCCGCCTTGAGGATCGCCTCTTCGACCGTCTTCACGAGACGGGCGCGGTCGATTCCTTTTGCTTCGGCGACTTCCTCGATGACCTTGAGGAGGCTCTCGGGTTGCGGCGTGGACTGATTCGCGGTGGCCATGGTTACCTCGGAACACGTTTGGACGACGGAGGCGAAGACGCCTCGTGACTGGCGAGCTGTTGGGAGCGCTTGGACGTCGGCGCCCCTTTCTTTCCGGGCTTCGGAGCGGGTCCGAACTCGAAGACGAGTCGAGCCGACGAGACGTCGGCGACGGGGAATTCGTAGGTGCGGGAGCCGTCGACGATGCACGTCTTCCCGTTTTTGGTCTCACCGATGATGCCGATGACGACCTTTTGACCGGAGACGGCGTGCTCGAGCTTCACCTTGGCCTTCTCGCCAGTGAAGCGAACGAAGTCGGCCTCGCCGCGGAGAGGGCGCTCGACGCCCGGCGTCGAGACCTCGAGGTGGTAGCGGTGATTGACGAAGTCGACGACGTCGAGCGCGGGGCTCAGGTCGCGCGCGATCTTCGAGCACATGTCGAGATCGACGGCCGCTTCCTTGGTGCTCGCCTTCCGCTCGGCGCTGCCGAGCTTCTCGACGAAGATGCGGAGCACCCAACCGCCTTGTTCGCTCTTGAACTCGAGGTCCATCACCTCGCCACCGTGCGCGCGCACGATCGGCTCGATGACCGAGTCGAGGCGGGCGCGATCGAGGACGAAGGGAACGGGCATCTCGGGTGGAGTTCGGCAGGGTGCTTCCGGGGCGACGACCCGGAAAAACGGCAATAAAAAACGCGGTCACCCCGGAGTGGGGTCCGCGTCGCCTAACCACCAACTGAGGGGCGACAGCGATATAGCCGGCCTCCTATCGGCGTGCAAGCAGCGTCTCCGCTTTTCGTCGTGGAACGGTCCGAACGGTGGCGGCAAGCCCCTCGCGCCCCTCCGTTCGGCTGAAATTCCGCGGATTTATGGCGATCCGGGAGTGAAGAAGGTTCCGCCCATGAGGGCGGGCGTCGCGACCGTCGAGCGCCGATCGAGGAGAAGGCCGCGGAGCTTCCCTTGGACTTCGACCTTCTCGGAGCCGTCGGCGAGCGCCTGCGTGATGATCTTGTCGAGCGACTCCTGCATCTGCGTCGGATCCCACCCGGCGATGTCGATGCCGTCTTCGTTCGGCGCAGCCCACCCGCGCGTGAGGCTCGCGACGCGAGTCACCGGCACGAGCACGCCCGGGTTCTTGGTCCCGCCGATGAGCGGCTCGGGCGTCCCGACGATCGGCTGCGTGTACATCGGCGCGCGCACGTGGAAGGCCCACGTCGAGGCGAAACGCGGCTCGAGCAGATTCGCGAGCTCCAGGAACGAGACCGCGAACGCCGAGCACCCTGCGCCCTCCTTGCGGAGCGGGCTGACCGCAAGGCCGTAGACCTTGTCGAGCCCGGCCGCGACGTAGGCGCGCTCGTAGTCGAGAAGACGCTGGCAAACATCGGCGGCGATGCCGAGCTTCACGTAGCTCATGCCGCCGTCCTTGATGCCGGCGTCGACGTCCGCTTGCACCTCGGCCTCGGTCTGGAAGCGACCTTTGACCGAATCGAACATCACGCCGAGCCCGACCTGCTTGTCGAGCACGAGGCCGCGGAGCTCGGCGTCGTCGGCGTTGGTCATCGCGCCCACGAACTTCCCCGCCGGAGCGGTCGCCGTCGCCGCGCACTCGAGCTTCACGGATGCGTGACCGATCGTGTGCTTGAAGTTGAGGACCGCCGCTCCCGCCTCGTTCAAGAGGACTTGGCGCGTGAGCCCACCCGGCGACGTCCACATCAAGCCGGCGGGGTTCAGCTGCGAGGTCGGCGCGTGAATCGCGTAGACCGTGAGCGAGCTCGCGAACGGATCGGCGGGCGGCGTGGACGACGGCGGCGCAGACGACGGAGCGCTCGCAGTAGCAGCCGCCGTCGGTGCCACCTCAGCGTCTCCGCCGGGAGACGTCACGGCGCGCGCCGTCCCCGACGTCTCCGCCGGCGCGTCTCCGCCGGAGGATCCGCACCCGAGCGTGCCGAGCGTGGTGGCGAGAGCGATCGAAAGTGGAGCGAGGGGTCGCACGGCGCGGAACGTTAGCAGCGTTTTTTCACGATGCCCGCGCCGTTGCGACGCCCCCCTTCACTTGCGCGTGCCAGGCGCCGGAGCCGGCGCCGGAGCGGCCGCGGGCGCCGCGTCCTGCTCGAGGATCACGAACTGAACGCGGCGGTTGCGCGCCTTGTTCGCCGCGGTGACGTTCGGGACGAGGGGCTTCGTCTGACCGTAGCCGGCCGCGACCAACCGATCGGGTCCGACGCCGTGATCGACGAGCCACTGCTTCACGGCCTCGGCGCGCTGCTCGCTGAGCGTCTTGTTGCGATCGGGCGTCCCGCTGTTGTCGGTGTGGCCTTGGATCTCGACGCGGCGAATGCGCGCGGTGCGGATCATGCTGTCGGCGATCTCGGTCATGAGCGCCTGCGACTCGGGCAGGATCACGGCCGAGTCGACGGCGAACTGGATCTGCTGCTTGATCGTGATCTCTTTCTTGCCGACCGTAACGAGCGCGTTCTTCGGCTTCGGCTGAACGAGGATGTCGACCGGGTTGTCGGTGCGGACCTTGATGTCGGCCGGCATGACCTGGACGAGGTAGCCGTCGGCTTCGACGGTGAACGTCGCGGTGCCCGGCGGGACCTGCTCCACGCGGAAGCCGCCCTGCCCGTCGGCGCCGACGGAGCTCTCCTTCTTCTGCGAGTCGACGATCTTGATCGTCGCGCTCGCGACCGGCGATTGCGTGGCCGCGTCGCGCACGTGGCCGACGACGGTACCCACGCGCGGGAGCGCCTCGAGCGAGCAGTCGACGGTGACGTCGGCGCCGCCCTTGGTGAGCGTCGCCTGGCAGGAGCCTTCCTTGTAGCCGTCGGCCTTGATGACGAAGCCGTAGCCACCCGCGGGGAGCTCTTCGGTCGTGAACTTGCCGTCGGCGCCCGAGACCATCGAAGTGATCTCCGGGTGGTTCTCGTAGGCGACGATCGCGCCCGCGATCCCGTCCTGCTTGTCTTTCTCGTGAACGAGGCCCTTGATGCGGCTCTTCACGACCGCCTTCTCGATCACCTTCTCGACCGTACGCACCTTCACGACCGGCGGGCGGTCTTGGGTGTCGACGTTCCAGCCGGCGCCAAGGAAGAGCGTCCACGGCGGCGTGGGCGCGAGCTCCTCGACGAACGTCTTGGTGCCGGCGATGCCGATGTCGAACGCGGCGGTGAGGTTGAAGCCGCGCTTCCACGGAAGGAAGCGGCTACCGATGGTGAGCTTCTGCGGAGCGAGCGGCTCGTTCTTCATGCACGCGTCGTTGGACGGGTTCACGAGATGGCACGCGTAGCCCTGCCGGTTGACCGGCACGAGAAGGTTGTATTCTGCAAAAGGACGAACGCGTTCTTCGGCGAAGAAGCCTTCGACGCCGAGCCCGACGTCGAAGTGATCGACGCGGTTCACGCCCAAGCCGAAGCGCTCGATGCGCGTGACCGGCTGGCCACGGCGGTCTTCGGTCCCTTTGATGACCTCGCCCGTGTTGTCGAACATGTAGTCGAGCACGAGGCTGGCGCGGAACGGCGTGGGCTTCTCGAGGCCGCGAAGGTCCACCGTGGCGTTGGGACCGAACTTGAAGCTCGTGCCGCCACCGTTGAGGCCGACCTGACCGGAACCGTTGACGAGCCAGAGCTCGGTGAAGCCGCCGACGTGGAAGACCTTGGAGATTGGCGTGTAGCCGCGCAGGCCGAGGTTGGTGTCGCCGAGCACCTGGAGGAGCGACGGGCGGTTGTTGCTCGTCGAGTTGCCGTACGCGCTCGTCGCGGCGTAGGCCTCGAGCCACTTGAGGATCGAGACACCGAGGGTGATCGTGCCGCCGAAGTGATCGAGCGTGTCGCTCGTGGCGGTGCCGCCGGAGGCGAGCGTGCACGGGCGCTCGCTCGTGCAGAGGAACCCGGCGGAGAAGTAGTCGACGGTGAAGCCGAGTCGGAACTGACCGGGCGCGCCACCTTGCGCGTGGGGCGTGCGGAGGAGACCGAGCTGACCGGTGAGCGTGCTCGACTCCATCATCTGCTTGTCGCGCTCGGCCCACTCCTTCTCCTGCGCCGCCTCGGAGGGCTCGGCGGGCGCCGCCGCCGCCGGCTTTTCGGCCGGGGCCGCCTTGGCCGCCGCCGCGCCGCCGCCGGCCGCAGCCGCAGACGGGGGCGCGCTCGCTCCGGCTCCCGCGGAGGCGCTACCTCCGAAGGACACCTGCGCGTTCGCGGGGAAGGACGAAAGAAGGGGCGCGAGGCCCGCCGACAAGCCAAGAACCACGAGGGCGCGTTTCATTCGGATTCGCGTTGTACACCTTCTTCTCGAGGCTCGGAACATGGGAAGATACGAGACAGCCATGGTTACTCCCGATCGCCCGTCTCCCCCGCCGTCCCCTGAAGGGTCTTTGCCGGCCGGCGCTCCGCCGTTTGAAGGGCGCGAGTTGAGTGGCCAGGCCGGGCTCGAAACGTCGAGCACCGACGTCCCCCCGACGTCTCGACGCGAGGAGGACCCCGCCGCCCGGCCGCGCCGCGAGCCGCGCGGCCGCATTCTCATCGTGGACGACGAGGCCAACGCTCGCGCCGCGCTCAGCGAGATCCTCCACGACGAGGGCTACGTCACCGAGACCGCCGCCGACGGATTCAAGGCGCTCGGCAAGCTGGAGGAGTTCCAGCCCGACGTCGTCCTCACCGATCTCAAGATGCCGGGCCTCGACGGGATCAGCTTCATGGAGAAGGCCAAGGCGGCGATGCCCGGAACGGTCTTCGTCGTCATGACGGCCTTCGGGACCATTTCGAGCGCCGTGACCGCCGTGAAGAAGGGCGCGGAGAACTACCTCACCAAGCCGCTCGAGTTCGAGTCGCTGACGGCCGTCGTCGAGCGCGCGATGGAGAAGGCGCGCCTCCTCCAAGAAACGCGGCAGCTCCGCGATCGACTGCGGGAGCGCAACGCCGCTGGGCTCATCGTCACGAACGATGGCCGCATGAAGCAGATCCTCGAGCTCGTGGGCCAGGTCGGGCCGAGCCGCGCCAGCGTGCTCGTCACCGGCGAGAGCGGCACGGGCAAGGAGCTGATCGCCGAAGCGATTCACGGCGCGTCGCCGCGCGCGCCCAAGCCGTTCGTGCGGCTCAACTGCGCGGCGCTCGCCGAGTCACTCCTCGAGAGCGAGCTCTTCGGGCACGAGCGCGGCGCCTTCACGGGCGCCGTCGGGCGCCGCGAAGGTCGCTTCAAGCAGGCCGACGGCGGCACGCTCTTCTTGGACGAGATCAGCGAAATCCCGCTGGGCACGCAGGTCAAGCTTCTCCGCTTCCTCCAGGAGCGCACCTTCGAGCGCGTCGGCGGCAACGAGACGCAGAAGGTCGACGTACGCGTCATCGCCGCGACCAACAAGAACCTCGCCGACGAGATCAAGAAGGGCACGTTCCGCGAGGACCTCTTCTACCGGCTGAACGTCGTCACCATCGACATCCCGCCGCTCCGCGATCGCAAGGGCGACATCCCGGCGCTCGCGAGCTTCTTCCTCCGCCGGTACGCCGCCGAGAACGGCCGCGGCATCGAGGGCTTCGCGCCCGAGGCGCTCGAGCGACTCTCTGCGTATGGCTGGCCGGGCAACGTGCGCGAGCTCGAGAACGTGGTCGAGCGGGCGGTCGTGTTGTGCGACGGCGCGCAGGTCGAGCTCCGGCATCTCCCGCCGACGGTGGTGCCGCAGGACACGACCGATGGCCTCCCCGTAGTGCCGGGCTCGACGATCGCCGACCTCGAGCGCTACGCGATCCTGAAGACGCTCGAGGCCTGCGGCGGGTCGACGTCCAAGGCGGCGATGATCCTCGGCATCTCCACGCGCAAGGTGCAGTACAAGCTGCACGAGTACGGCGCGACCACCGAGACCAAGGACTGATCGCCCACGCGCGCCATCGCCCGATGAAACGCACGGTCCTCACCGTCGAAGATCTCAGGAAGACCTTCAAGAAGCCCTTCTCCGGCAAGAAGGTCGAGGCCGTGCGCGGCATCTCGTTCACCGCGTTCGAAGGGGAGATCTTCGGCTTCCTCGGCCCGAACGGTGCCGGCAAGACCACGACGATCAAGATGCTGACCGGGCTCATCGCGCCCACGTCCGGTCGCGCGACGATCCTCGGCGAGACTGCCCCCTCGCCGGAGGCGATGAAGCGCGTCGGGTTCCTTCCCGAGAACCCGTACATCTATCCGTACCTCTCACCGCGCGAGTTCGTCACCCTCTGCGCACAGCTCTCCGGCGTTCCGCGCCGCGAGGTCTTCGGTCGCGTCGAACGCATCATCGAGCGTGTCGGCATCAGCTCGGCCATCGACCGCCCGGCGCGAAACCTCTCCAAGGGCATGCTCCAACGCACCGGCCTCGCGGCGGCGCTCGTGCACGAGCCGGAGCTCCTCATCTTGGACGAGCCGATGAGCGGCCTCGATCCGGTGGGTCGCAAAGAAGTGCGCGACCTCATCGTCGAAGAGCGCAAGTCCGGGCGCGCCGTCTTCTTCTCGAGCCACATCTTGAGCGACGTCGAGATGCTGTGCGACCGCGTCTGCATTTTGAAGAGCGGCTCGGTGGTCCTCGCCGGAGCGGTGCGCGAGCTCGTGACCGGAGAGGTTCGTTCGAGCGAGATCACGCTCGACCGCGCGCCGGAATCGCTCGTGCGCGAGCTCGCCGAGATGGGTCACGCCGCGCGCGCGATGGGCGAGCAGACCGTCCTCGACGTGACCGGTGAGGCCGCGGTGCGCGCGGTGCTCGAGAAGGCTCTCGCGAGCGGCGCGGTGGTCGAGAGCGTGGTCCCCAAGCGCGAGACACTCGAGCAGATCTTCGTTCGCCGGGCGCTCTGAGCCCGCGCGCTCACTTCACGACGGGCGGCGGGGCGATGCGCGTGAGATCGAGGCCGGCCGGGTACGCGTAGCTCGTGTACGAGCCGTAGCCGACGATCTGGGCGCCGACTGGGGCGCCCGCCTCGATGCGGTGCCGCGGCGTCGACTTGGGGATCGGCACGTACAGAACGCCGAGCCCGCTGGCGCCGATTGGGGTCGGCGCCGTGGCCACCGGCGTGCCGTCGAGCGTGATCGACGGCGGCGGCATCGGCGTCGTGATCACCGCGTACGTGAGGTCGTAGTCGAGCGGCGCGAGGAACACGTAGTCCTTGCGGTACTGCTCCACGGGCGCAGCGAACGACTGCGACGGATCGCCGCGCTGGCTCGACGGATCGCTCATCTCGGAGCCGACGAGGAACGTCGAGACTACGATCTCGCTCGAGCCGGTGACGACGAAGTCGGTGTCCGTCACGGTGCACTGCACGCTCTCGCCGGCGTCGAGCTTCGTCGGGCAGCCGGCGGGCACCTTGGGCTCGTACGCGAGCGTGGTTCCGTCCACGTTCCCGGTGATGCGGACCACGTGCGTCACCGCCCCGCCGGACGGCGACGGGGGCCGCGGCACGACGTGGCGCTTTCCGAGCGTCTCGGCCGGCATCGCCACCTCTTCGACGTGATCGCACGCGTGGGTGTTCGAGTCGGGGAGGAAGATGCACTGATTGCCGACGATGACTTCGACCGGTGCGGTGGCGCTCACGATCGAGCCGCTGACGTCGGCGTTCGGCTCGGCGAAGAACTGCGCCACGTCGCCGGCGTCGAGCGCGACGCTCGACACCTCGCCGGGACCCGCCGCCGTGACGCCACCGCCCGCGACGAGCCGCCCGTTCTTCCCGACGTGGAAGTCCACCTTCGTTCCGTCCTGCGTCGCCGTGACGGTGACCGTGGTCCCGGGCGCGCGCGCCGCGCTGATCCGATAGATCGACGCGAGCGCCGGCGTCGGCAGGAGTAGCGACGCGTCGTTGGAGTACGAGAAGCAGCTCGCGCACAAAGGCGAGTTGGGGCACTTGCTCCAGTCCTTCCCCGGCGCGCCGCCTTGGGGAGCGTACTCGAGCGGGTTGAACTGATAGGCCACGACGGGCCGCGAGCTGACGAGGTGATAAGCGGCGCCGTGCGCGAGCACCGACGTAGGCCACTCCTGCGGCGTGCCGCACGAGCTCGCGTCGGTGCCCTTGAGCGGCCGCACCCACGGGAGGGTGACCACGTCCGTCGCTCCCCCCGCCACGGAGCGAGACACGTTCGTGCCGCCGGGCCCGGAGATCGTCACCTCGGCGGTGTCCGTCCCGAGGTTCGCGACGACGACCGCGAAATCGAAGATGGACCACACGGGATTCGGCGTGACGGTCGGCCAGTACTCGCAGCCGACGTAGGAGCGCGTCTGCCGAGCCGCCTCGCAGGCGTCGGTCGTCCCCGAGACGCCTCCATCGCGCGCGAAGTCCGCCGCGTTCGCGATGGCTCCGGCGTCCCCGGCGTTACGGGGGAGTGCGTCGCGCCCGCCTTGGCCGCACGCTGCGAGGAGGAAGACCACCGTGCCGGACGTGACGCCGGAGCGCGACGAAAGAGACATCGCCCTTCGACATGCCAAACGCGCCGGAGCGACGCGAGCACGAAATCGCGCTTTTCACCGCGAATCGCAGGCCAATTTCGATCGCGCACCGAGCGAGGAAGCCCGACTCAGAAGCGCCCGTCGATTCCGACCGCGAAGCCGCCCGTGAGCCCGGAAACGTTGGGGCTCAAACGAACGGTCGCTTCGCGCTTCGGGGACGACGCGCGCGGCGAAGGCGGCGCGCCGGCCGGAGGGACGGTTCCGTCGAGCTCTTTCGGGGAGCGACGCTGGACCTTGACGGTCTCGGGCACGAACGCGACGTTCGCTTGCACGACTCCGACGACTGCCGTGACCGCGAACGCGCCGTACGCGACGAGATTCACGATCTGCAGACGAATCGCGTTCTGCCGGTGCGACTCCGCCTCGGCGGTCGCGTCGGGACGGAACGCGGGCTGATACGAATCCGTCATCGCGTTGCGCTCCGCGACGGCGAACGGAACCACCGCCGTTCCGATCGCGACGAAGGCCGCCTCGGCGGCGAGGAAGCCCCAACCGAGGGTGCGGTCGCCGTTCTGGAATTGGCCCGCGCCGAAGGGAATGAACGCCACGGCGCGGCTCCGTTGGACGCGCACGGTCTCCTCCGCGGCGAGGCGCTCGAGGCGAGCCACGCGCTCCGCCTCCTTCTTCTTCTCGGCCTCCTCGCGCGCCTTCCGCTCGGCCTCCAGGCGCGCCGTCTCGCGGGCGGCGGCGCTCAGTCGCTCGCGGATCCGGTGCCGCGTGTCGCTGAACACGTCGAGCACCTCGGTCGGAAAGCTCAGCGGGTCGGGCTCGAACTGCGGATCTTTGGTGAGGAGATCTTCGAAGAGGCGTGAGGCCTCGGTCGGCTTCTTCTGCGCGACCTTGACGGCCCCCCAGAGCATGAGGGCCTGCGACACGAGCACCGGGTCTTTGACCGAGCCCGCCTTGGGATCGAGCATCGCGCGAAAGCGGGAGTCGGCCTCGTCGTATTGGCGTGCGAGGTACGCGTTGCGCCCCTTCTCGATGTCCGTCTCCGGATCGGCGTGAGCGACCGACGTCCCGCCGAGGACGACGAGCATCGACATGACGCTCACGAGCGCGCGAACCCGCGGACCGAACCGCATCGTTCCTCAGGCTACACGACGTTGGCGGTCACGGCGTGGCGAACGTCACGCGGCTCTGTTTGCCGGCCGTCAACGTCACGGGCTCGACGCGATCGGGGGCGGCGAGATCGACCACGTGCATCGTGGCGAGTGAGCCTTTCATGGGCACGCGAACCACCTCGCGCGCACCGAACACGATCGTCGGGTCCTCGCGGAGCTGGAACCGACGGTCGCCGTCGGCGTCGACGACGAGCGACGCGGGGCGAATCGCGAGGGTCACGTCGATGACCTCGTCGTCGGCGCCCGCAGCGACGGTACGGACGTCGGGCTCGCAGGCGTCGTTGGCGCACGTGAGCTTGATGGTGTGTGACTCGCGCGTCATCGGAAGACGCGCACCGGCGCTCGGCTGGGCGACGGGCTCTCCGTCGAGCGTCAGCGTCACACCATACGGAGGGCGCAGCGTGCGGATCACGAGAGCGCGCTCGACGGCCTTCGGTTGGATCGCGGCCGGCTGCGCTTTGATGACCGGTGGCGCGGGCAGCGGCGGCACGACCGACGAAGACACCGCGGGGCGCGTCGCCGAGTCGCGCGGAGCGGGCGGCGTCACGACGAGCGGGCCGGCGCTCGGCGTCTCGACCGGCGTCGACACGACGGGCGGACGCGGTCGCCGCACGAGCGCGCGACTGCCCCAAAATCCGAGCGCCGCGAAGGCGAGCGTCCCGATGACGAGCGGCACGCCGCGGCGAAGCGCCCGACGCCCCGCCTCGCGCCGCCCGAGGCTCGTTGCCGCGGCGAGGAGAGCGGGGTCGTTGGGCGCGTACGCGAGGGCTCGGTTCGTGTGGGCTGCGGCGTCGACGTGACGCCCCTCTTTGCGCGCTTCGGCGCCGAGCTTTGCCAGGCGCGCGACCAGTTTCTTCTCCGTCGACTCCACGAAGGCTCGGGGGTCGTCGAAGTAGGCGGCGAGGATCTCCTTGGGCTTGCCCATCTCGAGACGCTCGAGCTCCGCGGAGAGCGCCGTGCGCATCTCGGTGGCGTCGCGGAAGCGTCCGTCCGGCTCGCGCGCGAGCGCGCGGTCGAGGATGGTGGAGAAGGCGCGGCCGATCTTGGGGCGTTCCCGCTCGGCGCTCGCGTACAAACCGTCGAGCACGCGACGGAGCACTTGCGCGGGGTTCGCTCCCTCGAACGGCAAGTGCCCCACCATGCACTCGTAGAGAAGGACTCCCAGGCCGAACACGTCCGCTCGCGCGTCGACGTCGCCGCCTTCGATCTGCTCGGGCGCCATGTGCGCAGGGCTGCCCAGCACTTGGCCAGTGGAGGTGACGCCCTGGGCGTCGAGGAGCTTCGCGATCCCGAAGTCGGTGAGCTTTACACGGATTCGCGGTCGCCCGTGCTCATCGTCGGCCTCGTCGGCCGCGCGATGCTCGATGATGACGTTCTCCGGTTTGACGTCGCGATGAACGACGCCCTCCGTGTGCGCGTGCGCGAGTGCGCTCAAGAGCTCGACGCCCAGCGCGGCGGCCACCTCGGGCGGAAGCTCACCGCCCTCCTTGAGGATCTTGCGTAGCGTCTTGCCGCGGAGGAGCTCCACGACGAGGTACTGCTCGCCCTCGCCCTCGCCGCTGACGTCGTAGACCTCGACGATGTTGGCGTGCCGCAGCTTGGCGACGGCCTGGGCCTCGCCGCGAAATCGGAACGCGACCTCGGTCGACTCCCGCAAGTGCGGATGGATGACCTTGAGGGCGACCTCCCGCCCCAAACGTCGATCCTTGGCGCGATACACGGTGGCCATGCCCCCGTGCCCGATCTCCTCCAGCACCTCGTATTTCTCGAGGTTCGGGAGGCGAACGCGCCCCGCCTGCGCCGCCTGCACCATTCCGGATGGAGAGTATCACCCCCCTCTCACCGGGCGAGCGGCTCCGGCGGGTCTCCGTGCATGAGCCGGGAGGACGCCGTGAAATTGCGGGGTTTTCCCTAGGCGGTGGGGCCCGAGCGGGCCAGGACTCCATCGAGCTCGGCCTGGAACGCGGCGAAGGCGCTCTCGCTGGGCCACGTGGGAGCGCCGTGGAGGAGGCCCACGGCCCGGCTCGGCCGACCGCGGTCGATCGCGACGATGGCCTCGGCGTAGCGCATGGGCCAATGCACGATCGGCGAGCTCTTCGCGGCGCGGCGGAGCGCGTCGACGTCGGCGACCTCCGTGGCGTGCGCGAACGCGCGGGCGAGCGCGAGCACGCCGCGCCGGAGACGCACGATCTTCATCCGAGTGAAGAGGCCGACCGAGGGGAGCGGCAGATGGTTCAACGCGAGGGCCTTCTCGAGTGACGCGTCGCGCTCCCCTTCGAACGTATCGAGGATGGCCTCGAGCACCAGGCGTTGCTCGATCGCCGCCTCCCACGCCGGGCCGCGCGCCGCGCGTTCCAGCGAGCGGCGCGCCGCATCGACGAAGCCGCACGCCGCGTACGCCGTCGCGACCAAGAGTGGGGTCATCGTCTCGGGGTGAACCATCCGCGCGAAGCTGGGCGCCCACGCGGCGAGGATGCGTTGGACGTCTCCACTACGGAGGAGCTTCCGCATCCGGCGTCGAGCGAGCGCCGCGGGCAGCGTCATCACGAGGATCACGAAGCTGAGCGGTACGAGCAGGCGCGGGCTCTCCCACGCGAGTCGAGCGAGGAGCGCCGCGCACACGGCGCTCACCACGACCGGAAAGAACGAAAATCCTCGAGGCGCTTCGACCACGCACCTCAACGCGTAGCGCATCGGGACGGCGCGGTCATCGATGAAGCCGCAGTTCCGACCTTGTCTTACCGCAAGCGGGAACGACTCGAATGCCCAGGAGACGCCCCCGTCCAACGTTCGCTATAAACCATCAAAACGTGTGGGGAATCGTTCGCCACGCGCCTTCACCCTTCCCTCTTCTGCGGAGAGCTCCCGTTCATGCGAAAAAATGCCCTCGTCCTTGCCTCGCTCGTCGTGTCCCTCGGTGCGGCCGTCGTTCTTCCCTCTGCGTGCGTCTCCAGCACGAGCGACCCGCTCGGCTTGAACAACCCCGAGGCCGGAACGCTCGAGGCGAGCGCGGGCGACGCGACCACGGAAGGTGACGGTGGCGTCAGCCCCGACGGAGGCGCCGATGCCGACGCCGCACCGCCGCCTCCTCCTGCCGCAGGTGGAACGGGCGCGTTCGGCATCGTCACCGTAGGCGGCAAGCAGAAGCTCTACCTGCCGCTCGACGTGATCCCGACGACCAACGCGGTCGTGTCCGTGGTCGACGTCGGCCTCGCCGGCAACGGCACCGCGGGCGCGCCGGCGCTCATCAAGCAGATCGATCTCGGCGACGCAGACGTGGCCACGGCGAGCGGAGGTGACGCCGACATGGTCATCGCGGTCTCGACCTACAACCGGAAGATCCGCTTCATCGATCCCAAGACCGACACGCTCGTGAAGACGATCGAGCTGCCCGCCGACTACGGCACCTCCGGCTTCTCGGGTGGTGGCGGCTTCGTGACCGGCGTTGCGGTGGACTCCACCCATCACCGCGCGATCCTGAGCGTGTACGACGGCTTCCAGATCGTCGACCTCACCACGATGACGCTCGGCGCGCACATTCAGGCGCCGCCCAGCGAGAACTTCGGCTTCGACTCGGTCCGCAGTCGGATCATCGCGCCGTTCTACGACTGCGGGTCGTCGACCGCAGCCGACGGCGGCTCGCTCTCGTTCTGCGACAGCTACACCGCGGACGGCGGCGTGGGCGGCGGGTCGATCAACTCGAGCGTCAACGTGATCGATCTCGCCGACAACAATGCAATCTACACGTACATCAACCCGAGCGCGGCGGACCCCACGGCCCCCCTCGGGACCGAGCTCGACTCGGCGTCGGTCGATCCGTCGACCGGCGTCACCGTCGTCCCCTCCGAAGGCGAGAACTCGCAGAACATCCTCGACCTCTCCAAGGCCGTGTTCGACAAGGCCACCAAGACCTTCACGGCGCCGGTCACGATGATCCCCTCGCTCGGCTACACGGGCGTGTCGGTCGAGCCGACGAGCCACGGCGCATTCTTCGAAGAAGAGGGCTCGGCGGACATCGCCGTCGCGAACCTGACGGCGCTCGGCAAGGTCGTCACCGCGACGATGCCAGACCTTCCGACGGGCGGCTGGTCGAATATGGGCGATCCGCACGGCATCGCCGTCGCGGCGGGGCTCCTCGACGGCAAGCCGCAGGGCTTCCTCGTGAGCAGTGACCGCAAGTGGGTCGCGCGTGTGTCGCTCGAGACCCTGCTGGGTAGCGTTTCGGCCGCGGACGGTGGCTCACCGCCCGACGGCGGGACCGCGCCGGGCGTCACGTACCTCGACGCCACCAAGTGAACGCCGCCTGCTGCACGCGCGTTACCCGACCGGCTGACGCGCGTGCCGCTCAAGTCGACACGGCCAAGCGTCGCTCGTAGACGTGCTGCGTCTTCGCGACGACGTAGCCGAGCGCGGGATAGAAGCGGTGCGACTCCTCGCGCGCAACGTTCGAGCGAACGCGCGCGCGATCGAAGCCATGATCGCGGGCCCACGCCTCGGCCGCGCCGACGAGAGCGCGCCCAACCCCGGTGCGACGCGCGATGTCGTCGACGACGAGCGCCGCGATCTCGGCGTGGGGTGCGCTCTCGAGGAGGATGCGGCCGCGTGCACGTGGATGAAGCCCACGACGCCTTGCGGCGCCAGCTCCGCGACGAAGAGGGCTCCTTCGGCGGCGGCGACGAGCCGCGCGAATCGCGCGCGAACCTCGGCGACGTCGACCGGATAACCGAGCGTGCCCGAGAGGGTGGCGACGCGCGCGAGGTCGCCCTCCCGCATCGCCCGCACCTCGGGCCGAGCCACGATCAGAAGCGCTCTTTGTCGGCGCCGCCGCCCTTGTCCTTCCAATCGCCGATGCCGTGGCGACGGAGGTACCCGCGGACGTGCGCGCGCTCCATGGCGGCGCGACGACCAATCTCGCTCACGTTGCCGCTGCACTCGGCGTAGAGCGCGGTGAAGTAGTCGCGCTCGAACTTGGCGAGGACCTCGCGCTTGGCGTCCTGGAACGTGCGACCACGCGTGGGCGTGGACTCGGCCGCGGACGTGGTGAGCGGCGACAGGTACTGCGCGATGTCGAGCGGGCCCTCTTTGCCGAAGGCGAGCGCGACGGCGACGACGTTGCGGAGCTCGCGGACGTTGCCCGGCCAGTCGTGGCGCATGAGGCGCTCGAGCGAGTCGTTCGGGATGCGGTCGTAGGCCGTCTTGTCGCCCATGTCGGCGAGCATCTTGCGGACGAGGAGCGGAATGTCCTCGAGGCGCTGACGCAGCGGCGGAAGCTCCACCTTCACCTGCGCGACGCGGAAGTAAAGGTCGCTTCGGAAGTTGCCTTCGTTGACCTCGCGGACGAGGTCGCGGCGCGTCGCGGCGAGCACGCGGACGTTGACCGGGCGGTACGTGTTCGAGCCGACCGCCTTGATGCGCTGCTCGGCGAGCGCGCGAAGGAGCTTGGGCTGGACGTCGACGGGAAGCTCACCGAGCTCGTCGAGGAAGATGGTGCCACCGTCGGCTTCGACGAAGGGCGACACGCGCTTCTCGATGGCGCCCGTGAACGACCCGCGCTCGTGACCGAAGAGCGCGCTCTCGGCGAGCGACGGGGCGATGGCGCCGCAGTCGACGACGATGAACGGGCGGTTGGCGCGGTTCGAAGCTTGGTGGATCGCCTGGGCGACGAGCTCTTTGCCGCAGCCCGTCTCACCAGTGATGAGCACCGTCAGGTCGGTGGGGCCAGCCTTGCGGAGGCGCTCGAACACGCTGCGCATCGTCGGGCCGTTGCCGACGACCGGTCCGAAGGACGCGACCTCGGGGACCTCGACCTGCTCCGGCTGCGCGGGCGTGAACTCGAGCATCGTGTCGCCGACGGAGACCCACGTCTGCTTGGTGAGGTAGACCTCACCGACGCGAGTGTCGCCGACGAAGCTGCCGTTGCGCGACCCGAGGTCGCGAACGCGCACGCCACGCTCGGTGGCGACGAGCTCCATGTGGACGGCGCTTACTTTGCGGTCGTCCAGGACCAAGTCGCACGCTTCGTTGCGTCCGACGACGAGGGTTTCAGGGCCAATCTCGAGCTTGGGCTTGTTCGCGTTGCCTTTGGCAACTTTGACGGTTCCGCCACGAACTTCGACCTTGCCCCGGGCGACGATGGTCTGCTCCACGGGCCCGGTTGTATCACGATCCGAAAATCGAAATCTTCGGTTTCTAGCTGCCCCTTGGAAGTGACCCAACGGGCCGGCTTCCGGCTCTTCGCCAGCTACTTTCGGCTCGACATCGTGTCGGCGAAGGTGACCGCGGTCATGTCGTCGGCCGGACCGTCTTCGGGCGGGCGCGACTTGGGGGTGACGCGGGGCGTGCCTGGCATCGTGTTTCGGACGCCACGCCATGCCTCGAGGGCTTCGGTCGCACTGGCGAAGCGACGATCACGCTCGCGCGCCATCATGCGCTCGAGGAAGCGCTCGATGACCACCGGCCACTCGTCGCCAGTGGCCGAGGCCAGGCTCGGCGGCTCGCGATCGAGCTTGAGGGCGATGAGCGTGAGGGCGTTGGCGCCCTCGAATGGGAGGCGACCGGTCAGGGCGCGAAAGGCGACGGCGCCGAGCGCATAGAGATCGGCGCGCTCGTCGACGCGCGCAGAGCCTCTGACCTGCTCGGGCGCCATGTACGCGAAGCTCCCGAGCGTGGCATCGAACGCGGTGAGCGACGGCTCCGTTTTCGCCTTGTTGCCGCGGGAGCGAATCTTGGAGACGCCGAAGTCGAGGATGCGCGTCCGCTCGTCGGATTCGCCCGCCTGAATCTCGCGCGGCGACAGCTTGCGCTTCTCGATGTAGAGGTTGGCCGGCTTGATGTCGCGGTGGATGACGCCCGCTTTGTGGGCGGCTTCGAGCCCTTGAAGCGAGTCGTCGATGATCGGCCCGACCTCGTCGAAGCCGAGGTAGTGCTCGCGCCGAAGGCGCTCGTCGAGCGGCTCTCCGGTCAGGCGCTCGAAGGCGATCCAGAGGCGGCCGTTGCGATCCTTGCCTGCGCCGAGGATGCGCGCGACGTACGGTGACTTGACCTGGGAGGCGATGGTCGCCTCGCGCTGGAAGCGCGCGACGAGGTCGGGGTCCTGGGCCGCGCGCTCATGGAGAACTTTGAGCGCGACTTTTTCGCCGGCCTTGGACTCGGCCTCGTACACGTCGCCCATCCCACCGGAGCCGATGAGGCGGCGCACCTTGTACTGGCCCCCCACGACTTGGCCGAGCAGGGACCCTTGTTCCGACGCCATTCCGCAGTCCATGAACCTAGCATGACTTGGCCACGAGCGGTCACCCCCCTTCCCACCCGCCCAAATGGCCACTTCCATGCACCATACACACACCCGCCGCCCCCGCGGCCCCGCCCGCCACCGCCACCCTGAGAGCCCCGAGCCCCGCCCTCCACCGCGCCACGTTGAAGCCCCCCGAGCCCCGCCCTCCACCGCGCCACGCTGAAGGCCCCCGAGCCCGCACCGCGTAGCAACCCCGGGGGGCTCCAAAGGGGGGGGCGCGTCGACCCCCCTTTGCCGAGGAGCAAGGAGGCGCGTCCCCGCGCCGACGCCGCGACGAGGGGGGGTGTCGGGGGCCGGTAGCGGCCCCCCGACCGTGATAGACTCGCGCGCCATGCGTACCGAGAAGGACGTCGAGGCCTACCTCACGCGAATGAACCGCAGGTGGACCGCGGTGGAGGGCGAGCGGACCTACCTCGTCCACTCCAGCGAAGCGATGCCGCCGATCGCCGTCCGTGTCGACCCGCCGCTCGTCGTCCTCCGCGTGCGCATCAGCGACGCGAAGATGGCCAACGTCGCGCTCCTTCGGCGCCTCCTCGAGCTGAACGCCGGCTCGCTCGTGCACACGGCTTACGGCCTCGAGCAAGACCACGTGGTGCTCTCGTCGGCGCTCGAGCTCGAGAACCTCGACATGAACGAGCTTCAGGCGACGATGGACGAGATCGATCTCGCACTCGCCGAGCAAGTCCCCAGCCTCGCACAGCTCTCGAAGGCCGAATCGATCCCCGCCCCTCGCGCCTGACCACGGAAGAAAACGCTCATCATGGGAATCTTTGCCCGCCTCGCCCAGCTCATCAAAAGCAACTTGAACGACCTCATCAGCACCTCCGAGGACCCGGAGAAGATGCTGAACCAGGTCGTCCTCGACATGAACACGCAGCTGATCGAGGCGAAGAAGCAGGTCGCTGCTTCGATCGCCGACGAGAAGCGCTTGCTCAAGCAGATGGAGCAAGAGATGGCGAACGCCGCCGAGTGGGAGCGGCGCGCCATGATGGCCCTCAAAGCCGGCAACGAAGAGCTCGCCAAGGACGCGCTCGCTCGAAAGAAGGAGCACGACGCGCTCGGCACTTCTTACAAGGAGCAGTGGGAGAAGCAGAAGGCGGCCGTCGAGCAGCTCAAGCGTGCGCTCCGCATGCTGAACGACAAGATCGAAGAGGCGAAGCGCAAGAAGAACGTCCTCATCGCGCGGAAGAAGCGCGCCGAAGCGCAGAAGGCGATTCAGGAGACCATGAGCGGTCTCAAGGATCAGAGCGCCTTCGAGACGTTCGATCGGATGTCGCAGAAGATCGATCAGCTCGAGGCCGAGGCCGAGGCCGGCGCCGAGCTCGCCGAGGAGTACACGGGCGACGTGCTCGCTTCGAAGTTCTCCCAGCTCGAGAAGGCGTCCGCGGCCGACGACGAGCTCGTCGCCCTCAAGCGCAAGATGGGTCTCTTGCCGCCGGAAGAAGCGGCGCCGCCGCCCGCCGCCAAGGCGCGCGTCGACGCGGGCTCGGCACCGTCACTCTCCAAGAGCGAGCAAGACGAGCTCGCCGCGGCGCTCGAAGAGCTCGAGGCCGAGCAGGTCGCGCAGCAGCGTAAAGCCGGACAATGACGACCAGCGCGTCCGAGGCGCGCGCCGATGCAGCGCCGCCGAGCGTGAGAGGTGCTCCCGGCCCTCACTCCGAGCCGCTCGAGAGCCTGCTCCGCCGCGTGGGTAGCACCGCCGAGCAAGGGCTCTCCACCGCCGAGGCGGAAAAGCGTCTCCGCGAGCAAGGTCGAAACGAGCTTCCGCCGCCGCCCGCGCCCAGCGCGTGGAAGCGCATCCTCGCGCAGTTCGCCAACCCGATCGTGCTCACGCTGCTCGTCGCAGCGGTGATCGCGCTCGTCGAGGGCGCGAGCCGCGCCGGAGAGTCGCCGCTCGCACGCTACGGCGACGCCATCGCGATCTTTCTCATCGTCGGCCTCAACGCCGTCCTCGGCTTCTATCAAGAACGCCAAGCGGAGGCGGCGCTCGAGGCCCTCCAAAAGATGCAGACGCCGAGTGCGCGCGTGCGCCGCGACGACAAGGTCGCCGTGCTCGCCGCCGCGGAGCTCGTGGTCGGCGACATCCTCGAGCTCGAGGCCGGGGACGCCATCCCCGCCGACGCGCGCGTCGTCCAGTCGATCGACCTCGCGTCCGAAGAGTCCGCGCTCACCGGCGAGTCGGTGCCGGTCGGCAAGGACGCCGCGGCGTTCGTCCCCGACGACGCGCCGCTCGGTGACCGTTCGACCATGCTCTTCGTCGGCACCAACGTCGTCCGCGGCAAGGGCCGCGCGGTCGTCGTCGCCACCGGCGTGCGCACCGAGCTCGGCAAGCTGAGCGAGCTCATGCGCCAGGCCGAGGTCGGCAAGACGCCCCTCGAGGAGAAGCTCGAGTCGTTCGGGACCAAGATCCTCTGGGCGTGTCTCCTCTTGTCCGCGCTCCTCTTCGCGCGCGGGATGATCAAGGGCGATCGCAGCTGGACCGAGCTCCTCCTGGAAGCAGTGAGCCTCGCCGTCGCCGCGATCCCAGAAGGCCTCCCCGCGATCACCACCATCACGCTCGCACTCGGCATGCAGCGCATGGCGAAGCGTGGCGCGATCATCCGCAAGCTCGCGGCCGTCGAAACGCTCGGCGCTGCCACCGTCATCTGCTCGGACAAGACCGGCACGCTGACCCAGAACGAGATGACCGTGCGGGAGATCTGGGCGGGCGGCGCGCGCTACGACGTCACGGGCGTCGGCTACAACCCGGCCGGCGAAGTGAAGGACGCGAGCGGCGCCGCCGTCAGCTCCCCCGACAAGCCGCTCCGACACCTCCTCGAGATCGTCGCGCTCGCCAACAACGCCACCATCGACGTGGGCGACGACGGACAGTGGAAGGGCATCGGCGATCCCACCGAGGCGGCGCTCCTCACGCTCGCCGCGAAGGGCGGCTTGCCGCGCGCGTCCATCATGCCTTCGCACCAGCTCCTCAAAGAGGTGCCGTTCGACAGCGACCGCAAGCGCATGACGGTGCTCACGCTCGACGCCAAGGGCCGCGAGGTCGTGCACACGAAGGGCGGCGCAGAGGTTCTTCTCCCGCTCTGCGCGCGCGCCGAGACCGAGGCCGGCGTCGCTCCGCTCGACGAGGCGATGCGCAAGACGATCACCGCCGAGGTGGAGCGCATGTCGAGCGCGTCGCTCCGCGTCCTCGCCGTCGCGCGTCGCGTCCTCCGCTACAAGGAAGAGCACATGACGTGCGATCCCTCGGATCACGACGAGATCGAGAAGGACCTGACGTTCGTCGGTCTGGTCGGCATGATCGACCCGCCGCGCGTCGGCGTGAAGGAGGCCGTGCAAGCCTGCGCCGACGCCCACGTCACGGCGGTCATGATCACCGGCGACCACAAGCTCACCGCGATCGCGATCGGCCGCGAGCTCGGGATCTTCACCGAAGGCGCGGAGGCGCTCACGGGCGCCGAGCTCGCCAAGATGAGCGACGCGGACATCGCGAGCCACGTCGACAAGGTGCGCGTCTTCGCGCGCGTCACCGCCGAGCAGAAGCTCCGCATCGTCCGCGCGTTCAAGTCGCGCGGCCACGTGGTGGCGATGACGGGAGACGGCGTGAACGACGCCCCCGCGCTCCGCGAGGCTCACATCGGCGTCGCCATGGGCAAGAGCGGCACCGACGTCGCGCGGCAGGCCGCCGACATGGTGATCGCCGACGACAACTTCGCGACCATCGTTCACGCCGTGCGCGAAGGCCGGGCGATCTACCGCAACATCCAGAAGTTCATCTACTTCCTCCTCTCCTCGAACGCGGGCCTCCTCGTGACCGTGTTCGTGGCGTCGTTCCTGCCGAGCGTGCGCCCGCTTACGCCGCTCCAGATCCTCTGGATCAACCTGGTCACGAACGGCCTCCCGGCGCTCGCGCTCGGCGTCGACGCCCCCGATGCGTCGCAGATGCACGAGCCACCGCGACGCACCGACACGGGGCTCCTCACCCAGCGCGCGTACTTCGGCATCCTGCTCGTCGGCCTGTGGATGGGCGGCGCCGGCATCGCTTGCTACCTCTGGGACTGGGCGCGGCCGATGGCGGTGCACGACGACTTCGAGCGCAACGTGGCGTTCTCCCTCCTCGCGCTGAGCCCGCTGTTCCACGCGTTCAACTGCCGCTCCGAGCGCGCGTCGATCCTCGTTCTTCGTCCGGTGGTCTACGGACCGCTCGTGCTCGCCGTCGCCGTGAGCGCCGCGATTCACCTCGTTGCGGTGCTCGTGCCGTCGCTCCAGCCGGTGTTCCGCACGATGTCGATGGGCGGCAACGAGTGGCTCGTGCTGCTCGCGCTCGCGGCGTCGATCATCCCGTTCGTAGAGCTCACGAAGATCGTCAGGCGCCCTGCGCGCGCCTGACGGGTGGCGAGGCCGCCCGACCTTGAATAGAGTCGGGGCCGTCATGCGGCGTCCCCTTCTTCACCAGCTCGCCCTCACTGCTCCGCTCTTCCTCCTCGCCTGCGGCGGCGCGAAGCCGGAGCCGGCCGCCACCGGAGCCGGCGGCGGGCGCTCGTCATCGGGTGCGGGCAGTGACCCGTCGATCGGCGAGGCAATGGTGCAAGAAGGCGGGTCTTCCGCGCTCGCGAGCGCGGCATCGGCGTCCGCGGGGAGCGCGCCCCTTTCGGGCTCGCTCCGGGCCGAGCTCGTGCCCAAGGACCAGAAGGTGAAGCTCGACGGCGTCCCGCTCGAGTGGCCGGCGCGCACCGCGGCGACCACCACGGTCAAGGGCACACCGCGCGTGAAGCTCGCCGGCGCGATCCAATACGACGACGCCAAGATCTACGTCGCCGGCGAGATCACGGATCCGGGCTTCGTCGCCGGTCGATCGCAAGCCTCGCTCGTGCTCGCGTTTCCCTCCGGCGGCGGAGCGCTCTCGGCGTACGACATCGCGCTCGCCCCGGGGAAGCCCGGCGAGAGCGAAGGGAGCGTGAAGCTCAAAGGCGCGCCCGTCGCAGGCGCGAAGATCGTCGAGGCTCCCACCGACGGAGGCCTATCGTTCGAGGCTGCGATCCCGTGGGCCACGTTCCCCGAGGCGGCGCGCCTTCGCGTCGGCCTCCGCGGAGTTCTCCGCTACGCCGACGCGACCGGCGCGATCATCGCCACCGGCAACGGCGACGCCGCCGATCCGAAGCGCCTGCCGTCGCTCCCCACCGAAGCCGAGCAAGGTCTCATCGAGGGGCTCGTCCAACCGAAGGGCCTCGCGCACGACGTACCCAAGTTCGAGCTCTACGCAGACGTCGCCGGCGACGCGCAGAAGGAGCGCATCACGGTATGGGGCTCGTACTTCACCATCTGTGGACCCGGCTACCGAGACGGACGCGAGTTCTTCTTCCGCGACCTCGGGGCCGAGCTCGTCGAGCTCGCGGCGCGAGAGCTCACCGGCCGCGGCAAGTCGGACATCGTCGTCCGGCGGCGCTACCCGACCAAGACGGGCGCGCGCGAGAACTTCGAGGTGTGGAGCATCCTGGGCGCGAGCGGCGAGCCGGTGACCACGTTCGCACACGAGATCTTGGTGCAAGACGGCGCGAAGAAGGTCGCGAACACCGTGCACGTCGGCGCGAAAGAGATCGACGTCGCGGTGATGCCGGCGGCAGGCTGGGACGTCGTCTCGTACCACGAGCCCGTCGCGACCGACGTCGAGCCGGTGCTCCTCCCGTGGGGCGCGGTGAAGTCGCGCACGTTCCGCTTCGACGGCGTGCGCTTCTCCAAGGCGAACGAGGTCGCGCAGACGCCGACCGCGCCGCCAGCGAGCGTCACCGCGGTACCGAGCGCCCCTGCCGATCCGCGCGTCGCGCCCCCGACGCCGCGCGAGAAGAAGGGCGGCGACGTCGGCAAGGCGCTCTTCGAGCAGATCAAGAAGGAGCGCGGCGTCGCCGAAGGAACGAAGCCCAAGCTGGACGTCGAAGTGCAGGTCGACGGCGACGCGCGACCGGAACGCCTTGTGGCGTTCGGCCGCGATCTCATCGTGTTCGGCCCAGGATTCAAGGGCGGCACCGGGTACGCGTATCTCACGATGTCGCAGTTCGAGGCCGACGGTGACGTACGTGAGGTCACGTCGCGCGATCTCAACGGCGACGGCGCCGCAGACATCGTGGTGCGCGGCGTGCGTCACGTTCGCGCGCAGGGCGCGACCGGTCCCGTCGAGATGGACACCCTCTTCGTCTATTCGGTCAAAGACGGCGCCATCCAGCGCGTGTTCGGCATCGAGACCGCGCGCGAGATCGGCGCCAAGCGCGTTCAAGGCCTCGTGCAGTTCGTCCCCGCGAAGGGCGGGAAGTCCTTCGAGATCGACGTCCGCCCCGGTCGAGCCGTCGGATGGAACGAGAAGAGCTACCCGTGGGGCCAGGAGCAGCCGGGGACGGGCGCCGTCGAGCCGCTCCTCCTGCCGTGGGGCGGGATCTCGAGCCTGCGCTACGCCTGGGACGGGTCGCGCTTCTCGGTCACGAAGTAAGGGCGCTCACATCCCGCGCTTCCACGGATCCGGATCGTGATCCGTGAAGACGGCGCCGGGCGCCGACGACTTCGTCGACTTCGAGCCCTTGCCCGCGCTCCGCGACGGGAGCGGCACCAGCTTCACGCTGCGCTTCGTCTCCGACGCGGTGAGCGTCGACTCGTCGAACGACTCGGTGCGCGGCGCGAAGCCCGACCGGCTCAACGTGAGCGTCCGCACCTCGCCCTTCTTCAGCCAGACGAGCACCGGCGCCGCGCCGAGGTCCGCCTGGCCCTCCGATGCGTGAGCGTCGGCCGGCTCCACGTTGAGGACCACGAGCTTCTTCTCGACCGGCGCGCTCGCCGAGGGAGGTGGCGCAGCCGACGGTGCGGCGGCCACCACGTCGCCACTCGGCGGCGGTGCGTCGCCCGAGCGCAGCGGCGGCACGTCGGCGGCCACGCTGGTCGTGGTCGCCGGTGCGACGGCACGCTCCCCCTCACGCTTCGCGATCGAGAGCGCGACGGCCAGCGCGACGGCCAGCGACGTGGCCGCGATCCCGATGACCCACGGCCACACGCGCCGCGGTGGCGCGGCAGCGTCCGGTCCGAGCGACACGCCCGACACGCCGGTCGGCGGCTCGAAGAACGAGGCGCGATCGGGGAGCACGTTGAGTACCGCGACCGGCGTGACCCCGCGTTCGACCGCTTCGAGATCGGTGACGAGGGCGTCCATCGACTCGTAACGCTGCTCGGGTGACTTCGCGAGGCACCGCATCACCACCGCTTCGAACGCGGGAGGGACGTCGGTGCGCTTGGAGGCCGCGATGAGCGGGGTCGGCGCCTTGTAGAGGTGCTGCGAGAGGATGCCCATGAACTGCTCGGCATCGAACGGCACGTTGCCCGCCACGGCCTCGTAGAGAATGACGCCCAGCGCGTAGACGTCCGTGCGCGCGTCGACGGGCGTGCCCGACGCTTGCTCCGGCGACATGTAGTGAGGCGTTCCGAAGACGCTGCCCGCGCGGGTGAGCTTGTTCGCCTGCGAGCCGACCTTGGCGATACCGAAGTCGAGGATCTTCACGAAGTCCGCGTCGTCGCCGCGGGCGATCAGCATGACGTTGTCGGGCTTGAGGTCGCGGTGAACGATGCCCGCGGCGTGGGCCGCACCGAGCCCGCGCGCGATCTGCTTGGCGATATGGATGGCGCGCGGGAGCGGCAACCGCGGCTCGCGCTGCAAGAGATCGGTGAGGCTCTGCCCGTCGAGGTACTCCATCACGAAGTACGTCGAGCCGTCGGGGAGGACGCCCAGATCGGAGACGTCCACGATGTGTCCATCGCCGATCGTCGAGGCAGCGCGCGCCTCTTGGAGAAAGCGCGCGGTCATCTCCTGATCCCGCGCCATCTCGGTGCGAAGGACCTTGATCGCGACGCGCTTGTCGATCACGCGGTGGCGCGCGCGATAGACGATGCCCATCCCGCCTTCACCGATGACGCGCTCGACCAGGTACCGACCGTCGATCACCGAACCGAGGAGGCCGTCGGTGCGGATGTCGCGATCCGACGGCCGCTCGCCGGACTCCGGTCCGGGTAGCGTCGGCGCAGACTTGAGGTCGGACGGGGTCATGACGAGGCGTCGAAGAGCGGCGGTGACCGCGACCTCTCATTATAGGCCGTCGGCCCAGCCTCGACCGAATTGCCGTGCGGGGTGGTCGGTCGAAGTGCCTCGTCCGTGCGACGTTTCCCCGGGATTCCACGGGCCAGAACCGTCTCGGCTCGCCTCGGGCCGGGGGACCTGGTAGTGACGGGGCCGCGCATGGGTTACCCGCTCACGCTCACGCTCCGCTACATGGCGTCCAAGAAGGGCGCGTTCGTGTCGGTGGGCACTCTCTTCGCCATGCTCGGCGTCATCCTCGGAGTCGCCGCGCTCTCCATCGTGATGAGCGTGACGGGCGGGTTCAAAGACCAGTTCCAGGAGAAGGTCCTGGGCGTCAACGCGCACGTCCTCGTCCTCAAGTACTCGATCGATTTTCGCGAGTACCGCGAGGTCATGAAGAAGGTCGAGAAGGTGCCCGGCGTCACGGGGGTCGCCCCGTTCATCATCAACCCGATGATGGTGACGCGCGGTGACCGCACGGCCACCGGCGTGCTCCTGAAGGGCGTGGACCCCGACTTGATGCCCAAGGTGCTCGACCTCCCGCACCACCTCATGAAGGGCAACATCGAGGGCCTGCGCCGGCCGGGCGCCAAGCCACCGGAGCGAACGACCGACCCGGGGCGCGAGGGCCTCTTCCGCGGAAGCAACGCCGCCGACGCGGGCGCGCCCGCGAAGAGCTCGTTCCTCGACGAGATCCGCAAGGAGATCGAGCGTGACGATCAGCGCGCCGCGCAGGCCGACGCCGGCAAGGCGGGCGGCGTCGATCCGTCGCTCGGGCTAGCCGGCACGCCCGGCGCACCGAGCGGCGACATCACGCCGCAAGGTGGCTACGGCGCCAAGCTTCCCGACGACGACGTCCTCCCCGAGGGCGTCGACGACGATCCTTGCTCGAGCAAAGAGAAGGCGAGCAAGCTTCCCGGGATCGTGCTCGGCAAGTCACTCGCGACGCAGCTCAACGCGGACATCGGCGATTGCGTACAGGTCACGAGCCCGATGATCGGCTTCAGCTTCGGCGCGAGCGGTGCGCGGCCGGCCGTGGCCAAGCAGTTCCGTGTCCTCGCGATGTTCGAGGCTGGCTTCGATCAGTACGATTCGAAGCTCGTCTACACCGATCTCTACGAGGCGCAGGCCTTCTACGATCAGGGGGACAGCGTCACCGGCGTGGAGATGAAGGTCGCGAACGTCGACGACGCGAGCGCGATTGCCCGGCAGATCGATCGTCTGCTCGGCGACAACATCTACCACACGATGGACTGGATGGAGTTGAACCGCGGCCTCTTCACCGCGCTCCTGATTCAGCAAATCGGAATGAGCTTCGTGCTCGCCCTCATCCTCGTCGTCGCCGCCTTCACCGTCGTGGCCACGTTGATCATGGTGGTCCTCGACAAGAAGAAGGAGATCGCGCTCCTCAAGGCGCTCGGGGCCCGCGACTGGGCCATCCTGCGCGTCTTCCTCTACCAGGGCGCCATCATCGGGGTCGTCGGCACCACGTTGGGCCTCGTCGTCGGCTACGGGGCCTGTCGCCTCCTCCTCGCCTACGGCTTCCCGCTCGATCCGAAGGTCTACTTCATCTCCCACTTGCCGGTGAATCTGCGGCCCACCGAGTTCATCATCACCGGCATTTTCGCCATGGTGATCTGCATCGGCGCGACGCTGTTTCCGGCCTTCTACGCGGCTCGGATGCGCCCGTCCGAAGGGCTCAGGGCGGAGTGATCCGATTGACCCACGAGGGATGCCGCCTTTACCCTCTCCCGACGGCTGGGTCCCTTTAGCTCCATGCGCTTTCTCGTCGAAGTCAACGCGCTCGGTAAGACCGACGCGAAACGATACGGCATCGATGCCGATACCTGGCAGCGAGCCCTCCAGGAGACGCGCAAGCTCCGCGGCGAGGATCCGGCGATCAGCGGCTTTTCGATCGAGCTCCTCGACGACGGCTGCCGTGCCGTCGATCCGATGGCCCGCCTCCGTTACATCGTCAAGAAGGGCAATGAGAGCGTTGGCCTCGGCGAGCTTTCGGACGGGACCGCCCAGGTCACTCGTCCGCCCGCCCCGCCCGCCGAGCCGGCGCCGCAGCCCAAAGTGCCCGCGACGAAGCTCCCCGCGGTAGCGCCGACGGTGCCCCGCGCCGCACCGTCCGGGCCGGCCGCGGTTGCGCCCGTCCCGCCCGCGGCGAAGAGCGCCCCCGCCGCCCCCAAGAGCGCGCCGGCCCCGAACGCTGCGCCGTCTGCGCCGCCCCCGCCTCCGTCGCATCGTCCGCCGCCGTCCCAGCGCATGCCTGCATCGCAGAGGCCGCAGGCCCCCGAGGTCCCGGCCATGCGGCCGTCCGGCGCGCCCGCCGCGCGCGTGCCGCCCGCTCCGCAAACGCTCCCGCTCCTTCCGAAAGAGGACGGCCCGGTGGCCAAGGTCCTCTCGCGCCGCGAGCAGGCGCCCACGGCGGCGCTCCCGCTCTATTACCGCGAAGAGGCGGTGCTCGTGCCCAGCGGATCGCCGACCGCCGAGATCGAGCGGCTCCTTTCCGCGCACCTCGCGACGCTGATGCCCGACCTCGAGAAGCGGCCGCGCGGCAAGTTCGTGCAGATTGCAGCTTTCGACGCGCCTCGCACCGCCAAGGTTCGCCCGCTCGTGGTCCTCTCCTGGAAGGACTGGAAAGGCGCGCTGCCGACCTTCGCGTATCCCCGCGTGCAGACCAACGGGACCGCGCCCACGTCCGACGCGCCAACCATCTCGGCCGACGTGCGTGGGGCGCACGCCGCGATCGACATCCCCAAGGCGCCGCCCGCCCCGGTGGACGTGCTGGCCGCCACCGCCAAGCAGCCCACCGCGCCGACCCCGAGCCTCGACATCGTGACGGTGGAAGTTCCCATGCCTGGAGCGTTCGCCGCTCCTCCGCCACCGCCGCCGCCGCCCGCAGCGGTGCCGTCGACGCCGCCGCGAGCGCCGTCCAGCTCGTCCGGGCAGTACGCCGCCGCCGAAGGAACCGGGCGACGGCGCGCGCTCGGCGACAAGCGCGTCGCGGGCGAGGACCTGATCGCCCAGCTCTTCGAGGAGATGCACGCGCTCCACTTCCTCGGTGACGCACTCGAAGGTGGACACTTCTGCCTCGCCGTAGCGATGGAGAAGCTTCCCGCGCGCGGGGCGTACCTCCACCTCTACGACATCGACAAGCGCGAGTTCGTGCTCGTCTGCACGCGCGGCGCCGGAACCGAGACGGTGCTCCTGAGCCGCACCGGCGAGGGCGACTCCCTCCTTGCGGGCGCGATGCGCAAGCGCCGAGCGCTCGTCGTCAACGGCGAGGCCGACGATCCCGGCATGGGCGCGAGCCGGTTCGCGCCGTTGGGTGGTGCCAAGCGCGCGATCGTCTCGCCGGTCATGCAAGCGGGCCGGTTCCTCGGAGCGATCGAGATCGTGAACCCGATCGACGGCGCGCCGTGGAGCGAGCTCGACGGCAACGCGATCAGCTACATGGCCGAGCAGTACGCGGAGTTCGTCGCCGCCCGAGGCGTGGTCCTCGAGCCGGAGAAGGTCAGCCGCGCGTCCGAAGCCGCGCGCGCGTGAGGCCGTGAAAGACCGCGGGCGACGGACGAGCACGCGCAGTCTGCTCCTCGTGCTCGCCGTGCTCGCCGCGGTGAGCGTGCTCGGCTTCTTCACCTTCCGCACCACACTCCAGATCGAGACTCTCCGACAACAGTCCGTCCTCGAGGCGACGCTCGCCCTCGCCGGAGAAAAGGCCGACCGCCTCGACAAGCGCATCGTCGAGCAAGACAACGCCGTGATGGCGATCGCCGAGCCGATTCACGTCGTCGATCTCACCGATCGCTGGCTCCCCACGGCGCAGCGCGAGACACCCACCGTCCGTGCGATCCTCGTCTTCGACGAGAACAAGAACGTGCTCGGGTTCGCCTCGCGCGCGAGCGGCGCGCTCGCCGAAGACGAAGCGTTCCGTCGCCTCGTCACCCACCGAATGCTCGGCGACATGGAGCTCGGCGCGCAGCCGGTGGGCGAGCTCCGGCACCTGCACCGCGTCTATCGGGGACAGAGCTACCTCGTCAGCTACTGGCAACGCGATAGCCCGCTCGGGCGAACGCTCGTCGTGGCGTGGCACGACATCGGACGCATCGTGAAGTACGCGCTCCCGAGCCTCGTCGCCGACACCACGAGCGGCGGTGCACCGTCGACCGGTAGTCGTGTGAACGTGCTCGATGAAGAGGGCCGCATCCTCTTCGGACCTCCGCTGCGTACGGGCCCATTCACCGTAGCCGTCCGCTTTCCGACCACGCTCTACAACTGGCGACTCCAGGTCGCGCCGGTCGCGAGCGAGGAGCTCTCGTCGCGCGTTCGAAACCGCCGCCTCCTCGAGCTCGTGATGGTCGCGTTCGCGTGCCTCGTCGTCGTCGCGGGCGTCGGCGCGATCTTGGTCGCCACGTGGAAGGAGCGGCGCATCTCGGAGCTCAAGAGCGAGTTCGTCGCCAACGTGAGCCACGAGCTCAAGACGCCGCTCGCCTTGATCCGCATGTTCGGCGAGATGCTCCAGTCGGGGCGTGTCGCGAACGAGGCCAAGCACAAGGAGTACCTCGACATCATCGTTCAGGAGAGCGAGCGGCTCTCCGCGCTGATCGAGAACGTGCTCGACTTCGCCAAGGTCGAACGCGGACGCGACGCCTTCGAGTTCGCGATGGGCGATGTCGTCTCCGCGGTGACGCGGGCGACCGCCGCCTACCGATACCGCGCGGAGCGCGAGGGCGTCGAAGTCGTGGTGGAGAACGCCGAGGGTTTGCCGGAGGCGCTCATCGACGACCGCGCGATTCAGCTCGCGGTGATCAACCTCGTCGACAACGCGCTCAAGTACGCGGCGAGCGGCAAGTGGGTGCGCATCCGCACGGTGCGCGAGGGAAACGAGATCGTGATCCGCGTGAGCGATCGCGGGCCGGGCGTGCGCGCCGACGAGCGCGAGCGGATCTTCGAGCGTTTCGTGCGCGGTCGTCACACGCGCCCCAGCGAGGGGCGCTCGCCCGTGCGCGGAAGTGGCATCGGCCTCTCCCTCGTGAAGCACATCGCCGAGAGTCACGGCGGGCGCGCATGGGTCGAGTCCAACGCTGATCAGGACGGAAAAGAGGGCGCCACCTTCGCGATTTCCGTCCCGATTCGCGCGAGCTGAGGCGCGCCACCCTCGATGAGCGCAAAGGATGCGCACTCTCTCCCGAGGCGAGTCGGGGCGGTTCCGATCGGTCCTTCTGGCCTGCCCCCCGACAACTCGTGGTTGACCTGAGTCGAAGCCGGGATATCGTCGAAGGGACGGGGCCCATGTGGGCTCGCTCACAATTGCGCCGGTGCCTCCACCGTCGCGAGGGCTCGGGAGGGTCCGTTTTTTCATCCCATGGCGAGTGATGACGCGAAGCTGTTCGTGGCCGGTTTGCCCGACAGCATGACCGAAGAAGTTCTGAAGCAGGTGTTCGAGGGGACCGGAGGCACCGTAATCAACGTGAGCCTCCCGAAGGACAGGGCCACGGGTCGTCCTCGTGGGTTCGGCTTCGTGACCCTCTCCACCGCAGCCGAAGCCCAAACGGCTCGCGACATGCTCGACGGATCGTTCCAGGGCGGTCGTTCGATCTCGGTGCGCCCGTTCCAGCAGGAGCCCCCGAAGCGCGGCGAAGGGCCGCCCTCGCGTGGTCCCGGCGGCGGCGGCTTCGAGCGAAGCGGCCCGCCGAGCGGCGATCGGCCCCCGCGCTCGTTCGGAGGCGGTGGCCCCGGCGGTGGCGGCGGCGGTGCCGCGCAGGCGCCGGATCGCACGCTCTACGTCGGCAATCTTCCCTACGACTGCACGCAGCAGGAGATCGAGACGCTCGTCACGGGCGTCACCTCGGCCGGTCAGGTCGTGCGCGTCCACCTGCCGATGGACGCAGACGGTCGCAAGCGCGGCTTCGGGTTCGTCACGATGGCGAGCTCCGAGAGCGCCAAGACGGCCGCGACCTCGCTCTCGGGCGCCGATCTCCGTGGTCGACGCCTCGTCGTGAACCTCGCCCATCCCAAGGGTGACCGACCGCCGCCGCGTGAAGGCGGCTTCGGTGGTGGCGGCGGCGGATTCGGTGGCGGCTTCGGCGGCGGCGGCGGCGGTGGCGGCTTCGGCGGTCCCCCCGGCGGCGGCGGTGGCGGTGGCTTTGGCCCACCGGCCCCTTCGCGTCGAACGTTCGACGATCGTCGAAAGAAGCAGGGCGCGCCCAACGAGGACGGCCCGCGCAAGAAGCGATTCGGCAACGACCGACGTCAGCGCGACGACGACTGGGACACCAGCGGCGGCGGCGGCGACGACGACTGATCGTCGTCCCGTGGGAGCTGCGCTCTGGCCATTGGCCAATGCTCACTGCGCTCCCCTCCCCTAAGGTTCTATGAACCTTCGCCGCTCCCGACCTCGGGGCCGCGCGCGGGGGGGGAAGCACGACCGGCCGACGTTACCTTCACTCACCACTTGACTAAGACAGACGTGCGAGTAAGGTCGCGCGTCCGCTCGATTCGAGCGCTGGATTTCTGGAGTCCGCGATGCGCGACATCATCAAACTCACCTGCGGCAACTGCAACCGCGCGAACTACGTGACCACCAAGAACAAGCGGACCATGTCCGAAAAGTTCGAGATCGCGAAGTTCTGCCCCGCGTGCCGCAAGCACCATCCTCATAAAGAAGGCAAAATCTCGAAGGGCTGACCCTTCGAACATCCGCACACGGGCGCCCGCGAAAGCGGGCGTTCGTGTTTAAAGCCCTCGCCAGTCGGAGCGATGCCCCCGACGCGATGACGTGGAGGCGTGAACCCCTGTTCACCTTCACGATTCTTCGAGGTCGACTCTCGGGGTTCCCGTGGTAGAAGCCTTCGCCCGCGAGCGCTGGAGGTCGGCGCCCGGGCCCCCAAACGAGGATCGAAGGACACCTGGAGCGGAACGGAGAGGCTGATGATCTTCGACTGGCTCCACGGACTGTTCTCGAACGACCTCGCCATCGATCTCGGCACCGCCACGACCCTCATCTACGTGAAGGGCAAAGGCATCGTCTCGTGCGAGCCGTCGGTCGTCGCCGTCCAGCGGGACGCGCGCGGCGGCAACAAGGTGCTCGCGGTGGGCCGCGAGGCCAAGGAGATGCTCGGCCGCACCCCCGGCAACATCCGCGCGGTGCGCCCCCTTCGTGACGGCGTCATCGCCGACTTCGAGATCACCGAGGCGATGCTCCGCTACTTCATCGCGCGCGCCCACAACCGGCGCACGCTCGTGAAGCCCCGCATCATCATCTGCGTGCCCTTCGGCATCACCGAGGTCGAGAAGCGCGCCGTCAAGGAGAGCGCCGAGAGCGCCGGGGCCCGCGAGGTTTATCTCATCGAGGAGCCCATGGCGGCCGCGATCGGAGCGGGGCTCCCGATCACCGAGCCGAGCGGCAACATGGTGGTCGACATCGGTGGCGGCACGACCGAGGTCGCCGTCATCTCGCTCGCCGGCATCGTCTACTCGCAGAGCGTGCGCGTCGGCGGCGACAAGATGGACGAGGCCATCCAGGCCTACTTGAAGCGCAAGTACAACCTCGCCATCGGCGAGCAGACCGCAGAGCGCATCAAGATCCAGGTCGGCAACGCCTACCCGCTCGAGGCGCAGCTCACCTGCGAGGTCAAAGGCCGCGACCTCGTCGCGGGCATCCCCAAGACCGTGGTCGTGAACTCCGACGAGATCCGCGAGGCGCTCAGCGAGCCCACCAACGCGATCGTAGAGGCCGTGCTCCTCGCGCTCGAGAAGACCCCGCCCGAGCTCGCCGCCGACATCGTCGACAAGGGCATCGTGCTCACCGGCGGCGGCGCGCTGCTGAAGAACCTCGACGTCCTCCTCCGTGAAGAGACCGGCCTCCCAGTCATGGTCTCCGATGATCCGATCAGCGCCGTCGTGCTCGGGAGTGGCAAGGCCCTCGATCACATGGAGCTCCTGAAGGAAGTGACGATCAGCTGAGGGTCCGCCCTCGCTCGGTCCGAAGGGCCTGACCCCAGCCGCCCATGACCGCGTTCAAGCGCTACCGAGACCTGGCTGTCGTCGTCGTTCTCCTGACGGTGCCGTTCTTCGTCTTGCGCGCGAACATGAAGCGGCCGGAGAGCCTGAACGCGATGGACCGCGTCGTTCTCCGCGTCACCGCGCCGGTCGAGTATTGGACCGCGAGCTTCGCCCGCGGCGTCTCCAACCTGCTCGGCGATTACCTCTACCTCGTCGACGTGAAGAAGAAGAACGAGGAGCTCGCGTACGAGAACGCGCGTCTTCGCGAGAACGTCCACCGGCTCGAGAGCCGCGAGGCCGAGAACGTGGAGCTGCGGCGCCTCCTCCAGCTCAAGGAGACGACGCCCGGCGAGACCGCGAGCGCGGTCGTCGTGGGCACCAACTTCACCGAGTTCTTCCGCGTGAGCCGCGTCATCCTCGACAAAGGCTCGCGGGACATCCGAACGCACATGCCGGTCATCGCCCCCGACGGGGTCGTGGGCACCGTGCTCCGCGTGAGCGGCAACGCGGTCGACGTGCAGCTCTCGACCGACGCGGCCTTCGGCATCGACGTCGAAGACGTACGCACCAAGGCGCGCGGGTTCGTGCGCGGCACCGGCGATCCCCGCCGCTACGCGTGCCGCGTGGAGATGGTCGACGCCCGCGACGAGGTCGAGATCGGCGACCTCTTGGTCACGAGCGGCAAGGGCAAGTGGTTTCCGCGCGGCCTCCCCGTCGCGCGCGTGAGCAAGGTCGTGAAGCGCGAGCTCGGTCGCGATCAAGAGGTCGAGGCGACGCCCACGGTGAACTTCTCGCGCGTCGACGCCGTGCTCATCCTGCCGCAGACGCCGGTGGACGAGCCCACCAGCGAGGGCTCGTCCCCCAAGCCGAAGGGGCGTTGAGCGATGCGCAACACCGCGTTCCTCGTCGTGGGCCTCGTGCTCCTCCTGCTTCAGGCGAACAGCTACCGCGTGTTGGGTGGCCTCGAGATCCCCGGCCTGGTTCCGTCGCTCCTCCTCCCGCTCATCGTCTTCATGGGTGTGCACGAGTACTCGCTCGCGCGCGGGGCTGGCGTGTCGTTCATCCTCGGCTACGTCACCGACCTCGTGGGCATCGCGCCGGTCGGGCTCTACACGTTCACCCACGTCGCGATCTTCGTCCTCGCGCGCGCGGCCTCGGTGCGACTCGCCGCGCAGACCATCCTCATGCAGGTGCTCTTGGCGACGGTGTTCGCCGCGCTGCACTCCGGCATGATCCTCGTGCTCTTGGCCATCTTCGGCCGCGATCAGTGGGTCCCGCGGCAGCTCTATCCGCTCGTCCTCCCGCACGTGCTCGCGACCGGCGCGCTCGCCCCGTTCGTGTTTCGGATCGCGGAGCGCGTCCACGCGGCGACGCAGACCGGCCTCCAGGGCGGTGGCCTCGGGCCCATCGCATGAGCGGCGGCGGCCTCCTCGTCCCGCGCTCGGATGCGTCCGAGTTTCGCCGACGCTACCGCGTCCTCGTCGGCATCGTGCTCTTCGCGTTCGTCGCGGTCGTCGCGCGCTTGTTCCAGCTCCAGATCGTCACCGGCGCCGAGTACGCGGCCATCGCGCGCGACAACATCCTGCGGCGCGTGACCTTGCCCACGACCCGCGGCGTCATCCGCGACGCGCAGGGCAAGGTGCTCGCATCGAGCCGCATCGCGTACAACGTCTTCGTCGTCCCCGGTCGCGTCCTCCCGAGCGCGCGTCAGAACCGACCCGCGCGCTCCGCCGGTGAGCCCGACGTTTGGCCGCGCGTCGCGGACACGCTCCGATTGAACCCCGACGAGCGGGCGCGCTTCGAGGAGCGCATGCGCCAGGCGTGCACCTCCGACGAAGATCGCTCTCCGTGCTGGCGCACCATTCTCGTCCGCGAAGACCTCGATCGCGACATCGTGGCCGAGCTCCGCCAGCACCAGGCCGAGCTCCCGGGCATCGAAATCGTGGGCGCGCCGGTGCGTTTCTATCCGTTCAAGAACCTCGCGTCGCACACGCTCGGCTACGTCGCCGAGATCGACGCTGAGACGCTCGCGAAGGTGAAGCCCGCCGGCTACGAAAAGCTCTCGGCCGAAGAGCGGCAGAAGGTGAACCCACTCTCGTACGACGTCGGCGATCTCATCGGCGCGACGGGCGTCGAGCACGCGTGGGAGAGCTATCTCCGCGGACAGCGCGGGTGGGAGAAGCGCGTCGTCGACGCGCGCGGCCGCTACCGCACCGGGGCCGAGGCCGAGCGCGCGCTCGTTCCGCCGGTGCGTCAGGATCCGATCCCGGGGCGCGATCTGAGACTGACGCTCGATCTCGAGCTCATGCAAGGGATCGAGAAGGCGATGCGCGCGCACCCTGCGGGCGCGGTGGTCGTGGTCGACGTGCGCACGGGGCGCGTCCTCGGGAGCTACTCGAAGCCGGACTTCGATCCCGACGATCTCTCCGGTGGCAGCGGCAAGGCCCGCGTGCGCGAGACGTTCGCGCGGCTCGAAGACGATCCGCTGCGGCCGCTGCTCGATCGCGCAGTGAGCGGCGCGTTCCAGCCGGGCTCGACGTTCAAGCCGTTCTCGGCGCTCGCCGGCCTCGAGGACAAGCTGACGAACCCCGAAGACAAGGAGAAGTGCGACGGCTACCTCTCCTTCGGGCGGCGCATCTTCCGGTGCGCGCACGTCCACGGAAAGGTGAACCTCCACGACGCGATCGCCGAGTCGTGCAACGTCTTCTTCTTCAAGCTCGCCGAGATCGTCGGCATGGATCGTATCGCCAAAGCGGCGAGCGAGTTCGGGCTCGGTCAGAAGACGGGCATCGGAGTGAACCCCGAGTCGCCCGGCCGTGTGCCGACGCGCTCATGGTACGCGCTCCGTTACCGCGGCCAGTTCCGCCTCGGCTTCACGCTCAACTCGTCGATCGGACAGGGCGCGACCACCGTGACGCCGGTGCAGCTCGCGCTCGCCTACGCCGCGCTCGCCAACGGCGGCACGCTCTACCTTCCCCAGATCGTGCGTGCCGTCGAGACGAGCGACGGCGCCGTCGTGCAGGACTTCCCGCCGCGCGTGCGTCAGACGATCGGCATCAAGCCGGAGAACCTCGCGCGCATCAATGACGCGCTCTTCGCCGTCGTGAACGATCCCAAGGGCACGGCTTACCCGATGCGCGACGGCTTCCTCGAGGTCGCCGGCAAGACCGGAACGGCGCAGACCGGCAACGCGCGCCCCGAGGAGGCGGACCCGAAGCGCGCGTACTTCCTCACGCGCGATCACGCCTGGTTCGCGTCGTATTACCCGGCCAAGGCGCCCGAAATCGCGGTCATCGTGCTGGTCGAGCACGGCGGCTCGGGCCCGACCACCGCCGTGCCGATCGCGATGCAGATCATCCGCGACTACGCGCGCCTGTCCGCGACGCGCGCCGGAAAGCCCGCGCCGCCGCCGCGGCGGCCGGCGGAGGGCGCGCCGCCGGCGCTGCTTCCCAAGCCACCCACCAACATTCCGGTCCCCGGGCGCGACGGAGGCTCTCCATGATGTCCATGCGCTCGCGCACGTTCTCCGGAGCGCGCGATCACTTCGACTGGGCGCTCTTCTTGGTCGCCGCGGCGCTGTGCCTGATCGGCGTCATCAACCTGTACTCGGCGACGAGCGCCGCGCGCGCCGCGCTGTCGGACATCTACGTGCAGCAGGTCTACTGGTTCGTGGCCGGCGGCATCCTCGCCACGGTCATCGCGGCCATCGACTACCGCGTGTACGAGCGCTTCGGGTACGTCCTCTACACCGTCGGCATCGTGCTGCTCCTGCTCGTGCTCGTGCTCGGGAGGGACATCCGCGGGAGCTCACGGTGGATCTACATAGGCTCGTTCAGCTTCCAGCCGAGCGAGTTCATGAAACTCTTTTTGATCATCGCGCTCGCGAAGTACCTCCACGACGATCCGCGCGCGGAGGGGCGCTCGCTCGGAGATCTCGTGGCGCCGGCAGTCTTGGCTGGCATCCCCGTCGCGCTCGTCATGAAGCAGCCGGACCTCGGGACGGCGCTCATCTTGCTCCTCGTGTTCGCGACGGTTTGCATCCTGGCGGGTATCCGCTGGCGAAGCGTGATGACACTCGCGGGCGTCTCCGCGGTGCTCGTCCCGATGATGTGGAGCTACGTCCTCAAGGACTACCAGAAGCAACGCATCGTCTCGTTCTTGAACCCCGAGGCGAACATCCTCGGCGCCAACTGGCACGCGCACCACGCGCGCATCGCGATCGGCAGCGGTCAGATCGTCGGGCAGGGCTTCATGCGCGGCACGCAGAACCAGTTCCAGTTCTTGCCCGACCAGCACTCCGACTTTCCGTTCGCCGTCTTTGCCGAAGACTGGGGCTTCCTCGGGTGCATCGTGCTCGTGGGTCTCTACGCGTTCCTCGTCCTTTGGGCGATCCGCATCGGGAGCCTGGCCAAGGATCGTTTCGGCGCGGTGCTCGCGGTGGGCGTGGGAGCGCTCATCTTCTGGCACGCGTTCTTCAACTTGGGGATGGTCACGGGAATCCTCCCCGTCGTCGGCGTGACGTTGCCCCTGTTCTCGTACGGAGGCTCGAGCGTGCTCACGGTGCTGATGGGCATCGGCCTCCTGATGAACGTGTCGATGCGCCGCTACCAGGGCACGACGCGGCTCGGTTAAGTGGAACCCTGGCGGGTTCCCTCGGCGCGTCGAGAACGCGCCAAACCTCCCTCCGCTCTCAGGTGCAGGCACCTTCGACGCTCGCGACCTCGAGGGTCGCGAGCGGGGCGTCCGGGCGTTGGTCCACGTCTAGCCGACGTGCGCGGCACCTTCGACGCTCGCGTCCGCGGGTTACGGCGCAACCCAGTTGCGCCGATTTGAAACCGACCCACGGCGTGATCAGAGGGTGTGCCGCGGAGCCGGAGATTCGTGCCGCTCGCCCGACCGGGCGGCACGAGTCGTAGGATCAGTTCAACCGAGCACCGCTATGGCTCGAACCGAACTCGGGTTTCGTCGTGCAGTTTCGCGAGGGGAAGGCGTCAGGTTTAACAGGCCGATCGCGCCAAGGTTGCGGAATCCCTCACGGGCGTGTGGGGCGTTTCCTGGCGCGAAAAGGCACTTTTTTTGACTCCGCGGGTATTCTCCTTTGCCTCATGAGCTTTGCTGGACGCTCCCTCACCCTCGCGCTCCCGTTTCTGGCGATGTTCGCGTGCGCCACGGGCCAGGACATCCCCGAAGACTCGGCTGCGCTCGAGCAGAAGGTCGACGCCGGAACGCCGACCGGCAGCATCCGCGTCGACGCCAGCACCCCGCACACGACCGAGACGCCGGATGCTGCGCCAGCGAAGGCCGACGCAAGCGCGCCCGACGACGCCGCTTCGGTGCCGGACACCGCGCCTCCGCCCCCGCCGCCGGGCCCCGTCGCGTGCGACGATACGAAGGCGAGCTACGGCATCCTCGTCATCGCGCTCGTCCTCTCGGGCACGACGCCGCCCGCGTGCAGCTTGGGCTGCAACGCCGGCGAGTGCTGCTACCAGAACCAGTACTGCTTGCCTCAGTAATGTGGAACCCTGGCGGGTTCCCTCGGCGAGTTGACACTCGCCGAGCCTCCCTCCGCCGCTCAGGTGCGCGGCACCTTCGCCTCTCGCGCCCCGCAAGGGGGCGCGAGAGTGGGCGTCTGGGCAGAGCGTCGCGTAGTTGGTGAGCTTGCAGGCTTGGCACCCGCCCGCGCTTCCGATTTCAACTCGCCGCCCGCTCGATGAGCGCGACGACGCCGGCAAATGGGTGTCGGCGTGAGCCTACTGGGCTCAGCATCGCACTTTCGACCGGTTCTGACTCGCCGCCCGCTCGATGCGCGCTACGACGCCCACTCTCGCAGGCCCCTGCGGCCTGCGAGAGGCGAAGGTTCGCAAGAACCTGAGAGCGGAGGGAGGCTCGGCGAGTGTCAACTCGCCGAGGGAACCTGCAAGGTTCCGCGCAATCAACCCGACTTCGAGCCTTGGAGGACCATCAGGTGGAACTTCGAGAACTCGGTCTGGCCGAGCGTGAAGAGCACCTCGACCAAAAGGCGATACGGGGTGTCCTTGTCGGCGATGATGATCGCCTCGCTGAAGTTCGGGTCCTTGCCCGTGGCCGCGCGGATCGCCTTGTCGCGGTCGCGCCAGGACTGGAGCGTCGTGGCGAGCGGAACGATGTAGAGGTCGTTCGGGCCGCTGCGTTTGTACTTGCCCTCGACACCGTGGGTCGAGTCGCTCGGCACGGGCAAGACCGGCTGGTTGTCGACGACGATCTGCGACTTGGAGATGAGGACCGGCACACCCTCCTGCGAAGCTTCCTTGGTCAGGATGCTCTTCGGAATGGTGAGGTCCGGCGACTGCGGGATCGACGCCGAGCTCTGGCTCATGCTCTTGAGCAAGAAGACGAGGATGATCGTCATCATGTCGAGCATGGCGGTGATGTTGAGGAAGTTGATCTCAGGCGCCTGCCCGCGCTTGACGATCTGCTTGCGGAGCTCGCGCTTGTAGACCGCGATGCTCGCGGCCTTCTGCGGCGGGAGCGGCTTGAACTCGCCGCCTCCTCCTTCACCGCCGCCGCCGCCGGGCGGTGCGCCGCCAGGACCCGTGGGTTGGGGGACGTTCACGTCATCACCTCGCCAATCCGAAGTTCACGTCGGGGAAGAGCTCCTCGCCGCTGTCGTTCGCCTTGCGAACCGCGTCGATGGTGCTGATGACCACCTGATACGGAATGTTGGGGTTCGCGCTGACGGTCACCGACGTCTCGTCCTTGAAGTCGGGCGAGAGGTTCTTGAGCTTCTTCACGCAGGAGTTCAGCTGACCGTAGTCGTAGTCGCCGCCGATCTTGCCCACGGCGAGACCCGGACCGACGTCGTTGCACCCCGTCGCGACGTTGCCGCCACGGGCCTTCACGCTGAAGCCGTCGGGAACGACGAGGATCGTCAGCCCAAGCGTCGGCGTGGTCGGCGCGCGCGCGCCCGCGCCACCGGCGCGCGGCGGGTTCGTGTCGATCGTCGCGGTGAACGTGACGCTCACCGTCGCGAGCACGAACATCAGGACGTTCGTGATGATGTCGAGGAACGGAACGACGTTGAGCTCGCCGCCCTCTTCATCGGGCGCGAGCTCCTTGGGCTCCGACAGCCGGCGGATCTTGCTCCGCTGCGCTGCGCTGAGCTTCTCAGGCTCCTTGCTCATCAAGACCTCTCGTCGCGGGGTTGGACATCGTCTGGCCTAAGGCACCGCGCGGCCGCGCTCGAGAGCGACGGCCGCAGCGGGGCGAAGATCAGAGGTTGCCCGGACGCGTCTGGATGGTGAGGAGGTTGAACACGCGCTCTTGAGTCGCGTCGAGGTCGTGCTGAATGTTCTTCGCGCGCTGGTGAAGAATGAGGTGCGCGATCATGCACGTGACGGCGATGAGGAGACCGAGCGCCGTGTTGTACATGGCCTCGGCGATACCGTTCGCGAGGATGCGCTGGCGGTCGGCCGCCGAGAGCCCCTGCGCGGCGACGGCGCCGAACGTGTGGATGAGGCCGACGACGGTTCCGAGGAGACCGATGAGGGTCGCGATGTTGGCGAGCGACCACAGCGATCCGATGCGCTTCTCGACGGCGGGCTTGAGCTCGCCCATCTTCTCGCTCATCGCGGCGTCGATCTCGTCGGCGCCCTTGTTGGCGTGCGTGAGGCCCGCCTTCACGAGCTGGAGCGTCGGGTAGTCACCGGCGTCGCAGAGCTTGATGGCGCGGTCGATGTTGCCGGCCGTCACGAGCTTCTTGATCTGCGCGAAGAACTCCTTCGAGTTCACTCGGTACTTGCCGAGCTGGAACGCAGCGCGCTCGATGACGACCGCGATGACGATCGCGCTCACGACGAGGTTGACGGAAAGGAAGGTGGGGTTCTCTTTGAACGCCTCCATCAGGCTGTTGCCGCCCGAGCTGCTCGTCGCCGCCGCTGCCTGAGCCCCTTCAAAAAGGACGAACATCCCCGATGCTCCTTTCGCGCTGTCGCTCGCGTCTCTGATCTGCTGAAGCTGGTTGACTCGGCTCCCGCCGGACGCGCCTCGCGCGTCGTGGGAGCTGCCCTCAGCGACCTTCCTCCTCACCTTCGAATCGTGTCCAAACGGGACGAAATTCGAGCGCGAGGGACTTCGAGGGGCGCTTTGTGAATGGGACGATACAAGCTCCGGATTCGGGAAGTCAATCATGGTTGGGAGCACGCGAAGAGCGCCGGCTTCCCTCACCGCGCGCCGGTCACGTTCCCCTCAGGAGTGACCCCAGGGCTGCGCGAGCAGGCAACGACGTCCATCGCGCCCATCGTCGGTCGTGGTGGTCACCCAATTTGCATGCATCATACAACTAAAACACACCGGGGTGGCCGAGGCCCCTCCGCGCGCGGACGCTGCTCCTGCGGGAATACGAACCCACACCAGCGTGGCGGCAACCGCTCGCTGATCTAACTCAATAATATTGAGAGCTTACTCACAAGCGCCGATAGGGGCTGATGCGGCGCCGTCGCCCGCCCGTGGCCCCCAGCGCTCCTCCGCGCGGCGCCAGGGCGAGCCGCCAGGCCTCTGGGCTCACCAAAAAAGTCCACCACCACGCGAAATGACTGAAATCGTGCGCTTTTTGGCCCCAAGGCTCGGCGATGGAGCTAAGTCTAACCGGCTCAGGGGGACAACGTGCGCTCATGAAGCACTTCATGAAGCGTCCGTCGCGCCCTGCGCCGCTTGACCCCTTGCCCCGCGATCTCGACCGGCGGAGACAACCGCGTCTCACTCGCCTCCGACATTGAGGGACTGCTTGCCACCGGATGGGACGATCCGATAACGTCCGCGCGCCGGTTTTGCCTTATGCAACATCGGCCGCTCGAAGCGCCCGCGTCTCGCGTGCTTTTCGACACGATTTCGCTGCTCACTGCGCCGAGCATCTCGGCGATCCGCGACGCTCACGCATCACGCATGGCGCGCAGGCTCGCTCGCAGACGGCGAGCCTAACGAGGACTGAGGAGGACAACGGACATGGCATCTCTGTGGAAGCACTTCAAGGAAGGCGGCTGGGGTATGTACCCCATCCTTTTCTGGTCGATCGTCACCATCGGCATCATCATCGAGCGCGCCATCTATCTGTACGGCTCCTCGATCAACAAGGACGTCTTCCTCGCCACGATGCAGAAGTGCATCCTCGCCGGTGACGTCGCCAAAGCCGTCAAGATGTGCTCGGCCGCCAACGCGCCGCTCGCCCGCATCGTGCAGTCCGGCCTCGTCAAGGTGAACCGCCCCGACGAGGAAGTTCAGGCCGCGATGGACGAGGCTGCGCTCCGCGAGATCCCCAAGATCGCCAAGCGCACGGGCTACCTCGCCCTCCTCGCCAACCTCGCGATGCTCTCCGGCCTCCTCGGCACCGTCTCGGGTCTGATCTCGAGCTTCGGCGCCGTCTCCGGTGAGAGCGTGGATCCGAGCCAGAAGGCCCGAATCCTCGCCGAAGGTATCTCCGAGGCCATGAACTGCACGGCCTTCGGCCTCATCGTCGCCATCATCGGCCTCATCGGTTACGCCGTCCTCAACGGCAAGACCCAGGGCCTCGAGGACGACATCAACGAGGCGAGCGTCCAGATCCTCAACCTCGTCGTGAACAACCGCCAGAAGGTCAACCTCAGCGGCGTTCCGGCCGCGGCCTGAGACACGCGCCCGAAGAGCAGCGAGCGCGTGAGGCGCCCCGGGCTCGGAACTTTGGGACGACTGAGCAGTCGTACCGAGGACGAGCCCGGTGGCGGCCAAGCCCGACGCGTGACGCCTCTTCTGGCCCTGCAGCGCGAAACTAGACGAGGAGCGGAGAGAAACTCATGGGTGGTGTAAACGTCGATAGCGGTGGCGGCGGACGAAGGTCGCTCGACTCGGAGATCAACATGATCCCGATGATCGACCTCCTCATGGTCACGATCTCGTTCCTCCTCATCACGGCCGTGTGGTCGCACATGTCCCGCATGAACGCGGACGCGCAGGTGCCCGGCCCCCCGAGGCCAGACGTCGAGCAAGAGAAGACCGAGCCCGAGAAGCAGCTCCACGTCGAGATGCGCGAGGCCGAGAAGTTCACGCTCGTTTGGAAGCAGGGCTCGACGGTCGTCAACTCGATCGACGTCCCGCGCAACGACTCCAAGAGCGTCATGACGGAGAACGGCAAGTCGAACGCCCGGTTCCCGGAGCTCGCCACCAAGATCAGCGAAGAGTGGAAGAACGTCGGCTCGCACCGCGATCCCAGCGACCGCAAGCTCGATCAGGCGATCCTGCACACCGACAACAAGACCGAGTACTACAAGATCATCGGCGTCATCGACGCCATCTACCAAACGAAGCGGCAGATGAACGTGGGCGGCAAGACCGAACCCGTTCCGTCGTTCAACGTGACCTTCTCGGTGAACTGAGGTTATCCCATGGCTGTTCATGAGCCCGGCCGGCGGTTGATGCACCATGTGCCGCTGAAGTTCGTTCAAAAGAAGGTCACCGGCGGCGGTCACCGCAGCATCAACGCCTCGTTGTCGCTGACGAGCATGATCGACTTCCTCGTCGTGACCGTCGTCTTCCTCCTGATGACGTTCAGCGCTTCGAGCGAGCCGACCATCCCGCCCGGCGTGCAGCTCCCCAAGGCGGAGAACACGCTCGACATGATCGACGCGCCCCTCGTCGCCGTCATCGGAAGCCAGATCCTGGTCGACGGTAGCGGCGCGGGTACCACGCACGCGATCGAAGAGTCGGGGCGCCTCCAGCGCATCGACGAGCTCTTCAACATCCTCAAGCAGAAGCGCGAGATGTGGAAGGCGACCCACCCCGCGGGCAAGGACTTCCCGGGCGTCGTCGTCCTCCAGATCGACCAGAACGTGCCGGCGATCGTCGTGAAGAGCGTCTTCCAGACGGCGGCGTTCTCGGGCTACCCGAACGTCAGCTTCATGGTCGACCAGTTCCCGAAGACGGCGCATTAGTCGGAGCTTCGCCCGGCGGGCGAAGCTCCTCGGTCGTTTGCTCGCTGCGCTCGCGGCACGACGCCGACTCTGGTTTCGAGGGGCTGCCGCCCCTCGAGCTCCCAAGATGGCCAGGCGTTCGGGACGAACTCGAGAACGGTGAGACACGCACCACCCCTCCAGCCGGACGCGCGAACGCGGTCCGGCTGTTTCGTTTGAGATCCACGAATGAACCAACCGCCGCGGAAGCCGGGGCTCAAGGCCGTCTACGATTTGCGCGAGCAGCGCGTGAAGGGGAAGTTCACGCGGCTCACGCCGCGCATCCTCTTGATGCTCGTCTCGTCGTTCGTGACGATCATCGTGGGCTACGGTTTTTTCGCCAAGCGTAGCCTCGACAAGTCGCGAAACGAGCTCCTCGCCAAGCGCCGCGCCGTCGAGGCCACGCTCGGGCCGGAGTGGTTTCCGCTGCGCGACAAGCTCGAGAAGCTCACCGTCGACACCGCTCGCGAGTGGACCGGCGATTGGTTGGACTCGGCGACGGGACGGACGGACTTTCGGACGTCGCAGACCTTGTACCTCCGTCTCCGCGTGAACGAGGCCAAGGACATCGCAAAGCTCCGCGACTCGATCGGCGCCTCGACCAAGGATGGCTTCATCGCCTGCCTCATGAAGGGCACTGCCGCTCCCCTCCCCGACGGCGGCGCGTACCAGATCACGCGCGAGAACGTGGCGGAGGTCTCGTCGCTCGGGCTCCGCGAGGTTTGGAACGTGCGCCAGGCGTACGCCGCGACCCGCATCCTGACCGACACGTGGGCCGACGAAGTGAAGGACGCCGGCGACGATCTCCGACTCCGCGTGTTCGAGCAGCAGTTCGAGACGGCAGCCAAGAAGGAGATCCCGCTCGCGATCGACATCGTGAAGCGCGCCCAGTTCTTCGTGCTCGTGCTCGACGAAGATGCCCCCGAGGCGCTCGAGAAGACCGACGGTGGCCCGATCACCCTGAGCGCGCTCGAGCTCGTGCCGCACGAGGCACGCGTCCGCGTGTGGAACCTGAAAACTGGTGCCGAGCTCGCACGAGTGAAGCGCGCCGGCGGCGCGACCTACCGATTCATCGGCGAGCAGGCCACGCAGGATCCCGAGGCGCGCGACGCCATGCAGCGCCAGGTGAACAACTGTGCGCTTGCGAACCGTGTGAAGGAAGCACTGGGCTTCGATAAGTGATGCACGTCGCACGCTGACCACGTGCGCAGCGGCCAGAAAGCGTTGGCGGCTCCGTGCAACTTCAAGGTACGGCGCGTGTTGCGCGGCGCCGGGCGCGTCGTGCTCGCGCCTGATGACCGCACGCTCACTGTCGTCGGAAGTCGCAAACTCTGGAGCACGCCCGCGGCCGACCGAGACTACAAGTTCTGCTGTCGGGTCCTGCGCATCTTTCGGCCAGAAACACGAACGCCCGCCGAGCCGAAGGCCGGGCGGGCGCTCGCGAGCAGCCTAGGCTTGGTCAGGGGCCGGCGGTGCCGGTCGCGTTGAGCGGCAACGTCGAGACACCTGCGGTTGCCTTGATGGTGCACGTCGTCGCGCCGCCCGGCGGGCTGGCGGTCGCTGGGTTGCTGAAGCTCGCCGCAACGGCCGACTCTGCTGCGTCGCCAGGCCACTTCGTAAAGAAGGTGCGGTGCACGCAGATCGGCGTTGCGCCCGCACAAGCCCCACCACCCGACGCGACGTCGAGCGCGATGACAGGGAAGCCATAGTCGTCCACGAATCCCTGGGTCACTGCGGTGGTCAGGGTGCGCGGCGACGTGAACGCGAGCGCGAGTGTCGTCGGCGTGAGCGCAGACACGTAGTTCTTGTTGAAGTCGAGGAAATACGCGGAGAAGTTCTGCGTGGCGCCCGCCGCGAGCGTGCCGAAGTTGGACGGGGAGATGAAGCTGTTCCCGGCCGTTGCCTTGTCCGTGTAGAGGATTCGGGCTTCGGCCCAGACCGTGGCAGTCGCGTCCCAAACACCGTTTGGACCGTCCCACGCGTTGTTGCCGTTCACGTCGAGGTACACCTCGCCGGCGTTCCACGCGCCGCTGTCGTCTGCGTCCACGAAGGGCTCGCCTTGGTCGTGGAATTGCTCGCCTGAGTCCCACTTCCCGTTGGCGTTGGTGTCACCGAAGTACTCCTCACCTTGCACGTACGCGAGGAGGGTGACCATGCCGTCGCGCGGGTTTCGCGTAATGAGACCGTCCGCCCAGCTCGGCTCGAGCTTGCGGTCGTTGGGGTACTGCCCCACGAGCGCCGGAAGCGGGGCGACGTCCTCGGGCAGATTGCCCGCCGTGCTGAACTGAACGGTTGCCTGCCCCTCGGAGTTGTTCGCCCCACCAGCGACGTACGCCTGCGTCGCAACGCTGTTCGGCAACGTTCCGGCTTCGGTCTTGAAGTTCACCGACGTGCCCGTTCCGACGCGGTTGCCATAGCGGTCGACGAGCGTGAGATCACATTGCGTCGTGAGGAGATTCGGCGGCACCGGAGCGTCGAACGCGTTCAGATTCACGCGACGACACGAGAACGTGAACCCCTTGTTGACGGGGATGGCGCCTCGAATGCCGATGGTGGGGCTCGGGGTGGTGAGCACGCCGCTCGGCGTCGAAACGCTCGCGTTCACGATGAACGAGCCAATCGCTGGCCCCGACGTGACCGTCGCGACGGCGATGCCTTGCGCATCGGTCGTGGCGCTGGCCGTCACCTGCGTGCCCTGCGGCGGGCTCGGAATGGCAAAGGTGACGAGCATCCCCGGCACGGGGTTGTTCTGTGCGTCGACGACCTTGAACGAGACCTGGGCCTGCTCGTTGAAGCCGGAGTGCTGAACGCCCATGATGGTGCATGCGACGTTCTTGCACTTGGTCGCGTCGTACGTGAGGGTCTGGGCCGCTGCGATCGCGACGACGGTCTGGGCGGTTTGACTCGTGGCGTTGCGCGTGACCACGACGGTGGCGTTGCCGGCCACGTTGTTGTCACGGAGGATGACCTGCGCCGTCCCGTTGGCGGCGGTGGTGGCCGCAAACGAGGCGTCGAGACCACCGTCGAGGGTGTCGCTCAGGAGTCCGTTGTCGGTGGTGAAGCTGACGCTCTCGTTCGCGACCAGCCCACCGTCCGGACGCTTCACGGTCGCCGTGAGCGTCGCGTAGTCGTTGGTGCCGATGTAGATCTTCGCCTTCGACGCGGCGAGGGTCAGCGCGGCCGTCTGCGCGTCCGCGCCACCATCCGTGGGGCCGCCATCCGCTGGGCCGCCGTCGCCGGGCCCGGCATCACCCGGGCCGGCATCGCCCGTTGCGCCACCGGTGAACTCCACGGTCGCCGTCGCCGTCTTGCCGTTCCACGTCGCGGTGACGGTCTGTGTGCCCTTGCACGCGGACTTTTGCGCGGCGTCGCACGTCCACTTCGCCGTGCCGCGCCCGCTCGCGAGATCGAGCGTGGTCGCGCCGGCTGCCCCGTTGAGCGTGCCGTTGGTCACCTGGAGGCTTACCTGCCCGGCCCCGTTGGTGCCGTCTTCTTGGACGGCCAGCACGGTGACGTCGGTCGCGGTGCCATCGGCGGGCACCTTGTCCGGCGAGGCCGACACGGTGATTTTGGCGATCCCTTCGACGACGGCGGCCTTCTTGGTCGAGTCACCGCCGCCGCACATCGTGAGCGACACGCCGAGTACCGAGATCGAGGCGAGCGCTGCGAGCGCACGCAAAGGACGGAGCAAAGTCATGAGGCCTCCAACGACGAAGTGCGTATCACCGCGAACGCCAGCCCTTCAAGCGCGGCGATCTACGACCTAAGTAGTAGATCGAGGCCTTTGTCCAATGGTTGGACGACAGACGCGCGGAGGCGTCGTTCGCTTCACTCGGCGCGCGACCGTGGTCTCTGCACCCCGACCCGACGATCGTCCTGGTCGACGAGGTGTGCGTCGACGTACGCGTGCCACGCGACCGTGATCGCGACGAACGCCGCGCGATCGAGCGGTCCCTGCACCGGCGCCCCACTCATGGCCGACTCCCCGAAACGGAGCCCACCATGTGCGCCGACCCACGGCCCCTCCGCCGCGCCGAGGAGGGGGACCTCGAGCCCGAGCCCGACTTGGAGGGCCGGACGATCGCCGAACGCCGTGCCCCGAGCCTTGGCGAAGGCCACCCCGACTTCGAAGCCGAGCGAGTCCACGGCGAGGTTCATCCACGCCGAGCGACCTTCGAGACCTTTGAGCCACCGCCCGAGGAACAAGGGCCGGAGCTCGACGCCCGTCGCGAGCGCGCGCGTGGGCTCGGCCTTCTCTTGCCCGAGCGCGTCCTCGTAGGTCACGAAGAGCCCGACGGCTTCGATGTATCTTGCACGCATATCGAGCGCGAGCCGCGGCGCGCGCGGCCCGAGCACCACGCCCGCGGCCGGAGCGAGCGCCACGTCTCCGGCGAGCCGACCGTGGGTCGTGTCGCCATCGTCGTCGTGCGCGCGTCCTTCGTCGGCGCGCGCGACGCGGCTCGAGAGCGCGAGCGCGAGCACGGCGACGGAGAGCGCCGACGCCGCGCGCGCACAGTCAGGAAACCGCGGCACCGCCTTCGAGGGCGCGGATCACGTCCTCCCGGAGCTCGGGCTTCATGACGATGCGCACGCGCGAGAGGACCTGACCCGCGAGGCGCGCGAGGAGGAACGAGACCTCGCTCAGCGGGCGCGCCGGCCCCTTCGCGTAAACGACGAGGAGCGGCTCGGCCTCGGTGGAGACCGGGACGTCGCTCGCCACGTCGAGCCCGACGTACACGTCCGGATCGACCCCGCGCGCGACGGCGACCTCACGCGCGATCGCGAGCGCGCGCTCACGACCGTGCGGGCTCGCTTGCTCGCCGAAGAGCTCGTAGGTCTTGAAGAGCTGCCGCGTCCGGACACGCCGCGCCAGATCGGCGAGCACCGGATCGCGCGCCGACTCCCACGCGTGCATGGCGACCGTGAGCGACGCGTCGTCGAGCTCGAGGTATTCGCCGAGGGGGATGGGCTCGCCGTGCGCCGCGAGCTCGATCGCGCGCGGCGTCCCCGGGAGGCGCTCGCCGTCCATCACGAGCGACGCGGCGCGCGCGAGCGTGGCACGGATCATCCACTCCGCCGCGCGCGTCGCCTTGTGGAGGTAGACCTGCTGGAACATGAAGAGGCGCGCGAGGAGGAAGGCCTCGATCGCCGGCAGGCCCTTGGCGCCGTCGATGGCGAGCGCAGGCGCAGTGCCCGGCTCGCTCACCTTCGCGAAGCGCAAGCTCCGGAGCAGCCACTCGAGATCGTAGAGCCCGTAGCGAACGCCCGTCGCGTGCGCGTCGCGGAGGAGGTAGTCGCAGCGATCGACGTCGAAGGTGCCGCTCACCGCCTTGGCCATGTACGGCAGCGGATGCTCGCCGCGCACGAGCGCCGCGACGCGCTCCGGCATACCGGCGTCGATGGCGACGAGCGCCTTGTGCACGCCGGTGCCGGGATCGAGCACGATGTTCTCGGTCCACTTCTCGTGGTGCGGCACGCCCGGAATCGCGTCCTCGAAGAGGTGCGAGAGCGGGCCATGACCGGCGTCGTGCAAGAACGCTGCGGCGAGCGCGTCGCACGCGCGATCGCTCGTGACTTGCTGCCAGAACGGGAGCTCGCCATGGATCTGGCGGAGGCGCGCGAGCAGCATCTTCATCACGTGCGCCGCGCCGACGGCGTGCGAGAAGCGCGTGTGCTCCGCGCCCGGGAACGCGTAGCTCGTCACCCCGAGCTGGCGAATGCGGCGAAGCCGCTGCATCTCGGGCGTGTCCATGAGCCGAGGGATGAGCGCTTCTTCTTCGGCTTCGAACGACACGAGGCCGTGCACTGCGTCGCGGAGGATCATGCGCGCGTGACTCCGCGCGCCGCTCGGTCACGGCCCTTCATCGACTCCTTCTTCTTTCCCGAGCGCGCCGGGACGGGGAACTTCCCCGCGCGGATCACGCCGTCGTCTTCGTACACCGTGACGCTCACCTCGGCGCTCGTCGCGTCGAGCGTGGCCATCGTCCGGGCCGCGACGGCGCGCGCGCCCGGCGTCCGTTCGTCGTGCCACGCGACGTGGAACGGGGCGCCTTGCTCGGGCGCGTCGTCGATCGCCCACGCGAGCGGCTCGCGCGGCTCGATGAGCTCCACCTCGACGGAGTCCCCTGCCCCGCGCGAGATCTTCACCTCGGGCGGCGCGCCGTGCGGCGCTTCGTCGCTGTCGACGGATTCCACCGAGAGCTCGGCGTCGGCGCGCAAGAGTCGCGCGCGGGCGGTCGCGATCGCGAGCGGCGCCGCGTCGCCGAGTATCGAGCGACGCCCGAGGCGGTGCGCGGCCTCGCCGGTGGTGCCGCTGCCGGCGAAGAGATCGACGACGAGATCGCCGGGCTGGGTCGCGCAGGCGACGACGCGCTCGAGGAGCGAGAGCGGCTTCTGCGTCGGGTAGCCAGTGCGCTCCTTGGTCTGCGCGTGCCGGAGCGGAGCGACGTCGGTCCAGAGCGCGTCGACGCGGCGCTCGCGACAAAGGTTGCCTTCGTCGTCCTTCACCAAGAAGTACTTGATGTACACCTTGCCGCTCGCCGTGCGGTGCACGCGCCCCTCGGCGTCGAGCTTGGCGATCGACGCATCGGTGTAATCGCCGCGCGGCGCGCTCGTGAACGGGCGACCTTCCTCGTCCCAGCGGATCGCCGACGGCTCGATGGGCTCCTTGCGCGTGGGCGGAACGATGCGCGCCCCGGGTCCGCCATAAACGAGGAGCGTATCGAGCGTGCGCCCGAACTGACCGCTCGCGGCTTGGCGGCCGAGGTTGGGCGCGCGCTTCCACACGATCTCGTTCTTGAAGCCGCCGCGGCCGAAGATCTCGTCGAGGATGACGCGCGCGAGATAAGCGGCGCGCCAATCGAGCTGCACCCAGAGCGAGCCTTCGGGCGCGACGAGCGAGGCGAGCGCCTCGAGCCGGGGCGCGAGCATGTCGAGGTACGCGGCCACGCCGTCGTCGTCGCCCGTCCACTTGTCGCGATACGCCGTCGCCCGACGGACGCGACCGTCGGCAGGCCCGTCGAGCCGCGCCTCACTCGCGTAGTCGGCCTGTGAAAAATAAGGTGGGTCGACGTAGACGAGCTGCGCCTTACGCGCGAGACCCTCCGCACGTAGCGCCGTGGCGACGTCGAGCGTGTCTCCGCGGATGAGGCGCGAGGCGGGTCGAAAGAGCGGCTGACCCCGCGGCCCCGAGCGCTCGACGACGCGCGTGCGGTGCCCCTCCTTATGGCCACTTTGGGCCACGCCGGGCTCCCAGCTCCTTCCTTTCCAGACGAGTTTCATTCGCTTCCCGGACGCGAGGTCGCGATGGTACACCCTTGGTTCGGACCTCGTCTCAGGTTCGGGCTCTCTCCCCTCACACAACCACGTGCCGAACCGCGACCGCGCCTCCGCAAATCCGCCGCCGACCGTCCGGCTGCCCGACATCTTGCGGTCGCTGCCGCCGGGTGAGCTCGACGCGCTCATCGCGCGCCTCGGCATTCGGATCGATCCAGGCAAGCGCCTCGACGTCGCGGCGCAAGTCGCGCGCACGCTCGTCGCTTTGCCCGAAATCCGCGACCCGGCTCGTCTCCCACCAGCGTCGGTAGAGCTCATCCATCGCGTCGCCGAGGCGCGGGGGTCGCTCATCGTCGCCACGGTGCCTCCCGCGCTCGAGCCGCTCTCGGCGCGCGCCATCATGTTCGCGCGCGGCGAAAAGGGGCGGGTCGAGCTCGTGCTTCCCCCCGCGTACATCGTTCAACTGCGCGCATGGGAAGGCGAAGACCCGCGCGGAATCCGCGCGCTCCTCGCGCAAGCGTCCTTCGAGACCACGAGCGCGATCGCGTCGCACTACTTGGGCCGCCCCGCCACGCCGCCGATTGCCCTCGCGCTCGAGGCCGCGTGGGAGGTCCTGAGCGATCCGGTGAAGCTCGAGCGCGAGATCGAGAACCTCGCGCCGTCCGAGCGACGCGTCCTCGAAGCCGTCGAACGCGAGGGCGGCGAGGTCGACACCGAAGAGCTCCTCGAGCTCGAGCGTGAGCCGCTTCGTTTGCGTACGGCGTCTGGTGCGACCCCCTCGCGCCGCGGCGTGGGCCTGGCGCTCGAGCGGCGCGGCCTCCTCATCCCGATGCATCCCAATCGGCACGTGGTGCCGAGCGAGGTCGCGGCCATCATCGGCGCCGTCGATCAAGAGGCGCGGGCGGCGCGGCGCACCAAGCTGAAGACGTTCATCTTGAGCGGCGATCACGCGCCGAGGCGCGCGCGCTTCGCCGAGGACGCATCGGTCATGGCGATGGCGCTCAGCCTCGCCGCGCGCGAGAGCGGCATCGAGGTGCGCCCCAGCATCGGCACGCCCAAATCGCTGCTTCAAAAGCTCGGCGCGCGCTTCGGTCGCGATCCGGGCGCCATCGCGCTCGTCGTCGCGCTCTCGCGCGCGATTGGGCTTTGGGATCCGTCGGCCACCGGTGCGGCTGCGCCGCCGGGATCGCTCGCGCTCGGCGAGCTCACGGGCGCGCTCTTCCACGCGTGGCGACGCGGCGGCGCGTGGGACGAAGCGCGCTCGGAGCCCGAGGTGCTTCGGCTCACGGCCGACGCTCGCGAGTCGAGCCCGTCGTCCGCTCTCCGCAGCTTGGTGCTCGAAGCCTTGCGCGAGCTCGAAGGCGGCGGCTGGGTGCCGTGGAGCGCGCTCGCCGGATACCTCCGCACCGATCACCGCATCCCAGGCATCACGCGACTCTTGCGACGCTGGGCCGAGCGCGCGGGTGTGCCCGCCGAGACGCCGATGGAGGTCATGCGGCGCATCGTGCAGGAGAGCCTGCCGGCGCTCGGCATCGTCGACCTCGGCGAGGAAGACGTCGACGAGGACGCCGAGCCGCCGAGCGGCCTCGATCCGCACGCCGCGGAAACTCCGCTGGTCGTGCGACTCACGCCGCGCGGACGCGCGCTGCTCACCGGAGGGTCTCCCTCTCCGGACTCGCCGCGCGCTCGGTTCCTCGATACGCACGTGCTTCGCGTCTCGGCGGCCACCAAGATTCACGCCATCGTCGCGCTCGCTCCGTTCGTCGAGGTGGGACGCATCGAGGGATCGCTCGACTTGATCGTCGCGCCGCAGACGCTCGCGCGCGCTCTCTCGGCGGGCTTCGATGCCGACGCGCTCCGCCAGCGCATCGAAGCGGTGGCTCCGCTTCCCGAGACGCTATCTCGAACGCTCCTTCAAGCGAGCGTCGTCGTGGGCCGCGCCACGTTCGTCCAGGCGGCCGGCTTCTTGTGGGTCGAGGACGCGAACGTGCGCGAGCTCCTGCGGACGCGCCGCTCGACCAGCGATCTCTTCATCGACCCGTCGCCGCCGGCCGGATTGATCCTCGCGGCCACGGCCGATCTCGACAAGCTCGTCCGCCGCGCGCGCACCGTGGGCGTCGAGATCGTGGTGGAAGGCAACGTCATCAAGGCGAAGACCGCGCCGCCGCTACGAGCGACGCCCCCGCCCGCCCCGCGCTCGACCCCCGGACGTGGCACCAAGTCGGGCGCGTAAACCGAGCGAATATGAGCGTTTTGGGCGACCGGACGCCCAAAACTTGCGTCTCCGCGCGATGAACGCCTCGTTCCCGGCTTGCTCGGGGTGGCCTTGGGCGACATAGTCGGCCCCGATGCGTCGCACCTTCTCCTCCCTGGCCGCCATCGGATTGTTGGTGTTCCAAGCTTCCAGCGCGCACGCGTCGGGGAGCCGCACCTATGCGGCCGATGGCGCGCTCGACTACGACGTCGTCGCGTATGACGCGTCGACCGACGTGGTCGTGCCCAAGACGGGCGGCCCCTACCCGCTCGTGATCGCCAGCCACGGCTGGTCGGCGAGCGGCACGAACCAGCTCGGGTGGGCGAAGCACTTCGCGACGCACGGATTCGTGGTGGCGGTGCCCACGTTCCCGAGCCCGCTCTCGCCGGACACGACCACCAACTCGGGCATCATCAAGTCGCTCGTCACGAACCTCACCGGCAAGGACGCGGCGCAGTACCACGTGGCGCCCGGCAAGTACGGCCTCGAAGGCCACAGCGCTGGCGGTCTCGCCACCACGGTCGCGGCCGCCGGTCTTTCTCCCGACGCGGTCGTGCTCTTCGATCCGGTCGACAAGGCCGGCGCCGGAAAGGCGGCGTACGCCGGCCTCTGCAAGCCGATCCTCGCGGTCTTCGCGGAGTCGGGAAGCTGCAATCAGAACGCGGAGTGGCTCGGGTTCGAGGCGAGCACCAAGGCCGAGCTCGTGGCGTTCAAGGTGGCGGGCTCGACGCACTGCGACGGCGAGAACAAAGCGCGCACGCTCTGCGGACCGTTCTGCGGCGGCGGCGCCGATCTCGATCGCCAAGCCGTGTACGGCCACTACGCAACCGCGTTCTTGCTCGCCAAGCTGAAGGGCGACGCGACGGCGGCCGCGGCGCTGGACGACGCGACGGTCAAGGCCGATGACGCGCTCGTCGGCGCGCATCACAACGCGAGCACGTGCGGCACGACCTCGACCCCGAACGACGGCGGAACGTCGAAGAGCGACGCGAGCTCGAGCACGAGCGAGGGCGACGCTTCTTCGTCGTCGAGTAGCTCGTCGAGCAGCGGCGGAAAGAGCGATGGCGGCGGCAGCAGTGGCTCGGGCGAGAACGCGTCGTCGAGCGACGCTGCGAGCGACGGAAGCGCGGGCGGCTGCGCGGTCGGCGGCGAGAGCGGCGCCGGCGCGTCGCTCCTCATCGCGATGATGACGCTCGTTGCCGGCCGGCGGCGCGCGCGCCGCGCGTCGTCACGCTGAGCGCTCGCGGACCCAAGCCGCGACGTCGCCGCGCGCGCGTTCGGCCACGATTTCTCCCTGGTCGATGAAGACCTCGGCAGGGAGCGCGCGCGCGTTGTACTGGCTCGCCATGGTGAAGCCGTAGGCGCCGGCGTCGAGGAGCGCGACGAGCGACGCGTCGACGGGGAGCTCGTGCACGCCGAAGTCGTCGGCGCTCTCGCACACGGGCCCGGCCACGCGCGTCTCGCGCATGGGGCCGCTCGTGGGCGTGGCCGGTACGATGCGATGCCGCGCTTGGTAGAGCGCCGGGCGCACGAGATCGTTCATGCCGGCGTCGACGAACGTCCACGGGAGGGGCTTGGCGGCCTTGGTCTGGATGACTCGCGTGAGGAGAACGCCGTGGCTGGCGACGAGGCGACGCCCCGGCTCGACGAAGAGCGGAACGCCCTCGAGCCCCGCCGTGGCTTGCTCCTCGCGCGCCACGCGCACGAAGTCGGCGGGGGTGACGGGGCAACCCGCGCCGTAATCGATCCCGAAGCCGCCGCCCGTGTCGAGGAAGCGGAGCGACGCGCGCTCGGGGAGACCGGCGGCGATCGAGAAGAGGACGCGCGCGCCGGCGCGATAGTCGTCGGTGGCGGTGAGCTGCGAGCCGACGTGCACCGTGAGCCCGCCGAGATCGAGCTCGGGCCGCGAGCGAATGCGATCGATCGCGAGCGCGACGTCGGCGCGCGCCACGCCGAACTTGGCTTCGTCGTGGCCAGTGGCGACGTGCGCGTGCGTGGCGACCTCGTCGATCTCGGGGTTGATGCGGAGGCCAACGCGCGCCCGTCGACCGAGCGAGCGCGCCACTTGGGCGACGCGGTCGATTTCTTCGACGCTCTCGATGTGCAGGGCGAAGATCCCGCGATCTCCGGCGCCGATGGCGAGCGCGATCTCGTCTTCGCGCTTGGCGACGCCGCTGTAGAGGATGCGCTCCGGGGAGACGCCGCTCGCGAGCGCGACCGAGAGCTCTCCGCCGCTCACCACGTCGGCGCCGAGACCGAGCGCCGCGAACGTGCGCAAGATCGGCCCGGCGGTGTTGGCCTTGACCGCGTAGGCGACGAGGTGCGGAGCGCCGTCGAAGGCGGCGACGACGGCGCGGGCCTCTTCGCGCATGGCGGCGAGGTCGTAGGCGTAGAGCGGAGTGCCGTAACGCTCGGCGAGCGCAGCAGCGCGGAGCCCTCCGACCGTGAGGTGCGAAGCCGGGTCGATCACGAGAACCCATGAGTTAGGTCGCTCGCGGCGACCTTGCAAGCAAACGCGACCGAGACCGCGTGGAACACGTGGAAAATAGTCGACGCTCGGCGAGCGGTAGTGGCATCGTTCCGGCATGGTCATCCGGCGCGCCAAGATGGTTTGTACCCTGGGCCCGGCTTGCGACTCGACCGAGGTGCTCGCCAAGCTGATCGGCGAGGCCGGCATGGACGTCGCCCGCTTCAACTTCTCCCACGGGACGCACGCCGAGCACGCGGCGCGGCTCACGCGCCTCCGTGAGGCGAGCAAGACGGCCAAGAAGGCGGTCGCCGCGCTCCAAGATCTCTGTGGCCCCAAGGTCCGCACCGGAAAATTCCCCGCGCCCTTCGAGCTCCCGCTCGGCGTGGACATCACGCTCCTCGAGGGCGACGAGAGCGCCGACGAGCGCGTCATTCCGATTCAGTACGAGGGCCTCGCGGGCGACGTCACCGTGGGCGACCGCGTGATGTTCGACGACGGACGCGTCCTCGTGCGGATCCTCGGCATCGACGGCGAGAAGATCACCGCGCGCGTCGAGCAAGGCGGGAGCATGCGCAGCCACGTGGGCGTGCACCTTCCCACGCGCACGATGCGCGTCGGCCCGCTCACCGACAAGGACAAGGAAGACCTCATCTTCGGCCTGTCGCAGGGCATGGACTACATCGCGCTCTCGTTCGTGCGCCGCGCCGAGGACATCCGGCTCGTGCGCGAGATCGCGAGCGAATGGGGTCAGCCCACGCCCATCGTGGCCAAGCTCGAGACGCCCGACGCGATCGAGAACCTCGAGAGCATCGTGGTCGCCTCCGACGCAGTCATGGTCGCGCGCGGCGATCTCGGCGTGGAGTTCCCGCCTGAGCGCGTGCCGGTGATCCAGCGGCAGATCCTCGGCGTCGCGCGACGAGTGCGCCGCCCGGTCATCGTCGCCACCGAGATGCTCCAGTCGATGACCAAGGCCACGCGACCCACGCGCGCCGAGGCGAGCGACGTCGCCAACGCCGTCTTCTGGGGCACCGACGCGGTCATGCTCTCCGGAGAGACCGCCTCGGGCGATCACCCGGTCTTGGCGGCCAGCATGATGAGCCGGATCGCGATGGAGGCCGAGTCGAGCGCGTTCATGGACGCGTCGCCGCCGCCGGTGACCGGTCGCGCGGCCGGCGTGCCCGAGGCCGTGGCCCGCGGCGCGTGCAATACGGCGCGCGAGATCGGCGCCAAGTTCCTGGTCGCGTTCACGCAGAGCGGCTCGTCGGCGCTCCACCTCTCGCTCGCGCGCGGGCCGGTGCCGATCATCGCGTACTCGCCGCTCCAGCGCACGCGCCGCCGCATGGGCCTCTATTGGGGCGTCGTGCCGCGCGAGATGCCGGCGCTCCAAGACATCGACGGCCTCGTAAATTGGGCCAACGGTGACTTGATGGCGAGCGGCCTCGCGTCACCCGGCGAGCGCGTCGTCATCGTGTTCGGCTCGCCCATCGGCGTGGCCGGCACCACGAACACGATCCGCGTTCACGTCATCGGCTGAGACGCGAAGAGAGCGGCAAGAGATCGGCGAGGAGCGCGTCGTCGTCGATCTTGGGTACGGTGCCGCTGTCGCGCACGTGGAGATCGCAGAGGCGGCGCGATCGTGACCACGGCTCGAGGAGAACGACGCCGCACGCGCGGCACTCGCGCAGATCGCCCTCGTAGTCCTCGGGGCGGATCAGGAAGTCGACGACGAAGAGCGAGCGCACGCGGACGCCGAGCGCGAGGCCCGGTCGATTGACGGGGACGAAGACGCTCGCGCGCGTGTCGTCCTCGGCGTCGAGGTCGACCTCCCCTTCCGCAGGCTGAGTCCACGCAGCGGCGATGCTCTCTTTGGCGAAGGCCTCGTCGAGGTGCGGCGCCTCTCGTCCGATCGCGAAGTCGTGGACGCACGCGCGGGCCTCGCTCCGCGTGACGGTGAGGAGGCGAAGGACGCGATCGGCCGCTGCCGCGTCCATCGACGGAGGCGCGATCGACGGCGGCACCGACGGCGGCGCGCCGACGACCGTCGCAGCCTCGTACGGACCGAGCAGCCATTCGGCGAGCTCCCGCTTGGACCCTCCGGAGGCGACACCGCGCAAGAACGCGAGCGCAGCGTGACGGCACGCATCGGCGACGTCGACCGCCGTCACGCCCGGCGCGAGCTCGATGAACGCTGCCCCCTCCGCCATCTCCTCCGATGGTGGTCGCAAGACGCGCCCGCGTCCAGCCGGATTCCGCGCGAAAGCACACGGGAGACGCGCGGACCGGCGGGCGCTTCAGAACGAGCCGCGAACGCCTCCGTAGCCGGGCCCGAGGACGAGCGAGGCAGCGGCGGGGCTCGGCGACTTGGGCTTCACGAGGAGAAAATACGCCCCACCCGCGCCGAGAAGCAGCGCGCCGACGAAGAAGCCGTCGCTCAATCGCTGGTGCGTGCGGCCGGTGTTCTTGTCGGCGTCGTCTTGGTCGGCGCGCGTCGGCGCGTCGTTGTAGCGCTTGCTCTTGGCGAGCGCGCTCAGGCCGAAGTACGTGCCGCCCCCGGCCGCAAGGACACCCGCGCCCACGAGCGCGAGGCCGATGGTGGTGCGCGAAACGCCGCTCGTGGTCACGGTCGCGCCGCCGCCGCCACCTTCCGAGCCGGCCCGAGCCTTGAGCTCGACCGTGAGCGGCGTCTCGACCTTGGACACGAGGTCGACGGTTTGATCGAGCGGCTCGTGACCGTCGGCCTCGACGTGCAGCGTGTGCTGACCGGCGGTGGCGCGCACCGGCGAAGGCTGGCCGGCCACGAGCGCCACGGGCTTTCCGTCGAGCGTGGCCTTGGCGCCCGACGTCTTCACGTCGAGCGAGAGGGTGGCAAGCTTGTCGCGCACGTCGGCCAGCATCTGCCGTGCGCTCTTGATCTCGTCGGCCGAAGCACCGCCGTCGTCGGCGAGGAACTTCACGAGATCTTGCTCGGCCTCGACGAGCTGCCCGGATTTCCCGCGCGCGATGCCGAGGTTCAAGAGAATGCTCGGGTGCGGGAAGAGTCGGTAGGCCTCGGCGAATGCGTCGCGCGCGGCGACGAAGTTGTTCTCCTTGGCCATCGTCACGCCGCGCCGGAACGAAGCGCGCGATTGCTCACGCGCGTCGTCGGCACGAAGCGGCGCGGCGAAGAGAGAGACGGCGACGAAGGCCGCGGCGAGGACGCCCGGGGTTCGCATGCCCCCTATCAATAGCGCGGTTGCTCGACGATGGTGGGGCCTTTGCCCTTGGACGTGCTCGGCGGCGCGGGCGGCGCGGCCGGCGTCGAGACAGCGGGCGGCTTGGCGCTCGCGATCGGCGTCTTGGCCTTGGGCGCGGGCCCGGTGCTCACGCTGCTCGCATGAGCGCGCGGCGGCGGCATCGGGCGGGCCGCCTCGTCGAGCTCGACGACCGGCGCGCCATCCGGACGCGACGCGGCGACAGTCGACGCCGGCGGCGCGACGGGCGCAGCGGGCGGCGCCGCAGACTCGACGACGACGGGCGCGGGAGCGGCGCTGGGCGGCGGCGGCGCGGCGACGGCTTCGGTGCCGCCGGGACGCGGGGCCTCAGCGGCGGCGGGCACGATGGCCTCATCGCTCGACGCGGCGGGTCCCTTGCGCGACATCGCGGTGACGACCCCGACGGCGAGCACGATGCCGACGGTGAGGCCCGCGGCGACGATCGATCGACCCTTGCGGCCCGACATCGTGGAGCGCACGCCCGCGGTGACGGCGACCTGCGTGGGCGGCGACGAGGGAGCGAGCGGACCGCCGCCGGGGATCGTGGGGTTGGACGGCGGCGCCGCCGGCACGGTGGGCGAGCCGAGCGCTTGCCAGGCCTTGAGCATCTCGCGCGCGTTGGCCGGGCGATCGCCGGGCTTGCGCGAGAGCGCGCGCGTGAGGAGCGCGTCGAGCGCCGGCGGGACCGGCACCATGTTGTTGCCCTTGAGCGGCTTGGCCGGGCGCTCGAGCTTGGTGGCGAGGAGCGCCATCTGCCCTTGCGCGTCGTACGGCAAGCGACCGCAGAGCGCCTCGTAGACGATCATCGCGAACGAGTAGAGGTCGGCGCGGTCGTCGACCTTGGACGCGCCGCGGATCTGCTCCGGCGCCATGTACGCGATGGTGCCGACCGACTCGCCGGTGATGGTGAGCTTCTTCGTGTCTTGCTCGTCGAGCTTGCAGACGCCGAAGTCGAGGATGCGCGCGCGGGCGAGCCCGCCGTCCAGGTGCTCGATGAAGATGTTGCCGGGCTTGAGGTCGCGATGAACGACGCCCGCTTGGTGCGCGTCGATGAGCGCGCGAAGGACGTTGTCTCCGATGTTGAAGACCTCCTCCCACGTGAGGATGCCGCCCTTCTTGAGGCGCTCGGAGAGGGACTCGCCGTGGAGGAGCTCCATCACGAGGAAGAGCTCGCCCGTGTCCAGGCGATCGACGTCGAGGACGCGCGGGATGTACGGGCTCTGGATGCGCGTCGCGGCGGCGGCCTCGCGCTCCAGGCGGGCCATCATCATCTCGTCGACGATCTCGCGGTTAACGACCTTGAGCGCGACGTCCGTGCCGGAAGGCGTGTGAACGGCATGGAAGACTTCTCCCATGCCGCCGCGGCCGATGGTGGCCACGAGCTGGTACTTGTCCCGCAGGACGGTCCCGGGCTGCATCTTCCGTTCCCCAAGCTTAGCGTCCCCGGGTCGGTCCGTTCGTGAAAATCGGGCCGCCGCGCGCGTCCCCGATGAAATCCCGGGCCGGAGCGGTCGCGGTGGGGCCATTTCCCGCTGGAGCTGCGCCCCGCCGGCGCAATAAGGCACCTTTTGTCGGCCGGGCGAGCTAGCCTCCTCACCGATGGGCGACAGCCCTCCCCACCACGCCGACGACCCGTCCGACCGGCGCACCGAAGGCCGCGCCGCGATCACGCTGCGGGTCGACTACAAGCGCCTGAACACGTTCTTCGCCGACTACACGAAGAACATCTCCAAGGGCGGGACCTTCATCCGCACCACCAAGCCGCTCGAGGTGGGGACGGAGTTCGTGTTCGTTCTGTCGTTCCCGTCGGCCGAAGGGCAGCTCCGCCTTCGTGGCGAGGTGATGTGGGTCGTCCTCGAGGGCGAGGCCTCCGAGGAGAACCCGGCCGGCATGGGCATTCGCTTCTTGTTCGACGACGACGCCGAGCGCGGCGCCGTCAGTCAGTTCGTGGAGCGCCTCATGACCGACGCCCTCGGGCCGCACATCGCGCAGCGCCTGATCGCCAAGCAAGACGACGGCGGTCCGCCGACCCACCGCCCCGAATAGCTAGGCCGCGCTCGAAGGCGCGCGCTCCCGAATAGGTAAACTTGGCGCCCTGAATGTAAACCTATTCGTAAACCCCGGGCCGGCGGCGCGGGGTCAGCTCAGGGCGAGCATGCGGTCGATGGGGAGGCGCGATTTTTCGAGGAGGTCGGGCGCCATCTCGATCTGCGGGGTGAGATCGCGGAGCGCGAGGTAGACCTTCTCGAGGGTGTTCTTCTTCATGAACGGGCACTCGTTGCAGGCGCAGTTGGCCTCGGGCGGCGCCGGGATGAAGGTCTTGTCGGGCGCGGCCTTCTGCATTTGATGCAAGATCCCCGCTTCGGTGACGACGATGAACTCCTTCTTGTCGCTCGCGAGGGCGTGCTTGAGGATGCCGGTCGTCGAGCCGATGTAGTCGGCCATCTTGAGGATGTGCTCTTCGCACTCGGGGTGCGCGAGGACGAGCGCGCCGGGGTGACGCTCTTTCAGCGCCACGAGCTTCCGTTCGCTGAAGGTCTCGTGCACGAGGCAGCTCCCCTGCCAGAGCTTCATCGGGCGATTGAGCTTCTTGGCGAGGTACGCGCCGAGGTTCTTGTCGGGCGCGAAGAGGATCTCTTTGTCGGCCGGGATCGACGTCACGATCTTCTCGGCGTTCGACGACGTCACGATGTAGTCGGAGAGCGATTTCACCGCGGCCGAGCAGTTGATGTACGAGATGACGATCGCGCCAGGATGCGCGGCCTTCCACGCGGCGAACTTGTCGGGCGGGCAGCCGTCGGAGAGCGAGCAGCCGGCCGTGAGATCCGGCAGCACCACGACCTTGTGCGGGTTCAGGATCTTGGCCGTCTCGGCCATGAAGTGGACGCCCGCGAAGCAGATGACGTCAGCGGTGGTCTTGGCCGCGGCCTGCGCGAGCTGCAGCGAGTCGCCGATGACGTCGGCGACGTCTTGGATCTCGGAGTCTTGGTAGTAGTGCGCCAAGAGAACGGCGTTCCGCTCCTTCTTGAGGCGCTTGATCTCTTCTTCGAGGTCGAGCGAAGGATCGATGGGGGCGTGAGACTTCTCGCTTCCGGCGATGGGGAGACCCATGGCGAGACTCTAGGCCGGGTCCCCCGAGTTGGAAACTGCTACGGCTTGAGCTCCCCGGCTTCGATGAGCTTGATCACGTCCGACGCGCCGCCGACCAGGACGCCGTCGACGAACACCATCGGGAAGGTCGGCCACCCGGTCCACATCTTGAGCGCGTTTCGGCGGCGCCAGGTGCTCAAGTAGCTCCCGTACTCGAGGTAGTGGTGCGCGATCCCGGCGGCGTCGAGGGCCTTCCGCGCGCGCCGCGGGTTGGGGTTCTGCGACATGCCCACGACGACCACGCGGTGCGCGGCGACGGCGGCTTGCACCTCCTCGACGATGTCGCGGTGGTGCTCCGCGATCTTCTGGCGAATGGCGGGATGGATCTTGGACTCGTCGAGGATGTGTCGCGGCATGGGGCTCATCCGCTTTGGGGTCGGCGAGGCGCCGGGAGTAGTCCCTGCGCGTGCCGATTGTCTCCGCGACGAAACACGCGGGCTCTCGACCACGTCTCGTCACCGAACGCGCGTTGCGAGCGTTCACGGCCGGGGTAGGACCGCGCGCATGCGTGGTCGTCGGGCAGTGGGGGCGCTTTTCTTCGGTCTGGTCGCAGCGTGCGGGTCCGGCGATTCGGGGGGCACGAGCGAGCCCGCGACCGACCCGGGCGGCGCGAAGCCCGGTGGACCGAGCACGACGTCGCCCGCCGCGACGACGCCGACGCCGGCGCCCAGCGATCTGCCGAGCGATCCCTTGGTGGGTCTCTGGTCGGTGAAGGGCCGCGACGTGCGCGGCGACTACGACGGCCAGGTCGAGGTCCGCCCCGACGGCGGCGCGTACTCGTTCATCCACGTCATTCACTACGCGACCGCGAAGGTCGAAGACGAGCGCGAGCTCCACTGGGTGTTTCACGGCAAGCTCGAGAAGAGCGGCGCCAAGGTGGGCCTCACCTCGGCGCTCAAGCGCGTCGACTTCATCACGGCGCGCGGCAAGCTCGTGCGAACGCCCACCGACGGCCCCGTCGCGCTGACCGGCTCGCTCACGCTCGGCGCGAGCGACGTCAAAGGCACGCTGACCGCGCCGGACATCTCGATGGACGAGACGTGGAGCGCGCGCGCCGCGCTCCCGCAGGCGCCGATCTTCAAAGACGAGCGGGTCATCGTGCCGGCGCACCCGCCGCCGAGCGGCACGGAGAAGACCGCCAACTTCAACCTCTACTCGAGCTACCACGGGCTCGATGTCATCAAGCCCTACGTGAGCCGTCCCGAGTTCCAGGCGGCCGTACATCGCCATCAGATCGATCCCACCGATCTCGCGTTCTATCGGGCGAACAAGAACGCGCTCCGCGTGGTGGACAAGGTCATCGACGACATCAGCTTGGCGGAGACGCGCGTCCGCGCCGACGCGTACCGCTGGACCTTCGCCGAGAAGGCCGCGAGCTACCAGAAAGACATCGTCACGCGCTTCCTCGATCCGGCCGTCGGCACCATGCCGCACGGCGGACCGGTGGGCGCGGGCTACGACCAGATGTGGGAGTCGGGCGACGGCTCGCTCTGGACGGCCGTGTACCTCGCGAGCCAGGTGTACCGCTACGAGGTCACCGGCGAGAAAGAAGCGATGGACCAAGTCGCGCTCACGCTCGACGCGCTCCTCAAGCTCCAAGAGATCACCGGCGACTGGTCGAAGTTCGCGCGCACGCTGCGGAAGCCCCGCGGCGAAGGCAACGGCTGGCACCTCGGCACGGGCGCGTACTCGAACGTCGAGTGGCTCGAGGGCGGCAACAACGACATGATCAAGGGCCTCTTCTACGGCTACTTGCTCGGCTGGACGATGTTCTGCGAAGGCGGCAAGACCGGCCACGAGTCGCTCTGCGCGCGCATTCGTACGAACTCGAAGCACCTCGCGGACGACGTCATCCTCACCGGCTCGAACGCCATCGCGAGCCAGCAGACCAACCGGCACATCGCGTCGTGGCTCTACGCCGTAGTCACCGACGACATGGGCGACGCGTTCACCTACAAGGCCAAGGCCGAGGGCTACTGGGCGGCCATCAAGCTCGCGATGCCCGCGACCGCGGTCTACTACTCGCAAGGGATCGTGGACTGGAGCGGCACCCACCTCACGTTCGTGGGCGACGTCGTGGCGATGCTGCTCGCGCAGCGCATGGACATCGGCGGCGACTCGGCCAAGACGTACCGTGCGCACATCGACGCGAGCCACAAGAACTTGGAGAAGCAACGATTCCCCACGTGGCACCTCTTGAAGGCCGCGTTCGGGACCGGCGCGAGCCCGACCTCGCCGTTCATCGCCGACGCCAAGTCGCGCCTCCTCGAGGCGCAGTGGCCCAAGGTCTCGTACACCAGCGATCGCCGCGTCTCGCCCGACTTCTGCATGTCGCCCTACCCGGCCGTGCCGTGGAAGGGCGACTGGATGCAGTACCCGAACGAAGATCGCACGCAGGCGCTCGACTCGTATCCACTCTTCGAGACCGGCCCGAGCATCAACTACTGGATGACCGGCAACGACTACCGCGAGAACGAGGGCTACGACTCACCGGGCGGCGACTACCTGCACCTTTACTGGTTCGCCCGCCGCTTCGGCCTGATGAGCGCGACGGAATAAGGGGCGCCTTCCCTCACGTGCCCGTGCCCGATCTCCTCAAAAATCGCTGATCTTCGCCACGAAGTCGGGCCGATCGACGAACGGATTCCGGTTCTTCTGGTACCCCTCGATCGCGTCGTTGCGCGCGCGCTCGAGCGCGTCGGGCGGATCCGCGTCGTTCCACTCGCGGAGCGCGGCCTCTTGCATCGCGTCGAGGTTCTTGTCGTAGCGCACCGCGAAGTAGAACATCCCGCGCGCCACGTCGCCGCGCCGCGCCGGCCGCACTTCCCACACCACCGTGGCGCCGCCCGAGACGGGGCCGAGCTGCGAGCCGCCGTTGTCGAACGAGCACGACGCGCCCGAGCAGTCGGTGTCGGCGTAGGGGTTGTTGCCGCGCGCGGTGTTGGCGTTCTCGTCGACGGGATAGAGGTGATGGAGATCGCTCCGCGCGGGCTCGTTCGAGGCGCCGAGGCTCTGCGGCCAGGTGTGCTCGGTGTTGAAGCCGTTGGGCGTGCGCGTGCCGTCGGGCGCGACCTTCTTGCCGGTGTACACGCACTCGAGCATGCCGCCGGTGAGATCGAAGGTGCCCGTCACGCCGAGCATCACGTCGCGCGCGGTGTCGTAGCCGAGCGAGGTGTGGCCATCGACCATGGTCTTGAGGGCGACGCGAAGCGCGTTGTCCGAGAGATTCTCGATCGCCGCGTAGGCGCCTGCGTCACCGCTCGCGCCTGCGTCGGTCGGCGCGCCGGAGTCCTTCTTGATGACCGCGCTCGCGTCGTCGGCCGCTGTGCCGCCGTCGTCCGCGGGGTTTTCGTCGACGCCGCCGTCATCGGCCCGCGTCCCGGTCCCGCTGTCTCCCCCCGATGAATCCCGGGTCGCAGCACCTCCTCCGCAAGCGACGAAGAGGAAGAGCGCGAGGAGTGAGGACCGCCGCATGAAGCTCGCCACCCTAGCAGATCGCGCCACCCGCGCTCGTCTCGCTCGCCTCTAGTCGCGCCGAGCGGTTAAGCTTCGCTGGGAAAATGCGCTGGCGCCGGCCCACGCTCGACGATGCACGGACGATGGCGTTGCCAATCGCCACGCTCGCGATCGGTTCGGTGATGACGCACTGCGCGAAGGACGTGGTCCTTCCCGACGTCCTCCGGCGCCGATCTGCGGCGACGGCGTCGTCGCCGGGGACGAGGAGTGCGACGTCGCGAGCGCGGGATGCGATCGGTGCCGCGTCGTGCCGGGCTACGTGTGCGACGCGGCCGGCTGCCGCGCGCCGTGCCCCGAGGGCGTGACCGGCGAAGGCGCGACGTGCGCGAGCCCGCGCAAGATCGACGCGTGCAACATGACGGGCTGGTGGGCCGGTCGCGAGACCTCGTTCACGCGCGACGCGATCCTCTCGGCGGTGCAGACCTCGAGCAGCTACTACCTCTACCGCTTCGAGCACGACGGCGCGGGCGGCGACTTCCACGTGGCGGAGATGCTCCACTGCGGGGTCGAGGTCACGGGCTCGGCCAACATCGCTTACACGCCTGGCACGCTCCGCGGCCTCATGTACGAAAACCGCCAAGACAAGGCGCCTTCGCGCGCGGCGCGCAAGGGAACCATTCGCGCGGTGGCGGGAGGCTGCGCCGTCACGCTCGAGCGCTTCTACAACGTACGCGGCGCCGACGAGACGTATCTGCCGGCGTCGTTCGCCGACGGGCCGCCGCTCACGTCGCTCCCCAAGCTCCCGAGCGTGGCCGATCCCTTGACGAGCCAAGGGCCGGTCGCCGGCGCGACCGATCCCGACGGCGACGGCATTCCCGGCGCCGCGTACCGCATCACCGGGATCGTGAGCGGGGTGCGCAACGCGGCGCAGCGCGAATGGAAGTCCTACGCGACGCGCGACGGCGCGCCGGTGGGCGCGAACGCGGTGGAGATCGTCATCCCCGGCGATGTCGACGTCGAAGAAAGCGCGCTTCGCATCACCGAGTGCACCTCGGGGTGCAGCTTGCTCGCGGCGGCGGCGGTGCCGGCGCGTGATTTGAATCACCGAATGACACTCCACTTTCTCGGCAAGACGCGCGCGCCCGGCGTCGTCACGACGCCGCTCCGCGAGGACGCGGCGCGCGACCTCGAAACCTGCGCGGCGGTCCGCCGCGTCGTTCCTCACGATCCGAGCAAGGAATGAGAGTCGTCTCGCGGTCGCTCGGTTTCTCGATCGCCTCCGCGCTTGCGCTCGCGGCGGGCGGAGCGCACGCGTCGCCGGTGCTCGAGACGGTGGGCGCGCAAGGCGGAGGCGGTGGGCTCGCGGCCGCGGTGACTGGCCCGTCGGCCGCGTCGACGTACTTCAACCCGGCGCTCCTCGACGGCGCCGAAGATCAGCTCACGGTCGGCGTCGCCGCGGTCTCGGAGCAAATCGGAATCACCCTCGACGGGCGGCGCGGCGGCGACGTTCCTTTGGTGATCGGCGGGCGCGAGGTGACGGCCGCGGACGGAACGCCCCTCCCCAACGCCACTGTGCCCACCGAGTGGCTCGAGCGCGGCTGCGAAGAAGGCACGCGGCCCGGGGAGTGCCGCCCGCCGCTCTTCTCCGCGCGTCCGCGCCAGGCGGCCGGATCGAGCCGCGTCACGCGCACGTACTTGGTGCTGGGCGGCGTCAAATCGATCGTCACCGATCGCGTCACGCTGGGCGCGCACATGCTCGTGCCGCTGTCGCAGCTCACGACGGCCAAGAGCTTCTACAACGACGAGCGCGAGGCGCTCTTCTCGAACAGCCTCCACCCGGAGCTCTACGGAGATCGACTGACCGCGATCTCCCTCGCGCTCGGCGGCGCGTTCCGCGTGCTCCCCGAGCTCGCGATCGGCCTGGGCGCGAGCCTGAACCTGACCAACGGCGCGAGCGCGAGCACGTACGTCCAAGACTCGACCAACTACGACACGCTCCTTTTGAACAGCGACGTCGGCGTCCACGTGGCGCTCGCGCCGCACGTCGGCGTGCGATGGAAGGCCGCGCCGTGGCTGCGCATCGCGGGCGCGCTGCACGCGGCGCAATCGCTCGTCATCGAGACCGACGTCGGCGCCACGCTCCCGAGCGGCGCCCAGTCGACGACCCATCGACGCGACGTCCACGACTACTTGCCCTGGACGGCGCGCGTGGGGCCGGAGATCGACGTCGTCAGGTCCATGCACTCTACATTCAGCGTGGTCGCCGTCCTCAAGTACGCCAACTGGTCGTCGTACGAAGATCGGCACGGGCAGCGGCCCTCGAGCTACGGCCCGGACCTCGCCACCACCGACACCGTGACGTGGACGGCCGGCGTTCGGCACCGCTACCGCAACGTCCGCGGCTTCATGGACCTCGAGTACGCGCCGTCGCCGTTTCCGGAGCAGGTCGGACGCTCCAACTACGTCGACTCGGATCGCGTGGGGCTCGCCGCCGGGATCGAGGCCTCGCTCAAGCCCGCGTGGACCGACAAAACGGAGAAGGCCGGGACGCTCGTGCCCGGCCTTCAGCTCCTCGCGCATCGCATCGCTTGGCGCCACCACACCAAAGACGACGCGCGCATCGTGGACGAGGTGCCCGACGGCGCCGTGGCCAGCGGGACGCGCGAGGCGATCAGCGGGAGCCGGGGGCTCCAGACGAACAACCCGGGGTGGCCGGGGTTCGGAGCCGCCGGTTGGGTGTTCGGCGGCTCCGTGACCTTACGCGTCCTCTTTTGATCGCCGCGCTCAAGCCGCGCGGAGATCGACGCGGCGCTCGCCGATCGCGGTGAAGAGCACCGTGATGGTGAGGAGCGCAAAGCCGACGATGGCCGGGGCCATCGACTCGCCGACACCGATGAGGGTCGCGCTCGCCGGCGTGAGCGCCTCGTTCCCAGGCGGGAGCTTGAAGGTGCCAGCCATCATCTCGCCGACGTGGTGGCCCACGGCGCCGATGTCGGTCGCGATGCCGACCAGGGTCGCGTAGAGCGTCGCCTGGGTCATGCCCTTCACGAAGCCGAGGCTGCGCGCGTCGCCGCGCACGGCGAACGAGCCGGCCGCTCCCAGGGCGACGAGGCCGAAGAGGAGGATGAACCACATCGCGAAACCACCTTCGAGCATGAGCGTGAGCATGTGCGTGTCTCCCTTGGATGACTGGTGACCGCGGGAGCGGGGCAGCGCCGCGCGGCTTCGGAGAGGTAAACGCGGCTCGCGCCCGCGCGTGACGAACTTTTTTTCGATCATTTTTCTTGTCACGCGGCGCCGATCCGCGCGTTCTTAGGGCGTGGAGGAGGGTCAGGAGCGAGCGTGGGTAGACGGCCTCCGGCGCGGCGATCGGCGCGCGTTCGAGGCGGTCTACGCGGCGTACCGGCCACGCATCCATTCGTTCCTGGTGCGGCTCGCCCGGAGCCGCGACGTCGCCGAGGATCTGACGCAGGACACGTTCGTGAAGCTCGCGCGCTCGGCGCCGACGTTGGCCGAGGACACGCGGCTCGCGGCCTGGCTGTTCACGGTGGCGCGCAACGCGCACGTGAGCCATCGCCGCTGGGCGATGCTCGATCTCAGCCGGCTCACGGTCCTCGCGCGCGAGCCCACGCCGTGGGTCCGCGCGCCCGACGCCGCGACCGAAGACGCGCGCCAGATCGTGCTCCTCGAGCGCGCGCTGGCCTCGCTCCGCGAAGCGAGCCGCGAGGTGCTCCTCTTGATCGGCGTCGACGGTCTCGGGCACGACGAGGTCGCGGCGGTTCTCGGCCTCAGCCCCGAAGCTCTGCGGCAGCGACTCTCCCGGGCGCGCGCCGAGCTCACTCAAAAGATGGAAGCCATGTCCAAACTGCCGCTGGCGGCCAAGGCCGCGCGAGGAGGCGTCGCATGAGCGTGGACGACGATCTCAAGAAGCTCCCCCCGGTCGATCTCGAGCCCGCCGCGCGCGATCGCACGCTCGCGCGCGCGCTCCACGAGTTCGACGACGAGCACGCCCTCGCGGGTGAGTCACGCGCCGTCGCGTTCGTGCAAAGAGCCACGCGCGCGCTCGTTCCGGTGGTCGTGGCCGGCAGCGCCATCGTCTATTTGACCTGGGCCTTTTCGGCCGCGAGCGCGCTCTATCCCTGAGCTACGCCTCGAGTACCATTCGGAGCCATGCCGTGGCTTCGCTTCTGGGGCGTGCTCGTCACGTTCTCGTTCATCGTGGTGGCGTGCGGCTCGCGCACGGATTTGCCTTACCCGCTGCCGAGCACGACGAGCGAAGCCGGCGACGGCATGACCGAAGCGAGCGACGCGCCGCAAGATTCGGACGCCAAGGACGGTGACGCGCGCGCCGATGCGGACGCCGACGCCGATGCGCGCGACGGCGACGGACCGATCATCGAGGGCGGCCCCATCGACGCGCCGCTCGACTGCGACGCCGGCCCGGTCTGCAACCCCGACGATCCCGGCTACGTTTACCAGTGCGGCGCGCGGGTCTTTCAGTGCAGCTCGCTCGAGACCTGCAAAGACGGCCGCTGCGTGAACCCCTGCCAAGACACGCTCGGCCAAGACACGTCGAACGGCTGCGAGTTCTACGCCGTGCAGATGGACACGGTGCCCGAGGCTGAGGGCGTGTGCTTCGCCGTCTTCGTCGTCAACCAGTGGGCGACCGGTGAGCCCGCGCGCATCGAGGTCTCGCGAAACGGCACGGTGCTCCCCATCGAGCAGTTCGCGCGCATCCCCACCGGCACCGGCACCGGCCTCACGTACGCGCCGTACGTGCAGAGCCAAGGCCTCGCCAAAGACCAAGTCGCGGTGCTCTTCCTCTCGCGCGATCCGGCCGCGGCGCTCGATCCGGATCCCGCCGCGCCGCGGCGCCTCGCGGGCTGCCCCGCCGGCGTGACGCCGGCCGTGGTCGGCGACGCCGCGATCCATGGCACCGGCAAGGGCGGACGCGCGTTCCACATCAAGACCAACGTGCCCGTGGTCGCGTACCAGATGCTCCCGTTCGGCGCCGGGCGCGCGCGCGTGACGGGCGCGACCTTGCTCCTCCCGACGAACGTTTGGGACCAGAACTACGTCGTCGCCAACGCCTACGCCGCGCCGCCGCTCATCACCGAGCTCCGCGCCGGTCCCACGACGGCCATCGTCGCGCAGGCCGACGGGACGCAGGTGCGCGTGAAGCCGACCGTGGCCATCGGCGCCGGCGGCGGGCTCGCCGGCACCGCCGCCAACACGCCGGTGACGTACACGCTGGCCAAGGGCGAATACTTGCAGATTACACAATTGGCCGAGCTCACCGGGAGCGCGGTCGAGGCGAGCGCGCCGGTGGCCGTGGTGGGCGGCTCGACGCTCATGGACATCCCGCTCGATCGCGTGCGCGCCGACGGCGCTCACCAGATGCTGCCGCCGGTGCACGCCCTCGGCAGCGAATACGTGGGCGTTCGCTACCGCGGGCGGCGCTTGCCCGGTGGCGGCACCGAGTCGGAGCCCGTGCCGTGGCGCATCGTCGGCGTCGTCGACGGCACCAAGCTCACGTTCGATCCGCCGGTCGCTGGCGCGCCCGCGAGCGTGAACGCTCGGCAGCTCGTGGAGTGGAACGCCACCGGGCCCTTCGTGGTGAAGAGCCAAGACGCGGCGCATCCCTTCTACTTCGCGCAGTACATGACGGGGGGGCAGCCGTTCGACGGCGAAGGCGATCCCGAGTTCGTGAACGTCATCCCGCCCAAGCAGCACCTCCCCCGGTACACGTTCTTCACCGATCCGACCTACCCCGAGACGAACCTCGTGCTCGTGCGCCAGCGCGTGCCCACCGAGGCCGGGCTCGCCTTCCCCGACGTGACGCTCGACTGCGCGGGCGTCGTGGGCGGCTGGCAGACCATCGGCGCGAGCGGCTACCAGTTCACGCGCGTCGATCTATCGACCGGTGATTTCCAAGGCGTGGGCGGCTGCGACAACGGCGTCCACACGATCACGGCCACCGTGGGCGGCGCGGCGGTCACGTCGCCGGCGTTCGGCCTCACGGTGTGGGGTTGGGGCAACGGCATCACGTACGTGCCCGACTCGACGCCGCAAGACGAAGCCAACCCCAAGTTCACGCGCTGGGTGAGCTACGGCTATCCGGCCGGTGCCAACCTCGGTCGCCTGAACGACGTGACCCTCTCGGCGCAATGAGCGTGACCATGACCAAGGCCGAGCTCGTGGCGTTCATGCGGCGCGCCGAGTTTTGGGTGGAGGCGACGACGCACGCGGACGGCGCGCCGCAGGCCGCGGTGATCGGCGTCGCGGTGAGCGACGATCTCGAGCTCGTGTTCGACACCCTCGGGGCGACGCGCAAGGCCGCGAACCTCGATCGCGATCCGCGGATGGCCCTCGTCATGTGGGCCAAGAGCGACTCCGGCGGCCAGGCCACCGTCCAGATCGAGGGCCCGGCCGACGAGCCGACGGGCGCCGCGCTCGCGGCCATCAAACGCGTGTATTTCGCACGCTTTACCGACGGCCCGACGCGCGAGGCTTGGGACGGCATTCGCTACGTGCGCGTCCGTCCGCGCTGGCTTCGCTACACCGACTTCGGCCCGACGGGCGTCACGACCGTGGAGCTCGATCACGACGCGCTCGCCCGCCTCGTCTGACCGCGGGTACATTGGGGGGATGCGTCGCGGCGTTTGGGGTGTGCTCGCGAGCGGAACGCTGATCGCGGCGAGCTGCGGGGGCTCGTCGTCGAGTGGACCGAGCGATCCCGGAGCGTCGTTCGACGCAGGCGCGACCGACACCGCGGTCTCGACGACGAGCGGCGATGCCGGGCCCGACGCGGACACGTGCGGCGGCTGCCCGAGCGGGCAAGTCTGCGCGAACGGCACCTGTCAGAAGGCGTGCCCGGGCGGCCTCAGCGCGTGCGGCGCGGTGTGTCGCGACCTGCAGACAGAGCACGACGCCTGCGGCCGCTGCGATCACGCCTGCGAGCTCATCGAGTATTGCGCCGCGGGCGCGTGCATCCGATCGAGCTGCGACAACGGCATCCGCGATCCGGGCGAGACGGGCATCGACTGCGGCGGTCTCTGCTCGGCCACCAAGAAGTGCGCGGGCGGCAGCGACTGCGTGAACCCCACCGACTGCGCGAGCGGCACGTGCACGGCCGGCAAGTGCGGCGGCGCGGGCGACGGCGGAGCGTGCGCGAGCAACGCAGCGTGCGGGTCGTCGCTCACGTGCGTCCTCGGTGCGTGCACGGCGGCGCCGGTGAGCTGCAAGGCGCTGAAGACGGCGTTCGGCACGGCGCCCGACGGCGTCTACCGCATCGATCCCGACGGCGCGGGCGCGGGCGCGCCCTTCGAAGTCTTCTGCGACATGACCACGACCGGCGGCGGCTGGACCGCGCTCCCGCTCCGCTTCGCGGACGCCGCGCTCTGGAGCATCACGCAATCGGGCTTTCCGTGCACGACCCTCGTGACCTCGACAAACACCGGCGTCTTCCAGCAGTACCAAAGCTCGATGGGCGGCACGACGCAGTCGACGATGTTCAAGCTCGTCCCGCCGATGGCGGTGAGCGAGGTGCGGCTCGTCGGCTTCAGCGTGTCGGTGTCCGGCGCGCAGAACTCGATGGACTTCACGATCGGCGGCATCCCGACGGGCTTCACGTCGAGCGAGGCCTGGTACTTCGCGGACGTCGACGCCAGCGCGGCGCGCGCCTACGTGTTCCCGGACGCGCTGTCGTGCCCGTCACCGCTCGCGGCGAGCAGCGGCACGTGCGGCCGAGATGGCAACCTCGGCGCCGGGTACACCATCATCAATCGGGCGGTCACGTACTCGTCGGCGGCGACCGTGTTCCAGATGGTCGTCCTGCAAGGGTGTCAGTCGGGCGTCACCATCCCGCCCACCGACGGCGAGCGCTTCTTCGTCGACACGCCCGCCGAAAACGACGGCACGTGGCGCAAAGGGATTTTCGTGCGCTGAGCGCGCGTCAGGCGTCGCCGCGCACGACGGGGAACCAGGGCGGCGACACGTCGGTGTGCTCGGCGGGGGTGGTCGTGTCGAGGAGCGACGGCGACGGCGTCGGCACGTTGGCTTCGAGATCGCTCGCGCGCGGACCGCCGAAGCCCGCGAGCGCAGCGCGCGCGTCGAGTTCGTCGGCGGCGAGGCTCGCAACCCACTCTTCGACCTCGTCGGTGGTGGCGAGCGGCGTGGCGGCGGCGAGCGCCTCGGCCATGGCGAGCGCGGTGCGGTAGCGATCGCGGAGCTCGCGCGCGAGCCCGCGCATGACCACCGCGTCGAGGGCCTCGCCGACGTCGGCTTTGACCGACGCGACGCGCGGCGCCTCGGCCATCAAGATGCGCTCGATGGTCTCGGAGTCGGTGGCGCTTCGATAGAGACGGCGCCCGGCGAGGAGCTCCCAGAGCACGATGGCCGCAGCGAAGATGTCGCTCTCCGGCGCCGACGATTGTCCGAAGAGCCGCTCCGGCGCCATGTACGAGAGCTTGCCCGGCAAGAGACCGCGTCCGCTGTCACCCGCCGTGAGGAGGCATCGCGCGACGCCGAAGTCGATGAGGCGCGCGACGCCGTCGGCGCCGACGAGCACGTTCTGCGGCGATACGTCGCGGTGCACGATGCCCAGGGGGACGCCGTTGGCGTCGCGCGCCCGCCCGCCTTGCGATAGAGGAGCGAGAGCGTGACGCCGTGCACGTACTCCATCACGATCGCCGGGCCGCTCTCGCCGGAGAGCACGTCGAGCGTGGCGCACACGTTGGGGTGGCGGATGTGGAGCGTGAGCGCCGCCTCCTGGAGGAACATCTCGAGGAGCGACTCGTTCTCGGCGAAGTGCGGGTGAAGCTTCTTCACGGCCACGAGCCGCGGGATGGTCGCGGCGCGAATGCCGAAGTGCACGGTGCCCATTCCGCCGGCGGCGATCGGCGCGCCGATCACGTAACGTGCCCGCGTCCGAACACCGGAGCCGAGCTGCGCGCCGAGCGCATGGGTCTTGGAAGCCTGAGCCATCGCGTCCTACGTGCGAGGTCGAATTCGACTCAGCGTCGAGCCGCCTCGCGCGTGAGAGCGACCTTGCCACGACGAGAGGAAACTTCCAGTCGGATCGTGCATCGAGATCGCGCCGAGAGGTGCGATCCATCGCGGCCCAAGCGGCGCGTTGGGATCGTGGGGATCACAAATCCGTGAGGACCGTGGTCAACAAATAATCGGCCGCGAAGATGGCGACGATGCTCGACACGACGGCGCGAGCGGTCGCCTCGCCGACGCCGCGCGCGCCGCCCGTCGCATAAAAGCCCTTCTTGCAGCAGATGACGCTGACGATCGTGCCGAAGGCGACGCTCTTGATGCCGAGCATCCGGAGATCGGCGGGCTCCACGAACTGGCGCACCTTGTCCATGAAGATGCCCGGGTCGATGCCTTGCCACAGAACGGCGACCACGTAGCCGCCGACCATGCCTGCGATCCAGAAGAGCACCGAGAGCAAGGGGAGCATCCACGTGGTCGCGAAGACGCGCGGGACGACGAGGTACTGCACGGGGTTCACGCCCATGGTGGTGATGGCGTCGATCTGCTCGGTGACGCGCATGTTGCCGAGCTCGCTCGCCATGGTGCTGCCGGCGCGTGCGGTCACGACGACCGCCGCGAGGACGGGCGCGAGCTCGCGCGCGAGGGCGAGCGCGACGACGCCGCCGACCATGCCCTCGGCGGAGAACTGACGGAAGCCGACGATGCTGCTCACCGTGAAGGCCATGCCGGTGAAGAGACCGACGAGGCACACGATGAACGTCGAGCCCGCGCCGATGAAGTCGAGCGCGAGGAGGAACTGCGCGACGCGCACCGGGGGGCGTACGAGCCAAAGGACGACCTGTCCGGCGAGGAGCACCGTGGCGCCCACGTCGTCGAGCGCGTCGAACACGGGCGCGACCGCGCGCGAGAAGAGCGCGGTGAGCGAGTAGTCACGCTCCTCGCGTGCGCCCCCCGCGGCTGCGCTTCGCCCTTCGCTCACGGGCTGCACCATAGAGCCGACCCCGTCCGAGGCGCGAGAGGGAAAGCGGGCTGCGACGGGCAATCCGCTGCCGATTGCATCGGCGCCCCTGGCACGTGCCCGTCGCTTTGTGTATACCGCTGTGCCCTTTCCGCGCGGGGGCGGGGCCGCGAGCGAACGTCGCCGCGCGATCGTCCTTCACTTTTCCAGGGGAGTCCGATGTCGAAGATCAATCTGATTTGGGTGCTGGGCGCGGTGTGGTTGGGCTGCACGTCGACGACGGACCCGCCCGCGACGGTCACCGACGCGGGCACGGACTCTGGAAAGAAGGGCGACGGCGGAACCACGACGTCGAATTCGGACGCCGGACCGTCGGGCTCGGACAGCGGCAGCGCCGAAGACACCGGCAGCGGGCCGGTCGGTTGCTCGCAGGTCTCGGGTGGTCTCCCGTGTGAGCCCAACAAGGTCTACTGCGGCGCGTCGAGCTGCGACGCGACGTCGCAGGACTGCTGCGTCGACACCAAGACGGGTCAGTCGGCGTGCGCGGCCAAGGGCACGTGCCCCGTGGGCAAGGCCGGTCTCGGGTGCGACGAGGCCGGGGACTGCGCCGCGGGCGAGGTCTGCTGCTTCACCGCGTCGGGCATCACGCCCACCGGCTCGATCTGCCAGACCGGTCCGTGCGGCCTGGGTGATTTCTCGCAGTCGTGCCGCGGCGACGCGGAGTGCGCGGGCTCGGGTCAGTGCGTGACCGGCTCGTGCGCGGGCTACAAGATCCAGACGTGCGCCGCGATCCCCTCGACCGCGTGTCAGTGACGATTCCAATTTTTGGACGGCAGAATTCGGCGGCCGTCCTCGCGGCTCACTCGCCCGCTCACGGCGAGGACGATACGTTCGTGAGGTGAGGTTCGGGACGAGCTCGGCCGTCGGATCGCTGCTGGCAGGATTCGCCGTCCTCGTCGCCGCCTGCGGAGACGAGCACGCGGTGCCGGAGTCGACGCCGACGCAGCCCGGCGCGGTGCGCGCAAGTCAGACCCTCATCGACTTCGGTGACGTGTCGTGCGGTGAATCGAACGACTCGTCGGTGACGCTCGAGAACACGTGGGCGCGCGACGACATCGCGTTCACGGCCGCCGCGCAACCGGCGGAGCTCTTCGAAGTCGTCGATGCGACCGGGGTCGCGACGGCGAACGCAGCGACGCGACTTCGGATCCGCGCGCACGTGACGGGCGCGCCCGCCGGCTCGCCTCTGGCCGGCGTGCTGCATATCCAACTCGCGGCGCCGCACGCGGGCGAGATCTCGGTCCCGCTCCGAGTCACACCCCACGGTGCGATGCTCGAGGTCGTGGGCGCGCCGGGGCTCGACTTCGGGATCGTGCCGCTGGCGGCGCCCACCGCGCTCTTGCCCTTGCAGCTCCGGAACGCTGGCGACCGAGACATCGACGTTGGCTTCGCCGTTTTGGGAAGTCTGTCGTTCGCGACGAGCACGGCCGCTCCCACGACCGTTCACGCGCATGGCGAAGCGAGCGTGACGATGAGCTTCCGGCCGCGCGCCGCGGGCGACGAGAGCGGGACCATCCAACTCTCGACCACGCAGCCGCTCTGCAATGCGGTGCCCGCCCGTGTGCCGCTCAAGGCGACGGCGTCCGCCGGTGCGCTCGGCGTGGCGCCGGGAGCGATCGACTTCGGCGACTCGCCGTGCGGAAGCGCGCCGGGCGAGCGGACGCTCACCCTCACGAACTACGGCGCAACCTCGTTGCGCTGGGACGCGCACGTCCTCGAGTCGGAGCTCTTCGCGCTGACGTCGGCTTCGTCCGGATCGCTGGGTACGGACGAGTCCGTCAACCTCGGCATCGCGCCGCTCGCGACCGACATGACGCCGGGTCCGATGACGGGTCACCTCGTCATCACGTCCGGGGATCAAGCGGTGGCCGTGCCCGTGACGCGAACGAAGTTGGGCGGCGTGATTGAGGTCGTCACCGCGATGCCCGCGAGCTTGGGTCGCGTGAAGGTCGGCACGAGCGCGGCGGTGGACGTGCAGCTCCGGAACCGCGGGTCGACGCCAGTGACGATCACGCCAGCGCTCGACGCCGCCACGGAGATGAGCCTGACGAGCGCGGCGCCCATCTCCGTTCTGCCGGGAAGCGCGGCCACCATCAGCGTCACGTACACGCCGACCACGTTGCCGTTCTCTGAGCATGTCGAAACCGTTGCGGTCTCAACCACGGACACGCTCTGTGCCGCGATGCCCTCACCGTCCGTACGTGGTGTCGCGTTTGCGCGAGCCGTGGCCGCGTGGGGTGAGACCTCGGTCCTACTCGATGACGGCGTTCGGTTTGCCGACTTGAGATCTCGGTCGACGACGATACCAACCCACCTGCTTCCCTCTGACGCAGTTCCGATCATGCACCCGATGGCCGGCCGAAGCTGCTACACGCAGCCCGGTGTCGTGGGGCTCACGTGTTGGGACCATGCCACACTCACGCTCTACCCCGAGCTGGACGGGATGGTCGATCTCGATGTGGGCTATGGCACTGGGCTTCTCGCCGACGGGACGCTCGTCTCACTCCCGAGCCGAACCGCGATTCCGTCCCTGACGGGAATCGCCCGACTCCGGGGGTTCGACAGTCTGGCGTGCGCGATTCGACAGACCGGCACGGCCGCTTGTTGGGGCGGCGGCTGGCCGACGTACAGTTCGTTCGGTGTCGACTCCGTCGTCGTCACCGCCCCCTTTGAAGTCCCAGGCCTCGACGACGCGGTCGACATGGCGATGGGACCGTTCGAGTCGTGTACGTGCTTCCTGCGGCGCGGCGGCACCCTGAGCTGCTGGGGCGACCCGGATGCATATGCCCCACTCCTTCGCACGGACGTCGTTCTCCCGTCCCCGATCGTAAAGCTCATCGGTCAATCGGATCGGCAGCGCGCAGACTCGCCGCTCATGCTCACGGCAAGCAAGGAGATGTACCGTTGGTGGGGACCGCGCAGCAACCAGGGCGCGCTCAAGCAGGCCGACGACGTCCGAGATGTCGTCGCGTCTTGCGACGGGAGCCAGGCGTGCGCAATCCTGACGGATGGCCGCATCGTGTACCCCACGCTGTACCCGGGTGGCCCGATCCAGCCGTATGCCGGATTCGACTGAGCGACGCGCCGAGGGCGTCGAGGCAGGACGGGCGGCGTGCCGCCTGCCGACGGCCTGGAGCGTGGCCGGTCGCTCGGGCACGAGCGGGACTGCATCTCATGTCAGTGCAGCGTCACATCGCGCCCCGAGGTCACGCTCCTCACGAGACGTCGTCCCCTCGTGCCCTGCTCGACGCTATCGGTGCGAGAGCAGGACGTACTCGATCAGGACTGGCTCATCCTGAGTGCCGTCGGGGCCGCTCCAAAGGAGCTTGCGCACGAACCCATCAGAGTCGACCCAGAACATCACCAACTCCCCATTTGGCTTTCGAACCTCGAGTTTCCTCATCACAACCCCATCCTCGGCAACCGTTTCGAGCGCGCGCGCGTTCGACGGCACCAAGCAGTCGCAGAAGTCCCTTCCAGAGAGCAGGCTTGGCACGACGGACGAGCTCAGGCCGCTGATACCCGAGATTGCGGCGAGGGCCCGCTCAGGTCCGGGGTGGGCGACTTCTAGGCCAGTCGGTTGGCGCTCGATGGTCCGCGCGGAGTCGGATACCACCAGCCATCGCTCCGGCGTCTGTACCTCGAACTCCAAGAGTTCAGATCGAAAGAAGCGCGTGGAGAATCGATATGCGTTACGTCGGCCATCGTTCGAGGGCACAAACGCCACCCCGCGATCTTCGTACGCGTACGCCGCGGCGTATGCCCGACGCATTTGGCTGAGCAACCCGACGGCCTCCGTACCACCCGGTGCACTAGCGCTTGGTGCCGAGCATCCGACAACGGCAACTAGAGCGAGAACAGGGCTAAGCGTACGCACGACTACCACCCAGAGCACGCGGTTCGCTTGCATAGCTTCTGGCACGCCTTCTCGTCGTAATCTGCCCTTGCCTTGCAGCGGATGTTCTCCTTGACCGCCTCGTCAAACGTCCCGTCCGGTCGATTCCTGAACGCGTCATCGCAGATGCGTTCTCCGTGTTTCCATTTCGCGAAGCAACGGTCCTTGTGACCTGACACCCGAAATTTGGCCCACCGATTCTGTCGCTTATAGAAGGAGCGGAGAATGGGTCGGAAGAGCACGTTCACAGACGCGCAGATCATTGGGGCGGTGCGCGAGGTCGAGGCCGGCGGGAAGCTCGGCGAGG
>JBGAJR010000121.1:0-4248 GCA_044224815.1 Polyangiaceae bacterium
CGGGCCCATGCTCGGGCAAGTACCACAAGGGAGCGCGGGAATCGTGCATCGGGAGGGCGTACGGTTGTGCTACGGTGGCCGGTCCGTCGCACGCCGCGACGCAAGGAACTTTCATGAACCGTCGCTTCCTCTACCTCGCGTTTCCCATCCTCACCGCAGTCCTCATTTCGCAGCTTGCCTGCGGCGACGACGACGGCGGAGGGGATCCCCCGCCGTCGAACCCGAAGACCTTCGACGCCGGGCAGCCGGACGCGACGCTCCCCGACGCCAACGTTCCGGACACCGCCACGCCCGTGGACGCCGGCCCCGACGTGACCGACGCCAACGTCGCCGACGCAGCCGACGCAGCCGACGCCGGACCGCTCTGCACCGTGATCCCGGGCGCCATTGGTCCCGACGGCTCTCCTAGCTTCTACAGCGTGAACGTGGCGCTCACCGCCGCGGCCGACACCTGCGCGGCGACCCCGACCACGGACCCCGAGGACGCCGCCGTCACGATGTTCGTGAACTTCGATCCGGGCACGTCGACGTACAACGTCATGCTCCGCCCCGACTACGAGATCGTGAGCATCTCGGCGGGCACCGTCACCGACAACACCGTGACCGGAATTCCCGTCGATCAGTTGGTCACGCTCAAGGTTCGCTTGATCGTCGACGCGGGCGACGCGGGCGACGCAGGCGACGCCGGCTCGGTCGGGGCGCGCACCCTGCAGCTCCGCATGAACAGCAACCAGACGAAGGATGCCGGTGCCGACTCCGGAGACGCGGGAATGGACGTCTCCAAGTGGACGCTCACCCTCGTCTCGTTCAAGCTCGGCTGAAGCACGCTCGGCGCCGGTCACGCGGCGCCGACCTCGAGCTCGACGCTGCGCGCCCCAAGCGATCATGCATCCGATTCTGGTGACGTGGTCGGTCGGTGACGCGCAGCTTCGCGTCGGCAGCTACGGCGTGCTCCTCACGCTGGCCGTCTTCGCGTCACTCGCTCTCTTCGTGCGCGAGACGTCGCGCGTCGGCGTGCGACGCGAGGAGGCGCTCGGGGCCGCGCTCCTCCTTTCGCTCGCGGGCGTCTTGGGCGCGAAGGTGCTGGGGCTCGCGGTCGACCGGCTTCTCGGCGCGACGACGAGCGTCTCGCAATCGGCGGGCGCCATTCACGGCGCGGTCGTGGTGGGGCTCGCGTTTTGCGCGTGGGTCGCGCGACGCCTCCGCATCCCGTACCTGACGACGCTCGATTGCGCCGCGCCGGCGGTCGCGCTCGGCCAAGGCATCGGCCGCTTCGGCTGCTTCTTCGCCGGCTGCTGCTGGGGCATCGGCTACGACGGACCGCTCCATGTGGTCTTCACGAGCGAGGTCGCGCGCGATCTCACGCACGTGCCGCTGGACGTGCCGCTCTTCCCCGTGCAGCTCCTCGACGGCGGAGCTCACTTGGCGCTGTCGCTCCTCCTCGCGCGGAGCTTCGCGCCCTTCGGCCCGGATCGGATCGGGCCCCCGGCCGGTCGGCGCGCGGCGCTTTGGCTCGTGCTCGAAGGATTGGTGCGCTTCGCGATCGAATCCCTGCGGGGTGACGCCACGCGCGGCGCGTGGGGCGACTACGCGAGCACGGGGCGTGTCACGGCAATCGCCCTCGTGACAGCGGGCCTCACGATCCTCGTGATCCGCGCGCGGGGCGCCAAACGCGCCCACGACTCGATGGCGACGCGATGACGTCTGCGCGCGACATTCGGCGCCGTGGCGCGATCGGCTCATCCAGGTCGTGGATCACCGTGAGCCCAGCCGGCGACGCATTCCGTGCACACCGCAAACGCGCAAGGCCCGCGGAGACCATGCACCCCGCGTCGAAATCAGCCCGGCACCGACGGGGCGTTCGTGGGCATGGCCGCTGCAGTTCGCATCAGCATGCTTCGCTCTTCGCTTATCACCCTTCTCGCCGGCGCGGCGCTCGCCGCCTGCGCGAGCACTCCCGATGAAACGACCGCCGCGCCGTCCTCCGAGGACGCGCTCGTCTCCGACGTCACGACGGCCGACGTCTCTCCCGAGGTGCTGGTCAAAGATCCGCGCACGATCGCCCAGCTCGAAGCGCGCTTCTCCGCCGCGCAGATTCTGGGCGGGAGCGGCGCCTCGCTCGCCGAGCTCGCCGCGACCTCGCCGGCGTTCCGCGATCTCGCCGCCGCCGTGCGCGCCGACATCACCGGGCTGAAGTCCAGCGATCGCGACTCCGGGAAGGGGTTCGCGTTCGGTCACCGACTCTTCGAGGACGCGTGGCTCACTTGGGACAAGGCGCGCCTCGAGCTCGTGGGCGTGACCAACCGCGTCGACTTGATGTTCCGCGGCGGGTGCGGTGAGACCCACTTCATCTATCGACTCGCGTACTCGACCACGTCGGGCACGTCGCGCGTCGAGTCCCGCCTCCCGTTCACCATGAACGTGCTCGTCCCCACCCCCGACGACGGTCAGGGATGCCGCACCGTCGCTGCGAAGTGGATGCGCGTGGCGCAGGCTTCCGACCGCGGAGCGGAGCTCCTCCAAGGCCCGCTCGCGGGAACCCTCCGCCCGAGCCGGGTGGAGGTCGACTACCAGCGCGTGCGCTGGCCGTCGGCGGTGCGTCCGGACATGGGCGGACATGCAGAATACACACTTCGCGCGTTCTCCGTCGGCGCCTCGGGCCTCACCGCGATCCCGCTCGACGACACGCCGCGCCTCGACCTCGATGCGGCGGGCCGCGCGCGCCTCCTCGAGTGGGTCAAGTCGAGCCTCGACGACATCGACCGCGGGACCGCGCGCGTCCCCGCCGAGCTCCTCGCCACCGAAGCGATCAGCGTCGCGCCGCGCGCCGCCGCCCGCGCCGCCAACAAGCCGTTCTCGGCCCTCATCGACGAGCGAGATCTGGCGGCCCTCGATCTCGCGGGCCGAAGCACGATCTCGAGCCCCAAGGCGCTGCTCCACAAGCTCGACGGCATCACTTGCCAAGGTTGCCACCAGTCGCGCGGCATCGCGGGCTTCCACCTCCTCGGCGAGGAGCGCCAGGGCACGATGCGATTGAACGCGCTCTTCGTTGGCGCGTCGCCGCACCTCCTCGACGCAGTGAAGTGGCGCGCCGCCTTCGTGCGCGCGCTCGCGGCGGGCACGCCGACACCGAAGCGGAACGCGCCGGACCACGCCTCGGGAGAGCCGGTGGGCTATGGCGGTCACTGCTCGCTCGGCACCGACCCGGGCTTCGCGGACTTCCGTTGCCAGTCGCGGTTCGTGTGCAAGCGCGTGGACGACGACGTCCTCGGTCACTGCATGCCCGCCGGAACGCCCGGCTTCGGCGACGCGTGCGAGGATTCGAAGGTGAAGGCCTCGGTCGATCCGCTGCGCGACACCGCCTCCACGCGCGAGCTCGAGTGCGCGGGAGGAGCGACGTGCTTCCTCCGCAGCGGCAAGGGGTTTCCCGACGGCATGTGCCAGAAGCGCTGCGAGGCCGTGGGCGAACCGCTCGGCGACGGGACCATCTGCGCCGGCGTGCCGTTCGGCTCGGGCCCGCTCGGCGGCTTCAACAAGTGCCTCTTCGAGCTGCGCCGTCCGTTCGAAGAGTGCCTGGCCGACGACGTGCGGCCGACGACGTCGCGCGCTTGCGACGAGGCGAACCCCTGCCGCGACGACTACGCGTGCGCGCGCATCTACGCGAAGAACGATCGCGACGTACGGACCGGCGTGTGCGAGCCGCCGTACTTCGTCTTCCAAGGGCGCGTCGATGGCCACCCGTCACCGACCTCACGCTGACGGAGTCGAGCCAATCGGGCCTTCTCTATCGCCGTGAGACGCGGTCTCCTCGGAGAGTGGTGCCTTCGACGCTCGCCTCCCCGAACCACGTCTCGGTCTTCGCGGTTCTGATCGCTCTCCTCGGAGCGGGCTGCGTCGACGCCAAGGATCGCGAGCCTGTGGCGCGCGAGGCGGGGGCGAAGGATCTCGCGTGCCCCGGCGCCTCACTCGACGTCCGGTCCGCCGGGAACCGCCTCTTCTACGTGAGCGGCTGCGGCAAGGTCGCGGTCTACCGCATCATCTGCAAGCTGACCGCCGGGTCCTGCTACGCGCTCAAGCAATGACGGTGCGCTAGATTCGAGCCATGGCTCGGATCACCGCCACCGAGATGGTCGGCGTCCCGCTGACGACCGCCGAGATCGAGCGCATCATGAGCGCCCTCGCGGATGGGCACCTCGGTCCGCCCGATTCGCCCGAGAACGTCGCGCTCGCGAAGAAGCTCAAGGTGCT
>JBGAJR010000122.1:0-4161 GCA_044224815.1 Polyangiaceae bacterium
CGCCGCCAGGCCCTTGTCGTCTTCGTAGGTCACGGCGGCGTCGACCGCGAGCGTGCCCTTGCCCGTGCGCGCCGTCAGGCGGAGGCTCTGTCCGAGGCCGAGCCAAGGAGGAGGTGCGCCGCAGGCAGTGACGACGACGTCGCCGGGCGCGCCCAAGCACTCGGCGAGCGGCGAGTGCGCGCCGTCGAGATCGAGCGCGCGGGCGAGCGGACCTTCGTGACCGACGAGGAGCATTCGCGCCGTGGTGACCGCGAAGAGCGGAGGCGCGCCGCCGAGCCGCACCCCTTGGCGCTCTTGGAATTGTGCGGGCGTGCCCTTGAGCGCGTCGGCGATGCAGCGGAGGGCCAGATCTTCCGCGATCCCGAGCTCGGCGGCGACCAGGACGCCGTCGTCGGCTTCAGCGAACACGATGTCTTGGAAGGCGTCGACCGGCGCGGTGCCGCATGCGCGCGTGAGGGCGCCGTACGCGGCGCCGCCGGGCGTCTCGTTCACCAAGCTCGGGACGACCGTGGTGAGCTCGGCGGCGCGAAGCTTCCTCAGGTCGACGTGCGCCGCGAACGTCGCGCGCGCCGGGACCGCGTCGGCAGGTCGCGCGGACTTGAGGCGCTCGGCGGCGCGCGCCTCGGGTGACGCGTCACCGCCGCAGCCGGAAGCGCCGAGCGCGAAGAGAGCGAGTGCGACGAGGAGGACGCGCAAGCGGGATTAGGCGTGGGCGGCGGCGCCGTTCTGCGGCACTGCTTGGAGATCGACGCGCGGCGCGTCCTTGGTGGGGCGCGTCGAGCCGTAGTACTTCCGCATCTCGTCGCCCATCTTCCCGCGGAGCGCGAGGCCGAGCATCTTGAAATCGGCGCGCAAAGACCACGTTGGATAGGTGAACGTCGCGGGACGATTCTTCTCGATCACGAAGTGCCCGATCCACGCCGGGCCGTAGCCCACGACGGGCGTGAGCAGCAGCCAGCCGGGGTTGAGCGTGAGCGTCGCGGCGGCGACGGTGCCGAGGGCCATCGTGGTCCCGGCGTAGTGGAGGCCGCGGCAGACCGGGTTCCGGTGCTCACCGAGGTAGTAGGGCCAGAACTCCTCGAAGGTTTGGATGCGCTCACTCATGGGGACCTCGCGTCCGTGCTATTTACCCGAGCCGAGCATGAACGTCAGCCCCGCCGCGCGCCGAACGCTGTATCCGTCGATCGAGCCCTACCGGACCGGGCGGCTCCGCGTCTCGGATACGCACGAGCTCTATTTCGAGGAGTCGGGGAACCCGAACGGCAAGCCCGTCGTCTTCTTGCACGGCGGCCCCGGCGGAGGGTCGGATGGAAAGCAGCGCCGGTTCTTCGATCCCCAGGCCTACCGCATCGTTCTCTTCGATCAGCGCGGGTGCGGGAAGTCGACCCCCCACGCCTCGCTCGAGCACAACACGACCTGGGACCTCGTCGCCGACATCGAGAAGCTCCGCACCGAGCTCGGGATCGCGCGCTGGCAGGTCTTCGGTGGCTCCTGGGGATCCACGCTCGCGTTGGCCTACGCCGAGACGCATCCCGAGGCCGTCACCGAGCTCGTCCTTCGCGGCATCTTCCTCCTTCGCAAGTCGGAGATCGATTGGTTCTACCAGCGCGGCGCCGGCGCGATCTTCCCCGACGCGTGGGAGGACTATCTGGCGCCCATCCCCGAGGCCGAGCGCTCCGACTTGGTGCGTGCATATTACAAGCGACTCACCAGCGACGACGCGCGCGTGCGCCAAGAGGCGGCGCGCGCGTGGAGCGTGTGGGAAGGGCGCACCAGCTGTCTTTTTCCCAACGAAGAGCTCATTCAGCGCACGGCCGGCGACGCGTTCGCCCTCGCGTTCGCGCGCATCGAGTGCCACTACTTCGTCAACGATGGCTTCTTCGCGCCGGGCGAAGGGCTCCTCGAGCGCGTCGACCGGATCCGCCACATTCCCACGGTGATCGTCCAAGGGCGCTACGACGTCGTGTGTCCGGCCGAGTCGGCGTGGGCGCTTCATCGCGCCATGCCCGAGGCCACGCTCAAGATCGTCCCCGACGCCGGGCACTCGGCGTTCGAGCCGGGCATCGTGCACGAGCTCGTGTCGGCCACCGACGCCTGGAAGGCGCGGGGCTGAGGTGCGGCCATGAGCGAGCACGCGCTCCCGGGGGGCGGTCGGATCCGGATCCGACCCGTGACCTCCGACGACGCGGCCGCGCTCCGCGAGGCGTGGAAGCGCCTCTCGCCCGTGTCACGTCACCGCCGCTTCTTCGGATCGGTGACCGCGCTGACCGACGAAATGGTGCGGTATCTGACCGACGTCGACGGCACCAACCACATCGCGCTGGCCGCCGTGGTCGACAGCCCCGACCTCAAGACCGAGACCGGCGTCGGCATCGCGCGCTGCATCCGCTTGAAGGACGAGCCAGCCGTGGCCGAGGCGGCGGTCACCGTCGTCGACGAGATGCAAGGCAAGGGCGTGGGACGCCTCTTGCTCCAAGAGCTGGCGAAGGCCGCCTGCGCCGTCGGCATCCAGCGCTTTCGGGGCGAAGGCCTCCTCGACAACGCGCCGCTCCGCGGGCTCCTCGCGGATCTCGGCATCGAGCCGCGCGCGGGAGACGACGGCACGTTCGTCTTCGACGTCGACATCTCGGATGTCGCGCACGCGACGGACTCACCCGTGCGGCGCTGGCTTCGCGCCGCCGTGACGTCCCTCGAGTCGCTCGCGGTCTTGCCGGCGCTGCCCGGAATCGCACTTCCTTGGAGTGGACGACCGCGCGACGGCGGGGACGGGGACGGGTGACGCATGGAGACCTACGACTTCGTCATCATCGGCTCGGGCTTCGGCGGCAGCGTCTCGGCGCTGCGCCTCGCCGAAAAGGGCTACCGCGTGGCGGTGCTCGAGATGGGCAAGCGCTGGAAGGCCGAAGATTTCGCTGAGTCGAGCTGGGACTTACGGAAGTTCTTGTGGAAGCCGGGCGTGGGCCTCCACGGCATCCTGCAAATGACGCTGCTCCGCGACGTGTTCTTCCTCCACGGCGCCGGCGTCGGCGGCGGGAGCCTCGTCTACGCGAACACGCTCCTCCAGCCTCCGCCCGAGGCGTTCGAAGATCCGCAGTGGGTGGAGCTCGACTGGAAGAAGGAGCTCGCGCCGCACTACGACACGGCCAAGCGAATGCTGGGCGCGGTGCCGAGCGAGGTCTTGGTCGAGACCGATCGTCTGCTCAAGTCGGTGGCCGACGACCTCGGACGCGGGCACACGTTCCACCGCGCGACGGTGGGCGTGTATTTCGGCAAGCCCGGCGAGCGAGTGGCGGATCCTTTCTTCGGCGGTGAGGGGCCCGAGCGCGCCGGGTGCATCCGCTGCGGGGGCTGCATGGTCGGCTGCCGGCACGACGCCAAGAACTCGCTCGACAAGAATTACTTGTATCTTGCAGAGAAGCGCGGCGTCGCCGTCTTCCCCGAGACGCGGGTGCTCGACATCCGTCCGCTCGGCGAGGGCGGCAAGGACGGCTACGAGATCACCGCCGAGCGCTCGACGGGGTTCTTTCATCCGCGCGTCGTCTATCGCGCGCGCGGCGTCGTGCTGTCGGCGGGGAGCTTCGGCACCGTCGATCTCCTCATGCGCTGCCGCGAAGCGGGCTCGCTCCCAGCGCTCTCGCCGCAGGTCGGCGCGTTCGTGCGCACGAACAGCGAGGCGCTCCTCGCGGTGACGACCAAGCGCAAGGACGTCGACTACTCCAAGGGCATCGCCATCAGCGCCGGCGCCTTCGTCGACGACAAGACGCACATCGAGATCTGTCGCTACCCCGCCGGCTCGGACTCGATGAGCCTCCTCGCCACCGTGCTCACCGACGACGGCCCGGGCGTGCCGCGCTGGCTGCGCTGGATCGGCAACGTGCTGCGGAAGCCGTGGGAGCTCGCGCGGCTGCTCGTTCCGTTCGGCTGGGCGAAGCGCACGGCCATCCTCCTCGTCATGCAGCCGGTCGACAACTACCTGCGCTACGTGCGCCGGCGGCGTTGGTTTTGGCCGTTCGGCAAGAAGACCGACACCGCGCTCGCCACCGACAAGCCCGTCCCGGTCTACATCCCCATCGCGAACGAGGTCGCCAAGCGTCTCGCGAAGAAGATGGATGGCGTGGCGCAGAGCGGCATCGTCGAGGTGATGATGAACCGCGCGTCGAC
>JBGAJR010000073.1:0-26121 GCA_044224815.1 Polyangiaceae bacterium
TCCGGCTCGATCATCAAGACCTCCGACGCCGGAGGTGCCACGACTTGCCCTGTTTCCATCGACTTTTACCATCCTTCCCGCCACCGGGAAGGGGGTCAGCTTTAGTGTCGCCAGGGGGTCAGTTTTACTGACGCTCAACAAGCGTGTGAAGCACACCGCGAGACCAGCCCCTTCCCGCGTACACCAAGCAGCCGGGAATCCACATGGCCTCGAGATCCTGGAGGGCGTAGGGAATCTTCTCGTCAGTGGTGCCCTGGGAGTCCTGGTACTTGCACTCGATGCCGAGCGCTCGCTCGTCGGATTCTCGCAGCACCAGCAGGTCGAGCTGGCGGTTCTTTCCAATGATCGTCTTGCCGAGAGGCACCTCGGTGTACACGACCAGACCCCGGCTCGCGAAGTTGACCTCGATGTATGCCGCGATCAGATCGCGGTATTCATGCGGCTTCACCGCGACCGATCTTACGGAGTCGCGGCTTCTTCACCCAAGTTTCCGTCGAGTCGAAAACGTTGCCCGGTCGAGCTCCCGCCTCACGGAGCCGGCTGGTCGCGAGTCGAATTGCCTCGGGGCTCACGTCGTTGCCGGCAAAGTGCCGGCCTCCGGCAATTGCCGCAACACCGAACGCGCCCGAGCCCATGAACGGGTCGATGACAACGTCTCCAGGGTTGCTGCTCTGCGCTACGAGCACTTCGCCCACGCCGACCGGCTTCTCAGTCGGATAGCCGTTGTGCACTCGCGGGGCCTCGATGATGTCGGGCACGCCCAAGTTTGCAAGGCGACGCTTGCCCTTCTCGAAGAAGAGGATGAACTCGTACCGCGCCCGGTAGTGGTAACCCATGCCGATTCGCTTCTTGTCCCAGATGAGCGGCTTCCAAAACTTGAAGCCAGCCGCCTCTGCGATCGGCTTCGCGACGAACATCGTCTCCGGATCGCAGAATAGATAGAGATGCGCGTTCTTCTTGAGCACGCGGAAGAGCTGGTCGAAAAGCGCTCCGAATCGCGCGTTCGGGAAAATCGAGAACCAGTCGTTGCTCGAGGCCTTGCTGTGCTTGAGCCTCGTCGTGGTCCCAATGGCTCGGTGCTTCTCGAGCGACTCGTACGGCGGGTCGGTGATCACGAGGTCGGCCGACGCCGGAGGCAGCGACTCAAGCCACGCGACCGCGTCACCTCGCGTGATATCGAATCGGGCGGGCATTCTCCGTGAGTGGCTCAGATTCGTGCTCCGGGCCAAGTTCCACGAGCCGGTGAATTGGTGCGCACAATGCCAGCGGCAGAGCGTCGCGTGTCATCCTCGACAAAACCCCGCCGTCCGGCACTTGCCTTGGCAAGGCCGGGGCTCATCCGAGCTACTGCGGCCAGGGCCGACGAAGTGCTTCGCGGGCCGTGACCGCAGCCGGGGAGTTGCTCTGCGAGGCGCGACGCCCAGCCTCTGAGAGCCATGATAGCCTCGCTCCTCCGCTCATCAAGAGGATGGATGCCGCGTGACCTCTCTCGTGTGTTGGTTCGCCGTCGACTCGAGAGCCGTCGCCTCGGTTTACGTCGCGAGCGATAGCCGCATCACGGCGCCTGATCGTCGCGTGCTGTCAGATACAGCTCGCAAGGTGTTTGCGTGTCGAACCCGGCCGGATTTGCTCGGCTACTGCGGGAACGCGGATAAGCCGCCGCAGGTGCTCGCAGCCCTGGTCACGAAGTTGGACGCGACACGCTCGGAGCACAACGAGAGTGCCTGGGACCGGGCGGAGTTCGTTGTGCAGCACCTCAATCGTGAGCTGCCGCTCAGTGCTGGCCACCCATATGGACAGACGAAGATCGTTTACGCGTCGCGCGATGGATCCGGTCACGCGCACGCGGCGTTCGCGGTGTTCGAGATTAGCGCTAACAACGACCGTTGGGACTTCCACACGCTTGCCGCTACTACCAATTCCGCCCAGCAGCCCGTCGACCGAGAGAGGCAATATCAAGAGCTGAAGAAGCTGGACGTCGTCTTCGCACAAGGAGCCGGGGCTTCGGTCGTGAATGAGTGGCGTGAGCATTGGGCGCGCTACCACACCTCGCAGAGTGTTCGTCACCAGTTCAGAGGCACCACCCGCACTCGTACCTCGCGCGGCGTCTTCTCGGCGCTCTGTGGTGCGCTCCACTCTGCGGAGGACTCTCGCTCTGGCGGTGCGCCTCAGCTCGCCGCCCTGCATCAAGAAGGATCAGCCATGGCGCTCGGAGTGATCTGGGGGAACGCGCGGTACTACGAAGGTGCTGCACGCACCGGAACCGAAGCCCGTAGCCTTTGCACTCGTTGGCACGACAGACTCTTTCAGCTCTGTGATCCGGTAACGATGCAGCCCCTCGAGCGGGCCGCGCTGCACAGCGCGCCAGCAAGGGGACTGGACCCGGAGGGACCATCGGAGGCTACAAGCGTCAGGAAGCAGCGACGCGAGAAGGCGGCGGCGCGAGATGTGCTAGCCCGACAGGAGGCACGCGACGCCCACCGCAAGCGCTTCACGAAGTAGGGTCGCCGAAGCTTCAGCAGTCGTGACCGATCCGACAGGGGCAACTCCACGTTCGCGAACGCCAGCAAGTCCTTGACCAGCTCTGACTTCTCGTCGTCTGACGCTCCGACGAGCGAGTACTGGTCGCTTGAAGTCGAGAACATCGCTCTCGCTCATGTTCAAGAGCGTTTCGACGAGAGTCGGATCGAGCAGCGTCATAGCGTCTCTGCCTTGGGAGCTAGAAGTCCCACCCCTTCTGGCCGGACGGCTTGTTCTTGGTGATGCTCTGCCAAATCTTGTCTCCGCGGTCGCTCTTGGATGCGTAGACGAGGTAGTAGAGCGTCGCGTTCTGGTTGTTCCTGATCGGCTCGGAGCGCACGTGCTGGCTCTGGTACCCGAGGCTCCCCAGCTGCTTCTTGAGGACCTCGATGAGCCCGGCCACGTCGGTGGACGATGCGATCTTTGTGGACCACTCGTTCGTTCCTAGCGCCTCGTCGAGCCAGCGCTTCGTGTTCTCGTATTGTCCGAGGTTCCTCTTGATGTCGGCCGTCGGGAAATGGACCACGAGGTCCATCCGCTTGAATGCCGCGAGCCGCTTCAGCGTGCTGAACTTCAAGGCTTGGAGTGCGAACGGATCCACCAACGCGATGTTCAACCCATGCTCAGGGATCGCGGCGGCAACCTGCTCGATCTTTTCGTTGCAGTCGCCTTCGACCACGGTGACTCGCGAGGCGTCGCCGGCAGTACGAGCGCGAAGCGCCCGAACGTTCTCTGCGGCAAGGTCGCAGAGCACAAGTTGGGTGAACGGCGCCTCCGCATGTCGGAAGGCAACCATCGGACTGCCGTCTCGAATCTCGCCGGATTCCCGGACGCGGACGATGCCGGGGCCGGCGAAGAGGTCGATGAATGCAGCGCCTCCGTGTCCCTTCGGCGGCCGATAGCCAGCCCGAACGGCGCGGGTCGCCTCGATGTACTGCTGAAGGTAGTAGTGTTTGTCGGCCGCCCACTGTCCGACGCACTGGGCGGGGAGCCCGTCGGGCGCGGGGGTAGTGCAGTTGCCGTTGGCGAGGGTTTCACCTCCCTCTTTGCAGGCCGACTTGGTGGTCATGCTCCCCCGTCTCCTCTCACCCGTTGACGACCGCAAGAACCCGGTTCCGACGCGCGATGCGGTCGGGCATCTCGTCCCACGTCCTGCCGTCTAGGACGCGGCCGGTGGTGTGCTTGCGGACCCCTCCCCACTGCTTGAAGAAGAACGGGACCTCGGAAGCGACACACCGATCGCGGATCGTGCGCACCCATTCGGCCTCCATTGGCCGGGCTCGCGGTCCGCTTTCGCCTCCGACGATCACCCACTGGATGCCCCGCAGGTTCAGCCGGGGGATCGGACCGAGGAGCGGTTCCACGCTCAGGAAGCGGACCTTCGCCTTCACCTTGCGAAGCTCGTCGATCCGGTCGGTGTACTTCGCGTTCTCGACACTCACGCCCATCCAGACGTGGTCCGGGATCCGAAGCGAGGCGCTGAGCTTCGCCATCCGCTCCGCCCGCTTGGTGAGGACCTGGAACTTGTGCTGCGACGCTCGCCTCATCACGTCGAAGACGCGCACGACGTACTCGTCGGGCACATCGTCGTGAAAGAGGTCCGACATGCTGTTGACGAAGATGCGCCGACTCGCGCGCCACTTGAGCGGCAACTCAAGTGCTTCGGGGACCAACCGGAGTTCAAACCCCTGCTCGAACGGGTGATTGGGCACTCCACGGAAGCGCTCTGCGAACGTCTCAGCATAGCAATGCTTGCAGCCGGGCGAGACCTTCGTACAGCCGCGGACCGGATTCCAAGTCGCGTCCGTCCACTCAATCGTGCTTCCGTCAGACATGCGTATTGTAATCCTGAACGGGTGAATAGTAGCAGACCCGGAGGCCTCGGGCAAGCGTCATGGTTTCAAATGGTTACGGTCACGTGGTCGGCAACATCGAGCCACGCCTGCCATTCTCGTCGGCGCGGTCGAAGCAGCAAGGGGCCTGGCTACGTGGCAGTTGGTGCCTCCACGGCGCTCGTCGGAGCGAGTGCACGCCACCAATTCAGGAGAGCGCCGCGAGCGATGTACTCGAACGAATGAAGCGTGAAAGGCATGTCGTCGCCGCTCCACACCCCGCCTGACGTTGAGACGGCAAGGCCAGGCACCGTCTCGATCGGAGCATCCCACTTCGGGTCGATGAACATAGGTGCGTCGCACATCGGCGGCGGAAACGGAATCCCTTCATGAAGTGCGCGCGACCGATGCTCGTAGACCGTCTTCATTGCACGCTTCAGGTTCGCCGCTGACCAGTCGATGCGAAATCCTTCAGGCGGGCGCTTGGCAGGTGGATCAGGCGCGAACCGCCCCATGAAGTCTAAGAACCGTGCGGTCGCGCGAAGCTCTCTCGCAAGCGCGTTAGCCACCTCTTCCACGAGTTCCGGCGACTGCAGGCGCGCTACGAGTTTCGGCTTTGACGCGCGGAGAATGTCGACGGGCGAGGTGTGGTCGATCTGCTGCTGAACCGACGCAACCTCGAGAGCCGAGACCAGCAGTAGCCACGAGAGTTCTGGCTCGGGCTCCGCGACCCAAAGTGCGTCCCGGTACGAGCGCGCGGCGCGCACCAGAGCTGTCGCCTGCTCCGGCCCAAGATACTGGTAGCTCGCGAGGAGCTCGGGCTGCATCGTCGTCGTCTCGACGACGCGGGGTAAAATCTTGGGACGGTCGTGGGGCACGGGGAAGACGGAGGGGCGGTCGCTGTCGCCGAGGATCGTCCAGAAGCCACTCCCGGGCACGGAGAGCCGTGTGACGCTACCGGCCATTATCCGCGCGCCGAACGCGAGCGAACACAGTGCCGCGATCTCGTCACCAAGCCATGCGCCGGTGAAGTTCGCGGTGTCCGTCTTCTGCATTCGTGGAAGGTTGTTCGGATCGAGATGCCCGTCGACGAACAGCACGACCGCCGGATCGCGCTCGTCATTGGGAAGGCCATTGCGAAAGACGTAAGGCCCGAGACCTTCCGTGAGCTCGCCGGTAATGTGTGCATCTGAATAGAGCGGCACTTCCGACACAGATCGTCGTGGCGCGCCGCCCGCTTGCGCCAGCCAGTTCTGATAGCTGAGGGGCCCGGCCTTAGACGTGCTCATTCCCATCCTCGCGTTCGGCGCGATCATACCGAGCGCGCTTCGCTGCCGACGACGAAACCGACTGGCTCAGCTGGCTCTGCAACCTCATCCAGATGCGTGCGCTCTCGAAGATCGTATGGTCTTTTTTAGGGGCTGCACGCACCGCTTCGACTGCGCTGCGTCGCTGCTACTGCTCGTGGCACTGCGGCAGTGAGCGCATGAGAATGACCGTCTAGCTCCCCGCCTCCGCGCTCTTAGGAGGGGCGCCGCGCCGCCAAGGCTCGCGTCCACGCTTCGCTCGAAGTCTCCGGCTTTCACGCGGTTGCTGTGGAGTGCAATCGGTGCCCCGAATCCATGGCGACGGGCGCTGGGGGCCGAGTGCGGGTGTGATGCGTTCACCGCGCGGTCCTCGTCGTCGATCCGCGGCGGAAACGCAGGAGGCCATGCGCACCTCAGTCGCTGGCACCGCCCTGCGCCCCGGGCGCGACCTCCAGCCGGTCTCCTTTGAGAACGACGTCGCCTCCGGTGCATTGCACGAGGAGGCTGCCGCCGTTCAGCATGCCGGAGCGATGCGGCGCACCGGGAAGGACCTTCCACCGCTTCATCTCGTACTTCCCCGTGGAAGCCGGCTTCGCGAGGTAGAGCTCGCCGTGGTTGGTGAACATGTGCGAGAGGCCCGTGACGACGACGATGCCGGCGCTCGTTCGGTGAACGCCCACGACGTTGGTCTCGAGGAGGCGCGTCAGGCCTTGGAGCTTCGGATCGAGGTACACGAGCTCGCCTCCCCATTCTCCGCGGGTCGCGCCGAGCAAGAAGCCATCGGTGGTCTTCACGCCGGTGCCGGGCGCTTGCTTGATGTGGTTTACGTGCTCGCCGTCTTCGCCGTAGCTCTTGACCTCGGTGTCGTAGGCCATGGCTTTGAGCTCACCCGCCGTGAGGTCGCTCGGGCCCGGCACGAAGGTTGGGTCCGCGACCAAGCGCGGACCGCGCACCATCAGAAACCCCGCGAACTCGAGGCCCAACATCTGACCCTTTAGGGCGGGCGGCGGCGCGCTCTCGCGAATCGCCACGGCGGCTTGCTTCGCCGCGTCGCGAACGGGCGGATACCAGTGCGCAGCGGCGAGCGCGTCGAGCGCGGGGAGCGCCGACTTCGCGTGGAGGCGTCCGAGCGACTGCGCGGCGCTGAAGGGGAGCCGCCAGTCGAAGTTGTCAGCGAGGACCGCGCCAAGCGGCGCCGCCGCGCTCTCGTCGCCGATGAAGCCGAGCGCGCGGGCCGCGTACACGCGCACGTCGGGATCGGTCGCGCCAAGCTGCGCGATGACGACGGGCACCGCCGCGCGCGCGTCCGCCCCCATCGCGGCGAGTCGAACGAACGCGCCGAGGTCCGACTTCGTGCGGATCTCTTCCACCAGCACCGCGACGCCCTCGGGCCCGCCGATGTTGCGGAGCGCGTTGTTCGCGGCGTTTTTCAGCTCTGGTTGGGTGGCCACGGCGACGAGCGCGGGAGTCGCCGCGCGCGCCACCGCGCGCATGCATCCGAGCGAGCGGATCGCCCCGATGCGATTCGCGAGCGGGGCACGGCCGCGACGGACGCGATCGATCAGGATGGGCACCGCCGGCGCCGCCTCCTCGTGCATTTCGCCGAGCACCTCGCAAATCGCGTCCGCCCAAGCGCCTTCGACCGGCGCGTCGCCGAGAAAGGTGCGCGCGAGCGGCACCGCGGCGCGCGCGCCGAGGATCCGGAGCGCATGGGTCACTTGCGTCATGGCTTGTGGGCGCTGGCGCAAGTCGTCCAAGAGAAATTGAACGGCGCGCGGCGTGCCCACGTGCGCGATGGCCGGCGGGATCCATCCGTCGCCGGCGGCGCGGGCGCGGAAGAGCGCGTCGAGATCGCGCTCCGTGAGACCCTTCAAATCACGGACGACGTAGCCGGCGAACTGACGGATCGCTTCGTTGTCGCTCTCGAGCAGCGCGAGCATGTAGGGCACCGCGGTCGCCTCGAACGCTTGGATCTCCTTCGCGAGCGTCTGCTCCTCGTCGCCGACCCCACGCTCACCCCTCGCCACGCGCGGGATCCTCTCGAGGAGCGCGGCGAGCGCAGGCGGCGCGGGCGGGACGGCCGCCCGTGACTTGGCCCCACTTGGCGAAGGCGCTGGGGTCGACGTTTCCGTCGCCGCTTTGGGCTCCGGCCCCGGCGACGCGCCACATCCGCACACGCATCCGAAGACGAGCGATGCGACGAAGCGACGGACCCGGAGCGACTCAGGGCGGATTCGCATCGGGCGAGGATAGACCGCGCGTGAGCCGGGTGTCGCAGTCGCGGAGACGCGACGCGCTACGTATCGCGGATCCGAAGGGTGCTGAGCACGCGGCGCAGGCTGGTGCTCGAGGTCGAGCGCGCCATCCTCCGCGCCATCGGCGTGCCGGTGCCGCTCGAGTAGGGCGCTCCCCCGGCGTGTCCGCTGCGTCCTTTTTCGCCGCCGCGATGAGCCATGTTCGAACGGCACCACGACCGACTAAGATCGCCGGTTCGCCGAGCGCGCCCGCCGCGCGGAGGCACGGAGGAGACCGGTCGATGAAGTCTGCAGTGGTTCTCTTGCTCGCCAGCCTGATGCTCGTACCGCTCGCATGCGGAGGCAGCGAGTCGTCGTCCTCGACGATCTCCGACACGGACGCCGGCCCCACCTGCGGCACGCTCACCGCCTGCGGATCGGGCGCGAGCGCGTTCTGCGCGAACACTGCGACCGACAACGCGAACTGCGGGGCCTGCGGCCACGCGTGCGAGGCGGGCACCGTCTGCGCGAACGGCGCGTGCGGGCTCACGTGCGGCGCGCTCGCCACGTGCGGGAGCGGCGCCAGCGTCCACTGCGCGAACACGGGGACCGACAACGCCAACTGCGGCTCTTGCGATCACGCGTGCGAGTCCGGCAACGTCTGCGCGGGCGGCGCGTGCGGGCTCACGTGCGGCACGCTCACCACCTGCGGCACTGGAGCGAGCACCTACTGCGCGAAGACGGCGACCGACAACGCCAACTGCGGGACCTGCGGCCACGCTTGCGATCCCGGCACCGTGTGCGCGAACGGAACGTGCGGGCTCACGTGCGGCGCGCTCACCACGTGCGGCACTGGCGCCAGCACCTACTGCGCGAGCACGGCGACCGACAACGCGAACTGCGGGACCTGCGGCCACGCTTGCGATCCGGGCACCGTGTGCGCGAACGGCACGTGCGGTCTCACGTGCGGCGCGCTCACCACGTGCGGCACCGGACCCACCGCGTACTGCGCGAGCACGGCGACCGACAACGCGAACTGCGGGACCTGCGGCCACGCGTGCGATTCAGGCACGGTGTGCTCGGGCGGGACGTGCAGCCTCACGTGCGGCGCGCTCACCACGTGCGGCACGGGACCAAGCGCCTACTGCGCGAACACGTCGACCGACAACGCCAACTGCGGCACGTGCGGCCACGCGTGCGCTCCGGGTGAGGCCTGCGACAACAAGAAGTGCGTCCCGACCACCTACTGCTCCGGGTCGAGGCTGACCGCCACGCCGTTTGCGGGCGGCTCCGGGACGCGCATCGATCCCTATCGGATCTGCACCGCGGACCAGCTCGCCAAGGTGAGCACCAACAACAAGAAGGCCTTCGTCCTCGAGACGGACCTCGATCTCGGTGGCGCTCAGATCAGCGAGATCTCGCTCGGCGACGGTGGCTTCTTCGACGGGCAGAACCACGTGGTTCGCAACTGGGTCGACAACCACGTGCTCAAGACCTCCTACGAGCGCGTCGGTCTCTTCAGCTTCCTCTCCCACGCCGAAGTGAGAAACCTCGGCGTCGAAGGCTTCTCCATCACCACGACCGAAAGCGGTGGCTTCGGCGGCGGCGTGGGCGGCCTCGCGGGCGCGGCGTACAACTCGCGCATCGTGAACTGTCACGCCACGAGCGGCACGATCGACCATGAGTCGATCTGGTACGCGGGCATTCTGGTCGGCTGGCCTCACGACACGGTCTTCTCTCGCTGCTACGCGTCCGGCACCATCACCGCGCCCAGCTCGGCCTGCGGCAAGGGCGGCGCCCTCATTGGCGGCGACGGAAACGGCTACGGCTCGATGCTGATCACCGACAGTTGGGCCATCGCATCGCCGCAGGCGAACACCGGCCTCGCCCCGTGCTTCGGAGGCGGCTCCAGCTATCCGCTCGTGCTGAGCAGCTTCATCAAGGAGCCGAACGGCAGCTTCACGGTCTACGATCCCGCCGGCCAAATCACGCACCCCGCCAACATCTCCGGCGGCGCGCTCGCGCCGCTCGGCTTCGACTTCAATCAGGTCTGGCAGGCCGCGGGCGGCCCCGTCCTCAAGACCGTCCTCCTGACGGATGCGAGCCCGGCGCTCTCTCTGACCTTCGACGGCAGCGGCGCGCTCGCGTCGGGCACGTGCGAGCCGTTCACCCTCTCGCAAGTCACGCTCACCGGCGCCGTGATCAACGCGACCGCCGCCCTCGACGTCGCCTTCTTCAGCAGGGATCCGATGGTCATCTACCCGAGCCAGGCCGCCTGCAACGCGGGGACCGGGAGCATCAGCTCGGTCACCATCCCCGCCGGTCAGAGCTCCGTGCAGGTCTACGCGAAGCTGGCCAGCGTGCAGGCCCCGCCCGTTCCGGCGATCTTGTACGCCGGGTCCCCCGGCCTGGTCGGCGCGCTCCTCAAATTCTGAGGCGTTCTCTTATCCACACGGTGTCTGGCGGCGACCCGTCAGCCTAGACGCCGCGCAGGCGCATGCGCTTGTTGCCGAGGACGGCGGTCACCTCGAGCTCACCGCCGAGCGCTTCGATGTACCGGCGCAAGGTCGAGACGCGCATGTCTTCTTGCCGCTCGAAGCGCGAGATCGCTCCTTGGTCCATGCCGAGCTTGTCCGAGGCCTCGACCTGAGTCACCCCGGCGAGCTTGCGAAGCTCGCGGAGGCTCACCTCGAGCTCGTTCGCGCGCGCGTCTTCGAGGGTCTTTGGCTTCGGTAGCTGGTGGGCCATGGCGTACAGCATCTCGGTGGCGACGCCGACGCCGCTGGGCCACTCGACGTGCCCGTGGTCGATGAACGCGCCGGCGAACTCCGCCGCGTCCGCGAGCTTCTTGTACGGAGCGATCCGCACGAGCTTCGCGAAGTCGGCAAGGCCGGACGTCCCATCGGAGAACGCGAGCTTCAGCCGGTAGCCAGGGAGCGCCTCTACTTCTCGCACCTTGATCATCTCGTCCTCCTCAGGGGTTCAGCTCCGCCCAGCGGCGGAGAAGTTCCTCGGCGTGAGCCGCGATCCACGCCTGCGCCTGACGGAGCACGCGGCCGCCCACGTGGCCGCGCAGCACGGCACCGGTCTCGATCTCGACCAGCGCGGCGTCGTCGCCGTAGTACACGTGCACGTGGGGCGGGTTGTGGTCGCCAGCGTAGATGCTGATCTCGATGCCGTTGAAGCCAGCAACCCGAGGCGGCATGGCTAGAGTATGTAGCCTAATGCATATGTAGTCAAACGCATATGTTGGCCGTGTTGGGGGAATATCCTCGCCCGCGATCTCGGGATGGGGCCGCATTCAGAGGGGCGGGGCATCCTTCATCCGCCCTAGTCACGAAGCTGAACGGACGTGTCACTCGAGCTCCGTGCGCAGCTCGCGGATGCAAGCGAGGATTCTCTCGCGCTCGTCCGCAGACCACTGCATCGATTCGTTTCCCATCCGGAGCCTCACGCACTCCCGCCGTACTCGTTCGAGCACCTCGTCGACGTAGTGGTTGACGACCAGAGCGTCCCAACGCGCGAGATCGACCTCGCCGTTCACGAAGCGCTCGAGAAACGCCACCATGAGCTCACGCTGCATCGGATCGTGGCCGCTGCCTCTGTTCACAAGGGGGAGGGTACCAGTCGACGTCGTGATCGGGATGGAACCGGCGCGTGCCATCTCACGCGAGCTGCACGCACCGCTTCGACTGCGCCGCTTCGACCCCGGTGATCGGAAATCGCGCTTCGCGGGCCGGGGTTCGCGCGTGGAGCGCGACGCCGAGGGCCACGAGGAGCACGCGGTAGTGCGCGCCATCGTCTGGGTGCGCGAGCTCCACGGCGGGGGCCTTGTGCCTGAAGTCGATCAGGTCGTCGACCGCCAAGCGCGTGATTCGCTCCGCGGCCCACGCGTCGAACTCGGTGACGAAGCTCGGCACGTCGCTGCGCGGCGGACCCCCGGGGAGCGGCGTCGCCGCGAGGTTGTGGGTCATGCCGCCGCTCGCGACGAACATCACACCTTCGTCGCGGAGCGGCGCGAGCTTGCGGCCGAGCGCGAAGCCCTCCTGGGGCGAAGGGAAGGGGTAGCCGAGCTCGAGCACCGGCACGTCCGCGCTCGGGAAGAGTGACTTGAGCGGCATCCACGTCGTGTGATCGAAGCCGCGACGCTCCGGCCGCGCGATCGCGTGGCCCATGAGCCCTTCGATGCGCGGCGCGAGCGCTTCGCTCGGCGGCGTCGCGTACGTTACGTCCGGCCCGAGCAGCTTCTGGAACGCGCCGGGCAAGTTCGCCATCGCGAAGCCGGGCCCCGTGCGACCGAGCTCCATCGTGCGCGACGCGAAGTGCGGCGTGATGACCACGATCCCGCGCGGCTTGGGCAAGGTCGCGCCCCACGCGCGGAGCTCTGCGATCCGTCCCTCGTTCCCGCGCAAGAAGAGCGGCGTGCCGTGACTGATGAACAGCACCGGCGCCGCTGCCGAGCCGGCCTCGGCGCGCGCCACGCGGCTCGAGCCCGCGAGCGTGAGCGCGAGCGCCGACGCGCCTCCACTCATCAACCGACGTCGCGAGATCATCGCCCGCCTCCGGCCGCGCTCACCGCGCCGCCCGCGCTCACGGCGCTCACGGCGCTCACCGCGACCGGGTGGCACTGATTGCACGAGAGCGTGGGGCTCTCGAGGAGGTCGCGCATCTCGGGGACGACCTCTTCGTGCATGAACTTCGCGATGCGCGAGCTCTCGGGGCTCGGGAGCCGCGCCGGATCGAGCGCCATGAGGCTCGCGTTCGGCATCTTGTACATGCGCGCTTCGGCGTCCGCGCCGTGACACGTGCGGCACGTGAGGCGCGGCACCGCGCTCCCTTCGAAGCGCTGAAACCGCCGCGCCATGTTCGGAAGGACGCCCCACGTCATCGTCCCGTGCCGCTCCTCCCACGTGGCCTTGGACCACTCGTCCGGCCCGCTCGCCGCCGTCGCCGCCGGCGCCGCCCCCTCACGCGCGCCGCCGCACGCGCTCAGCGCAGCGGCGACCAAGACGACAGCGCTTCTTCGAATGAACATCTCAGGCCGTCCGCATGATGACCGAGCGCGTCTCTCCGCGCGAGTCGGTTGCGCGACTCCCTTCGACCACCTCGATCGCGCGAAGCTTCGTCAGCCGCGCCCGGCGGCGATGGCCGAGATCTCCTCGGGGGTGAGGTCCACGGTCCGCGCGGCCCAGTTCTCCTCCAGGTGCGCGACCGAGCTCGTTCCCGGGATGGGCACCATGGTCGGCGAGCGCGCGAGCAGCCACGCGAGCGCGACTTGCGCTTCGGACACGCCGCGCTTCTCGGCCGCGCGCACGAGCGCGTCGTTCGTGTGACGCTTGGGCCCGGGGATCGCGAGCGGAAAGAACGGAAGGAACGCGATGCCGCGCGCGGCGCAGGTGTCCACCATCGCCTCTTGATCGGCGACGACCGCGTGCGGAAACGCACCGAGCCGCGCCGCGCCCGCGCGCACGTTGTAGAGATTCTGAACGGCGACCACGGGCGTTCGGCCGAGCGCGTCCTCGAGCTGCGCGACGGTCACGTTGCTGAGCGCGATGTGGTGGACCTTGCCTCGATCACGAAGCGCGATCATCGCGTCGAGCGCCTCGCGGAACGGCACGTCGGTGCCGGGGATCCAGCGGAGGTGAACCATGTCGATCCGCTCGAGTCCGAGCGTTCGGAGATCGTCGTCGCAGCCGCGGTGCAGCTCCTCGGGGCGGAGCGCGGCCGCCCAGCTCTTGTCTTCATTGCGACGACCACCGAGCTTGGTGGCGATCATCACGTCGGACGGGTAGGGGCGGAGCGTCTCGGCGATGAGGCGATTCGCAACGTAGGGTCCGTAGTACCAAGACGTGTCGATGAGCTTGATGCCGAGCTCGACCGCGCGCCGCAACACCGCGCGCGCCTCTGCCGGATCCTTGGGCTCGCCCCACACCATGGGACCGGGGAGCTGCATCGCGCCGAAGCCGAGGCGCGGCACCTCACGATGGCCGAGCTTGATGGTGGTGGGCCCATTCGCCGGCGCCCACGACGCCAAAGCGTTCTCCGTCACACTCATGCCGCCTCTTTTGGACCCATGCGGGCCGGGCGGCAAGTCACGGCGCCTCGATCTGCAGCCCAGGCGCGCGCACGCCAACGGACGCCAGCGAGAGCGAGCCTCCGAGGAATCCTTCGGAGAGGCCCAACATCGCCTCGGTCATCATGCGACGCATGAACGGAACGCGTTGGCAGAGCGGCATCAGCGCGTCGCGGAGCACGCCGAGCAGCGCGACATCCCCTTGAAAGAACGGCGTCAGCGAGCGCGTCGCCACTTGGTAGTAGGCGAGGTGATCTTTGCGCGCGTGATCGTAGCGATGGAGCGCGCGATCGAGGTGATGGGGCTCTTCCGCGAGCACGTCGGCGAGCACCATCGCGTCCCAGAGCGCGAGGTTGCATCCCTGCCCGAGCTGCGGGCTCGTCGCGTGCGCCGCGTCGCCCAAGTAGACGACGCTCGAGCTCGACCAGCGACGCATCACGACGTCGTGGTAGGTCGCAAACAGCATGTCGCGCTCGTGCCTGATGGGCTCCAAGAGCGCCGCCGCTTCGGGCGCGAGCGCGAGCGCTTCCGATCTCCATGCATCGATGCCACGCGCCCGCCACGCGTCGACCTCGTCGCGTCTCAGACTCCAGAAGACGCTCACCAAGCGCTCGTGGCGATCGCCCGGGCCGAAGCCAGTCGGCAGGAGGCCCAAGAACTTCCGGTTGCCGTGCGCGATCTGATGAATGGTCGTGCGCCGCGGATCGCTCGCCGCGCGCGTGTCCGGAACGACGGCCCATAGTGCGCCCCACGGATAGGTCGTCACGCTCTTTTCAGGTCCCGAGTGATCGCGAAATTGCGAGCGCGCCCCGTCGGCCACGATCACGAGCTCGTGAAGGCCGTGCCGCCGGGCAGCCGCATCGACGAGCGCCCATCGTCGACCGACCCGTTCGTGCGTGACGATCTCGACGCCGGTGACGAGTGTGATGGGCTCCGCGCGGGCTGCGTCGAAGAGTGCTTCGAAGAGAACCCCGCGATGAAGACCGAGGCCGAAGAGCGACGGATCGATCGACGTGTAGTTCAAGTCGACGACCGTGCGTCCGCCGGGGGTTCGGCACGTGAGTCGCTCGATGCGAGAGCCTCGCGACACGACGGCCTCGCGCAGGCCGAGTCGCGCGAGCACGTGCAAGCCCGTTGGTTGCAGCGTGATGCCAGCGCCGATGGCGGAGGGCTCTTGCACGCGCTCGTAGAGCGTGACGCGATGCCCGGCGCGCGCGAGAAAGGTCGCGGCCGCGCTCCCCGCCGTTCCAGCACCGATGATTCCGACGTCGAGCGTTCGCACGCGCGCAGTCTAAGGCGCCAGCCGCCTTCGCGCTCGCGGTGACCGCGAAGGGCACGGGCCCGAATGAGAGCCGGCGACCCTCGTGATCCACCCCTGATCGAATCGTCGCCGCGCGGCGGGCGGGTTCACGGAGGCATCGTGAACCGTTGGCTACGTCGCGCGAGGGACGACGACGCACCCGCTCGCTCGAGCGTCGGCGCAAGAACGAGGCCGGTGCGGGGCCTCGCCGTGACCGATGTTCTTGGGTGGATGTTTGGATCCACCCCTCGCTCGTGCGTTGGTTCGGTGCACGACCGACGGGTGGCACAACGGTCGCATCGTCACCGTGGTCATGAAGGTCTCGTCGCTCGCGGGGATGGTCGCGTCATCGGTGCTCGTGCTGGCAGGATGCAGCAGCGGTCTCGAGAGCGGGGGAGCCGTCGACGGCAACGCGTCACCTCCGAGCGCCCATCAGGAGACCCCCGAAGGTACGGCAATGACGCCGGCACGCGAGCAAGGCGAAGTGGGGCCCGCGCCCGCTCTGCCCTCGAGCGCGCAAGACGCCGGGCTCGTGCCGCCCGCAGCTTCGAGCGCGCAGGACGCGGGGCTCGCGCCGCCCGCGCCCTCGAGCGCGCCGAGTGATGCGGGTAGCGCGCCCTCGACGCCGGTCACGCCCAGCCAGCCGCCCCCGTCTCCGCTGAGCCACTGCGCGGGCCGCACGGTCGTCGACGTCGGCGATCTGAAGTTCGACGGAACGCAGCTCGTCACGAGTGGGATGGTCGGATCCGCGGTGATGGTCGGCCGCATCGTGGTCCCGTCGCCGCTCCCTCCTGGCTATTACGGCAAACAGGCGAGCGCGGCCGCGTTCTCGTGGACGAGCGCGACCGCGTGGAAGCGGATCACGCTCTCGAAGACGCCTTGCGACTTCAGCGGGACGGGCGCGAGCGTGTCGCAAGGCCTTACGGCCAGCATCTCCATGACGTTCGGCACGGCGAGCTTGTCTGGCGTGACGATGCAGCCCGGCGAGATCTGGTACCTGAACGTCGAGCACGTCCTGCCGTCGGGCGCCGCATCGTGTCCCACGGGCGTCAACTGCGACTTCGGCTTGCGCGTCTATCCGCCGGGCGCCTGAGCCCAGGTCGCGTCGCGCGTCGCCGGGCGGTAGGGTCGCCGAGCCCGACGTCTCGTGACGTGGGGAGGCTTTCGACATTCACGCGGTGCGCGGAGCGCCGTTTTCGTAGAATCTCGCGCGATGGGCCTCCTCACCTTCGGTCTCAACGTGACGTTGGACGGGTGCATCGATCACACCCAAGGCATCGCCGACGAAGAGCTGCACGACTACTGGACGCAGCGCATGGATGAAGCCGGCGCGATGCTCTTCGGCCGCGTCACCTACGAGCTCATGGAAGCGGCGTGGCCCGCGGTGGCGCGCGACGAAAGCGCCCCGCGCGCGATGCGCGAGTGGGGGCAAAAGCTCGAGGCGAAGGCGAAGTACGTCGTGTCGAGCTCGCGAAGCGACTTTCCCTGGCAGAACACCTTCAAGCTCGAGGGTGATCTCCGCGAGTCCATCGCGTCGCTGAAAGCGAAGACCGAGCGCGGGGTCCTCGTCGGCGCTCCCAAGCTCGCGCTCGCGCTCGAGGAGCTCGGCCTCATCGACGAGTACCGCATCGTCGTTCACCCCGTCATCAGCGGCCGCGGCCCCACGCTCTTTCACGGCCTCTCGAGCAGGCGCGAGCTCGAGCTCCTCTCGACCCAGCGCTTCGCGTCCGGCGCCCAAGCGCTCCACCTCCGTCGCAAGCCGGCCTGAAGGCGCGCGCCGCCGCGACCGGGATCACCGCGTGCGCTTCGGCGCCCGCCCCGCGGCGGGCTTCTTCTTGGGGCGCCGCGCGGGCGCGGGGTTGCTCGTCACGAACGCGACCCCTCGTAGGACCCACTTTCGGAGCGCCGCTGCCGAGCGCAGGCCCTCCGGAGCCACGTAGACCATCCCGACGAGAGGCCGCCCCGTGAAGTCCATCGGCCGGGCGTGCGGCTCCGCGAGCGCATCTGCGTACGCGTCCTTGCCGACGCGGACCATGAAGTCGGTCTTCGTGAGCCCGCAGCACATCTGACCGTTCACCATGAAGCAGAGGCCGCCGAACATGCGCTTCTCGACGACGTCGGGCCGTCCCTCGAGCGCGGCGCGAATGCGCGTCGCAAGAGCCCCGATGAATTCGCGACCCTCAGCGCTGCCGCGTGCCGCGCCACGCTTCGCGGTCTTCGTGTCGGTCCGCTTCGTCATGGTGGGGCGGTCCTTCATCGCGATCGCTTCTCTCATGACGCGCAGCCTATCGCGGTCGATGCGCGCTCTCGAGGAGCGACTTCAGCGCGGCGAGGTCTTTCGTGTTCGCGCGGCGCATCGCGCTCGCCATGAACGGGGCCATGAGCTTGCCGAAGCCGCTCGGCTCACCACGATTGCGTAAGGTCATCCGCGTCGCTTGCGGCCCCTCCGCTTCCCACGCGTACGTCGTCTCCATGGGGAACGGCCCCTCGCTCGTGCGCATCACGAGCCGGCTCCCAGGCGCGAGCTCGACGATCTCGTACGTGTACGCGAGCCGGCGTCCGAGGAAGTGCGCGACGAACGCCACGCGTGATCCCACCGCGAGCGGCGGCGAAGTGATCCACTCGACGGACTTGATGTTGACGTACCAATTCGGCGCGTTCGCGGGGTCGCTCGCATACGCGGAGACCTTCTCGATGGGCGCTTCGATCGTGATTTCGGTAACGACGTCGACCGGCATCTCGCGGACCTCGGCGGCGAGTGTACTTGGGTTTGGGTCGGCGATAGAGTCGCCGCAATGGCGCCGCGAGAGCTCCTGCGACGACGACGCGGAACGACTGTCGAAGACCCCCGGCGGCGCGACCTACGGCGCGATCGTCGTGACGGCGACCATCGCCGCGGCGTCCACGCATGACGATCGCGTCTGGGCAATCCTGGCCAAGACGGCCGCGACGCTCGTGGTCTTTTGGCTGGCCCATCTCCATTCCGCGATCATCGCGAGCCGCTTCGACGATCCCGACGAGCCGCTCCGCGGCGTCGTGTGGGATTGCGTCGTGCACGATCTTCCGATGCTCGAGGTCGGGCTCGTGCCGTTTGCCGCGCTCGCCTGCGGCGCCATCGGCCTCGTCGACGCGGCGGTCGCGGTCCGGGCCGCGATGATCATCGGCGTGGGCGAGCTCTTCGCCGTCGGCGTCGCGCGCGCGCGTCGCTCGGAGCTCGACTGGGTGCGATCGAGCGCGATGGGCGCGCTCTACGCGGCGGTGGGCGGCGCGCTCGTCGCTCTCAAAGTCGCCATCCACTGACCCGCGCGCTGCCCGATCCATCGCGAACGCGAGCGCCGAGAGGGCGACGCGCCCATACGACGAGAGAGTCGTTTCGTCGCGCGGAGGGTCGCCCGCCTAGTGGGCGGCGACGCGAAGCTGCGCGAGGAGTGAGTCGACCGTCGCTCCCGGCACGTCGCTGGCGCGGAGGACGTAGAGGCCCTTGGTGAGAACCTCGCGCGTCGTGCTCAAGGGCTGCGACCATAGCGCCGGGAGGAAGTAGTACATGCCGCTCTTCGGATAGTGCGCGGTCGACGAGCCCGAGTAGGACCAGCGGCCCGTGTGATCGACGACGAGCTGCGGCGCGCCGTTGCCGATCGCTATCCAGCACTTGATGAACGGCGGATCGATCGCCGCATCGACGTAGCCCGAGCGACTGTTCGTGATGACCCAGATCCACGTGTCGGTCGGAGGCGTGGGGACGAAGCCCGTCGCGGCCGGCTCGGAGGCGCCCGCATCGCCGAGCACCTGCCGGCGAACCTGGATGCGAAGGTGCGTGCCCGGCGGCCCGGGGATCGACGTGCCTTGCTTCGAGCCGTCACCGGCGACGCTGACCGCGAACGGCGGGTTGTCCGCGTCGGACGCGGCGCCCGCGTGGTACTGGTAGAGGATCGTCGCGTCCTTCTCGGCGATGCCGCTCCACCCGGAGCCCACGAGTCGGAACGCGGAGAGGCCCCACTCTTCGGTGCCCCACGGCTGGCTCGATCCACCGCCGCTCGTGACCTCGACCCGATACTTCCCGTTGTTGGCGGCGCCGTTCGCGTTCTTGTCGATGAAGAAGCGAAAGGCCCACTGCGAGGGATCATCGGGATCGGCGATCCGCGACAAGACCGTGACGCCGTTCTTGAGCAGCGCGTCGGCGGTGCGGTTCGGTGGGGCGAGCGGATCTTGGAAGTCGGTGCTGGTGAGATCGCCGAGGTCGCTCGCGAGCTCCGTTTGTGCGCGCCCTCGGTTGGGCACACCCATGGGCCCCAAGGTCGGTGGCCCATAGTGCGTGACGGTCATCGGCCACGCCGGGTTGATCTGAACGAGCCACTTGCCATTCGCTTCGTCGAGCCAGTGGGGCAGGGGGCTCGCGTCGCCCGTCGCGTCGCCCGTCGCGTCGCCCGTCGCGTCGCCCGTCGCGTCGCCCGCGTCAGGCGCAGACCCATCGTCGGGAGGAGCAGAGCCGTCGTCGTGAGCGAGCGCGTCCCCCGGGGCGTCGACGAGATCGGCGTCCGGCTCGGGGGCATTCTCGACGTGGGTCGAAGCGCCGTCGCACGCCACGAAAAGCACTCCGCTCGCGAGGGCGCCGAAGATAACCAGAGAGACGCGCCGGATGTTCATCGATAGGAGGATCGTGGTGAGGCCGCAGCACCCGCGCAAGCGATTTCCCCGGCACGCGAGGGTTTTGACCCCCGCTGGCGGATGCTTGCCATGACGCCGCGCCTTCACGTCCGCGAGAGCCTGGGCGTGAGCCACGCGTGAGCCGGCCGCACGGTCCGACGAATGGACGACGCGGGTTGCGTCCGCTCACGCCCCGAGACGAGTCAGGATCCGATTGGATGTGGAGTCGGATCGAACGACGTGTGGCACCCCGTTCGAGCTCGTCCAGAACGCGACCACGTTTCCAAGGGGCGAGGGATCGTCTACCGCCGACGAAGCGATGGCCATCACGTCCGTGGCCGTCGTTCGAGCGATCGGCCGCGCCACATTCCCCGGCCCGCGGTGCGTGTCGTGCTCCCACCAGAATGACCCGGTGGCATCTTCGTAGACGCGTTCCTCACGCCAATAGCCGTGATCGCCGCCCGCCACGATCACGAGCGCGCGCAGGTGGCGTGCACTCGCTTCCCGCGCCACGACCTTGGCGAGCGCGCTCTTCCAGTCGTGTCCGTCGAGCTCGAGCGCGTCAATCAGCCACGGGGTCTGGTGTGACGCGAGCTTGACCATGCCGTTCGAGTCGGGAGCGTACCACCTGCCCCACGCGTGGCCGCGGGGGACGCAGCGCGAGCGTATGAGCGTCATTCACGATCTTCGCGGTGGCGTGCGTTGACGTGAGGTCCTCGGAGCGTAGGCTCGCCCCTTCTCGATAGGGAGGGACACATGGATCACACGACATCGATTCGACGGCTCTACGATCTCATCAACGCCGGCGACATGACGGGGTTCGGTCGGCAACTGAGCGATGACTTCATCGAGCACGAGGCGGTCCCTGGGCTCCCGCCGACCAAAGCGGGCGTGCTCCAGTACTTCGCGGCGATGAAGGAAGCCTTCCCGGATCTCAAGATGGTCGTCGACGACGTCATCGCGAACGGCGACAAGGCGGTCGCGCGGCTCCACGTGAGCGGCACGCACAAGGGACCCTTCATGGGCATGCCGGCCACCGGCAAGTCGGTCACCGTGAAGCTCATCGACATCACCCGCTTCACCGACGACGGGCGCGCGCGCGAGCACTGGGGCGTCGCCGACATGCTCTCGATGATGCAGCAGCTCGGCGCGGTGCCGGGCGCCCCGTCGGCACCTCACTGACCGAAGTGCTCCAGCGAGTAGACGTGACACGCGGGACATCTGAGCTCGAGGGGGGTCTCGTCCCAGGTGTTTCCGCGGTCACGCCGCTCGTCGATCACGATGGCGTCTGCCCCGCAGTGGGGGCAGCGGAGCGCCCGCGCGAAGATGGCCGGCGCACCCGCGGGTGTCGGCAGTGACGCGGGTCGCCCGGGGCGCGCGGAGCCTCCCGGTGCCCGCTTGCAACAGCCGCCCTAGAAGTCAGCGTGAAGACGGCTCATCGTCCGGTCGCAGATGGCGGCGGGAGCCGCGCCAACCTCTCGCGAGCCCACTTCAATTCGGGCGCATCGCGGCCAACCACCTTCTCCATCTGTGCCATGCCCTCGTGGAACATTGCGCGGCCCTCGCCCCATTGGCCCTTCTCGCAGAGGAGTGTGCCGAGGTTGATGCGTGTTTGTGCCGCGTAGACGTGGCCCTTCGGGAGGTGGTTCCCGTGGATGGCGAGGGCTCGTCTGTACAGCGGTTCGGCCTTCGCAAGGTCGTTGCGGCCGTAGTGGTAGAGCGCGGCAAGGTTGTTCGTTGTGGATGCGACGCGATCATGGTCCGCTCCCAGGACGCGCTCGAAGGTCGTTAGAGCCTCGACCAGCAAAGGCTCGGCCGCTTCGATGTCCCCCTGCATCCGGTGGGTCTCTCCCAGCTGGGCCAGGACGAACGCGACCTCTTTGCTTCCCTCGGGATGGGCCTTTCGCGCGATATCGAGCGCCCGCGCGAGCGCTTCAACGGCCTCACGCTTCTGGTCCAGTCGCATGTAGATGAGGCCCAGGTTGCCGAGCTGCGCCGACATCCCGTCAGGCGGTCCGATTCGCTCCCGGAGGGCAACCAGTCGCAGCGCGATGTCCTTCGCTCGCAGGTAGTCCTTGCTGTCGATAGCCGCGCTCCCCATCACTTGCAGGGCTGACGCGACATCCGAGTTGCTTTCCCCGAGGTCTCGTTCGAATACCGCCAATGCCAGCTGCGCCTGCTGGCCCGCGGCGTCGTACTTGCCGGCCTTCTCCATCACCCAGGCCCTCTGAACACGTACGCGAGCGGTAGCGACGTGGCGAAGCCCGAGGTCCCGCTCGCAGGTAGCGAGTGACTCTGACGCCTTTCGAAGTGCATCATCCAGGTGTCCGGCGCGCACGTCGTTCTCGAGCGTCCCTTCCCGTCGACGATGTTCGGCGAGGCGCGTCGACAGGTTGAGTTCCTAACGTCGCTTTCCACGCAACCACACATGGTTGGTCGGACGCGTCGACCGTGGCGTCGTTCGAGGAGCTCAGCAACACGCTCTGCCCCGGCAGGCGCGCTGGCGCGTCCGGCGACGTCCGTGATTTCGAGACCGGTCCTCCGACGCTCTCAGCGGCGCCAAATGGACCAACGTCTGGACCACAAAGCGCGAAACCCCCGACTTTCGTCGAGGGTTCTTGGTTGCGCGGGTAGGATTTGAACCTACGACCTTCGGGTTATGAGCCCGACGAGCTACCAGGCTGCTCCACCGCGCGTCAGTGGGCGGCACACTACTTGGACCACCGGTGGTGTCAAGCGGATCGGGACCATCCTCGCGGGATCGTGACGATTCCCAGGGTTTTCTGGGTCCGCCGCGCACCGCGCGCAGCACGCGCGCGCGCCGCGGGATCCACGACGCCGAGGACTTTCTCGCGCGACGCGTATTCGAGCGTGAACGCGCTTCACGCGCGCGTCATCCAAAGCGGCGCATGCGTTCTTCCTCTTCGTCTTCTTCCTCTTCTTCTTCTTCTCTTCACTCCGCACGCTCGTCCCTTCGCCTCCGCGCGCTCGGCCTCCTCCTCATGGGCGGAGCCGTGAGCGCGGCTTGCAGCGGATCGACCTCGAGCGTCAGCGGCTCCGGCGCCGATCCCAACGCGAGCGATGCCTCCGCCGAGGGCGACGCCGATCCCACGCCGACCGCTTCAGTTGCGGACGCGTCCGCGCGACACGACGCGCGCGCCTCGCGTGACGGCAGCGCGCTCGCGAACGACGCGTCCGCAGAGACGCCTGCGTCGTGCGTACAAGATGGCGCCTGCACCGGCGACGCGCGCTGCACCACCAACGACGGCACGACCTACCGCTACTGCAGCTGCGCGGCCGGACACCTCGGGTGTGGCGAGCGCCACCCGAGCCCGCCGAACACCTGCGCGCAAGGCGGCACTTGCACGGGCGCCGCCACGTGCGCCGTCGAGGATGGCGTCGCCGCCACGTACTGCCACTGCGACGGTGGCCACTACGCGTGCAACACGATCGCGGCCGCCGACTCCAACTGCACCATTCAAACGGTCCCGTGCATGACGCCTCCGGCGAGCGGCGTGACCGAGTGGCTAGGGTGCTTCCGCCGCGATCCCGGCAACGTCGTCGGCTTCGTGTGTCACCTCACGCCGGGCGGTTACGGCGCCAACGGCACCACGATCCAATCGACTTGCCCGAGCAAGGCGCCCGAAACGGGCACCTCGTGCGGCTCCTTCAACTCGAGCACCGAGTGCGGTTGCAACGACGCGATCGACGGACCGTGCGTCTGCGTTTGCGCCGGCAAGTGGTCCTGCCTCCGCTGAGCGCGTGGCCCGCGCGCCTTCGCGCGGCGGGCCGCATCCAACGTCAAGCGGCCCAGAGCAGCTCGCGCATCCCGTCGACGAGGCGCGCCGCTTCTTCACTACCCGGAAGGCCGCACGACTCACGCACGTCGCTCGGCGGGTCGACCGACACCTCGCGCGCGAGCGTTTCGATCGCCTCGCGCATCGCGTCTCGCATTCGGGTCATGGTCTGCGCGTCGAGCTGGCCGGCGAAGAAGCTCGCCACGTCCCACGAGAGCGCCGCGTGCGCGGTCTCATCGGCCGCGATCTTCCGCATCGCGCGTCGCACCACCGGATCACTCGCCGCTTCTGCTTGCCGCGTCGCGATGAGCGCGCCGTACGTCTCGCGCACGCAGCCCTCGATCAAGTTCTCGAGCGCGATCGCCTCGATCGCTCGGACCTCGCCGTCCGTGACGCGCGGCTCTGCGCCGCGCGCGCCGAACCGCGCTGCGAGCGCTTGCGTCGTCTTGGTGTGACGGCGCTCGTCGTCGGCTGCGCGCTTGGCGCGCCGCACGAGCGACCGAGGCGCGCCGTGCGCTTCGAGCTCACGCGCCAGCCGCTCGAACGACCACACGCTGGCGGCCTCGAGCTCGGCCATGATCGCGAAGTAGCGACCGATCTCGGACGCGCATCCGTCGTTCGCGTTGGCGGCGCGTGCGAAGCCCTCCGGCCGCCGCCCCGCCGCGCACGAGTAGCACTCGAGCACCCACGTCGCGTCACCGCCGCCGATCCCGGCGTCACCGCCGCCGATCGACGTCGGATCGACCGCGTAGCAACCGAACGCCTCGGTGCCGCAGTACTTCCTGCAATCCGCTTGTGAGATCGGCCCCGCCGGGTTCACCGCGCACGGGAGCGGCACTTGATAGCTGCAGAGGCCTCCAGCGTCGGCCGGCGGCGGCGGGGGATTCTGCACGCACCCCGCGTCGATGACGCCCGTGTCGATGATGTCGATCACGTCGGGCAGGTCGGCGTCCTCCATCACGTCCGCGTCGACGACCACGGTGCCGCCGTCCTTCTTCACGACGGTGACGGAGGCGTCCGCGTTGCCCGTCGAGGTCGTGCGACCGTTCTTCACGTTGCCCGTGTCACCGCCGGGCCCAGCGTCGACCGTGCTCGCGGCCGGCTCGGCCACGCTACCCCCGCACGCAGCGAAGGCGGCCGAAGGAAAGACTCCGAGCGCGAGCACCCGGCGAAAGAGAAGGCGAAGCTCTTGGGAACGCATCGCCCCCGGCCAAAGCAAGCCGAGGGCCAGGGGTCGCGGTACGCGCCACCCGCGAAATTCCTGGCCAATCGCGTCCGCCCAGGTGCCACCTTGTGCCAGCGCCCGGTCGCGCGCGCTCGTCCCGGCCGTTAACGCCTCGCGAGCCGTGAGAGCGCGCGCCCGACGCGCTCTTCGAGCTCCGTCCGCGTGAAGGGCTTCGGCAAGATGCGATGCGCGGCCTTCTCCGCGAGCTCGCGTCCGCCCGGCCCGAGATCTCCGCCGCTCATGAAGAGAACGCGCCGCGCGAGCTCGGGGTGCTCGCGCTCCATCCACGCGTGGAGCTGAACGCCCGAGAGGCCGGGCATCATCACGTCGCAGAGCACGAGATCGAAGGCAGCGTCCTCGGCGAGCATCGCTTGGGCCTCGGGCCCGCTCTGCGCCATCGCGAGATCGTAGTGCTCGGCCAAGATGTCGCTCACGAGCTCGACGATCGGCGCCTCGTCGTCGACGACGAGGATGCGCGCGCGCGCTACCGCCGGCGGCGCCGCGATCGACGGGAGCCGCCGGCTCGAGGCCGGCGCCGAGTCTGCGGTCGCGAGCGGGAGCGTCACCGTGAAGCGCGCGCCCTCGCCGGCGACGCCGCTGCTCGAGACCGAGATCGTGCCGCCGTGATCCGTCACGATGTCGCGACAGATCGAGAGGCCGAGACCCGAGCCGTGGCCCTTGGTGGTGACGAAGGGCTCGAAGAGCGTGCGCTGCACCGCGGGCGAAATCCCGGGCCCGTTGTCGGACACGGTGACCACCACCACGTCGTTCACGAGCGCGGTCTCGATCACGATCTCGTTCGTGTCCGAAGTATCGGTGGAGAGCGCCTGCGCCGCGTTGACGAGCAGGTTCACGAACACCTGACAGAGCTTGCCTTCGCGGCCGACCACGTACGCCGACGACTCGGCCCCGCGTCGCACGAGGCGCGCGCGGTACTTGAGCTCGTGTGCGGTGAGGTTCACCACCGTGTCGAGCACGCGCGAGAGGCCCACGAGATCGGGCGCGCCGTCGCCGCCGCGCGCGAACGTGCGAATGTCGCGCACGATGCTGCCCACGCGCTCGAGCCCGAAGCGCGCCTCGTCGAGCGCCTTCGTGAACGCGGCCCACTCGTCGGGCCCCGGCACGCGCACCCCGTCGCGGTACCGACCGACGGTCCGCGAGAGGTTCTCGAGGTGCAGCATCACGAAGG
>JBGAJR010000074.1:0-25980 GCA_044224815.1 Polyangiaceae bacterium
GCATCGCCGAGGGACCCTCGGCGACGTACCTCGGGATCGAAGAGCACGTCCTCGCGAGGCTCTGGCCCGTGTTCGACCGCACGCAACGCGAGAGCCGCGCGCTCTTTCATGGCGACGAGGTCCCGCTCGAGGAGCTTCCGTCGATCGACCTCCGTCCGAGCGCGCGCCATCGGGGCGAAGAGAGCGCACCCACCGAAGACCCGGGGGCGGCCACGCACTGCGCCTTCTGCAACGAGGCGACGTACGGCGTCCAGTGTCCCACCTGTCGTCGGCCGCTATGCGAAGCCCACGAGCCAGGCCTCGGGTTCTGCGCGGACTGCGAGGAGCGATTCGCCGCCGAGCGGGACCCGGCCCAGACGGCACTCACGGGCGGCATGGTCATCGGTGGTGGGGCGACCGCGCTCTTCATCGTCTTCGCGGCGTTCATGGAAGCGGATGTCACCGTAGGCTTCGGCGCCGCCCTGGCGGGTTGCCTCGCCTCCGGTGCGGGAGCGGCGGTACGCCGCTGGATGCGTCGCCGGAGCTTCAAGGCGCCCCGCTACGAAGCCGAGCACGCCGATCGGAGGCCGACGGCGGTCGTCCACGGCGCAGTCTTCGAGGCGCCGCTCGTCGCGGCCGCCACGCCCGATCCGTATGGGAAGCGACTCCTCACCCCGGCCGACATGTCGGGGCTGGTCCCGGTCGCAGCGCGCCTCGTGCTCGCCGACGACACGGGCTCCGAGGCGCCGGCGAGGGTGGCCGCGGCCGCCGAGGTCGAACATGACCCGCACGACCTATACGCGCCGGTCATTCCGCCGCCGCCCGCTGCGCCGCGCTTCGTGGACTCGGAGCCACCGCTTTCCGTCGAAGACCACGAGTGGGAGGCGGTCTCGTCGGGGCGACGTGGAGAGGCGCAGCCCACGCGAGAAGAGGACCCCGATCCGACCCGCGAGCTCCGCGACGACGTCGATCCCGCGAGCGAATGGCTGCTTCCGCGGCCGCCGCGTCCGTCGATCTCCGTGCCGATCCGACCCGCGAGCTCCGCGACGACGTCGATCCCGCGAGCGAATGGCTGCTTCCGCGGCCGCCGCGTCCGTCGATCTCCGTGCCGTACGGCGAGGCGGCGTGGACGCCCTCGGGATCGCGCGTGCCCGTCCTTCGCGGCAAGCCCGCGAGCGGGCGCGTGTCACGCGCGACCCTGGTTCCGGTGGCGACTGGCGCGCCGATCGAGAGTCGAATTCAGCGGCAAGGAGGCGCTGGGAAGCGCCGAAAGTCGCGACGACTCGCGCGGGTCGGTTGAGGCCGGGTCATCCTCGACCCGCGCTGATTTTCGCAGTTTTTCGCTGAATTTCGTGTTCCGGGTCAACCGCACCCCGCGCCCCCTCGCGCGGAGGGTCGGTCGTGACCCGGACACGCGCTCTGACCACGCGTGATTTCGGCGGTTTCGCCAGGTTCTTGGCGCGGCACGCCGAATGCTTGACGGGTGAGTGTCGACGCGGCGACGGACGCCGCAAAGACCCCCCGAGGAGCACGAACCATGAGCGCACACGACTTCGCCGCCGACTTCGCCGATGAGGAACTCTCGAGCGTTCAGATCAAGGCGCAGGCGCCGCGCCTCACGCTCCGTCCGACGAGCATGGGCAAGATCGTCGGCCACACGTCGACCCTGCGCGACGTACTCTTGACGATCGACCGTGTCGCAAATTCGACATGCACGGTTTTGGTGACGGGTGAGAGCGGCACCGGCAAGGAGCTCGTCGTCGCGGCCCTCCACGACGCGAGCCCCCGCAAGTCGGCGCCCCTCGTCACCGTCAACTGCGGCGCGATTCCGGAGAACCTCCTCGAGAGCGAGCTCTTCGGCCACACGCGCGGCGCGTTCACCGGCGCGGACCGCGCGCGTCCGGGGCGCCTCGCGGCGGCGGAGGGTGGCACGCTCTTCCTCGACGAGATCGGTGAGCTTCCGTTGTCGCTGCAGGTGAAGCTCCTCCGCGTCCTCCAGCAGCGCGAGTACACGCCCCTCGGTGAGGAGCGCTCTCGCAAGTGCGACGTCCGCATCGTCGCCGCCACCAACCGCGACCTCGAGGCCGAGGTCGCTGCGGGCCGCTTCCGCGAGGACCTCTACTACCGCCTCAACGTCATCCACATCCGTCTCCCGTCGCTCCGCGAGCGCCGCGACGACATCCCGGTCCTCGCGATGCACTTCTTGAAGCAGAGCGCCGCGCGCGCCGGTCGCGAGGACGTGACCGGTTTCACCGCCGACGCCATCGAGTACCTCGTCAACCACGAGTGGAAGGGCAACGTTCGCGCGCTCGAGAACGCGATCGAGCGTGGCGTTCTCCTCGCCACCGGCTCGCTCGTCGACGTCGACACGCTCATGCCGCAGCGCCCGTCGTCGTCGGGCCTCCGCGTCGCGACGCCGGTCGCTGCGTTCGCTCCGGTCGCCGCCGCCGTTTCGTCGGACGTCGCTGCGCTCCGTCCCGCGTCGACGCCCGCGACCGGCTTCCTCCCGCCCCCCGAGGCGGCGGTTCCCGAAGGCGGCATCGACTTCCGCGCTGCCGTCGCGACCTACGAGAACGATCTCATCCGCCGCGCCCTCGAGCGCACCAAGGGCAACCGCAACCAGGCGGCCCGCCTCCTCGGCATCAAGCGCACCACGCTCGTCGAGATCCTCCGCCGCCGCTCGATCGCCTGAACGCAGCCGTCCCCACGATCACGGAGTCTCGTTCAATGCACGCCTCAAGCTTTCATCGCCATCTTGGTCTTGTCGACGAGCCGTCGGCGGTCGTCCACGTGGACGTCCAGGTCGGCCCAAAGGGACTCGTCATCTTGTCCGCTCAGGACGACCTCGCTGATCGCGTCGCTGATGCGCGCGAGGCGCACGAGCGCGTTGCGCGGACGTCCGGATTCGTGATGATGCAGCGCGACGTCGACGATGGGTTCTGGCACCTTCCAAGCACCGAGGACTTGCGCCCCCGCGCGCGCGTGGTGACGCGACGCAAGTAGCGCGAGCTCGTCGTCCGTGAGCGGATCGCCGGGTTGCTCGGCGAGGAGCCGGATGACGTGAGCCTCTCCGATGTCGTGGAGGAGGCCGACCAAGTAATCGCTCGGCGTGATGATGTCGAGCTGGCGCGCCGCGAGCCGCGCGCCGATGGCCGAGACGACGCTGCGCTGGAAGATGCGCTCGAGCGTCGGGACGTAGCGCTTCACGTTCGAGAGCGAGCTCTCGTAGGCGATCTGGAGCAAGAGGTCGCGCGCTGCCGGGAGCCCGATGCGCGCGATCGCTTGGCGGAGATTTCCGATCCGCGTGGCGCCCGCGTAGAGCGCCGAGTTGGCGATGGCCAAGAGGCGCGCGGCGATCTGCGGCGAGCGCTCCACGAGACGCGCGACGGTGTCGGCGCTGGTTCGAGGATCTTCGACGAGCCGGAGCACTTCGGCGGCGACGTCGGGGAGAACGGGGAGTTGGGCCCGCCCGCCGTCGATGTCGCGGAGGAGCTTCTGCTCGATGGCTTCGAGCGGCGACGGCGTCGACGTCGAAAGCGGCGGGGCACGTCGCGAGGCAGCGGTGACGACGCAGTTTCGGCCGGCGGTCTTTGCGGCGTAGAGCGCCGCATCGGCGCGATGGAGGAACGCTTCACCAGACTCGCCGGAGGCCGGGTCGAAGCTCGCGGCGCCGATGCTGACCGTGACGGCAGGGGGCAGGCTCTTGTCGGAGAAGCGCAACGCCGCGATGGCGCGGCGGTGGCGCTCGGCCACGACCTTTGCCACGTCGGCGTCGGCGCCGGAGAGGAGCATCACGAACTCCTCGCCGCCGTAACGGGCGCACACGTCGTTCTGTCGGCCGCCGGCGCGCATGCACGCCGCGACCTGGCGCAAGACCTCGTCGCCGGCGGCGTGGCCGAAGGTGTCGTTCACGCGCTTGAAGTGATCGATGTCGATGAAGAGCGCCGCGAAGCGCGCACCGGCGTGCAGCTGCTGCGATACGGCGTCTTCGAGGCCCCGTCGGTTGAGGAGGCCCGTCAGCGCGTCGAAGAGGGCTTCGCGCCGGAGGTGATCGCGCTGCTCGCGCAAGGCCCCAAGGCGATTGAGCATGTGCTTGTAGCGGAGGTGGACGCGCACCCGCGCGCGGAGCTCGGTCGCGCGGGCGGGGGACGGCACGAAGTCGTCGGCGCCCGCGAGGAGCGCCCCGGCGATGGTGCCCTCGTCTTGCTGCCCGGCGCCGACGAGGACGACGGGCGTGTGCCGGTCGACTTCGCGGGCGCGGAGCTCGCCGCAGAGGGAGGCGCCGCTGATGCGCCCGAGATCGAGCGCCATCAAGATGAGGTCGGGCCGGAGAAGCTCGAGGTGACGCATCACGTCCTCGGGGTTCTCGGCGACGAGGGTCTGGTACCCCTCGCGTTGGATCGCGTCCATGATGAGGTGGCGACGACGCAGGTCGGGCTCGATGACGAGGAGCCGAGGCTCGGACGCGGGCGCGAGGCTGGTGGGGTCCATCACTCGGTCCCCGTCGGTCGCGGACGCACGAGCGCCACCGTCTTGGGCTCGACGGACGGAAACGTGCCCGACGCGTGCCCAGCGACGCCGGCGTCGTGATTGCGGATCCACTCGAGACATCGATCGCCGGGGAGCGGTCGGCTGAAGAAGAAGCCCTGCGCCGCGTCGCACGACTCGTCGCGCAGGAAGTCGAGCTGCTCCACCGTCTCGACACCCTCGGCGACCACCTTGTGGCCGAGCTCGTGGGCGAGCGTGATGATGACGCTCGTGATGGCGGCGTCGGTGCGGACCCGCGGGACCTCTTGCAAGAAGGAGCGGTCGATCTTGACGACGTCGATCGGCAGACGCTTCAAGTAGCTGAGCGACGAATAGCCCGTCCCGAAGTCGTCGAGCGAGATGCTCGCGCCCATCTCGCGGAGCGCGTCGAGGGCCGCGCCGCTCGCGCCCGTGTTCTCGATCAAGAGACCCTCGGTGAGCTCGAGCTCGAGCAGCGAGGGCGGGAGGCCGCTCTCGGCCAAGGCCGCCTCGACGCCTTGGCGCAGGCGTCGCTGGCGGATCTGCGTCGCGGAAACGTTCACCGACACGCGGAGGGGCGGAAGGCCCGCGTCCATCCACGACCGCACCTCGGCGCAGGCGGCCTTCAGGATCCAGTCGCTCGCGGGGAGGATGAGGCCGGTCTCTTCGAGGAGCGGCACGAACTCGCCCGGTGACACCATGCCCACGCCGGGTCGCATCCAGCGTACGAGCGCTTCGACGCCCAAGACTGCGCGCGTCGCGATGTCGAGCTGCGGCTGGAAGTGGAGGAGGAGCTCGCCGCGCTCGACGGCGCGCCGGAGATCGCGCTCGAGGGCGAATCGTTCCCGCGTCTTCTGGCCGATTGCCGGAGGTGCGAGGCTCTCGGTCGCGAGCTGCACGTTGTTTCGGCCCACGTGTTTGGCGCGACGCATCGCGCGCGTCGCCGCGCCGAGGAGCGCGTCAGCGGTGTCGCCGTCGGCGGGGAAGCTCGCTACGCCGAGGCTCGCCGTCAGGGGCACATCTTGACGGTCGATTGAGTAGGGCTGCTCGAGCGCGTGCTTCACGGCGAGCGCCAAGTCGGCCTGCACGTCGCGGTCGTCCACGAGGATGGCGATCTTGTCGGCGTAGAGCCGGCCGAGTCGCTCACGCGGCACGATGCGCGCGAGGCGCGCGACGGCTTCGCGGAGAATGCGGTCGCCGGCGTCGAATCCGAAGGTCTCGTTCACCACGTCGAAGCGATCGAGATCCGCGACGACGACGCGTACCGTTCCGCCCTCTCGTGCGCGCGCCTCGGCGAGCGCGTCGCTCACGTGTTTTCGGAACGCCGTACCGTGCGGCGCGCCGGTGACCGGATCGCGATCGAGGAGGTGCTGGACGAGGGCCTTCCCGTGGCGCCGTTCGAACGCGTGCTTGAGCGCACGCCCCATCGCGACTTCGCTCACTTCGTGGCTGAAGAGGTAGTCGTCGGCTGCCGACCACCGCGCGACGCGCGCCGTCTCCGGCGCGTCGCCGACCAGGATGAGCGGGACGCGGCGGCGAAGCTCGACCAGCGAGCTTGCCATCCATTGGAGGGCGCTGACGTCGACGACGACCGCGCGGAGGCCAGCCGTGCTCGGCTCGGCGGCGTCGAGCACCGCGATGGCAGCGTCCACCGAACGTAGCTCGGAGAAGGTCGCACCTTCTGCCTCACACACGGCTTGGACCGCCGCGGCGACGGGCGTCTTGGGGGGAATGACGAGAACCGATGCAGCGCGAAGGGACATGGTGCCGAACTGGGTGAACGGAGACCTTGTCACCGACTTGAGTGCCTTAAGGCGCTCGCGTGCGCGCCGTTCCCTGAAGACGAGACGGAGGAGTCGATGGATAACCAGCGTCCGGTGTTCTTGGTGGGGGGCGCGCTCGGGAATGGTGGCAGTGGCGGCGATGTGGGCGTGGCGATCGCCGAGCTCGGGCTGAAAGTGCGACAGTTCTCCGATGCCTCCGCGCTTCGTGCGGCGCTCGAGGAGACGGAGCCGCTCGCGCTCTTTGCCCCGGCCGGCGGCTCGCTCTTCGGTGAGGTGTGCCTCGCCCTCCGCTCGCACGCGCGTTTCGCGCGGGTGCCGGCGTTCGGCGTGGCTGCGCACCCCACCGACCTCACGTTCATCGACTTGTTCCAGGCCGGCGGTGACGACGTTCTTCCGGCGGACCGCACTGCAGTCCTCCGCCGACTGCGCCCGCTCGTCACCAAGGTCGGCGATCCGCCGAGCCGTCGCGAGGGCACCGCGATCGTCGCTGGGGCGGATCGCGTCTGGCGCGCCATCTTGGGGCGCACGCTCTTCAACGGAGGGCTCTCCGTTCGCTTCGTCGACGACTTGTCGGCTACGTTGACCGAGGGCGCGGCGGCGGGCGTCAAGCTCGTGGTCGTCGCCGACGAAGACGGTGAGGCCGCGGTCGCGCTCGCGCGCAAGGCCCGCGCCGCCGGCCACGCAGCGGCGTGGATCGCCGTCGTCCCGCCGCGCCGGATCGGCGCCATCTCGGAAGCGCTGCGCGATCTCGAGCGAACGTCGGTCACCGACGCCTATGCGCCGCCGGAGAACGTGCTCTTCCTCGCCAACGAGCTGATGCGTCCGCGCGGCACCGACAACCGTCGCAGCGCGCGCGTGCTCTTCGGTACCCGCGTTTCGTTCCGCGTCGCAGGGCGGGAGTCCGACGAGGTCGGCTTCACGTACAACGTCAGCGAAGGCGGCCTCTACGTGCGCACGGCTGCGCCGGTCGAGCCCGGTGAGGAGGTGTGGCTCGAGCTGTGGCCGCCTCGCTCGGAACGTCGCGTGCGTCTCGCCGGTCGTGTCGCGTGGCGGAGGCACCTCGGTCCCAACGACTTTGCGACGGTTCCGGCCGGCTTCGGCGTCGAGCTCACGGAAGGGCTCGCCGGCGATCTCGAGCGATGGCGCTCCGGATACCGCGCGTTCGCGGGTCAGGCCTTCGGGCCCGGAGGTCGCCCGTGACTCAGATCCACCGTCTGCCCGTGGGCTCACCGCTCCTCCAACCGACGCTACCGCCCGATCAGCGCGCGCTCGCCGCCGAGGTGCGCGAGCGCCTCTGGTTCGGCGAGGACGATCCGCAGCGGACGCACCTCGAGGCGTCGCGGACGATGGCTGCGCACGCGGCGATCGCCACCGGATTGAAGCCATTCCCGGCCGCGGCGCAGCAGGCGCTCTCCGTCCTCCGCGATCCCGACGCCACGATGAAGGCGATCGTGGAGGCGATCGAGAAGGACCCGGCGCTCGCGTCGCGGCTTCTCAGGGTCGCGAACTCGCCCGCATACCGCGGCTCGCGCCGCTGCGCGACGATCGGCGAAGCCGTGGTGCGCCTCGGCTCGCGAGAGGTGAACCAGCTCGTCGCGGCGGTCGCGACGATGGGGCTCTTCGTCGATCAGAGCGGTCTCGGCGTCACTTGGCGCGATCACCTCGCGGGCGTTGCGGCGATCGCGCGCGTCCTCTCCGAGGACTACGGGCCGTCGATCGGCGGTCAGGCCTTCTTGTGCGGGCTGGTGCACGATCTGGGCAAGCTCCTCTCGCTACAGGTCAAGGAGATCCCCTACGAGACGCTGTCTCCGAAGGTGCACGCGAGGCCCGACGAGATCCACATCGTCGAGCGCGTGCTCGTCGGCTACGACCACGCGGTCCTCGGCGCACACGTGCTCGCGCAGTGGCGCTTTCCCGAAATCATCACCGAAGTGGTCGCGCTCCATCACCAGCCGGGGCGCGCCTACGCAGAGGGTGGCGACCTCGCGCTCCTGGTTGCGCTCGTGCGCCTCGCCGATGCTCTCGAGTATCGGCTTCGTCAGGGGGCGGCGCTGCCCGAGGACGAGTACTTCGAGGAGCTGGCGCGGAGCTCGTCGGCTTCGTACCTCGAGCTCGGCCCATCGATCCTTCGCGCCACGTGGTCGCGGCTGGCCGAGGCGACGAGCGAGATCTCTACCGTCCTCGTCGCGTGAGCGTGGGGGCGGCGGTGACGATCCGCCGCATCACGCGTCCCTTGATGAGCTCCACGACGCCGAGGTAGGTCACGACCACGACGCCGACGAACGCATAGGCTCGCGCGGGAAGGGGAACCATCCCGAGCGGGCCGGCGAGCGGCGTCATCGGAAGCGCGAGGCCGAAGGCGACGATGGCCAGCGTCGTCGCGGCGAGCGGGAGGCTCGGGCGCGCGCGCCACGGCCGCCCTGCGGTCCGAATCACGAAAAGGACCAAGGTCTGCGTCGCCAGCGACTCCACGAACCAGCCGGTGTGGAACGTCGCCTCGTTCATGGCGAAGACCTTGTAGAGTACATAGAACGTGAGAAGGTCGTACGCCGAGCTCACGGGGCCCACGAGCAGCATGAAGCGACGGATGACGCTGACGTCCCACCGCTGCGGGCGCGCGACGAGCGCGGCGTCCACACGATCGGTGGGGATCGTCACCTGCGCGAGGTCGTAGAGGAAGTTCGCGAGGAGGATTTGCGTCGGGAGCATGGGCAAGAACGGGAGCACCAGCGCGGCCGCCGCCATGCTCAGCATGTTCCCGAAGTTCGAGCTCGTGCCCATGAGCAGGTACTTGAGGACGTTTCCGAACGAGGTGCGCCCGGCGATGATGCCGGCGTGGAGCACGTCGAGGCGCCGCGCGAGGAGGATGATGTCGGCGGCTTCCTTTGCGACGTCGACCGCGCCCGCGGCCGAGATGCCGACGTCCGCGCCGTGGAGCGACGGGGCGTCGTTGATGCCGTCACCCAAGAAGCCGACCACGTGCTTGCGTGAGCGGAGCGCGCGGATCACGCGGTGCTTCTGCGCTGGGGAGAGCCGCGCGAACACGCTCACGCGCTCGGCGACGTGCGCGAGCGCCCCGTCGTCCATGCGATCGACGTCGCGGCCGAGGACGATCTCGCTCGTGTCGATGCCAGCGCGCGCCGAGAGGTGGCGGGTGACGAGCTCGTTGTCGCCGGTGAGGATCTTCACCGCGACGCCGTCGTCTCGGAGGCGCGCGATGCACTCGGCGACACCCGGCAGCTCATGGTCCGCGAACGCGAGGAAGCCGGTGAGGGTCAGGGCACGTTCGTCGTCCACGTCGTAGCGCACCTTGGGATCGGCGACGCGCGAGGCCACCGCGAGGAGGCGGAAGCCGTCCTCGCTGAGGCGCGTGAAGGTGGCGGTGGCGATCTGGCGGGCGTGATCATCGAAGGCCCGGAGCGCGCCGTCGAGGACGACGTGATCGCACACGGCGAACACGCTCTCGGGCGCGCCCTTGGTGATCATCCGGTGCGTGCCGCCGGGCTCTTCGACCACCACCGACACGCGGCGGCGCTCGAAATCGAACGGCACTTCGTCGCGCTTCTCGATGTCGGCGTCGGCGGGCGGCGCGTCTTCGAGGATGGCGGCGTCGAGCGGGCTCTTGATGCCCGTCTCGAAGCGGCTGTTCTGTCGCGCGAGCGCGAGGGCGTCGTCGCTGGGCGCGCCGGTCACGTCGAGCGAGGCGTCGACGGTCATGGCGCCGGTGGTGAGCGTGCCCGTCTTGTCGCTGCAGAGGACGTCGATGCTGCCGAGGTTCTGGATGGCCGAGAGGTGCTTCACGATCACCTGCTCGCGCGCCATGCGGCGAGCGCCGCTCGCGAGCGTGACGGTGGTGATCATGGGCAAAAACTCGGGCGTGAGGCCCACCGCCAGCGCGACCGAGAAGAGCAGCGCTTGCAGCGCGGGGCGACCGGCGGCGAGGTTGGCCACCAAGATGAAGAAGACGAGGAAGGAGACGGTCTGGACGATGAGGAAGCCGAAGCGGCGCGTGCCGCGCTCGAACTCGGTCTCTTCCGGCTGCTCGGCGAGCCGCTCGACGACGTCGCCGTAGGCCGTGCGCGCGCCGGTCGCGAGGACGAGCGCCGTCGCGGTGCCGCTCACGATCGAGGTGCCGAGGAAGACGAGGTCGGTGCGCTCGGGGCCGCTCGCGCCGCGCGCCTCGGGGTCGGGCCGCTTCTCGACCGGGAGAGACTCGCCGGTGAGCGCCGCCTCGTGGACGTGGAGATCGGCGGCCTCGATGAGGCGTGCGTCGGCGGGGACGAGATCGCCGGCGCTGAGCCGCACCACGTCGCCGGGGACGACGTCCGCGCGCGGGAGCTCCACGAACTGGCCGTCGCGGAGCGCGGTCGCGGTGGGGGCCACGCTCTTCGTGAGCTCGCGCACCGCGCGGTTCGAGCGCATGGTCTGGAGCGCGTTGACGAGGCCGCTCAAGATCACGATGGCGGCGATGATGCTCGCCTCGAGCACCTCGCCCACCAGTGCCGACGCGCCACCCGCCACGAGCAAGATGACGACGAGCGGGTTGGCCGCGGAGCGGACGATGGCGAGCGCACGCGCGAGCGCGGTGGTCGTGACGAAGGCGTTCTTGCCGTGCTCGCGGAGGCGCCGCGCGGCTTCTTCGCCGGTGAGCCCGCGCGTCGTCGCGCCGAGCCGCGTGAACGACTCGCCCAGCGTCTCTTCTCTACGGTGCGGCGCCTTCGCGGTGTTCATCGGCGCGGCTCCGGTCGCGGGTCAGAGGAGCGTCCCGCGAAGGACGAGGCTCGCGACGCTGAAGTAGATGATGAGGCCCGTCACGTCGACGAGCGTCGCGACGAAGGGGGCCGACGCGCTCGCGGGGTCGAAGCCGAGGCGGCGGAGCACGAAGGGGAGGAGCGAGCCGGCGAGCGTCCCGAACATGACGACGCCGATGAGGCTGCCGAACACGGTGAGCGCGACTTGCATGTAGTGTGCACCGTACGTCGGCGTCACCGCTTGCCAGATCACGATGCGCAAAAATCCGATCGAGCCGAGGACGAGCCCGAGCGCGAGGCCGGCGCCGAGCTCGCGGCGGACGACGCGCCACCAGTCGCGGAGCTTGAGCTCGTCGAGCGCCATCGCGCGGATGACGAGGGTCGACGCTTGCGAGCCCGAGTTGCCGCCGCTCGAGATGATGAGAGGAACGAAGAGCGCGAGGACGACGGCCTTGGCGATCTGATCCTCGAAGTGCGCCATGGCGGTGGCGGTGAGCATTTCGCCGAGGAAGAGCGCGGCCAGCCAGCCGGCGCGCTTCTTCACCATGCTGCCGAAGGCGATGTTCAGGTACGGGGCCTCGAGGGCTTCCATACCGCCGAACTTCTGGATGTCTTCAGTGGCCTCTTCGGCGACGACGTCGACGATGTCGTCGACGGTGACGATGCCCTTCATGCGGTTGTCGGCGTCGACGACGGGCATCGCGACGAGGTCGTACTGGGCGAAGAGGCGAGAGACCGACTCCTGATCGAGGTCCTCGCGCACGGTCTGGACGTCGGTCTCCATGATCTCGCGCACGCGCTTGTTGGGCGGCGCGGCGAGGAGCTCGCGGACCGAGACGACGCCGAGGAGGTGCTGCTGGTCGTCGAGGACGTATGTATAATACAACGTCTCGGGCGGCTTCTCGCGGGCCTGCCGGCGGAGGTAGCTGATGGCCTCGTCTACCGTCATGTCGGGGCGGAGGCGCGCGTAGCGCGGGTTCATGAGCCCGCCGGCGGCGTCCTCGCCGTAGGCCAGGAGCGCGCTCACCTCGCGGCGGGTCGGCTCATCGAGGAGGGTGAGTAGCCGCTCTTTGTCCTCGGGTGACGCTTCTTGAACGAGGTCGGCGGCGTCGTCGGGCGCGAGGAGTCGCATCCACGAGCGTTGCTCTTCCTTGGGGAGCTTGAGGAGGACGTCGGCCTGATCGCGCGCCGACATCTCGAGGAAGAAGTCCTCGGCCTCGCCGCGGGCGAGGGTGCGGAAGCTGTCGACGCGCTCTTCTGGCGAGATGATCGGCCAGATGTCGAGGAGGTCCTCGACCGTCAGATCCTCGCGCGACGGCCGGTCGGACGGAGGGGGGATCGACATGGCGGGCGCGCTCGCATGGGCTCGTCGGGAAGGGCAGGGCGTTCGGTCGGGAGCGGCTGGCGCGCGACGCGGGCCAGGGCGCGAATTCGCCGCATCATGGGCGAGGCCTCCGGCGCGCACAAGCGCGTCGTGCGCGCGGGATAGATCCGTGAAGCCCTTGACGAAAGGCGGGGGTCGCTGATAGCGATCGACTTCCCAATTCCGACTTAGCTCAGTTGGTAGAGCAGGCGGCTGTTAACCGCCGGGTCGCAGGTTCGAGTCCTGCAGTCGGAGCCATTTCTCTCTCGTCGCCAACAAGGGGCGAGGGTCGGTAAACAGAAGCCCCCAAGGAGCGATCCGAGGGGGCTTCGCCGTTTCTCCCCAGAACTCCGGGCGTTTCGCGCGCTGCGCGTGCTGCGACGGTGCTCTCGCCCGTGCTCGCAGAGAGCGCCGAGCGAGCTCGATGAGCGCCGCCTGGGACAGCTCTCCCGCTCTCTCTCCTGTCCCGTGGGGAGAGAGAAGCCGAGAGGCGTTTAACTGCGTACCCGGCGATCAACAGTCGGCCCCGTTGGTCAACAGCTTCGGCGCCCGCGACGGGGCCGAGCCTGTTGATCATCGGGGCGACGGCTCGCGACGCGCGACGAACGGTGCCCGCCTTGGTGCGTGGAGAACTGGTCGCGTGAGGTTCGTGGGCGTACTCGCGGGCGTCGGCGGGCCTATCAACCTACGTTCACCGCGCTCGGCGGCGTGGGTATGCGCGATGACATCGGCAGCGGTCGCAGGTGCTCACTAATTTCTCCTCTCCGGCCGCGTTCATTGGTCAGGGAAGCGCGTGACCTGACCACGTGGTGTTCCGTATGCCGAGCTCACTCCTCTGCAAGAAGCTGCGCCGCCGCGGCTGCACGATGCTGGGGATTCCTGCTCTGCAGCGCGAACAGGCCGTAAGCCAGCGGCGCAGCCGCAGCGAGCTCCGCGCAGCGTTCGGCGAGGTGCGGGAGCAGAACGCCACCGGCCTCGATGTAGGCGGCCACGGTGGCCTCGAACGCGGCAGGTCCCATCATGTGCTGATAGGTGAAGTCGACGGCCGGGTCTCCCACCTTCGCCGTCGTCCAGTCGAGCACTCCGACGATGCGCGAGGGTCCGTCGACCAGCACGTGGGCGGCGTATAGCTCCCCGTGGGTGAACGCGGTGCGCTCAGGCCAGAGCCTGTCGTTGCTGAACCAGGCCTCCCAACGCGCTTGGAGCGGATGCGCGATCTCGAACGCGGCGCGCACTCTCTCGAAGTCGGCGCGCCACTGCGACCGCACCTCGGACATCGACATCACCGGCACGCCGGCCTCCCTGGCGGCGTCGACGTCAAAGGCCTGTAGCTCGGCGATAAGCCGCCCCAGCGCTGTCGCGAACTCGGGGGACGAAGGATCGAAGTGCCAGACGGGCTGGCTGCTCCCGTCGAGGGTCAACCCTGGTTCACCAGGAAGCCGCCGATACGCCACGAGCTCATCGCTGCACACCAGCCAGATCGGCACCGCCACCGAGAGCCGGGGCCGAACGAATTCCAGGATTCGCCCCTCGTCGGAGAGCTTGGCCGCAGCGTCGCGACTTCGAGGTACCCGAAGCACCCAGTCCTCCCCATCGGCGGCTCGCACGAAGGCGACGCGGTAGTCGAGCCCCGCCTCGTTGATGCGCACGGCGTCGGCATCCACTACGAGGCCGTGGCGAGCGGCCAACTCGACGAGTTGCACCGAGGCAGGGGCGCGCGCGCGACCTTTGGCAGGGGTACGCCTGCCATCGGGACCGCGCCTGGGCGACTCAAGCACGGAAGGCTCGGGGACCGTGAGCGAAGAGGGTGCCGTGACCTCGGCGAGCCGCCTCCGCAATCGCTCGACGAGCGCAGGCGCGGCGCGCACCGTCACGGTGAGGCTCTCGCCGTAGGACTCGGCGAGCACTCTCACCTGATCGCGCAGTTCTGCAAAGAGTGACTGGCGGTCATAGGACACCTCGAAAGTGGCGGTTTCGAGCCCCATGTCGAAGGAGTCGATCAACCGCTGTCGAAGCGCTGCCACGTCGCCAGACGAGAACGCGGAGAGCTGGATCGCTTCGGGAAGCTCGTCACGGAGCGCACGCCGAACGTCCTCGGAGACCCGGTCGATCTTGTTGAGCACCACGAGATGCGGGAGCGAGCCTGCGCCGATCTCCTTCACCGTTTGGCGCGTGACCTCGAGCTGCCGGCGGCTCTCGGAGTCAGCGGCATCGACGACGAACAGGAGGAGCGACGCTTCGTGTACCTCGTCGAGAGTCGAGTTGAAAGAAGCGAGCAGCGGATGCGGGAGCCGCTCGATGAACCCGACGGTGTCGGCGATGAGGATCGGCGGTGAGGTCGGAGGAACCAGCGTGCGCACCGTGGTATCGAGCGTGGCGAAGAGCTTGTCCTCGACCAGTACATCGCTGCCGGTGAGCGCTCGCATGAGCGAGGACTTTCCAGCATTGGTGTACCCGACGAGCGCGACCCTCTGCGCCGACGCCCGTCGCTGTCGGCGCACCGCCGCCCCATCCTGAAGCCCGGCGAGCTCGCGTCGCAGCTCGGCGATCCGATTCCGGGTACGCTGCTTGGCGAGGGCGACATTGGTATTCCCGCGCGAAGCGCGTCCGCCACCTCCCTCGCGATCGCCGAGCGAGACATCCTCCCGAATCCGGGGAAGCTCGTAGGTGAGACGGGCGAGCTCGACCTCGAGCATCGCCTCACGTGTGCGCGCGCGCCCTTCGAAGACCCGAAGGATGACGGCGGTCCGATCGAGAACCTCTGCAGCAGTGGCCTGCTCGAGGCTGCGCTGCTGGCCGGGCGAAAGCTCGTCATCGACCACCACGAGCCCGATGGCACCGGCGCGCGGTGCAGAACCGCTGGGTATCGGAACCCGTGAGACTTTGCCGCTTCCGCCGGTGAGGCCGGCCAACTCGCGCAGCTTGCCCTCGCCGACGTAAGTTGCGGTCGGATGCTGCCGCTTCTGGACGAGTCGGGCGTGCACGCGAATGCCGAGCCCACGCAGCAACTGTTCGAGCTCGTTCAGCGAGCGCTCGGCCGCGGCATCAGAGCGATTGGGGCATTGAACGGAGACCAGCACCGCATGGCGTGGGGCTTTGTGGCGAAGAGACGTAGACAAGTGAACCTCCTGCTGGCGCATGACGAGCGCAGGAGATCCGAGGCGAGGAGCCTAGTGGCAGACGCGTCGAGGTATATGTATTCGCGTTACCGGAGCAGGCGCGCCGCGCCCCGGATCTCCCGACGGTCGACAATCCAAAATTGACCGGGAGACGGGGACGGAAGGCAGCGCCCCCGCGGGTCGATCACGATGAATCGTGCCGATGCGGGAACCGCTGCCGGCGCTAGCGCAGGCGGATGAAGAACGCGAATGACATGGGTAAGAATATACTGCTGCGGCGCGGAGGTCGCAAGCGCCCTGCGAGAAGTTGCGGCTCAGTGAACGCGTTCACGCGCCCGTGGCGCCCGCGTTCGTGAAGAGCGCGGCCGCGTCTCGCGCGCCGAGATGCGCGAGGTAGTGACCGATGGCCCCCCGGAAGAACTCCATGCGGTTCTTGATGCCCTTCGCGCGCCAGGCCTCGTCCATCTTGTCGGCGACGTCGGCCTCGAGCCGCAGCGGGAGAATCTTCACCTCAAGCGGCTCGCCATCGCGCGCGCGGGTCTTGCGCGGCCCGACGTTGATGCGGCCCTTCTCGGCCTCGCGGATCTTCCAGATGAGGTAGCGGCGGTCGTCGCTGCCCGTCGAACGACCGACGACCTCGAGGTACTTCGTCTGCAGCTCCTCGACCGTCATCGACGCGAACCGACCGCGCGGCTGGGGCGGCGTGCTCTCGGCGAGCGTCGTCTCGGGCTCGGGCACCGACGTCGCGCGCGCGCTGGTGCGCGTCGGGCGCTGCGGCTCCTCTGCGGGCGCGGGCTCGACGGTGCGCGCGGCGAGCGCCTCCTCGATGCGCCGGACGAGGAACTTCTTGTTCGGGCTCTTGGTGGTCTCCCCCGTCGCCTCCTTGAAGCGCTCCCACAGCGCCGGCAGCCCGAGGGCTGCGAGGTTCTCCTTCTTGGACTTCGCCTTCGTGGTATTGGCCTTCCTGCTCATGACTGCTCTCCTCGTCGGGCGCTGGGTACACGTCGCCCTTCACGCGCGCGCCCTTGGCTCGCGTGGTGGGCTTTCGCTCCGTGAGGGAGCGCGGCGTCGTTCAGGTCGTCAGCGCTTCAGGCTCGCGAAGCACGCGAGGTCGATGGTGCGCGGGTCGCTCGACACGAAGCTGAAGCGCCCCTCCGCTTCGAGCCAGGGCTGCACCTCGACGCGGTCGTCGGCGGTCACGCCGCCCGCCCGCTCGAGGTCGCGCTCGTCGGTGATGTACTGCCCGTCCTTGTCCGGGTCGTAGTCAGCGCGGAGGGCGTTCTTCATCACCGCGACGATGAGCAGCTCGTGGCCGCGCAGGCAGCGGTGCTCGGTGCCGTCGTAGGTCGTCGTCGTGCCGAGGGTCTTCATCGTGGTCCTCCGCGTTGATCGCCTCGCCATACAGGCTTCCGTTCGGGCCCCCAGCAAGGTCATTCCGTGAAGAATCGACCTCGCTGGGAGCACACGCGCAGGTTCACCGCGTGGCCACGTCCCACGCAGCCTTGCAGCCGTAACGAAGGTGGCTGCCTTCGACGAGGAAGACGTCGTTGCGGGCGCGACCGCCATCGAGGCCGTACTTGTCCTCGAGGCCGTCTTCGCGCTCCTCCGCTTCGGCGCGGAGCACCTCGTCGCGCGTCGTCACGCCCAGCAGGGCGTACTCCATCGGGTACCCAGCTTGTTCTTGGAGGATGACCTCCGCGTCCGGGTCCTGCTCCTCCAGCAGCTCGATCAGCTCGCTCACCTTCATGTCGTCGCCTCCGTCGGGGTGGTTGGGATGCGCCCCGTTCGCGACGACATACAGGCTTCCTTCTGGCGACCTTCCAAGGCGAAGAAGCGAAGATTCGACCGGCCGCGCGCGGCATCGCGGAACGTCGCGATGACCGCGAGAATGACCTTACTTCCGGTCACGCTGCCTTGTCGTGCAGGTCCTCGATGGCGTCCTTCAGCGCCACGAGCGCGGCCTCGACCTTGGTCACCGCCTCCGTCTGCGCGCGGCCCATCTCGGCGACCTTGTCGAAGAGCTCGCGGAGCTGCGCGTCCTTCTTCTCGTTCACCTTCCAAAATGCCCACGCCAAGACGGCCACGAGTCCGTAGGGCCCGGTTGCCTGCAACCACGTCGCGACGCTGGTGAAGTTCTCCATGACGCTCTCCTTCGTTCAGGCCACGACGTGCGTGGGTAGCAGGTCTCGGACGTCCGCGCGCCGCACGCCGGTCACGCGCTTCACCGCCTCCTCGAACGCGACGTCGGGTGCGAGGCCGGCCTCGATGCGCAGCCACGCGTAGAGGACGGGCATCGAGCCGTCGGCGTGCCCAAAGTATTGGTGCGCGAGCACACCCGGCAGCGGCGCCTTCGCAGCGGCGGGCACGAGGCCCAGCGTGAAGCGTCCGTCGCGTAGCCCCGGCCACACGCGCGGGACGGCGATGCCCGGCGCGGGCGCGCTCAGCGTCCACTTCACTAGCTGCGCGACGGCCTCGGCCTGCGCGTGCGTCGGCAGGACGTACTCACCCTTGTGTGCCCACGGCGCCTTGATGACGCGCGCCCACGGCAGGCCCGGCTTCAGGTAGCTCGGGTAGTACGGGTTCACGACCTCGACGCCGAACGACGCGCCGTTGTGCTGGCTCGCGTGCCAGAGGATGTCGGTGGCGAGATCGCCGTGCTGCGTGAGGGCGCCATCCGCGTCCATCACGAGGTGGACGCTGAGCCCGCGCTTCTTCAGGACCGCGATGGTGGAGTCGACGCTGCGCGTGACCGTCTCGTGGATGACGAGCTCGGTCGCGCGCGCCCGCTTGCCCTTCGACGGGAAGCGATGGACGCCGTCCTCGGCGAACGTGCGCACGGTGAGACCGTCGACGGGACACGTCGCGACGCCATCGACGACGAAGCCGCCGCTCACGACGAGGGCTCCTTGCCTTGGAGCTGCTCGACGGCGCGCGCGGGGAGCTTGAAACCCTTGTCGAAGAAGCGTCGCTTCATTTCGGCGGCGAGGGGCCGCGTGAGGACCTTGTCCGCTCGGGCCTTCAGCTTCGCGACGACGCGGCCCTTCTTCACGAGCTCGGCGTGCAGCTCGTCGACGAGGAGCCGATGCAGGTGGCCAGCGCCACCTTGGGCGGCTTGCTCCTGCTCGTCCACGGGCGAGCGCAGGAGGAACTCGCGCGAGTGACAGGTTGGGCACTCCGGCAGCGGCACGACGCTGTCCTCGACCTGGTCGTCGCGCTCGAGACCCACCTCGAGGTCGGCGAGCACGACGCGGTTCTCGGCGTCGCACTTGGCGCAGCGTTGAACCAGCTCGGTGTCGGTGATCTCCTGGATGGCCATAGGTCTCCTCACGCGATCGCGGTGTACGAGCCGAACCAGTAGGTCGTCCCGGCTGCGCCGATGGACTGGTAGCTCCAGAAGCCGAAGCCATCGCGGTCCGTGTACGCGACGCTTGGGCTGCCCGAGAAGCCACCGCCCGAGCTGTTCACGCTGAGCGTGATGGACGACGGAGCAGCCGGGAAACGGTTGCGGAACGTGACGCCGCCACCGCCTGCGACGGTGCGGGTGGCGTTGTACGGGTTCGAGAACTCGAGACCGAGGCGGCCGACTTCGCGGACGGTGCCCGTCATCTCGAACGCCGAGTTGACGGTGTTGCCCATTGGCAGGCGCCACGTTCGCGTCCACGTCGTGAACGTCGCGGCGAACGAGTCTTCGTGGATGAACTCGACGAAGTAGCGCGCGAGACGGAGCCCGCCGCAGAACGTGCCGCTCGCGTCACGCACCCACTGCGCGCCGTCCCACGAGGCGTTGAACGTGAACCACACCTGGTCGGTGTCCGCGTAGATGCGCAAGCGGGTCGCGGACGTGCCGGCCGCGTTCGAGTCGAGGATGAGCGCCTTCGTTCCGCCGAGCGGCGGGATGCGGATGGTCCGGTGTTGCCCAGCGTTCGCCTCGTTGCCCTTGAAGTGATCGCCCTCGAAGGCGTCGAGGATCTCCGCGAGCGCGGTCTCGACGTTCACGGCGTTGAGGTTCGCGCTGGCGTCGGCGACGGAGATGGCGCTCGCGGCGTGTGCGCCGAGCGCTTGGTTCGCGTGGCCATTGAGGCCCGCGAGGAGTGCGGCGAGCGCGGCGCGCAGAGTGCCGGCAGGGAGCGCCGTGGGGGCGCCTGCGAGCGCGTCGATGCCGACCAGCCCTGCGCCCGGCGCCGCAGCACCCGTCGCGACGAGGTCCGTCACGATCTCCTGGAGCTGCGCCTGCACGTTGGTCGCGGCGATGTTGTGGTGCGGGATGGCGGAGATCGAGGCAGCCGCGTGGGCGCCGGTCGGCGCACTCACGTGCGTGTTAAGGAAGCCGAGGAGCTGCGCGAGCTGGCTCTTCACGCTGCCCGGCGGGAGCGCGTTCGGTGCGCCCGCCGCCGCGTCGACGCCAACCCGCGTCGCGCCGGAAGTGCCGGCGGCGCCGGTCGACAGGTCGTCGATCAGCTCGTCGACGGCCGCCTGCACGTTGCCTGCACCGACGAAGCCGTGCGGCGCGTAGTCAATGGCGGTCGCAGCGTGGCGCCGCGCGACGGCGGTGAAGTGGTCGCGCAGCTCGGCGTCGGTCTCGTCGAGCGCGGCCTGCACCGTCGCGGCCAGCGGCGCGAGGATGCTCCACGTCCCGGTGACCACCGAGACGGACGAGCCCTGCGCGAAGATGAAGGCCTGGCGCCGCGAGAGGTCGAGGTCAGGGGCGAGGATCTGCGTCTGCCCAGGGCGTCGCCGAACGTCGCAGAGGAGCAGCTCGTCGGCCTGCAGCGCGGGCTTCGGGGCGACACCAATCGCGCCCTCGGGCGCCTGGCGCACGACGAGCTCGAACGACTCGTCGCGGCGGAAGAACACCTGCTGCGAGTTGCCGTCGGTGCGCGGGTCCGAGAGCTGGCGTTTGAAGCGCAGGAAGACGCCGAGCCAGCGCTCGTTGCCCGCCGTCGCGACGTCGGTCGGGATGCCCACGAGGTCGACGGCGCAGTCCACGGTCTGGCCCGTGCCGAAGAACATGCGCTGGCCGAGGTTGTCGTACGCGCGAGCAGGCGCGGTCAGGTCGATGGTGAGATCGGGGACGGGCGAGTGCGGCGCGGGCACCGCCCCGGCGATGACGCCGTAGATGTTCAGGTCGGCCGCGAGGTCGCGGTCGGCCTGCTCCAGAAGGGCGAAGCCGAGATCGAGCTCGGCCTCGGTCACCCTCATCCTGAAAAAGTAATCAAGTCGGTGGGCCATTACGCAGCGACCTCGCGGCTCTCGATGTGGTGGACGCGGAAGTGGCAGGCTCGGCAGAGCACCACGAGGTTGGTCGGAGCCATCAACAGCTCGCGATCGCCATTCGGCGGGATCGGGTGATGGACGACCAGGTTGCCGTGTTTGCGGCGGTCACCGCAGGTCGCACAGCGCACGTCGGGCGCGGCGAGGAGCGCGTCGCTCAACTTTCGGAAGCCTTCACGCTGTCGCCACGCGTTCTCCGGGTAGGTCGGTCGCGCCGGGTCGTGGCGTCGACGCATGCCGCTGCACTCGGTCGAGCAGAAGCGCCCGAGTCCCTTGGCGACCTGGCGCTTCTCGACGAGGAAGCCGTCGCCGCACCATTCGCAGTCGCGCGCGACGAGCACCGCGCCATCGGTTAGCTCGTTGTGCTGGTTCCTGCCGACCTTCCAAACCACGAAGCACTCTCGCGAGCAGGTGCGCCCGCTCGGCCTCGATCCACTTCGCCGGAAGTACGCGCGCTCGCAGACGTCGCACGTGGTGTTCGGCGGGAGGCTGTCCCGTGCCCAGATGCGGTAGCAGTTGCCGCACATGCCGCGCGACGTCGACGAGGTCTCGCGGCCGCACGCCGAGCAGGTCTTCGTGGTGGTGGTCCTCGTCGCGTCCATCGGCTCGCCTCGTGGAAGGCAAAGCCGCCGGGCGCGGACCTCGGGGACAGGCTGTCAGTGGAGATCAGTCGTCTCTCCCAGGTCGCTGAGGCCCAGCTCCCAGTGGTTCGGCAGTACCGGCGGCAGTGGCTCGACGAGGTCCACGAAGTGCGTGTGCGCGGGCTTCAGGTACTCGACGATGGCGCGGAGCTGCTGGCGCTCGCGGTCGCTAAGGATGCGAGCGACCTCGACGTTGAAGGCGTAGCGCGCGAAGCGGTCGGAGGGGCCGAGCACCCAGTCGACGCCGAGCAGCGACTCGCCGAGGTAGAGCGTGTCGGCGTTGAAGGGCGTGATGGCCGAGATGTCGATGCCGAGGAAGAAGCGGATCGCGTTCTGGATGCCCTTGGCCGTCCCCTTCTGCCGGTACATCTCGACGAGCACCGACGCGAGGCGCCGCTTGCCCATCGCGTCGAGCTCGAACGGGAACGGGTTGCCGAGGTCGCGCAGGATGAGGTCGACGAAGGCCTCGGGCGCGCGCTCGAGGTCGAAGATGTCGGGCCAGCGATCGACGTCGGCGAGCAGCAGGTCCGTCACCTCCTGCAAGCACGCGATGAACCGGAACAGGTCTCCGGTGTGATCGTCGCGCCGATTGTGCTTCGGCATCATGCGCCACAGGTCGAAGCGGCGGCTCGCCGGGCGCGCGGGCCGGAAGCCCGTGAAGCTCGCGCGGTCGTAGGGACCGAGGACGGCGTTGCCGAAGACGTCCGTCACACCCACCGCCACCACCTCGTGGACGACGTCGGGCGTCATCTCGGTGTCGAGCGTGAGGAGCGCGACGCTCCCATCGATGCTGACGCTGGCGACGGCCACCGGCACGGCGGGCGCGCCCTTCGGCGCGAGCACGAAGCTCGCCCCGGGCGGGACCAGCACGGGCTCGTCGAAGGCGACGCGCACCGTCTTCTGCGCGAGCGCCTGCGCGCCGACGACGCGCGGGGCCGTGCGGTCCTCGACGACGAACGAGTACAGCTCGTCGAGGGAGGCCGCGCCGCCCACGGTCTGCGCCAGCACGCGCACGTGGACGATAGCCAGGCTCGCGAGCGGCACCAGGACGCCGTCGATCCACACGCGCGCGGTCGAGCGCTCCACGCCGTCCGGCCCGGTGTCGACCAGCTCGAGGGCGATGGTCGCGTCGATGGGCACGCCGCTCTCGCCGGGGCTCGGGTCACGGTTCACGAGCACGAGCCTCGGCGTCGTCGCGAGGAGCGCGACCGAGTCGACGTAGAGCGCTGGCAGCTCGAGGGCGGTCATGTCAGGCCACCACCAGCTCGAGCCGCACGCCGATGGCGTGCAGACCCGAGAGCTTCGAGACGTTGGCGGCGAGGTCCGTCACGAGGCGCTCGCGTCCGGGCTTGGCGCGCATCGCCGCGAGCTTGGTGCCATCGACGATGATGCTGGCCTCCCACGCGAGTCCCGGAGGGGTCGACGCGGGCACGCGCAACCGCAAGAGCGCGCGCACCAGCATCACGCCGGTGAGGTCCGTCTGCTGCGTGACCTCGGCGTGGTCGCCGGGCGCGAGCTCGAAGAGACGGCCCGCCTCGTCGTCGCCGAGGACGAAGGCGTAGTCGCCGCCCGTCGCCTTCGAAGTCGCGAGGCGCCCCTGTCCGCGCCCGAGACGGCTGGTGAACGCGGTCAGTGCCATCGCTCACACCTGCCGGAACAGCTCGAGATGATCGAAGTACGCGCGCCGCGTGACGTCCTTCACCGAGAAGCCGAAGCCGCCGCGTCCAGACGTGAGCGGCTGCGACCCGCTGTTGATGCCGAGGTGATCGTCGATGAACTCCACCATGCCCGAGACCGGCTGCCAGTCGGGCGGCGTGCCGAGCGGGTGCAGCGCGAGGTCGCTCTGGAAGACCTTGAGGACGACGTCGCCGTTCGTGTTCACGATGACGTCGAGGCGCAGGTGGAGCCACGTCGCCTGCGCGAACGATGCCGCCGACTTGAGCAGCACGCCGGGCCCATCCGCCGTCGGCAGCCCCACGGTGACCGCGCCCTTGCGGAGCACGATGCGGTGCGGATCGTCGTCGGAGAGGCCGAGCAGGTACGCGCTGTCGTTGACCGAGTTGCCCTGGCAGCAGAGGAACAAGAACGGCGAGAAGCCCGTGGGGCCGCCGCCAGGACCGCGCTGCACGACGCCGCGAATGGAGCCGCCCTTGGCCATCGGCGCGAAGCTCGCGAGGTTCGCGAAGAGGCCCACCGCGCCCTCGACGGCCGCGAGCGAGTTGAAGGCGTAGAGGAAGCTGCCGCCGCCCGGAGGGCGCGCGAGGCCCGCCGTGACGCCGCGATCGACCGTCGCGATGTCGAGCCCGTCGTTCAAGTAGGTCCAGTCTGCTTCGGCCATCGTCGTCTCCTCAGATCGTCGTCATGCTCGTCCAGCCGTTGTTGAAGTCCTCGACGGCCTGCACGCCCACGTCGAACATCGCGGTCGCCGCGGTGACGCCCGCCCACGTTCAGGCGTAGAGCTGGTTCTCGCGCCACTGGTCCTCGAAGTCCTCGCGTGGCTCGCCGTCAAAGACGCCCGTCGCGCTCAGGACGTCGGCCCACTCGCGCGCGTAGGGCACGTTGCTCCAGCCCGTCTCGCACTCCTCGGCGGCGAGCCCGTCGAAGGTCGCGGTCACGAGCTGCGCGGGAGGCAGCTCGAAGAGGTAGACGGCGTTGGCCCAGCCGCTCTCGAACTCCTCGTAGCCCTTCAGCGCGCTGTCGAAGAACGCGAGCACCACGACGATGTCGTCGATGGAGTCGAGCAGCTCAAACCAGCGCTCGAAGTCCTCCCACGCCTCTTCGGGCGCCGCCCCAAAGCCCGCGAGCTCTTCGAGGCTCGTCACCGCCGAGAGCGTCCAGTGCTCGGCCTCGCCGGGGAGCGCGCCCGCGTCCTCGAAGCTGGGGTTCAGGAGCGCCATCAGAGCAGCTCCCCCGTGTCGCCGTTGGTCAGCGTCACGGTCCGCAGCACCGGGAACTCGCGCACGTTGAGGTGCACGTCGGCAGGCAGGCCGTTGAGCGTGAGGTCGAGCCGCGCGTCACCCATCTTCCGCACGCCGGGCGTATCGCGGATGACGTTGAAGAGGTCGCTCCAGGCGATCTCGCCCACCGGGTTGCCCTCGGCGTCCTTGATGTTGAACCCGAAGTCGACGAGCGGGTTCGGCGTTCCGTCGGGTTCGTTCACGTGGAAGTACGCGGCGAGGTTTGCGCGCACGCGGTCGCGCACGTCGTTCGCGGCGAAGCCCTGCTTGAGGAAGATGCGCGCAGCGACGTCGACGTTCTTGTAAACCGGGTCCTGCACGCTGACCTGGAACGTGAGCGTGCAGGGGTAGACCTCGGTCACCTGCGCGAGCACCAGGTTCTTCAGCGCGGGCGTCGGCATCGCGCCGGGCACCTGCGACTGCGGGATGACGTAGAGGATGCCCGCGTTCTCGGCGATGGTCGGGTCCTCGTTCGACGTGAGCATCAGCGCGCGGGCGACGCCGGAGAGGCGGCGCGCGTTGATCTCGAAGTCCTCGCGGGCGACGGTGCGCGTGAGCGCGCGCAGGCTCTCGGGCGCGAGCAGCTTCGCTGAAGCGACGGTCTGCCGATCCGCGCCCCCCGAAGCTGGCGCGGGGTTCCTTACCGAGACCTGCACAGCGTTGCCGTACGCGTCCTTGAAGGCGCCCTCGATGACCGCGATGCGCTCGGCGTCGACGTTGCCCGCGCTGCCGCCGCCCGTCTTGTACGTGACCGAGACGGTGCCGCTCGGCTGCATGCCGCTCACGCCGTTGCCGAAGCGCAGCGTGGCGCGGTCGTTCTGGTCGACGGCGACGACGAAGGGCCGGTCGTTGGGTCGCGAGTCGAGGAAGCTGTCCACCTCGGTGAACGCGCCCTGCGGCGTCGAGACGATGGCCGAGCCGTCGAGGTACGGCGCGAAATCGAGGTGCAGCTCGAGGTCGGCCAAGCCCCGCGCATCGAAGAGCTGCGTGTGCGTCTTGGAGTTCTCGACGAGGGCGAGAACGCGCGGCGGATCGGCGGCGGCCACGATGATGGCGGGCCCGAGGAGCTGGAAGCGCACCGGCTCGGTGACCTCCTGCGTGCGCAGCACCGTGCCGGCCGGGATGGTGACGCTCGCCACCGGCACACGCGCAAGCTGGAGCCAGACCTCAGCGGTCGCCGCCTGCGCGCCGTGGAGCCGGTAGCCGAGCATCTTCGCCAGCGCCATGACGCTCTTGCGCTGCGTGGCTGTGACCAAGCGGGACTCGCGGGCGAGGTTGTCCTGGTAGAAGGTCAGGACGTCGCCGACGTAGGCATAGAGCTCGACGAGGAGGTTCCCGAAGCTCGCGACGTCGAAGTCGGTCCAGTCCGGGAACACGCTCTTGATGAGCGCGATCAGCCGCGCCCGAAGGGCGTCGAAGTCTTTGTCGGTGTAGTCGACGGACTCTGGCAGCGTGGCCACGGCGGGATGCCTCCGGGGAGGCAAAGCCCCGGAGAACCAGCCCTCGGGGACGGGCTCACCGCTCGATCGACACGGCCACCGCCGCGTTGGTCTCGCGCTCGCGGACGCGCACCCGCAGCGTCAGGGCCGGACCGTCCTGTTCGACGGCG
>JBGAJR010000123.1:0-3800 GCA_044224815.1 Polyangiaceae bacterium
CCTGACCACAACCGCCTGCCCCCTGACTGTGAGGGCGCCGCCGCCGTCGAGTTCGTCGTCGCGATGGTTCCGTTGTTCCTCTCCTTCTTCGCCTTCATGCAGGTCGGCAAGATCTACACGGCCAACCTCGTCTTCCAGCACGCCGCCACGGTCGCCGCGCGGTCGGCTGCAGTGATCGTCGAGCCCGGCGTGAACCCCGGCGACAACGGCTCCGAGTCCGACGTGAAGACCGTGGCGCGCATGGCGCTCGGCATGTGGCAGACGGCGATCTTCAACGTGAAGGTCGAGGTGAAGAGCGACGCCTCGGCCACCAACCCCAAAGGGATGGTGACCGCCAAGCTCACCGGCGACTTCTCGTGTCGCGTCGCCATGGGCGCGACCGTGGTGTGCGGGCTCGATCGCATGGTGCCGCTCCACGCGACCGCGCGATTCCCGCTCCAAGGCGCGCGCTACAAGATGTCCCAAGACTCGAAACAGAAGTCGCCGGTCGGCGAGCTCCCCGGAGCGCCGGCCAAAACCGTGTGCGACCCCGGCTCGTCCTTCGACGTGTGCTCCAAATGAAGTCACTCCTCCGAGAAGACGGCCGCTCGCTCGGCCAAGACCAGCGCGGCGCGGTGCTCCTCATCGGCATCTTCGTCGCCCTCGGCCTCACCGGTTCGCTCTGGTTCCTCATCGGCATCGGTGACGCGATCGCCTTCCGCGAAATGGCGCAGGAGGCCACCGACGCCGGGACGTTCTCCTCCGCCGTCGTCCACGCGCGAAGCATGAACTTCATCGCCGCCGTGAACCTCGTCATGTTCGGCGTGACGGTGATCTATTTGATTCTCGCCGTCATCGGAGACCTCTTCACGATCGCGCTCGCGACGTGCGTCGGCCCCGAGTACGCCGACTGCGCGTACGGAACCGACGGCGCCGTTCCCTCGGCGCTCACGGAGCTGCAGCAGCAGTTCCAGCAAGCCGCGGAGCGCTACAAGAACACGGTCGTCCAAACCACGGTGAAGACGGGCGGTCAGCTCGAGAAGATCATCGCCATCGGCGCGCCGTGGGCGGCATCGTTCGCCGCCAACCGCGTCGCCGCGCGCTACGACAAGTCGCTCGTCGCCTCCACGCTCGGCCTCTCGAACACCCCGCAGATCAGCGGCATGCTCGGCGGCTCGAGCGGGTCGAGCAGCTCCGGCGGCTCGAGCGGCAAGCGCATGGGCCTCCCGGTCAAGCAGGTGCACGCGTCGACCTTGTGCGACCGCGCGCTCAAGATGGGCCTCGGTGACTTTGCCGCCAAGAAGTCCGGGCAGAACTACGACTTCGGCTTCGTGCCGCTCAAAGAGGCCGTGGCCAAGGCAGCCAAGGAGATCACGACCCAAGCGCATTGCAGCGGCGACTTCTGGGACGAGGACGCTCCGAGCATCGTCGTCAGCGACGCTCAGAACGGCAGCGACTACATGCAGGTCTACGGCTTCATGATCGGCGCGCGCATGAAGGACCGCACGCAAGCCGACCGGGGCGTCGGCGCGCTCTCCGGCATGAAGAAGGGCTACGCGGAGAAGAAGCCCAAGGCGAACGTCTACCTCTCGCAGGGCGAGTTCTACTTCGACTGCACGACGACCTGGGAGGCCTCGGGCTGCAACAAGGACGACGACGCGATGTACTCCCCGCGCTGGATGGTCCGCCTCCGTCGCATGCGCCCACCCGTCGCCGGCTCCGAGCTCGGCGCCGTCGCGGTCGCAGTGCTCGCCGGCGGCGCCACCGTCCTCGCCGTGCAATCGGTCGTTGGAAAAATGGACGGCCAGGCCGCCGTCGACGCCGCCAAGGACGCGGCGATGGGGCAAGTGAAGGGTGCGGCGGCCAACGCCGCGTCGAGCGCCATCGCGAACAACACCAACATCCCGCCCGGCGCGGCGAGCGCGGCCGCGCAGTCCGCCGCGCAAGGGAACATGGACGCCATCAAGTCGGCCGCGAAGTCGGCGGCCGAGGCCGAGGCGAAGAAGTACGCCGACCAAGCCAAGCAGGAGGTGGTCGGGGCGGCGCAAGAGGAGGCGCGCGCTCTCGCCGACTCGCTCAAAGACGAAGCGACGTCCGCGATGGGCGATCAGATCAAGTCGTTCTTCAACGTCGGCTCGCTCGCGTCGTCGCTCGGTCTCAGCGAGCTCCCGGATCTCTCGGGGATGACGGGCGGCGCGTCCGGTCTCTCCAAGCTCGGCGGCGACTACTCCAAGCTGCCCATGCCCAGCTACTTCCACTGAGCACCATGACCTTCCTCGCTCCCGACTCCCGCGCTCGACGCTTCCGGCTCCTCGGCCGGGCGCGCGCGCGCGTGCGCGGCGCGGTGCTGGTCGAAGCGGCGCTCGTGATGCCGCTCCTCTGCGTGTTCCTCGGCCTCATGGTGTTCTTCCATCGCGCGTACAAGGCGAAGATTTCGACGCGCGCCGAGGCCCGCGAGAACGCGTTCGACGTCGCGTCGCGCGGCTGCCCCAACGGCTCCAAGGCCACCGAGTCGAGCTTCCAAGGCGCGGCGACCACCGGCTCGATCGGCAAGACCGCCGCCCAAAAGGGCGACGGCACGGCGTCCGCTTTGAGCTTCGATCACGGCACCGCCAAGGCCACCAAGACCGCGACCGTGTCGTGGAAGACGGCTTACGGCCCTTGGCAGAAGACGATCAAGCCCGCCGAGTCATATGTATACTGCAACGAAAATCCCATCGTAACCAACGCCGGGAGCTGGTTCTCGTTCGGCACGTCGGAGTTCAAGAAGAACCAATGAGCGATTTGCCGACCTCGCCTTTGCCAGCGCGCGCCCCGCTCGGGATGCGGCTCCGCGCGCGTGGGGCGGCAGTGACGAGGCTCGCGCTCTACGTCGCCGTCGTCGGGCTCGGGCTCACCGGCTGGGGCGTCCACGTCGCCAAGGCTGACGCTGAGAAGGCCGGCCTGGCGCTCGGGCGTCAGCTCCTTCCGCTGCTCGAGCTCGAGACCGAGCGCTCCGCGATCCGCGTCAACGGTCAGGCGCTCAACGTGTCGAGCGCCATCGTGGACGGCACACCGAAGAGCGTCCTCGACCGCGCTCAAGAGGGCTGTGACAAGGGGAGCTTCGCGGCACCGCTCGACGTGTTCCGCAAAGACCGGAGCGACGAAGAGGGCGTCGTCTTCTGCTTCGTGCGGCCACCGGGCCGTGGCCTCGCACGCGCGCTCGCCGACTTCCGTGCGACGCACGACCTCGGCGTCTTCGGCGCGCTGCGCTACGCCTACGCGAAGAAGACCGAGGACGGCCGCGTGCGCGTCCTCGCGACGTGGACCGAGGGCTCGTTCCGACTCGACGACACGCTTCCCAATGGCGACGCCTCGGGCTCGGATCCGGTGGCTGCGCCGCGTCCGCCGCACGCGACCCGGCTCCTGTCGGCCACGCTCGGCGAGGGCGCCCGCGGCGACAACGCTCCGTACGGCATCTACGCGTTCGCCGCCGAGGGCTCGCCCACCGAGGTCATGCGCTTCTACGACGATCGCCTCGCCGCGGGCGGCTGGGTCCGCTTCTCGCCACCGTCCGAGGTCACCGCGTCGGGCGTGAAGGTCACCGGCGCCCCCGAGGAGGGACGCATCTACGAAAAAGACGGCGTTCAGCTCGTCGTGAGCGCGAGCCGCCGCGCTGGCGAGCCCCGTACCCACGTGTCCGTCGGCGAGCTCGGTTTGCGCCAAAGGTGATAACCTCTCGCCCGAGCTCCGCTCCCCCCAATCATGAACCGGCGCGCACTCTTGATTGCCCTCGTCGTCGCGGCGCTGGGGGCCCTTCTGCTCTTCCTCTACCAGCAGCG